>NZ_JABVXF010000001.1 GCF_013349995.1 Pseudoalteromonas sp. 0303
GCAAAAATACCTCAGGCTAAGCATTTGGAGAGTAGGCTGAACCAAATGGCCATTGATGTAGCCGCCTCACTATCTGAACCTGAAACCCCAATGAATGTAAAAGCTTATAATGAGCTTGTTGATAAAAACAAATATATCCCTCGTGATAACGACGGGTTATTCAACGTAATGACAAGCCGATTAGATGACTTCGAACACCATCTGCTTAACGATGAGTTTAGTGTTGTCGATACATTTAGGGTAGTAAGGGGTGAGCTAGAAGCGAGAAGGTTTATATCTTCTTACCTAGACGCTAATAGTCATGAGGCATATTCTGTAAGTCAAGAAGCTGTTGTTATAGCTGAAAAACGAACGGATATTAGGCTGCAAGCCTCTAGGTTTGATGGTTATGCCTCAATAGAGTTGAAGGTAGTAGACAAAAGAGGTAATTGGTCTGGCTCCGCATTGAAGAAAGCTTTAATTGACCAACTTATTGGACAGTACCTTAATCATAAACGGAGCTGTGTCGGCTGCCTGCTGATAATGATGAGAGAAACCCGTAAATGGAAGCACCCTGAAACAGACGATATGATGACATTAGCCCAAACGGTTGAGTGGCTACAAAGTGAAGCTGACGAAATCATGAAGGATAGAACTGAACTTCGTGTAGTTGTGAAAGGTATAGATTACTCAAGTACAGCAAATGAGCTGCGTTCCTAAGTTGGCAATATAATTTCAGAGATTAGCTGGCCAATTATGGCCAGCTTTGTGAAATGTATTTATTGTTTTTTCAAATTTACATTAAAAAGTAATTAATTCCCCTAAAAGTTGAAACAAAAAAATAAAAAACGAGCACCTTTCAACTTCTCCCTTGTGTGTGCATATACGCACAGAAGCTGTTCGTTTTACGCTATTTTCATTATATAACCCATCGGTTAATCTATATTTAGTTTCACGATTCTCATGGGAAATGAGTATGTTAAAGAATTCAAAGTCAAGTTATGGCTGGGTTGCCATCTTAGTGCACTGGTTAATGGCACTTGGGGTGTTTGGTTTGTTTGGCTTAGGCGTGTATATGGTTGAGCTAACCTATTACGACGCTTGGTACAAAGGCTCTTTAGACTTACATAAAAGCGTAGGCATTACCTTAGCGGCATTGTTGTTGTTTCGATTTGGTTGGCGCTTATTAGGCACCCAACCTGAGCCTGTTGCAGGTAGTTCAAAAGCAATGAATCGAGTTGCACACTCAGTCCATAAACTAATTTATTTAGCATTAATCGTCATTGTGACATCTGGCTATTTAATTTCTACGGCTGATGGCCGTGCAATTGAAGTATTTAATTTATTTGCTGTACCGGCATTACCAGAGTCGGTCGCAAACCAAGAAGATATTGCAGGTAAAATTCACTTTTATGCCGCGTATGGGCTAATAGCTGTGGTTGTTTTACATGCTTTAGGGGCACTAAAACATCATTTTATCGATAAAGATAAAACCTTAATTAGAATGATCAAACCATTGAAGGATGATTAATATGAAAAAATTACTATTAGGCACAGCACTAAGTGCTGCACTTTTCTCAACAGCAAACGCAAATGCAGCTGACTACGTTATTGATACAGACGGTGCACACGCATTTGTAACTTTTAAAATTAAGCACTTAGGTTACAGCTGGTTACATGGTCGCTTTAATACTTTCTCAGGTGATTTTAGCTATGACGATAAAGCGCCTAATGCATCTAAAATCAATGTAACGATTGATACTAAAAGCATCGACTCAAACCATGCTGAGCGTGACAAGCACTTACGCGGTAAAGACTTCTTAAATGTTGATAAATACCCAACTGCAACATTTAAAAGTACCTCAATCAAGTTTGATGAAGACGGTGACGAAGCAGATGTTACTGGTGAATTTACCTTGAATGGTGTAACCAAAACCATTACTTTTGAAATTGACAAAATTGGTGAAGGTAAAGATCCGTGGGGCGGTTACCGTGTTGGTTTTGAAGGCGAAACAAGTCTTAAATTAACTGACTATGGTATTGACTACAACCTTGGCCCTGCTTCTACGCATGTTGATATTGGTTTATTCATTGAAGGTGTGCGTAAGTAAGCACCGTTAATACGACCGCCAATTCGCATAACTATGTGGGTTGGTAAACTTAAAAGTGCCGCTTAATGAGCGGCACTTTCGTTTCTATCTTTTAATCTCTTTTCTAAAATGGGCTGCAAATTATCCGGTAGCCAGCGAACTAACACATCATGAAAAGCATCTGTATGAGCGATTTTCTCAAGAGCTTCATCTAATAATTTTACCGTTACCTCACCTTGCTTGTTTTTAGTGCAGCCTATATAGCCAATGCTTAACGCCGGAGCTTCAGTAAGTGATAGTTGAGTTAAGTCATCTTCAAAGCCCATGGAATGAGCCAAGTAATAATGCTCGCTTGGGTAGCCAAGTAATATATCAATACGCTTTTTTTGTAGCATATAAGTTAGGCTTGCGAGGGTGTCTCTGCCGGGGCGTGAGATAATATTAGCGTCATGACTTTCGTTAATAACTTTGTCGATATTTGCTCCAAAAGAGCGACTCATAGAGACCCCTAAAGCAAGGTTTTCGGCTAGTAATGATTTAAGTGACACAGGTTTTGTTGAGCCTAGCTTAAGTTTTTTTGCTAACTCTTTACGTATTGAAATAGACGGCGACAAACCAACAGTTGATGAATGTTCAGTAAACTGAATATGCTGCTTGCGGTGCTCGCTTTGATATAACGACAGCATACAGTAATTATTTTGTGGGTTTGATAGTTCATGCACAGCACGACTGGCTGGCAATAAAGTGCGTTTAAATGAAACCTCAGGCAGTGCTTTTTCTAATAATTTGATCACACTTTCATCACGACCTGTGCTTTTATATTTATCATGCATGATGTAGTAGGGGGCAAAATCGACCATGATCCACTCAATAGCCTTCGGTTGCTTGGTTGCAGCAACTGGCAGGCAAAAAAGTAATAGTAAAATAGACCACACAAAACGCATTTTTACTACCTATTTATGGGCTAAAAATATAAGTGTAGCAGGAATTTAGCTATATGCAGGCTGGTGGTGAAAACTAAAACGCCAGCTTGTTGGCTGGCGTTTATCGGTAGGGTTTAGTTGGCTTTTAACCACTTCACAAATTGGCGTGCATCACTGGCCTTTTGGAAGATGGCATTTTTTAAGCCCTGCGTGTCACTAAAAATTACACGCTGTTTATTTACCGAGATTGATTGCACTGGATGTGCGATCTGGATCAAAGATCCGTTGTATTTATATGACATAATAAAACTCACTCTTTCTTTTGTCAGTGTCTGTAGAGCTTTAAAAGGCATTTAAAAATACAGACCGACATTTGTTGTCTTGCTAACAGTGTTGACTAAGTTTGTGACAGTTTGGTGATGATTTGAAAATTCATCAAAATGTCATTTAGCAAACAAGTTGCAAGTATTTATACGAATATGCGGGAATTACTGGATCAAGGTAAGGGGTTAACCGCGTGGTTTCTAAAAACCAGACAAGTAGATTACTGTAAGAATTAACTAAGCGCAAGGTTTATTTTTTAAACATCAAAAATAATCTCTGGATGTTTAACAGAAACAGGCGTATTGTGATTAGGCACAAAATAATAATAAGAAGTATGCTTATGAATTACCTTTTGGTATCAGATATATTCGGTAAAACAGCGCATTTATCGCTGCTTGCTCAGCAGCTTCGCGGTAAAGTGAGTCTTTGCGATCCTTATCTAGGAGAAATTCAGCTCCCTATAAACGAGCAGTTTCAATACCAGCATTTTATAACTCATTGCGGGCATGATAGTTATTTTGAACGGGTACATGTCAAAATGGCCGCTATTCGTCAGCCAACCACGATTATTGCATTTAGTGCAGGCGCAGCGGCTGTTTGGCGAGCTCAAGCAGAGTTAAAAAATTCATTCATTAAAAAAATTATTGCCTTTTATCCATCCCAAGTCAGGCACCACCTTGAGCTTGAAGCCAAAGTTCCTTGCCGATTTATTTTTCCTCACAGTGAAGAACATTTTGATATAAAGCCTGTGATTGCAACATTGAAAAGTAAAGCGAAGGTGAGCTGTGAAATAGCCGACTTTGGTCATGGTTTTATGAATCCGTTATCTGAGAATTTTAATCAGCTTGGCTATCAGCAATTTACAGAACAACTGTTAAAAGAAAGTTGTCATCTAGAAGTTGCCACCAACCATTAAAAACTAGTCTATAGTCATTACTAAACAATAATATAAGTAATGACTATGACGGACCAAGCAAATTACAGCCACTTCTTATCTAACCCAGTTGCTAAACCACCTTGTCGAATGTTCAATGCGCAAATGTACGGATTTTTTGTGTCTGGCTGTGAGCAAAAAATGCAGCAGTATGTTGATGCAACTTTAAACCTACTAGCAACCGAATCAACCTCGTTTAATGTGTTAGGGAGTATAACTCACTCAATCGACCAGCTAGTTGTTCATTGGCTACTTGGCAGCAGGCATTTAAACCACACAGTTTTATTGCTTTACAAGAGTTTATTGATAACGAATGGCAAACTTGGTCGATAGATTTTCCTACCGTTGAAGGGAACCCCGCTGATGGCAGTCTAGATATAACAGTGTGGGACTTTGTCACCATGACATTAGCATGGCTAAAAAAATGGACCGAAGGCATTGAGCATGTTTGTCAGCAGCAAGATGCTAAAACCATTTTAGTGACTAAAAAATCACGGGATCAATCGTTACTCAAACACATGTATCAAGAAATCAAAGCAGACATTGATACCCATTTAAATGGCGCAAAGCAGTTTATTGATGATATTGAAGCAGGTGCAACTGAAATTGCCTCGAACCCACGAACATTGATAACTCATTTGCTGCAGTTCACCGAAAAGCAGGCCACCCATACAGATAAGCAGGCCGATCGGCTGGTGATTTGGTATATCGTCAGAAAGTTAAAACGTTGGTTTAAAGACCAAGTTATTGATTTACTCGATGACAACCCGGAGCTGCGCAGACTTTATATTTGTGCCGATCTTGCGATTGCAATGCTCACAGGACTGATTAAAGACAAAGTATATCGCGACGGTTTTGGTGTCATTAATTGCTACGACTTTCGTCAGTGGCTCGAAAAAAATGGTGCGAATAAAACTTACAGCGTTGATTCAGCGCCAGTGCGCGGCTTTTATGATTTGGTGTTCGCTTACCCTAAAGGTGACTTTAGTAAACCCAATGTTGAAGCAGGCGTTGCCGCCCTTGCTATGTTACGTATAGGGCTTTGCTATAAAGGCGGCGTGATGTGGAAAATGCAAGCAGGCATGGGCGATGTCATTTTCGGACCAATTTATGAACTTTTAAAGCAGCGCGGCGTTAAGTTTAAGTTTTTCCATCAGTTAACTAACTTATCTGCTGGGCAAACTGACCAAGGTGAGCCGCAGGTAAGTGAGATTGAGCTTTGCCAACAGGTCAGTTTAGTTGGCAAAGACTATGAACCGCTCATAGATGTAAAGCAGCTGCCATGCTGGCCAAGTGAACCCCTGTATGAGCAAATCAGCCCCGCACAAGCGCACTTATTGCAAGAATATCAAATCAATTTAGAGTCATTTTGGAGTAATTGGCCCGAAGTGTATCAAGAACACTTTAGTACTGCATTGCCAACAGTGATGCTTCGCCATGGTATTGATTTTGATACACTGATTTTAGGTGTGTCGGTTGCCTCTCTTGAACACGTTGCCTCTGAACTTTTAGCTGTAGATTACGCGCTTTCTCAACAAGCAACAAAAGTGCAAAGTGTGGCGACTCAGGCTTGCCAAGTATGGTTGAATAAAACCGACTCACAACTTGGCTTTACGCAAACTAATGCTGCTCACGAAGGGCCTATTTTAAGTGGCTTTGTCGAGCCGTTTGATACCTGGGCGGCATTGGGTAACTTACTCGATAAAGAAGATTGGCCAAGTGAAAATGCGCCTGTGAACATTGCCTATTTTTGCAGTGCGTTTAGCTGCGAAAACTACCCACCTGCCAGTGCACATCAATTCCCAGAGCAAATGAAAGCCGAAGTAAAATTGAATATGCATAATTTGTTTAGCGCAGATATGCGGCCACTTTGGCCTGAAGCCTATATTGATAACAAGTTTGATTGGCAGGTTTTTTACAGTGATCCGCATAGCATTTTACCTGTACTAGAGCAGCAATATTGGCGCGTTAATGTCGATCCTAGTGAGCGCTATGTTTTATCTGTGGTTGATTCGAGTAAATACCGCCTGGCTACAGATGGCAGTCAGTTTGTTAATTTGCGCATCACTGGCGACTGGATAAAAACCGGCGTTAATGCAGGCTGTGTTGAGGCTGCTGTGATGGCCGGTATGCAAACAGCGCGGGCAATATGTGGTTGGCCAAGCGAAATCAGCGGAGAGCATGCATTCGAAAAAGGTTAGTGTGAGTAAAGTTGTAAAAAAGTATGCGTATAAGTCATGAATTTTCATGATTTATATGCGACTTTAATCTATTGTTTGGTCTATACTTACCACTAAATTACAACAATTTAACAAGTTTCCCTCTTTTAAGGTCTAAAAGCCAATGAAGCGTCCTTTTCTTAAAGATCCTAAGTTGATGATGTTGTCGAGCACCAGCTTGGCGGCATGTGTAATGGCAAGCGCTGTTGCACAAGGAGCTGAGACTGAAAAAGACATGGAAGTTATTAGCGTTTATGCACAAAAGCGTCCGCAAGCAATTGAAGACGTAAGTGTAGCGGTAAGCCAAGTGGATGGCGAAATTTTAAAAGCTCAGCATTTTAAAGATTCAACTGAAATTGGTTTGTTTGCGCCAAACGTTAAAATTACCCAAAACGCCGCAGAAGGGACGCCTCCCGCTGTGAGCATCCGTGGGGTGGGGTTACTTGATTATAATACGGCGAATACTTCACCTGTGGCCATGTATCTTGATGGCGTTGCGGTGGGGTCTGCTAATAATCAAATTGTTAACTTGTACGATATTGAACAACTCGATATTTTACGCGGCCCGCAGGGTACCTTATTTGGTCGTAATTCTACCGGTGGTGCAATACTTATACGCTCAAATCGCCCTGAGTTTGATAGCTATGGCTCGCTAACATTAGGTGCTGCTAATAACAACGCAACCAGCGTCGATGGTATGTGGAACCAGCAACTCTCAGACTCCAGCGCAATGCGTATTGCTGTTAACTATCAAGACTATGAATATTCAACAAAAAATACTTATGCAGACTCACCAACAGCAGGCATGGAGCAAAAAAATGCACGTGTGTCTTTTTTGTCGGAGTGGGATGATGTTGATCTTTACCTGCAAGCGCATATTGAAGATTGGGATGGTATTGCCCAGCCAGTTGGTAGTATTGGTATTGTCGCAAACCCTTTAACGGGTGAGCTGTGTTCACCAGCAGATGCGGGCTCAACAGGCTGTTTTGATAACTTTGGTTTTAATGATGGCAGTGATGACTTCTTTGCTGTGAGTGTCAATAACGACTCACCTCATAAGTCTGATGGCTACGGTTTTATCGCCGAAGTCAATTGGGATTTAAACGAGCAAAGTACATTTACCTCACTTTCGAGCTTTAACGATTTAGAAAGAAGCCACGCTTTTAACTGCGATGGATCGCCAGCTCGTTTGTGCGAAGGAGTATTAGGGCTAGATACCCAACTATTCAGCCAAGAATTCAGGTTATTAAACGAACTTGCTGATTACACACTCACCAGTGGTGTTTATTTTGCAGATGAGACGATTGAGCAAGATAATTTAAATGATATTTTGCGTGATTTCCGGGGTATTTTACCGACAAGCTTAACCGCGACCTTTATTTACGATAACGAAATCAAGATGCAAAATTTGGCTGTATTTAGCCAAATTGAAGTGCCTGTCGCAGATAAATGGATGATTACAGCCGGCCTTAGATATGACTATGAGTCACTTGAGTATGACTCAATCGCCACGTTAAATGCGGTGGTTGATGTGAACGACTTAGACGGAGTGCTTGTACCATTTTATCGCGTTACCGATGAGCAATCAGACAATGGCTTTACTGGTCAATTTGCCGTTAATTATCGCTATTCAGATGCAAGCAATCTTTATTATCGTTTTGCTAATGGTAGTAAAAGTGGTGGCTACAACGGAGGCTTTTTGTCATCTGAAGAACAAGCAATCTTAGCAAACTATGGCAAAGAGCGCTTAAATGCCCATGAAATTGGCTTAAAGTCGTTCTGGCCTGGGAAGCAACTTAGAATGAATTGGGCGGCGTTTTACTATGACTATAACGACCAACAAGTGTTTATGAATCAAGCCTCAGAAACACCGCAAATGCCCCCAGTGCAATTACTTGAAAATGTGGCTGACTCAACTATTTATGGCCTTGAAACTGAAATTAATTACCAAGCAACTAAGCAATTAGCCATGCTACTTTCAGTTGGCTATATCCCTCATGCTGAATTTGAAGATTACGTTGACCCACTTGGCAACAGCATTACCGATAACCAACTGCCGTTTACCTCTAAATGGAATGTATCAGCGGGATTAAAATACGATACCAGCTTGGCGTCGTATCCGTTATCGGCCAACATTATTTACGATTATCAGTCTGAGTTTTATTTTGACCAGAACATGAATCCATATGCACGCCAAGACGGCTTTAGCATTGTTAATGCGCATCTAAAATATGATGTTGATAATTGGTCATTTACTTTATGGGGCAAAAATTTATTTGATACTGAATACAGTCAGTTAAAGTTCGATTTAAGCTCGTTCCTAGGCATGCTTGAAGACTTTAAAGGGGAAGGGCGTCGCTATGGCTTTGATGTTTCACTGCAATTCTAGTCATTGCCATCTCCAAAATGGTACAGGGGTTTTGTGAATGCGGTTAAAGCTGTATTTAAGTACTCTGCTGTTTTTATTGCTATTGAGTGTTTCGGCTAATGCACAACAGACGTTTGTCTACACTGATGCTGTGGCTGATCAAAACCTTCATGATGTTGGTGAAGTGTTTACGGCAAACGATAATATGTTTCCGCAATCGGTGGCTGCGATTGATGCTTGGCGAGCAAGCAAAAAACCGCAATCTCGAATAAGCTCGGTTGGCGGTAGTTATTGGTTAATTGTTGAAATTGAAAATCTAAGTGATATCGAAGATTTAGTGCTTTATCCGTATAACACCTTGGTATCGAAAATAGAAAGCCGCATTTACGATATTACTGATCCAACTGCCCCAATACAGCACTTTGTAACCGGTGGGGTCGAGCCGAATCAATTTGCTTTTCACTATGGTAATCGCTTATCTCTTGAAAAAGGTAAGCACTATACGCTTATCACTTATTTTGAGAGTGACTACTTTTATACTCCCGCAAAGCTGGTATTGACGCCTTATCAAGATTATTTTCAAAACATAACCATTGAAAATATGATCATGATGCTTTGCTTTGGGGTGGGTATTGCACTTGGTTTATATAACTTATTGATTTACTTGGTTTCTCGTGATGTCACACACCTTTACTACGCGCTATTTACTGCATCCTGGGTGTTTGCTTGGAGCCATTTTTTCCATATTTCTGATCAGCTGTTTGGTTACTATAATCCTCATCTTCATTGGCTCGGCTTTGCGCTCACACCCTTAACCAATATTCTGTTTTACAACAACTTACTCAAACTTAAAGAGACATTTCCCAAACTGGCGCAATTATCCCTGACGGTGGGTGTAATCGCTACTCTGGGTATTCCGTTTTGTATTTTATGGCCAAGCTTTGGTTTTTATTGGTCAACGTTAGTAACGGGTGTTGCTTTATGTTTAGGCTTATACATAGGTGTACGCTGTATGCTCATTGGCTTTAAGCCAGCACGCTATTTTGTGCTTGCTTACATTGCCATGATGCTACCGAATATGGTCGGAAATTTAACTAATTTAGGCTTGCTGCCTGCTACCTCCATTAATTTATATTTATTGGGTTTGATAGGCACAGCGATGGATGCCATGTTACTGGCGTTTGCTGTTGCTGATAAGTTTAGGCTGCTTCACGATGACAACGTAGAGCTCAATAAAAATCTAGAAGAAAAAGTCCATTTAAGAACCTTGGAGCTTGAAGAACTCGCCTCTGAGCTTCGCGATGCGAATGAAGCTAAAAGCCGTTTCTTAGCGAATATCAGTCATGAGATTCGCACCCCAATGACATCAATTATTGGCTATGCAGATGGCATTATGCTCGGGGACATTAAGCCTCATGAGCGCAACCATGGGATTGGCGTTATATTGCAAAATAGCCGCCATGTTCTTGGCTTAATAAACGATATACTCGATATGTCGAAGATTGAAGCCAACAAGCTAGAAATAGATTTAGTCGAAACAGACTTGTTTGCCACGATTGCCAATATTGAGTCACTTATTGGCAAGCAAATCCGTGATAAGGGCTTAAAGTTCAGTGTTGATTATCAGTTCCCGTTGCCAGACTACCTAATTACCGATCCGAGTCGTTTAAGGCAGATCTTATTAAACTTAACAACCAACGCCCTTAAGTTTACTCAAGTGGGGCGTATAACTTTAACGGTGAGCTGTCATAACGATAAGTTGTCGATAAGCGTAAAAGACACCGGTATTGGCATGACAGACAAAGAGCAGCAAGCCTTGTTTAGTGCCTTTTATCAAGCGGATTCAAGTATTTCTAGGCAATATGGTGGCACGGGTCTTGGCCTTAATATTTCAAAGAGCCTCGCCAAAAAATTGGATGGGGATATTAGCGTTAAAAGTAATGTCGGCTCTGGCAGTGAGTTTATTTTCACCATGTCGATTTATACTACAGATAATACACGCTGGCTTAATGATATGAGCGAAGTGAAGCTCGTTGAAACCTCACCGTTTAGTAAGCTTGATGCACCAGAGAACTTAAAGGGCAGAGTATTACTTGCCGAAGACCACCCAGACAACCGACGTTTAATTGCGCGAATATTAGAGCGTATGGGGCTGACAGTGACCACCGTTGAAAATGGTAAAGACGCAGTGCAAGCAACCCTCGAAGACAGCTTTGACCTTATTCTACTCGATATTCAAATGCCGATTATGGACGGTCAAGAGGCATTGAAAATGATGCAAGCAACGGGAGTAAGCGCGCCTATCATTGCACTGACAGCGAATACCATGAAGCATGAAATTGCCCGTTATATGAAGCAAGGCTTCAATGATTTAATCGCCAAACCAATTGATAGAAACGCGTTTAGCCATAAAATTGCCAGTTACTTAGATTGCGATGAGTTAGCCGATATCAAATTACCTGAAAAAGAGTTTCAGGCGCTTAAAGATGACTACATAAAAGGTCTTGAAGAACAGTATCGAGAAATGCGCGACCAATACAAAAAGATGGATATTGATGGCTTAAGCAGAAATGTTCATATGCTTAAAGGTGCTGCGAACATGTTCGAATGTGAAACGCTTTATGTTAAAGCGGTTGCCGTTGATGCTGCGCTTAAAAAAGATACCGTCACGCTCGATACGCAGCTTATTGCCTCCTTATTTTGTGCCATGCAAGACGAGATAACCAAGGTAACGCATTGATTGCTTGAATAGCGGCTATTTCTTTGTAAGCACAGACAAATTAGCTATTTCTTGATATTAATATTATTAAAACACCTTGCTGGGAAGGCATGATGCAGTATCAACATATTTCAGTACCCTCGAATGGCGCGCAAATTACTATCGATAGTAAGGGGCAATGGCATATTCCTGATAACCCGGTTATTGCTTACATTGAAGGCGATGGTGTTGGTCAAGATATCAGCCCGGTGATGCGTGATATTGTTGATGCTGCAGTGAATCATGCTTATCAAGGCGATAAACAAATACATTGGATGGAAGTGTTCAATGGCGAAAAAGCAGCAGCGCTTTACGATGGCGACTGGTTCCCGCAAGAAACTCTGCATGCCGTTAGGCAGTATAAAATTGCCATAAAAGGGCCGCTAACAACCCCCCTTGGCGGTGGTTTTCGCTCTTTAAATGTGGCTCTTCGTCATGAGATGGATTTATTCGTTAACATGCGGCCCATTCGCAGTTATCCGCATTTACCATCCCCCTTAAAAGAGCCTGAAAAAACCCAAATCACAGTAATACGCGACAGCTCAGAAGACGTTTACTCAGGCATTGAGTGGCAGGCTGGCAGTATCGATAACGAGCGTATGCTTGATTTTCTGTGCCAAGAAATGGGTGTCACCCGACTTCGCTTTGATAACCAATGCGGTATTGGCATTAAAAATAGCTCGAAAGAGGCGGCAGAGCGACTGATGCGTTACGCCCTTAACTTTGCCCTTAAAGAGCACAGTGAATCACTGACTGTGGTGCACAAAGGCAATGTACTTAAATTTACCGATGGCGCCTTTAAACGTTGGGCATTTGCCCTTGCTGAGCAAGAGTTTAACGCTGTAGCGCATGAAAATGGTCGTTGGTTAGTGATCAAACGTGACGAGCAAGATGATTTAATTATCAAAGAAGTCATTGCCGATAACATGCTACAACAAGCGCTGCTCACCCCAGAGCAATTTGATGTGGTGGTAACAACCAATCAAAACGGCGATTACTTAGCTGATATGCTAACCGCACAAGTCGGTGGGGTAGGTATTATGCCTGCGGCAAACTTAAATAATGAAGTGGCCTTTTTTGAACCGACTCATGGCACATTTAATCGCATAGCCGGGGAAGACAGTGCAAATCCAACAAGCAGTATTTTAAGTGCGGTTATGATGCTACGTTTTATGGGCTGGCACGAAGCGGCGAATAAAATAGAAAAAGCCCTAGAGCAGACGCTTAGCGCAAATGAAATGACGTTTGATTTGGCTAACCTAGTAGCCGATGCGACGATGCTTAGTTGCAGTGATTTTGCAACAAGCATCATCGCGCGAATAAGTAACTCAAATAATGAACCATATTAAGCGGCATTGGCGCTTTTAACTGCGTAGACACATGGTTTACCTGTTAACTGTGCTGCACGTTGGTAAATGTGTTCTGCACCAGGTTCGTTGCTTGTCATGCCTGTTAATGTATCCATTAACGCAACCACTAAAATAGCTGGTACTTGGCAGCAGTATTCATCTAACACTGCAGTTGTTGTTTGTGCATCAACATGACAATGCGGGTGAGTACGTACTGTGCTATATGCTTTTAACAGTGTCTCTGCTTGTAGAACATCATCATCTTGATGTTTGGTTTTACGGCATTGGCAACCAAACTCATCAACCATTGTTGCCAGTGTTTGGTAAATTTCTTCGCAAGCTAAATCGCTTTTTTTACAAAGCTGCTGCTCGATGAATGAGTGTAATTGACCATTGATGTAAAGGCCGTCCTGTTGAGTGAATTGCGCTGAAGTTTCCATAATCATTTTCTCTTTGTTTATGTGCTTAACTTCACTCTAGCCCTTCACTCATTATTAATGAAATTGTTGTTTTCAATAACTGATATTGATTTTATCAATATTATACTGTTTTTAGCGATCAGCCACGGTACTGGCAAAGGCAAGTAGCTCTCTACGCAGCCACTGGTGTGGGTTTGCGTGATGTAGCAAAGGGCTCCATAACATTTTTACTTCAATAGGGACTATTTGAAATGGCACTGGACTTATTACCAAATCAGTGTGTTTTGCGAGTAACATGGCTTGGCGACGGGGTAATGTGGCAATGAGTTGAGGTGATTGGCAAAGTAGGCTCGCCACCATGTAATGGCGGGTGAATACGCGAATATTGCGGGTTTGTTCTAGTTGCCATAATGCCTCATCGACCCAGCCGAGTTTTTGGCTGCCTGATTTATTTGTTACTGCCGCTTCTACGCCCCAACCAGCCCGATTCACCCAAATGTGTTCTTGAGCAAGGTAGCCTTCAAGGTTTTGCTGTTGTAAGTAAGAGTTGTCTGGGTGTGTTAAGCAGCAGTAATTGTCGCGCCACACACTTGCCTGGTGGAATGAGCGGGGCAGGCCGTTAAAGCGATTAATGGCAAGGTCGATGGTGCCTTTTTCCATATCTTGAAGGTTAACATCGCTTGGGCTCAAAATATCAAAGTTAAGCCCCGGATTCTTTGCAAGCTGCTGGGTGATAAACGGCGCAATAAGGGTTGATTCAAGGTAGTCGTTTGCCATGATCCGAAACGTAATATTCGCTGTGCTCGGGTCGAATACCTCACTTGGCTGAGTAATTTCCTCAGCCATTTTTAACAGTGATTCTATTTCAGGTTTAAGGCTGAGCGCTTTTGCCGTTGGCGTCATTGTGCCAGCGGCTCTCACTAATAATGGATCATCAAATAAATCACGTAAACGCTTAAGGGCGTTACTCATTGCAGGTTGAGTCAAAGCCAGTTTATTGGCGGCTTTAGACACACTTTGTTCATCAATGAGGACATTTAAATACACCAATAGGTTGAGGTCGACGTGTCTAATATTCATTTGATCAATCTTATTTATTATCTTTATTAATTACCTAAATTAAAGCGCGCTTGCTATTGTGTGTAAACAAGGCGACTAAAATAATCAGCATAAGCGATAAAAATAATGCCACAGCAGAGTTCATATTTGGCTGTTAAATCACACAGCGAACAGTTAAATCAGGTCGTAGCGACTAAGCTTGCCCGTGCGGTGTATGCTGGCTTTGAGGCTATGTTTGCAGAGTTTTTAAATATTACCCTCGGTGCACAAAGTCGTTTTGAACAGCGCCAGTGGCATCAAGTTCAAGGGGCTATGAAATCGCGATTGCAAGTTTACGAAGGGCAAGTAAAAAAGGTAAGCCAAGCGGTAAAAATTATTGCTTATAGTGAAGTAGACGACCCTGCACTTTGGTTATTAGCCAAACAAATATACGCAGAAATGGTGCAAAGCCATGAAAACCAGCCTATTGCTCATACCTTTTTTAACTCAACCTTCGGTGCAATTTGGGACTCACGAAAAATCCGCAATGTGCACTTGTTTGTACTAAAAGCACGATATCAACTGGGGCCAAGACCCTTTGATTCATTGGTTAGCCGCATTTCCCTGCAAAATGGCTTTGAAAGTGCGATTAGTAGCTTGATCAAGCGCCATGTATTTCGGTCACAATACGCTGATTTTACTGATGATGTTGCCATGTTACAGCGTACCTTGATTGCTGGAGCGAAACAACAATGCCCACAAGTTTATGAGCTGCTTGCTCTCAACGATGGCTATATTGAATACGCTAATTCATTGTTTTTCAGAAATAAAGCCTGCTACATCATAGGCCGCTGTATTGCTAAAAATGGCGATAACATGCCATTTGCGATTGCGCTATTAAACAGTGAAAAAGGTCTTCACATTGATGCCGTGATGATGGGAGCTGATCAACTCAGCTTGTTGTTTGGCTTTGCGCGTACTTATTTTATGGTCGACACTGACCAACCCGCCCGATACGTTGATTACCTCAGTGTTTTAATGCCCCATAAGCAACGTTTTGAGCTGTTTAATGCCATAGGCTTTATCAAACACGCGAAAACCGAGTTTTATCGTTACAAAGTTGATACCACCCGTAATAGCCCCGTTGACGATAAATACACACTTGCGCCGGGTACGCCGGGCATGGTGATGCTGGTATTTACCACCCCAGGCTCAGATTATGTGTACAAGGTAATAAAAGATAAATTTAGTGCACCAAAAACAGCCACCAAACAACAAGTAATGGCCAAGTACGACTTTGTTAAACAAGCCGACCGAGTAGGACGGCTAGTTGATACACACGAATTTCGTTATTTAGCGTTTGATTTAAGCCGATTTAGTGATGAGCTCATACAAACAATGCAGCAGCAAATTGGCGATAGCTTAGTGATCTCGGGTAATGCACTTATTTTGCGCCATGTTTATGTAGAGCGCAAAATGACGCCGCTTAATTTGTATATCAACGACTGTGATAAGCGAAAACTGCAGCTAGTAATGGTTGATTACGGTAAAGCGATAAAAGAGCTTGCGGGGGCTAATATTTTCCCCGGTGATATGCTGATGAAAAACTTTGGTGTAACCCGTTGGGGAAGAGTAGTGTTCTACGACTATGATGAAATTTGCCCGATGACAGAGTGTCAATTTAGAGAACTGCCAAAAACCGATGACTCATTAGATGAGCTAAGCAGCGAAAGCTACTTTGATATTGCCGAAAACGACGTATTTCCGAGCCAGTTTAAAGTATTTTTTAGAGCTAATAAGCGAGCGTTTGATTACTTCAATGCTGCACATCAAGATATTTTCACCGCCACAATGTGGCAGCAATTACAGACAGCCATAAACGATGGGCAATTGCTTGATGTTTATCCTTATAAGCAGTCTTGGCGCTTTTCGTCGATGAGAGCTCAAATGAAAAAATCTCAACCTATAACTGTTTAATAGGAACATAGTGTTAGCGTATGCTATTTAAAAATTGCTAAGGAACGCACTATGAAAAACACACTGTTATTATCGAGTTTATTTATTTCGTCTATGGTAAGCGCCAATCCGTTATTAGGTAGCTGGCAATTTGTTGAAGGCAAATATGCAACCAATGACGGCTATGTGACGGCAAAAGCGCCAGAAATAACCTCTGTTAAACTGATTACACCCAGTCATTTTAGCTATATCACTCAAAAGCAAGGCAACTTTCATTATGCTGGTGGCGGCAAATATGTTTTGCAAGACCAGCAATTTATCGAAACTTTTTCCTATGGTAATGTACCTTCACTACTTGGTAAGACCATGGCATTTGATTACAAAATTGAAGGTGATTTATGGCACCACACCTTGTATGAAAATGGCAAATTAGTCGAAGCTGAGATCTGGCAACGAATTAAATAGAAGGTGATATGCGTTATATTAAGCACGAAGACTCACAGTTACACTTTGCGCAAACAGATAAACCAGCCCTAAAAGATAACGAAGTTCTTATTGCTGTTGCAGCAATCGGCGTTAATCGGGCAGATTGTTTACAGCGACAGGGCAAATATCCAGCACCCAAAGGTGACAGTGAAATATTAGGTTTAGAATGCGCCGGCACCATTGTTGAGAAAGGTAGTGCAGTATCCGGTGACTGGCTTAATAAACGCGTTTTTGCCTTGTGTGCGGGCGGTGCTTACAGCGAGTATGTTGCCGTTGATGCTGCGCAAGTGATGCCGTTACCAGATGAAATGACAATGGCAGAGGGCGCTGCTATCAGTGAAGTATACTTAACGGCTTTCTCTGCCTTATTTCAATTTGGTCAGCTCAAAGCAGGGCAGACGGCGCTTATTCATGCGGGAGCCAGTGGTGTAGGTGGGGCGACAATTCAAATGGCAAAACGCGCGGGTGCCCAAGTGGTGATCACTGCAGGCAGCGATGAAAAGTGCGAACATGCCAAGCAGCTTGGCGCAGACCACACCATTAATTATAAAACCGCTGATTTTGTAGAATACTTCAAAGCCAATAATTTACAGGCTAACACCATTGTTGATCCTGTCTCAGGAAGCTATTTAAATAAAAATGCTGCCGTTGCAGCAATGGATTGCCAAATTGTGATGTTAGCCTTTTTAGATGCGCGCTTTGCTGAGGTTGACTTTGCAAGGCTGCTTAGCAAACGTATTTCCTTTCATGCATCAACCTTGCGTAACCGTTCAATTGAGTTTAAACGTGATTTAAAAGAGCAGTTTATTTCGCGCTTTTATGATGACTTGGCCAACGGGCTGTTCGATTGCAATATCTATAAAACCTTAAATTGGCAAGAAGCGAATGAGGCTCACCGTATTTTAGATAACAACGAAAACTCGGGAAAAGTGGTGATGTTAGTTGAATAACATCAATTTGCCCATATTATTGGTTTTATTAGTAGTTAAAAGTAAAGGTTAATATGAACCCTATTATTGCAATGCTCAAAGAGCACAATGTAAGTGACGAAAAAGTGCGTGAGCTGTTCCAAGCGTTTATGGAAAACCCAATGATGGCAATGGGTCTGGTCCAACAGTTAGGTATCCCACCAGAAAAGCTTCAACAATTGATGGCATTAGTGATGACGCAGCCACACCTTATTAAAGAAGCGGCTGAATCAGTGGGTATCAGTGATGATGAAGTTGAGCAAGCCAAAGCGCAGTTCAAAAATCAGCAGTCATAAAATTAAATGATACGAATTTAAAAAAGGTTAGCTCTTTGGCTAACCTTTTTTGTTAATTACTGATACGAAAACACGTCGTCTAGTTTCTTATCAAACAGTTGAGCAATCTTAAAAGCCACCTCGAGCGAGGGTGAATATTTACCTTTTTCAATTGCTACTATAGTTTGCCTTGAAACGCCAACTGCCTCTGCCAATGCTTGCTGAGTCATTTCGTTGTGATGAAATCGAAGTTCCCGAATAGTATTACTGAGCTGTTTTGTCATCTAGCTGTCTCTTCGATATAAATATGCTTTGCTGGCAATAGTAATAATTTCACTGACTAAAAAACCAATAATAAGAAAGTGCATAATATTATATAGATCAGAGACCTCAGGTAACAGCATGCGTCCAGATACACGTTCAATTTGCGTCGCTAAAAATACACACATTAAGATAATTGCAGAGCAGAACCAGTGACCAAGTTTGGTGCTTTTTAGCTCAATGAGCTTATCACGCTCATCATCCCCTAAGTCTGCTTCTTTATGTTTAATACTAGCAAGCACAGATTGCATAATGATCTCTAAGATCACCGCAATCACGACAACCTTATACAAATAAGACACCATGGTCTCTTGGCTAAGATCACCCGCAGCTTGTAGTGAATTAATGCCTAACAGGTAATAGCTTAAAAGGCCTATGGTTACCACCAAGGTGCTCCAAATTGTCATTTCTTTGTAGCTCATTTTCTTCCACCCTATGTAAAAAATATTTGACTTGGTGTTAAGTAAACTACTCATTGGGTGTGGTGTCAAATATTTTTAACATCATGTATGGTATTTTTATCATTGACGTATTTCGTTACATTTAGTTAAGAACTAATTTGTACCGCACAGGCTCTTATGAAAACAAACAACAAATAAGGAACGAATATGAACTGGCTTTTGAAGGTATGGAAAAATAACCGCTCTTTGATTTTATTCATCTGTTTGATGAGTGTGTTTAGAAGTGCAGTGGCTGATTGGTATGAAGTGCCAACAGGCTCAATGAATCCGACCATCGTTGAAGGGGACCGAATTTTAACGGATAAAATGGCTTATGATCTGCGTGTGCCATTTAGTCATATTTCGCTAATGCGTACTGATGAGCCAAAAGCCGGTGATATCATTGTATTTGATTCTAAGGCTGCAAATAATCGCTTAATAAAGCGTGTTATTGGCGTGCCGGGCGATACAGTGACTTTAGTCGATAACAAATTAATCATTAACGGTAAAGCACTTGATTACGCATTAACTGATGATAAGCAAGAGCAGCAGATACTCATTGAAAACCTTGCAGGTGTTCAGCACGCTATTCAGGTATCAAAAACGCCCTCGGTGATGCAGCATTTTGCCCCTGTCGTTATTCCCAAAGATATGTATCTAGCGATGGGCGATAACCGTGATAATAGTGCAGACTCGCGAGTGATTGGTTTAGTGCCTCGCAGTGAGTTATTAGGCAAAGCTAAAAGAGTCATAGTGTCACTTGATTATGATGATTATTACTTACCTCGAAAAGAACGGGTTTTACATAATTTGTACTTAGCACCCTAGATAAAAATCGTACAAAAATTGGCAATTTAGAGTTTTATGTTTCAATATTAACGACATAAAAATAATAAGCCAAAAGGTAAAGTATGATAAATGATAAGTTTGCGAGATTAATTCGATGTTATTTTTTACTCGTCTTTTCGATTAGCCTAGTTGCATGTGGTTCGAGCTCAAAAAACGAATCTACAAAAGTTGATGACACTAACAGCTCAACACCGGATACAGGTGTTGAGCTTGTCGATAACAGTGGCAGTGCTGACTATCATATTATTATTTATGGCAATAGCCATAGTGCTAGATTAGGGGATTTGCTTGAACAGCTTATTTCCAGTGAGTTAACCAACGCTCAAGTTTCAACTCTTACCGTCAGTGGTCGTTTTTTAGATGAAATAGTGAACACTTCGGGCAATATTGAAAAGCTACAGCAAGCCAATTGGAGCCATGCTATTTTTCAAGGTCAAAAGTATTCTCAGTCTGGCTCTGTGAATTATTCTACAAGTGAGGCTGAGCGATTAATTGCCAGTGCAAAAGAGCTGGAAATTACACCTATTTTGTTTCCAGAGCATCCACAGCAAGGTGACAGCAAAGAAGGGGAGCTTGTCTATCAATTGCATTTGTCGATTAGCGAAAAAGAGGTAAGCTGTGTAGCACCAATCGGCTTAGTTTGGGACAAAGCAATCGCCGCATTACCGGAGCTTAATTTTTACAGTGCAGATGGAAATCATGCTTCAGATGCAGGGCACTTACTGACCGCGATGACTTTTTATGAAGTTATAACAGGTGAGCTTGCAGATACCCTAGCTTACAATGCTGCTTTTGCGATTACCGAACAACAACACCAGCAGTTTGGGCAAATAATTACTCAAGTACTGACTGAATATCCTGCATGCCCCAGCTCTTAAGCTAACAACATTAATCTAAAGCATTCATTAAATACAAAAAACCGTTGTGTCTGAAACACAACGGTTTTTTATATTAACTAGAAATTGTGTAATTACATTACACGCATGCCAGGCTCTGAGCCTTCATCTGGATTAAGAATATAAATTTCTTTACCGCCAGGGCCTGCAGCTAATACCATGCCTTCAGACATACCGAAACGCATCTTACGAGGCTTAAGGTTCGCTACCATTACCGTTAGCTTGCCTTCAATGTCTTCTGGTGCATACGCAGATTTAATGCCTGCGAATACTTGGCGCGTTTCGCCACCTAAATCTAAAGTTAGTTTTAATAACTTATCTGCGCCTTCAACGTGTTCTGCTTTAGCAATTTTTGCTACACGTAAATCAACTTTCGCAAAATCATCAAATTCGATTTCTGGGCTGATTGGCTCTTTTGCTAGTGGGCTGTTTGGATCAATCTTGTCTTTTTCAGCAACTAGGCTTTCTTTTGATTCTTCAATCATTTTATTTACTTTATCCATTTCAACACGCTGCATTAGCGGTTTGAACTTATTAATTGCGTGACCAACAAGCGCAGTTTGCGCGCCTTGCCATGTTAAATCATCGTTTAAGAAGGCTTCAACGTTTGCAGCCATACCTGGAAGAACAGGTTTTAAGTAAGTGATAAGTACACGGAACATATTTAAGCCAAGTGAACATACATCGTGTGTTTCTTGTTGTTTTGTTTCGTCTTTAATTAACACCCATGGTGCCTTAGCGTCGATGAATTGGTTTGCTTTATCAGCAAGGGCCATGATTTCACGAATTGCACGGCTGTAATCACGGTTTTCATAGTGGTTTGCGATGCTTGCAGCAGCTGCTTGGAACTCACCTAATAGCGCTTCGTCCATTACGGTGTCGCTAAGCTTACCGTCAAACTTCTTGGTGATGAAACTTGCACAACGGCTTGCGATATTAACTACTTTACCTACTAAGTCTGAGTTTACACGTAGTGCAAAGTCTTCAAGGTTTAAATCAAGGTCAGTGATGCCGTTGTTTAATTTTGCCGCGTAGTAATAACGAAGATATTCAGGATCTAGGTTATCAAGGTAAGTACGCGCCTTAACAAAGGTGCCTTTTGATTTAGACATCTTCGCGCCATTCACAGTCACAAAACCATGGGCAAAAACGTTTGTTGGCTTTCTGAATTTTGCACCATCTAACATTGCAGGCCAGAATAGACTGTGGAAATAGATGATGTCTTTACCAATGAAGTGGTAAAGCTCTGCATCTGAGTCTTCGCTCCAGAATGCATCAAAATCAATCCCTTTTTTATCACACAGGTTTTTAAAGCTCGCCATGTAGCCAATAGGTGCGTCTAACCACACGTAGAAGTATTTACCCGGTGCACCTGGGATTTCAAAACCAAAGTAAGGTGCGTCACGGCTGATATCCCACTGCTGTAGGCCATCTGCAAACCATTCATCAAGCTTGTTCGCCATTTCTTGTTGAATCGTACCTGAGTGTAACCACTCTTTAAGCATGTCTTCAAAAGCAGGTAGGTCGAAGAAGTAATGCTCCGAATCTTTTAAGATTGGCTCAGCACCTGACATAACAGAGCGTGGGTTGATAAGCTCAGTTGGGCTGTAAGTTGCACCACAAGAATCACAGCTGTCACCGTTTTGATCTTCAGACTTACACGTTGGGCAAGTACCTGTTACAAAGCGATCTGGTAAGAAGATACCTTTCTCTGGGTCGAAAAGTTGAGAAATAGTGTGCTTTTTAATGTGACCCGCTTCATTTAAACGGTTGTAGATTAGCTCGCTGAAATGGCGGTTCTCTACACTGTGCGTGCTGTGATAGTTATCAAACTCAATATTGAAATCAGCAAAGTCACGTTGACGTTCAACACTCACGTTTTTAACCATCTCTTCTGGCGTGATCCCTTGCTTTTGCGCATTAAGCATAATTGGTGTGCCGTGAGCATCATCCGCGCAAACGTAGTAGGTTTCATGACCTTGTTGTTTTTGGAAACGCGCCCAAATATCAGTTTGGATATATTCTAGTAAATGACCTAAGTGAGTCGGGCCATTGGCATAAGGTAATGCGCTAGTAATCAGGATCTTTCGCTGTGCCATAATCATTCCGAATTGAGATTAGTTCGATGCAAACATGCTCGAATATCATTATTTAATTCATTGTGAGTTGCTTATATACAACCTAAAGCAATGATATTATCTAATTGTCTGGTTTTAATGCCATGAATGTTACATAATTCCGCAGCACTTTTCATCAAAGAAACGCTAATTTATTGCTATGTTTGGACTGTCAAAACTATTCTCAAGTAAATCGGCTGAAAAAGCACCTATCATTGCTGCCTTAGCCGCCTACCGTAGTAGCGCATTTGCCATTGGCATTGAGCAAGACTGGCTCGAAGAGCTTAATCAAAACAGCGATAAAAGCTGGCAGGTAAAACTTAGCCTACCTTTCGCTGGCTGTGGCGAAATCAACGAGATTGAAAAATTTGTCGCTGATAAACTATCAGTGCCTGTGTCAATTAGCGCTAAAGTGAAATTACCTAGCACATATAGTTTTAAGCAAATTAAACATATTGTGCTCGTTGCATCAGGCAAAGGTGGTGTTGGAAAGTCAACCACCGCGGTGAATCTTGCCTCAGCTTTAGAGCAAGAGGGTGCCCAAGTGGGTATTCTTGATGCCGATATTTATGGTCCGTCTATTCCATTGCTTTTAGGTTTGCAAGGGGCAGAGCCGAAAACAGCCGATAATAAAAACTTACTTCCTTTTGAAGCGCATAACCTCAAAGCGCAATCGATCGGCTTTTTAGTACCTAGCGATGATGCAACCGTTTGGCGCGGGCCAATGGCATCAGGTGCACTTAATCAATTAATGAACGAAACCGCTTGGGGAGAGCTTGATTATCTTATCGTAGATATGCCTCCAGGCACCGGTGACATTCAATTAACCATGAGCCAAAAAGTACCAGCAAGTGGTGCGGTGATCATTACCACGCCTCAAGATTTGGCCTTAGCCGATGCACAAAAGGGTATTGCTATGTTCAATAAAGTGAACGTGCCTGTGCTTGGTTTAATTGAAAACATGAGTTATTTCTTGTGTGGACATTGTGGTGAGCCCAATCATGTATTTGGTAAAGATGGCGCTGTGACATTAGCGCATCGTCATGGCGTGCCGGTGCTTGCTAATATTCCGCTGGCTATTGAAATTCGCGAAAGCTCAGAGCAGGGCAATTTAATAGCCAAAGACAACGCGGCTAAAACAAGTGAAACCTATAAAACCGCTGCCCGTGTGCTTGCTAGTAGCTTGTATTATCAACAGGCGCAGTCAAGTTCTATTGAAATCATCATTACCGAAGACTGATAGTAGCAAATATTTTTACAGCGAGACTTTTTAATTAATAAAGTTGTTATTAGTGATTTGTCTTGCTATTGGGGTATATCCTTACTTTTTTGTTCATGACTTGCCTTGTTAATCACCTAGACTAAAAACAAATTCGCAGTAAATGTTAATATTTTATTGACGTTTTAGTAACCGTGTCATACCCTAATGAAAGCGCTTACATTGAAAGGGCTTTTTATTTGACCTTCAATGTAAGCGCTTACAATTGACTGATTAAAACTATACTCTATATATATCAGTTGAGTACTAACAAACACATAATGTTAGGGTTCAATGCAATGAACAAATTCAAAACACACTTAACACAACTAGCAATGGCGCTTTCTGTAGCGACTTTAGCTGGCTGCGGTGGCTCTGCCACAGATACAAAAATAGATACTGTTGATCCAACTGAACCAGTTTCAGATTGGGTGATGGTTTGGGAAGATAACTTTGACGGCGATGCCATTGATGACAACAAATGGAATTTCGAAATAGACTGTGCGGGTGGCGGTAATAACGAAAAACAATGTTATACCGACAGTGAAGAAAACGCTTTTGTTGCAGACGGTATTCTAAATATTGTTGCATTACCTGCAGAAGAGGGTGCAGCAAAACCTTATACGTCTGCACGTATCAATACTCGCTATAAAGCTGATTTTAAATATGGTCGCTTTGAAGTACGTGCAAAGCTACCTAGTGGGCAAGGTTCTTGGCCTGCGTTCTGGATGATGCCAACCGATGAAGTTTACGGTGGCTGGCCTCGCTCTGGTGAAATTGACATTGTTGAGTCGGTTAACTTAAAAGTTCCAACCGAAGATGGTGTCGAGTCAAATATTTACGGCACGCTTCACTATGGTAAAGAGTGGCCAAATAATGATAGCAGTGGTAAGGCTTATGCATTTGACCAAGGGTCAAACCCTGCTGATGACTTTCATACTTATGCTATTGAGTGGCAAGAGGGTGAAATTCGCTGGTATGTTGATGACTACTTATACGCGACACAGCGCAAGTCAGAGCTACTTTACAATGCAAATGGTGAAGCGCTGGCTCTAAAACATAAAGGTTGGTACACAGAGTACTTTGACCAAACAACTGGTGAGTTAAAAACGTTTTGGGATGAATCTCCTTATGACCAAGAGTTTTATTTAATTCTTAACTTCGCAGTTGGCGGTGATTGGCCTGAAAACGTTAATGCAACCGGTATTGATGCAAGTGCATTCGAAAATGGTCAAACTTTTGAAGTTGACTATGTACGTGTTTATGAATGTGCTCAAGATCCAGACACAGGTAAAGGCTGTGAAACAGTTCGCCCAGGTTACGACAATTTAGAAGATGCACTTGTGCAAGGTGCAGCCCCGGCGCCAACACCACCAAGTGATGGCACAGTCACACCACTTACTATCTTTGATAGCAGCTTTAACCCTAACTGGCCTGCGTGGGACTGTTGTGGTGGCACAACGCCAGGGTTAGTTGAAGATGCAGACCGTGGTAATGTAGTTGAATTTAGTGTGGGTGCAGAGCCTACAGTAAATGGCTTTATTAGCCGTGATGCCTTTATTATCGATGAAAATGGTGAAGCCTCTCCTTATGATGCAAGTGCAATGTTAGAAGATGGCTATGTAACTTTTGATATGCAAGTAACGTCTTTACCATCAACGCCAGATGCACCTTGGTTATTTAAAATCGAAAGTGATGAAGGCGCTACAGCCGTTGAGCTCAACTTAAGTGATAGCACTGAAGGTGTTAGCCCAGTTGCTGGTGAATGGCAAACATATACGTTCCCACTGCAAACATTAGCTGACGCAGGTTTAAATGTATCGCTAATTGATGTAATCATGATTTTCCCTGCATGGGGTCAAGGTGAGGGTGCTGTTTACCGTGTTGATAATGTTGAAATTACCAATGGCGGCACAACAACATTACCTTCATTAACTTTATTCACTGATGAAACTAATCTTGATTGGCCGCTATGGGACTGTTGTGGTGGTTCAACACCTGTTGAAGTAGTCGACGACGAAGAACATGGTGTAACTGCTGAGTTCTCTATTGGTGCAACTCCTACGGTAATGGGCTTTATTAACCGTACTTCATCAGGTGGTAGTGGTACGCAGTTTGATGCATCAGCATTGGTTGATGACGGCATGCTGCAGTTTGAGATGAAGATCACCTCTTTATCATCAACACCAGATGCGCCTTGGCTATTAAAAGTTGAGTCGAATGAAGGTGCAACAGCAGTAGAAGTTAACCTTAACACAAGCTCAGAAGGTGTTGACCCTGTTGCTGGTGAATGGCAAACATACACGTTCCCAATCAGTACTTTATTAAACGCAGGTTTAGATGTAAGTGCTATTGATGTAATCATGATTTTCCCTGCTTGGGGTCAAGGTGAAGGTGCAGTTTACCGTGTCGACAATGCTCGCATTTATGTACCAGAGCAAGAATCGGCAGCATCAGAGCTGACGCTGTTTGCCGAAAACGTGGCAGATCAGTGGAGCATTTGGGATTGTTGTGCTGGTAGCACGCCAACAGTCGAAACTGACGATGAAACTCATGGCTCTGTGGCAGAATTTCAAATTGGTTCTACCGCTACGGTAATGGGCTTTTTAGCTGATGATGGCGTGAGCTTTGATGCATCGCACTTATTATCTGAAGGTGTGGTTCGTTTTGAAATGAAGATTGTTTCAAACGCCAGCAACCAAGATGCTCAGTGGTTATTCAAAATTGAATCAAACGATGCAGGTCAAGCTGTGGAGCTTGCGTTAAGTGCAAGCCAAGAAGGTGTCGAGCCTGTGGTTGGTGAGTGGCAAACCTATACTTATACACTTGCCGATTTACTAAGTGCAGGTCTTGATATTAGTGCAATCGACGTTGTTATGGTGTTCCCGTCATGGGGGATGGGTGAAGGTGCGGTTTACCGTATTGATAATGCAGTTATTGCAAACCCGTAATTAACATTGGCAACAAGTGATGGGTGCTGATTACAGCACCCAGTATCCATGACAACATATTGCAAAAGCAGGTATATCATGAAAAGCACAAAATTTATTAAAACACCTCTTGCAGCGTCAGTTGCGATGATTTTAACCGCAGGGCTAGGCACTATGTCTGCTTATGCACAGGATGAGCAAGAGAAAGCTGATAACGATATTGAAGTTATCGAAATTAAAGGTATTCGTGGCAGTATGATCCGCGCCATGGATATGAAACGTGATGCAACAGGTGTTGTTGATGCGATTTCAGCAGAAGAGATGGGTAAGTTCCCAGATACTAACTTGGCTGAATCATTACAGCGTATTACCGGTGTATCAGTGAGCCGTTCAAACGGCGAAGGTAGCGAAATTACGGTACGTGGTTTTGGCCCTGAGTTTAACCTAGTAATGTTGAATGGCCGTCAAATGCCAGGCACAGGTTATACGCGTTCATACGCCCTTGAGAATATTGCCGCTGATGGTGTAAGTGCACTTGAAGTAGCAAAATCAGGTCAAGCTGATGTTCCAAGTGGTGGTCTAGGCGCTACCGTAAATATTATTACAACTCGCCCATTAAATAGCCCAGGCGAAAAGTTTAGCTCGTCTATTAAAGCTATTCATGACTCGTCAAATGAAAAAGGTGATGATGTAACGCCAGAGTTTTCAGCGATGTACAGCAATACCTATGCTGATGATACATTTGGTTTTGCGGCATCATTCTCTCATCAAGAACGTGATTTTCAACAGCAAAGTGCCAATATTCAAGGTTGGCAGGCCAATGTTGACTTACCAACCCTTGATGAAGGTGACTACATTGACCCACGTGCAGTAGATAGCGAAGGCAACCGTGTCGGTAATCATTTCTTCCCGAAAGACATGAACTACAGTATTGCTGATGTTGAACGTGAGCGTACTAATGGCCAAGTAACTTTACAGTACTCACCAGTTGAAAGCTTTACTGCAACAGTTGATTACACCGCAAGTCGTGCAATTACCGGTGTTGAAACTGCAGGTTGGGGTATTTGGAATGAGTTTGGTAGTAACATCAATAGTTATGAGCTTGATGAAAATGGTACAGCGCTTTATGCCGATATCAGTGGTAATGATGGTTCATTCACGGCAAGCCGCGCCACTACAGAAGTTAAAGCACGTTCAATTGGTTTAAACCTAGAATGGCAAATCAATGACCAGTGGGAAGTTGAGTTCGATTATCATGATTCGAAAAACGAAACAGATAACGGCGCAGATGATGGCTTAGGTTCTGATGGTCAAATCATTCTTGGTTCTGACCAGTTACAGAGCAAAGTATATGACTATCGCACTGGCGAAATTCCACATGCATACGTAAATTGGAGTAATGGTACTACAGTACTAGACCCAAGTGAGATTGATTCAAACTTCAGCCAGTTTAGTTACTCGCCAGGCGAGTCTAAAGTTGAGCAAGCTCAGCTTCAT
Source organism: Pseudoalteromonas sp. 0303 (assembly GCF_013349995.1). Classification (GTDB taxonomy): domain Bacteria; phylum Pseudomonadota; class Gammaproteobacteria; order Enterobacterales; family Alteromonadaceae; genus Pseudoalteromonas. The sequence goes on from NZ_JABVXF010000001.1 coordinate 28,395, forward strand.
GCAACCTGGTTCAATGAAAGCTTTGAAATTCCACTTGTTAAAGTGAAATTCGGTGCTGCCAATACTAAGCAAACTATGGGTGGTTTTACTGCTTGGAGTGGTCTGCGTGGTGGCCCAGGTTTTAATCCATCTTTCACCGAAATCTTCCCTGATGGCATGTTCACTTATAATGATACTGGCGACATGCTAGATCAGTTTGCTGGTGGTGGTAGTGCCCTTGAACCAAATTACTATTACACCTATAGCTTTGAAGAAGCATTAGCTCGCCAGCTTGCTTATTTAAACGAAGATTTATTAGGCGATAACCAATATTCAATTGACCCATTTTTTGATGGCATCGACAGTGAAAGCTACGTAGAAGAAAAAACGCAAAGCTTCTATGTGAATAGCTTATGGGAATTTGAATTATCTGATTACTTTGTTCAAATCAACGCAGGTCTTCGTTATGAAGAAACTGATGTGACCAGTACGGTTCGTCAACGTGTAGAAAGCCAGGTGAACTGGGTGAGTGCATCTGAGTGGATCATGCAGTACGAAACTGGCGGTACAGATAACTTTTATCAAGAAGAAGGTAATTATGATATCTGGTTACCAAATATCGACGTAAAAGTTGAAATTACAGACGAGCTTGTAGGTCGTGTTTCTTGGGGTAAAACCATGGCTCGCGCACCGCTTGGTAATTTGGCTGGTGGCCGAAGCTTAACGGGTAGCCCGAAACCAGGTTCGCGTACTGGTGGTCAAGGTAATACTAACTTGCTGCCATTTGAGTCTACAAACTTAGATTTATCGCTTGAGTACTACTACGGTGAAGGTAGCTACGCATCGGTTGGTTACTTCAAAAAAGATGTAGATAACTTTATTCAAACGCAAATCACAGAAACAACCATTGATGGTTTATACGATATCTTAAATGGTCCTCGTTACCTTGAAGCTGTGGCATCTGTAGAAGCACGTGGCGAGCAGGCAACGAGTGACGCTGTTTTCAATGAAATGCTGGCATTAGGTTATGGTAATGCGGACGGTGCCATTGAGCCAACGAGTTCCGACCCACTGATGGTATGGAATATTTCTCAGCCACAAAATACTGATAGTAAATCAGTTGATGGCTTTGAACTTGCTGTTCAACACTTATTTGGTGAAAGCGGCTTTGGTTTAGGGGTTAATGCTACGTTTGTTGATGGTGATGTTGAATTTGATGTAGCAAGTTTGACTCAACAAGCTCCTTTATCTGGATTAAGTGACTCAGCGAACTTCCAAGCTTTTTACGATAAAGACGGCTTATCAGTAAAAGTAACTTACGCATGGCGTGATTCTTACTTAATTGGTGTTGGTCAATCGCAAGGCTCATCTGATGCTCCGCCACAGTTTGGCGATACTTACGGTCAATGGGACTTAAGTGTTAACTACGACATCAACGAAAACATGACTGTTTTCTTTGAAGGTATAAACCTTAATAACGAAACTGAGCGTGGCTACGGTCGTTACGAAGAGCAGTTCTTATTTGCTCGTCAATACGGACCTCGTTACACAATTGGTGCCCGTTATAGCTTTTAATATGTGATCCCGATGGAACAAAAGCCGCTCAATGAGCGGCTTTTTTTATTCAAGCACCTAAAATTTAAAACAGTAACAAATAAAAATTAGGGCTTTAAAAAACTTTATTACGATTAAAAAAGTAGCAAGAAAAGTAGCAAAAAATAGCAATGCCAGGATTAATTAATAAATTTGGCATAAACACAATATCGGTTTCACCAAAGCAGTAGAAGTAAAAGGCAATAGTGAGTAGTGAAGGTAACGGGAAAAAGAACGTCTCGTTTGCAACTAAGCCAACTACCGACCAGCTAGTTAGCAACAACGAGCCTGTAAAAACGAGAAAGCCATGCCACATTTCTTGTTTTTTAGCGTAATGTTTGGCGATTAAAATAGCGACAACACATGCTGGCAATGTTATTACGGATAAAATAATGTAATCCATAACAACTTATCCTCATTCTCCCTGTAATCGCGTAATTAAAACAAAACCCAGTACTTTAGATAAATCAGAAATCACTGATCTTATTACCTGAGATGGCTTATCTTATTTTGTTGAGAATTATTCGCGCAACACGCTGTTGATTTGTGTAATATATGTCACACTATATCCACCCCATTTGGCTTTACTGATACACACTCGACTTTTGTTGTGTTTCAACTAGAGCTTAGCGTGTTTTTTCAGCTTAAAATCATATGTTTAAGTTGTTTTAGGTAGAATAATAAATGAGATTATCAGATACCCATATTCAGCAGTATATTGACGAAGGCCGCATTGTTATTGAGCCAACACCGAGTAAAGAAATGATTTCAGGTGTGACGGTAGACTTGCGTTTGGGCAACAAGTTTCGAGTTTTCCAAGATCATACCGCAGCCTATGTTGACTTAAGTGGTCCAAAAGATCAGCTTAACAAGGCGATGGAATCAATTATGAGTGATGAAATTGTGCTTGCTGAAGAAGAAGCATTTTTCCTTCACCCAGGTGAATTGGCACTGGCTATCACCCACGAAAAAGTAACATTACCAGCAGATATTGTTGGTTGGTTAGATGGTCGCTCATCGTTAGCACGTCTTGGTTTGATGGTTCATGTAACAGCACATCGTATTGATCCAGGCTGGTCGGGTAATATCGTGTTGGAGTTTTATAACTCAGGCAAATTGCCATTGGCTTTACGCCCAATGATGAAAATTGGTGCTATGAGCTTTGAAACCATGACAAGCCCTGCAGAAAACCCATACAACGTTCGTAAAGACGCAAAATATAAAGATCAAAATTCGGCAGTAGCGAGCCGTATTAGTGATGACAATAAATAACTCCAGTTTATGTGGCTTTCGGGCCACATAACATTTTGTTACTGAACTTTTTACCTAATAAAAGCCTGCATAATTGGCAATTTAAGCGTATCGGCCCCATACTTTTAGCTGGTGTTTAAAGCACGGAGCTAAAATGCACTTTATTGGCAAGCAAGTTAATTGGATTATCACAAAGCTGCTCATAATATTGTGTTGTGTTTTGATACACTGCACCAGTGTTTTTGCTGCTGATGATGACTTATCTGTTTGGTTGCTTGATTCAGAACAACCACTTGCCAAACTAAGCCAATCTCTTGAAGTATCGTTACAAAACGCAGAAAAACTAAGTGCGCTTGAAACAAGCTCAGTCCGCCTTACAGCTAAAACGTCCCATTGGTTAGTCATTGATTTATACCAACTACCTGACAATAAAAATTATGTTGTTTTTCTTGGCGAACCCAATTTAAGCTGGGCTAAGTTTTATCTTTTAGATGAAAACTTTCAGGCTACTAGTAATCAACGACTTGCTTCACTAGAAAGTTTATCGAATGTTCGTCCTCATTGGTTGATTGAGCATAGCCAAGGACATCGCTGGGCTTTAGTTAACTTTGTGCATGATAGGGCACTGACGATAGAAGTTGGGGTGGTGGCTGCGAAAATATTTGAAGCCAATTTACACCAAACTATTTTAGGTTATGGTGCTATTTTGGGTGTGCTAATTTTATGTATGTTCGTGTGCGCAGTATATTTCTTTGTCTCGCAGCAACCAAAGTATATGGTGTTAAGTGCCTACTTTTTGCTTGTTACGGTCGGATTTCTCATAGATAACGGTTTAATCAACTATCTAGTTGATGGCTTAGGTTGGGAAGCAAAATGGCCTGTTAATGAATTTGCACTGTGTTTTGTTAGCTACTTTTTATATCATTTTTTAGCCATTCATACATACAAACCTATTTTTAAAAAAGCATGGCAAGCAATGATTGCGTGTTTGCTAATTGCAGCTTTACTGTCATCAATTCAACCACAGTTCAATCGCCAGTGGTTATTTATCGTTTCTTGCGTTGGATTCTTGAGTTTTGCTGGCGCTCTATTTTTTAGTTTAATGGAGTGCAAAAATAGCCGAACCCACCTGCGTATTTTTATGCTTTTAACTATTGTTGTTCAAGTGCTTAGTTTAGTTATTTGGAATGGCTTTGGGGTTGGTTATCATGACATCCATAACACCATATTGCTGCTTACTTCGTTGGCGATATGTTCTGTCCTATTGTTAAAAGATCGCCAGCAAATATCAGCATTTAATTATTCGATGCTGCATGATGCAGATACTAAACTGCCAAATAAGCAATTTTTGCTCGCGCAGATTGTGAAAAAAGTCTCGAAAAAACAACACTTCTCAGTTTTATTATTTAAGGCTCATGTACTTTCAAATGCCCGTTCTACCTTTGGCTTTGAACAGGCCAATATTTGTATCAATGAAAGATTAAGTATCTTAAATACTCAGTTGCAGAGTATGAATGCACTAAAGCTCGAAATCCAAACCAGTAGAAGCGCTTGGCTTGCACATGTTGATGACAACACATTTGGTTGTCTAATAATGGGAGAGCTTGAACTAAGTCACATTGAGCAGTTTGCATGTTTGATCCATGGTGTGTTTGAAGAAGGGCTCACCCATGAAGAAATTAATTTAGTCGACAGTGTTGATATCGGCGTTGCTTATTACCCAATGCACGGTAATACCGCGAAACAAATTTTCCAATGTGCGATACAAGCAATGTCTGAAAAGCGTTTACAAGGTGAGCGTTGGCGCATGTTTGATTCAGAAACTGCACGCCTGTCTGAGCAAAGGTTATCGATTGCTGCAGCGCTTAAAATAGCGATTGATGAAGACCAACTCAGCTTGCATTTTCAGCCACAGATTTGCTTAAAAACAGGCAAAGTTGTTGGCTGTGAAGCATTGCTGCGTTGGCAGCATCCCGTATTTGGTGCAGTAAGCCCAGATATGTTTATTCCAATTGCAGAGTCAGCAGGGGTGATCAATCAGCTTACAGAGTGGGTCGTTGAAAGGGGCGTCGAATGGCAAGCGAAGTTTTGTAAACTGATACCCGATCACGTTATTTCTATAAATATTTCAGCAAAAGATTTATTAAATAAAGACTTACCCGTGCTGTTAATCACTATTTTAAATGAGCAAAAAGTAGCGGCTGAATCTGTGATGTTGGAGCTTACAGAATCAGCCACTTTAGAAGAAAGTAAAAAAATTAAAGCGACACTTGATGACTACCGTTTAATCGGCTTAAAGCTTGCAATTGATGATTTTGGTACTGGCTACTCATCGCTTGCCTATCTGAGCCAGCTAGGCTTTGATGAAGTTAAAATAGATAAACAATTTGTGTTAAACCTGCCATTTTCTGTGAACGATCAGAGTATCTGCCGGGCTACCTGTGATATCGCCACTACTTTGGGTGCACATGTTGTTGCTGAGGGGATTGAAGATGGGCAAAGCCTAGCAATGCTGCAAAGTTATGGCTGCCAATTTGGACAAGGGTATTATTTTTCAAAACCGCTTTGTGCAGATGATTACTTAACTTGGATAAGCGAGGTGCAGAAAGTTGAAATTAGCCTTGATGCAACAGCGAACCTAACTGATTAAAGTAATTCAGCAGTGCTGAAAAGCAGCGCATTGTATGCTGCTCATCTGGGTAAATTAAGCCACTTGTCGATAACCCACTCACTAAAAAGCTATTTTTTATATCAGGGTACATGGCAATGCATTTTTCAAAACAGCGAGCCGCTAGTTCTTCAGGCATACTCATATAAAGTTGCTTTACTTGCCTATCAAAAGCGATAGATTGCTTCACAAACGCATTTGGGTTTTCACCTGAGGAGTCTAAAAATACCTGATGATAAAACTCATTTAAGCGCTGATTAAGTGGATGGCTTAAATCCGGTGATTGTTCGAGCCACAGTGCTGAGCAAAATTGCATGCTCTTTCTGCCTTTGAATAAATGCTGACAAATATGATGATCAAACGCATGAAACCATTCATGGGCTAGAGCGCCTCCGCCGGCATTTTTTGCAAGCGCAAGGGTTTGGCTGTGGGCATTGTAATGAGCCTGCACACCTTTTTGCCCACCATGACCAAAGGCAAAATTAAGCTTACCCCTAAGGCCAATTGCTGTTGGGGGTAAACTCAAAATTTGCGCAAGGTCAGCTAAGGCATCGTAAATTAAATTCGCCGCTAATAGCCGCTCTTGCTTATTAACCCAATTGCCAACCACCATGGTACGAAAACCAAAGGTATCGCGAATATCGTCAAAATCAACCTGATCATCAAAGCGATAATCTGGTCCCTGACGGTGAAAACCCGCGCTAAGTCGTTTTGATACACGCATTATAAATAGCGTGCCTTAACATCATCTGGCATATGTTGGGTTTGCTTATCGACCAGTGCTGCTAATAATTTGTATAGCGGTGTTACATCAAGGCCTTCAATCAGTTTAAGGCTATGAGCCACTGCTTCTAAAGTTGATAAACTATCTGCGCGTGGTGCTTTACGAATGACGTATTTGTTTTGTGGTATTTGCTTAAAACTCACAGCCTGAAACCCCTGAAGGCTTGGAGTTAATTGCAGCATTTTGTAGGCTTTTTTCCACGTACCATCAATCACGATTAAATGAGTTAAAGACTGTTTTAAAGCATCTGTAGTGGCCGTGTGTTCATCTAAACATAATGCATTATCAGCAGGATAGAGTACCGCAGTTGTTGCTTTTGGCAATGTTGCAAGCTGTAAAAAGTCTTGTTCTGACTCACCCGCAAGGATCTGGCAATTATCTAAGCCTAAATTCAGTAAATTAGCAGTGTTCTTAGTAACTTTTTCCTCACTAGGGTGGCGTAATATAATGATTTTTAGTTTATTATTGATTATGCTTATTGAATCACATAAACAGGTTTTAACTGAAAAGCCACAATGTGAGCACAATTCTCTAGCCATACGAACTCAGGTGTAAATCAAAACTATGCCTAGTATACATGAGCTTAACTCGCAAAGCAGGTTTGCTTTTTAGCTATGAACGGCTAAAGTTGCGATTTATATAATTACGTTTTTGATTAAGGGATAAAGATGACGACAATCACAATTGATGAGAGTGCACTTGAAGGGATGGAATCACTTTTAGGTGACCAATTTGCCGACACCTTGACCTTTTGTTGTAGTGAATTTCAGCGTTTAGGTTCTGAAGTACTTGCAAACCTTGGTTCAGATAACGAAGCAGCTGCAAGGCATGCACACAGTTTAAAATCAAATGCAGCTCAATTTGGTGCCGCGAGTTTATCATCGCTTGCTCAAGAAATTGAACTGACCCTAACCCAAGGTGATGTCGCTACTGCACAAGAAAAATCACAAACCCTTGATGAACAAGTTTCAGGTTCTGTAGAAAAATTACAAGCTTGGTTCGCTACTCGCTAAAAACTTGAATTTATTTCAGTTATAACCGCAAAAATCCTCTGGCATGGTACCCCTTTACTGGGGTAGTCTTAAGGCTAATTAGTAGAGGTAACCATGTCACAAATCAAAAAGAGTCACAAACTAGACGGTGTCTGTTATGACATACGTGGGCCTGTGCTTGCACAAGCTCGAAAAATGGAAGACGAAGGGCAAAAAGTATTAAAGCTAAATATTGGCAACCCAGCTGCCTTTGGCTTTGATATGCCTGAAGATATGCACAAAGATATCATCCGTAACTTATATTCAGCCCAAGGCTACTGTGACTCTAAAGGCCTCTACTCAGCCCGTGTGGCTGTCTATCAACACTATCAGCAACGCGGTTTATTTAATCTTGATGTCGATAATATCTACATCGGCAATGGGGTCAGCGAATTAATTCAAATGACCACACAAGCATTACTTGATAATGACGATGAAGTGCTTATTCCTGCACCGGATTATCCGTTATGGACAGCATCAGTTAAATTAGCAGGGGGTAACCCTGTGCATTATCTATGTGATGAAGAGCAAGATTGGTTCCCTGATATTGCTGATATTAAATCGAAGATCACCTCAAAGACCAAAGCGTTGGTGCTTATAAACCCGAATAACCCAACAGGGGCGGTGTATAGTGATGATCTGTTGATGGAACTTATCAATATTGCTCGCGAGCACAAGTTATTGTTACTGAGCGATGAAATTTACGAGAAAATCTTGTACGACGGTGTCAGCCACAGCTCTATTGGCGCACTGTGTGATGATGTACCAATTATCACCTTTAATGGCTTAGCCAAAACGTACCGCGCTGCGGGTTTGCGAATGGGCTGGATGGTGTTAAGCGGCCGCACTAGCATGATGGACGACTTAAGCCGTGGCCTAGATATGCTGGCATCAATGCGCTTATGTGCCAATGTGCCTGCTCAGTATGCTATTCAACAAGCTTTAGGCGGTGTGCAGTCAATCGATAACTTGATAAACCCTGGTGGTCGATTGTATGTGCAGCGTGATATTGCATGGCGTGGTTTAAATGCCATTGATGGTATTAGCTGTAAAAAGCCTAAAGGGGCACTTTACGCTTTTGCGAAAGTGGGTACGGCGCACTTTAACATTAAAGATGATGAGCGCATGATTTTAGATTTACTCAAAGCTGAGAAAATCTTATTAGTGCATGGTCGCGCATTTAATTGGCCTGATCCTGATCATTTCAGATTGGTATTTTTACCAAACAAAGATGATTTAACAGAAGCCATGAGTAAGATGCAGCGATTCTTCGCTGATTATCGACAAAGCTAAAAAAAGCGAGCCGAGGCTCGCTTTTTTAATAAGCTTTATCAACACGCACCGTGTTATCGGTGAGGTAGACCAAACGTACTTTATCACCTTGGTTAAACAGCATTTGGTTGTCTTTATCTTGCACAACCATAAATTGTTCGCCGCTTTCTACTTTGATCATTAATTCAACGAGCTGATACTGTATAACGCGACTGTTTTGTTGGCGGTTGTGGGCAACAGAGCCACCAATCATCGAACCTAAAATGGTTGCTACAGTGCGGCCACTGCCGCCACCAAACTGATTACCGATAACACCGCCAATTAGCGCACCACCAAACGTTTCCCAGCCGTTGGTTTTATCTCTGACCAGCTCTTGTTCAGTAATTGTTCGCACTGACTGTACTGAGCCAAACAACACCTGTTGTACAGGTACTGCTTTGTTACGCTGATAGTCAGCATAACTTGGCGAGCTAAGTAATAAACAGCTTGCTAGGATTGCTACTAGGTATTTCATAAACCCTCCTGACTACCAGCCAAAAGTTGATTTCTCACGTGTTTTACGGATTTCAGTTTCATCAGCCCACTCAACTAGGCCGCTTTTTAAATCCATTAAACGCATAGTGAATTTATAATACACATCAGCCTTGTCAGCATTTGATTTAACAATGCTCGATAAGTTGCCGTATAACATATATTGCGCACCAACTTGCTGGCCAAAGGCAATAGCGGTATTTGGATTTACAAGTGGGTCAACGTTTTGGAAATTAAGTTGCTCGCGCACAGCTTCAACGCGGGTCATATCAACAAAGCGGAACTTACCACTGCGTAATAACTGTGTTGAGATTGAATCAGTAATAGATTCAGTATCAATATGCTCGCTCGTTTTGTTTTTAATACGCTCAACAAACACGATAGGGCGGGTATTTGCTGTCATGGTGCCAACCACAGGTGAAGCAAGTAACGAGTCTGTCATTTGGCTTGCTACTTTTTGTAGATCCGTTGAGCCAAAGTTGATATCTGTGGTTTCAACAGCTTGCGCATCACCATAGCTAACAACGGCTTTATTAGCACAACCAGACAGCAATAAAGCGCTTGTCATTGCAACGGCCGCAGCCGACTTAACAGAAAGTAATTTCATTGTGGTATCCTTAATCTTCAAATTCTTGTGCTTCTGTTGACACTTCACGCACTGCAAGCGAGAAGGTGACAGCATTTGCTGTCGGGGCTAGGCCCGGTAATTGGGTCTTAGCAAATCCAAATAATGTAATAGGTTGCCAAGGTGAGTGGTTGCCGCGAATAACAAAGCCATCAGCGTCATACCAAGTAAATTGATACTGTAAGTATTGAGATTTTTTGTACTGGCTTGCCAGTGTCACAACAACATCTGTTAAGCCATTTGTTTGGCGTGTTTTTACATCTGTAATGGCTAATTTCTTGCCAAGTTCAGGGTTATTAACAATCAGTTGTTGGTTATACTGTTGTGATGCCTGCTCAACACCAATGCCAGAAGTGGTAGGGCGTGAGGAGCAAGCCGCAACAAGTAAAATGGTTAATAGTGGCACTAAGTATTTCATCATTGCTCCTAGAGTTGTACGACATGTGTGTCGTAGTAGTTATTTATAGAGGTTAGAAAAATCAAGGTTAACCCTTGCTTACTAACCGTAAAGTCTATTTCGCCATGCCCTGGCACGGTTAAAGCGTGCTGACCTGCTGGCATCGCCTGCTGAGCAATACTCAGTTGACTTGGTAAAGTCGACCAGCTTCGCGTATCAGCCTGCTCTGATGCAATGTTATAAATATTCGCTAAAATATTACCGACATCGCCGCCGCTTCTTGCCAATTCTGCACGCATCTTTTCTTTTGCTACCAAACGCATTACTTGGCGGGTTATTCTGCCAGCACTTTGATCTTTTAACGTCTTTGCAGCCAACGCTTCAAGCCTAACAATGGGCGTAAGTGGCAAATTTTCGCCATCGAGACTCACGGTTTTATCACTGCCCGCATAAGGCGCATCGCGATAAACTGGCATGGCAATACTGTAAAAGCGAGCATCACCACGGGAGGTATAAATGGGTAATCGTAAATGAAACTCTTGCCTTGCTGGTATCAACCCTTGCTCTGCAATTACAATTACTTGGCCCGTGTTTGCTTGAGTCTGCTTTAGCTTGCCAAAGCGTTTGCTAAATTCTTCAAAGTCCTGATCAAACCCTTGTTTTTTGGCAAGGCGTAACACTGTTTGCTGTAAGTAGCTATTTTCGCTATTTATTTCGAGTGCTTTCTTATAATCGATATAGGCATCATCAAACTGTTTATCTGCCTCATAAAGTAGGCCAGACAAATAAAACGTAAAGGCATTTTGAAAGCCATTTTTGACATTACCAATTAGCTCAGCCATATCAGGGTAGCCTTCGGCTGCCTGTTCCGCTTGTTCATCAAGTACGGCTTGATTGTCTTTAAGTGCATCTTCTTGCACTTTATTTGCACGTCTAACTTCAACTAATGCAGATTCAAGTTGTTTATCAAATACATAACTCAGTGCTTTGTAGCTATGCAGCATGGTCATTTCATAGGCTGCTGGCTCATAACCAATCACTGAGTCATTGGTTAATAATGAATTTGTTTGTTCAAGGCCTGCACTTAGTTGTACTTTGGCTGCTTGACGCTTTTTTTCCATATTTTGATAAACAGCTTCAAAGGTCTCATTGGCCTGAGAATTTTGTTTAGCCAAAAACTCAAGACGGGCCGTTTCAAGCTGATTTAACAAATAGTTACTATGGCCTCGGCTGTTACTTGGCAAAAGTTGCTGCGCACTTGCTATGTTATTTTGAGAAATAGCTTGGCGAACAGGTCTTAGCTGCGTCGCATAATCTTGGAATAGATCAGTAATACCTATGGTACTGCAACCAGATAACAGTAGAGCAGCTCCAATAAATAAACGTCGATGCACTGAACACTCCTTTTAAACAATGTACTGAGATTAGCATACGAGGCTTAACCTTCTATGATAAATTATGTAAAAAATCGTAAGTTAATTGTCTAATTTTAGGTCTTATCTTTTTTAAAACCAAAAGGATAACTCATTTGTTGAGCACCATACTGTATACCTTGATTGCACTTTGTGCGTTTGCAGCTAACTCTTTGCTGTGCCGGATGGCATTACAAAGTGGTGATATTGATCCGTTAAGTTTTACTGCTATTCGCTTAGCCAGTGGGGCGTTTATGTTGCTTGGCTTACTTTTATGGCAAACAACTTTATTGAGATCAAAATCACAATCAGCACAACCTTTAACCGATAAAGGTAACAATATCAGTGCCCTTAGTTTATTTGTTTACGCGCTGTGCTTTTCAGTTGCCTATGTTGATTTAAACACAGGCACAGGCGCACTTATCTTATTTTCAGCAGTACAGTTAACCATGATAGGCCATAGTGTTTTAAATAAAGAACCACTCAGTAAAGTGCAGTGGGGGGCTTTGTTTGTTGCTTTTGCGGGTTTTATTTACTTAATGCTGCCCTCAGCCACAGTGCCTTCTTTCATACCAGCAATGCTTATGGCGTTAAGTGGCGTGGCATGGGGTATTTACAGTATTCGCGGAAAATCATGCAGCTCACCGTTGCAAGCAACCAGCTTTAACTTTCTAAGAAGTTTAATACTCGTGCCAATTTTAGTGTTTCTAGCCGTGGTTGATTGGCAAGGTATTACTGCTAGTGGGGTTTATTTAGCGATAGCCTCTGGAGCGCTTGCATCTGGGCTTGGCTATAGCATTTGGTACATTGCACTACCTAGGCTTAAAAGTAGCCAAGCAGGGGTGGTGCAGCTAACCGTGCCTGTGCTTGCCACATTAGCTGGGGTGGTGGTTTTAGATGAGCAATTAACAGCGCGTTTAGTTGTAGCCAGCGCCTTAATTCTTGGCGCTGTACTGGTGTTTTTGATGGCTAAAATTAGGGCGTATTAATATTTAATACGTAGCGTTCATACAGGGTGTTAAGTTCGGCTAGTATCGCTTGTTTGCCGCTGAGCTCACTTTGTTCAATACATTGCTGTAATGTTGCAACTGACAAATACTGCATCATCTTTGCAGATACACCAATATGGCTGATATGCCAAGGCTCAGGGGCAACCCCACCTTTGTACTCTTTATAAGGGCGATAAAAACCATACTTTTCTAGGTTATCGTCAAGCCATGCAGCAAGCTTGGCAAAGGGTCCTGTGGGCGAATACTCATCAGGGGTTAATTGCAGCTGATAATCATCGTCAACAGGGCGGGTATCGTAAATGTCGAGGTCGGTACCAAAGTGGTGTCTGCTTGCCCCTGGAAGTGCCGAGTAAAGCATAATAGCATGGCACTTTTCAGTATCACTTAGGCTTTCTAAATCTACCGTTTGTTGCTCAAGGGTGTAAACCGGTCGAAGGCCCTGAAATTTAGCATTCCAAATAGCACTTTGACGATGAAAGTCGCGAAAGCTTGAGGCAATTGTTAGCTCAATACCTGCTTCTTTTGCTCCTTGCTGCAGAGCTAAAAAATCATTAACAATATCACGATGCAAGCGATGGTTTTGTAGCTCAACTAAATGTGAGCTACTTAACCCCGTGGCACATTGTTTAAGCTCGGTTTGGTTCATGTAAGCAGTTGCTCTAAAATGACTTCGTAAATATCAGCTAGTTGAATTAAATCATCGGTGCTAACACATTCATCTACTTTATGAATAGTTTCATTACGAGGACCAAGCTCAATGACTTTGGCACCCGTTTGTGCGATAAAGCGACCATCAGAAGTACCGCCGGTGGTTTCAAGTGCGGTGTCGCGTCCAGTCACCTGCTTAATAGCGTGCACGGTGGCATCAACTAACGGGCCATGGTCGGTTAAAAACGGTAGTCCATTGACAATCCAATTTAGCTCGTAATTCAGGTTGTGTTTCTCAACAATATCAACCACTCGCTGCTGTAGCTGTTGGTGAGTTACTTCGGTGCTAAAGCGAAAGTTAAATTGAATTTCAAGTTCACCTGGGATCACATTACCGGCACCAGTACCACCGTTAATATTCGAAACTTGAAAGCTCGTTGCAGGGAAAAATTCGTTACCTTGATCCCACTCGGTTTGACTCAGCTCAGTTAACGCAGGAGCAGCTAAATGAATTGGGTTTTGCGCTAAATGCGGGTAAGCAACATGGCCTTGCACACCTTTAACAGTTAAAAAGCCAGTTAAAGAACCGCGACGACCATTTTTTACTACATCACCAAGCACATCACGTGAAGATGGTTCGCCAACTAGGCATAAATCAATCTTCTCACCACGTGCTTCAAGAGTATCGATAACACGGGTTGTACCGTTGATAAACGGGCCTTCTTCATCAGAAGTAATTAAAAACGAAATTGACCCTTTATGATCTGGGTGTTTAGTCACAAAACGCTCTGTGGCAACCACCATAGCAGCTAAAGAGCCTTTCATATCGGCTGCACCGCGGCCATGTAACATACCGTCTTTTACCAGTGCTGAAAAAGGCGGGTACTGCCAATTTTTTGCAGGACCTGTTGGTACAACATCTGTGTGACCAGCAAAACAAAAATGCGGTGATGCATCTCCCTTACGAGCCCAAGTATTCAAGGTATCAGTGAAAAACAGTGATTCAATATTAAAGCCTAGTTTTTCAAGGCGTTCGTTCATTAACGCTTGGCAACCAGCATCTTCAGGCGTTACTGATTCACGCTGAATAAGCGCTTGAGCAAGTTCAATAACAGGGTGAGTCATTAGGCAAAGATCTCATCGTATTGAGCTGCTTTAAAACCTAAGTGGTATTGGCCGTTATGCACAAGTACCGGGCGCTTGATCATCGCAGGTTGCTCAACCAGCAATGCTAATGCAGATTCTTTATCTAGGGTTTGCTTTTGCTCATCAGATAATTGACGGTAAGTTGTGCCGCGTTTATTAACTAAATCTTGCCAATCAATATGCGCTGCAAATTCGTTAACTAGCTCAGCACTAATGCCGTCTTTACGGTAATCATGGAAAGTAAATTCTTGATTGTTATCAGTTAAATATTTCTTGGCTTTTTTGATTGTATCGCAGTTGCTGATACCGTACATGATAGTCATAAATTCTACTTTTTAGTTACAGTGAGTAATGTGTCTACCCCAGCAGTGACCTGAGATAGTGAATAATATAGGGGTCCAAGGTGTTGGCTATTGAGAACGCACAGTGTGCCAAGCATAGGGCTGCTCAGCTCGCGTAAATCAAAATAGGCTAATCGTTCACCTTTGCTAATTTTACTGCCATTTAATTTAGCAATATTGGTGTGGTTGATATGTTCTTCAACCGAAGAAAACGATAAGTTTAATAAAACTTTTAAACCGTTTTTTGCCTGTAAAATGTATTCTTTACCGGCATTTTTAACTTGTAATAGGGTGCCATCGAATGGCGCGATAATGTTGTGGCTAGTTAGTTCAACACTAATCCCTGGACCAAGGGTAGCAAAACGAAAAAATGGCTCAGGGTGCTCGCTAATGCTTTTTACACGCCCGGTAAATGGGCTTTTAATGGCCATGCAGCGCGCTTTTCTGAGGCTGCGTTCGGGTAAGTATTGAACTTCGTTAGTCATGGCTTATTTAACATCACCTAGCACATGGTAACCGTCTTTTTTCAGGGCTGTAATAGCTTTGGCCATACTTTGCTTTTTCACTAATACATAATCTGTATCGTAAGTTGATAAAGCAAAAATCGAAATCGACGCTTTTGCTAGCACGCCAGAAATGTTCGCCATAATACCAGTTAACGAAAAACCAAGTGGGCCAATGACTTCAAGTGCCTGCCAGTCGGTTTCTTGATCAAGACTGTCGAGTCGGAAACTACTAGGGCAGACAATAGACAGCTCATCAGCCGTTTTTGCAATAAAGAAAATAGCTTGTTGGAGTAAGGCAGGATCAATCGTCGCATCGACATCTAAACTATGAATGGTAAGTTCTTCACTATGAAGTTGTAACGTTTGTTTTGACATCTGCGATCCTATCTTTGAAGCCTTTGAATTTATAGTATAGGTAAACAAAGTTAAGATAAAGCGCAATAATTTTGATTGCTGAGGTTTTACTCAATATCGCTGTTGAGGTTGTCCACAGAATCTGTGGATAAATATGGGAATAGGTCAGTATAAAGAAGCTAATAGGCTAATTTATAAGGGGTTTATAAATTAGCCTAAATTTTGAAGGGTTAATTTTCTAAGCTTTCAACTTGCTTAGCTTGAATCGCTGTTAGGGCAATGGTGTAAACAATGTCGTCTACTAATGCACCACGACTCAAGTCATTTACCGGCTTACGCATACCTTGCAGCATAGGGCCAATACTAATTAAATCGGCACTACGTTGTACGGCTTTATAAGTTGTATTACCCGTATTTAGATCTGGGAATACAAACACTGTTGCTTTACCTGCAACCGGGCTGTCAGGTGCTTTCTTAAGTGCTACGTTTTCCATAATTGCAGCATCATACTGAAGGGGGCCATCAATTACTAAATCTGGGCGCTTTTGCTGGGCAAGTTTAGTGGCTTCACGGACTTTTTCTACGTCAGCGCCTGAACCCGAGGTACCCGTACTGTAGCTTATCATTGCAACACGAGGTTCAATACCAAACGCGGCCGCTGAATCCGCTGATTGAATCGCGATATCAGCCAGTTGCTCTGCCGTTGGATCAGGGTTGATAGCACAGTCACCGTAAACCAGAACTTGATCAGGTAACAACATAAAGAACACTGACGATACCAACGATGAACCTGGTGCAGTTTTAATTAACTGTAGCGGTGGGCGAATCGTGTTGGCTGTGGTATTTACCGCACCCGACACTAGGCCATCTACTTTGCCTTGCTCTAGCATCATAGTACCAAGCACCACGTTATCCAGTAATTGCTCTTGGGCAACCACTTCTGTTAAGCCTTTGTTTTTACGAATTTCGACCATAGGCGCAACGTAGTCGTTGATCACATCACCTGGTTCAACAATGGTTACGTTATCGTTAAGCTCAACACCTTGTTGCTCAGCAATTCGTAAAATCTCTTCTTTGTCACCAAGTAGGATTGTTTTTGCAATGCCACGTTGACCACAAATTGCTGCGGCTTTAATCGTGCGCGGCTCATTACCTTCAGGTAAAACAACCGTTTTCTTCGCTTGACGGGCTTTATCTGTTAGTAAGAAGCGAAACGCTGGCGGAGACATTTTACGAGTACGACCAACACTTTGCGCTAGGCTGTCTAACCAGTCAGAGTCAATGTTACTCGCGTTGTGATCTTTTACTTTATCGATACGTTGGTCATCATCGCACGGTACTTCCATATTGAAGTTGTGCAGTAATAAAGACGTGCGCCACGTATCTTCTTGTGTTGCAAGAATCGGCAGGCCGGTATTCATAGCTTGTTCGCACAATTTCATGATGCGATCTTCAGGCTTAAAGCCACCGGTTAATAAAATAGCCCCAAGCTTGGTACCATTCATGGCTGATAAACAAGCGGCAACGAGTACATCAGAGCGATCGCCCGGAGTTACCAGTAATGCACCTGGGGTAAAGTGGCTTAAAATATTCGATACAGTACGAGCACAGAAAGTAACGCGACGTAAACGACGATGAGCCATGTCGCCTTCGTTAATAACTTCGGCCTTTAGGTATTCACATAAATCACGCACACGTGGTGCTACTAGGTCGAAATCCCACGGGATTGAACCTAATAACTTAAATGGGTGTTTTCTGAAAATAGGCAGTGATGCTAAACGGTTTAATTCGTTTTCAAGTTGCTCAGGCTCATGAGCTTCAACAAGGTCTGCACGTGCGCGACCTTCGTCATCTAAAGGTGCATTAACTTTATTGAAAATACAACCTAGCACGCGAGGGTGGTTAACACCGCCATAGTTGCCTGAGGCAATTTCTAAACGGTCTTCAATTTGGTCGTTGCTATCGTTACTAGGTGTTAAAACAAAAACAATATCAGCACCCAGTGTTTGCGCGATTTCACGGTTTACACGGCCAGCATAAGGCTGACGACGTGTTGGCACCATACCTTCGATAATAGCAATTTCGTCTTCTTTAATGGTGCTTTCAAAGCGCTCTACGATTTCTTCTAGTAAATCGTCGCCTTTACCATCACCAATCATTTGCTCTGCATAGCTAAGCTCAAATGGTGTCGGCGGATTAATTGGCGAGCCATGGGTGACAATTTGCGTCGACTTTTCAGGGCCTGTATCGCCAGAGCGTGGCTGTGCAATTGGCTTGAAAAAGTTCACTTTAAGCGCTTTTTGCTCAAGCGCACGCACTAAACCAACAGAAACAGATGTTAAACCAACCCCAGTCGAAATAGGGATCAACATAATTCTACGTGCCATTTACTTAACCCTCCTTTGCAATGCGGGCTGCATCGTTAGCAATAACCCATTCTTCGTTAGTCGGGATCACAAACGCTTTAGCATGCGCTTGGCCTTTTGAAATTAAGCCTTCTTTACCAAAACGTGCCGCTAGGTTTGCAGCTTCGTCACACTCAAGGCCTAAAAAGCCTAATTGGGTGATTACTTTGTCACGAATGATATCTGAGTTTTCACCAATACCACCGGTGAAAATAAGTGCATCAAGGCGCTGCACAGGCACTAAGAATGCGGCGATTTGTTTTGCTAAGCGATAGCAAAAAATATCGAGAGCAAGGTTCGCTTGCGGGTGGCCCTCAACGGCGGCTTCTTCAATAGTGCGACAATCATTTGATAATTCACTAATACCTAACAAACCACTTTGTTTATTAAGTAAGTCATCAATTTCTTGCACTGAATAATTTAGTTGCTGAGTTAAAAACGTAAATAAACCCGGGTCGATACTACCACTGCGGGTACCCATCACTAAGCCTTCAAGCGGTGTAAGGCCCATACTGGTATCAACACTCTTACCATCTTTAATCGCACATACCGAACAACCATTACCTAAATGCGCACTGATCACATTGGTTTGTTCGCGCTCTTTGCCTAATAATTTTGCCGCTTCACCTGCAACATAATAATGGCTCGTGCCATGGAAACCATAACGTCTTACGCCGTGCTCTTTATAAAGCGAGTAAGGCAGGGCGTATAAGTACGCAATATTTGGCATGCTTTGATGAAATGCTGTATCAAACACTGCAATTTGTGGCAGCGCTGAGAACGCTTGCTGCGCAGTACGAATGCCCAATAAGTTGGCTGGGTTATGAAGTGGCGCAAGTGCCGCTGTTTTTTCGATAGCTGCAAGTACATCATCGTCAATAAGCACAGATTCAGTGAAATGCTCACCACCGTGCACAACACGATGACCCACAGCAATTAAATTATCTGCAAGCCCTAGCTCATTAACTAGCTTCACAAGCTCAGCAATTGCTGCATCGTGGGCTTGGCCCTTTGCAAGCTCAATAAGTTGTTTTTCACCATTATATTTATATTTGATTGAAGGCGTATCTGAGCCAAGGCGCTCAGCTAAACCAGAAATAACTTCGTCAGAAGTGGCGGCATCTAAAGTGGCAAATTTTAAACTTGAACTACCACAGTTCAGTACTAAAACATGTTGTGGTGAGCAAAGGGGCGTCGACATAGCTAGGTCCTAAAAGTACGATATCAGTCAGTGTATATTAAGGCTTGATAATTAGAATTCTTTGCCAGTATAGTAAATAAGTATTTTGTTGCTACACTTAACAAAGCTAGGCTGTAATTATACTAAAGTCTGGTTGACTTAAGCCGATAACATTTTATCTCATTTAGACTTTAAACGTTAGTCTCCTAACCATTAATTTGGTATTAAAACTAGGACAGGTTTTGCAGGGATTGTATCCGGGAGTGTGTTACACTAGGTTGTGAAACAAGTTGAAAACCCTAGGAGTGATGATGCAAAAAGGTGTCATGTCACAAGTGCAAACAGGTCGTCAATACGCTAAAAAATGGCCGATGCGACAAGAGCTCGCTCCATTGTTTGCCGAATTTAGAGTGATCAAGGCCACTGATCTGGCAATTACAGTGATGCCAATATTGGCAATGCTGACCGTATTTATGCAAGTGAATTACTTAGGTAGTGATTATTTTCCACAAGCTATCACTATCGCGCTTTTCTTTTTATCACTACCGCTGCAAGGTTTGTTGTGGCTAGGCCGCCGTGCAGAAACCCGTTTAGAGCCAGCAATGCTAAGTTGGTATACCGAGCTGCACAGTAAAATGAAGGCGCATGGTTATCAGTCACAATTAACGACTGAAAAACCACGCTACACTGATTTAGCTCAATTACTAAAAGATATGTTCGAAAAAATGGATAAAGCCTTCACTAAAGAACACTTCTAATCGCGAACAAACTGGCTCACATAAAACGATAACGTTACTTTTTGTGGGCCTTGTTGCTCTATCTGTTGCCAATGTTCTGGGCGAAACTTCCACGCAAACGGCGTCATCATAATTAAATGTTTTATCTCATCGGCCGACAACAGCACCTGTTGTTCTAACAAATTTATCGACTCTTTGTTGAAGCCTGCTGGTGGTTCTATCTCTGTATGTGGTTTCACATCAGCATAAATAAACGCTTTTAACTCTTTAAGGTGCCAAGGGCCAGGGCTTGCAACAATTAAACTAGCTTGCGGTTTGGCAAGGCGAGCAAGTTCTTGTGCAAATAAAGGGGCAAACACACTAACAAGCACATCAGCCTGCGCATCTGCAAAAGGGGCTTGGCTAATTGACGCGACACTAAAATGCGCATTTTCGTAACGCTTAGCGGCGTATTTTACCGCGGGCTTAGAAATATCAACACCATATACATCGGCACTCGACTGCGCTGCAATTGCTTGAGTGTAAAAGCCTTCACCACAGCCTAAATCAATCACTGAACTTGGTTCGAGAGATGCCACTAGCTCTGCTAAAGCTTGCTGTAAAAACAAATAGTGTCCGGCATTTAAAAAAGCGCGGCGAGCTTGCACCATTTCAAGATTATCGCCCGGTTGTTTCGACTTTTTATTTTGCACGGGAAGTAAATTGACATAACCCTCTTTGGCGATATCAAAACTGTGGTTGTTGTCACAACGGTAAGTTTTGTCGTTTAGAGTAAGTTCAAGTTTGCAAAGCGGGCAGTGATAGTGAAGACTCATGAGTCTAAATAGTCCTTATCATAAAAGGTTTTAACCCAATGAGGGCGATAGGTGATCATCAAGGTAATGGCCATGCCATTGAGCATTGCTTCAGGAAACCAAATTATGGCACACAGGATCAGATAGTTTTCTGAAATCTCAATAAAACTGTAATCACCAAGCAAGTAATAAAACACACCGCTGGTAAGTATTTTAATACAGGCGATAACAGCAGCGGTTAAAAACGCGCATAAAAAGATATAAATAAAAAAGTGTCTCGGCAGGTAGCTATAGCAAAGCACAAAACACAAATAGCTCAATGTAATTGGTAAAAAAGCAGTAAACAATAAATGCACTGGCAGTATTGATACTGGCAACTGAGCGACTAATACCAAGAGTAAACTTGCAAGAAGGCTTGCAAAAATTGCCAGTCGCCAACCTAAAATTAGGGTCACTGCAGTGACCCCCAAAATATGCAATTCGAGGCCAGGTAATATCCCCGCTTTAATGCGCCACAGTACCGCAAGTACAAGGGCACATGCGAGCACACCCACTTGTCTTATCGGTGTTGCCAGCAAATGTGACAGGCTTTGTTTATCAAAGCTGAGCCAAAGTATTATAGCCACACAGCTCCACAATGGGAGCTGCCATTGCATAGTGTCTATCATGCGTTAAATGTTGACCAAATTGGCGCATGATCAGATGGTTTTTCGATACCACGCAATTCGTAATCGATACCAGACTCAACACAACGCTCAGCAAGAGCAGGGGTTGCTAAGATCACATCAATACGCAGACCGCGGTTGTCGTCAAAACCTTTAGAGCGGTAATCAAACCACGAATATTGCTCGGTTTTTTCTGGGTAAAGTTCACGGAAGGTATCTTTAAAGCCCCAGTTTAATAACGTGCTTAACCATTCACGCTCTTCAGGTTGGAAAGAACACTTACCTGTTTTTAACCAGCGCTTACGGTTTGGTTCACCAATACCAATATCGAGATCGGTTGGTGAAATATTAATATCGCCCATCACAATAACATCTTGCTCTGGCGTGTGGTTATCATCTAAGTGAGTCATTAAATCTTTATAGAATTGACGCTTATAAGGGAATTTGGTTTCGTGGGCAATATTATCCCCTTGCGGGAAGTAGCCATTCATCACCGTTAGGTCACGACCATTTTCTTGTGTCACGGTAACACTGATCATACGACGCTGTGATTCGTCGGTATCGGTTGCAAAGCCTTTAACTACTGATTTCGGCTCTTGTTTACATAACATAGCCACGCCGTAATGCGCTTTTTGACCATGAAAATAAACGTGATAACCCATTTTTTGCACATCTTCGAGAGGGAAGGCCTCATCATGTACTTTGATTTCTTGTAAGCCAATAATATCTGGTTGATGTTTATCAATTACGGCTTGCAATTGGTGTAAACGAGCGCGCAGGCCGTTAATGTTAAATGAGATTACCTTCATGGTGCACCTATTATTTTTGTTTCAGTGTTTAGCGCAATTCTATCATCAAACTAGGGCTTATTCATGAGCTAATTACGAAAATCAAATTGGGTAAATGTTGATCAATTGCTGCTTAATTTAAAAACATTGTTAACTCACTATTAATTATTAAATTAAATAAATAATTCAGTTGATCTACTGATTTTTGTTTATATAATGCGCGCAAACCATCCGTTCATATTATGTACTATTTAAAGGTAAACCATGAAAAAACAATTAGTGATGCTTTCTCTTGCATGTATCTCATTTGGCTCATTAGCAAGCAACCCGCACTACTTTTCAGCTGATAACCGTATTGAATCAAAGTTATGTAGCTTAAGTGCGAACGAAGGGTTTACCGCTGCACGTAAAGAAGCAGCAAAGCATGGCATTTCAATGTCACGTTTTTCAAAAAGCATTTTATGTAACGGTACTGACATCCGTGAAATTGCTAAAAAAGCACAATCACAAGAAGCAGCAAAAGCAGCTGTTGAAGTGTTTGCTAAAAATGAGCAAAAAGAAACTCAACTTTGCATCACTGCACTTAAAAAAGGTTTAACACCTGTGCGTGAAAAAATTGGTAACTTAAATACGTTAAAATGTAATGGCGAAGCAGTAACAGACTTCGTTAAGCGTTACCAAAACGCAGCTATCTAATAGCGGCATTTTTGTTATTTGTAAAAAGCGCTCTTCGGAGCGCTTTTTTTATGAAAAAATTACAGTAATCCATGAAAAGCTTGCTAAATCATAGGCTTAACCGCAACTTAACTGAGCTGTAAGTGCTTGATTTTAGCCAATAAGGCATTTTGGCATTCAACTTGTAACAGTCGAAGTGAATCTAATCGACTACAAGGAAATGTCTTATGAACAAGTTAACTTTAGCATCAACAATTTTAGCAGCACTAAGTCTTTCAGCATGTTCTGCAAGTAACTCTTTAGCAAAAATCGACAGTGATTTTGGCAGCCTAGATAATGACAATGACGGTTATATCTCTAAGGTAGAAGCTGACGATGATGCTATTTGGGATCATTTTTCAAATATCGATACCAATATGGATGAGCAAATCAGCCGTACTGAATTTAATGCATACATGCAGCTAAATACAGGCAAAGTGGCAACTGATAGTGAGGTATCTGAATCAGCATTTAAAGCTGAAATCGCTAAATTTGACCCAATCGAAAATGACTTTAAATCGTTAGATAACGACAAAAATGGTTATGTTTCTATTGAAGAAGCCGATGACGACGATATCGCAAATCACTTTGGCTATATGGATAGCAACAAAGATAAGCGTGTAAGCCGCACTGAGTTTGTTAATTACATTAGCAAATATGGCAGCGACGTTGCCGAAGATGATGCCCTTGAAATGGTTAAAAATAGCTAATTTCAATATTCATTCATAAATATCCCCCAAAGCCAGTGTTTTACACTGGCTTTTTTACAATAATTTTTCCAACCTTGGCCGACTTCTGTCATAATAGAGCGTTAGTGATTTAAAATGACCTTTAGTAGCGATGGCCACAAAACGTATCAGTGATGAACAGTTAGTCGAAATCATAGAAGCCGCGATTTTTGTTGCTGGAAAACCTGTGTCTAAACGTCATTTAAAAGAGACAGTATTAGCTGATTTAAGCGTTTCTATGCCGCGCATTAATAATGCAATTGAACAAATTCAAACGCATTATCAAATCCGAGGCATTAAGCTTGTTGCAGTAGGCAGCGGTTACAGGTTTCAAGCCTGCGCTAGTTTAGCGCCTTGGCTGGCAAACTTATGGCAAGAGCGCGCACCTAAATACTCACGAGCACTACTAGAAACTTTATCCTTGATTGCCTATAGACAACCTATTACCCGTGGTGAAATTGAACAAGTACGGGGTGTGACTGTTGGCTCAGGAATTATTAAAACCTTATTAGAAAGAGAGTGGGTCAGAGTTGTTGGCCATAAAGAGGTGCCTGGGCGCCCAGCGTTGTATGCCACAACATCCGCTTTCTTAGATTATTTTTCATTAGCTGGTTTAGATGAATTACCGCCGTTACCTGAACTTCAGGAGAGTAAAATCAACCAGCTATTGAGCGATCCTTCTGTGAGAGAACTATCTGAATGAGTAATGTAGAAACTGAAAAGTTACAAAAAGTATTAGCCCGTGCTGGCGTGGGTTCACGTCGTGAAATGGAAAAGTACATCGATGCCAACCGTGTGAGCGTGAATGGTAAAGTGGCACGTTTAGGCGACCGTGTTGAAGCAACCGATGTAATTCGAGTTGACGGTCACGTAGTAAAAATTGAAGACAAAGCCGACCGTATTTGTCGTGTACTTATGTATAACAAACCAGAAGGCGAGCTATGTACACGTAAAGACCCGGAAGGTCGTCGTACGGTATTTGACCGTTTACCACGTGTTGATGGCGAACGTTGGATTGCAGTTGGCCGACTAGATATAAATACCGCTGGTTTAATGCTGTTTACTAACGATGGTGAACTTGCTAACCGTTTAATGCACCCAAGCTACGAAGTAGAGCGTGAGTACTCAGCTCGTGTGTTTGGTGAAGTAACTAACGAAACGCTACGCACTTTAACAAAAGGCGTTGAGCTTGAAGATGGTCCTGCAAAATTCTTAAACATCAAACCTATGGGTGGTGAAGGTATCAACCGTTGGTTCAATGTGACTTTAACAGAAGGTCGTAACCGCGAAGTACGTCGTTTATGGCAATCACAAGATGTTGAAGTATCGCGTCTTATCCGTATTCGTTACGGTAAGTTAGAGCTTGATAAGCGCTTGCCACAAGGTGGTTGGGCTGAACTTGATTTAGACACGGTTAACTATTTACGTAAAACAGTGCAACTAGGCCGCGAAACGCAAACTAAGCTGTCGGTTATTCCTGAAAAGCGTAAAGACAAACGTGCCAAAATTAACCAAATCCGTAAGGCGGTTAAAAAGCACAATCAACGCGCTAAACAAACTAAGCGTCGTTAATCAGAAATATAATTGTTTGCAGATAAACTAATTTATTTGCAAACAGGCATAAAAAAAGCAGCGATATCGCTGCTTTTTTTGTTTCACAATGCTAATTAAGCATTTTCAACTGCTGTACGTGGGTCAACATATTCCATGTTGAAAGCTTCAGCTACTTCTTTATAAGTAACTTTACCTTTGATCACGTTTAAGCCTTTTAAGAAGTTTGCATCGTCAAGAAGCGCTTTCTTATAGCCTTTGTTAGCAAGGTTGATGATGAACGGTAATGTTGCATTGTTAAGTGCGAACGTAGAAGTACGTGGAACAGCACCTGGCATGTTAGCAACACAGTAGTGAACAACGTCATCAACAATGTAAGTAGGATCAGCGTGAGTTGTCGCTTTAGAAGTTGCGATACAACCACCTTGGTCGATTGCAACGTCAACGATTGCAGAACCAGGCTTCATTGCTTTGATGTGCTCAGCTGTTACTAGTTTAGGCGCTGCTGCACCTGGGATTAGTACGCCACCGATCACAAGGTCAGCTTCTAATACGTGTTTTTCTAGTGCGTCAGCAGTAGAGTAGATAGCTTTAACTTTATTACCGAACTGTGCGTCTAATGCACGTAGTACGTCGATGTTACGGTCAAGAACAACAACATCAGCACCTAGACCAACAGCCATTTGTGCTGCGCTACGACCAACCATGCCGCCGCCGATAACAACAACTTTAGCAGGCTCAACACCTGGTACACCACCAAGTAACATACCACGGCCGTGGTTTGATTTTTCAAGCGCTTGTGCACCAGCTTGGATAGACATACGACCAGCAACTTCACTCATAGGAGCAAGAAGAGGTAAACCGCCACGTGAATCAGTTACTGTTTCGTAAGCGATACACACTGCGCCACTTTTAACTAGGTCTTCAGTTTGTGGAAGATCCGGTGCTAAGTGAAGGTAAGTAAATAGAATTTGGTCTTCGCGTAACATTGCACGCTCAACAGCTTGTGGCTCTTTTACTTTAACGATCATTTCAGCTTTAGCAAAAACGTCTGCTGCTGTTGGTAAAATTTCAGCACCAGCTGCAACATAATCTTCGTTAGTGAAGCCAATGCCCATACCAGCATCAGTTTCAACAAACACTTGGTGGCCATGGTTTACTAGTTCACGAACACTCGCAGGAACCATACCTACACGGTATTCATGGTTTTTGATTTCTTTAGGTACACCAATAATCATAGTTTTTCGCCTTAATAGAACGGGATAAAATTTTTGACTATTATATTCATGACCAGCCAGTGTGTCTCACCTTTTTTAAGTATTATTCTAGTGATATAATCTAAAAATAAATTTTAAACAGTGCAAAACTCTGGTTTGGCTTATGCATCAATTACTCGACAGAATAGACCGTAAAATTTTAATGGAATTACAGCTCGATGGTCGGATCTCTAACGTAGAGCTGGCAAGGCGTGTAGGGCTTAGTGCCACCCCTTGTTTGGAGCGGGTAAAAAAGCTTGAAAGAGAAGGTTATATACTCGGTTATAAAGCAGTAGTGGATCCTGCTAAACTTGGCCAAGGTTTGTCGGTTTATGTAGAAGTAACCATCACTAAAACCTCACCAGATGTTTTTGAAGAGTTTAACGCTGCAGTTAAAAAGCACGACGAAATAATTGAATGCCATCTAGTATCGGGTAATTTCGACTTTTTATTAAAAACACGTGTAAATGATATGTGTGAATATCGCAATGTACTGGGTGATATTCTACTAAAACTACCAAATGTCAGTGAAAGCCGAACTTATGTGGTAATGGAAGAAGTAAAAGGTGAAGAAGGGGTCATTATTCGCCCATATATTGCCTAAACTGTTAAAATACATATTGAGTAACAAAAACTTGTTCATTATCAGTCCATCAAGGCTAAGATAAAGTGCATCAAACGGCATTTCCTGCTAAGGTATTTCACTGCTAATCGATCAGTAAAGAATAATAAGGAATAGGGAGCTATGCGCCTAAATGGTGTTCAAAGACTGTTAGAAACGGGGCTAATCATCAGCACCTTTGCTGCAGTATTTATTTTATGTGCATTAATCAGTTTTGATCCTGCGGACCCTTCATGGTCGCAAACCGGTGAATTTGTTAATGTTAAGAATATTACCGGCACAGCGGGAGCTTGGGTTGCAGATATCCTATTACTCACTTTTGGCTGGCTTGCTTATTTAGTGCCTGTTGCTATTCAATTGTTCGGTTATTTATTGTTTAAACAGCCACACCGTATTTTCCAGCTAGATTACACCACGCTTGCCTTACGTGTTATTGGCTTTGCGCTGTTTATTACTTCAGCGACGGCAATCAGCAGCATAAATTTTGATGATATTTATAACTTCTCATCTGGTGGGGTAGTGGGGGATGTTATTGCGACAGCAATGATGCCTACCTTTAATTTTACCGGCACCTCAATTTTATTACTGTGTTTTTTCTTTGCTGGTTTAACCCTATTAACCGGTATTTCGTGGGTGCAATCTGTCGATTTTGTCGGCAAGTGGGTAATGAAAGCATTTTACTTTTTACGTGAGCAATTTTCTGCTTGGTTACATCGTGAAAAAGAAGCTGTTCAAGATATCGCCACTTCAGAGCCAGATGCTAACTTTGTAGAGCCAGAAAACGAGCCAGCTATTAGCTTTAATGATGCAGATGAAGAACAACCAAAGCCTGTCAAAGCTAAGCAAAAGCCTGCTGAAAAAGCTGATGATGACTTTAAAGGCTTTGATGAACTAGACGATATTCTTGACCAAGAAATTGGTTTTAGTGCCCTTGATGATGAATCATTCGATACCGTATCGGCACTGAATGCGCTTGATCAGAGCCCAGTCGTTGAGCCAGAAAAACCTGTTACAACGGTTGTTTCGCCTGCGCGCCCAATGCCTAAGCCGAAACCTGCGTATCAGCCACCACCAACGGCAAAAGAAAAGTTTGAAGCACTGCTTGAAGAGCAGCCGCCTACAAACCCGTTACCATCACTTGATTTATTAGACCGCCCAGATAAAGCGAAAAACCCATTATCACAAGAAGAGCTTGATGGTATCTCACGTTTAGTTGAAACCAAACTACTTGATTTTAATATTCAAGCTGCGGTTGTGGGTGTTTATCCAGGTCCGGTTGTAACTCGCTTTGAGCTAGATTTAGCGCCGGGTATTAAAGTAGCTAAAATCACTGGCCTAGCGAAAGATTTAGCACGCTCACTGTCTGCTGTAAGCGTGCGTGTAGTAGAAGTTATTCCAGGTAAAACCTATGTTGGTTTAGAGCTACCTAACAAACACCGTGAAATAGTGCGTTTAAGTGAAGTTATTAACGCGCCTAAGTTCGAATCAAACCCATCACCACTGACTATGGTATTAGGTAAAGACATTGCTGGCGAGCCGGTATGCGCTGACCTTGGCAAAATGCCACATTTACTTGTTGCGGGTACCACAGGTTCAGGTAAGTCAGTGGGCGTTAATGTAATGATATTAAGCTTACTGTACAAATCGGGCCCTGATGATGTTCGTATGATCATGATCGACCCGAAAATGCTTGAACTTTCTGTGTACGAAGGCATCCCACATTTATTATGTGAAGTTGTTACCGACATGAAAGAAGCAGCCAATGCATTGCGTTGGTGTGTAGGTGAAATGGAACGTCGTTATAAGCTTATGTCTGCACTTGGTGTGCGTAATTTAAAAGGTTACAACCAAAAAGTGTTGGATGCCAAAGAAGCGGGTCAACCGATTCTAGATCCACTGTTTAAAGACACCGACGGCATGGCCGATGGCCCTGAAGAGCTAGATAAACTACCAAGTATTGTGGTGATCATTGACGAATTTGCCGACATGATGATGATCGTGGGTAAAAAAGTGGAAGAGTTGATTGCACGTATCGCGCAAAAAGCCCGTGCTGCAGGTATTCACTTAGTGCTAGCAACACAGCGCCCATCGGTTGACGTAATTACAGGTTTGATTAAAGCGAATATTCCAACCCGTATGGCGTTCCAAGTTTCAAGTAAAATTGACTCGCGTACCATTTTAGATCAGCAAGGTGCTGAAAACTTACTTGGTATGGGTGACATGCTTTACTTACCGCCGGGTACTAGTGTACCAGTGCGTGTGCATGGTGCGTTTGTTGACGACCACGAAGTACATGCGGTTGTAGACGATTGGAAAAAACGTGGCAAACCAAATTATATTGATGAAATTTTAAGTGGCGATGCCACAGAAGAAATTTTACTACCAGGAGAAACCAGTGAAGACGGTGATGAAGAGTCAGATCCGCTTTACGATGAAGCAGTATCATTTGTAATTGAAACCGGCAAAGTGTCGGTATCGAGTGTACAGCGTAAGCTCCGTGTAGGTTATAACCGCGCAGCACGCTTAGTTGAACAAATGGAAACATCAGGCATTGTTAGCGCACCAGGACATAACGGTGCCCGCGAAGTCTTAGTGCCAAATGGTGGAGCAAATTAATGAAAAAAATTAAATACCTAGCCCTAATTATGGGTTGTTTATTAAGCGGTCAAAGTTTTGCAGACGACAGCGAAGCGTTGCAACAACAACTGGCTGCGATTAAAAGTTTTAAAGCAGAGTTTTCACAGCAGGTTACCGATTCGCAAGGCGAAGCTATCATGCAAGGTGAGGGGAATATTGCTCTTCAGCAACCTATGATGATCCGCTGGCAACAGCAAAGCCCAGACGATACCTTGTTTGTATCTAATGGCGACAAAACGTATTACTTCGACAGCTTTGCTGAGCAAGTAACGATTATGAATACCCACAGCTTGATTGATTCAACACCGTTTGTACTGTTGACCTCAAAAGATCCAGAGCAGTGGGCTAAATACCAAGTTGTGGCAACTGATGCAGGTTTTAGCGTCACGCCAAACAAAGGCGTTGAGAGCCAAGTTGAAAAGTTAGACATTAGCTTTAATACTCAAGAGCAAGGCCTAGCATCACTGACAGTACTAGACACATCTGGTCAGCAGTCTTTATTTACCTTTAAAGATGCTAAAGTAAACGAAGCACTTGCAACTCAAACCTTTGAATTTACCATTCCTGAAGGTGTTGAAGTTGACGACCAAAGCCAAGGTGATTAAGGCTTGAGTAATCTCGGATTTAATTTTGGTCCTGATGTGCGCCCACTTGCGGCGCGCATGCGACCCGAAACACTCAATGACTACATAGGTCAGCAGCATCTTTTAAGCCCCGATAAACCTCTTTACCAAGCAATTCTTGCAGGTCGATGCCACAGCCTTATTTTGTGGGGGCCGCCAGGCGTTGGTAAAACCACGTTAGCACAGATTATTGCAAATCATGCCGATGCCAGCCTTATTCAAATGTCGGCAGTCACAGCAGGTGTAAAAGACATTCGTGAGGCCGTAAGCGAAGCAAAAGCAAACCTTGCTGGGCGAGGGCAGCGCACCTTATTATTCGTAGACGAAGTGCATCGCTTTAATAAATCTCAGCAAGATGCATTTTTACCGCATATCGAAGACGGTACTTTTATTTTTGTTGGCGCGACCACCGAAAACCCATCATTTGCACTTAATAACGCGATACTGTCTCGTGCCCGTGTATATGTTTTAAAAACACTTGAGCAAGCCGATTTATTTACCGTGATTGAACGCGCCTTACGTGAAGACGTAGAGCTCAGCCAAAAACACATTGAAATTGCCGAAAACGCTAAGCAAGCGCTTTGCCAAGCAAGTGATGGCGATGCACGTAAAGTACTTAACCTGTTAGAACAAGCGGTTGACTTAACCACTGAGCAGCAGGGCAAATACCTTGTTGATCAACATGTGTTAAGCCAAGTTTTACCAACTCACTTAGCCAAGTACGACAAAGGCGGTGATGAGTTTTATGACTTGATTTCAGCGTTTCATAAGTCAGTAAGAGGTAGTTCACCTGATGGCGCTTTATATTGGTACTGCCGTATTTTAGCAGGTGGCGGCGACCCACTTTATGTGGCTCGGCGTTTATTAGCGATTGCTACAGAAGATATTGGCAATGCCGACCCGCGAGCAATGGAAGTCGCACTCAATGCGTGGGATATTTTTCAACGTGTTGGCCCAAGTGAAGGTGAGCGCGCTATTGCACAAGCCACCATTTATTTAGCCAGTGCCCCGAAAAGTAACGCGGTTTATATGGCATTTAATCAAGCAATGCAAGATGCTAAAAATGAGCCGAGCCATCCGGTGCCAGAGCATTTACGCAATGCACCAACTAGCTTAATGAAAGACTTAGGTTATGGCGCTGAATATCGGTATGCACATAATGAGGAAGGTGCGTTTGCAGCAGGCGAAAAGTATTTCCCTGAGGCAATTAATGATCGCCAGTATTACTTCCCAACCGATCGTGGGCTTGAACAAAAAATAAAACAAAAGCTGGACTATTTAACTCAGCGCAACGAGCAAAGTGATATTAAACGTTATGAATAGTTTGAAACTTTACATGATGATTGCAATGGGTGGCGCTTCAGGGGCATGTTTACGCTATTTTCTTAGCGAAACCATGCTAAAACTGCTCGGAAGGGGATTCCCTTTTGGCACGTTGACAGTTAATATTCTTGGTTCATTGTTAATGGGTATTTTATACGGCTTGATTGAAAAAGAAATAATCGCTGTTAGCCCCGCTAAAACCTTAATTGGTATTGGCTTTTTAGGTGCATGGACCACCTTTTCAACATTCTCAATGGATTCGTTGTTGCTCTTGCAACAAGGTCACTTTTTTAAAATGGCCCTCAATATCACCTTAAACGTGGTGGTGTGTATATTTATGGCTTGGCTGGGCCTTCAGCTGGTAATGCAAAAAGGTTAAAAATCGAACATGTTAGATTCTAAATATTTACGTCAAGATATCGAACAAGCGGCTGCACGTTTAGCATCACGCGGTTACGAACTTGATACTGCAGCGGTAACTGCACTTGAAGAAAAACGCAAAACATTACAAGTAAAAACGCAAGAACTTCAAAGCGAGCGTAATGCAAGTTCCAAAGCTATCGGCCAAGCAAAAGCGAAAGGCGAGCACGAAAAAGCACAACAGCTGCTTGATTCAGTTAGTAATCTTGGCGATCAACTAGACAGC
This sequence comes from Pseudoalteromonas sp. 0303, assembly GCF_013349995.1. Taxonomy (GTDB): domain Bacteria; phylum Pseudomonadota; class Gammaproteobacteria; order Enterobacterales; family Alteromonadaceae; genus Pseudoalteromonas. The sequence continues at coordinate 60,612 of NZ_JABVXF010000001.1, forward strand.
GTTAAAGCAGAGCAAGATGCAGTACTTGAAGAGCTTAAGCAAATTGCACTTGCTATTCCAAACCTACCTGATGAGTCTGTTCCAGTAGGTGAAGACGAAGATCAAAACGTTGAGATTTCAACTTGGGGTACGCCTAAGTCATACGACTTTGAAGTAAAAGATCACGTGGATGTTGGTCAAGACGTAAATGGCCTAGACTTTGAAATGGGCGTTAAAATCAGTGGCGCGCGTTTTACTGTTATGCGCGGTCAAGTTGCACGTATGCACCGTGCTCTTACGCAGTTCATGCTTGATACGCACACAGAGAAAAACGGCTACACAGAAATGTATGTGCCTTACCTTGTTAATAGCGCAAGCTTATACGGCACAAGCCAATTACCTAAGTTTGCTGGTGACTTATTCCACACATTAGGTTTAGTAGATGACGACGGTCAGCAACAACCTGGTTTTAGCTTAATTCCTACAGCTGAAGTACCACTTACGAACAGTGCTCGCGACGAAATTTACGACGAAAGCGACTTACCAATTCGTTTAACCGCACATACACCTTGTTTCCGTAGTGAAGCGGGTAGCTATGGCCGTGATACACGTGGTCTTATTCGTCAGCACCAATTCGACAAAGTTGAATTAGTACAACTAGTAAAACCAGAAGATTCAATGCAAGCGCTAGAAGAGCTAACAGGTCACGCTGAGCAAATCTTACAAGCATTAGAACTTCCATACCGTAAAGTGATTTTATGTACGGGTGATATGGGCTTTGGCGCTGCTAAAACTTACGATTTAGAAGTATGGTTACCTGCACAAAACACTTATCGTGAAATCTCATCATGTTCTAATATGGTTGATTTCCAAGCACGTCGTATGCAAGCGCGTTTCCGTCGTCAAGGCGAGAAAAAGCCAGAGCTACTTCATACACTAAATGGTTCAGGTTTAGCCGTTGGTCGTACCCTTGTAGCAATCTTAGAGAACTACCAACAAGCTGACGGCTCAATTGTTGTACCAGAAGTATTACGCCCTTACATGGGTGGCTTAGAAGTTATTAAATAATTTTAATGCTATTCACTTTAAAGGCCGCATCGGGAATCCATGCGGCCTTTTTGTTGTCTAAAATCTATTAAAAGCAAAAGTGGATCTAAAGCTGAACAATCAACGTATTCAAAGCATTAAATTAATAGTGTGGAGCAATATGAGTAATAAACAAAAGTCTGTGCCAACATCACGATTTTCACGCGCTGCTCGGCTTGGCTCTTTAGCTGGTAAAGTCGCAGGTAATATGTTGTTTGAAGGCACAAAAGCATGGGCGGCGGGCAAGCAAACATCACGACAAGAGTTATTGTTACAGCCTAAAAATATTCAGCGCTTTGCAGAGCAGCTTGCAAATCTGCGTGGTGCCGCAATGAAATTGGGGCAGTTGCTATCCATGGATAGTGGCGAATTACTTACTCCTGAGCTATCTGCAATTTTAGCAAGGCTGCGTTCAGAAGCGACAGCTATGCCACAAAAGCAGCTAGTTAAAGTAATGCGTGAGCATTGGGGTGATGCGTGGCTAGAGCAATTATCGCATTTTGAACTTAGACCATTTGCTGCGGCATCAATAGGGCAAATGCATATTGCTTATCGAGAATCGGGCGAAAAGTTAGCAGTTAAAGTGCAATACCCAGGTATTGCAAAAGGCATTGCCAGTGATATTGATAACTTAGCTTACCTTCTGAAGCTCAGTGGCTTATTACCCAAAGAGGTAGAAATACAGCCTCTTATCGATGAAGCAAAACAACAGCTTATAAACGAAGCTGACTACGAATTAGAAGCTAATCATTTAAAACGCTACAGCGAGTGTTTAAAGGATGACGACAATTACCTTATTCCTAATGTGGTAGATTCGCTTAGTTCTTCTCAAGTTCTAGTAATGAGTTTTGTTGAAGGACAAGAGCTAGATGAACTGGCAAACACAGAGCAAGCGCTACGTAATAAAGCGGTTGAACAGTTACTCAGCCTATTTTTACGTGAATTATTTAGTTTTAAACTAGTTCAAACAGATCCAAACTTTGCTAATTATCAATATCAAATCGGCAATCAACGCTTAGTACTTTTAGATTTTGGCGCCACCCGCGAACTACCTCAGCATATTAGTGATGGTTACTTACAGTTAATATCTGGAGCGATTAGTAACAACAGAGCAGGTGTTGCAACAGCAGCACAGCAAATTGGCTATTTTCAACAAGGGCTTGCTCAAGAATATATAGATAATGTCGTCGATATATTTCTACTCGCCTGCGAGCCACTGCGCCACCAAGGTGAGTATGATTTTGCGAATAGCGACTTACCAAAACGTATTAAAGAACTCGGCCTTAAAATGAGCACCGCCTCAGAACATTGGCACGCACCACCCGTGGATGCTCTGTTCGTACACAGAAAACTAGCAGGCCTGTTTTTAATCGCTGCAAAGCTAAGTGCAAAAGTGAATGTGAACAGTATTTTTAAGGAGTTTAAAGTACAGAGGGATAAAGAATAGAACAGAGTTTGGGGTAGAGAAAAAATGGTCGGCATAGCAGGATTTGAACCTGCGACCCCTGACACCCCATGACAGTGCGCTACCAAGCTGCGCTATATGCCGACGTTGCAAGCCATAGTACGGCTTTTTTTATAAAAATCAATATCTCCGCTGTTCGATTGCTTGTTAATTGTTCAGGCAATCGGTATTAAATCAATGGGCTAGAGGTTAATCTAGCCAATCGTTGATCGTTTTGTACATAAAGTCGCGTATTAATGGTTGAGCATCGGCATTAGGGTGCAGGTTATCGTTTTGCATAAGTTCTGGACGGCCTGCAATGCTAAGCATGAAAAAGGGCATGAGCTCAGAATCTGTTTCATCGGCAATGGTTTTAAAGCTATCGGTGAAAAGTTTGGTATAACGCGGGCCATAGTTTGGTGGAATTTGTACTTCCATAACGGCGGTTTTCGCCCCGATTTGTTGGCTTTTTGTTATTAAATCACGTAGGTTAGCTTGTAGGCGTTTAATAGGGAAACCTCGTAAACCATCGTTTCCGCCAAGCTCAATGAGTACATGAGTGGGTTCAAATTCGCTCAGTAACGCGTCGAGTCGTCTTAGGGCACCGCCTGTGGTTTCACCGCTAATACTGGCGTTTACTAGGTATACAGATTGGTCTTTTTCATCGTACTTATCTTGTAACAATTTAACCCAGCCTTGCTCTTGTTTAAGACCGTAAGCGGCGCTTAAACTGTCACCTAAAATTAAAATTGTGTTGTCAGCTGCTGCCGTAAGTGGTTTGATTACTAACAGTAAAACGAATATAAAACGTAGGATTGGATGCATCATATGTCAGCGCTTTCTCAATTAAACATCATTCAAGTTAAAGGACTTTCTAAAACGGTCACCACGGTTGAGGGCGACCTGACCATCCTCAGTGACATCAGCTTTAATGTCAAGTCGGGCGACTCAGTTGCTGTAGTAGGCACCTCTGGTTCGGGTAAGTCTACTTTATTAAGTTTATTAGCAGGCCTTGACCAATCTACCGGCGGTAGTATCCATTTAGATGGAGCCGCATTACACGAATTAGATGAAGAAGCACGCGCAGCACTTCGCGCTGAAAAAGTAGGTTTTGTATTTCAGTCTTTCATGCTTGTACAAAGCTTAACAGCCCTTGAAAACGTAATGCTTCCTGCTGAACTTGCGGGTAGTAAAGACGCTAAACAACAAGCACTTGAGCTACTTGAAAAAGTAGGTTTGAGTCATCGCGTGGGTCATTACCCATCGCAATTATCTGGTGGTGAGCAGCAACGTGTAGCAATTGCGCGTGCATTTATTGGCACACCGAAAATTTTATTTGCCGATGAACCGTCAGCGAACCTAGATAGCAAAAACGGTAAGTTAATTGAGTCTTTATTATTTGAACTAAATAAAGAGCACGGCACGACACTTATTTTAGTAACCCATGATGAGCAGCTTGCACAAAAGTGTCAGCAGATTTTACATATTGAAGCAGGGCAGTTAGTTACTGTAAAAGAAAGCGAAGGAGTGCAAGCGAATGTGGGCTAAATTAGCACTAAAACTGTTTTCACGTGAGTTTAAGCGTGGCGAATTAACAGTGATCAGTGCAGCAATAGCCTTAGCTGTGCTCACTGTTTTAACACTGTCTATGGTTACCGACCGAATTGGTCAAAGTATTGAAGAAAAAAGCAGTGCTTTTATTGCTGCTGATCGCGTTTTAGCGAGTAACCATGCTTTACCTCTTGAGTTTTTAGAAAAAGCCAACCAAGATAACTTACGCACCGCTAAAATAACTTACTTCGACACCATGCTATTTGCTGGTGAAGAAATGCAGCTTGGCTCGGTTAAAGCGGTATCAAATACCTATCCGTTAAAAGGTGAGTTAAAAGTAAAAACCAGCCTGACTGACCAACCAGAAGTAACAACCGACATTCCAAGTCGTGGTGAAGTGTGGTTAAGTGAGTCTGTGTTTTATGCGCTAAACATTAAAGTGGGCGATAAAGTAGAGCTTGGCGCTGCTACGTTTACGGCTAGTCATGTTGTAGCCGAAGAGCCAGATGCACCGTTTAATGTGTTTTCAAGCAGCCAGCGAATCTTAATCAATGAAGCAGACATTGCTGTAACAGAGGTAATTCAGCCGGGCAGCCGGGTGTTTTATCGTCAACTTTATGCTGGCGACAAAGACAATTTAGATACCTTTTATGCGTGGTTAAAACCACAAATGAAAGAAAATCAACGTTGGTATGGTGTTAAAGACCGCCAGTCACCTATTTCTAATAGTTTAAATCGTGCCGAAAGCTATTTATTGCTAGCTGGTTTGCTAGGCATTATTTTAGCTGCTGTAGCTATTGCGGTATCGGCAAAACGTTATTGTGAGCGTCAGTACGACCCTGTTGCTATGATGAAAACGCTGGGCGGTAGTCGCTCGATGATCCGTAAAATCTATTTATTACATTTGAGCCTTGTATGTTCAATGTCGGTGATTGTCGGTTTACTGATTGGTTATGGTTTACAAGCGGTTGCCACGAATTATTTGGCACAAACCATGGGCACAGCACTGCCGAGCGCATCGGCAAAACCTTGGATCATTGCGATCAGCACAGGTGTGATTTGTGCGGTTATGTTTTCAATTAAACCGCTACTCGATTTATTTGATATTCCGCCGCTACGTGTACTTCGCCGTAACTTAGGCGACCGTTTATTAGTAAGTAAAGTGCACCTTACTATGTCGGCGCTTACTGTGTTTTTACTGATGTGGTTATTTAGTAACAACATCAAAATTAGTGCAATTTTATTCCTTTCGACGGCATTTTTAATAGCTGTGTTATTTGGCTTATCAAAGGTTATTTTTGGTGGTGGCCGCAAACTTGGCTTGAGTCCGGGCAATAGTTGGTCATTGGCGATTGCGTCAATTCAAAAGCGTGCCAATGTGAATGCTGTTCAATTAATTAGCTTTGCTTTGGCTATCAAGCTATTACTGTTTTTAATTGTACTTAAGAACGACATGATTTCGGATTGGCAGTCTCAGCTTCCTGAAAATGCACCTAATTCATTTTTAGTGAACATTACTGAGCAAGAGTTAGAGCCCATTACTAGCTTCTTAGCGCAAAACGATATGCCAACGTCTGATTTCTATCCGGTTGTGCGTGGTCGTGTAAACGCCGTAAATGGTGAGTTGGTTGCCCGCGAAGTATCGCAAGAAGACAACGAAAAGAAAGACGAAGAAGCCCGCTCTGGTATTGGCCGTGAGTTAAACCTAACTTGGCGTAAAGACTTGCCTAATCAAAACGAGCTTATCGACGGTACATGGTTTAGCGAAGACTCAGTAGCCGAGGCGTCGGTAGAAGAGTCGATGCTTGAACGCCTTGATGTACAAATTGGCGATACGCTTACTTTCTTAATTGGTGCGCAGTCGTTTGACGCAAAAATTACCAGTGTGCGTAAGGTTAATTGGACCACACTTAAACCTAACTTCTTTATTATTTTGAGCCCTGACGTGCTTTCGAGTTTTCCTGCTACTTATATTTCATCAGTGAATGTAAAAGCAGAGAAAAAACGAGAGTTTAATGAGCTAATGCGTCAATACCCAACGGTTAACGTGATAGATGTTGAGAGTTTCATTAAACAAATTCGCTCAACCATAGAGCAAGTATCGCTAGCGATTGGCTTTGTACTAGCGATTGTGGTTGCCTGTGGCGCTTTAGTACTTATTTCACAAGTGCAAGCAAGTTTAGGCGAGCGAATGCAAGAGATTGTCATTTTGCGAACTTTAGGTGCGAAAGGGCGCTTAATTAAAAATGCCACCTTATATGAGTTTTTACTATTAGGCGTTACTGCAGGTTTAGTCGCTGCCATTGTCAGTGACATCGCTCTGTTAATAGTGCAAAAACAAATGTTCGATTTAGCAGGTAAGTTCCACCCTCACATTTGGGTGATTGGCCCAGCAGTCGGTGGCTTATTCGTGGCATGTTTGGGCTATTTGATGATAGCCCGCACAATGCGAAAAAATACCCAAGGCTTATTACGCTCACTCGCGTAAATGTCTTAATTAAATGTTGGCTATAAAATGCTCGCAATTGCGGGCATTTTTTATGAATTGCAATTGGTTACTGGTAATTTATACAGTGCTCTGGCATTATTAACCGCAGATAATAATGATAATAGACGGTTCAGTTAGTTGGCGATTATTTTAGGGATTGATCCTGGTTCACGATTAACAGGGTACGGCGTGATTGCTCACCAAGGTGCTAAGTTCACTTATTTAGGTAGTGGCTGCATTAAATTAGCCGATCACGATTTTCCGGTACGCTTAAAAATGATTTACCAAGGGATCAGTCAATTGGTAGAGCAATTCTCACCAGACAGTTTTGCTATCGAAAAAGTGTTTATGGCACACAACCCAGACTCAGCGCTTAAGCTCGGTCAAGCACGTGGCGCTGCTATCGTTGGCGCTTCAATGGCAGAGCTGCCAGTTTATGAATATTCAGCTAGGCAAATTAAGCAGGCCGTTGTAGGTAATGGCGGCGCCGATAAGTCTCAAGTACAGCATATGGTTAAAAACATTTTAAAGCTGCCTGGTACCCCTCAAGCCGATGCCGCAGATGCCTTAGCAATTGCTATTTGTCATGCTCACTCAGAACAAAATTTAATAAAACTTGCGGGCAGTGCGAGCAAAACCGTAAGAGGAAGATTAAGGAAGTAATATGATTGGTCGATTAAATGGCTTACTAGTAGAAAAACAGCCGCCAGAAATTCTTATTGAAGTAAGTGGTGTAGGCTACGAAGTGCAAATGCCGATGACCTGCTTTTATGATTTACCGGCAGTGGGTGAACAAGCGGTTATTTATACCCATTTTGTGGTGCGTGAAGATGCCCAGCTATTATTTGGCTTTAACAACAAAACCGAACGCGCTTTATTTAGAGAGCTTTTAAAAGCTAATGGTGTTGGGCCAAAACTTGGTCTAGCTATTTTATCCGGTATGTCGGCGCAGCAATTTGTAAGTTGTGTTAATAATGAAGATGCAACAACACTGGTAAAATTGCCGGGTGTTGGTAAAAAAACGGCTGAGCGTTTAGTGCTCGAAATGAAAGACAGACTCAAAGATTGGGGTAATGACTTATTTACACCATTTAGCGATAATGCCGTCATTGAGCCATCAAGTGATGATACTCTAGTGGCAAATAATGCTGCCGATGATGCAGTATCAGCACTTGTGGCACTAGGCTATAAGCTACCGCAAGCACAAAAAGCGGTTAAAGCAGTGAACAAACCAGATATGACGACCGAGGTTCTAATTAAAGAAGCTCTAAAATCAATGTTGTGAGTAAACCATGATTGAAGCAGATCGCTTAATAGATGCGAGTGAACAAAGTAACGAAGACAGTGTTGATCGTGCCATACGACCAAAGCTGTTAACCGATTACACAGGCCAGCCGCATGTTAAGCAACAAATGGAAATTTTTATCGAGGCAGCTCGCCACCGTGGCGAAGCGCTGGATCATTTATTAATATTTGGTCCACCGGGTCTTGGTAAAACCACACTTGCAAATATTGTTGCCAACGAGCTTAACGTTAATATTAAAACAACGTCGGGGCCAGTACTCGAAAAAGCAGGCGATTTAGCTGCGCTTTTAACGAACCTTGAGGAAGGCGACGTACTGTTTATTGACGAAATACACCGTTTGAGCCCGCAAGTCGAAGAGATTTTGTATCCCGCAATGGAAGATTATCAGCTGGATATTATGATAGGTGAGGGCCCCGCAGCGCGCTCTATAAAGCTTGATTTGCCGCCATTTACTTTAATTGGTGCAACTACTCGTGCTGGCTCACTCACCTCACCACTTAGAGACCGTTTTGGTATTGTTCAGCGATTAGAGTTTTATTCTGTTGAAGACTTAGCAAAAATTGTTGCTCGCTCAGCAAGCTTTTTAGACTTAACCATGTGTGATGAAGGTGCAACCGAAATCGCCAAGCGTTCACGCGGTACACCGCGCATAGCAAACCGTTTATTACGCCGCGTTCGTGATTACACCCAAGTGAAATCAGACGGTAAAGTGAATGCTACAGTTGCAGAGCAAGCCCTCGATATGATTGATGTCGATAAAAGCGGTTTTGACTACATGGATAGAAAATACTTGCTAGCTATTATCGAAAAATTTATGGGCGGCCCAGTTGGCCTTGATAACCTAGCGGCTGCAATTGGCGAAGAAAAAGAAACCATTGAAGATGTGATAGAGCCGTTCTTAATTCAACAAGGCTTTATTCAGCGTACCCCACGCGGACGACTCGTTTCAGACATTGCTTATTTACACTTTGGGCTAACGCCAGAGAAATAAAAATACCTAAGTTAAGTGTAATATAACAGTATCAAGCAGCTCGAAAGGGCTGCTTTTAAAAGGTACATTGACTTTATTAAATGGCAAGATAGATTTTACCTTTTACCTTTTACCTTTTACCTTTTACCTTTTACCTTTTACCGCATACCGCATACCGCATACCGCATACCGCATACCGCATACTCTAAGCCTCATTTAACACCTGTAATTCACATGCTGTTAAGATATCGATAGGTATTCTCATGACGTTTGTGTAGGCAAAAAAAAGCCCGCATAAGGATGCGGGCAAACAACAAGTTGAAGGAAGTAATTCAGGGAACTACGGTCTACTTGAATAAGGTTTTATCCCAATTGAAGTAAACCTAGAGCAATACGAAAATTCATATTGCTAAAAACGGAGCTTAATGAAAGAAACTTTCATGAGGTTGCTAGCTCGGTATAAGTAAATGATACGCAATGATGGATTTTTCTTCAAACTAGAAAAATTTTATTTTCAGATAAAAAAAACTAATGTGAGCGTAAAATGTAATTGTTTTCTTTTTGTTCACATTGTGGATATTTTATATTTAAGTTCATGAATGAACGGGTTTTTATAAATTTTACGATCTTTATTCAGGATTAGTTTAAGTATTCTGTAGTAGATTTGTAAAAGTGCTTTTGGGTGTTTATGCGCTATTTATGAATAAACGCCGTGTTTTTGTCTGTTTTGGTTGCTTTTGAGAGCTATTCTAGTGACTTATTATTAAGGTGAAAATATGCATAAATGTGGTGTTAAAACTTAATATGGCTAAAAAATAACTAAGCAAATTGCTTTTTACCGTTATTTGCAGCTAATTCACAGCAAGAGCGTTGTCAGTTCATAATTGACTAGATACACTAGATGTAACTTTTGGCCGCCTTTGTGGTCAATAAATGCAAGTGTAAAAAATATAACAAATTACATAGAAATCTATTTTAGGAGTTTAACGTGGGATCAGGGCTTAACTTTTTAGATCTTATTCTAGAAGCCAGTGTACTTGTCCAGCTAGTAATGTTGGCATTAGTCGGTATGTCGGTAATGTCATGGGCAATTATCTTTCAGCGTAAAAAAGCGATTTCTGATGCACTTAATGGCGCTAAGCGCTTTGAGCAGAAGTTTTGGTCGGGTATTGACCTAAGTAAATTATATAACGAAGTTTCAGCTCGTCCTGGTGGCGCATCAGGTGTTGAAGCATTATTCGTAGCTGGTTTTAAAGAGTTTGCACGTCATAAGAAAAACTCAATACAAAGTGCAAGCATCGTCATGGAAGGCACACATCGTTCAATGCGTGTTGCTTTATCGCGCGAAGTTGAAAAATTAGAATCAAGTCTATCGTTTTTAGCAACAGTAGGTTCAATCAGCCCTTATATCGGCTTGTTTGGTACGGTATGGGGTATCATGAATGCATTTATTGCGTTAGGTGAAGTTAAGCAAGCAACGTTACAAATGGTAGCGCCAGGTATTGCTGAAGCACTAATCGCAACAGCAATGGGTTTATTTGCTGCAATTCCTGCCGTTATTGCTTACAACCGTTTTGCAAACAAAGTAGAAAAGCTTGAAGGTAATTACATTAACTTCATGGAAGAGTTCGCCAATATTTTACACCGCCAAGCAGCTGCTCAAATAGAGGCTAAAGCGAATGTACCAGCGTAAGAAACGTCGCCCAGTAGGTGAGATAAACGTAGTTCCTTACATTGACGTAATGTTGGTACTACTTATTATATTTATGGCAACTGCGCCACTTATTACTCATGGTGTAAAAGTGGACTTGCCGAAAATGGAAGAGTCTGATCTCGTTGATACTAAAGATACGCCACCTATTATTGCGTCAATTGATGCTGAAGGTAAGTACTATGTAAGTGTTGGCACAGATCCAGAAGCACCAATGGAAGCGTTGGATGTCGCTGCAGTGATTAAACTTCAGCTACAAAAAAATCCAGATACACCTGTGATGATCAAAGGTTCTGGCCGTGTTTCTTATCAAGAAGTACTGTTACTTATGGACTTTTTGAAAAATGCCGGTGTTCCTTCAGTGGGTCTAATGACCGAGTCATTTGAGGGTTAGTATGCGTGAGTCATTAATTAAATCGCTTCTATTGCATCTCGGTATTATTGGTTTTTTAATTGGATCAGCGAATTTTCATATGCCAGCTCCTAAGGTGATGGAAGTAACGTTGAATCCAGCTATGCCTGAGCCAGAAAAAGCCGTTGCTGCAGTAACGGTTGATCAACAAAAGGTTGAGCAGAAAATTGCTGAGCTAAAAAAGCAAGAAGAAGCGAAAAAACAAGCTGAAGCAAAGCGTATTCGTGATCTTGAACGTCGTGCTAATGATGCACGCAAGCAACGTGAAGCTGAAGACAGACGCCTTAAAAAGCTAGAGCAGCAGCGTCGCGCGAAAGAGAAAGAAAAAGCCGAAGCAGAAGCACAAGCGAAAAAAGCACGTGAAATTCAAGAGAAAGAACGAGCTAAAGCGCAGCAAGCTGAAAAGCAAAAGCAAGAGGCTGAAGCCGCAGCAAAAGCAGCCGCTGAAAAACGTAAAGCTGAAGAACAAGCGTTAAAGAAAGCTGAAGAAGAGCGCAAGCGTAAAGCTGCCGAAGCAGAAGCTGAACGTAAACGTAAAGAAGCCGAAGCAGAGCGTAAACGTCAGCAAGCATTGCAAGAGCAAATGTTGCAAGAGCAGTTAGCTGCTGAGCAAGCTGCACGTAATAAAATTCGCCAGCAACAGGTTGTGAGTGAAGTTGATAAATATAAAGCGTTAATTATGGCGCGTATTCAACAAACTTTACTTATCGATGAAAAAATGAAGAATAAGCAATGTCGCGTTAATATTCGCCTTGGCTTTAATGGTTTAGTAACGCAAGTCAAATCATTAGGTGGTGATAAATTAGTGTGTGAAGCTGCTCTTCGAGCTGTTCGTATGGCCGATACATTACCAGTTTCGCCTGATAAAGATGTATTCGAGCAATTGAAAAATATTAACTTAACAATTAAGCCAGAATTCTAAAGGAATGATATGTTCAACCAGATAAAAACAGCATGTTTTATTGTATTACTGGGCTTTCATGGCATTGCCAGTGCTGCACTAGAAATTGTTATCACTGAAGGTATTGATGGTGCACGCCCAATAGCGGTCGTGCCATTTAAATACCAGGGCGTAGGCCCAATCCCTGAAAAACTGAGCACTGTTATTGCAGCTGACTTGATGCGTAGTGGTAAATTTAAACCTGTTGATGTAACAAATATGCCTCAACTACCTGGCAAAGATGCTGATGTTGATTACGGCGCTTGGGTCAATCAAGGTGTTGAAGCAGTACTTGTTGGTCAAGTAGAGCAACAACCAGGCGGGCGTTACTTAGTAAGATATGAACTTATTGATGTGATCCGTGGCCAAATTACCGGTGGCGAAACACAAATGATGAGCAACGGTAAGCTAGTTAAAAGCCAAGATCATGTACTAGATGCGCGTGAAAGTGTTATTTCTGAAAATGGCTTTCGCCGTTATGCGCACCGTATTAGCGATGTAGTTTATGAAGCACTTACTGGTGAAAAGGGCGCATTTTTAACGAAGATTGCTTATGTCATCGTTCGTGATGGTCAACCTAAGCCTTACCAACTAGTTGTTGCTGATTATGATGGTTACAACGAACAAGTATTACTTCGCTCTAAAGAGCCATTAATGTCACCAGCTTGGTCACCAGATGGTACTAAGCTTGCGTATGTAACTTTTGAAAACCGCCAAAGCCAAATTTACATGCAAGACTTATATACGGGTAAACGTGAATTAATCACAAGCCACCCAGGTATTAATGGCGCACCACAATTTTCACCAGACGGCAAGAAGCTGCTATTAGTACTTTCTAAAGACCGTAATGGTGCTACAGAAGTCTACCTTTTAGACCTTGCAACTCGCAAAGAAAAGCGTTTAACAAATCACCGTAGTATCGATACTGAGCCTTCTTGGCACCCAAATGGGCAAGATATCGTGTTTACGTCTGAAAGGGGTGGTAATGCCCAGATTTATAAGTTAAATTTGCAAACTGGTAGATCAAAACGTATGACGTTTGATGGTGATATGAATTTAGCAGGTTCGATTTCACCTGACGGAAAAGAATTAGTGATGGTGAATCGTACTAACGGTCAATATCATCTTGCTAAAAAAGAGCTAGCTACAGGCGCGTTCCAAGTATTAACTAGAACTCGCTTAGATGAATCGCCGAGTATCGCACCAAACGGCTCGATGATTATCTACAGCACGCTTCATAATAATAAACAGGTGTTGGCGTTAGTGTCTATGGACGGTCGCTTTAAAGCACGCTTACCTGTGCTAGATGGACAAGTTAAGGCACCGGCTTGGTCGCCTTATTTACAGTAATTTTTACTGGTTTACTCAATATAGGAATCAATTAAATGCAACTTAATAAAACTTTAAAAGGCCTGCTTATTGCTGTGCCAGTGATGACATTAGCGGCGTGTAGCTCTTCTTCAGGTGTTGACGAAGGTGCTGCAAACCAATCTAACCAAGGTATGGTTGAGCAATCAAACACTGATACTGTTGAAGTTGCAACGCTTACTCCAGAGCAACAAGCTGAAGAAGCACTTCGTGAAAAATACGAAGCGTTACGTCAAGAGCAAATCATTTACTTTGGTTTTGATAACGCAAAAATCCAAAGCAAATATGCTGAGCTTTTACAAGCACACGCTGAGTTCTTAGTACAAAACCCATCAGTTAAAGTACTTATCGAAGGTCACGCTGATGAGCGTGGTACGCCTGAGTACAACATCGCACTAGGTGAGCACCGTGGTCAAGCAGTAGAAAAATACTTACAAAGCTTAGGTGTTTCTGCTAGCCAAATGTCAGTAGTGAGCTATGGTGAAGAGAAGCCAATGGTTAAGTCTCGCACTGAAGAAGCGTTCGCGAAGAACCGTCGCGCAGTATTAGTTTACTAATAAAGAGTCATTATGAAGCCGAAAATTATTTTGGCAGCAATGATCTTAAGCGGGAGCACCCAGTTATGGGCTGCTCCCGCTCCTGTTTCAGAAGCTGCAAGCTCGCAATCGAGCATTGAGAAGCGTTTAGTCGCTTTAGAAAACATGATGAAGTCACGTAATTTATTGCAAGCTGAGCTTCAGCAGCAGCTTAATATTTTACAAGACGAAGTGAGCCAAGTACGTGGTATTACTGAAGAGCAAAGCTATAAGCTTGAAAAAGTATTACAACGTCAGCGTGAGCTTTATCAAGAGATTGAGAACCGTGTAAGCCAAGCTTATAGCCAGCCTGCTGCAACACAAACTCAACCTACTAACACTTATACGGATGTGGGTGCATCACAGGCAATCAGCTCAGACTTATCTGAAAACGAAGCCTATGAGCGTGCTGTAGCGTTAATCATGAAAGATAAACGTTATGAACAAGCAATTCCTGAGTTCCAAACATTCTTAACTACTTACCCTAATTCAGTGTATGCATCTAATGCGCATTATTGGTTAGGTCAGCTGTTAACAATTCAAAACGATCAAGCTGGTGCAACTGAGCACTTTAAAGTTGTTGTTAATGAATACCCTAATTCTAATAAGCGCCCAGATGCGATGTTAAAGTTAGGAAACTTATTAGCGGATCAAGGTTTAGGCGAGCAAGCCCTTAAAACCTTTAATGATTTAATTAATCAGTACCCAAGTACTACCGCTGCTAAATTAGCCACAGAACGTCTGTCGCAAATGTAGATTTGACCTGATTAGACTGCTTTTTGACATAAGCGGTCTAAAATTAGGCAACTAGACATAAAAACTTAAAAAAAGAGATATTTTCTGTTGCACTCAGCATTTAAATAAGTATTATAAGCGCCCGCAGCAGGCGATTGGTAACAACAGCCAAAATGCGGAAAAAAGAGCGGGTCATTAGCTCAGTTGGTAGAGCAGTGGACTTTTAATCCATTGGTCGATGGTTCAAGTCCATCATGACCCACCATTCTCTTAGAATGGCTTTATATCGACGGATTTACGTAGCTTTTATAAGCATTAGAGCGGGTCATTAGCTCAGTTGGTAGAGCAGTGGACTTTTAATCCATTGGTCGATGGTTCAAGTCCATCATGACCCACCATTCTTCGGAATTGAATGGTTTATATCGGCGAGCTTATTACAAGCA
Source organism: Pseudoalteromonas sp. 0303 (assembly GCF_013349995.1). GTDB lineage: Bacteria > Pseudomonadota > Gammaproteobacteria > Enterobacterales > Alteromonadaceae > Pseudoalteromonas. Next base: position 75,620 of record NZ_JABVXF010000001.1, read on the forward strand.
TCAGAGCGGGTCATTAGCTCAGTTGGTAGAGCAGTGGACTTTTAATCCATTGGTCGATGGTTCGAGTCCATCATGACCCACCATTTTTCGAATGGTCTCATATCGGCGGATTTACGCATCTAAATACTCAGAGCGGGTCATTAGCTCAGTTGGTAGAGCAGTGGACTTTTAATCCATTGGTCGATGGTTCAAGTCCATCATGACCCACCATTGCTGATTTATCTTTTCTTTCTAAGTTATCCTTTATTTATCTTAACAGCTCACAGCAATACTGTTCTTTAGCTTAAGATTCTCGTATAATTCGCGCCATGAATGCACTGTGGACTAAGTGGTCGAGAAATGAGTCTAGCTGAACAAATTATGCCTGAAGATTATATCTTCCCTCCAAAGCCAGCTCCGTTATCAAAAGACGAGCAAGCTGAGTATAAGGCACGTATCAAACAATTATTAAAAGACAAGAACGCGGTTCTTGTTGCCCATTATTACACTGATCCTGAAATTCAAGCACTAGCTGAAGAAACAGGCGGTTGTGTTGCTGACTCGCTAGAAATGGCGCGTTTTGGTGCTAAGCACGACGCAGATGTAATTGTGGTAGCCGGTGTTCGCTTTATGGGCGAAACAGCAAAAATCCTAACGCCAAATAAAACAGTTGTTATGCCAACACTTGCTGCAACTTGTTCATTAGACGTAGGTTGCCCAATTGAAGAATTCTCAGCGTTTTGTGATCAGCACCCTGATCGCAAGGTAGTAGTGTATGCAAATACATCAACCGCTGTTAAGGCGCGTGCAGATTGGATTGTTACTTCTTCATGTGCTCTAGAGATCGTAGAGCACCTTGATGAGCAAGGCGAAAAAATCATTTGGGGTCCAGATAAACACTTAGGTTCTTACATTCAAAAGAACACAGGTGCAGACATGATCATGTGGAATGGCGCCTGTATCGTTCATGACGAGTTTAAAACCAAAGCACTTAAGGATATGAAAGCCTTACACCCAGATGCGGCTGTATTGGTTCACCCAGAGTCTCCTGCGGAGATTGTAGCCTTAGCTGATGCGGTTGGCTCAACAAGCCAACTAATCAAAGCAGCGCAAACTATGGACAACAAAAAGTTCATAGTAGCGACTGACCGTGGCATTTTCTACAAAATGCAGCAGTTATGCCCAGAGAAAGAATTCTTTGAAGCCCCAACAGCGGGTGAAGGCGCAACATGTAAAAGCTGTGCACATTGCCCGTGGATGGCAATGAATGGCTTAAAAGCGATTGAAGAAGCACTGACAGACCCAGAAGGTAAAGAAGTGTTTGTTGATATGGACTTACGCGAAGGCGCATTAAAGTCGCTTAACCGTATGTTAGATTTTTCAGCAACGCTTCAGCGTTAAGAACGAATTGACTATATACAAAAGGCAAGGTGTTTACCTTGCCTTTTTTGTTTGATTACTAATCACTTAACAGCACTATTTTAAAAAGCCCTTGCGTCTGTAGGGTTGTTTTCATACTATAACGCCGCGCTAAACTCAAAGCGCCTTAGGTGACGTGTCCGAGTGGCTGAAGGAGCACGCCTGGAAAGTGTGTATACGGCAACGTATCGAGAGTTCGAATCTCTCCGTCACCGCCATTATTCAATATCAAGACGTCTCATGACGTCTTTTTTATGCCTGCAAAGTAAATTAAATCAATTGTTTGTCATCTTATCGTGTCTTATCCCGTCTCATTGAAGCGCAAAATTTTAGTTGCCCATATGGTATTCCTAATATTTAGTGCCATAATCAGGTATACCAAAACACAAACTTTTGTCGATTATGCCGAAAACAATTAAGCCTTTATCTAACAATGAAGTGAAGAATGCTAAACCTAAAGAAAAAGATTATGTGCTTTCTGATGGAAAGGGTTTGCAGCTAAGAGTTCGTCAAAATGGGTCGAAACAATGGAACTTTAACTACTATCACCCAGTAACTAAAAAACGTATCAATATGGGGTTGGGTACATATCCAGATCTAAGCTTAGTAAATGCGAGAAAGCTTGCTCAAGATGCAAGAGAATTAATCCTGTTCGATATTGACCCAAAAGAGCAGAGAGAAACCGTCCGAAGAGAAAAGTTAGCTCAAGAGGAACTTACTTTAGAAAAAGTTGCTAATGAGTGGTTTGAGTTTTCGAGTAAAGGTTTGTCTAAAAATTATTGCGATGATATGTGGCGATCTTTAGGCAATCATATCTTTCCTAAGTTAGGAAAGCATCCAATTGGAAAGTTGACAGCACCACTTGTTAGTAGCGTATTAGACCCACTTGCCAAGGATGATAGATTAGAAACTGTTAAACGTCTTTGCGAAAGGCTCAATAGGGTAATGGTTTTTGCGATGAACAAAAACTACATTACAGTTAACCCTATAGCGGGGATTAAAGCTAACTACAGTTCACCAAAAAGAGTTCATATGCCCACTCTTAAACCAGATGAATTACCAGAGCTTATGCAAACACTGGCAAATGCCAGTATCAAGCACATAACTCGATTTCTAATAGAGTGGCAACTTCACACCCTCACTCGACCAGGAGAGGCTGCAGGGACTCGCTGGGATGAAATTGATGTAGATAAAAAAGAATGGACCATTCCTGCGAGTCGCATGAAGATGAGAAAAGAACATGTGATCCCACTATCTAAACAAGCCCTACAGCTATTAGAAGCAATTAAACCCCTATCAGGCCATAGAGAGTTTGTATTTCCATCAGACCGAGATCCTAAAAAGCATATTAATAATGAATCAGCAAATGTTGCATTAAGGCGAATGGGGTTTCAAGGACGTTTAGTTAGTCATGGCATTCGGTCCCTAGGAAGCACGACACTGAATGAAAAGGGATTTAACCCAGATGTGATTGAAGCAGCCTTAGCCCATGTTGATAAGAACCAAGTAAGGGCAGCATATAATCGAAGCGATTACTATGAAAAGCGCAGAGAGTTAATGAGCTGGTGGAGTGATCATATTGAAGGAGCTTCACAAGGATCAGTTTCTATTCTGAGTATAAATAAAAAGACATTGGTTAGATGATTTAGTAATGAAGTGAACGTATAAATACATTTTATGTTATTCTAAAAACATAGAGTAAGGACTCATAAATGATATACCTAGATTCAGCCGCATCTTACCCACTTCTTTCTGAAGTTAAAGAATCACTAATGCACGCATTTGAAAACTGTTATGCGAATTCTGCCTCTAGTCACTTTTTAGGTGAATCTGCCTTAGCCAAGGTCAATGATGTAAGAGAGCTGCTAGCTGATGAAATAGGGGCTTTTCCAAGTGAAATAGTTTTCACCAGTGGTGCAACAGAATCAAACAATATAGCTTTTAAAAGTTTATTGCTTGGTGATGAAAACCTAAAAACTAAAAAACACATTGTGATTTCATCAATTGAGCACAAATGTATTTTTGCAATCTGCGATTACTTCCAAAAACTAGGTTATGACATTTCACTTGTCAAACCAAATGCTAATGGGGTGATCACAGCTGAAAATGTTAAAGCAGTAATAAAAGAAGATACAGCTCTTGTATCTATAATGCATGTGAATAATGAACTTGGCACAATTAATCCTATAGCTGAAATCGGTGAGCTTTGCTTTTCAAAAGGTATCATCTTTCACTCAGATGCAGCTCAAAGTTTCTGCAAAACAGATATTGACGTTGATGAGATGAATATTGATGTAATGTCATTTTCTGCACATAAGGTTGGTGGACCAAAAGGGATTGGTGCTGTTTATATTCGTGACCTCAGAAAACGTAATCTTCTACCTGTTATACATGGCGCAGGTCAAGAGGATGGGTTAAGAGGTGGAACTGTTGCAGCACCATTAATAATTGGTTTTGGTAAAGCAATCGAAGTGTTTCCACAAGCGTATAGCAATTTTGAAAATAATACCCTTAAATCTTACTTCTTAAAAAAATTAGAAGAAGATGAAATCGAATATCTCATAAACGGGCAAGGTAATATTTTACCTCACATACTTTCATTATCTCTTCCGAAAACTAATGTAGGTGTACTGGTTCGTGATAATGAGAATTCTATTTGTCTTGCTCAAGGGTCTGCATGCTCTTCAAAAGAGATAGAAGCTTCACATGTTTTAACGGCATTAGGGTTAACTCGAGAGCAAGCTGAGCATACCTTTAGAATCAGTTTCACTCATGAAATCACAACAAATAATATTGATTTCTTAATCACTGCGATAAAAAAAGCGGCTTATTGAGCCGCTTCCTATTATTTATAACAAGTTACACAGGCTCCACCGCCTTCAGCTTCATCATAAATATCATCAAGTTCATTAAACTCGCAATAACCTTCAAAATCACCTAGCAAAGCATTTCGGCGCTTCTTTTTGTTGAAACGAGCTACTTTTTTCTCATGATTTTCAATAATGCGCTTTTGAACAGCAGGATCTTCTAAAGTCTCTAAAGGTTGACCTTGGCCCATCCAATAAAAGCGCTCGCCAACAGTAGTATTTTCATCATCACCTTTTTCAAATGCTTTTGCTTCTTCAAAAAGATCAGGGTGCTTTTCCATTAGCTTAACCCATTCAATTTTCCTTTGATAAAAACAAAAAGTACATCCTGAGCGAGAGCGCCACTTGTAATATTCAGGTAGTTCTAAACCATTACGTTGTAATATATTTTCGATATCACTACGAACAATGCCATGCTCTCTAAATGGGAATACTGACTCTATAGGCTTCTCTATAGTCATGTAACCCGTACGTTCAGGTTCATCAGCACGAATACCCACATAATTCTTTATTTTGTATCCATCTTTGATGAAACCATCTAACCATTGCTCAAATGGTTTTAGTTTCATTTGTACGGTACACCAGCGGTCTCTTTGTGAAGGTAAGTAGTTACCATGCTCTTTTAATAAGTGGGCAAAATCTTTTTCGCCACGACCTTCAATATTATTTAATGAACGAGCATTTAACCTATGTATATAACCTAACTTCTCTTCTAGTTGGTCTATAAATTCATTGGTTTCAGGCAATTCATACCCTGTATCTGTAAAAAAGTATTCTACATCTAATTCAGGGTATGTTTCCTTTACAAACAGCGCCAAAGCACTACTATCTTTGCCGCCAGAAAGCCCAAGTACGTGTTTAACTTTTTCAGTCATCAGCTACCTCTGACTCACTTTGTTCCATCAAGTTCGTTAACAAACTCGTTAATGCTGCAAGCTGTTTCTCTTTCGACATATTAACAATCGTAGTTTGAATATTTTCAACAGCAGCTGTTACGTCTTTATCTTGCTCTAAATTATGCTTAATAAATCCACCAAATTCTTGATGATTACCTTCACTATCGGTGGTAATAAATGCTAATGGCTTAGAATTCCCTTGAGTTTGAATATTTCCAAAAGACTCAATTCTTCTAAACTGAACACATAAATTTTGTAATTCATCAAGGCCATTACGTAAATGCTTATCGGTCCAATTTCGTTCTGGTGTGCCTGCGGCTAAATTAATAATAAATTCAAATTTTGTTTTACCATCAATGTGCTGTGAAATACGCTTTGCAAGCTCTTTTACGTTGGGTCGTTTAGCAATTTTTTCAACAAAGTCACAACGCTCCTTTAGAGTTTGATTAAAGTCTTCACCTAGCATTTGAACAATAATTTGCTTAAAACCACTTAGTAAAATATCGTGCTGAGCACTTAAATCTTCAATAGCAGTTTTTAAATAATTACCAAGCTTATCTTCAAGGGCAGGATCATCTTTCCTAAATCCAAAGACTGCAGGTAAATCATCCAAAATTAGTTTGTAAGGATCGTTTGCTGCAATAACTTTATTTCTAAAATCACGAGCTTGCTTTGTTAAACCATTGCCTTTATCACCAGTAAAACTTTCGCCACTGGTTTTTTTAACCCATGCAGGTAGCTTATGAACAATCCCTACAATATGTTTAGCTATATTTAAAATAGCAGCATCATTTTTAGCGTCACCCAGTGTCGCCTGAGCTAAATTGTCTAGTAAGTGACTTTGTATTTCAGATATCTCGAAATAACGAACCCCTGCCTCATTTGGGTGTTTATAAATTTTGTTTACTAGCTCTTCATCAAGTTCAGGAATAAAAATGAACTGGTTTGTCGAGTCCCAATCGTAAAATGCAACTTGCCCTTCGAGAGACTTTAACAAAGCTAAACCATAAATACGGCATAAACCTGCGGTTAAACCAAAAGGAGGGCGCATCCAAAAATCATAAAGTTCAGCTAGTGTTACTTGTTTATTTTTTGAGTTTTCTTTTATATAGCTAAAACCACTTTTGAATAGTTCATACATTTCTGGGTTTGCTTTTTGAGACTCTTCACTCCACTCACTCGGAAACAAAAAGCCTTCTGACGTTTCGCAGTGCCAACCTTTGCTTTTTAGACAAGAAAGATAAAGGCCTTTTTCTGGTGGAAATGCTTTTTCATCAAAACCGAGGTCCTTTTCATCACCTTGTTCAAACATAGCATTCATTAACTTTCGGATAGCGCTATTTGCACTACCAGAGGGCTTAGAGCGGTTAACTAACTCGTTTATCACCACAGGTGACATGTTAAACAATTCATTTGCAATTTTTGAGGCGATAGAAGTTAAAGGCGCTGCTTGTAGCTTTTTACCACAATGAAACCAATCTGCATTTTTATAAACATATTGCAGCTCATGATCTACATTTGCTTGTGCAAATTTAATCCGGTTCTCAAGTTCATTTTTAGCAATGAGATCATGAGATATCTTCTTTTCATCTTTGAGTATTTGTTTTAAAGCAATTAATTCAATAGCTGCATTTTTTAAATTTGAAAAGTCTTCAAACTTACCAACAATACTAAAAGGCATCGCCTCTTCATGCGGCCTAAGTGCTTTAGCAATATCGTCATTCACACATAAAACAAACGTAGCGAAAGCTTCACCCGTTTTAGGTGGGGTCACAAATGGCTTAATAAGAGCAACATCATATTTGTTTATAAGTTTAGTTGTTGCCCAGCGCATAGTCCCTGTTTTGTGGTAATGAGCTGTTGCTAAAATGTTTTGTGGTATATCACATATTTCAGTCCAATCAACACCATAACTTATTGCTTCAATACGTTCGTTAATTAAGCTGTTAATATCGATATCACTACCTTGAAACACAAACAAAGCATCGTGCTTTTGTCGGTAAATTATAACCGTCCAGGTTTCTAAATCACTCAAAGCTTGCATTATTTCGTTAGCTTCATAACCGCGGCTAACAAAATATTTTTTTATAAACTCGCGTTTGGCGTGTAACTGGTGATGAAAACCAAAAATAGTAAGTAAAGCAATTAGTTTAGTAATAGCTGTGTGTAATTCACCGCCTTTTTGTTCGGCTCTATAAATTGCGTCACAGCCTTCTAGCCACGCCTTGCTATCTTGAGAAGTAACAATTAAATGATGTAAGTTATGATGCAAATAGTCCCAATACATTTCAGGACGATATAAGCTTAACTCTTCATTAAGCTCACTATATTCAGATTCTAAAAATTCTCTGAAACCATATTTTTCGTGTGATGCTAAAAAGCCAAATAAACTTCGTTCATTTTGTGAAAAGCGACGACGAGATACAGGGCCTAGTAATAAGCTAACAATAGGATCTAAAGGTAGTGTGTTGCTTAAAGCATCAACATTTTTGTTTTGATTCGTAAATACAGAGCTTACGATATCAACTAAACTTTCATATTTAGATTCGAGAGCATTAACAACTTTAGGTGCTCTAAAAATTGAGTCGCCAACAAGCACTAATGACTCATCAATAGAAGGATTAAAACTTAAATCTCTGTAACGGCCTTGAACCTTGCTCCACTCTTTCTGTGTTTTTACATCTTTATTTTTAGCGTAATCAGAGAATGCTTGGTGTAAAAAGCCAACCAGTAATACCGGACGCTTAGCTTGTTGAACAATATCAGCAAGTGACTGGAATAAATGCAAATCTTTATTTGCGCGTGATTGATAGTCTAGAGCTTTACCCATTTCATCGAGTAAAATTAAAACGCCGTCTTCGCTTTCAGTTTGTTTTTGTAGAAGTGACTTTATCTGTGCTAAGCATTGATCATCATCAAGAGCATGTATATCTTGTGCATCAAATTCAACGTCAAACGCTCTCAACAAGCTTATTAAAATACTATTTGCAGGTGCCTCTAGGCCACATACATGCTTAATGGTCTTCCAACCATTAGTAATTTTAAACCTATTATCAAATTCAGTTATTACTTTTTGAGAGCTATTTAACTTGCTCAGTGCGTACTCTCGTTGTTCAGAGTCAGCCGACAATAAGCACGATAAAAATAGAGCTACAGTCGATTTACCTGAACCATAAGGGCCAGTGATTGTATACGCTCTTTGGGTACTTCCCTCGAATTCACGGCTAATAGTATCAAGAACATTAATTGCTGTGCCATGTACAATAAAATCGTCTATAAAAGGTTTTAAATTAGCACTATCAACATCAATGCGAGTGGAGCTTTTATATCGTTGGTTAATTGCAATAAGAGATTCAGACATTGTATTTGCCGTAATAGTCATTTAAGTAATTGATAGTGTTTGTTTTTACTGAGTCAGATATATTAACTTGTCTTAGCCCTAAAGAGTCCACCCATGAAATATTTTTGTTAGTATATTCTTGAGCCTCATCAAGCTTTTGCCCTAAACCTGATTCTGACAACCTGAATATTCGTCCAGGCGAACAAGGTTTAGTAAGTAACGAATCAAAATCGATAGTGCTCACTTTTGATTCAGTCGTTTCTACTTTAAAAAATTCCAGTAGAGCATAAATGAATATTTCAATAGGTAGCTCAGGCCTTTCAGTCAAGTTGCTAACATAAAAAGAACGGCCGTTATCTTGTACTAAATTGAGCTCAGCTAGAGGGGAAGTAAAATGATCTTCATCCACTTTTTTCGTAGTTGTTTTAACTTTTTTACTATACATATTCAAAAAGCAATCCATGTCTTTTTTGATAGTCGTAATATTACCAATTTCGCTTTTAACTAAGCGTTTTGCATCTTCATAACAATCATCAATCAGTTTTGATTTTTCAAAGTGCTGAACATTAGAGTAATTAAAAAAGTAGCGATAAGCTGTTAAATGTTCATCATTAAAGCTTAACCAAAAGTGCAGCAACCATATAGAACCCGGTAATTCTAAATAAGGGTCTTTACCGTTTTCGCCAAACAAATAAAGCCCCTTATTCTCTGTAACATTATGCAGGGTTTTATTATTTTTTCTAATGCTTTCAATAATGCCGCTCGACTCAGCCCAATACTGAATAGCTTTAACCATATTTTTACCAACGCCAAGCTCCACAATAGAATGACGAATGCTATCTTCGTCGGAACTTGAGAAATTACCATTTGAATTCAAATGATTAACCGCTTTGAATAGCCATCCATAGCGCAGAGGAAAAGTATCGTGACCTGTAAACTTAGCTTTCATAGCTTTTGAGTGCCTCTGGAGAGATTGTCCAAGCAAAGATATTAACGTGAATTAAGATTAAGAGAAAGGCTTCTGGGCAATTAATCGATAAAAAACTGTACCTTTATACAGCTGTATTTAATTTATCCTATTTCCCTTGTAGATATAAGGGGTTTATTGTAAAGTTTTGAATGTAAAGTTAAATATCCGCATGTTTTAGCTTTGCTTTGTACTTGTAAGCTGCAAGGAAATAGAAGCTAACATATTGATTTATATTAAAGGACTAAATATGCTCGCTAGAATTTTATCAAACTTTTCAGAAGATGAGCTGCTCAGTTTTCTCCCCAAAAGCTCAATAGACTTCGCACTTCAACTTGATGCAAATGATAATCAGATATCAGAAAGCAACTCGGGTTATAAAAACAACCTTACCAATCTAGTCGCGAGTGTTAATCAGCCCGGCTTTATCCTTTTCAGAAAAATCTTAGTAAGCAAGTAGAGTACTGAATGTCTAGTTTAAAGAACTTTGTTTTAAAACATGTTTATAGAACAGGTGATGATGATTTGTTTCATGATTTCTACAAACCTGTTTTATCAAAGGCCGTAAAATATGATAGGGCAGTAGGTTATTTTTCTTCTTCTATTTTAGCGGCAAACTTAAGCGGGTTAGCTTCCATAATTCATTCAAATGGAACCATGAGACTGATCATAGGTCATCCTTTAGAACGTGAAGAATTTGAAGCAATTCGTTATGCCGTTACTTCACCTGTAGAATTATCACAACAATACTCCGCAACTTTACTAAAGTGGATTCAGTCAGATAAAGATGTTTCATCGAAAAGATTAGAGTTGTTATCCATCTTGATTGCTTCAGGCCGGCTTGAAATAAAATTCGCTTTCAGAAGAGCCGGTATGTACCACGAAAAAATTGGCATCATTTATGACTCTCATGGAGATGCTGTCGTTTTTCAAGGCTCTGCTAATGAAACACCGTCAGGAATGTTTGAGCATCTAAATGCTGAATCAATAAGCGTTTATAAAAGTTGGGAGCCAGAGCTTTTTGAAGCATATGGTAAGGTCTACCAAGATGGATTTGAGAAACTTTGGAATAGCGAGCAGAAAAATACTTTTGTAGTAGACATTGGTTCTGATTTTTATTCTGCAGTTTCTAAATACGTAGAAAGCTCCCCTAAGCTTCAAGCGTTATCATTGTTTGATATTGAAGGAATTGAAGAACAAATAGCACAATATGAAGCAGAGCAATCAAATATAACTTCTAAAAGCACTCCCCATGTCCCTGATTTTTTAAATGGTAATAAATTTAATATCAAAAACCATCAAACAGCGGCGTTAAAAAAATGGAGAGCTAATGGTTATAAAGGAATTCTCAAATTAGCTACTGGTTCTGGTAAAACCATCACATCAATATATGGTGCGGTCAAAGTTTATGAAACTTTAAAAAATCAAAATAGAGGTTTGTGTCTAGTCATTGCTGTTCCTTACATAGAGCTTGCAAGTCAGTGGTGTGAAAACTTGTTGGATTTTGGAATTAGCTCTCATAAGTGTTACAACTCGAAAAATAGCTGGTTACCAAACGTTAAGGAGTCTATCTCGACATTTAATGCAGGTATAAAAGATTTTGTTTGTTTGGTTGTGGTAAATAGAACTCTGGTTTCAAATGATTTTCAACAGGTTTTAACTTCGGTAAACCCTAAAAGCATTATGTTTGTTGGCGATGAGTGCCATAACCACGGTTCTAATAAGATAAATAGCTTATTACCCCTATCAGATTTTAGAATGGGACTGTCTGCAACTCCTTTCAGGAGTGACGATGATGAAATTGATTCTATGTTTCCTAACATCTCTAGAGATAACTTGCTCTCATATTACGGTGACATAGTCGCTGACTATGGACTTGGTGATGCAATTCATGACGAAATTTTAACACCTTATGATTATCATTTGGTGCCTGTTTATCTTAACGATGAAGAGCAAGAATCTTTTGAAGAATTATCGGAAAAGATTTCTTCAATTGTCACTAAATCTGGTGGCCACCTAAGTAAAGATGACAAAGAAAAATTAACTATTTTTTGTGGTCAACGAAGTAGATTACTGGGTTCGGCTTCTGACAAGTTAAAAAAGTTGGATGAACTAAGCTCTTTGATTCCTGAATCAATGCGAAACTTAACTTTGTTTTATGCAGGTGAAGGGAAGCCTTTTCAACAAGATGAAGATTTAAATGATTGCAAAGTAATAGATCAAGTTTCTGACGTACTTTATAAGAACGGATGGAAGACTTCTCAATTTACTAGCGCTATAAATAGTGCTGAACGTAAAAACGTAATGGAAGCATTTAAAGAGAAAGCTATTAACGCTTTAGTAGCTATGAAAGTTTTAGATGAAGGTATAGATGTTCCCGCATGTCAAACTGCTGTAATACTCTCTAGCACAAGAAATCCTCGTCAATATGTTCAACGAAGAGGTAGGGTATTAAGACGATTCCCTAACAAAAGAAAAGCAATTATTTACGACTTTATAGTATTGCCAAATTCTGACTTTGAGCAACCAGCTTCAAAAAAACTAATATCTGCTGAAATGGAAAGAGTGAATGATTTTCTGTTTTTAGCTGACAATAAACTGCAAGTTGAGAATCAATTAGAACAATTAGGATTGTATTATGACATCTAAATCTGAATTAGAAAGAATGTTTCAAGAAGCTGCTGAGGAAGTAGAAAAACCTTCACCTCTAAAGCAATTAACATCATCAATAATAAATGTTGAAAGAAAACATGTTTATGGGGAAGCAAGTTCAAGCAATCGGCTGAAACTGATACGTGAACTTGTAGAAAATGCAAGGAAAAAAGGTGATATATGCTAATTAGGAAAATAGTACTAACAAATTTCCGTCAATTCTATGGTGAACAAACTATTCATTTTTCTACTAACGAAGATAAAAATGTCACTCTAATACACGCAGAGAATGGAGTAGGTAAAACAGCCCTGTTAAACGCAATTTTATGGTGTTTTTTCAAGAGTTTTACCCCTAACTTCAAAGATCCAAGAAATTTATTAAATAATGCAGCTAAAGCTGAAGGTTTGCAAAATTATAAAGTTGAAATTGAGTTTGAAGAAGATGGAAGAAATTATTCAGTTCAAAGAGGTTACGGCCCTGTAACGCAAGATACCTTTAGAGTTTTCATAATTAAAGCTGGAGACTTTAAAGAAGTTACTAATCCTGACATATTCATAAATTCGGTTATACCTAAAGATATGGCTAATTACTTCTTTTTCCAGGGAGAAGGAGTTGGCTCTTTTACAAGTAAACATGGCGGTAAAGAAATAAAAGAAGCTATTCAAAAGATTCTCGGTTTCACCGTAGCAAAAAACGCTTTAGCAGATGTTCAGAAAATTAAGAAAGAGTATAGTACTTCTCTTCAAAGAGCAGACAAAGATGGTGAAATATCTAAAATACAAAGGGAAATAGATCAGCTTGAAGCAGATTTACAACATGATAATAAGCGACTTGAAGAAAAAAACGAATCTGTCGAACGTTATATTTCTAAGATTCAAAACATTGATTCTCAGCTAGCCTCTTCAAATAGTGAATTCATTAAAGCAAAGCATACAGAAAGAGCTGAGGCAGAACGAGATCTAAAAGATGCACAAAACCATCTTTCTCGATTCGAAAATAATAGAGTTGGCTTGATTAAAAAATACGCAGCCAATGTGTTTGCCCATGAAATATCTTTTGAGGTTTTAGATTTTATCGATGAAGATGAGTTTAAATCTACTATACCTTCTCCGTATAACGAAAATCTCGTTTATAAGATTTTAGAAGAAACACAATGTATCTGTGGTGCTGATATTTCAGTTGGTAGTGAAGCATACAACAGAATTCAAGATTTATTAAAGTCAGCAGCAGACCCGCAACAAGAAAGCAGAGTAACAAAAGCTCAAGCTGAATTACGAAGTATTAAGAAAATTTCTTCACAGGCTAAAGAAGACTTTGAGTTTAATTTGAAAGGTATTTCTTCTAGCCGAGATAATGTCAGCAAATTTGAAGAAAGATTGAAAAACATCTCCATTGAAATTCAAGGTGCAAAAGATATTGGAGATATCAGAGAGCTTGAAAAGCGTAGAAGTCAATTTCAAGCTCGTTTAGGTGATGACAACAGATCTATAGGTAATTTAGAGAGAAAAGTGAAAGAAAGTGCATCTACACTTGAGAAGAAAAGAAGTGAAATACTAAGGCTAAAATCTAGCTCTTTAGAAGTTAATAAATATCGAGAATTGGAAGATATCGCTCAAAAAGTTCAGTCAACAATTGAGAGTACATTAGCCTCAACTCAGAAGAATGTTGAATTAAAGATCATGGAGAAGGTAAACTCATTTCTAAGGCAGTTTGTACGTCAAGATTACCGAGCAAAAATGGATAAAAACTCTTTTGATATAAGGCTATTTGACCGCAATGATGTACAAGTAGCTGAAAGTGATGGACAAGGACTACTTTTAAGTTTGACATTTATTTCTTCTCTAATTGAACTTGCAAGAGAAAGGAAAAATGCCTCTGGTGAAATATTAACACCGGGAGCGATCGCGCCTTTTATAATTGATGCACCTTTTGGTGTGCTTGATAACAAATACAAAGGAAATGTCGCCAAAGCTATCCCTCAGTCTGTAGGTCAGGTTGTTTTTTTCCTGTCCTCTAGCCATTGGCAAGGTACAGTTGAAGATAATATTAGGGATAAGGTTGGCATGGAATATAACCTTGTTTTAGAGGTTGAAGCTGATCAAGATACTAAAACTAAGGATGAAATTACAATTCAAGGAACGAAATATCCAACGGTTAAATATAACTGTCCAGTTGATCGCACTGCAATAGAAAAGGTAGGTGCTTATGTCTAGATTAGATGATAGGAAATGGTTAGGGGTCAATGTAAATAGAGATAGAAAGCATGAGCCTATAGTTGAAAAATTAACTCAGGGTGATCATGTAATTTTCAGTCATAATAAAGATTTAATGGTATTTGCAGCTATGGTTGGTTACTCTCAAAATAAGTTTGAGCCTGTAGGCTCTGACAAAATCCAAATCACGCTTGGCACTTATGCAAATACTCAACAAGATACCTATATATATTTACTAGCACTTTTAAAAACTAAAGATGCTACATGTTTAAAGAATGAAAACCTTAATGAAGCAGTAAAAGTATTTGAAGGTTATTGCAACGCAGGCTTATCAATTATTCAAAGCTGGATGGATGAAAACCCCGGTGACCCTACTGGTGTAGACACTCTGGAAAAGAAAATTGTAGAACAAGCGTTAAGAAATGAGCAACGATCTCAACAAAATTTTAACAATGATAATTTAGAAGTGGATTTTTAATATGGATAAATTAGAAGAGCTATTTGAGTTTTTTGATAAAAATTCCGATGGTTATATTTCAAAGATGGAATTAATTGAACTTGTAGAGGTTTTGCTTAATGAAAAAGGATTAGGTAAAAGTTCTCATATTTTAAAAGAGTTCGACTTCAATCATGATAGCAAAATTGATTTTGATGAGTTTACTGCTTTTGCTAAGATGCACCTTATAAAATAAGGTGCATTTTTTATTTGTAGAATCTATAGCCTTTAATTTTATATACTGGCTTGAGTAGTGATTCTAAGAGAGAGTTAGTACACAGTGATGGTTTTGTTTCCAATAACATACCTAACTTTAAATTAAACGACTTTTGTTTTTTATAATCATCAAATGTGTCATCGATATAGTCAATTTTATTGAGAAGTAGGGGGCGTTTTTCTTCGATTACATAATCAAAAAAATCAACGTCTTGCTCTGCCATTTTTATTTTTACGCGCTCTTTTAACTGTGGAAGAGGTGAGTCATAAAACCCTTCATAACCAAGTAGTGTTACCTTACCTGAATGTATGTGAATTTTAATAAGCTGAATATCATCAAGCTCACCATACATTTGTAGGGCCGCGCCAATATATACGCGTAGCACAATTGGTAATAAGGTAATAAAGTCTTTGTGTAGCGTTAGCGCATGAGGCTGGCCGTTTTCAAAATCGACTTTACCTGCTGGTAATAGTTTTTCGGCTTCTAAACACAATGATTCAATCAGAGTGCTGTCTGCTATTTGAAAGAGCAGTTCAGTGGCTTGGTTTTGTGCAATTTTATACGTATCGAAGAAGGCTTTTATATCACGCTTTAAGTCTTCTGGTTGTTGAGTGTATGGTTTTCGCTTTTCAAACATGGCAAGTGCGAAGTAAAGGAGTAAATCTTCTTTTCGCATGGTTTCGGCTGTTTTGAGTTCATCTTCTTCGAACCACTTCAAAACAAGTTGTAGTGCTTTTTTGTTAGAGCCAATAACTTTTTTTATTTTATCACTTTGCGCAAATTCATCGTTAGCAGGACAGCGGCCAAGCGTTAAGCATGTAAGCCAAAACGATTCAAAAAGTTGCTGGTGTTGCGTGAATAAAATTCGTGCTTGCTCTTCATTTACAGGTTCTGGTGCTGTTAGATGCTGCCACTTATAAGTACGTTTATGGCGGTTTTGTAAAAAGTGTTGTTCGAGCTGCTTATCTTTAAATATGTAATAAATACCAGGGGCGACAGCAATCGCGTTTTCGTCAACGCTCATTTCTATAAATGCTTTTAATTCTGCTTGTGTGTAGTACTTTTGAAAAGTATTACGGCTTGTGATTACGCCATCTTTGTAAGGCTGAAATTGACTAACTAACGATTCATTACCAAGCATTGCTGACACAACAAGCAGCTTTTGTGAAAGCTCCCAGGCGCCTACTAGCGCTTCTATTCGTTCATCGCGGTCCTCTATTACATTGATCACAAAGCCGATATTAACAATGTCAGAAATAACTTTATCTGCATCAGGACGGTAGTTTAAATCCCAACCTAGAGCATCAATACCATGTGCTTCAAGTTCTCGTAAGTCATCCCCTCGGCCACAACCATAATCAAAAATAGAGTAATCACCATTTAAAAAGCCATTTTTAGCTAATGTTTTTAAAGGAGCTGATAGCTCATGGCGAACAATCGCAGTTAAATGTCTGTCTATGGTTTTATCATCATCAGGGCTACGAAACAAACGCCCATCAACGAGTTCATACCCTTTTTTAGCAATCAAACGTTCCCATGAGCCTTTAAAGCCGATCATACGTGTGTTTTCGTATAAGCCAGCTTGTTCACCTTCAGCAGTTAAGTCACAAAATAATTGGTAGTGCTTACTACTTGGTGAAACCATAGTTTCTTTTCGATGCAAAATAGGCGGGTTATCGCTGTTATCGTACTTAGTTACCTTATGAGACAGCTTTGCTAAATCTACTGTAACGCTTTGTTTAAGTGCTGGGTAAGAGTCTTCATAAAAAGAAGGGTAACTTAAAAGCGAAAGCCTAAAGTCGTTTTTAAATAGCTTTATAAGATCGTAATCGGCTTCATCTACTTTAAGGGCTTGAGCAACAACTTTAATAAATTTGACTAATTCAACAGGCGCCTCAGTAAATGCATCTTTGTGAAAATAAATGGCATCAGGTAGCTTTTTAGCTGTTTTTACTTTTTTTACAAGTTGCTTAAATTGCTCTGCGTTCATAAATTAATAATTTGCTAAATGAAGCGCCTGCACTTTACAGGGGCTAAGTGTATCCAGACTATATAACTCATCTTGTTGATTTACAATGCAAGGGCATTCAGCGATAAAAAAATCAATACCGTTAGGTGTTTTTATGCTCCGTAAATATACAGGCACAATTGGCATAGAAGAGGGAAGTTTTTGCAAAAGACTCAAGCTTGGGTAAAGCAATTTATGCTTAGCTAAAGAATCAAATTTATCGCCATGCTTTGCTTCAATGACAAACAAGTGCTCTTTACCATTTCGCTTAGCAACAAAAACAGCATCGATCTCAACTTGGCCATTTATATGTTCAAGAACAACCTTTTCGTTCGCGAGTGGCTTAAAGTTAAACGTGAATGTGCTTTGTCCTGTTGCTGGTACAACTATTGTTTTATCCTCTTCTAGATTAAGCGCTTCAGCCATTAACCCAGATGCTATAGCTAGATTTACAACTGAGGTTTCAGTTACTTTAGGCAGGAGTTGAAAAGCAAATAAGCTGCGAATTGAAACATTAGGTAAAAATAGCTCTGGCTGTAATTGATTAAAGAGAGATACATCGTCAAAAAAGAAAGCCTTTACATCATCTGTTTTCACTAGCGAAAAGTAAGTTTGATTCGAAGCAGGCCGAGAACCAAGCCTCAACACCATTGCATTTTGATCTCTTAAAATTTTTGGTAATTTCCTTAGTGAATCAATAGATATGGAAGCTGCGGTGTTCGCTTTTAAATTATTAGCGTTCACATAGTCTTGGAAGCCTTGAGGAATAGATACTTTTTGTTCTTTGGCTTGCATTTCTTGCAGCAAATCGTGAAATATCACTTATTGATCCTTAATTTCAAAGTAATAAAAGTAAGCGCGACCGTGCTTTTCAAACTTAAGCAATCCTCTCTCACGGCGATGCATAAGCTCACAACCTGAGAGCTTTAAGTATTTCATCGTTTCTTTACTGCTAAGCCAAATACCTTTTTGATTCATCTTGATAATATCTATTCCCGAATATAAATATCTTATTTGTTAATTAAAGGGTAGTGTGCGTCGCCCCATAATTCATAAGGGTTATCCATCATTATATCGATGATGTATGGAATCAGTTGCGATAAAAACTGTACAGCATCTTTGAGTTGCTCTCTATTAGCGCTGCTGTTCCAAGTAGCTCCCCCATGTATCAATTGATTTCTTAGAGTATAGAGTCGCTGTAATACGATGGAGGTTAACTTTGCCGTTTCTTCATTTGCCAAAGCATAGTTAGCTGCTCGTTTGGCATCACTAAAACGCTGAGCATATTCCTGCTCTGTAAGTTGTTTATTATTTAGTTGCCAAAAAGGTTGAAAAACAAATTTATTACTTAACAAAACTCGAATGCTGTTTGGAAACTCATTCCAAAGTAGGTTATAAATCCTGCTATTCGAGTCAAGTTTATCTAGTTTTTCTAAGAAATGGCTGAATGCTGGGTTTCATTGAAACTTAAGCACTCTGTATCTTGTGCATATGCTGCATTAAAAGAAACCCATAAAAATAAAAACTGGCAGTCTAAATCTTGATTACATTGTTCTGATTTATCTAACCAGCTAAGTGCTCTATGCACTCTTAAAGCTAATCCTTCAGGAAAGTTGTCTCGTAGTTTACGTTGTTTTTCTTTTAGTTCTTTGTGAAGCATGTTTAGTCTTAAAATCCTTTTTAATAAGACTAACTTACTGCTAAATGACTGTAAAATCTACAGGCTGTGTTTATTTTTCGTCGTCTCTTTTGAGTATTTTCTCATTTATCCAATCTTCTACTTCACTTTCCACCCAAGCTACAGAGTTGCCACCTAGCTCCACTTTCATAGGGAATCCACCAGCAGCCATAAAACGGTATACCGTTGCGCGGCTTAGGCCTGTCATGTGTAAAACTTCTTTTAATTTGATTAAACGCATGGATTTTCTCCGGTTAGTTATTAGTTCATAACATTTCCGGAGCTCGTATTTTTTTATGCCCTAAAACTAAAATTTTATAGCTATACATCATCTACTTGCATTCACCACAATGGAGACAAAAAAATGCAAGAGAAAAAACCTTTGTATGAGTTTCAGCACCCTGTCGATGATGAACAAATTCTTGAGGCAGCAGCATACATTATTGCTCAGAAGCAGTTTCGTGATGGTGTATTAAATTGCCCGAGCGATTGCGAAAGCTACCTGAGACATAAGTTGGCATTACATGAATACGAAGTGTTCGCGGTAATGTTTTTAGATAGTCAAAACCGCGTTATCGCTTTTAAAGAGCTTTTCAGGGGAACCATTAATGCGGCGAGCGTTTATCCTCGAGAAGTTGTAAAAGAAGTTTTGTCGTTAAATGCAGCTTCAGTCATTTTGTCTCATAACCATCCTTCTGGTGTTGCTACACCATCCCAAGCAGACAAATTAATCACAAACAAGCTGCGCGATGCATTAAATCTAATAGATGTCTCTGTTCTTGATCACATCATAATCGGTGAAACAAGTTATTCATTTGCTGAGCATGGCTTAATTTAAAAGGAGACTGAGTAATGGCAATCAAAATAGAGCAAATAAAAGGCTTAAAAGTGCCAAACACTTTTATTGAAATAGTTAGTAAGGAGATTGCATTTAGTGAGTGTTTTAGTGACAAAGCGAAGTCGTTAACGCTCAACTTTAAAGATCCTGAATACGGGCCAGAAGCAGGGGGCTTTCATCCAGTTGAAGTGCGATTAGAAAAGCATACTAACAATTGGCAATTCGAATATATTACTGATTTTTCTTACCAGGGAAATGTTTACCCTGAATTGGTTAAAGAAATTGATATTTGCTTTTCTAGCAAGCGAGTTTTTCATTTGCTTGTCGGCTGGTTGAACCATAATGAAGCAAATGAACTTTTTGCTTTATTTATTTCAAACTTTGTTGAGTATTACCGCACTGGCTGTTATCAGGTATCAATAACTTGTGACTAGGAGGGAGTATGTCTGAAGTCCAGGCAGTTAAAGATCTAGATACGGTTAAGTTAATAAGCTATTTACTTGAGAAGCGTAGCTCTAAGCAGATGAGTGATGTTTGGAATATCGGTTTAAATTTAGCTCTGAGAATATCTGATCTGTTATCAGTTAAATTTACAGATATACAAAATGATCGGCTACTCATTTTTGAAAGTAAGACAGGCAAGCTTGCCGAGATTAAGCTAAATAACAAGGCATTGAGCTTTATAAATGAGATCCGCTCAACTCATCCTACTCACGTCTACCTTTTTCAGTCTTACCGTAATCAGCAAGCTAAATACTCTAAACCTAGACCATTATCACGAAGGGCTGTTACAAGGGCATTTGCCCTTGTAGGCGAAGAACTGAACATTAAATTAGGCACGCATTCAATGCGTAAAACACGTGGGTATCACCTTTACCATAAAACGCATGATATAGCGCGGGTAATGAAAATGCTTCGCCATAGCTCCGAGGCAACGACACTTCGCTACATTGGCATAACACAGGAGGAAATAGATAAAGATTTTGAAGAGTTAGAGCTATAGCAGGGTAGTGCATTAGGTGCTACTTTCAATTTAATAGGAGGCATTATGTCTTTAAATAAAGCCGTAACGTGTGGACTCGTTGGCAATGAGTTATCAAAACAGATTACGGGTAAATGTGAGGCCAGTATTGGTCGTACAGCCGTCGCTGTTGGCTCTGGAGCCGCAGCTGGGGCGATTACATCAGGTGCGATCATCATTGGGGCTGGTACAGTCTCTGCACCTGTTACAGTTCCATTGGCGGTTGCTGGTGGCGTAATCGCTGGCATTGCTAGTTTATTTGACTAGTAACAAACGAAGAACGCATTTTTATGAGTGCGTTCTTTTTTTGTTTTTGATTGTATTTTTAGCTTCTCGTAATGCTATTTTGGGAACTTGCCAGCCCTTATATAATAAGGGCTTGAGCTTATTTAGCTAGTTGAAGGTCTCAAAACCTCGTTAAAACGAATTATGAGAAGCACAGGTATTAATTAAAATATCACCTCTGACTATAACCAAAACACCGCTGTCCTAATCCGTATTGCTTAGTATTAAGCTTAGTGAAGTAACTCAGGCGATAAAATAGAGCATGGAAGTCTTGAGTAAAATTAGGGTTATTAGCGTCAAGGTAGTAATGAGCATTTTGAGGCAAATGAACTAATCGCATCGTTTCATCCAGCGGTAAGTGCAACGCACTTGCCCAAGCCTTAACAATTCGAGTAAACAGATTATCGCTCTCTTCATTTATTTTACCCGTACAGTGATATCGGTCCTTGTTAAAAAATAGAACAAGATGATAATGCTGATGATGAGCAGTGCTCTGTTCTCTTGCCCAAATATACCTAACATTGCAAGGGTGTGGTGTTCTACCTTCACGAGTTTTACGAGCTTTACGTTTTGTATCAGCTTTAATCTGCGCCCCAAGAGAAGCAATAAACCGCTTAATAACTTTATTGCTATCTAAATCAATTGTATTTGAGTAAGCAGGTAGCCTTAAATCAATTCTCACAGCAAACGTTCTTTTATGCTCAGCACATGCAGCAAGCATGACTTTCTCACTAGCATCTAAGTAGGGAATAACTAAAGGCTGATTTACTCTAGCGAGTGTTTGATATTGCTTGTAAGTAGAGTTAGTAGTTACTGAGTATTGTGTTTGATTATTCATCTTCTTTGTCCTGAAAGTATGGGTTCATATCAGGTGGATGAATCGTATTTTTTTAATTTGTGTTTGCTGTGATAATTCCTTCGTTACTAGTAACTCTAATAAATACTACCAAACCGAAATTTTCACTAACAGAACCACCTTAATTTGTGATGGTTAAATACAGAAATGCATTACTGATAAGTTGTTCAGTGTATTTAGAATTACTCTGAAGTTATATGTGCTTTTGCTAGGCTTATTGTTTTAATTACAAGTAGCCCCGAATTTAGATAATAAGTCCACCACTCATGGTTAAACGGTGAGAAGAGATCAACTGCCTGTTGGTGGTACTCTATCGTCGCCAAACAAACAGAAGCATTTACCATGAGTTACAAGCAGTGATCGCAGGACAAAGATACCAGATAGAAGCCTACTTACGCGAGGGCTTTAGTTATCGTGAGATAGGCAAACGCCTGAAAGTCAGTCATAGCACCATTAGCCGAGAAATCAGACGAAATAGGATCCGGGAAAATCACTATCTACCCGAAGTCGCCCAAGCAAAGACACTCAAAAGGCGCGTTCAGCCGCAAAGTGGTGTCTATCTAAGCTGACCATCACCTTTGTTGAGTTCGGATTAAAACAAAAGTGGAGCCCCGAGCAAATTGCAGGCGTGGGCCGGGTTATTGGGCTTTCAGTGAGTCATGCGTGGATTTACGATTATGTGCAACGGGATAAACTGAGTGGCGGCAAGTTGTTTAGGCACTTACGACAAGGCCATCGACGATATCGCAAAGGTCGTCGTGCGAAGCGTGTCATAATCCCGAACCGGGTGGGCATTGAGCACCGCCCAGCGATTGTTGACAAGAAAAGACGGTTCGGTGACTGGGAAGCCGATACCGTACTGGGTAAGCATGGAACGGGTGCCATAGTCAGCCTAGTTGAACGCCAAAGCAAGCTTTATTTAATACGCAAAGAGCGCGGCAGACGTAAGCAGAGCCATGATAGGCATGCTGTGGCGATATCGCCGTCATGTGCATACGATAACCGCTGATAATGGCAGCGAGTTCTGTGACCACGAGCTAGTTGCAGATAAGCTCAACACTGATATTTATTTTGCGAATCCGTATTCCTCATGGGAGCGCGGATTGAATGAAAACTTCAACGGTTTACTGCGCCAGTACATACGCAAAGGCACGGATTTAAGAACGGTAAGGGATAAGCAGGTTGCCGATGTAGAACGTGCGCTAAACGCCAGACCTAGAAAGTGCCTAGGTTACAAACAGCCTGTCGTTGTGTTTAACGAATTACGCAATGCGGCCTAATTTAGCGAGTGGTGCACTTCGGGGTTGAATTCGCGGCTATTAAAGTTTCTCAATTTTTGAGTAGTAAATATCCTTAACATCATCTGAGTAACTCGAAAAATGAGTAATAATGAAAAGCTTGTATAATTTGATGGAAATATCAATTTTAATGTAAGATAGTTTTTTTAAGTAAGCTTTAATGTTGCGAAAGGAGAGCTGTTCAGAGCCAAAAAAAGCATGAAACAAAAAACTGTGTGAGTACAAATTTATATAATTGGTAATAAAACTACAAAGATGAAATAAGGTTGAGTTCATATTGAAAATATCGCGAGTACCAAAAAGAGAATTGCTAACATGTATAATGGATAATCTTTTTTTGGGGTTAGACGAAGGTAACTTAAGGAACTTATAAAATAGAAGGGATAAAGTGCTTCTAAGGTTATCTAATACGTTTTTAGGTTGCATATCCAAGTATATTTTAAAGGCGTTGTACATATCCTCAGACATTAATTTTTCTTGAATATTTTTGCTTGAATTTAAGCATTTTGATGAAGGAAATGCCTTAATAATATTGTTGATATATAAACCCTTGTCACCCTCAGCTACATTTAATACCGAGTTAAAGTTAATTGTAATACCAGTTGAAATGATTTTAACTTTACCGTTTATATGCAGAGACGATACTAAATATGCTGAGGGCCTTTTAGTCACATCTTGGTTTATGTAGTGAGTCATGAGTTCACTTTTTTTGTAGGTGCATCCTTTTGTTAATTCTAAAATTAGGCCTTCTTCAATAAGTTTAATAACGGCCGTTTTTGCCTCTATATTTTTTAATCCGCATACTTTAGCTATGGTCGGTACCGAAAAGTTTTCGACGTGCCCAAACTCATCTTGGTTTAATGCAAAGAAGTACCATACCAACTTTATAGGTACTCTTAGTTCAATTCCTTCTATCTTTGCTAGCATTTCAGTAAATTTTAATCGATCAATTTTGTCAAGGCTATTGTAACTAAACGTATATGAAAGTGTCGGCCGCCCACGCTTAGAGTGCTTAGCCTCGAGTTTTGATATTGCATTAATTTCTTGTAGCTCTTCTATTACTTTTTTAAATTTATTGTGTGGGCATCCTAATTCTATCAGATCAGATTTAGATAATTCGTCTCCAATAGTTTTCTTCGAAATTAAACGAATTAAAACCCATTTTGAATGTGCTGATAGACTTGTGGTTAAGTTGAAAAACTCACTCATTAGATTGTTTCCATGCAGTGTGCTGTTACTCCATAGTAGAGTAATAATACTCCAATTAACACAATAACAGGGTGTTATTTTGTAATTATATGGTAGGCTGAAATTTTATCTCAATTAGAGTTTATTTAGACGTTTATTTGTCGAAAGAAGTCTTATTGGGTGGTTAATTGATGGGTTAATTGAGAGGCTAACTGAGTTTTTAATATGGTATCTAAGGGCGTTAATTGAAATTTTTATGTGAGCATTAATAAACATCTAACTTAGATTTTAGGTAGTGTTTAATTGCACATCTAATAAGAAGGGATTTTGGTTTTTGACTGTAAAGTAGTTGCTTATAGATTAGTGTTGGATTATTGTTTTTTATAACAGTAACAAATGCTAAAG
The DNA here is from genome assembly GCF_013349995.1 of Pseudoalteromonas sp. 0303. Lineage (GTDB taxonomy): Bacteria > Pseudomonadota > Gammaproteobacteria > Enterobacterales > Alteromonadaceae > Pseudoalteromonas. The sequence continues at coordinate 100,244 of NZ_JABVXF010000001.1, forward strand.
CACATGGATGAATTAATGACAGGTTGGATTGATAGCAAGAATATTTTGAAGTGGGTTAAGGAAGATAACGAAGACTTGCGCAACTGGCTAGCTTATCGATTTTCAAGCTATGCTGAATATTTTAAATCTGAAAATGCTTCGTTAAATAGCTTCATTAGATATGAAGTTAAAAGGTACAGTTCTAATGAGGATACTCAAAAAGTTGAGGTGCAAAGGCTGCATAAAGCCTGGAAAAGCTATGAAAGAGGCTTGAAGAATACATCTAATAAAGTGTGTAAACTTCAGCTGGAGGTGTCTAAATCAGCGCGTGATAAATTAAAGGTGCTTAGTGACGCGGATGAAATATCCCAGTCTAAATATATTGAAAAACTAATAAATTACGCTAGGAAAAACCCTAAACTGATTTCTAAAGATACAAAAGTACAAGAACCTTATAAACACAAACAGAGAACTTTTGATGATAGCCTTGACTATAAAGCTATAAGAGAAAACTTATCAACAATTGATGCTAAGGTTACTAGATTATTAAATGCTTGGGAGGATTAGGGCAAGGAGAACTCCTTTCGGCCGTCTTGATTATTTTTAGAATCTGTTACAGTTACAGGGTCTTACGGGGTCGTGCTTTATCTTCATCATGTAGTTTAAGTTTTCTTCATGTTTTTGTTAAGAAATGGAATGCTAAATTTATAGTATTCCATTTGGTATTCCACTGGTTGTTTTCTTTGTTTCTTTTTACTATAAAACAAAGCCTTATTGTTTTTTTAAGAATCTCTCCGTCCCGCCATTTATTTACAAAAATAAGTAAGATTGTTGAAGTTACTCTTTTTGCCATTTCTTAACTTAGCAGCCATTTATAAGTGTATTTTAATTGCACCTCAAATAATCCCGCATATTTTTAAGTACTCCTTAGCAAAGTAATCGAATAAATTTCTGTATTTCAAAGATAAAATAAACAGTGTATGTTGTTAATAATAAGAGCAGCAATTGATTTCTTAAGGAATGAACATGGCTCTAACACAGATGCAAATTATTCAGTCACTGGGCGAAGCAATGAGCTGGCTAGAAAGAGAGCTAAATTGGGGTGTTCCTGTGACAGAGCTCAGGCACTTGACGGGCAGGATAGGGGAGCTTTACGCTGCACTAATCACGAATGGCCGTATGGCAACTGAAGTGAACCAAGCAGGTTATGATGTGGTGTCGAGTTTTGGTGAGCGCATTTCGGTCAAAACTACAGGCAGAATCCACAGCAGCGGGAGTATTAGTTTTAATCCTAATACTCTAGATCGGGTTGATCGTATTATTATTTTAAGGGTTAACACAGATGAAATGCAGATAGAAACCTTGTTAGATTTACCACTTAATGTTGCCAAAGCTATGATGCGAGTGACAACATCAGGTAACAAAGTCATTTCAATAGCTAAATTATTTAACCCGCAGCCTGATCGTAGTAAGCTGCTATATATCGAAGAAGTTGAGTGGGAAAACTATAAAATAAAAGAGCTAGAAAATGGCACAATAGAAGTCTATTTGAGTGGTGAAATAGTTTCACCGAGTAAACCATACTTACGTGAAATTGCGAAAAAATTGGGAGTTTCAGTGCTCAATAGTAATGGTAACCCCTATAATACAAGACAATTAGGCTCTATATTAATTAAAGAGTTGATTAATTAGTAACACCCAACGATAAAATAGAAAGTGGGTGTTTTTCTAAAATAATAACTTTACCATAGCTTTAGAGTTTTAAAGGAAAAGACTAAGGAAGCTACTTGTGCTCACAGCAGTTTTAAATAATAAGGCCGGTCGAATTATTATTGGTCAGGGAGATGTCATTTCTTGGCGGGACGTTTTTAAAAATTATGAAGATCTTTTAACCTCAGCATTTTTTGAACGGTTTAGTTATCTGGATCATTGTTCCCAAGTTAAAATATTGGCTAAGTGTTTTGATTTTAATAATATTTTAGAGTCAATAGATTTAGGTGAATTGGAAAGAGTAGAATATTGGCCGAGATTTAACCTTGTTAACGATCAACAAAAGCTTGTTGAACCCGATGTTATTTTAAATTTCAAAAAAGTTAATATATTAATTGAAATTAAATCCCCTTCAGGAGGAAAGCAGTATTATGAGCAGTGGTCTAGAGAATTAAAAGGAATATTGAATAGCTCTTTTAAAAATAAGCCTCTATTTTTCTTGGCACTTGGAGGTGTACCTAAAGCTGGAGTAAATAGACAACTCAAAGATCTAAAAAATGATTTTACAGTTTTAAAACATACTGCAGCAAAAAATTGGCATGAATTAGTTCCGGTGTTAAAAGAGCTTGCTAGTTCAACCAAATTGCGAGAGAAACGTATTATTGATGATATGCTTGCTGCTTTAGGGCTTTATAGTGTTTCTATTCAAGACTTTAAATGGGAAGATCTAAGTTTAAGTTCATTTAATTCAATGTTCTTAGATCATAGATGCTTAACCGAAGTATTAAGTTTTGATAATAAATGGAGATTTAGTGACTTTTTCAATGCAAATTTACATAGTTTGTCTTTAAGTTCAATATCACAAGGAAATCAATAGATGGATAAAAATAGAGCAAATCAAGCGCTTTTATTGCAAGTTCGAACCGGGCATCGTTTATTAGCTGCATTTTACCAGCGCTTATATAGTAATCTAAATAAAATCTCTGCTGAATTAAACTTACACTTTTATGCATGGCGACCAGCTATTTTTGACCGACCTGCGAATTTAACGGTAAATCCTTTCGAAAAGTGGCAGTGGGATTTGTTACCGGCACTGTCTAGTGTTTTTATTTTTAAAACTGACTTTGATAACAATAAAATTGAACCAGAACATTATATTTTGGAGATTAAAGTTGACTTAGACACCGCTATTGATGGTAAGCCAGATTTGGGAGGGCAACCCGATGCTCTAAAGATAAAGCCATCGGTCGAAGAGTCTAAAAGTATTATAAGTTTTAAAGTCTATTCACCATTTCAAGAAATGGAGGGGAACTGGTATTATGATTTATGGTGTAAATGTTCAGATTTCCCTTTAACTACAAAGCCTCAAGAGTTAGCTGACTTTCCGATAATAACAACTGGTTTTGAAGTTAACATAGAAAAATTACTTGAGGATGAAGGGTTAGAAGTACTGATTAGTAGAGTTAAAGAAATAGTACATTCCACATCAGAAGCTTCTAAAGAAAAATTTCAGTCTTAATGAACTCACCTCTTCATTTTTAAAATGGAGCGCTAATTTTTTTAGTACTCCATTTTGTATTTCAATATTTTTTTACTTATTTATATAAAAAATATCGATATGAGTTTTTTTAGAATCTCTCCGTCACCGCCATTTATTAAATTTACCCTGCCATCGCAAAGTGCTTTTCAAGATTACATTTAGCGCGCATGGCTATGTGGCTACTGACTTTCCTAGCAAGTTCTATTACCAGTAATTCAAGTTGTTCACGGCTATAACCAAGTAATACACAGCGTTTAAGTTGCTCGCTAATTAAGCTGCTGGCATCGTCTAATGCAAATAAAGAGCCTAAAGAGGCAAGCTCAAATACCTTGTTGTTTTGCTGATCTAAACCAAAAGGTAGTTGGCCAAATGTGAGCGCGGTTTTTAGTTGCTGCTCTGTGCGTTTGATAAGCAACGTATTTGAACCTTTAATATCATCAAGGGACTTTAAAACCTCCAGTGCTAGCAATGCTTTTGGCACCCCAGAATACACACTGATATGCGGTAAAATATCACACAACTCTTGCATTGAAACGCCATCATTCAATGCGTGCTGACATGCTCGTTTTAACAAGGGCTTGTCATGAACGGTGACCAAAGCAGCGATCGCGACAAACACAAATAAATCCGTGTTGTTATGGTTCATAATTTCTCTTTTGATTTTAGGTATTGAATGTATTGAGGTTTTGTAGGATTGGCTGATTGCAAAGAGCATGCAATCGAAAAATTGAAAATACATTATGGTTGATGATGACAGTTTCTGCTTGCCATAAATGATTTAATTTTTGCCTAAAATAACGAACTGTTACCTAAAATGGTCCTAACCTCAGATTACGGTGATACACTTAATTGTGTATTTCTTAGAGGTAATCTAAATGCGTCAGGCATTAATAGAAGCGGTTAAAGCGATAGCGATTGCAGACGGTAATTTTGAAACGGCGATTCCTGAGTAATTGGTGTTCAGACGAAGCGAAGTTTCATTACCGATGGCCTGCGTGTATGAGTTAGGGCTGGGTATTAGCTTGCAAGGTGCAAAGCGAGTTGTGTTGGGTGAACATAGTTATGATTACACTGACGGCCAATCACTGGTGACTTCAGTCGATGTGCCCGTAGCTTCACAAATAACGCGTGCTAGTAAAGAGAAGCCATTTTATGGCATTTACTTACGTTTAGATGCCCATGAAATCAGCCATATTGTTGCTGAAATGGATTTTGCTGGGTAAGACAAGTTCCCTAAACACCAAGCCATGTCGGTGGTTGATACTGACAATGGCTTGCTTGACGCTTTACTTAGGCTTATTCAACTCGACAAAGAGCCTCAATTAAAAGCTAACCTTGCGCCACTTATTAAAAAAGAAATTATATTGCGCTTGTTGAATAGTCCGCACAGCCCTTATTTAAGGCAAATTGTGATGTCTGGCTCTGCCCATCAAAAAATAGCCAAGATCTTATGCTGGTTAAAAGAAAACTACACGAGTCAATTTTCAATTGATGATTTAGCCCGTGATGCACACATGAGCCCGTCGACATTCAGGCTACATTTTCGTGATGTGGTAAAGATGAGCCCATTGCAATACGTAAAAAACTTACGGTTGCAGGCGGCAAGGCAATTAATGCTGAATGAGCGAATTGATGTAGGATCTGCGGCTTTAAAAGTGGGTTACGAGAGTCCATCCCAGTTTAGCCGCGAGTACACACGCTTTTTTGGCAAGCCACCGATAAAAGATATTTCGGCACTGCGGTTACAACAAATCGCATAAAATAGGGAGCACTTGGCTCCCTTGTATTTAAAATCGTCTTTTTGGCATTCTTAGTTGTGAGTCAAACTCATCGGGGAATAAAATGGTGCCGTCGTCTTGGTCTGTTGGGAATACAGCGATGAGTAAGTCATCTTGCTCAAGGCCAGGTGTCCAGCGACTTAACCAGTCTTTTACAGGGATGGCTTTTGGTGTGCAGTCTTGCCATTCACCGGTTGCCCAGCTTTGGGCAAATTCGCGGCTAGGCCAAACAGGCACGCAGTCGTCGTCTTCGTTTGAGAGCATGACGCAGCCATGTTCATCATTGAGGATCCACACTTGTTTAAACTCTTGTACCGTTTCAAACATATAAGCGAGTCGTTTCTTAGCGCCTAAGGCGAGTACAGCATCAAATTCAGTTTCAACACGTTTAGCAGTTGCATTATTCATGACAGGCTCACTCTTTTAGTTATACACAGCTACACCTTAATCATAAGGTGATAAATTAATATGACAAGTAAAGTTAATAGCTAAATTAATTTACTAATGCAGCAAATAGATCGTCAGCAAGTTGTTGCAGAGATTTAGGGTCTTGATTTGTCAGCGCATAGGTACGAATACCGTATATGCCCACCACTAAAAAGCGCGCCAACTGTTGCGCTGATTTGCTACTTACAAATTCGTTGTTATCTAGCGCTTTTTGAAGTTGTTCGGCGAGGGCATGCTCATAAGCGTTTAAGTTACCACGCAGCACAGTGCAAATTTGTGGGTCGTTGCCTTCAACCTCAGAAATACTCTTTGTAAGCAAGCACACTTTAGCTACTTCATCTTCAATACATTCATCAATAATCACAGTTAAGTAATGTTTGAGGGTCGATAAAATTGATTGTTGGTCATTAAAAAGGGCGGTAAATTGTTGGTTTCTATCTTTTTGATACTGCTCGGTAGCGGCTAAAAACAAGCCTTTTTTGTTGCCATAAGCCGCGTAAATAGAACCCGGGTGAAGGTGAGTTACTTCTTTTAATTTTTGCATACTGGTCTTCGCATAGCCATATTGCATAAAAGCATGCATGGCTTGGCGTAGTACAAATTCAGTATCAAATTCAGCAGTTCTCATTAAAGCTCCTCACGGTATATATACGAAGTTTACGTAATCTTGAACGGTTATTCAAAATAAACCTTGAAGTGTGTATGTTTCGCCCTTATCTTGAATGTATGTTCAAGATAAGGATAAAACCATGACAACCGATTTACTTTCTCCGTTTAAATTAAACGACAGCATTGAGCTGCAAAACCGTGTACTAATGGCACCACTTACGCGCTGTATGAGCGACGATAACCTAGTACCAACCCAAGCGATGGTTGATTATTATGCACGCCGTGCTGATGCGGGCTTAATTATTAGCGAAGCAACGATTATCCGCCCAGATGCCCAAGGTTATCCAAATACGCCGGGTTTATTTACTAGTGAACAAATACAAGGTTGGAAGAAAGTGACCGATGCTGTGCACGCCAAAGGCGGCAAAATGTTTGCTCAGCTTTGGCATGTAGGTCGTGTTGCTCATCCTCACTTTTTTGGTGGTGATGTACTGGCACCATCTGCAATTGGTATTGAAGGTTCGGTACCAAGAATGCGTGAATTAACTTACGTTACTCCAAAAGCGGCAACCATTGAAGACATTCAAGGTCTAATTGCTGACTACGCAAAAGCGGCGGAAAACGCAATTGAAGCGGGTTTTGATGGGGTTGAAATTCATGGTGCAAATGGTTACTTAATTGATCAATTCTTACACTTTGCTGCCAACCAACGTGAAGATCAATACGGTCAAACACCAGAAAACATGTCGCGTTTTGCTCTTGAAGTCGTTGATGCTGTAGTGGCTGCAATTGGGGCAGATAAAACTGCATTACGTTTATCGCCAGGGGCGTATTTTAATATGACCGAAAGTGACGGTGATAAGGCGGTATTTGATTATCTATTACCAGCCCTTGAAACGCGTAATCTTGCGTACTTACATGTTGGTATTTTTGATGACAGCATGCGCTTTGCAAGCTTAGGTGATAAGTCGGCATCTGAATATATGCGTGGTGCGTACAAAGGTACCTTAGTCGGGGTAGGTAGCTATAGCTTTGAGACAGCTAATCAAGCTATCGATAACAACCAATTTGACTTAATTGCGATTGGTCGCCCATTCATTGCGAACCCAGATTACATCAGTAAAGTTAAAAATGGTGAAGCGTTAACACCATACAGCGACGAAATGCTGGCTGAGCTGATTTAAGCAAACCTAATAATATTGTCCAACCAACAAGCGCTCAGTTAATTTAACTGGGCGTTTTTTCTAATACTTTCTTATTTATTAAAAAGCATAAAGTAAATGGTGTGATTATTGTCAGTGGCGATACCCACTGGGGGGAGCTCTCAAAATATCAACAAAACCTAGATTATCCAGATACCCAAACCACCCCAAGATCTAGAATTCAGCGTTTCTCATGGGCTTAATATCAAGGCGTTACTTTGCAGGAATGGCATTCCCTTTTAAGAAGTAACAACGCAGAGAGTAAGCTCATGAGAAGCGCCCTACGGGTTGGTTTAAAAGCGATTTATCCAGCGTTATTGATTTTAACAAGGGAATAACCATTCTTTTCAATCAATGCCTTGCCTAAATCGCTTTTAATTCCAACTGAAACTCGAATCTTGGGGTGGTTTGGGTATACACGAGATGACTAGCTCTGGGCTTACAGAAAAGTGGAAAGATGTTAGCCCTAATAAACACCGTGTGGGTGATTACACTCATGAGGTTAACTACGGCGATTTAACAATCGATTGGCAAAAAGCAGATCCTACCATTCGTATTGCGCTTAAAGGCATCAAGGGTGATGAGATCATGCACACCGAATTCGCGTTATCGACGATAAGCCCATACCAGTAGATATTGCCTGCTGTGCATATCTTTAACACATGCCCGCAGCTCATGCCCGCAAACATGGAATAAGCCTTGTTTGCGGGTATTTCTCTCTATCCCATCTAATTAAAATATCTTACACTGTGTCAATTAGTTAGTTTCAAGCAAGGACAGTGTAAAGTGCTGAATATAATTCAATCAAATCGCATGGAAGCACTGCAAGCGCGGTTTCACGCTCTTCTTAAAGTTAATCCATTAACGAGTCCCTTTAAAAAAGAAATTGTGCTTGTGCAGTCACCAGGTATGTCGCAGTGGCTAAAAATAGGTTTAAGTGAACACTTAGGGATTGCCGCTCAGGTTGATTTTCCGCTGCCTTCGAGTTTTATATGGCAGCTTTACCAACAATTGCTGCCTGATGTACCTAGTGAATCACCGTATAACAAAGCTAACCTTGCTTGGAAGCTGTTTGCGATTTTACCAAACTGCATTGATGAGCCGCTGTACTTACCACTTAAAACCTATTTAGAGGGTGACAGTGAAGGGCAAAAAACCTTTGCCTTGTGCGAGAAAATTGCCGACGTTTATGACCAATATTTAATGTATCGTCCCAATTGGATTGCCACTTGGGAGCAGGGCATCGATGAACTAGATGATGTTGATGTGGGCATTGCGCCATGGCAGCCAGATCTTTGGCGCAAGCTGGTGGCGCACAGTAAAGAACTTGGGCAAAGCCAATATCACCGCGCCAATATGCAAGACAATCTCCTTGCAGCCCTTGAAAAAATGGACGCAAGCCTATTACCTGAGCGTATTAGCTTATTTGGTATTTCTGCAATTGCGAGTAGCCAGCTTGAAGTGTTTCAGGCCATTGCAAAAAAAACGCAGGTGTTTTTGTTTTTCTTCAACCCCAGTGAGCATTACTGGGGTGACACACTCGATGAAAAAACAGCAGCTAAGATTGCCGCTAAATATGCCAAACGCCCGCAGTTGCAAGCGCTTGAAGACAGCGCTAAAAACCCTGATCACGAGTACTTTTTTATTGGTAACCCGTTACTCTCGTCATGGGGTAAATTAGGCCGAGACTATTTTGAGCAGTTACTGCAACTAGATGCGCAGTGGCTTGACGGATTCGATAACGAGTTTGATCAAAGCTTGCTATCGCAAATTCAGTCTGAAATTTACCAATTAGCATTTAAGGGTGAATCACTAACGCCTGATAAAGAATGGTTTATTAATGACGAAGGCAAGTTGCCAATTCAGGCAGACGATACCAGCATTGTGCTGAGCGATTGTCACACGCCACTACGCGAAGTCGAACGACTACATGATTACTTACTCAATTTATTCAATGAAAATAAAGCGCTAACACCGAAAGATATTATTGTAATGATGCCGGATGTTGGCACATACAGCCCGTATATTGAGGCGGTGTTTGGTGGTGCTGAAGGGCGACGTTTTATTCCTTATGCGTTAGCCGATTTAGCCATAGAACAAGAAAAACCCGTACTTAGCTCGTTTGCTAGTTTAGCCGATTTACCTTATTCACGCTTTGGTGTGTCTGACATTCTTGATTTGCTGCAAGTCACACAAATTGCCGAAAAGTTTAACCTTGAAGCTCATGAATATGAGCAAATTGGCTTTTGGCTTGAACGCGTTGGCGTTAAATGGGGCTTAGATGCCGCCCACAAAGACAGTTTTGGCTTACCCGCAATAGATTTAAATACCTGGCAACATGGCCTAAACCGCTTGTTACTTGGTGTTGCGCAACGTGATGAACAATTGCCGTTTTCGGGGATTTACAGTGCCGATGAAGTTGAGGGAATGGCATTAAATACCTTAAATAAACTCATTGAATTTATTGATGTACTGGCCCGATATAAAGCTAAGCTGCAAGCTGATGCACCGCTTAATGAAAAGGCAGAAATTCTAAAAGAATTATTAAGCGATGTGTACAGCGATGAAGGTGAACAAAGCTGGGATTTATTAGTGCTGCAAAAAGTGCTCGATACACTGATTAAGCATTATGATAATGGCGATTACCAACAAGCCGTTTCGCAGCGTATTGTGAGTTACCTTGTAAAACAAGGTATTCAAGAAAAAGGTGTAGGGCAGCGCTTTTTAGTGGGGCAAGTTAACTTTTGTACGTTGATGCCAATGCGTGCGGTGCCATTTAAAGTGGTGTGCATGCTAGGTTTAAATGATGCAGATTACCCGCGTACCGTTCAGCCAATCGGTTTTGACTTAGTCCCTTACTCAAAACGCCAAAAAGGCGACCGCTCTCGCAAACTTGATGACCGTTACCTGTTTTTAGAAGCGATTTTAAGTGCCCGTGAGAATTTATACATCAGTTATATTGGCCGTTCTTGCTTTGATAACCAACCAAGAATGCCCTCAACTTTAGTGAGCGAGCTTTTGGAATACATAGCCCGTAGTTTTGAATTTGCTGAAAAAGACACTCACGTAAAGCTACCAGAGGCGCTAATTAATTATCAGCACTTACAGCCATTTAACCCGGCTTATTATCTGACCACTAACAAAGAAGGTAATAAAAGCCAAACTGATGACGAGCAAAAAGCAAATAAACCGCTAGCCACACAATTACACAGCTATAACCCCGTGTGGATGCCAGCTCAAGCTGTTAATCCTGAGCCACAGCAAGCGCTTAGTGTTCAGCCAGAAAGCAGCGTTGAGTTAACTCAGTTTATTCGCAGTATTTGCCAGCCGCACGAGAGCTTTTATCAGCAAAGTTTGGGTTTACGCTTACCGCAATTTAACGATATTGCTAAAGATGAAGAGCCATTTAGTTTAGATGCATTACGCCGCTACTTTTACCTTGATGAAATTCTCGAAGCGAGCATTCAAGAGCTACCGCTTAATAAAGCGCAAATTATGCAGCGCGGTGAATTACCCCAAGCCCATGTTGGCGATCTTGTGTTTGAAAGTATGCAGCACCGAGTTGATGCGCTTGCAGGGCAAGTGAAAGCGCATATTCAAGGTGATGAAGCATTACCCGTTGAAGTAAATATTAAAATAGCCAATACCACACTAGAAGGTTGGTTAAATCATATTTATGGTCAAAAACAGGTGTTTTATCGCACCGCCAGTATTAAAGCAAAAGATGTAATTCGTGGCTTTGTGCATCATTTAGCGGCGCAAATAATGGGCCAGCCGGTTGAAACCCTTATTCTTGGTTTAGACAAGCAAATTAGTTTTTCACCCTTGTCAGAAGACGATGCCCGCAGCTATTTAAATGATTGGTTTTCGCTTTATGAAACGCTTTTAACTCGCCCAGTGGCGTTTTTTCCGGTCAGTGGTTACGAGTACATAAAAACAGATAAAGACATGGTTAAAGCAAACAATAAATTCACGCCGCAATACATAGGCATAGGTGAAGGTGAGAACCCATACATTCGCTTAACCATAAAAAGCTTTAAAGACTGTGAAGAAGAGTTTATAAAATGGAGCGAGCTGCTGTTATCGCCAATTGTTGAATTAGCACAGGAGGCAGATCATGCAAACGCTTAATCCAATGAGTATGGCGCTGTGTGGGCAAAGCCTTATTGAAGCCAGTGCCGGTACAGGTAAAACCTACACCATCACAGGTTTGTATTTACGGTATTTGTTGGGCTTACAAAAAGCGACCGGTGAAGATGAAGCATTAAATACGCCTCTAAGTGTTGAGCAAATACTGGTGGTGACCTTTACAGAAGCCGCCACCCAAGAAATTAAAGACCGTGTGCGGGCGCGTATAATCGATGCCAGAGATGCACTGCTTGGTAAAAAGCCAGATGATGAGCTGATTGAGCAAGTAATTAACGAGGTGACTGACAAACACGCCGCATTTGATTTGCTAGACGCTGCGGCAAAGTCGATGGATGAAGCCGCTATATTCACCATTCATGGCTTTTGTCAGCGAATGCTGAAACAACATGCTTTTGAATCCGGCGTGGCGTTTAACTTAGAGTTTATTTTAGATGAGCGTGAGCTTATTCAAGAAACCCTTAATGACTTTTGGCGTGCCTTTGTTTACCCACAATCAAAAGAGCGTACGCAAGCAATTACCGATATTTTCCCAGTACCTGCGGCACTGTATTCACAGGTAGTGAGTTTACTCAATAAACAAGGGGCAACAATCACCCCCGAGTATGACCTTGACGATATATGGCAAGCGCGCGATAACTTTGTGGCAAAAGTACCAGCATTTAAAACGGCGTGCCGTGATAGTGAATTTATTAATGCTGTAAAAGCATCTGATTTAAGTGGCTCAAAAACTCCAGGCCGAAAAAACAGCCTTGCTGCGCTTGAAGAGTATATAAACAATGATGAGCTATTTTTTGTATTTGGTACCAGTAAATACTCGTTTGAAGTGTGGAGCACAGAGAATTTAAGCGACCCTGCAAATTATAAGAAAAACGGCAGCTTGCTTAGTCATGCAATGCTGGCTCGGTTTGATGAAATGGCTGAACTGAGTAGCCTTATCAATAACGGCTTGAATATTGCGATAGTGCAATACGCAGCTAAATGGGTGGCAAATGCATTAGTTAAACGCAAGCAAGAGCAAGGCGTTATTACTCCAGATGATTTACTGAGTAACTTGCATCAGGCACTTTTAAGTGAGCAAGGGCAAGCATTAAGTGAAAAAATTGCCGCTTTGTTTCCAGTTGCCATGATTGACGAATTCCAAGATACCGACCCAGTTCAATATGGTATTTTTAGCCGCATTTATGGCATTAAAAACACCACGCTTGCCATGATAGGTGATCCAAAACAGGCTATTTATGGTTTCCGCGGTGCAGATATTTTTACTTATATTGGCGCAAAACAAGCCGTTTCAGATGATAAGCAATACACCCTAGATACCAACTACCGCTCAAGTGAAGGGGTTGTTGATAGTGTAAACCGTTTATTTGCTAAAAATGCTAATAGCTTTATTTACAACGATGCGATTCCATTTCAAAAGGTCAATGCGAAGGGAAAACAGCAAGACAAAGCGTTTTTAATAAACGGTGAAATGCCCAGTGCGTTTGAATTTTCGGTTTTTGTTGATGAGTACGCCGAAGCCAACAACAAGCCAACCAGCAAAGGGGTAGCTCAACAGGCATTGGCTTTGCAATATACGAAAAAAATTACTGAGCTACTCAAGCAAGCTAATGCAGGCCATGCGACTATTGCAGGAAAACCTCTCACGGCCGCTGATATCTGTGTGTTAGTGCGTGACCGAAACGAAGCACAGCTTATGAAAACAGCACTGGCAGAAGCCGCCATTGCCAGCGTGTATTTGTCCCGTGACAGTGTGTTTAACCAAGAGCTTAGTCATCATTTACTGAACTTTTTAACGGCATTGCATGGACAGTATGATGAATCATTACTGCGTGGAGTGCTTGCTGGGCCATTGTTTTGTTTAAGCTACAACCGTATTTATGAGCTTCACGAAAATGAAAGTGCATGGCAAGAACATCTAAACTTTTTTGCTCAGCTTGCCCACATTTGGCATAAACAAGGCGCTATGGCGATGCTCGAGCGTTTATTAAGCCATAATCAGCTCGCAGCGCGTTGGCAAGGCTTAGGTTACAACGTTGAACGCTGGCTCACCGATTTCCGTCATTTAGGGGAAATCTTGCAGCAAAAGCAAATTGAGCTTGAGGGCACCCACAGATTACTGCGTTGGTTTGCACAAAAAGTCAGTCAACAAGATGGTGAAGCGGTGCAAGTACGCCTAGAAAGCGATGCTAACTTGGTGAAAATTGTCACTATGCACGCCTCAAAAGGCTTAGAGTACCCGATTGTATTCATGCCGTTTGCCTGTGGCTACCGTGAAAGCAAAGAAGCCCTTTACCATAAAGACGGTAAGCTTATTTATGACCTTGCTAAAAGTGACGACGCAATGCAAAAAGCAGAGCAAGAGCGCTTAGCTGAAGATTTACGTTTACTTTATGTGGCATTGACACGTGCCGTGCATTTTTGTTCTGTGGGTATGTATAACATTGCCCAAGGTCGTAGCGCTCGCCCTGGTATTCAAAGTACCAGCATTGGCCACGTATTATTTGCAGGGTTAGAGATTAAATCGGGCGATGAATGGCGCGCGTTGTTACAAACATTTTGTGAAGACTCTGCGCACATGCATTATGAGGCGTTTAGCGAAGCGGATGAGCTTGAAAAGTTAACATTTGCTGGCGCTGGCAGTGAGCAAGCCTATCAAGTTAATACTGTTAAAGCAGACATTCAGCGTGATTGGCGCTCAACCAGCTTTAGTAGCTTAACGCTGAAAAAGCATACTGATCATATTGAGCTTGGTCGCAGTGATGAAGATCACGAAAAAGATGAGTTTTTAGCCCAAAATGCCAATGCTTTAACACCGTACAGCTTCCCTAAAGGCGCAAAGCCGGGTAGTTGTTTGCATGAAATATTTGAGCAATTAGACTTTACTGACCCTTATGCGTTAAAGCGTCCAGCCACTGAGCAAGACGACCACGCACTTGATAAAGTGATCAAAACGTTATTCGAAAAATACCATATTGACGAAAGCTGGCAAGAAATGACCGAGCAGTGGATCCTTGCTGCACTGAATTGCCCATTAAACGATAAAGGGCTAAGTTTATCAGTACTTGAGCCTGATACCTGTTTGGTCGAAATGGAATTTAACTTACCCTTGTTATCACTCTCAAGCGATAAGCTTAACCAGGTTTTAGTTAAACATTTTAACTTACCCGGGCAGCTTGATTTTAGTGAGGTGCAAGGCTTACTAAAAGGCTTTATAGATTTAATATTTTGCTGGCAGGGTAAGTATTATATTCTTGATTATAAATCGAACTTTTTAGGCAATAGTGCGGCTGACTACCAAAATGAGCAACTAGAGCAAGCCATGACTAGTCACCAGTATCATTTGCAGTATTTAATTTATACCGTGGCATTGCACCGCTTATTAAAACAACGTATTCAAGATTACGATAGCGATACGCATTTAGGCGGTGTTTACTACACCTTCTTACGTGGTATGAGCGAAGGGCAAGGGGTGTACTTTAATCAGCTTACTAAACAGCAAATAACTGAGCTTGATAGCTTATTCGCACAAGGAGCCATGCTATGAGTCAAATGACATTCGGCTTTGATGACCATGAGCCAAACGAGCCAATGAATAAGCAACCACAGCAGCCAGCACAACATACCCAAAGCGACTCAGTGTTACCTGCCACAGAACTTAAAACGCAGCCGTTACTGAGTTATTTACTTGAGGCAAAACGTATTCGCTTAGTTGATGTTAAACTCGCAGAGCTATTGACTGGCACAGAAACAGTAGCCGGTTCACAATCGTTCATAGAGAATAACGATGCAGCGCACAATGAGGTTTTTTACCTGATTTTATTACTTGCGGCTGCGCAGCAAAGTCAGCACAGCTGTTTAGAGCTCGTGAATATAAACTGGCAAAACCCATTTGAAATAAGAGAGCAAAGCCTAGCTGATGCCAGCATTGCAGCCCCTGAGGTTTTAACCCCGTTTGATATGGAATTTGGCCTTAATGAGGCTGTTAATAAACTAATGAATGCTGAGTGTGTCGGGGACGACAAACCACTGCTATTGTTTGCCAATAAACTTTACTTTGCCCGATTGGCAGAGTACGAAACCACACTGGCTTCGCGTTTACATCATTTAGCAACGAAAGAACTCACACTTGATGAAGCCGAATTAACGGCATTACTTGAGGTGTATTTTCCTAATAGTGAACATACAACCAACCCAAGCGATCCTATTGAAACATTAAACTGGCAAAAAGTAGCCTGTGCGATTGCCGCAACAAAAGGCTTTAGTGTGATCACTGGCGGCCCAGGTACCGGTAAAACCACCACAGTAACTAAGCTACTAGCAATATTACAATCTTTGTATGCCAGTGCACCGCTAACAATAAAGCTGGTTGCACCGACAGGTAAAGCGGCAGCGCGTTTAACCGAGTCGATTTTAGGGGCAAAGCAAAAGCTTAGTATGATCCCTGGTAATATCGCGCCACTTATTCCTGACAGCGCGCAAACGATTCACCGTTTACTGGGCGTTATTCCGCATACCAATAAGTTTCGCCATAACAAGCGTAATCCGCTGCATTTAGATGTACTGATCATTGATGAGGCATCGATGGTAGATTTATCGCTTATGGCAAAACTAATCGAGGCACTACCGAGCCATGCAAGACTTATTTTACTGGGTGATAAAGACCAATTAGCCTCGGTTGATACGGGCAGTATTCTTAGCGACCTATGCCAAGGCTTAGAGCTTGGCAAAATGCCTGATTACAGCAGTGAAAGAGCAGCGCAGCTTAATCGCGTTTGTTTTAATAATCAGAGCGAAATACCCGCGGCGAGCAGTCATTTTGTACTTAACGATTGTATTGCGTTTTTACAGCAAAGTTATCGTTTTGATGGCAGCAGCGGCATTGGTCAATTAGCACAAGCTGTAAATACCAATAACAGTGGCTTACTGGGCTACGTTGAGCAAACGATTAATCAAGGTGGCTTTAAAGACCTTAAACTTAATTACAGCGTAGTTAGTAAACCGATTGAGCAATTTGTGCAACAAGCGGCGTTGCAATATCACGATTATTTGCAGCTTATCCAGCAAGGGGCAAGTGTTGCCAGTGTGCATAAAGCATTTTCGCATTATCAGTTGCTAGCTGCAGTCAGAGAGGGAGATTATGGTGTAAATAGCCTTAATCAGCGTATTGAAAAAGCACTGGCTCAACAAGGTTTAATCTCGCCATATCAAAGGCATTACGTGGGTATGCCAATTATGATCAGCCAAAACGACTACCAGCTAAAACTGTTTAATGGCGACATCGGTATTTTAATGCACGATGAGCAAGGTCAGTTAAAAGCCATGTTTGTTGATGAACAAGAAAATATTCGTGCCTTTTCGCCCGCCCGTTTACCTGCTCACGATAAAGTGTATGCTATGACAATTCATAAGTCGCAAGGTTCTGAATTTGCTTACACAGCAATGATTTTACCACCAGTAAAACAGGCTAATCAGGGCATTAACAGGCAGTTGGTTTACACGGGTATCACCCGCGCGAAAACCACATTTGAGCTGGTGGCCGATAAAAATGTACTGCTCATGGCAATGAATAAATCTGTTACTCGTGCATCGGGTTTATACGATAGGTTAAAAAATGAAGCTAGTTAAAGTAACGAGTGACCAACTAAACGAGTTAATGGGTTGGTTTAACTCAGAGGCTGAACTGCGTATTTGGTCTGGGCCATTTTTTAATTACCCATTTGATACGCAAAGCTTTAAGAATGATTTAAACCTAGATGCGCTGAATTCCTTCACGTTGATTAATGACAAGGGCCAGATGTTAGGGTTTGGTCAATACTATTTACGTGAAGGTCGTTGCCATTTAGGGCGGCTAGTTATCGCGCCAAGTGAACGTGGCAAAGGTCTTGCAAAAGTGTTGATAAATTTACTAGGAGAGCAGGGTAAACAGCAGTTGCAGTGTGATAGTTTGTCGTTGTTTGTGTATAGCCACAATACCCTTGCTAAAACAGCCTATGAAAAACTGGGGTTTATACAAACCCAGTACCCCGCTGACATGCCACTCGATGGCTGTATTTATATGACTTGCTAAGAGCGTTTAAAGCTGCTTTTACGAAACAGATTAGGTTGCCAACCAAAGTGTATGGCGCCTAATCTTAAACAGACCGTCACAGCGAATGCGCCAAGAATGCACCAAATATAACTTACCTCTAGGGTGAATAAAGCCGCGTAAGTTAACCCGCCAGATAAGCAAGCGGTTGAATAGAGCTCTTCACCCATTACTAAAGGCACTTCTCGGCAGATCACATCACGCATCAGGCCACCAAAAATACCTGTGGTCATACCCATGGTGATGGCTACAACCATATCTGCACCGCCAATCAATGCCTTTTCGATACCAATAATGTTGAAAATAGCCATCCCTACGGCATCCATTAATAGCATGGTGGTGTTACTTAAATCGGGTAAGTGACGAATAGATAAAATAGAGGCGAATATGGCTATGTAAGTTGCGTACAAATAATCGGGTTGAGCTATCCAAAATACAGGTTTGTTAAGCAATATGTCTCGAAGTGTGCCACCACCCAATGCGGTAACTGTGGCAACGACTACCACACCAAAACCACCAACACTTTTTTCATGGCCCAGTAAGGTGCCAGAAATAGCAAAAAACGCTACACCGATAATGCTTAAAAAATGAAAGTATTCTGATGTCATGGGGCTTCCTTACCTGTTTATAGTAATCTAACCCTAGCAAAATGAACTTTATTGATGCTGAACAACTAAGAAAATAGGGCGGGTAGTGATGTCACCCGCCAGAAGGGAATAGTGATTATATCAATCCGCTTATTTAAGGTAATCAACCACTAATTGCGTCATTGCATTTACGCCAAGCTGTAAAGCTTTTTCGTCTGCAAAAAAGTGTGGTGAATGGTTACTTGGTGCTGTAACTGCATCTTGACCTTTTGGTGTGACACCTAAGAAAAAGAACATGCCTGGTGTTTCTAAGGCGTAGTAACTAAAGTCTTCGGCACCTGTGATAAGTGGCGTTGTGATCAGGTTTTCTTTACCAACTACACCAGCAAGTGTTGGTGTCATTTTCTTGGTTAATTCAACATCGTTCACTGTTACTGGGTAACCATGGTCAATGTGAACATGCGCTTCTGCGCCACCTGATTCAGCTACCATCTCAGCGGTTTTAGCTAAACGTTTTTTAATGTCAGCACGCATTTCTTGGTCAAAGGTACGAATTGTGCCCACCATTTCAACTTGCTCAGGGATGATGTTGTTACGCACACCGCCATTAATGGCACCAAATGAAACCACCGAAGGCGCTTTGGTTACATCAACTTGGCGTGAGGCAATGGTTTGTGTTGCCATAATAATTTGTGATGACGCCACAATTGGGTCAACCCCATTCCAAGGGCGTGAGCCGTGAGTTTGGCGACCTTTTACTGTGATAGTAAATTTGTCGGCGCTGGCCATTAGCGGCCCTTCACGAAAACCAATTTGTCCGGTATTAAGTGAGCTGGTTACGTGTAAACCAAATACGGCTTCTGGCTTTTCTTTAAATAAGCCTTCTTTAAGCATCAGCTCAGCACCGCCTTCTTCGC
This sequence comes from Pseudoalteromonas sp. 0303, assembly GCF_013349995.1. Lineage (GTDB taxonomy): Bacteria > Pseudomonadota > Gammaproteobacteria > Enterobacterales > Alteromonadaceae > Pseudoalteromonas. The sequence goes on from NZ_JABVXF010000001.1 coordinate 119,247, forward strand.
CATCTGGTGCACCTTCTTCAGCAGGTTGGAAGACAAACAGAATATCACCCGCTAGTTGGTCTTTAATTTTTACTAAAGACTCAGCGGCTGCCATTAAAATAGCCACATGGTTATCATGACCACAGGCATGCATTACGCCAACGGTATTGCCTTTGTACTCTGTTGTTTGAGTTGAAGCGAAAGGCAAGTCTACTTGCTCTTTTACAGGTAGTGCATCCATATCTGCACGCAGCGCAATAAGCGGGCCTTTTTTGCCCCCTTTAAGTTTGGCAACCACACTGGTATGAGCCACACCTGTTTGAACCTCAAGGCCTAACGAACGTAAATGCTTAGCTACGTATTTGGCTGTTTCAAACTCACGGTTACTAAGCTCTGGGTATTGGTGTAAATGACGGCGCCATTTAATGACTTTTTCGCTGACGCTTTTATTGGCAGATTTAAGTTCAGTATTAATATCACTCGCAAATGCAGGTGTAGAAATAGCACTGAGAAGTAGGCTGGTCGAAAGTAGTTTGTTTAACATCCCGTATCCTTTTATTATTTGTATGCACACTACAACAATGTAAAGGATAAACACTTGAATGAACAAGACCTTTCGGTAATTAACCAAGACAAATGGTTTAAAAATCGCACACAATTATTTAGGGACAAGCTAGTAAAAAATGCTAAATTAATCACCTTAAATGCGGGTGATGCATTGTTTTTGCGTGGTGATGAAAATACCGGTCTGTATTGTGTTATTAATGGCGTGCTTAGAGTTTCTGGGGTTAATAGCCAAGGCAAAGAAGCCGTGCTCAGTTTTGTAACCAGTGCTATGTGGTTTGGTGAAGTGGCTCTGTTTGATGGTGGTAAGCGCACCCACGATGTGTATGCTCAAACTGCGGTACGACTTTTACACGTACCTGAGCGGGCATTAAGCCAGTTATTACAAGAAAGCCCTGCATATTGGCATGATTTTGGTCTGCTGCTTACCAATAAAGTGCGAAACCTGTTTGACTCATTAGAAGATCACGCACTCCTTACAGCAAAGCAAAAGGTGAGTAAGCGGTTGTGCATGCTTTATCAATCGTCACACCAAAGCTGTTTGCCGCTTACCCAGCAACAACTTGCCGATATGACCTATTTAACACGGCAAACCATTAATCAAATTTTACAATCCCTGCAAGCTGATTCAATTATTAATCTTAAATATCAAACGATTGAAATTATTGATATCGATAAATTGCAATCTCAATGCTAGTTTGGAACTAAATGTCGGCTAGTTGACATTCTTGGTGGTGAATTTTCTGCTAATCTGAATTTTGAACACAGTTTTGGCAGGAAAAACAATGAAAACATTAAAACAACAACTGACAAATTACGCCCTTTATCACCGTTCTAAACGCAATATTTACACTCACTTTATTGGCATTCCATTAATTGTGTTTGCAATTATTTGTTTATTACAACGCGTCACGCTTATCTCTGAACCTGCCGTTATCTCCTTGGCAACCGTGGTGATTGCACTCACCTGCCTTTATTACTTAATGCTTAGCTTATCTATGGGGTTAATTATGGCTGTATGCTTAAGTTTGTTAAGCATTGCTGCTGAGCCTGTGGTGTCGCTTTCAACAGAGTTATGGCTAGCTTTGAGCATTGGCAGTTTCATTGTTGGTTGGGTGTTTCAGTTTATTGGTCACTATTTTGAAGGTAAAAAGCCAGCCTTTGTTGATGATTTAATTGGTTTGGTCATAGGCCCGTTATTTGTATTAGCAGAGTTCTTGATTATGCTTGGTTTTTATAGAGATATTGCTGATCATATCGAACAAAATGCAGGGCCTAACAAAGCATAACAACAATAATAAGGAACACACATGCAATTAAATGGTAAAACAGTTTGGGTAACTGGGGCATCATCTGGAATTGGTGAGGCACTTTGTGAGCAACTGGCAGCAAAAGGGGCCACGTTAGTATTGTCTGCCCGTAATGAGGAAAAACTCAACGCTCTTAATACAAGACTCGGTGGTAATCATCATGTGGTCGCTCTTGATTTGGCAAAGCCCGAAGCCTTACTTGAAGATATGCCAGCAGTGATCGAGCGAATTGGCCGCATTGATGTTCTTATCAATAACGGTGGGGTGTCGCAGCGTAGTCTATTTTTAGAAAACGAATTTACGGTTTATCGCCAACTGATGGAAGTAAACTACTTTGGTTTAATTGCTTTAACTAAGGCGGTCGTGCCACAGATGGTGAAGCAAGGTATGGGCATGGTGGTATCAATTAGCAGTGTGGCAGGTAAAGTCGGTTCAAAGTTCAGAACTGGGTATTCGGGTTCTAAGTATGCGGTCGTGGGCTTTATGGATTGCTTAAGAGCAGAACTAGCCGATAAAAATGTGAATTGCCTGACTATTTGCCCAGGTTCAATCAAAACAGCCATTGCACATAATTCGTTAGATGGCCAAGGTAAACCGCAAAATAAGCCAGAGGAATCAATTGAAAACGGCATGGATGTGGCAAAAGCGGCTGCAAAAATGATTAAAGCCATTGAAGCCGAGAAAGATGAAGTTGTTATTGGTGAAGGAATAAGTGGTTTAGCACCGACTATTAAGCGATTTTTCCCGGGCTTTTTTAACCGCCTCACAGCAAAAATGAACTACAGATAATTTATAGTCATTTGTTAGTGAATGATTCTCAGTAAACAATGCGCAACTTGGGTTGCGCATTTTTTGTACCAAATGGTCGGATTATTATCACTTTAATCGATAAAAGGCACTAGTTTGCTATGGTTAAACGGGGATGGATTAGCATACAATGGGGTAAAAGTAGTCCAAACAAGAGAGAACAACAATGGCCGCATTTGGTACTGTATTTATGCCACAAATGATCCAAGCACGTTTTGCTGATAACTCATGGAGTGAAAGCGCGCTGGTCCCATCTGATAAAATCGAATTACATGCGGGTGCTCACGTATTACATTACTCAAGCACCTGTTTTGAAGGATTAAAAGCATTTCGTCACGAAGATGGCTCGGTCTATATCTTTCGTATGGATGCTAACATTGCTCGTATGAAACAAAGCTCTAAGTTACTAAACTTACCTGACTTTGACGAAAGCATGCTTGAGCAAATGATCAAAGACATTGTAAAAGAGTACGCAGACGAAACACCAACACCGCCGGGTTCAATGTATATTCGCCCAACTCACATTGGTACAGAAGCGGCAATTGGTAAAGCGGCTGCACCGTCAATGAGTTCCTTGCTTTATGTATTGCTTTCGCCAGTAGGTGATTATTTCTCAGGCGGTGCTACAGCATTACGTGTATTACTTGAAGAAGACGGCATGCGCTGTGCACCACACATGGGTATGGTTAAAAGTGGTGGTAACTATGCAAGTGCATTAGGTCCAATCTTAGAAGCTCGCTCAGAGCATCAAGCAGACCAAATTTTATTCTGCCCAGGTGGTGATGTACAAGAAACGGGTGCTGCAAACTTCATTCTAATTGATGGTGATGAGATCATCACAAAAGCACTTGATAGCACATTCTTACACGGTGTAACGCGTAATAGTATTTTAACGATTGCGAAAGATTTAGGTATGACAGTATCTGAGCGTAACTTCACTGTGTCTGAATTACTAGAAAGAGCCGCTAAGCCGGGTACTGAAGCTGCATTATCGGGTACCGCTGCGGTACTGACGTCGGTTGGCACGCTTATTCATAACGACCAAGAGTTTAAGGTGGGCTCTGGTGAACCAGGTGAGAAAGTTGCTAAATTACGCCAAGCATTAAATGATATTCAATGGGGGAAATCAGCAGATACTCATGGCTGGTTAACAAAAGTATAATCGCTGAGCAAATACATGCTTTGAAGAGCCACGTTACTACGTGGCTTTTTTGTTTTTACATTGGTTTACAGCACTTCCAGTGTTTAACCGCAAATTACTAGACATTCTAATGCTTTAATTTTACTTTCATTTTATTAACAATAACTAAAAGTAAATTTATTATGATTAAGAAAACACTAGCATGTGCAATTGTTGTTGCATTGGCGGGCTGCGGTGAATCTACCCCAACAAAAACAGAACAAACAGTGAAAACTGCAGAGGTTAAAGCTGCTGTGAATTATCCAGAAACTAAAAAAGGCAATGTTGTTGATGAATACTTCGGTGAGAAAGTAGCCGATCCGTATCGTTGGTTAGAAGACGATATGAGCGACGAAACAGCCCAGTGGGTGAAAGCCGAAAATGACGTTACCTTTTCTTATCTAAAAAAAATTCCTTATCGCGATGAGCTGAAAACTACGCTTGAAAAGTTGATGAACTACGAAAAAGTCACAGCGCCATTTAAAGAGGGTGAATACACTTATTTTTATAAAAACGATGGTCTGCAAAATCAGTACGTAGTTTATCGTAAAAAAGGCGACTCAGAAGCTGAGGTGTTCTTAGATCCAAATACCTTCAGTAGCGACGGCACAACCTCAATGTCGGGCTTAACATTCAAAGAAGACGGCACACTAGCGGCTTATCAAATCTCTGAAGGTGGCAGTGACTGGCGTAAAATTATCATTATTGATACAGCGACTAAACAACCAATTGAAGAAGCATTAGTCGATGTAAAATTCAGCGGTATCTCTTGGCTTGGCAACGAAGGTTTCTATTATTCGAGCTACGATAAGCCAAAGGGTAGTGAGCTGTCTGCAAAAACAGATCAACATAAAGTTTACTACCATAAGTTAGGCACGGCACAAGCAGATGACCAATTAGTTTATGGTGGCACTGAGGCTCAGAAACATCGTTATATAGGTGCTGATGTAACCCGTGATAATCGTTATTTAATAATTGCAGCAAGTACTTCAACTTCAGGTAATAAACTGTTTATCAAAGATCTAACTAAGCCTGACAGCGAGCTAGTGACTATTTTAGATAACACTGACTCAGATACCTCAATTATTGATAATGACGGCTCGAAACTGTATTTAGTGACTAACTTAAACGCGCCAAATAAACGTGTAGTGACTGTTGATGCTGCTGATCCAAGCCCTGAAAATTGGCAAGATTTAATCCCAGAAACTGATAATGTGCTTAGCCTTTCAAAAGGCGGTGACTATTTCTTTGCTAAGTATATGGTTGATGCGATTTCGCAAGTAAAACAATACGATAAATCAGGAAAATTAGTACGCGACATCAGCCTGCCAGGTGTGGGAACTGCATATGGCTTTAGCGGTAAGCACGATGCAGAAACTCTGTATTACTCATTTACAAATTACACTACACCAGGCAATACCTATTCGTTTGATGTTGAATCAGGTAAGTCTGATGTGTACCGCAAGTCGGGCGCTAAATTTAATAGCGAAGAATATATCTCTGAACAAGTGTTCTATACATCAAAAGATGGCACCAAAGTTCCGATGATAATTTCGTACAAAAAGGGCACCGAACTTAACGGTAAAAATCCGACTATTTTATATGGTTATGGTGGCTTTAACGTGAGCCTAACACCAAGCTACAGCCCTACAATTGCGGCATGGCTTGAGCACGGTGGTATCTATGCTGTTGCTAATATTCGTGGTGGTGGCGAATACGGTAAAGAATGGCATGTAAATGGTACACAGCTTAAGAAACAAAATGTATTTGATGACTTTATTGCTGCGGCTGAGTACTTAAACGAAAAACAATACAGCTCACCTGATTACCTAGCGGTACGTGGTGGCTCAAATGGTGGCTTATTAGTTGGTGCGGTTATGACACAGCACCCTGAGCTATTTAAAGTTGCGCTTCCTGCTGTAGGTGTTTTAGATATGCTGCGTTACCACACCTTTACAGCGGGTGCTGGTTGGGCGTATGACTACGGTACGAGTGAACAAAGTAAAGAAATGTTCGAGTACTTAAAAGGCTATTCACCAGTTCACAATGTAAAAGAGGGTGTTAGCTACCCAGCAACCTTAGTAACAACAGGGGATCATGATGACCGTGTTGTGCCTGCGCATTCATTTAAGTTTGCAGCAGAGCTACAAGAAAAAGGTGCGAAACAAAATCCGTATCTTATTCGCATTGAAACAAATGCAGGTCATGGTGCAGGAACACCAACAAGTAAGATCATTGATCAATACGCTGATATTTATGGCTTTACCCTATATAACATGGGTGTTAAATCGCTATAAGATATTTTTTAACTAAAATGAAAACGCCGAGCTAAGCTCGGCGTTTTTATATCGATTGATTGAGATGTTTATAAATCGATACCCAGCGCGAAAATCATTTTGTAATCTTCTTTTTCTGGTACTACACCGTTTTCATCGGCAATCGGGTCAGCCAAATAATCCCATACTAATGACATATCAAAATCAATATCATCGGTGATCTCAAACTCAAACGCAGCCATCGCATATTGAGAATCTCCACCTGCATCACTGTTTGCAGTTAGATAGCGATAATTAAAGGTAAAATCAATTTTCTTGGTGACTTCAAGCTCGTAATTAGTGCCGACAAAATATGACCAAGATGAATTTGATTTCTCTTCACCCGTAGTGACAGTATCAAACTCAGTTCTTTGATAAGCAGGGCCTGTTGAAAAATCCCATTCTGTTTTATCGGTATCCATTACATAGTAACCAACACCGGCACCGAGAGTGTACTTGTTAGCGATATTTTGAAACGGGTCACGGTAGTATTCAAAGAAGGCTGGACGGAAATACATTTTTTGTGTGTAAAACCAGTCGAAGGTACCATTAGCGCGGATGTTGTTTTTAGTAACTTGTTCATCGCTGGTGGTGCGATAACCTAAAAACTCTGCGAGGAAACGGCTAGACGCCGTACGGCGCTTGATATCTGCACGAGCCGAATACTCTGTTTGGTCAGTATTGCCTTTTGATATATCGGCACCTAGCGATATTTTTACAGTCCATGCACTGAGTTCGCTTTCAGCTGAAGGAGCAATAGAGACTAAATCGCGATAACGGTATTTAGCTTCTTGTTCGCCAACTTTCACATAACCACCAGAGATATTTAATGTGCCGCTTAGCTCATTACCATCGTTAAAGCGCACAGTATGGTGGCGATCTGAGATGATCATGTAGACATCTTCGCGATCAATAATTAATGTGTCGAGCACATCACTGTCGAACTCAATCTCTTTATCATACATGGAGACTAGCTCGCCTTTGAGCCATTCGCCCGAATTCAGCCGTACCCAATCGAAATGAGTGGCATCTTTTATGATTATGCCGCGTTCTTCAAGAAGCGGATCAGGAAGTGATTCTGCACTATAGCAAGCAAATGAGCTTGCTACAGCAGCACTAATAAGCAGGTATTTTTTGAGCATTATTTCAATCCATGTTAAATAAAATGCATTCAAGGGGTGAGGTTGATATTACTATAACCTGTTTGATTTTAGAACAATTTCAACTGCTGTTCAAAAATTACTTAAGCAGATGGTAAAAACAAGCGCTGATAGGTTTTATAAGCATATTCATCACTCATCCCTGATAAGTAGTCACATATTATGCGCATTGCATTATCACCTTGCTGGTGTGCATTTAGCCACATTTCTTGGGTTGTTTCAGGTAATAAGCGCATTGGGTCGCTGGCAAAAGCACTAAATAACTCAATCAACAGGTTTTGCCCTTTAAATTCAACTTGCTGCATCTTTGGCTCGCGAATTAAACGTTTAAAAACAAAATGTTTTAGCACGTTAAGAATTTCGGCAAATTCATCCGGTAGGCTTACTGTGTACTGCAGTATTTCAGATTCGAAATCTGCGTTTTGTACAACTAACTGAGCGTTAATAATAAAGGTGTTAACCAACTCACCAATAGCGTCTTTACGCTCATACTCGTGATGAGAAAAGAGTCTGGCGGTTATTGAGCTCAAATGGGTGGTTAGCCAAGCAGAGTCAAGCTCTTGCAACTGTACAAGGGCATGGTTTTGCCAATCAGCCAGCGTTAAAACTTCTGTAGCTATGGCATCTTCTAAATCGTGAACGGCATACGCAATGTCGTCAGCTAATTCCATAATTGCTGAGTCTATCGATTTGTAATGGGTTTTAGCTCTAAACTCATCAACCTTATAATGACTACTCAGCAGCGCTTTATCGTTATTCGACAGTGGCTCAATGATCCAATCGAAAACATCTTTATCGTCTTTATATAAGCCTTTGGCTGGTCGCCAATGGTCAGCTTTAATAAAACTACGTTGCTCACTCAAAGGTGGAATGCTGTGCCACAAATCATCAATAAAGGCTGGATATTTAATAAAGCCTAATAAGGTGCGTCTGGTTAAGTTCATGCCATAGCCATTTGAATAGGGCTCAAGCTTAGACACAATTCTTAATGTTTGGGCGTTACCTTCAAAGCCACCATGCTCACGCATCATGTAATTTAATGCTATTTCACCACCATGACCAAAAGGAGGGTGGCCAATATCATGAGCAAGGCATAATGTTTCGAGTAGGCTACCGCTCGGAAAATTCGTAAATTCAGGGTGCTGCTTTTTTAGATGACGTAATAAACCACTGCCAATTTGAGCAACTTCTAAAGAATGGGTCAGACGGGTTCGGTAAAAATCATTCAAGCCAATACCCATAATTTGGGTTTTAGCCTGTAACCGCCTAAAGGCTGCGGCGTGGATGATTCGAGAGCGGTCAACTTGCCAAGCTGAGCGGTTATCGTTTGGACGATATTTTTGCTGATCAATAATGCGAGCTTGCCAAGATTGGCACATAAAAATAACCTACCTTTTTCTCGTTTGCTTGCTGTTCAGTATACGCAAGCGCTTGAAAATTGCGAGTAAATTGGCACTAAATCACGCTATTTTGGTAAAGGTTTAGGTAATTTTCTTAGGGCAAATTCGCCAAAAATAGAGGGTTTTGGTATACTTCGCCTTTGTGTGTGCGTGACGTTACCGCACATGAGTAGTAGTTTATATGAGAGAATACATGCTTAATTACGTTTTTCGAGCTTTACTTGCTGCTTTTTTTGCATGGGCGTTGTTATCGCCATTTGTAGATAAAGAAGTAGTAGAAAGTGGGTCTGAACAATCGCAGACAACGCCAAAAGGGACCCAGCGCGTAATCAAAAAAGAAAAGCCATTACATAATGTGAAACTGCCAGATTTTGCAGCTTTTACTGATGTGAAAGAAAAGAAACATGCATTTTTTGATTTTATTCGCCCTCATGTTGAGGCCGAAAATAAAAAGATTCTACAGCAGCGTGCGACTTTAGAAATCGCGCGCATGATGCTGGAGTACAATGAGCCACTAAGTAGCAAGCAGCAAGCAGATATTAAAAAAATACTGACAAGCTACAAGTTGCCAACCACCATAGATACTTTGCCGCTTACCCAGGCACTACGTCGTGTTGATATCATTCCTAAAGAGCTTGCGCTAATGCAAGCAGCTAATGAATCAGCATGGGGTACATCACGCTTTGCACGCATTGGTTTAAATTTTTTCGGCCAGTGGTGTTACAAAAAGGGTTGCGGCATGGTGCCTCGTCGCCGTGCTAACGAAGCAGCCCATGAAGTGACGGCTTTTAAATCGGTACGTGCGGCTGTAAGTTCATATTTTAAAAATATTAATACCCATGCAGCGTATAAAGATTTAAGATCAATTCGTGCTGATTTACGTCGCCAGCAAAAGCCAATTGATGCAACTAAGCTAACGCAAGGCTTGTTGTCTTATTCGGAGCGCGGTGAAGCGTATATTGAAGAATTAAATAAAATGATAAATCAAAATAGAGCTTACTTTGATGAATAAACTCCTTCCATGGTTAAAAGCAGCAACCATCGCGGTTGCGCTAGGTGCAGTTGCTTCAAAGGCCGCTGCAACAGAATTTGTTGTTGCCTATGATGGCTTTTACGATCGCTTGAAAGTTGTTAATAAAGGCGAGTTTCAATACGCTCAAGTTAACTTTTATTTGTCTGATATTGCTAGCAACGAAGTATGCACAATTAAATCAGGTAAAATAATTACAGAAAAACAAGAGTTTGACCTAACTTATACAGATAAGGCTCAACTACTTTTACCATTCGATAAGCAGCTTGATACAGATAAAGCCGTAATAGTTGTTCAACCAGAAAATCCAAAACATGAATGCCAGTTAAAGTTACAAATTGAAGCAACGGATCTGGCTGATTTTGAACTCAGTAAAGCGAACTTATATACGTTAAATGAAGAATTTGACGAGCTTTTATCTGATTTGTCAGGCTTTTTTGTTAGCAAATTAATGTGGTTTTTACTGCCTGAACAACAAGGTGTTGTTCTTAAATTTAATGGCCAAGATGCTATTTCGGCAAATGACGTTAGCTGTAAAGAGCAGCGTTGTTCAATAAAAGTAACAGACGACTGGCAAGACGATAACACAGTGCTTAGCAGTCATGCTGAGCTTATCAGCGCCACACCGTGGATTGTTAAATAGCGACCATATATTGGTAAAAGCGTTTAAACATCGACAAAAGGGACCTTATTAGGTCCTTTTTTCGTTGTGAAGCCGATAGTTCTTATGTCTCTTTTTTTAAAGAGTTGCCTCGGTATTTTGGTTTAGCATCAAAATCTGAAACTCATCGTAAGCAGTGCAGTTACTTTGACTATTTATTTTATCTACATTATTCCCTTTAACTCATATCTTTTCTAACTATTTGTATTGCTGTGCATTTAAGAATTAGCGTATTTTTAGATCTGAAAACAGTATGAAAATATGCGTTTTTACTGATTGTTTCTTGCTATAGATAAAAGGTTTAATTTTATTTTAGCACCCTTATTTTTACTTAATTATTAAGTGCTAACCTTCTATTTTTAAATGATTTTTCAAGAATTAAAAATATAGATTTAGATCAAATTACTTAGCAATAACTGGCTTAAAGTAAAACTATAAAGATCTCAATATAGGTAGTTATAGTTTAAAAGGAGTCGTTATGCAGACAGTCAATGTCGAACCTGTATCAGTTAAACAACAGAAATTAGCCGAAGCCAATGCGAAGCAGGATGTGGTTTTTGATCTAAATGTTAAAAACCCAAGCTTAAAGTGGAATGCTGACGGTAAATACCCATATAAACGCAAAATGGACGTAGTTGAATACGAGCGCCATAAACACGAACTGCAAATCGAGCTTTTAAAAATGCAAGGCTGGGTAAAAGAGACCAACCAGCAAATTGTGATTTTATTTGAAGGTCGAGATGCGGCGGGTAAAGGTGGCACTATTAAGCGCTTTATGGAGCATTTAAACCCTCGTGGGGCGCACGTAGTGGCTTTAGAAAAACCATCTGCAAGAGAGCGTGATCAATGGTACTTTCAGCGTTACATTAACCACCTGCCAACAAAGGGTGAAATTATATTATTTGACCGTTCTTGGTATAACCGAGCCGGTGTTGAGAAGGTAATGGGATTTTGTGATGATCACGAATATTTAGAGTTTATGCGTCAAACACCTCAACTTGAACGTATGTTGGTGAATAGCGGTATTAAGCTATTTAAATATTGGTTTTCGGTCAGCAGAGAAGAGCAATTTAGACGCTTTAAATCGCGCCAAAATGACCCGCTCAAACAATGGAAGCTAAGCCCAGTTGATATGGCATCATTGGCTAAATGGCATGATTATAGTGATGCCAAAGATGCCATGATGTTTCATACCCATACTAAGGATGCACCTTGGACACAAATTCGATCTGACGATAAAAAGCGCGGGCGAATCAACTGCATGCGTCATTTCTTAAGCTGTTTGGATTACCCAGAAAAAGATCACGAAATTGTGAATCGTCTAGACCCGCTTATTGTCACCGAACCAACCCGCATGTCTGCACGTCAGTAAAGGAGAATACTATGCAAAATTCACAGTCAGTATTTGAGAAGCGTCTTGCTAAGCTCGAAAAAATTCTCGAAAAGAGTAAAAAAGAAGTGGCTAGAACCACTGAACTTGCAAAAGATGCAGCACTTAAAGCACAAGCAGCTGTAGAGTGCGCTAGTGAAGCAGAGAACCTAGCCGAAAATGCTAAAAAGCGCTTGAAAGCAGCTAAAAAGCAATTAAAAGAGGCCAAAGTGTTAAAAATAGCGCAGAAAAATGCGTCGAAAAAGTCGGCAATAAAACGTGCTAAACGAATGGCAAAGAATAAAAAAGCTAAAACTAAAAGCGCTTAAAGTTAACAAAGGGCACAGGGCTCATGTGCCCTTTGTTTTTTATTAAGCGTATAGCTGGACATTTTTACGATTCTCGATATGCTAAACCTTACTTTTTCAGGGACTTAAAAGCATCTTAATGAAAACTTCAGCGCCTATTTTTGTTATTTTACTGCTATGTTCAGCTTGTAGCAGTCATTCACCTATCAACCAAGAAATGCAAACTAAGTTGCAAGGCTCATGGCAGTCAACAAATAGCCCAGTTTGTGAAGCTAATTTTCATACCATAACGTTTAAAAATAAAACATTAGAAATCTCTTATGATGAGCAGGGCTATATTTCCGCGTCTGAAGCGAGAAAAACCTTCGTTTATAATATTCTCTCAGCAGAGAAAAATTTAATCCGTGTGCAGCTTGAAAATGAAACTCGCTTAGATAAAAAGGGCAAGCCAGTAGTTTGGCATCTTAAACCACTTAGAAATGATAAATACTGTTGGGGCAGAGATGATTGGCCTGACCTTGCTTGTACAGCTTCTCGTTACAAATGCACAGTAAAATAAATCAGCAGTTAGTTTACAGAGGTCAGAAAATTAGAGCTTTCAGCCTATAAATTCATAAACCTTTGAGTCTATTCCCAAAGCGCTTCGCTTTACGTGGTATATCTACGAGTGAAGCGCTTTAATTATCCCATGCTAATCATTTCAACTCGCTTAAAAAGTCCGTATAATCCACGCCGGACTTTTTACTATGAAACATGGCTTACAAAAGCCTGTATGAGCAGAGCAAATGAATCAAACTGATACTAGAAAAGAAACTCTTGAATTTAATAAACTTCAAAAGCGTCTAAGAAGGCATGTTGGTAATGCGATTACTGATTACAACATGATTGAAGACGGTGATGTTGTTATGGCATGTATCAGTGGTGGTAAAGATTCTTTTGCAATGCTAGATATTTTGCTTAATTTACAAAAAGCAGCGCCGATTAAATTTGAAGTGATTGCAGTAAACCTTGATCAGAAGCAACCTGGTTTTCCTGAGCACATTTTGCCTGATTACTTTGAAACGCTAAATATTCCGTATTACATCGTTGATAAAGATACTTACTCAGTAGTAAAAGAAAAAGTACCAGAGGGCAAAACAACCTGTGGTCTGTGTTCACGACTTCGTCGCGGCACACTTTATTCATTTGCAGAAAAAATTGGTGCAACCAAACTAGCACTTGGTCATCACATGGATGATATCGTTGAGACAATGTTCTTAAATATGTTCCATGGTTCACGACTAAAAGCGATGCCACCAAAATTGCGCTCTGATGATGAACGTAACGTGGTAATCCGTCCGTTGTCATATTGCCGTGAAAAAGATTTAATTAAATACGCTGAGCACAAAGACTTCCCAATTATTCCTTGTAATTTATGTGGCTCACAAGAAAACTTACAGCGTCAATCAATCAAAGCCATGTTGACTGAGTGGGATAAGAAAACTCCAGGTCGTGTTGAGAGTATCTTTAAGTCTTTACAAAATGTTAGTCCAAGCCAGCTTGCAGACAGAAACTTATTTGATTTTGAAAATTTACCCCTTGATCGAGAAGGCAATCGTGAAAGCTATGACTTTAGCGAGGCGGTGGTCTCATCAACAAACATTGATGAATCATTATTTATTGATGTAACAAATATATAAAAAGAAAAAAGCCCCAAACTGGGGCTTTTTTAATGCATATTTAAAAGGTTATTTAGCAAGTGGGCTCACATAGCCGTCTGGTTTTAGTGCTAAAACATCGCAGTCAAGGCTATCAATAACATGCTCTGCTGTGTTACCGACAAGCGCTGCACTTAAGCCAGTACGTCCAACTGTACCTATCACTACTAATTCGCTGTTGAGGCGTGCAGCCACATCAGGAATAACATCTTCTGGTAAGCCTTCTTCAATGTGGCAATGAGCTTTATCAATATCAAACCCTTCAGCTAATGAAAGCGTTGATTCAAAGTGATGTTTTTTAACTGATTCGTTATAAACACCTGGGTTGAATTCAGGGATTTCAATAGCGATATTAACTGGAGTTGCTGGGTAGGCATTCACAAGGTTAAGCGTTGCGTTGGCCAAATCACAAATGAAACGAGCGTCATTGATAATACGCTTGTTAAGTTCAAGGTGTTGTTCATTTTCACTCACTGCGTTTACAGCAGCTAAAATATTGCCTTTTGCCGGCCACTCTTTCTCTTTAACAAGTAAAACTGGAGCAGGGCACTTACGAATGAGGTGCCAGTCAGTTGGGGTGAAAATAACAGACTTAAGTGTATCGTGTTGATGAGTGCCTTTGACAACAAGGTCAAAACCATCGTTGATCACGGTATTGATAATGGCTTCGTAAGGGCGGTTATGCCAAACCACACAGCTATCAATGGTAAGCTCTGGATAAAGTGCAATTTGTTCATTTAACCATTCTTGGCGGTCTTTTATGACGGCTTCGCGCATTGCTTCACGCTCATCAGCAGAAAGCATTGTGGTCATTTCATAAGAGAAGTCGTAGATACTGAGGAAAGCGGTGATGGTCGCGCCAGATTTTTTGGCTAGATCAATTGAGCGGCTTAAACTGTGTTGCTGCTCTTTGGTTGGGTCTATAACTGCTAAAATTCGTTTAATTGCGTCCATGTGCTGCTCCTTAACTGTTCCGCAAAAAGTAGTACTTTGAGTGTAACCTAAATTTAGAACAGTTAAAGGGGCAAACAATATAAAGTTGCGTTAAATCAAACTCTATTTACATTTAATCGCTGCTGTTGCTGCAAGCGCTTGCTGGTCCAAAATGGTGATAAATTTACCTTCAACCTTAATAAAACCGGCTTTTTGGAAGCGGCTTAAAAGGCGGCTAATTGTTTCAACAGTAAGGCCTAAATAATTACCGATTTCACCACGTGTCATGGTTAAACGGAATTCTTTACGTGAGAAACCACGTTCACCAAAACGCTCTGCAAGATTATAAATAAAACTGGCTAGACGCTCTTCAGCTGACTTTTTATTGAGTAACAATAACATTTCTTGGTCATAGTTAATTTCATTACTCATTAAACGCATAATTTGTTGGCGTAGCTTAGGTAGTTTACCCGCTAATTCGTCTAGAGTATCGAATGGAATTTCACATACCATTGATGTTTCAAGGGCTTGTGAGAAGCTTTGATGAGCCATTTTGTTAATAGCATCGAAACCAACCAAATCACCAGCTAGATGAAAACCAGTAATTTGTTCATCACCTTGTTCAGACAAAGTATAAGACTTAAACGAGCCAGAGCGTACCGCATAAATGGCATTTAAGCTTTCGCCAGACTCAAATAAATAATCACCTTTATGCAGTGGTTTCTTACGTTCGATGATTTCATCGAGACGATCCATTTCTTGACCGTTTAATGAAAATGGCAAACATAGCTGGCTGATACTGCAATTATTACAGCTAATTGTGCATAAGCCTTTTGACTTGTTTTGTGAGAAGTCCATACATCAAATCCATTCAAATAAGTTAACAACCAGTAAGATTAATGAATTAGCTTATCGGTTGCTATAATTAATAAGTATATACCGTACCATATTATTACGCTGCCTAGAATAACCCTAGTCCAAACATGGTTGAAAATAGTGTTAATTTTTTGGCTGACGAGTCCTACGCTTATCATCGCAGGAAAGGTGCCTAACGCGAAAAATAACATCACACCTGCACCATGTGATGCTGATGGGCTAGTCAGTGCCCAGGTTAGCGCTGAATAAACTAATCCACAGGGCAACCAGCCCCACAAAGCGCCATAGAGTAGGGCTTTTGGGGTAGTATCGACCGGTAATAAATAACGATTAAGTTTAGCTAAATGCTGCCATACTAGGGTTTTGCCAAGTTTTTCTAGCCACTGTAGAGTTGCCGCTAAACGCATAATGTAAACCCCAACAAGGAGCATAAAAATACCACTCAAAAACGACAACGCTATCGATATAGAAGTATTTTGCGCTGCAAAGCGACTACTAATTCCTGCTACAAGAGCACCGGCAAGCATGTAACTTAGTGCGCGGCCTAGGTTATAAGCAACTGAAAAGCTCACTGCACGGTTTTTGTTGGCGGCAAGTTGTAAACTACTGGCAATGCCACCACACATCGCTAGGCAATGACCACTACCTAACAAGCCCATTATAAATGCACTAATAAACAGCGGATCAATCATTACTTTTGTTGTGCTGCTCTTTATCGTCTTCGAACAGGATACTGTGGCCCTGTTTGTTTAAGTCAGAAAATTGTTCGCTTTTTACAGCCCAAAAGAATACCCCAATGGCAATTAGCACAAATAAAATGGCAATTGGGATAAGCATGTAGATGATACTCATAGTTTTAATAACCTTAATGAGTTGGTAATAACCAAAATGGAGCTTGCAGACATACCAATTACAGCCATCCAAGGAGCAACGAGCCCAAGGGCTGCCAGTGGTAAAATCGAACCATTGTAAATAAGTGATAATGCCAAGTTTTGCTTAACAATACGGCGCGTCTTTTTCGAGACAGTAAGCAAATGCTCTATGGCTGTTAGATCACTATTGAGTAATACCACATCGGCACTATTTTTGGAAATATCAGCGCCGGTTTCCATCGCAATAGATAAATGGGCACTGGCAAATACTGGGCTGTCATTCACGCCATCACCCACCATAGCAACAATGGCACCTTTACTTGCAAGTGCTTCGACATGGGTTTGTTTGTCACGAGGGCTACATGCAGCATGCACGGTATCTAAATTGAGCTGTTTTGCAATTCGCTCACCACTGTTAGAGGCATCGCCCGTTAACATATGGCACTTAATTTGTTGCGAATGAAGTGTAGTAATCAATTTTTCTGCGTTATTACGTAGGCTGTCGGCTAAGTAAAAACGCGCAATGACTTGTTTATCGATATATAAGGTTGCTTGAGCATCTGCTTTTTCGGTATCAAACCAACCGCTTTTACCTATCGCAAGGTGCTGATCATTGAGTAAAGCGGTAATGCCTTTACCCGGTTCGATAGTCACATTTTCAATAGGGTTCACTGTGTCGTTGAAACCAGCGAATGCATTAGCAATAGGGTGCTCAGAGAAACTTTCAAGTTGCGCTGCTAAGCGTAATGCATCAGCTTCACTGTATTGGGTGTTAACTAGTTCAACGCGTTCAATGGTAAAGCGACCTTGCGTTAAGGTACCTGTTTTATCAAACGCGATATCTGTTAATTGTGGTAGCGTTTCTAACACATGGGCTTGTTTAATTAAAATTCCACGCTTCGTAAGGCTGGCTACAGCGCACGTGAGAGCGGTTGGAATTGCTAAGCTAAGCGCACAAGGGCAGGTTGCAACAAGTACAGAAATAGTAACCCAAAAGGCATGCTCGGGGTCTATTTGATACCAACCAATTGCTGTTATTGAGGCAAACACTAATAAACAGGCAACAAACCACTGCGCTACTTTATCTGTTATCTCAACTAATCGCGGGCGCTTAGTTAACGCTGTGTGTTGTAACTTAATAATTTGATTAAGCAGGGTATTTTGACCGATTTTGTTGATCTCAATACTGATCACGCCATCATGGTTGATCGTTCCTGCGTAAACTTGATGGCTGACAAACTTATTAACGGGTTGATGCTCGCCAGTCATCATGGCTTCATCAACGGTTGTTTGACCTTTTGTAACAATACCATCAGCAGGAATTGTCTCGCCTGCTTTGATTAATACAATATCACCCAGTTTTAGTTTTTTAGCCGCAATTATCGATTCTTGGTTATTCTCATCGATAATACGAGCTGTAAGTGGCAGTAACTTTTGCAAGTTAGCGGTAAATTCACTGGCTTTTAAACGAGCTCTAAATTCTAAATATTTACCTAATAATAATAAGAAGGTAAACATACAGATAGATTCAAAATAAACTTCGCCAACCGACATTAATGTGGCATAACAGCTTGCCCCATAAGCACCAAAAATAGCTAATGAGACGGGTAAGTCCATATTCAGCTGTTTGGCTTTTAAACCATTAATGGCATTGGTTAAGAATGGTAGGGCACTATAAAGAATAACTGGAGAAGCAAGCACTAAGCTTATCCAACGAAAATACTGCTCGAAGTTCTCTTCCATGCCCGAAAACATGCCAAAATACATAGCAAAGGCGAACATCATAACTTGCATGGTCATCAGACCCGCAACCCCTAAACGGCGGATGTAGGCTTTTGCGGCTTGTTGTTTTTGACTCGCTTCAAGATCTGCTTGAAATGGATAGGCTTTATAGCCGATTTCGTGTAATGAGGTGATAATTTGGCTAAGCGGTGTAACCGATTTATCCCACTGGATCATGGCACGGTTGGTTGAAGTATTTACATCAACACGTTTGATTGCTTTTAAGTTAAGTAGTTGTTTTTCGATTAACCAAGCACAGGCAGCACAGGTGATGCCTTCAACTGTTAATAGTACTTCTGATAAATCATTAGTGGCTGAAATAAACTCATCTTGAATATCTTCGTTATCGTAACTTTTAATCAACTCGAGTTGCTCTGGAACAAGTTGTTCAACTTTACCAGAGCGCACAGTTCTAAATTTATAGTAATCGGTCATGCCTTGGGCGACGATATTCTCAGCAACCGTTTGGCAACCAATACAACACATAGGTTGTGCCTTACCGTCTATTTCGACAGTCGCATTAAAGCCTTTTGGCACACTTTCAAGACAATGAAAGCAATTATCGGACATTAGAGTTTACTACTTATATTCAGGGCTAATCGAAATCGTTTTATCAGTTGGCAAAATAACATCTTCTTTAAGTTTCCAACTGTTATCGATTGGTTCAATAAACACTGTGTATGCACCGTCAACATGGGTGTCGAGTAGGGCGGTAAAATCGCCATGGGCGTTTTTCATTAGGCTTACATCAAAGTCATTGGCTTTAATGGTGCGATGATAAAATGACATTTTTAAAGAATGAACATTGCTTGCATCACCCTTGGTGAAAGTGAAAGTTACTTTGTCGCCTGCAACATTTAAATCGCCATGTAAATAAAGTGCTTTTGCTTTATTAAATTTGCTGAGTTCAAGGTTAATTGCTTTGCCTTTTTTATAGTAATCATCTACAACCATATCTGGGCCGTTGCCAATTGCCATATAAATAAGACCAGCACATCCGATGATGGCTGCAAGAGGAAAAGAGATTAAAAACCATGGCCAAAAGTTTTTATACCAAGGAGTGGGTTTCATAGTACTTATACCTTTAAAAACGTTGTACGCATTTTATCGGATTTAAAAGCAAAAGACTAAAAAAAAGCCTCCAGATGGAGGCTTTTTTGATCTTAATTAATCTATTGAATTAAAAGATTAATTGTTTATACATTTTATTAACCGCGAGGTTATTTATCTTGCGATAAGCTGTAAACGTACGCTGTTAATAAGTGAACTTTATCTTCACCTAAAATGTCTTTCCATGCTGGCATTACACCTGCGCGGCCATTGATTAGTGTTTCTTCAACAGCACGTTTAGAACCACCGTATAACCAGATGTTATCTGTTAGGTTAGGTGCACCAAATGGTAAGTTGTGTGCAACTGAACCTTTACCGTCAGCACCGTGACACGCAGCACACATTGCAAACTTAGCAGCACCTGCAGCAGCGTCTTTTTGGTTAACAGTACGGCCTGAAAGGCTAAGTACGTGAGCAGTCATTTCTTTAATGCCTTGCTCGCCAAGTGCATCACCCCAAGGTGGCATCGCAGCAACACGACCGTAAAGAAGTGTTTCTTTGATCTTGTCTGGTGTACCGCCGTATAACCAATCGTTATCCGTTAGGTTAGGGAAGCCTTGACCACCACGTGCATCTGAACCATGACATTGTGCACAGTTTTGTGAGAATAAACGTTGACCAATCTCAAGCGCTTTTTCATCTTTAACTAGTGTTTCAATATCTTGTTTTGCGAATGACTCAAAGATTGGGCCAAAACGCTCATCAGCAGCGATAAATTCTTGGTCTAATTGAACGTTCTCACCGTTAGCTAATGCTTGTTCAGTCGCTTCTTTAGACTCAGCTAAAGAAGTAATACCTTGGTTAGAACTTGTCCATTTACCTAAACCTTCCCAGTTACCTAAACCTGGGTAAGCAGCTAGGTAGTATACAGACCAAATGAATGTCGCGAAGAACATGTAAGTCCACCATTTAGGTAGTGGGTTGTTTAGTTCTTCAATGCCGTCAAACTCGTGACCACAGCTTTCGCCTTCTTTAACACCTGTGTAGTTTTTTAAGTTCCACAGAAGTAGGCCGAAGATGATAGCAAGACACGCTAGGGTTAATACGATAACCCATATACTCCAAAAGCTAGTCATTTCTCAGACTCCTTTTCCTCGTTAGAGATTGTGTTGTTGTGTTTTTTTTCATCTTCAAATATGGCATTAGCAGCGTTATCAAATCGGCTTTTGCTACGCTTGCTGTATGCCCATACAACAATCACAATAAACAGTACTAAAATTACCAGAGTCAAAATGCCTCTGTATGTTCCGTAATCCATAATAATTACTTCAAGTGTGTGCCAAGCTGTTGTAAGTACGCGATTAGAGCTTGCATTTCAGTTGCGCCTTCACCATTGTTCATGGCTTCGATTTTCGCAATGTCAGCTTTTAGCTCTTCGTCACTTCCGTAACCTTTACCGTCGTAACGGTCGCTTGCTTTGTCGATTCCGAAGCTATCACGGAATACTTGAAGCTTTTTAAGTGTATGGGTCGTATCGACTCTGTTTTCGTCTAACCAAGGAAACGCTGGCATGTTTGACTCAGGAACCACAGCACGTGGGTCCATTAAGTGAGCATGGTGCCAATCGTCTGAGTAACGCTCACCAACACGAGCTAGGTCAGGACCAGTACGCTTAGAACCCCATTGGAATGGGTGATCCCATACTGATTCACCAGCTACAGAGTAGTGACCGTAACGCTCAACCTCGTCACGGAAAGGACGAATCATTTGTGAGTGACAGTTGTAACAACCTTCACGCACGTAGATATCACGACCTTCCATTTCTAACGCTGTAAGAGGGCGTAAGCCATCAACAGGTTTAGTCGTATCGTCTTGGAACATTAGTGGAGTAATCTCAACTAACGCACCAAAGCTGATTGCAAAGACAGTCAAGATAGCCATTAGGCCAACGTTCTTTTCGACTATTTCGTGTTTGTTTTGTGAATTATTATTGCTCATCGTGCTACTCCATTATGCCAATTGTGCGTCAGCGTCTAATTGAAGCGAATCTTTCTTCGCTGCAATAGTACGATAAACGTTGTAAGCCATAATTAGCATACCTGTTACGATGAATACACCGCCTAGGAAACGCATGATATAGAACGGATACGAAGCTTCTAATGACTGTACAAAGCTGTACATTAACGTACCGTCTGAGTTTACTGCACGCCACATTAGACCTTGCATTACACCTGAGATCCACATTGCTACGATGTATAGAACAACACCAACAGTGTGTAACCAGAAGTGCGTGTTAACTAGTTTAACACTGTACATACGGCCTTGTGAGAATAGTGCAGGGATTAGGTGATAGATAGCACCGATAGAAATCATTGCAACCCAACCTAGTGCACCTGAGTGTACGTGACCTACAGTCCAGTCTGTGTAGTGAGAAAGCGCGTTAACTGACTTAATAGCCATCATTGGGCCTTCGAACGTAGACATACCGTAGAAAGATAGAGAAACAACTAAGAAACGAAGTACTGGGTCAGTACGTAGTTTATGCCATGCACCTGATAACGTCATGATACCGTTGATCATACCACCCCAAGATGGAACGAATAGGATAACTGACATAACCATACCTAAGCTTTGCGTCCAGTCTGGAAGCGCAGTGTAGTGTAGGTGGTGAGGACCTGCCCAGATGTATAAAGAAACAAGAGCCCAGAAGTGAACTACCGATAAACGGTAAGAATAAACAGGGCGACCTGCTTGTTTTGGTACGAAGTAGTACATCATACCTAAGAAACCAGCAGTTAATAAGAAACCAACAGCGTTGTGACCGTACCACCACTGAACCATTGCATCTACAGCACCTGCGTAGATAGAGTATGATTTAGTTAGTGAAACAGGAATTGCCATGCTGTTTACAATGTGTAAAACGGCAACAGTAATGATGAAACCAGCGTAGAACCAGTTCGCAACATAGATGTGCGATACTTTACGCTTGATTAACGTACCAAAAAATACAACTGCGTAAGTTACCCAAACAACGGCGATAAGAATATCGATTGGCCATTCAAGTTCTGCGTATTCTTTTGAGCTTGTGATACCTAAAGGTAAGGTAATCGCTGCTAGTACGATAACAAGTTGCCAACCCCAGAAGGTGAAGGCTGCTAGTTTATCTGAGAAAAGGCGCGTTTGACATGTACGTTGTACGACGTAATAAGACGTCGCAAAAAGTGCACTTGTACCAAATGCGAAAATTACTGCGTTCGTGTGTAACGGACGTAGTCGAGAGTAAGTTAACCATGGTGTATCAAAGTTAAGTGCTGGCCAAGCTAATTGGGCAGCAATCAGAACCCCAACACTCATGCCAACGATGCCCCAAATCACTGTCATAATAGCGAATTGGCGTACAACTTTATAATTGTACTCAGTTTGTGATGCTACTGTTTGGCTCATTTTCTGGCTTCCGCTGCAATAAATGCGTTTTAGAAATGAATTACCCACTTTTATTCAAAGTGGGGCCTACTATTACTTCACAAGCGTGTTACCTAAAGCCAACTTAGCGGTGCTAGCTTCAGAAAACAAACTCGAGAAACCCTTATTTTTGCGATGGAAATGATAAAATTTTTGACCTTAAAAAGATAGGTCAATTGCATAAAATTATGACATCAATCAAATTTTAGCGCTTTGTTGGTTATTTTTTGTCAGAGATTGTATTTTTATTAGCTTATTCCATCTAGCATGGTTGTCTTTTCGCGGGTAGCTCACTAGTATCCGCTTTTATTTTATACAGGCAAATAGAGTGCGAACTAGTTTTTTACCCGTTTTCCTTTTCAGTGTATTTTTAGCTGCATGTGATAGCCAAAGTATAGAAGAGGGGAGCACAAGTACAAGTTGTGAGAACAATAGTCATTGTTATTACCCTAATAATGCAGAAGTTTGGCTGAGCAACCCAGATGTCAGACCTGAGTTGCCTTTTGCAATCAACCTAAAGCTGCCGAAAGATGCTAAAAACCTCTCTGCTAAACTTGAAGGTGTCACTATGTATATGGGTTTTATTCCACTACAGTTTAATCAGAAAGGGCAAGTTTGGGTTGCTGATACTATGGTTGGCGCATGCTCTGAGCCTGTAATGACCTGGAAAATGATGCTCACTTATACTACTGGTGACAATCAACCACAAACTTTGCTTTATTATTTCGATTCACTGCAAACTCGATAACATCTTCCCTTATTATTGTTGATCACAGTTTTTGATTATTTAAAAGCTGTGATTGTCGTCATTCCTACGTCATCTTTTTCTACTTTAATGTTCTTTATTAGCCGTATCTTTATACGGTATTACAAATTTACGGAACAAAAACAAAAATTCTTCCTCTAATACACTGTTTAACGGGCTAACTTTGTCTATTTAGTTAATTTAAGTGAATAACTATGGTTAGCAGTCTTACCAAGCTTTTACGGTTTTTATAACGTTGTGTGATCAACTTGTAAAAATTTCATTTGTAGCACTAATTGGGCTTTAGTTACACTTGATTACAAAGTGCGTGCAATTGATTTCAATCGTGTTTTTTTTGCTACTTATCAATGTTACCTTGCTGATATAAAGGTGTTTTTTTCTGTTAACATTGATACATCGTGAAACCTTATTACCCAAAATGGATACGCTATTTTGGGGTTGTTTTTTCTTTAATCTATCATTCAGTTTTCGTTCAGTTAACTGAGCCTAAGTTGCCCTCCGCTGACTCGTGATTCTAATAATAACGAGCGCTACCTAACTAAAGGTAAATTTCCAACAAGTAGGGTTTTCACATGAAAAAATCAATTCTTGGTTTAGCTGTTGTTTCAGCAATCCCAATGTTCTCAAGCATGCAAGTTTTAGCTGCTGATGATGCAGCAGAGTCTATTGAAAAAATTCAAGTTACAGGTTCTCGCATTAAGCGTACCGATATGGAGACGTCTAGTCCTGTAACTTTAATTGGTGCAGATGACATCAAAGCAATGGGTGCATCAAGCATCGATGGCGTTCTACAAAAAATGACTGCAGCAAGCGGTGCGATGACTAACCCTGCTGTTAACAACGGTTCAGGCGGTAACGCACGTGTTGACCTACGTGGTTTAGGCGCACAACGTACTCTAGTACTAGTAAATGGTCGTCGTATGATCAACTCTGGTACTGGCGCAGCATCTACTGTTGACTTAAACACAATCCCAGTATCAATGATCAAGCAAGTTGAAGTACTAAAAGACGGCGCATCTGCTGTATACGGTACTGACGCGGTAGCTGGTGTTGTTAACATCATCTTAAAAGACGACTTCGAAGGTCTAGACATGAACCTTAACGGTGCTATCACTGGTGAAGGCGATGCAGACGAAACGTCTTTCGATATCACAATGGGTTCAAGCTTTGACCGTGGTAACGTTGTAATTGGTTTACAATACACAGACCGTGGCGACGCTTCTCAAGCAGACCGTGATTTCTCTGATTGTCCAATCGAAGAAGATTACGAAAACGGTAGCTTCTACTGTGGTGGTTCTTCTTACACGCCTTTCGGCCACGTTTGGGCTGAAAATGCAGACCTTCAAGGTCAAGCAGACGGCGAGTGGCACGATTTCACTTCAGCTGGTGATGCTTACAACTACTCATCAACAAGCTACCTTTACACGCCAATGCGTCGTTTAAACCTTACAGGTATCGGCCACTTTGACGTAACTGATGAAACGCGTTTAGTTTCTGAGTTCACTTACTCTAAGCGTTGGTCAACTCAACAAATGGCTCCACAGCCAGTATGGTTTGATTTCACTTACGATGCAGACACAATGGGTGACTCACTTCTTTCTCACGGTGTAGCTGACGGTGAAGACATCTCTTACGGTCGTCGTATGACTGATGTTGGTCCTCGTGGTTATGAGCAAGTTGTTGACACTGTTCGTGCAGTAATCGGCCTTGACGGTGCATTCGACAACGGTTGGGGCTGGGATACTTCAGTAGTATTCGGTCGTAACGACTCAGTTGACCGTGCAACTAACCTACTTAACATGGGTTCAATCCAAGACGCAATCGAAGAGGGTACTTTCAACCCACTTAACCAAGCTGATTGGTCAGGTAGCAACCTTGCACAGTACAACTACACTGAAAACAACTCAGGTGGTAGCCAATTATTAGTTCTTTCTGCTGGCCTTAACGGTGAAGTAATGGAACTTCCTGCAGGTTACGTTGGTTTCGCTGCTGGTATCGAGCGTCGTGAAGAAAAAGCATGGTACGTTCCAGATTCACTAACTTCACAAGGTCTTGCAAATGACCCACGTGTTGAACCAACTGGTGGTCGTTTTGACGTAAACGAAGCTTACGTTGAATTCGCTGTTCCACTTCTAGCTGACGCACCATTTGCTCAAATGGTTGACTTAAGCGCTGCTGTTCGTGCATTCGATTACAGCACATTTGGTTCAGATGAGACTTGGAAACTAGGTCTAACTTGGCGTGTAAACGACGAACTAATGCTACGTGCTGTTCGTTCAACTGCATTCCGTGCTCCTACAGTATCTGAGCTTTACCAAGGTAAATCACCTTCATTCGAACAAGTTAACTTCCCTGGTGCACAAGACCAAGCTGAAGTAACTGTTGGTGGTAACGATCAATTAACGCCAGAGCTTGCTGATACAGTAACTGCTGGTTTCGTATACGCTCCAGAATGGTTCGACGGTTTCTCAATGACTGTTGACTACTACGAAATCGAAATTGAAAACTCAATTTCAAGCGTAAACAACCAGTACATCGTTGAAAACTGTCTTGATGCTTCTACAGGCGCATACAAGAACCAAGATACTGCACTATGTCAGTCTTCTGCAATCAACTTCAACCAAAGCACTGGTCGCATTAGCTTCAACAACCAATTACAAAACATTGGTAATGAATCTACTAAAGGTTACGACGTAAACTTCAAGTATGCATTTGAAGCTGCAGGTCTTAACTGGCGCACAGGTCTTGATGTAACAATCCTTGATGAGTACATCGTTGATTCAGGCACAAGCACAATCGATTACACAGGTCTTGTAACTTCAGGTATCGGTAGCTACGCGAAAGTTAAGTCTAACTTCACTCTTAACGCGTCTGGCGACAACTGGGATGCACAATACCAAGCACGTATGATCGACGGCCTAGACAGCTACGCATGTCTTGCTGACGACAGCGAGTGTCTAGTACCAAGCGTTGGTACTGTTGTATACCACGACATCAGCGGTTCATACATCCTGAACGACACAGTGTCATTCTCTGCAGGTGTTAACAACTTATTCGATAAGCAAGCACCTTACTACTCAGGTAACAATGACTCAAACACTGACCCGTACACATACGATGTACTAGGTCGTCGTTTCTTCGCTGGTATGAACATCAAGTTCTAATCTAGTTTGAAATGATTACTAAGGCCCAGTTTTTACTGGGCCTTTTTTATTGTCTGAAAGCTTATCAACGCGTAAACTATAGAGGTACTTTTAACAAACGAGGTGATATTGCTTAAACAAGACGAAAACTTATCTTTTATTATTGAGCCTGAGCTTAAACCACGCACAGAGCAACGACTCGACCTGTATTTCTCCATTCCGAATGAAATGAGTGTTAATCCACAAACACTTAGCGAAGAATCATTCTTTAACAACAATTTTAAATCGCACCTTGCGTATAACGCCAACAACATTCACTTACCTTTAGTTAGAAGCCGCTTTGTTAGTAAAAACAAAGGTGAACAGCAAGATTATCGTCAAAACTTAAACCTATATTGTTATCAAGTTCGACTCGCGCTTAATGCCGATATTAAAGACACCCTAAAGCACCAAGAAGCTGAAGAGTTTTACCCTGCAGCCATTGAGTTGTGCGAGCAAACCAAAGGCTTGTTGAAAAAACTAAGACGCTATACCCCAGATGACGAAAAGCTACTGCCATTTTATAAAAACGCTGATAACTACTTAAGCTGGCATGTAGAGCAGTCATTTTTAAAACTACTGGATGAAGGACCGCGCAGTAGTGATTTTGCAAAAGAGCGCAGTGAGCTATTAGAGTTTTGCAAAAATGAAAACAGTTACCGTGAAGAGCAAGAATATAACTCGCAATCGACACTTGAAGATGCCAACCGTATCACCAACAAAATGCGCCTATTACAACGTTTGATTGAGCATGGAGTGGTGCTTACACGTAGCACGCGTCACTTAAACAGTTATTTAAAACGCATGGTAAAGGGCACGGTGACTGCTGTGATCATGGCCTTTGTGATGTTGGTTGTGTTAAATGCTCGCTCAAACTTTACCGAAGTAACAGCGACGTTGATTTTGATCTTGGGTGTTATTTATGGTCTTCGTGAAATATTTAAAGAAGACATAACACGGGTGATCTGGCGAGCTATCGTACGAGGGCGACCTAAATGGCGCTTTCAATTTAAAAACAGCATAACTAAAGACAAAATTGCAAGCCAATACATTTGGCTTGAATATACAAACTTTAAACGCCTGCCTAAAGTGGTCAGGAAGATTTTTTCGAAGCGCCGCCATCAAAATAAACAAGCCGCTCAATGGTTGCATTTTTCGAGCGACACACAAGTTTACGCGAAAGAGTTTTTACCTGGCTACGACACCTTGCAACAAACCATGCAATTTAGCTTGGCACCGTTTGCTCGCTATTTAAAACGAGGCGAAGGTAAGCTCTATCATCTAGATAGCAATAAAATTTCTAAGAAAGCCGTAGAGAGGCGTTATCAGTTAAATGTGGTATTAGTGTTTACACAAAGCGAAGATGAAACTTTGTATCAGCGCTACAAGATTACGTTAAATCGCAGCAAAATTGTCAATATTGAGCGTATTTACTCACAAACTGACATTCTGAAAGATGAAAGATGAAAGGGTGGCCTTGGCCACCCATTTCGGTTTATTTAGCGTCTAAACCTGTTTTGCTGTAAAGCGATACTTTGTCTGATACTAAGGTAATTTCGATGTTTTTATCTTTGTTACCCCAGATACAGTTAGTGTGTAGTGTCTTTTCTTCACACTTATCCGCTGAACCTAAAATAGCTTCAACCTCAGTTTTATCCATGCCAATCTCAATTTTTTCGTAGTTCTCTAAATTTACTTTTGAGCAACCTGCTAAAGTAAGTACCGCAGCCGCTGCTGCAATTGCCATATATTTTTTCATAATTGTATCCATTAATGGTTGTAGCGTCTTATTTGCACGATCATCCCCATACGTGGGTGATCAAAATAATGTATCTCGTTACTGATCACACGTTTGAATTGTGAAAAACGAGCTTTTTCGTAATCACCTGTTTCTAAGCGCTGACTAATATCAAAATCTGCGTTAATAAATAGGTAGTGACGAACATAAATCTTCATTAAACCGTCTAATTCCCACTCTGGCACATTTTGCAGTTGGTCGGGAATATAGCGCTCAGTAGGTCCGACTAAACTAATAAAATCGTTGTTTTCTTCTACAGGACTTGCGTGTTTTGCTAAGTGTTCACCGGCAAATAGGCGGATACTCGGTGCTCTTCTTTCACTCATTTCAGGAAAACGCCAGCCGGTATGCAAAATAGGGGTTAAGCCTTTTCTATCTAGCTGATTTTTTTGTTCAACAAACTGTAATTGTTCTGGCGCCATTAAATAAATTTCGTCAGTGTCTTCACGGGGCTGAACAACGGGTGTCACAGGCAGTTGATTATAGCTTGCTAAAAAATCAACACTGTCATCACACACGTTTGAGTGAGGGTTGGTATTGACTAAAGAGTCTGTGAACGAATCTGAGCGAAAGCGGCTATCGCCTTCAATACAAGCCTGTTTTGCCTGCTCTGTGAATGCAGGAGATAATACATCTTTGCTACGCTTAGCCTTGATTTCATCGTGTTTTAAACTGAAATCTTCCTGTAAGTAGGGAGCAGGGCGCTGTTTATAAATAAGAACTTCAATTTCGAACCAACGTGTTGCAAATGATGAGCTTGTAAATAAGCAACAAAGCAGTAGTAAACTATTTCTAAACAACATTAATGGCTAACCTTTTTTTCGAAATCTGCAATCATTGCAGTGACCATTTTTAAGCGTTCGCGAGCGTTGGCTTCGCTAATTGCAAAGCGCAGTTTGTTTGCGCCATCCATTTTATACACCTGCGGTGCACTTTGTATCAAACCTATAATGAAGCTAGGGTTAACCTTTGTATGCTGGCTAAACTCAAAATAACCGCCTTTCGGGTTTGCTTCAATCTTCTTAATGCCAATATTACTTGCTTGCAATTTTAATTGCTGCAAACTGAATAAGTTTTTTGTGGCGTCAGGCAGTAGACCAAAACGGTCAATCAGCTCTACCTGTAACTCGTCCATATCATTGAGGTTAGCACAGCTTGCAATGCGTTTATAGATACCTAAACGTACGTTTACATCATGAATATAATCATCAGGTAATAACGCTGGCAGCTTTAAGTCTACCTCAGTTTGCTGACCTAATAAGCTCTCAAGGGTTGGCTCTTTACCTTCTTTGAGGGAGTTAACCGCTTGCTCAAGCATTTCCATATACAAACTAAAACCAATGGTTTGCATTTGACCAGATTGGTCGTCACCAAGCAGCTCACCGGCACCACGAATTTCTAAGTCATGGGTTGCGAGCGCAAAACCTGCACCAAGGTCTTCCAGTGATTCAATCGCTTCAAGGCGTTTAACCGCATCTTTACTCAGTGATTTAGGGTTACCAGTCAGTAGGTAGGCATAGGCTTGGTGATGGCTTCGGCCTACACGACCACGCAACTGATGCAGTTGTGCCAGACCCAGCTTATCTGCTCTATCCATAATAATGGTGTTGGCAGTCGGTACATCGATACCGGTTTCGATAATAGTGGTACACACAATCACGTTATATTTTTGGTGATAAAAATCACTCATAATTTGCTCAAGCTCGCGCTCTCGCATTTGACCATGTGCCGTTGTTACGCTGGCTTCAGGTACCCATTCACTGATTTCTTCAGCAACTCGGTCTATGGTTTCAACATTATTATGTAAGAAATACACCTGACCACCGCGTTTAATCTCACGCAGAATTGCTTCGCGAATTAGTTCAGCATCTCTTTGTCTAACAAAGGTTTTAACCGCTAAACGTTTTGCAGGCGGTGTGGCTATGATTGATAAGTCGCGCATGCCACTCATTGCCATGTTTAATGTACGTGGGATAGGGGTTGCTGTAAGCGTTAAAATATCGACATCGGCACGTAATGCTTTGATTTTTTCTTTTTGACGCACCCCAAAACGGTGCTCTTCGTCAACAATCAATAAGCCCAAATCTTTAAATTGAATATCTTGTTGAATAAGCTTGTGAGTACCAATCACGATATCTAATTTACCCTCAGCCATTTTATCTAGGGTGTCTTTTTGTTCTTTGGTTGAGTTAAAGCGCGATAAAACACCCACCTCAATTGGTAAATCGGCAAAACGGTCTTTAAAGTTTTCATAATGCTGCTGTGCAAGCAGTGTGGTTGGTACAAGTACCGCAACTTGCTTGTTATCATTCACTGCCACAAAGGCTGCGCGCATTGCCACTTCGGTTTTACCAAAGCCAACGTCACCACATACTAAACGGTCCATCGCTTGCTTGCTTTGCATATCACCGAGTACAGACTCAATGGCGTTGCGTTGATCGTCAGTTTCTTCAAATGGGAAGCTGTCGCTAAATTGACGATAAGCACTGCCATCAAGCTTAAATTTATTGCCAGGCTTTGCTTGGCGTTTAGCGTAAATATCTAAGAGTTCAGCAGCCACATCACGGACTTTTTCAGCGGCACGTTTCTTGGCTTTTTCCCACGCATCGGAGCCCAATTTATGGAGCGGGGCAGAGGCCTCTTCGCCACCAGAATAGCGGCTGAGCATATGTAATGCAGAAACGGGCACGTATAGCTTTGCCTCGTTAGCGTAGATGATTGTAACAAATTCAGTGATCACACCGGCTGCATCAATGGTTTCAAGGCCTTGATAGCGTCCTACACCGTGATCAAGGTGCACAATCGGTTGACCTTCACGTAGCTCAGCAAGGTTACGAATAAGCGCGTCTTGGCTGGCTTCGTATTTATGTTTACGGCGTCGACGTTGCGAAACCTTAATGCCTAATAACTCTTGCTCTGTGATAATGGTTAAACGCGGCTTACCGTCTAGCACCACACTTTGCTCAAGTGGCGAAACGATTAGGCCAACATCACTCGAACTATTGGTAAAATCGCTAAACGATTCAAATTCTTTAAGCTTTAAACCACTTGGCTTTAATAAAGTGAGTAATGATTCACGGCGGCCATCCGATTCAACCGAGAGCAGCACGCGGCCTTTTTGTTTTTTCTCACTGGCCACATAGTCAATTAAACCTTGGTACGGTTCATGTAACTTATGATCAATACGAACATTTGGCAGCTCTTTACTAGCAAGGTTGGTGTGACCCGCTTTGGTGCCTAATTTTGCTTGCGATAAACGAATGCGCGCGTATTTAGCAAATTCACCAAATAGCTCATTAACGCTTTGATACAGTTTTACAGGTTCAAGTAAAGGTCTGAGCGGATCAACACGGCGGTTTTCATAGCGTACATTCACATCATGCCAAAACTGATCAGCAGCATGCTCAATATCGCCAAATTGCATAAAGGTTGTATTACTTGGTAAGTAATCGAAGATAGTTGCCAATTCATCAAAAAACAGTGGCATGTAATATTCGATACCCGCAGGCCAGGTTCCTTTAGTCACCTGCATATAAATTGAGTCTTGTTCAGAGCTTGCGCCAAATTGTTCACGATAGTTGATACGAAAACGCTCAATGTCTGAGTCGTTAGTTGGGAATTCGTGGGCTGGCAGTAACTCAATTTTGTCGACCTTTTCATCTGAGCGCTGGC
Source organism: Pseudoalteromonas sp. 0303 (assembly GCF_013349995.1). Classification (GTDB taxonomy): domain Bacteria; phylum Pseudomonadota; class Gammaproteobacteria; order Enterobacterales; family Alteromonadaceae; genus Pseudoalteromonas. The sequence goes on from NZ_JABVXF010000001.1 coordinate 151,420, forward strand.
TTTCAACATCAAATAAGCGAATGCTGTCGAGCTCATCATCAAAAAAGTCTAAACGGAATGGGTGTGGGCTACCCATAGGGTATAAGTCAACGATAGAGCCGCGAATCGCGTATTCACCGTGCTCCATCACTTGTTGTACATGTAAATAGCCCGCTTGTTCTAAGTTTTCACGCAGTGTGTGGGTATCTAGGGTATCGCCCACTTTAAAGTTAAGGGTTGAACCATAAATAAACGAAGCAGGGGCAGTACGCAGCATCAAGGTAGACACTGGCACGATTAATACGCTTTGTTGTTCTTTTTTTAAGGTATTTAACGTGGCTAAGCGCGCTGAAATAATATCTTGATGCGGCGAAAAATGATCATAAGGGAGTGTTTCCCAGTCAGGGAAGACCATGACTGGGTTTTCAGGCAACAGAAATTCGAGTTCAGTTTCAAGGCGTAGGGCGCTTGGCGTATCTGGGGTGACAATCACAACCAGCTCATTGTGTTGTTTTACACCTTCTGCGATTGCGATGCTAAGCCCGCTACCGGTAAGTTGTCCCCATTGAATTTTATCTTTTTCAGATTTTACCCAAGGCAATGCTGCCCATTGCGCAAACGCCATTTACTACTCCTTTAAACTGTTTTTACTGCTTAGTCTCGATAAATCTTGGTTAAGTCCTGATAGTGATCGATACGACGATCACGAAGGTAAGGCCAAATTCGACGTATGTTTTCACTACGTGCTTGGTCTAATTCAACAACTAATAATTGCTCATCACTGTTGTTCGCTTCAGCTAAGATTTCACCTTGAGGGCCCGCGATAAATGAGTTACCCCAGAACTGAATACCTTCACTTTGAGCGCTTGGATCACTTTCGTGGCCAACACGGTTACAGCTGATCACCGGCACGCCGTTGGCAACTGCATGAGCACGTTGTGAAATAACCCAGGCGTCTTTTTGACGTGTTTGCTCGTCTTTTTCATCACGCGGGTCCCAACCAATGGCTGTTGGGTAAATTAAAATTTCAGCACCAGCCATTGCCATTAAGCGTGCCGCCTCTGGGAACCATTGATCCCAACAAACTAACACGCCTAATTTGCCAACAGAGGTTTGAATAGGCTCAAAACCTAAATCACCCGGTGTGAAATAAAACTTCTCGTAAAAACCTGGGTCATCAGGAATATGCATTTTACGGTATTTACCGGCAATGCTGCCGTCAGTTTCAAGTACCACAGCAGTATTGTGATAAAGACCCGTAGCGCGCTTTTCGAATAATGATGACACGATCACCACATTGAGTTCTTTGGCAAGTGCACCTAAGGTGTCTGTACTTGGACCTGGGATTGTTTCTGCTAAATCAAAAACGTCTACATCTTCGGTTTGGCAAAAATACAAGCTACGGTGTAGCTCTTGAAGAACAATAAGCTTAGCGCCTTGGCTTGCTGCATCACGAATACCAGCAATTGATTTTGCCATATTGTCTTGAGCATTATCGGTGTTTGATTGCTGAACAAGAGCAACCTTTAAATGCGTTGGTTTAGTCATTGTTTGTTCCTGCTAAAAAGCCGCGCGGTAATTGCATTGTAATACAGTGTAAGCTGCCAAATTGGTGAATAATTGGCACACAATTAATACCCACCACAGTGTGATTTGGGTATGCTTTGGCAACCTGACCAAGCGCCAGTTGGTCGTTTTCGTCACCATAAATTGGTACTAAAACGGTTTCATTGATAATTAAATAATTAGCGTAGGTGGCAGGTAGTCTGTCACCATCTTCATCGAACACTGCTTTTGGCCAAGGTAAGGCAATCAGCGTGTAGTTTTCACCCTCTGCTGTTTTAAATGATTGCAGTTGCTTTTCCATTGCATCAAGGGCTGCAAAATGCTCATCATTTTTATCGTCGCACTTAACATAAACAAGCGTGTTGTTTGGTGCAAAACGTACAAGCGTATCAATATGGCTGTCGGTATCATCACCTGCAAGGTAACCGTGATCAACCCAAAGAAACGACGTAGCACCCAGTTGCTCAACAAGCGTTTGTTCTATATCTGCTTTTGTGAGTTCAGGGTTACGATTTGGGTTTAATAAGCACTCGCTGGTTGTGAGTAGCACGCCGTGTTCATTGATTTCGACGCCACCGCCTTCAAGAACCAGATCACTTTGCTGATAACCATTTTTAGGGCTCGCGACTTGATTTACAAGTACTTGATTAATTTGATTATCAAGATCACCTGCAAACTTATTGCCCCAACCATTAAAAATAAAATCCATTACTTTTAATTGAGTTGCGTCATCAATATTTGCACAGGTCAATGGGCCATGGTCACGTGCCCAAGTATCGTTACACGGTGTCACCACAAAGTGAATGCGATTAGCATCGACATCCGCATTTGCAAGTGAAGCTGCAATATGTGCTTTGAGGGTATTATCATGAGCTACAATCACAACATCTTGTTGTTGGCTTATTGCTTGGCAAAGTGCTACATACACAGGCTCAACAGCGGTTAAATTTGCTGCCCAATCTGTGTCTTGATGAGGCCAAGTGAGCATAACGGCATCTTGCTCAGCCCATTCAGGTAAAAGTCTAAATTTCATGAAGGTATTAAACAAACTAAGGTGGGGCTAGTTTAGCATTTTAGCCATAGATGTCAGCTTTTTGTGCGCGATAAAGCGTGATTTTTAACTGTCTTGTTGATTGTTTTCTTGCTGACGTTTTTTAAGTTGGCGTGTTTGTGCGTGCAAGGCTGCTCTTACGACTAAATCTTGGTCAGCATCGCGAATGGCAGTAAACAATAATGTGTATTGGTATTTATCATCATCGCATTTTTCAATGGCCACTAATTCGGTATAGCAATAAATGGCAGATGCTTCGTGCTGCAAGAACAACTTAGTACGAAATGTTTGCCCTAATTCATACACATCAGCTGAGGTAAGTTTTACACCACCACCGCCATAACTATCGCAATAGTTTGCGTTATCGTCAGGCTGCTCTGAGGCTAAGATGTGACTCATGATTAAATCAATTTTACGAGATTGTGCCTGTAAAAAGGCTGCCAGTTCTTGCGCAACATCACCCAGATTACGCAGTGGTCGTAAGCTTGTTTGTTCAAGTTCGTTTACTTCGTTGGCAAGTTTAAATAGGGCAGGGATATCCGCTTCGAGCTCAGCATTGGTTTTTGGCACAGCACTTGGTTCAACCGCATATAAATTGACACGGTTGCTCTCGTTGATTTGAAAATATTGTTCAAATTCGGCTAATTTTTGATTATTCATGCTGTACTCCACACATCTTTCCTTAATACTAGCGTTCGAAGCAGTAAATTGCTAGTAATCAAATAATCAAAAAAAAGGGCAAACTCATTGTTTGCCCTTCATTTTTTACAGGTTACCCTCTTGGGTTTTGACATGTTCTTGTTGATGATGTTCTGCTATCTCATCAGCAAGCTCTTGTCTTGAACGTTTTTCAGTTAACTTACGTGCCGTTAACCAATAAAAGAACAGCGGCACAAAGAATACGGCAAGGAATGTCGCTGCCATCATACCGCCCATCACACCGGTACCAACACTGTGACGAGCACCGGCACCTGCGCCAGAGCTCAGTACTAAAGGCACAACGCCCAAAATGAAAGCAAGCGAAGTCATAATGATAGGTCGAAAACGTAACCGTGCAGCCTCAAGAGCTGCAGTACTTGCGCTCCAGCCTTGTTGATGTTTCATCAAGGCGTATTCAACAATAAGAATCGCGTTTTTACTGGCAAGACCAAGTAGTGTTACCAGACCAATTTGGAAGTATACATCGTTTGTCATGCCAACAACCCAAACCGCTATAAGCGCACCAAAGGTACCAAATGGCAAGGCAAGCATCACAGACAGTGGTAACGACCAACGCTCATACAGCGCTGCTAGAATCAAAAATACCATGATCACAGCAAGACCTAAGGCAATTCCTGTGGTGCCTGAACTGCGTTTTTCTTGGAATGCAGAGCCTGTCCATTCGTAGGTCATATTAGGTGGTAATACTGCTTGTGCAATACGCTCAACCTCAGCAATAGCTTGACCCGAACTGTAACCTGGAGCTGCATTACCCATCAGTTTAACAGCAGGTAAGTTGTTATAACGATTTAGGTTTTCTGGGCCTCGGCTATACTCGATAGTGGTAAAGGCTGAAAGCGGCACCATAGTACCTTGGTTGTTTTTAACATAGATACGACCAATGTCATCAGGCTTCATTCTAAATTCAGCATCTGCAGACATTAGTACTTGCCATGCGCGACCAAATTTATTGAAGTCGTTAACGTAATAAGTTCCTAAGTTACCTGCAAGGGCAGTGAAAGCATCATCAATTTCGACACCCATGGCGCGGGCTTGTTCACGGTCAACATCAACACGTAGCTGTGGTGCATCAGGGCGCCAAAGTGTTTGTAGGCCACTGATGATAGGGCTCTTTTGTGCTTCAGCTGTCATTAACTGCATTGCATGTTGAAGTTTGTCTGGGTCGCTATCACCTTTGTTTTGAATATAAAACTCAAAGCCACCTGTGTTACCTAAACCAAAAATAGCCGGAGGGTTAAAGGCAAGAACGAGCGCCTCTTTAATACCTGCTGTTTTCATGAAGAGCTCTTGCACCAGTGCCTTGGTATCAACTTCACGCTCATCCCAATGCTTTTGTGTCACGAATAATGTTGCAGCACTGTTTTTGTAACCACCGCCAATAAAGTCAAAACCGGTAAACGCCACCACGTTTTCGTTCGCTGGGTTTGATTGCACGGCCTCAACAACCTGTTGTGTTACCTGCTCTGTGCGTTCAAGTGACGAACCGTCAGGTAAGAAAATTGCAGATATGTAATAACCTTGGTCTTCATCTGGCACAAGTGAACCAGGGGTGTTTTGCCAAAGGCCAATCGTTGCTGCAACCATACCTGTCATTAAGATCAGCCCTAACAGACCGCGGCGCACCATAAAGCCAACAGCACCGACATAACGGCCGGTGATCTTGGTAAACATGTCGTTAAACCACAAGAAGAAGCGGGCAGTTTGCTTGTGTTCTTGCTTTAAAATAAGCACACAAAGCGCTGGCGTCATCGTTAAAGCAACGACACCCGATAAACTTACAGCAATCGAAATAGTAATAGCGAACTGGCGGAATAGCTCACCGGTTAAGCCACCTAAAAACGCAATTGGCACAAACACTGAACAAAGTACTAAAACAATTGCCACCACAGGGCCGCTTACTTCGCCCATCGCTTTAACGGCGGCGTCTCTAGCACCTAGGCCTTCTTCGTGCATGATACGCTCAACGTTTTCAAGTACCACGATGGCATCATCAACAACAATACCAATCGACAGCACCATACCGAATAAGGTGAGGGAGTTAATTGAATAACCCAGCATATACATACCGGCAAATGTGCCCAGTAGTGACACAGGTACTGCAAGGGTTGGAATAAGCGTTGCGCGCCAGTTTTGTAAGAATAAATACACTACTAAGAATACCAATACCATGGCTTCAAGTAGTGTTTTTACAACTTCACGAATTGATACTTCAACAAAGCGGGTTGTGTCGTAAGAAGTTAAATGTGCAAGCCCGGTAGGGAACTGGCTTTTCATTTCTTCAATAACACTGTTTACTTCTTCGGCTACATCAAGGGCGTTAGCACCAGGTTGCAAGAAGATACCTAACAGTACCGCTTCTTTACCGTTAATTGTTCCTTTGAAGTTATAGTCTTTTGAGCCAAGCTCAACGCGGGCTACGTCTTTTAAGCGTAAGCTACTACCGTCTGTGTTTGAACGAATAATGATATTTTCAAACTGCTCAGGCTCAGACAAACGCCCTTGTGCAGTTACACTGTAAACCAGCTCTTGAGGAGATTGCGTAGTAGGTGTGGCACCAATTTTACCTGCCGCGTATTGCGAATTTTGTACGCGAATTGCCCCTGCAATTTCTTCAACAGTGACACCTAATTGGCTCATTACATCAGGGCGCAACCAAATGCGCATTGCGTAATCTTTGGCACCAAAAATTTGTACACTGGTAGTGCCAGGAATGCGTTTAACACGGTCAAGTACGTTCATAGTGACATAGTTTGATGTCCATAAACTTGAACGTGTTCCATCTGGTGAATAAAAGGCATGAACTTGTAAAAAGCTAGAAGAACCTTTTTGAACCACCACACCTTGGCGACGCGTTTCTTCAGGTAAACGTGCTTCAACCTGCTTAACACGGTTGTTTACGTTAACGGCTGCTTGGTCAACATCAGTACCAATTTCAAAAGTAACTTCGATGGTGGTTGAACCTGCACTGGTTGACGTTGAAGACATATACATCATGCCTTCAACACCGGTAATGGCATTTTCAATCGGTGTCGCAACCGTTTGCTCAAGCACATCGGCAGATGCACCTGGGTAGGCTGCGGTTACTTGTACAACCGGTGGTGCTATTTCAGGATATTGCGCTACAGGTAAGCTGCGCATCGCAGCAAGGCCCGCAAGCACAATAACAATAGATATAACAAACGCAAAAATGGGTCTGTCTATAAAGTAACGAGAAAACATAAGACTCCCTGTGCTTATTCTGCGTGGCTAGGGTTAGCGGCAGGTTGGCCAACATTGACTGGCATACCCGGGAAGAAAATACGTGCCATGCCATCAACAATAACTTGGTCGCCTTCTTTTAAACCACTACGAATTAACCAAAAGTTTTGGTATTGCTCATTTTCTGGTTTTTTGATCCATTCACCTACAGTAACAGGGGCAGGTAAAGCGACATCCATACCTTGCTCGTTTTTACTTACTACATAAACAAACTTACCGGTGCCGTTATCAAGCACTGCACGTTGCGGAACAATGAAAGCGTTTTTGCGTACTGCACCACTTAACTCAACGCGAACGAACTGGCCCGGGCGAAGTTGAAAATCAGGGTTAGGAATAATTGCCTGAAACTCACTGGTACCTGTGTTTGGATTAATACGCACATCAGAGAAGTTAACTTCACCGGTTTGTCCGTATAACGAACCATCTTGCAGTTTAATTTGTGTTTTCCAGTGGCCTTGCTCAGGTAACGTTAGTGAACCATTTTTAACATCTTGACGCATTTGCAGTTGTTCACGCTCTGATAAGCCAAAGCGAATACGAATAGGGTCAAACTGAGTCATTTGAGTCAGTAATAAATCTGGACCAGAAACATAGGTTCCTTCAGAAACAAACTCACGTCCCATTACTCCTGCGACAGGGGCTTTAACTTGCGCATATTCAAGGTTTAGTTGCGCTTCTTTTAAGGCAACTTTTGCTGCGGCTAAATCAGTTTTTGCAATATCATTGGCTGAGCTTGCGTTATCGTAATCACGTTGTGAAACAGACTTTTCGGCACGTAGTTTAGCTAATCGTTTAACGTCACGATCAGCTTGAACAAGCGCTGCTTTTGCACCATCAAGTGCAGCTTGCGCTCGGTCAACCGCAAGTTGATAAGGTTCTAGGTCAATTGTAAACAGTGATTGGCCTTGCTCTACACGCTGACCTTCTTCAAAGTTGCGTGATTCAAGAATACCGGTGACACGGGCACGAACTTCAACTTCTTTTGAACCAGACAGCGTCGCTGGCAGCTCAATAGTAAAAGGGGCATCGTGAGTTTCCATTGTCATAGTCGCGACAGCAGCGGGGTGCATTTGACCCTGTTGTTGCTGTGGCGCTTCAGAACAACCTTGCAGTAGCAAAGGAGCAGAAACTAATAACAACGCAGATAATGATAATTTGGCAGGTGCGAAAGGCAGACGCATGTTTACTCCACAGTCCAATTGTTAAGTAGGTATGCATAAAAAATAGTCTATTAGCATGAAAGACGTCACTATGCATATTCATTTAGCGTTTAGTTTATACCCAAAAAAGATAAAGGTACACCCTGTAGTTTACTTTTTATTGAGCACAAAAAAACGCAAAGCATGTTTACTTAATTTGTGCGCAGCGCCGAGTTATATTGAAAAATATGGGCAACCAAAATCGGTGGCTGATCTTAAAGACCATTACTGGGTGTGTTTGCCATGGCAGCGACAGCTTAAATTTAACGAAGGCGGACAAGTCATTAATTATAATGCGAGAACGCGTTTTACTGTATCTAACTCAGATAACATGACACAGGCGGCGATTGCAGGCCATGGCATAGCGATTAAATCTTATATTGCAATTAAAGATGATTTAGCCGAAGGGCGGTTAATCGAAATACTCCCTAATAGCCTTGTTGATACTGACGCGCCAGTATGGTTTTTAAAATCACAAAACAGCCTAGTGACGCGCAAAACAGAGGTTTTTTATGAGTTTATGAAATCTTTGTTTACCTAAGGTACAAAAACTTAACAAATGGCTTGTAATTAAACTGAAATCTCGTACCCTAAAGCAATAAAAATATAATAAAGGTGAGTTAAGGATGACAGATCAAACTGGGGTTATCACCGCTTTTACCGAGATATCGAGCAAGCTTAGGCGCTTTGTATCACGTATCGTCAGCCCTGATGATGTAGAAGATATTGTGCAAGAGACGTTTATAAAAAGTTATGAAGCTGATCTTAAGCAAAATATCGAATATACTCACAGTTATATGCTGAAAACGGCTAAGCATTTGGCGCTTAATCATATTGCTAAATGGGACAATAAATACAAAGAATCGTTAGATGAACAACAGCAGGTTGAGCATCACATGCGTTCAATGGCACTTGAAGATGAAGTGACTTCTAAAGAACGTTTTTTGTTTTTTTGCCGTGTGACTAACGAATTAAGCCCTCAGGTTAAAAAATGTTTTATCTTAAAAAAAGTCTATGGCTTAAGCCAAAAGGAAATTGCAGTTAAAATGAGTCTTAGCGAAAGTACTGTTGAAAAACATATAGCCAAAGGCTTATTACATGTTCACCGAGCAATGAAATCACACGACGTACAACCACAGGCATTTATCCCAACCACAGAGTTCACAGCAAAAGAGGTGAACAAATGAGTAATGTCCATCCATTTTCATCAAAAGACATGATTCAAGAGCAAGCGAGTCAATGGATCAGTGCAATTGATCGTGGCCTATCTAAAGATGAAGTAAGCCAATTACATTTGTGGGCTCACCAAAGTGCGGCTCATCAAGAGGCATTATTTGAACTTGCGACCTTATGGGATGAAATGAGTGTACTTAACGAGTTAAGTAGTTTGTTTCCATATAAAGCACCGCAAAAGCAACCTGCAGTGTTTGGTATGGCAACCGCTGCCAGCTTTTTAGTGGCAATGCTTCTTGGTTCTATCATGCTTATCTATTCAAGCTATTGGCAAAGTGAAGAAAACGACTACGCCAAATTCAGCAAAATTTACCGCACCAAAGTGGGTGAGCAAGCTGAATTTGTGTTACCAGACAGCACTATTGTTCAGCTTAATACCAATACTAAACTCGAAGTTGCCTACTCAGGCGATCGCCGTCAGTTGATTTTGAGCCGCGGTGAAGGGCGCTTTAATGTTGCTAAAGATCCGAGCCGTCCTTTTACGGTTATTGCTGGTGATAAATCATTTACAGCACTTGGTACGGTGTTTAATGTTCAAAGAAATACTGCTTCAGACCTAGAACTAGTGGTGACTGAGGGCAAGGTGATGATTGCTGATCCGAATACGCAGGTTAATGCTAGCGACTTTAATCGTTTAAAAGATGCCTCAGATAACAGTGCAGATATTAAAGCGCTTCGCGCTAATGTTGTTGTATCTGGTGAGAAAGCACTAATAAAACAAAGTAAAACAGAGCCAATTAAACAGTTATCGGTTGATGACGTACAACGTGATTTGGCATGGCAACAAGAAATGCTGATTTTTAATGGCGAGTCTTTAGGCGAAGCACTGCAAGAAGTAAGTCGTTATACTGCCACACGTTTTGAATTAAATGATCCAGAACTTGCCTCATTAAAAGTGGCTGGTGTGTTTAAAACTGGCGACATTAAAGGTTTGCTTGATTCTTTACAAGCCAACTTAGGTGTAGAACATCAACGTTTAGGTGAACATCGTGTTAGCTTAACTATCGCTGCAAAAGGTTAGTTCTGCCCATGAGAATACGCCAATGTAATGATGTTAATTGTGCGCCACCTTCTCGTCACAAAAAATTAATTAAAAAAAAGTTAAATTTACATAGCGGATTTTTCTTCCTCACTTGTTTGTTTAAATTGCGCAGTAAGCAATTGCCATTGTTACCTGCCTCTTTTGTTATTTATGGCCTCACAGCAGGCCAAGTAGCAATAGCGGCTGAAAAACAGATGCTGCAATTTGACATCAAAGCGCAACGAGCTGATTTGGCGTTAATCGAATTTGCAAAGCAAACCGAACAAACAGTCATTTTTTCTTTCGAATTAGCAAAGCAATATCAAGCGCAATCTGTGTTTGGCTTTTACACCAAATTGGATGCACTGAATGCGATGCTAGAAGGCACTGAGCTCGATGCGGTTGTTGATCAACAAGGCTTGCTGAGTATAAAACTCAAACAAGTAGATAGGATAGATAATAACATGATCAAAGTATCAGGGGTCAGCGCTGCAGTCGTGCCATTACTGCTTGCCGCCAATACGCAAGCGTTAGCAGAAGATCAATCAGCAGAACAAAACATCGAAAAAATTGCCGTTGTCGGTAGCCGTGTAGCAGGACGCTCGGTTGAAGATTTACCGGTTCCGGTTGATATTTTAAGTGCCGAAGCACTCGAGAATACAGGTCAAACAGAAGTAGGCCGTATGCTTCAGGCTATTGCACCGTCTTTTAACTTTTCAAGCTCGTCTATCAGTGATGGTACTGATGCACTTCGCCCTGCAACCTTACGTGGTTTAGGGCCAGATCAAACCTTAGTTCTTATCAATGGTAAACGCCGCCACCAAGCGAGCCTTATTCACATTAATACGTCAGTTGGTCGTGGTACGGCGGGTACCGACATGAATGCTATTCCTGCTGCTGCAATCAAACGTATTGAAGTATTACGTGATGGTGCTGCTGCGCAATATGGTTCAGATGCCATTGCAGGTGTTATTAATATCGTATTAAAAGACGCTGAAGAGGGCGGTAAAGCAGCTATTAATTACGGTGAGTATTCAGAAGGCGATGGTGAAACTGTAACTGTTGATTTCAACAAAGGTTTTGCGTTAGGTGATGAAGGTTATTTAAATACCACAATCAACTACCGTGACCGTGCGCCGACAAACCGTGCTGGCCTTCATGGCTCATGTCAATTTTACGGCTGTACTGAACTTGATGACGGTACGCTATTAGCAGGCGACCCTCGTGAGTTAACAGCACCGCGTGATACGTTTAGGATTGGTGATGCAGATTCACAGCAATTTGCTCTAACCGTTAATACAGGCTATGAGCTTGCTGGTGGTGAGTTATATGGCTTTATCACTTATTCAAATCGTGAAAACGAATCAGCTGCGTTTTTCCGTCACAACGCTAATGCTAATGGTAACCCTGTATTACAAGATGGTGATGCAACCATTCCTATGGGTTTCTTACCGAAAATTAATACTGTCATTGATGACGTGTCTTATAACTTTGGTTATAAAAAATCGTTCGATAATGACTCAAGCATTGATTTATCGTACACCTACGGTGAAAACAGCATTGATTACACAACAAGTGACACTATCAACGGCTCTTACGCTAACTACCTTCGCTATGACCAAGGTTTAACGGCTGATGAAATTCGTGCCACTATTCCGCGTTCAGCATATGCATATGGTCTTGAATTATCACTGCAAACTCTAAACCTTGATTACACTAAAGATTACGACAACTTCTCATTAGCACTAGGTGCTGAGCTTCGTACTGATGAGTTCCGTATTCTTGAAGGTAGCGAATACGCATACCGTGATTACGACACTGTTGATGGTATGAGCATCTATTCTGGCTTAAATGGCGGGGTAGGTAGTGTTGACGCTGCAAGCGGCACGCAAGGTTTTGGTGGTTCAGATCCGGCATCATCAGTTGATGAGTCGCGCGATGTGATCTCATTCTATATGGATGCAGAAACCTATGTTATCGATGATGTAATTATTTCAGGTGCGGTACGTTACGATAACTACAAAGGCTTTGGTGATACAGTTAACTTTAAGTTAGCGGGTAACTGGTCTGTAACTGAAGATGTGTCTTTACGTGGTGCATTAAGCACAGGTTTTAGAGCACCTTCTATGCAACAACTTTACTTTAATAACGTAAGTACACAGTTTGTTGTAGGCGATGACGGCAGCTTAGTGGCTGAGCAAGTAGGTACGTTTAGAAACGACAGTACCTTAGCGCAATCAATTGGTATTCCTAAGTTAAAAGAAGAGAAATCACAAAACCGTAGCTTAGGTATTGTGTATAACGTAACCGACAATATCAATTTAACTATTGACTACTACTCGATTGATATCGACGACCGTATCGTTATTTCAAACCGTTTAGGTAAAGGTTTATCAGATACGCTCGATGCTGCACTTGAAAGTTCAGGCGCAGGTGCGGGTCAGTTCTTCTTAAATGGTGCAGACACAGAAACAGAAGGTGTTGATTTAGTTGCCACATGGAACACAGAAGGCCTTGGCGGTACGCTAGATTTCACCTTTGCTGCTAACTTCACTAAAACAGATGTAGTTGATTTATTTACGCCATCAGGCAGTGGTCTTGAGACTATTCCGGTAGAAGATGTGTTTTCTGCTCAAGAAACATCAATTATTGAAGAATGGCAACCAGAAGACCGCATTAACTTAAGCGCGCTTTACCGTTTAGAAGATTGGACTGTAAACCTATCTCTAAACCGTTACGGCGAATACACAGTTGAAGATGGTGGCCGCCAAACATACGGTGCTGAAATCTTAACTGATGTTAAAGTTAACTACTTCTTTAACGAAAACCTGTCATTTAACATTGGTGCAAATAACTTATTTGATGTTTACCCAGATAAGAACACCATTGGTAATTCACGCTCGGGTACGATTGTTGATGCTAGCGGCAACACAATTGTTTCAAGCCCTGGTGTATTCACTTACTCACGTCGTTCAGCACCATTTGGTTTTAACGGTGCGTACTACTACGTAGGTGCAGAGTACAAGTTCTAAACTCCCTTTAGATTCCTTTATTATTTAACTTGCAAAGGGCCGTTAGGCCCTTTTTTAGTTATAAAGACGTGCTTATAGAAATTGGCACATCTTGATATTGTTTTATTTTATCAAGCAAGGTTACTAAGGTTTTGTGGCTACTTTGCTCACTTGCTGTTACTTGCACATTGGTCATTTCAAACTGTGCGGCAAATAACGCAAGGTTAGCTATTATTTGCTCTGGTGTGATAAGCCGGGTTGAAAAATAAATATTCTAAGTTTATTAAATGTTTGTAGCGTTTTTGTAGGTAAAAATATTTATTAGCTTTGATGAAATGATTTTCAGGTTAGTCAGGTCATTTTTGTTGGAACTAAGTTTAAAGGATGGATAAATGCTAAAAGTTAAGTCTTTAGTTTGTGCTATGTGCCTTGTTTTACCAACAGTAAGTTTTGCTGAGCAACCAGTAAACGGGCAAGATTTTATCAATTTATTTGAAAAGCTTTCAGGGAAGCACCCCGGAATCAGAAAAGGTCACGCCAAAGGTGTTTGCGCTGTTGGCACATTTACACCTAATCAAGCAGCAAAGCAGTATTCAATCAGCCCTTTATTTAACGCACCGTCAAAAGCAAATATTCGCTTTTCTATGGGCGGGGGTAACCCTAATGCTGATGAAACATCACGTTCTCCACGCGGAATGGGCGTACAATTTGTCCTAGAAAATGGTGATGTACACAATCTTGCAGGGCTAACTACACCTGTATTTGCAGGCAACAGCCCAGAAGCGTTTTTTGGTTTGCTAAGTACCTTATTACCGGACGAGAAAACAGGGCAAATCGATTTTGCAAAAGTAAAAGCATACAGAGAGCAGAACCCGAGTACTTTAGGACAATTTAATTGGCTACAAAGCCATAACCCGCCAGCATCGTATGTGTCTTCACATTATTTTGGTGTGCATACCTTTTACATGGTTGATGAAAAGGGCGCTAAACATGCCTTTAGATGGACCATGGTGCCAGAAGAGCCAGAACAGGTGCTAACTGAAGAGCAAATGAAAACCTTCCCTAAATCATTTCTGGCTAAGCGACTTGAAGAAGATTTAGCGAAAGGGAAGGTGCATTATCGTTTTCAAGCTGAATTAGCCGAGCCCGGTGATGCATTAACGGACCCTTCAGTTCGTTGGCCTGCTGATCGCAAAATAATTAATTTAGGAAAGCTCACCATAGAATCGACAGGTGAGTCAGGCTGCAATCTTACTAATTATGACCCAAACCTGTTATCTAAAGGCTTTATGCCAAGTGATGACAAAGTACTTAAATTACGCTCAACAGCTTATGCGATTTCATTTGCAAAGCGTTTAACGGGGCAATAAGTCTTAAGTGTATCTGTCAGGTTTGATTAAAAGGAATTAACAAACCTAACAGGTGTGTATGAGTGAGAAGTAGACAGTTGGGTAATCTCGTTTTTGGTAAGAATGTGATTGTGATTATGCTAAATTAGTCTTTGACGGGTAGCTTTTAATATAGAGAAATCTCTTATTTAGTGTGTTGACTCTCAATCCATTGCACTCAATCAATTTGTGGCTCTCGCTAAAGAGCTTCAAATTGATATTAGTTTTGGCATTACTCTGAAAGAATTAGCGACTCATTTATCATTTTCTCAGTACTCCTTAAGCGATCTAGTATTGTAGAAAATTCATCTGGCTTGCTAAAGTACATTCCGCCTTCTACCATCTCAGCATAGTCTTGGGCAATTGCTGTTCTTAAAGGTTCGTCTGGTATTAAGCGTAATTTCCCTGTTGAAGCGAGACTAAAATCAACTCCTTTTACACCCCACCTTGCTGATTTCATCTCCACCACATCATATATAGCCTGATGATTTCTCAGTGGATCAACTATTCCTTTACACATCATACAATCGACATCGTACCAGTGTCTTGCTAAGCGAGCTGCATTTGGTTGCTTCTCAGATGTGCAAAATTGGTGTAATGCAGTCATCTTCTCCCAAATTATGTAACTGGGGTCAAACACCAAAACATTCTCCGCAACGGGTAGGGAAAAAGCCTCTTCGTATTCTTCGATTTCAGATAAGTATGTCGTTAACTTGCTTGGTTCTGTCGGTTTGCCTCGATTACGAGCGCCAAACTCAAGTAAAACTGGACCCAAGTGATACCGACTACCTCTTTGCTCAGCAACAATAGGGTAATGAACTTCTATTTTTTCACTGTTTAGATAGCTTACTTGTAACCCTTTAATGCCGTAAGCATCTATTTTAGCTTTTAACCTTTCAAAAAAACCTAGTGTCCACTCTTCAAGTCGTTGAGTTTGAGCTTCGCGAAACTTTTTATTCTGACTATTAGATACCGTTGTTTCAGCCCACGCTTGCGCTTCAGGTTTATCACCATTTAGCATGTCATGCCAATGAATAGAAAGGTCAATGTCTTCAGAGAAACGTTCGATAGCTTTCCAGCGTTTGGATAAAGCTGTGCCTCCTTTAAACGCAACAGCTTTTCCTTCCAACAACCCTTCATCGAATAATAATTTCAGTAGCTCAGTGACCCAAATATCTTTCTCGATGAATGCTTCACCAAGACCGTCTGGATGCTTTTGTGAAGCATCATTGAAAATCTGCTTTAAATCACCTCGTTTTGTCTCGTCACGATAGAGAGCAAATATATCCATATCCATATATTCCTATAAATTCAAATTTGGCAACACGTTTTTTTTGTGAAAGCGATTAGTTAGTTTGCAAAGTAGTTCTTGGCCTTCTGAGTTACTAATTTTTAATCTAGAGAAAGCTGTTTTTAACTTTTCAGCTGGTAACTCATACTTTTGGAAAACTGACAAAGCACGAAGTAACCTTCCTTCAGGGGCGTTTCCCCATGATAACAATTCGCTATTGACGTGTACTACTTGTACTCGTTGTTTACCTACTCTAAACTCACGGCTTGGCCCATTAGTCCAGTATAGCTTAATAATCGGAGCTTGTGTCTGAAGTCCTAGTTTATATGCTTCTTCTTGTCCTTGAACAACGAGTTTGTAACGATTCTGACGGGCCCATAGGTGCGCAACATCTTCAGCACTAGACACTGTCTTGATGGACGGAATGCTTTTTAGTGGCTTTGGTCTGCAATAGATCCCTCTTCCTACACGAGCTATAGCACCTTTCTTCGCTAAACGACTAAATGACTGTTGAACTGAAGCTTTACTCCCTAACTCATAGAAGCTATCAATTGAAAAAGGGAGTCCTTTTTGTATGTGTTTGATTCGGTTTTCAATTTTAGCTTGAGTTGACATGGGCCTCTCTACTGACAGGTTTTAATATGGTTATATTAACATAGTTATTATAAAACTGATAGTTACATGTTATTTGTGTCAGCAATAATTGGTAAGCCTATGTAAGGGATTTGGCATACGGTATACGACAGGCTTATATCATTTCCATTCGGGAATGCCTATTGCAGATAGAAAAAAATAAAAATTTTATTAAGGAAATTCCCTATAACAGATTGCTAGTGTGTAGAAGAGCTAAGTAGAAAGGAGCAGTAACGCGCCATGCTTGATGTACGCTATTGAAACTCTCCGAATTACGGGAAATAACGAACAATGATGATGACTAAACTATGAGAATTACTTAGAAGCTAAGTTGGCTTTTTTAAAATCAATCGGTTAACTTGCTTTACTACTAACGCTAAAACCCTTTTAAGCGTAAAATTGAATTGTTTATATAGCCAAATCTATGTGTAATGAATACATTATAAGCGTTATGCATTATCGGGATCTGTAGCATAAACAACACTGTGCCAACATACCGAATAGGTAGCGGGCAGACTAAGATATTGGCTTATGCTCCATTATTGATATTTTAGCCAAGTATTTACCGTCGGTAGGGAAGCGTTATTTTTAAAGTCAGTCACGAACTATAAGGGGGGATTGTGGAATCAAAAAGTGAAATCAGAGTTGTTTTAATTAGCTCCGCGGCTGCAGTGGTGGTTGGGTTGATGTCCGCCTTGGTGACAGGCATGTTCTTGATTAAGAGTAATACCATTATGGCAGAAAAAGACATTAAGGTTATTAATGCTCAAAATACCCAAAAAAATTTGGAAATTATTAAAACGAAAGCAGAGAACTATATCGACTCTGTAATGGACTTAGTAATTTATCTGCAAATGCATGATACTTTCGAAGTAAATAGAGCAAATGAATTAGCACTGAGAGCCCAAAAAAATGGCTTTAAACTAATGGTTCATGTCGGTCCCCAGCTGGCTAAAAAATCTGTAGATTTATCACTTAAATTACAAGCTAGCATTGACGTGAATGATAGTCGACCTTTAGGCGATAAAATAAATGAACTAACCATGAGTGCAGCAGAATGGTATAAGGCTTATTTTGTTGAAATATCCACCTATAATTATCAATCTATGCCTCATAAAATGGAAGCAGATTCAATTGCTTTGATTATCCAGAAATTCGGAAAAAGCTAACAAGGCCATTAAAACTCTTTCTATGGGCTAGGTGACGCATGCAAACCGTCCATGTGGCTTTGTTAGGATTCGTAGATAAGCATGGATAGTACCGAGCATTACAAAAGCCAGAGAGGTCAGATTTTGACTTCAGAGATTATTTTACTGACCATCACTGCTAACTTATAGCGTCTGTCAAATAAACATCCAACCTAACAGTTAAACTCTCAGGTGAGATACAAACCGCTCATCTAAACAGATAAAAGCCCAGCTTAACTGGGCTTTGCACTCTCACAATTTAATGCTTTTTCATTTTACTCATTTCAGCATGACAACTTTGAATTGTCAGCAGGGTTTTTGATAGCGCGGCTTCACAATCATGTGGTTGTGGCTTTTTAAGCGCGTGCTTGATTTCGGCTAGTGTTTTATCTTCAACTTCTTCAAGCTCGCTAACATAGGTGGCATTTTTGTCGGCACCGAGTTTGGTGATTACTGATGTATAGGCTTTACGCGCTTCTACAGCAAAGTCAGAGCCATTTTCGCGCTCGCCATTTTCGTTAATAGCATAAGGTTGTAAGCGTTCAACACTTACTTTACGCGCATCTATCATGCGTTGAAATAAGGCAATAATGCTTGGGTCGGTTACTTTTTCCTGAGCTTTTTCATAAAAATCGATACCGCTATTCATAACTTGGATGATATCTGCAATATGATGAACGTCTTGTCCTTGATGAGTATTCATAATGACCTCTTTTTGAATATTAAAAACAATGCAATTAGATACTTGCAAAGCATATTCCAGTTCATTACTTAAATATAAAGTTATTGTATTTCAGGTAGTTATTGGTTTTTAAGAGAAGGGGGACTGCTGATAAGCTAAGCTAACACTTTGCTTATCAGCAATAATTACAATTTGGTTGGTAAAATCTTACTTAAGCTCGTCGGCTACTTCTGCAACCTTTTGGCGTAACCAAATATGGCTTGCATCACGGTGTAATAGCGGGCTCCAAATCATATCTAGCTCAAATGGCGGAATAGGGAATGGCGGCTCAAGAATTTTAAGGCCCGGATCGTCTAAATAAATATTTGCGGCTTTTGATGGTAAGGTTGCAACCAAGTTTTGCTCTTTCGCTAAGTGAATGGCAACGTGGTAGTTACGGGTAAAGGTGGCAATATTACGGTGTTTACCAAAGTGAGCGAGTGCCTCATCTACCCAACCTAGCTTTTGCACATCTTTAGGGTCCATACCAACACCTACACCAAAGCCTGTTTTACTTACCCAGATATGACGCGCTTTTAAATAGCTGTCGAGGCTAAAGTCTTTGATAATTGGGTTATCTGCTTTTACTAGGCAACAAAAGCTGTCTTTCCAAATTTGTTTATAGTGAAACGATTGCGGTAAGTTTTCAAAGCGGTTGATAGCCATATCAACTTTACCGTTTTCAACATCGTGGAAGGTGACATCACTTGGGGTCAAAATATCGAGTGTGGTATCGGGCGCTTCTTCGTGTAATTTACTTAATAAGCGAGGGGCAAGGGTACTTGCTGCGTAGTCACTGGCCATGATGCGAAAAACACGTTTACTTTGTGATGCTTCAAATTCGCGGTTTGGTGCCAGTGTTTCTTCAAGGGTCATTAAAATGCCGCGGATCACCGGCTGTAGCTCTTTTGCGCGCTCTGTCGGTACCATACCTTCACTGGTACGCACTAAAATAGGGTCGTTAAATAAATTACGGAGTCTTTTTAAGCCATTACTCATGGCAGGTTGGGTAATGCTTAGCTGGTTAGCAGCTTTAGTGACATTACACTCCCTTAGTAAAGTATCTAGGTAAACAAGTAAGTTTAAATCTATTTTACTTATATTCATTGTGTGTCCTTGGTGTTTACCAATAATGGATAAATCGTTGTGCAGCAGGGTATGGATAAATGTGGCTAACTACACCTTGCTTATAATTGTATTGTGCTTGTCGCCAATAGGCTGGATCTTCAAGCTCTGGGTGTGTACTCAATAAATATTGCTTATACACCGGGTTTGCTGTCACAAAGGTACATAATTGCTCTGGAAACACATCTTGCGGTGCCACAGAGTAACTTTGCTCATTGGTTAAGTAATCATCGTACGACTTTGCTTTTGGTAAGGCGCGAAAGTTCATGTCTGTTAGGTACTGAACTTCATCATAGTCGTAAAAAATAATGCGATTATGTTTACTCACCCCAAAGTTTTTCAACAGCATGTCGCCTGGGAAAATATTTACGGCGATCATTTCTTTTAAAGCTTGGCCATATTCTTCTATTGCTTCAAACGCTTGTTGTTCACTGGCATTTTCAAGATACAGATTTAACGGTGTCATGCGTCTTTCTATATACAAATGCTTGATGATTAACCATTCGCCTTCAATAATCATCGAAGAACCAATGGTTTTATGTAACTCTGCAAGTAATTTACTATCAAATCGGGCTAGTGGAAATACGACGTTCGAATACTCTATGGTGTCGGCCATGCGGCCAACACGGTCATGGCTTTTTACTAATTGATAGCGTTTTAATACGGTATCGCGGCCAAAGGGTTTGCTTTCTCCAAAGGTGTCTTTAATGACTTTAAACACATATCCAAACGAAGGCAGGGTAAATACCATCATCACCATACCCGGTGTACCAGGGGCAATTACAAGCTGATCGTTTGAATGATCTAAATGACTTAAAAACTCTCGGTAAAACTCGGTCTTACCTTGTTTATGAAAGCCTATTGCATTGTATAGCTCAGCCAGTGTTTTGTTCGGCATAAGCTGATTTAAAAAGCGTACTAACGCTGATGGCGCATGGGTTTCAACCATAAAGTAAGCACGTGCAAAACCAAAGATAACCCGCATTTGCGATGATTTGGTGAGTAGGGCATCTAGATATAACCCTTTGTCTTCATGGTGCAATACCGCAATAATAAATGGCTGTACGCCACTTTCTGATACCACGCGGCCAACAATATAAGCCGCTTTGTTTCGGTAAAACGGCGCTTGTAATATATCAAAGCGCATTTGCCATGCTTGGTGATGTGTATCGGGGGCTTGTTTATAAAAGGCTTTTACCAGCAAGCGAATATCGCGTTCTAAATCAACAAAGGGCGCTTTAAAATCAAACTGATTAATAATTTTGCGTATTGTGGGTCTTAAACCATCAACAACAGGGTGGTAACTGCGGTATTCAACTTCCATTGGTAGTGCAGGGGCATCCGCAAGCGTCGCTTTTACAAAGATAAAATCATTATTAAAATAACGACGATGAAATAAACGACAAAAAACAGAGTTGTAAAAGGTTTCGGCAAGTTCTGCTTGAGGGTGAAAGCGCAAAAATTGCTGATAGAGCTGTTTGGTTTCGAGCCAGCAGGTTTGATCTAAGGTAATAATTTGCTGTTCGTTGAGCGACTTGAGCTTAGCAATGGTTTCGTTAACCCGATCATCGTAATGGCTAATTCTGAGTTTGCTTATCTCATTTATTTTTTGCCAATCACGATGTGCAAACGCAAGTGGTGCTTTGGCTGTAATTGCTTGAAAGAGTTTATAGTGATTGCGAAACCCAGATAAAATTAACTCTGCAATGTGTTGTGGCTGCATATAAACTCCTTACTTGTACCAACATAGAGCAATAACTCTATTGGTGTTAAGAATATGTTATTTATTCTTCAAACCCAATAGTAAAGTGCATTTAATTATAGCGAGCGAGTTTTTTCTCTAGATTTGCGAGTTTTTTATTAACGCTTTTTACGTCGCGCCCGTATTGCTTGTTAATTGCTTTTAGCTGTTTTTTAATGTCTTTATTAATTTGCTTCGCTTCTTTATCAGACAAAATTCGGTTTAAGCGCTGTTCTTGCTGGTACTGAGCTCGGTCTCGATCACGGCTTAAAATATCTAAACGGTGTTTATAACTGCGAATTTCAGCCTCGAGGTTTCTGATAATTTGCTGGCGCTCAAGCTCGTTGAGCTCTTTAACAAAGTTTTGCGGTGCTTGTAAGTCTGGATCGGTTACTTGAATTTTATGCTTGGTTGCACGGCTACCACAGGGGAACTCACTAAATACTGTGCCTCTGTCTGTGACACATTTATAGTACTCTGTGGTGGCAGCAAGTGGAGTGTTGGTAAAACAAAGTAGTGTAAGTAATATTAGATAAATGATTATGGCTTTCATGACGTCCGTGTCTCCTAATCAATTAAGGTGTCTAATATCTAAAGCTAGCTCGAAATAATGATTTATCAATAAGCGCTAGGGCGTATATCGTTTCAGCTTTTTAATGCTTTGCACTAAGAATGGAATATCTAATCCTTGTTCAATGGCAAAGCCTTGCGCTGCTGAGATATTTTTAAAGTTACCGTCTGAATCTATCAGAGTAATTCTGTCTTTTTTAAATGCGATAAATACATTTTGCGAGTAGTTAACACCGGTGTCGTCATGGCGTTTGTATAAGTTACTACCCAACATGCTTTGTTTTGCGAGTGTTTTACAACCTAGGTAATGCCCTACGCTGGTGGCGATAATATCACTTGGTTGAATAAGGCCCTCGGTTTGTACAACTTTTTTATCTGAGCTGTATAAACGAGAGGCTGTAACAATACCATTGCTCTGCTGTGCAAGACTAAAGGCAAACACGGCATTAGCAGATTCACGCGCTTGTGTTGTAGCGTCTGCGCGTACAAGGCGAACCGCTGGGTTTTGGTCGTCGTTATTAATAAATTCGAATTGCTCAAAACCATTAATTTGAATTGAGCGATTATCAGCAAGCCACACAGGCAGTTGCTGTTTGTCTAGAATAGGGGCTTTGTAAAATGCTGGCAGGCCGTACACTAAACTAAATAGCGTATCTTCGGTTTCTACTGGCTGTAAGAACAAGTCTGTCTTGCGTAGTGAAGGCTCAGTGGCAACAAATTGCTCAAGGTCAGCATTATTTTCAAATACTAAAATATCGATAGTCGCACTCGACTCAGCTTTACACTCGGCAAGTGGAGTAGGTGCTAAGTAATCAATATTATGTGGGTCAAGCCTCACATCGTGTGCTTCTTTGTAGCTTTCTAGATCTAGCAAATCGTTTTTAGCTAATAAGCTTTTTGCTGTAGTAGGGTAAGACAACGGCAATACATTATCTTGTTTAGTGATATCAAATTTTAAATTCGCATCAGCCCAAATATGAATACTGTGGCTAAGTGCAAAGCACACTAAAATTGTGCTGGTTGCATAGCGCGGGAACTTATATTGTTTTAAGCGTGCCAAATGGTGCCAGGTGTAGTTACTGACTAATAACTGGAACGCTAAAATTAGCAGCACAATGCCGCCCGCAAGAATCGTTGTTAATGCCGGTGAGCTTGTTAAGCGGTGCCACAACAAAGAAACGATTTCAGGTAGAGCAGACGTATTTAAGTGATAACCCAAGTTAAAATAAACATAGGCATCAAGCGTTAAGAATGACGCGCCGAGGGTTGCAATAATGGCTGCCATCCCTCGGATATGCCGAGGGTATGGAAACACTAAGCTTAATGGAAATATCGTTAAAACAAAGGCAATAAAAGTAATAAAGCTGGTGTGGCTTAACCAGGTCACGAGCATGTATAAATAGCCCATGAAGGTTGTCGGTGCACTGTCTGCAACTAAGTAGCTTAAGCTAATAAATAGCACTAAACCTATGTTTGCAAAGGTGAACCAATGGCCCCAACTTAAAAGTTGACTTACTTTTGAAGAAAACTGACTTTGTTGCGATAAATTCATAAATCTTATTTAACCGACTGTGCTAATGCTTTGGCAAAGTTGTCGGCAACAGCTTGTCTTTTCTCTGATGGTACATGCTCTTTTAAAATATGCGTGATAGAATTTCCTAAACACATAAGGCTTAAATCAACAGGCGCTTTGTGCTCTGTTAGTACATCAATCAGCTGATCAACGATTTGTTCTACTTGCTCATTAGAATATTTTGATATGATAGGCATCAGTTGGTTCGATAAAAAGAGTTATATTCCCGTATTTTAACACCAGAGGCGTGAAAAACAAAGATGACAATAGATGTTAAAAAATTAGTCGTTCATTATGTAGACAAAAAAGATGACGATACAGATATTCATTTACGCAATGATGAGATGGTTGTTAACGATAAAGTAGCCGTTTTTATAGAGCAGCTACACCATGCATATAATGGTAAGCCAGGTAAAGGCTACTGTGCATTCAGCGGCGAGAAAAACAGCATTGTTGCTTCGGCTATGCAAAGTTACCGTAACGACGAACTTGGTTTTTGGCACATGACAGAGCAAGCAACAAATGTGCTAAAAGAAGAGTTAAATAAGTATGCCTTTAATGAAACGGGTTATTTAGTTTTTTGCCATTATCAATATGTTGCAAGTGACTTCTTGTTAATTGCGATGATCAATATTAAAGAGCATTACTCAATTACTTCTGAGCTTGATTTAGCTTCATCTCGTCACTTAGATATTTCGCGTATGCAACTAGCTGCACGTGTAGATTTAACTGCGTGGGATACGCAACCAGAAGATAATCGCTATGTGTCGTTTATTAAAGGTCGTGCAGGTCGTAAAGTGGCTGACTTCTTTTTAGACTTTTTAGGCTGCGAAGAGGGCATTGATCCTAAACAGCAAAGCCAAGTTATGCTTAGTGCTGTAGAAGACTATTTATCTGAGCAACAATACGACAAGTCAGAAAAAGATGAGCTACGTAAGCAAGTTTTTGATTACTGTAATGATTGCGTAACCACAGGTGAAGATGCCAACGTTAAAGAGCTTTCTGCAACCTTATCGAAAAATGACGACAGTCCATTTGAAAGCTTCTGCCAAGAGCAAAGCTATGACTTAGAAGAGTCGTTCCCTGTTGATAAGAAAACAGTCACTAGTATGGTGAAGTTCTCTGGCATGGGCGGCGGTGTTAGCGTGAGCTTTGAACGTAAACACTTAGGTGAACGCGTAATGTATAACGAAGCAACCGATACACTAGTGATCAAAGGTATTCCACCTAATCTTAAAGACCAGCTTCAGCGCTTTATGGAGCAAGACGAAAGTTAATTTGACTCAAGCTTAAAGCTCTAAGTTTTAAGCGATAAGGCGATAGATAACAGTTTTATAGCCCAGCACTTGCTGGGCTTTTTAGTTTTGGGTACTTTAAAACATTATTACTACTACAAAGAAGAAACATTGCATCACTATAGTTTTGTAGCGGCAAATAGTTGTAAAGTTGTGCTAGATACTGTCAGCCTTTTCAGAAAAATTTTTAGAATGGTTAAGTGAAAAGAGTATTTAAATTATTTCTCTAGTCATTAGAGATTGTAGAATAAAATTAAATTAGTTATTTATAGCTAATATTAACTTGTTTTTTATTTTTTAATGTGGTTTGGGGTTTATAGTTATTTATATATATATTATTTTCAGGTTTCGATTAATTGCTGATGAGATGAGTGTAAATGGAAAGTTATATCGCAATTTTAATTTCTGCTGGCTTTACATCGATAATTGGTAGTATTGCAGTAATTGTCAATTTTCGAATTAACCAAAGGAATAGGAAAATTAATAACACATTACAGCTGGCTAAAGATTTTGATCAAGATCATTCATTTGTTAAGGTTAGAATGTTCATGTGGGAGAAGTTTTTAGACTTACCTAAAAATAATTATGATTGGGAAGACTTAATTATTGAATATAAATCTAACAAAAAATCACCAGAGTTAGTGAATATTACAGATAATGATTTAATAGCACTAAATAGAGTCGCAGCTTTTTATAAAATGATAGCTGGATTAATAGAAAATAATGAAGTTGACATAAAGCTACTACGCTCTTTGTTTGGCTACAATTATAATAGGTTTTGGCAACCTTTAAGAGATAAATTCGAAACTCATACGAATAAAAATGATAGACCATTGTTTGTTAAAATTCCTGAGCTAGAGGATTGACTTTTAGCTTATGCTATAAACTTTTAGCTTATGCTATAAATAGGTATTTTAGAATTTATGGTAATTAAGAAATAAATGAAACTTGCCCAACTAAATATTGCTCTTGCTAAATATCCATTGGATGCCCCAGAAATAAAAGATTTTGTTGATAATCTTGATTTAATAAATGGCGTTGCTGAAAACAGTGCAGGTTTTGTATGGAGATTAAAAGACGAATCAGGCGATGCCACCAATATTAAATTGTTTGATGATCCGAATATGATAATTAATATGTCTGTGTGGGAAAGCGTTGAAGATCTTAAAAATTTTATGTTTCGCACACATCACAGAGATTTCATGTGCAGAAAAGGTGAATGGTTTCAGCGCTTATCAGAAGATAGCTATGTTTTATGGTGGGTTGAAGATAAGCATATTCCAACACCTCAAGAGGCATTAGAAAGGTTGAAATATCTGCGAGATAACGGCGACACACCCTATGCTTTTACGTTTAAAAGTAATTTTACGGCTGAAGATCTAAGAGGTTAAATGGCTCTTTCATTTAATACACCGAGACTAAACGTTATTGAAATAAACTCTAATACCGCTAAATTAGAGAAAACTGCTTTAGTTAACGCCTTACCTGCGATATTAACCCCCGCTGTAGTTGCAAACTTACCGGATTATTTTCAGGGGATAGATTCTATAGCTGCTGAAAAGTGGCTGGATAACATGCTTAACGAGTGCCGTTTATTAATGCTGCAATCTCAACACCAAGAAGTTGTTGGGCTTTTATTTATCTATAC
Organism: Pseudoalteromonas sp. 0303; assembly: GCF_013349995.1. Lineage (GTDB taxonomy): Bacteria > Pseudomonadota > Gammaproteobacteria > Enterobacterales > Alteromonadaceae > Pseudoalteromonas. The sequence goes on from NZ_JABVXF010000001.1 coordinate 177,630, forward strand.
CGAAAACCATGATGCTCATATAGGTTATTTGTTAGCTGAGCAATATTGGGGGCAGGGTCTTGCATTTGAGTTATTGCAGGGATTTATAAACCTCGCTGGTACTCAGTCACAATGGCATAAGTTCATTGCTGGTGTTGATGAGTCAAATACACCATCAATTAAACTTTTAAAAAAGTTGGCTTTTGAAAAGCAAGCATCTAAGGAAAATGGCATGTTGTTTTATGAATTAAACTTAAACCAAGGCATACAATAATGATAATAACTGCATTTTTAGTTAACTCGTTTAGTGCAAATAATACAGGCGGCAACCCAGCAGGTGTTGTGTTGAATGCAGATAAACTCACCAGCGCAGAAAAACTGACGATTGCAAAAGAAATTGGCTTTTCAGAAACCGCATTTGTGGCGCAAGATCATGAAGTTGACTTTGCTGTATCATTTTTTACGACAACGGAAGAAGTTGATTTTTGTGGCCATGCAACCCTAGCGGTGTTTGCTACGCTCTTCGAACAAGGGTTATTAAAACCTGGCTATTACACTCAACGGACAAAAGCGGGCCTGTTAGGCGTAACAATTGCCGAAGACGGTCAAGTTACCATGGAGCAAGCCTTGCCAAAATACCTTGGGGGCTTTGCTTATGACGACCTTGCAGGCTTATTAGGGCTTGGTGAAACGACTCTGGCAGAAACCGGCTTGCCGATCGATGTAATAACTACAGGATTGCCGGATATTATAGTCGCTGTGCCGAATGGCTACTTAGATAAAATCACTATCGATGAAGTGGCGCTTAGCGAGTTCTGCCAACAGCATAACGTGATAGGTGTGCATGCCTTTGAATTATGTGAAGAGCAAAGTGAGCTGACCGCAAGCTGTCGTAACTTTGCGCCTTTGGTTGGTATACCCGAAGAGTCAGCAACCGGTAGTGCCAGTGGTGCGCTTGCATGCTATTTATCAAAACACGTATTTGTACAGCAAGAAAACCATTTCAAGTTTGAACAAGGCCGAGCGATGGGGTGCAGTTCACATATTTCTGCCAGTGTTTATTCGGATGAGCAGGGTGTTTATAAGGTTCTTGTAGGTGGCTATGCAAATCACCTAGGTACACAAGATATTACTTTATAAGAAGAATACATACAAAAAAGCCGCGTTATAAACGCGGCTTTTTTATTAAGTGACTAAATTAATCAGCCGCTAAGGTTTTTGCCATATCAGCACGGGCTCTGCCAGCAGGTTTAATTGAACCTGCACGAAGGCCGCTATCTGGAATAGCTACACGTTTATCATGGGCCATAGCTTCTGGTGTTGGCTCTGGCTCACTATCTGCAACTGGCGTAGGTTTTGCCATTGCAGCGCTTGCAGAACCTTTTACTAAAACAGTTTTTTCATTTTTAGCAGGTTCTACAGCTTTCACTGGTTCTTCAGTTTTAACTGACTCTTCAGCTTTCACTGGTTCTTCAGTTTTAAGTGACTCTTCAGCTTTCACTGGTTCTTCAGTTTTAACTGACTCTTCAGCTTGTACTGGCTCTTCAGCTTTCACTGGCTCTTCAGTTTTTACCGGTTCTTCAGCTTTAACAGGTTCTTCAGCTTTTACTGGCTCTTCAGTTTTCACTGGTTCTTCAGCTTTTACTGGTTCTTCAGCTTTAACTGGCTCTTCAGCTTTTACTGGTTCTTCAGTTTTAACTGGCTCTTCAGCTTTTACTGGTTCTTCAGTTTTAACTGGCTCTTCAGCTTTTACTGGTTCTTCAGTTTTTACTGGTTCTTCAGTTTTTACTGGTTCTTCAGCTTGTGCTGGTTCTTCAGTTTTTACTGGTTCTTCAGCTTTTACTGGTTCTTCAGCTTTAACAGGTTCTTCAGTTTTTACTGGTTCTTCAGCTTTTACAGGTTCTTCAGTTTCAGCCTGAGCCTGTTTTGCTTTTAGCTCAGCTTCATATTCAGCAGCAGCTTGGTCGGCAACTGGAATAAATGCTGGCGCATCAGTTTTCTCATCACTTGATTTTTCATCATGCTCAGGGCGACGGCGACGTTGACCAGCAGCACGTAAGTGGCGAGGTGAACGACGAGAGCGTGTACGAGGTTGAGCTTGTTCTTCATCAGTTGATGATTCAACTACCGATTCAGTTTGCTCTGTTTGTTTAGGCTCAGCGTCAGCTTTTACTGGTTCTGCAGGTACTTGCTTTTCAGCAACTGGCTGTTCTGCTTGTTCAGTTTCAACTGCTACTTTTTCTTTTGCAGGCTTAGCTGGTTTTTCAGCTTTAGGTGCTTGCTCAGTTGTTTCAGTCGTTTGTACTGCTTTTGCTTCATCTGCGCTTTCATCTGTTACGCGAACTTTTTTGCGTAAGTTGCGACGTTGACGACGAACCTTAGGTTTAGTTTCCTTTGGCTGCTCAGACTTCGTCTCTGGTGCAGTGTCTTTATTCGTTTGTTCTACATCATCATTACGTTTTTCATTACGTTTTCTGTTGTTAGAATTACGACGACGTTTGTTGCGATTCTCGTTACCTTCTTTTTGCTCAGGCTTATTTGAAGTATTTGTGTTTTCTTCTTTAGCTTGTGCATCGTCAGGACGTTTATTACGAGAGTTGCGACGGCGCTGGTTGTTGCTACGGCGACGGTTGTCGTTGTTGCGACGATTATTGCTACGTCTTTGTGCAGCTTTTTTCTCTTCTTGCTCTTTTTCAGCTTCTTCTTCGGCATTGCTGAATAACGACTTGAAGAACTTACCAATGGCAGCAAATAATCCACCTTCTGACTTTTTAGCCGCAGGTGTTGTTTGCTCAGCTTTCGGTGCAGCTTGAGGCGCAGGTGTAGTAGGCATAACAACACCTTTAAGAACCGGCTCTTCACGAACTGGTGCTGAAGGCGCTTTAGCCATTTCAAATGCTTCTGGCTCAGGAGCAACAACTTGCTCGTAGCTTACTGTTTCGATTGTTTCGTCTTTACGTAAGCGAACTACTTCGTAATGTGGCGTTTCCATGTGTTGATTAGGAATGATCACAACATCAACGTTATGGCGCTTTTCGATGCGTTGCACGCTACGACGTTTTTCGTTTAATAGGTAAGCGGCAACAGCCACAGGTACCTGTGCATTTACTTGTGATGTGTTGTCTTTGATTGCTTCTTCTTCGATTAAACGAAGGATAGACAATGCAATTGATTCGTTAGAGCGAATCGTACCTTGGCCATTACAACGAGGACATGGACCTTGGCTTGCTTCACCTAATGAAGGGCGTAAGCGCTGACGCGACATTTCAAGCAGACCAAAACGTGAGATCTTACCAATCTGTACACGGGCACGGTCAGGGCGAGCAGCGTCTTTTAAACGATTCTCTACTTCGCGTTGGTGGCGTGGTGGTGTCATATCGATGAAGTCGATAACAATAAGACCACCTAAGTCACGTAAACGTAATTGACGGGCAATTTCGTCTGCCGCTTCTAAGTTAGTATTAAGTGCTGTTTCTTCGATATCACCGCCTTTAGTGGCTTTAGATGAGTTGATATCGATAGACGTAAGCGCTTCAGTTGGGTCAATTACAATTGAACCACCTGATGGTAAGCGAACCTCACGTTGGAAAGCAGACTCAATTTGGCTTTCAATTTGGTAGTGGGTGAATAGTGGTACATCGCCCTGATAAAGCTTAACACGGCTCATGAAGTCAGGACGGAAACGCTCAATATGGGCTTTCGCTTCTTCAAATACACGTGCTTTATCAATTAAAATTTCACCAATATCACGACGTAAATAGTCACGGATTGCGCGGAAAATTACGTTACTTTCTTGGTGAATTAAGAACGGAGCAGGGCCGCTATCAGCAGCTTGCTGAATCGCTTGCCAATGCACTAATAGTGCTTTTAAGTCGTACTCTAGTTCTTCAAATGATTTACCAACACCTGCAGTACGAACAATTAAGCCCATACCTTTAGGTAGTTCTAAACGGCTCAGTGCTTCTTTAAGTTCAGTACGCTCATCACCTTCGATACGGCGAGAAATACCACCGGCACGAGGGTTGTTAGGCATAAGTACTAAATAGCTACCTGCAACGCTGATAAAAGTCGTTAACGCAGCGCCTTTTTGGCCACGCTCTTCTTTATCAACTTGCACAATTACTTCTTGGCCTTCTTTGATCACGTCACGGATATTTGGACGACCTTGGAATGTATAGCCTTGTGGGAAGTAGGTGCGAGCTATTTCTTTAAGAGGAAGGAAACCGTGTCTCTCAGCGCCATAATCAACAAAGGCAGCTTCTAGTGACGGTTCGATACGGGTAATTTTACCCTTGTAAATATTTGCTTTTTTTTGTTCGTGACCTGGGCTCTCTATGTCTAAATCATACAGGCGCTGGCCATCAACCAGTGCAACGCGCATTTCTTCTTGCTGCGTCGCATTGATTAGCATACGTTTCATATTGTTACTCTACTAATTCTGTCGCTGACATGACGATATAAACTCGTCTGTTCAGTGGTTTCTGACGGTTGTTTTTGTGCAGTCTCACGACTGGGTAAAGTCAAAACCTGAAGTTGTTTGCTTACATTGAGCATCACTAGGTGTGGCTGACAATAACATGTTGTCACGTTATTAAATTCTTATAGGTGTCAAAACTGCCGCCAATTCTGCGGTTTTAATTTACGAGTTTTGTCCCGAAGTCGACCATGTTCAAATTTTTATTCAATGTCTTGCTACAACAGCTGCTTCTGAATGACGTTGCTACGTCGTCACTATCAGTCAATTTATCTTGTTCAATTGCTTTTTATGTTCATTAATCAACATTCGTGCTCAAATTATTCAGGCAATATATTACGCGCATCGCCGATAATTGAACGCTCGTGTTGGCTGGGTAATTATAAAAGCTTTGGAAAACTTAGCGCGGATCTGTATGATCGGCAACCCAGAATATGCTTCACGAATGTATTAATGTGATAAAAGCACCGTTGTTACTTGCAAACTTTATGTTCGCGACGGTGATTATCCCACTATTACAGTCGCGTTAGCAACTAAATTATTTACTTAAATCAGTGATTAGGCAATGTCAGAAAAAACCGGCTTACAAGTTTCGTTTGTTACCATAGGTGAAGACCATCTAGGTCAACGTATTGATAACTTTCTTATTACTTACCTAAAAGGTGTGCCTAAAAGTGCAGTTTATAAAATCCTTCGTAAAGGCGAAGTGCGAGTAAATAAAAAACGCATAAAACCTGTCTACAAACTACAACTAAATGATGTGGTTCGTATTCCACCTATTAAAGTGGCCGAAAAAGAAGAGTTTGTGCCAAAGAAACTCGATAAAGTAAAACAACTTGAAGACGCCATTTTGTTTGAAGACAAGTATTTAATGGTGATCAACAAGCCTTCGGGTATGGCTGTGCATGGTGGCAGTGGCCTAAGTTATGGCTTAATCGAAGCACTTCGCGTACTTCGTCCTGAAGAGCGTAGTTTAGAGCTTGTACACCGACTAGACCGTGACACATCAGGTTGCTTGCTTATTTCTAAACGTCGTTCAGTGTTAACTGATTTACATAAACAGTTACGTGAAAAAACCATGGAGAAAAACTATTGGGCATTAGTTGATGGTCAATGGGACTCTAAAACGAAAAACGTTACTGAAGGACTTCGTAAAAACACCTTGAAGTCTGGTGAGCGTGTAGTTCGTGTTGATAATACCGAAGGTAAACCATCGCACACGCGTTTTCGTGTGCTTGAGCGATATGCTGAGTGCTCATTAGTGCAAGCGTCGCCGGTAACAGGGCGTACTCACCAAATTCGTGTACATACGCAATGTAAAGGTCATCCAATTGCGTGTGATGATAAATACGGCGTTGCAGAGTTTGATCAATACGTAAATAAGCTGACTGGTTTAAATCGTTTGTTTTTACACGCCCATGATTTACGTTTTATGCACCCTAAAAACGAAACAACTATGCATGTTGAAGCACCACTCGATAATGCACTTCAAAACTGTATCAAAAAGCTACGTGCCGATAATGAACAAGTTTAAGCTGGTTATTTTTGATTGGGATGGCACTGTGATGGACTCTGTGCCAAAAATTGTTACCTGCCTGCGAAATACTGCGCGAGATTTAGGTATTCCTGTTCCAACAGAGCAACAAGCAAAAGACGTTATTGGTTTATCGCTGGCAAAAGCCACTGAAGTGCTTTTTCCGGCGCATTTACATTTAAGCGACGAACTCGTTGCAGGTTATAAAGCACAGTACCGTGAGTTAGATGTTACACCTACACCTTTATTTAAAGATGTAGAATCCGTTTTAAAGCAATTAAGCGATGCAGATATGCAATTGGCTGTGGCTACCGGTAAAGGACGTGAAGGCATTAATAGGCTTCTTAATGAGTCAGGCCTTGGTAAGTACTTTTTGAATGTAAAATGTTCAGATGATGCTGAGTCGAAGCCATCTCCAGATATGCTTGAGCAAATTTTACACGAGCAGGGTATAGCAAAAGCTGATGCTGTGATGATTGGCGATAGCCAACTCGATATGGCAATGGCTAATGCCGCAGGTATTGCTTGTATTGGAGTGAGTTTTGGTGCCCATAGCCCGGCGCAGTTGCAACAACATGCGCCGTTATGTGTTGTTGATTCATACCAACAACTTTTACAGGTTTTAACTACGCCCCTTGCAGCGTTAACACGTCAACACCAAACTCAGCCAGCACTTTAGTTAATGTGATCAGTGGCAGGCCTATCAATGTATTAGGATCATCGCCACTGAGCTTTTCAAATAAACAGATGCCTAATCCTTCACTTTTAAAGCTGCCTGCACAGTTGTATGGCTGCTCTGCATCGCAATAAGCATTGATCTGTTTAAGTGTGAGTGCTTTAAATGTCACATCAAATGGCACCACGGTGGTAATTGCTTTATCGCTTTGTATATCAAATACACTTAAACCCGTTAAAAAGGTCACTGTATGGCCACCAAACGATGAAAGCTGCTTAATGGCATTCTCTTTAGTATGAGGTTTACCTAAAATTGTATCGTTGAATACCGCAACTTGATCCGAGCCAATTACCAAACCTTCACTATAATGTTGTTTGGCAACACGGGCTTTTTGTTCGCTTAAACGAGCAACTAATTGCTCTGGCGTTTCAGCTGCGATAGGGGACTCATCAATATCTGGAGAAAAACTTTGAAAAGGTAAGTTAAACTTAGTTAATAATTGCTGTCTAAATGGTGAGCTTGACGCTAATATAAGTGTTGGTTTCATAATAAATTCTGGATGAAAATTGTATTTTGCCAAGGATAAGCCACAATGAATCCGAAAACAAAGCAGAAGATCGTTAAAAACCTACCAAAATTGGTTTTTTACTTTGACTAACTTACTAACTATCTATATGATGCAGCCCCTATGCAAAAGGTGAAAATTCCCATCACTCTTCATCCCAGCAAAGCAGCTCAACATCGTTTAACGTATGACGGTATTGTCCCGCTTGAAAAACTTTCTCGTTTAGAGCAAGTTGTGCAGGAGGAAGCAGGTGAAATAGCGGTAAAGATTCATTGCAAAATTGACGAGCAAGGTTTAGTGGTAATAAGTGGTAACTTATCAACACATGTAACTGTAACTTGTCAACGCTGTAATGGAGAATTAGGGTTGGATTTGGAACAAGACTTTGTGTATTCGCCAATTGGTTTGGATGCAGAGTCAGATCATCTACCTGAAGGTTACGATGAAGTAGAGCTGGACGAAAACGGTGAAATCAACGTATTTGAGTTAATCGAAGACGAACTGATTTTAGCTATTCCAATAGTGCCTACACACAACGAAGCTTCATGCAGTTATTCATCAGAGCCTACTAGCTTTGGTAAATTAGCAGCAAAAGTTGACAAACCAAATCCATTTGATATTTTGAAACAACTTAAGAAAGATTCTTAGGAGAAGACTAATGGCTGTACAAAAAAGCAAAAAGTCTCGTGCAAGACGCGGCATGCGCCGTTCACACGATGCGATCAGTGGTCCAACTTTAACTGTAGATCAAGTTTCTGGTGAGACTCACCGTCGTCACCACGTAACTGCTGACGGTTACTACAAAGGCGTTAAAGTAATTTCTAACTAAGAGATTGCTATATGCTGACCAATCTAACCATAGCGTTAGATATGATGGGGGGCGATTACGGCCCCCGTTCATCTATCCCCGCTGCCGTGCAAGCGGTAAATGCTAATACCAACTTAAGGCTCATCTTATGTGGTAATCAGCAAGTTATTCTAAAAGAACTCGAAGCACTCGATTCTGTCTCACACCCTCGTTTAATAATTCGCCATTGTAGCGAAGTCGTCACAAATGCGTGTGAACCTGCTTCAGCGGTTCGTTCTAAAAAAGATTCATCAATGCGAGTTGCCCTCGATTTAGTTAAATCGGGTGAAGCGCAAGCGTGTGTAAGCTCTGGTAATACAGGCGCGTTATTTTTTATGGCGCACTATGTATTAAAGATGCTTCCAGGCGTAAAACGTCCTGCATTAATCTCTGCTGTTCCAACCGAACGTAAAAACCCTGTTTATTTGCTTGATTTAGGTGCGAATGTGCATTGTGATGCACAAACCCTTTATCAATTTGGCATTATGGGTTCTGTGGTAGCAGGGCAGGCACTTGGATGTGATAACCCAAGAGTTAGTTTATTGAATATTGGCTCTGAAGACATCAAAGGGCATGAAGGAATAAAACAAGCTGCACAGTTAATGCAGCAGTGTGAATATCTCAACTACACAGGTTACAGTGAAGGTAGTGATATTTTCAGTGGAAAAGCTGATGTTATTGTGTGCGAAGGATTTGTAGGTAATGTGGCATTAAAAACCTGTGAAGGTATTGCCAAACTGATCATGCATAAACTCACCAAAGCCTTACACAAGCATTTCTTATACAAAAGTTTAGCGTTTTTATTGCGTCCAGTGATAAAAAAACTCTACAAGCGGGTGAACCCCGACCAGTATAACGGCGCAAGTCTGGTAGGATTGCGCGGTATTGTTGTTAAAAGCCATGGCAATGCCTCACCAAAGGCGTTTCATGCTGCTATTGATGAAGCCGCGCGGGAAGTCGAACGCCAACTCCCTGAAAAAATCGCTGCGATTTTTGAGCAAACACATCCAACAACAAAGTAGTGCAGCATATCTAAAACTTGTTATGCTGCTTGCTACAGAATATTTTTTTGTTTAATTATAAGAGCAAAGTATGGCACATAAAATTGCACTCGTATTTCCAGGTCAAGGCTCACAAACTGTGGGCATGTTATCTGAACTATTAGCTGATTCACAAATTGCTAAAGCAACATTCGCTGAAGCATCTGAAGCTCTTGGCTATGATCTAGCTGCACTTGTACTAAATGGTCCAGAAGAAGAATTAAATCAAACCCATCGTACACAACCAGCACTTCTTACTGCTAGTGTTGCTATTTACCGTCAATGGTTAGACGCAAACCCTGATGCCGATGTTGTTATGGCTGGTCACAGTTTAGGCGAGTATTCAGCATTAGTTTGTGCTGGTGTTGTAAGCTTAAGCGAAGCAGTTAAACTAGTTGAAAATCGTGGTTTATATATGCAAGAAGCAGTACCTGCGGGTGTTGGTTCTATGGCTGCAATCATCGGCTTAGGTGACGACGAAATCAAAGCAGCGTGTGAAGCATCAGCAAATGGTGAAGTTGTTTCACCAGTAAACTACAACTCACCAGGTCAGGTTGTTATTGCCGGTCACAAAGCGGCAGTTGAGCGTGCATCAGAAGCATGTAAAGAAGCAGGTGCTAAACGTGCTTTACCACTTGCAGTAAGCGTACCTTCTCACTGTGAACTAATGAAACCAGCTGCTGAAAAATTAGCTGCTGATTTAGCCGCTTTAACATTTAATACACCTAAGTGTGATGTAATCAACAACGTTGATGTAAAAGCTGAGCAATCAAGTGAAGCAATTAAAGATGCATTAGTACGTCAACTTTACAGCCCAGTTCGCTGGACTGAAACTGTACAAGCATTAGTTGCTCAAGGTATCACACAAAGCTATGAGTTTGGCCCAGGTAAAGTATTAACGGGTCTTGCTAAACGAATTGATAAAGCAATGGTATGTGCTGCGGTTAATACGCAAGCTGCTATTGATGAAGCGAAATAAGTAGGAATAGAATGACAAATTTATTTTCTCTTGAGGGCAAGGTTGTCCTAATCACTGGTGCAAGCCGTGGTATTGGTAAAGCGATTGCAAATACGCTAGTTGCACAAGGTGCAAAAGTAGCGGGTACTGCAACAAGCGAATCAGGTGCTGCTAAAATCAGTGAATACCTAGGTGACAACGGTAAAGGTTATGCCCTTAACGTTACAGATCCTGAATCGATTGAGGCGACACTTGCTGCGATCAAGGCTGATTTAGGCGATATCGACGTATTAGTTAACAATGCGGGTATTACTCGCGATAACTTATTAATGCGTATGAAAGACGGTGAGTGGGATGACATCATCGATACTAACCTAAGCTCAATTTTCCGTTTATCTAAGGCTGTTTTACGCCCTATGATGAAAAAGAAAAATGGCCGTATCATTAATATCGGTTCTGTTGTGGGCACTATGGGTAATGCGGGTCAAGCTAACTATGCTGCAGCGAAAGCGGGTGTAATTGGTTTTACTAAGTCATTAGCACGCGAAGTGGCATCACGTGGCATTACAGTGAACGTTGTTGCACCTGGTTTTATCCAAACAGATATGACAGACGAGCTGACTGAAGACCAAAAAGCAGCTACCCTTGCAAATGTACCTGCAGGGCGTTTAGGCCAACCTGAAGAAATCGCTGCTGCGGTATGTTATTTAGCATCAGACGCTGCTGCGTATGTATCAGGCGAAACATTGCACGTAAATGGCGCGATGTACATGGTTTAATGAAAGTTAGCAAAAATTTGATAACGAAAGATTATCGAAAATTGTTGAATTTTTTGTGATCTTGCTTTAAACATACTTGAATTCGCTATTAAAATAAGCGATAAATGAACAAATACTATTCGAGAGGTTTGACCAGATAAGTAATTATCAGCAAATCCTTGAATCACAGAATTATGCGGCGTAAACTACGCCGCAATCTGAAAATAACGCATTGGCGTTTTTAATAAAGGAAAGAAGAATGAGCGACATCCAAGAACGCGTAAAGAAAATTATCATTGAGCAACTAGGTGTTAAAGAAGAAGAAGTAAAACATGAAGCTTCTTTCGTTGACGACTTAGGTGCTGATTCACTTGACACTGTAGAACTAGTAATGGCTCTTGAAGAAGAGTTCGACACTGAGATCCCAGACGAAGAAGCTGAAAAGATCACTACAGTTCAAGCTGCAATCGATTACGTTACAGCTCACGCTGAGTAATTTTACGCATTTTGATTTTAAGGGCAGCATTAAGCTGCCCTTAGTCTATCTATAGAATGATACTAATAAATTTGGTATACACCCCACCTAAAATAATTCCCTTATTGGAGGCAACCCGTGGCTAAACGTCGAGTCGTCGTAACTGGCTTAGGAATGTTGACACCGCTAGGTAATGATGTTGAATCTACTTGGCAAGGTTTGTTAAACGGTAAAAGTGGTATTCAAACTATCACGCATTTCGATACCTCAAGTTTCGGCACCAAATTCGCAGGTTTGCTGAATGACTTTGATGCATCAGCTTACATGTCACCGAAAGATGCAAAGAAAATGGATTTGTTTATCCAATATGGCATTGCAGCGGGTGTACAAGCACTACAAGATTCTGGTCTAGAGATCACTGAAGAAAACGCCACTCGTGTTGGTGTAGCAGTGGGTTCTGGCATCGGTGGTTTAACTTTAATTGAAGAAAACCACATCAAACTATTAAACAGCGGCCCGCGTAAGCTTTCTCCGTTTTACGTGCCTTCGACCATTATCAATATGATTTCTGGTCATTTATCGATTATGCACGGTTTACGTGGCCCTAATATTTCAATCGTTACAGCCTGTACTACAGGTCTACATAACATTGGTCATGCTGCGCGTATGATTGCATACGGCGATGCAGATGCAATGGTAGCCGGTGGTGCTGAAAAAGCATCGACACCAATTGGTATGGGTGGTTTTAATGCAGCACGTGCATTATCAACTCGTAACGACGATCCACAAGCAGCATCTCGCCCTTGGGATAAAGACCGTGACGGTTTTGTTCTTGCCGATGGTGCTGGTGTTATCGTACTTGAAGAATATGAGCATGCTAAAGCACGTGGCGCGAAAATCTACGCTGAACTCGTTGGTTTTGGTATGAGTGGTGATGCATATCACATGACGTCTCCACCTGAAGACGGTGCAGGCGCAGCTCTAGCGATGGAAAATGCCCTAAATGATGCACAAGTTAATGCAGACCAAGTTGGTTACATTAATGCTCACGGTACATCGACTAATGCAGGCGATAAAGCCGAAACATCAGCTGTTAAAACTATTTTTGGCGATGCAGCGAAAGATGTGATGGTAAGTTCATCTAAATCAATGATGGGTCACTTGTTAGGTGCAGCAGGCTCGGTAGAGTCGATCATTACTATCTTGTCACTTGTTGACCAGAAAGTAAGCCCTACAATCAACCTTGATAACCCAGATGAAGGCTGTGATTTAGACTACGTACCGCACACTGCACGTGACGCTAAATTGGATTACGCACTATGTAATTCATTTGGTTTTGGTGGTACTAATGGCTCGTTGCTGTTTAAAAAGGTATAATTCTTTTTAACAACGGACTAAAAAGAAGAGCCCAGTTGTTTAACTGGGCTTTTTTGTATGAGTAAATTAAAACAAACAATAAAAATAATCACACCAGACACTACAATAAGCACGCAAGACCGTGGCTTAAATTATGGTGACGGCTTCTTTACCACAGGCTCTGTGGTTAATTCTGTCGTTGAGCACTGGGATTTACACAAAGCGCGTTTAGAAGAATGCGCGCAAAGACTATTTTTCCCCGAATTAGATTTATCTGCAATTGAGCGCGAAGTTAACCACGCAATCAGTGATACACAAACCGGTATTTTAAAAATAGTTATCACCCGTGGTGCAGGTGGGCGTGGTTATGGCTTACCAGATACACCAAGTATTCAAGTGCTGATCAGTGTAATGCCTGCAGTTTCACACTATAAAAGTTGGCAGCAGCAGGGCGTAAGCTTAGCAGTCAGCGACGTAAAACTTGCACATCAACCTTTACTTGCAGGCTTAAAAACATTGAACCGTTTAGAGCAAGTGCTTATCAAAAAGCAAATGAGCAGCCTTGAATGTGATGACGTTGTTGTACTTGATTATGATAACAATGCGATTGAGTGCTCTGCTGCAAATATTTTTGCTATTAAAGACGGTCAAGTTATATCACCTAAGTTAGACCGCTGCGGTATCACTGGGGTTTATCTCAGCGCTTTATGTGATAAGTTAGCCATTGAATTTAAAGCAATCCAATTCGATGAGCTTTTAGCTATGGATGCCGTATTTATGTGCAATAGTTTAATGGGCGTGGTGCCCGTTGCACGAATTGCTGATACACAGTTTGATATTGAATGCAGTAAAGCGCTATTAACGGCGCAGTTTGCCAAGGAGAGTGTGTGATAAAAGTCATTATTAGCGTGCTGTTATTAGCATTGCTATGTTGTGGTATTGGCTATCAACAGCTTCAATCAGCATTAAAAATGCCGTTAAAAGTTGAAAATAGTACTTTATTTAAAGTAGAACGTGGCACCGGCTTTAATCAGCTTTGCCAAGCATGGCAAACAAAGCAGTGGGTTGATAGCTGCTTTAAATTTCAAGTACTTGCTAAATTAGATCCTACGCTTACTGATCTAAAAGCGGGTCTATATGAACTGGATACAAGCGCAGTTATTGATAATATTCGTCGTATCAATCAAGGTGCACAAGTAAGCTTTAGCTTTACAATTATTGAAGGTCAGCCACTTCGAGACGTTGTTGCTAATATTCAAAAGCAAGCGCATTTAAGCCAAGACTTAGATACAGAAAATTTAGCGACGCAGATAAGTAACACGGAAGAGAATTTAGAAGGCTGGTTGTTCCCTGATACCTATCACTACCACAGCGAAGATAGTGCCAGCGGCTTATTAAAACGCGCATACAACAAAATGCAGCAGGAATTAGACGCTGCATGGCAAACTAGAGCTGCAGATTTAGTATTAAGTTCACCTTATGAAGCGTTAATACTGGCTTCTATTATCGAAAAAGAAACGGGTCTTGCTTCTGAGCGACCATTAATTTCTGCGGTATTTACCAATCGTTTAAAAACCAATATGCGCTTACAAACCGATCCAACGGTTATTTATGGCATTGGTGCTGATTTTGATGGCGATATAAAACGAAAAGATTTAACAACCTATAAACCGTATAACACGTATAAGATAAAAGGCTTGCCGCCGACACCCATTGCTATGCCTTCGAAAGCAGCGATTTTGGCCGCGGTTAATCCACCTGAGTCTGAATTTGTGTATTTTGTTGCGAAAGGGGATGGCAGCCATCAATTTTCGAAAACATTGCAAGAACATAATCGAGCGGTAAAGCAGTACCAATTAAATTAACAACCAGAATTGAGTCATATGACAGCGAAATTTATAGTGATTGAAGGCCTAGAAGGGGCCGGAAAATCAACGGCTATTGCCGTATGCCAAGCTTATTTAGAGAACAAGCAAGTCGATTTTATTAATGTACGTGAGCCTGGCGGTACAGCTATGGCTGAAGAGCTGCGTAATATCGTCAAACAGGCTCACCAAGAAACAGTGACCGGTGAAACAGAGCTGTTAATCATGTATGCAGCACGCTCGCAATTGGTTGCTAATGTTATTAATCCGGCACTTGAAAAGGGCACTTGGGTTTTAGGTGATCGTCATGATCTTTCATCACAAGCATATCAAGGTGGTGGTCGTGGTATTGAACAAACTAAACTCTCTTTTTTAGCTGATATGGTGCTAAATGGTTTAAAACCTGATTTAACCATTTATTTAGATATTGACCCAGCTGTGGGGCTTGCTCGTGCAAAAGGCCGTGGTGAACTTGATCGTATCGAACAAGAAGCATTAGGCTTTTTTGAGCGCACTCGCGCACGCTACCTTGAAATAGCTAAAACTGATAGCAGTATCAAAACAGTGGATGCAAACCAAACAATGCCAGAAGTACATGCGGCAATCACAACCGTGCTTGATAACTTTTTTGCAGGTTTAAATTAATATGCCTTTGCCATGGCTTGAAGGGCTTTATCAGCAACTAGCGCAAAGTTTTGCACAGCAACGCTTTCATCATGCCCAGCTATTTAATGGTGATAAAGGTGTTGGCAAACAATGTTTAGTCGATTCGCTCGCCGATGGCTTACTTTGCGCGTCACCTGTAAATTTAAAAGCCTGTGGCAATTGTAAAAGCTGTCAACTTAATCAAGCAGGTACTCACCCTGATAAACGCGTTGTAAAGGTGGAAGGCCAAACAATAGGCGTTGATGAAATTCGTGAGATCAGTGATTTTATCAACCATTCAGCGGCACAAAATGGTAACAAAGTAGTGGTACTTGAACAGTGTCATAAAATGACCACTGCAGCGGCTAATGCTTTATTAAAAACCCTTGAAGAGCCAAGTTTGCGCCGTTATTTATTGTTAACGTGCGAACAAACAGCATTATTACCTGCAACAATTTTAAGTCGCTGTGCCGTACACGAAATAAAAGTTAACTCTGAATATACGAAAAAATGGTTAGCATCATTAAATATTGCTAATTATTCATGGTTAGAGTTGTTCGCTAGGCAGCCACTGCTTGTTCAACAGTGGCAAAATGACAACCAACTTGAAGCTGTCAATTCTCTTTATAAATTTGCAACTGAGATAAAAGACAGCCATAATTTCAGTGCGTTAGTCGACATCCTTAATAAAGATCATAGCTTGGTTAATGTATTTGCTTTGTTCTTAACAGAGCATCTTAAAACGCAATTAGTGTTAGGAATGGACTTTTTCAATTATCAGAAAGCACAATCTGCAATTTCAGAGTTTCTTTATAATAGTTCACATGTGCTTGGTTTAAACTTGGAACTAGCCATTTCAAAATTAGCGTTTACTTTACGTGAAAGCCAAAATTAGGAAGTATCGTGCAAGAATTATTAGTAGATATTGAAGACTTAGAAGAATTATATCGCTGTTACATGCCTTATCTAAAAAATGGTGGTTTGTTTGTTCGCACTAATATGCGCTTTGAAATGGGTCATTCATTGGCTTTAAAGGTCACATTACCAGATGCACTAGAGGATGATGTAGTAACAGGTAAAGTTGCTTGGATCACACCGCAAGGTGCACAAAGCTCAAACCCACCAGGTATCGGTGTTAATTTTATCGATGATAAAACCAATTTGAATGCGAAAATCGAAAAACTACTCGGTACTATGTTAAACTCCGGCAATCCGACCTATACCATGTAATAAAAGTAGTACCATGATTGTAGATTCTCATTGTCATTTAGATCGTTTAGATTTTGATAAACTCGACTTAGACTTAGACCAAGTACTCGATAATGCTCGTGCAAAGAAAGTAGAACACTTTTTATGTGTAAGCGTAACTTTAGAGCAATTCCCAAGCATGTTGGATAAAATTAAACACTATCCAGATGTTTCTGCATCATGCGGTGTGCATCCACTTGATCAAAAAGACGCACTCGATAAGCAACAGCTAATTTCACTTGCAAGCCACGACAAAGTGGTTGCAATTGGTGAAACGGGTCTTGATTACTATTACTCAAAAGACACCCACATTGTTCAGCAAGAGAGTTTTGTTGGTCATATCGACGTTGCCAATGAGCTAAATAAGCCGCTTATTATTCATACACGAGATGCCAGAGAAGACACTATTAACTTAATGCGCGCTCACAATGCCGAGAATTGTGGTGGTGTATTGCATTGTTTTACAGAAAACTGGGAAATGGCCAAAAAAGCCATTGATATGGGCTTTTATATTTCTATTTCGGGCATTGTTACGTTTAAAAATGCCGTAGAATTAAAAGACGTTGTAAAGCAAATTCCGCTAGATCGCTTATTGATCGAAACAGATTCACCGTATTTAGCGCCTGTTCCATATCGTGGTAAAACAAATCAACCAGCCTATGTTGAAGATGTCGCTTACTACATCGCTGAGTTAAAAGGGCTTACTTTTAACGAGTTAGCTGAAGCAACAACTAACAACTTTTATTCGTTGTTTAATCAAGCTAAAAGGGCGTAATAGTGCACGGCGTATCGAATTTACCTCAGTTAGTAATGGGGCCAATGGTACGCCGAGCAGATGCAGGGCGAGTGTGCTTTCAATTTGTTACAACTAGGCCTTGCCAATACCGAATTGAGTTTAACGGTGTTGAGACTTTCTCTAACTTAGAGTCAATCCAATTAGGGCAACAGCTTTACTTAAATTTCATTAATGTCATGCCAGTCAGTGGTCAGTTTGCAGTTGATTCACTGATCTATTATTCATTACATGATGAAGATAAAAGCCTTGATTTGTCGTCTTATTGCTATGAACGTGCCGAATCTCCGGCATTTGTGATCCCAAATCGACTCGATAGAATTCTTCATGGCTCGTGTCGTAACCCTCATCACCCTGCAAAAGATAGCTTTGTGGCTGCAGATAATTGGCAAAATGGTCAGCGCCAATCTCTTAATGCAGGTGCTGACTTATTATTGTTATCTGGCGACCAAATATATGCGGATGATGTCGCAGGGCCTATGCTGCTCGCGATTGAAAAAGTGATTAGCCTATTTGGTGTGTTTCAAGAGCCAGCGCTTGATTTAGATTTACCAGAAGAGTTTGAGCAGCAACTTTATCAGCGCCATTTACACTTACCCAAAGTACCTTGGCAAAAACGCAGTAAATTTGGTGTTGGTTATTGGCTTAAAAAAGATGAGCCACACTTCTCAAGTTTAAAAGCTGAAAACCACTTAATTCATTTTCAAGAATTTATAGCGCTTTATTTATTAAACTTCAGCGCTGTTACTTGGCAGCTAATTGATTTTGAATCAATTGAATGCCCAGCATTAGCCCCTAAATACGCTAATCTATTTAAACTTGAAAAAGACGCACTGCTTGGCTTTGCAAAGGGTCTTCAAAGCGTTGAAAGATTATTTGCTAATGTGTCGACATTAATGATGTTTGACGATCATGATGTCACCGATGATTGGAACTTAACCGCAGGCTGGGAGCAAGCTATTTATCAGCACCCAGCTAGCCGTCGTATTGTAAATAATGGCCTGATTAGTTATTGGTTAATGCAGGGGATTGGTAATGATGCAGGTGATAACTCGTTGTCATTATTACCCAGCTTTAAACAAAGCCTGCAGCAACAGTGCTGGCAGTTTCAAGACTTTGATAAGCTAATACTCAATTTTAACTATTGGCATTACGAGCTTAATACCATCCCCAAAGTTGTGGTGCTCGATACCCGAACCCATCGCTGGCGTAATGAACAAAACTTCAATGAACCATCTGGTTTACTTGATTGGGAAAGGCTCACTGAATTAGAAGAAAGTTTATTGTCTCACGATAAAGTGATTATTGTATCTCCAGCACCAGTGTTTGGTGTTAAATCGATTGAAGCAATCCAAGCTATTTTTAATTTTTGCGGGCAACCTTTGTTGGTTGATGTTGAAAACTGGATGGCCCATGAAGGTTCTGCTAAAAAGCTGTTAGATACTTTTCGCCGTGAAGATACACCAAAAGAAACCTTGATCCTCTCTGGTGATGTTCATTATTCATTTTGTTTTTCAGTGCAAAAACGCTTTGGTAAGCATAAAAACCGTATTTGGCAGTTAACTGCCAGTGGTATTAAAAATGAGTTCCCACGAAAACTTATCAATGTACTCGATAAGCTCGACTCAATTTTATATGCCCCGAAAAGCCCACTTAACTTTTTCACTAAACGTTGGCAAATGGAAGTAGATAAACACCAAACCATAGGCGAAGGACAAAAGTATTTAGTCAGTAATGCGGCTATCAGCTTAATTGAGCTCAATGACGGTTTACTCGCTAAATATGAACTTATTCACGCTGATAATCAAATAACTGAATTCGATTTAAACGATAATTAATCGATTGCTTTGAATAAAAAAACGCCCAGAACGAATCCGCATTGTTCTGGGCTTAGGGGGTGGCTCGTGTGAGCCTGCGCTAACTATAAAAACACCTTCTAAATTCAGTAGGGAGAAGTAGAAAGTACTTTTAAGTGTAGTTAATCAGCAGGAAATTGCACGGTAAATGTACAAATTTTATACTAGTTTAAAATCAGTCTGTTACAGCTTTTTACCTAAATTAGCGCCTTATTTATACAGTCTTTATGCGCAACTTATACCCAAGTTATCAACTGGGCATTTTGGACCAAATCACGCGGTAATGAGTTCTTAATTTTATTCTTTTGCCACTTACCAAGTCCTACCGGACAACCACATAACATTAAAACTACTTCACCATTATCTTGCGTTGGTTTTTCGAGCCTAATATCTTTACCGTTAAAGTAATCGTTTGCTTGGCAAGCAGACATCTCAAAGGTATTTTTATCGCAATCTTGGCCAAAGACAGTGGCAAACTCGTGAGTTAAGCGAACACCACCTTTGTGGATCACACCAAGTTGAATACCTAAACGTGAGTATTTAATTTTATCTTGCAGTTCATCAAAGCCATCAGGAAACAACCAGAGCTCTTTATCACGCTGCATTAACGTGCCTTTAAGTGATTTTAGACCGAACTGTTTTTTAATTGTTTGCATAAACGCTTGGCTTTGTTTTTTATCAAATTCAGCAAACGGAAATGCGCCTTTTTTAACTTTTTGATTAGGGTTATCGCTTGACGCTATTTTTTTAAATTTAGCGATGAAGAAACCTTCACTGTCGTAAGTTTGCGGCCAAACATGTAAATAACCTTCGCTGGTTGTCGCTTTGTCTGCGCCATCAAACAGGGTATCAAGCGATTGTACCTCGATGCAATCAGGAAACTCCGCTAATAGATACTCACACACTTGTTGGTTTTCAAGGGGTGTTAAAGTACAGGTCGAATAGACTAATGTGCCGCCTGGTTTTAAGGCATAAAAGGCACTTTTGATAAGGGCTTTTTGCACAGCAGCAATATCAATATTAGATTCGATTGACCAATTTTTTAAGGCGTCTGCATCCTTACGAACCGTGCCTTCACCTGAACACGGGGCATCTAGCAAAATGCTGTCGAAGCACTCATACATGTAATCCCCGAATATCACACCGTCAAAATGTGATAATGCACAATTACCCACACCCATACGTTTGAGGGTTGCAGCCAATACTTTTAAGCGTGACGATGACAACTCATTGGCCACTAACACGCCACTATTATCCATCATGGCGGCGATTTGTGATGTTTTTGAACCTGGTGCCGATGCCATATCAAGTACCGCGTCGCTTTGCTTAACTTCGGCTCTCAGTGCTACCGGTGGTAACATTGAGCTGGCTTCTTGCACATACATAGCACCACTTAAGTGTAAATCGGTATTACCGATTGCAAGGGCCGCTTCTTCGTCGCTAGGACGTGTTAGCCAGAATCCTTCTTCACACCATGGAATTGCTGTTAATTCCCATCCTTTTTTGGCGCATTGACGCTCAAATTCATCGACTGACATTTTTAAAGTATTTACGCGAACAGATCGTCTCAGTGGGCGGCGACAGGCTGCAATAAAGTCGTCTAATGATAAATGTTCAGGAAGGTAGCTTTTTACATCATCAATAAATGAGTCAGGAATATATGTATTAGCGTCCACTAAATGGCTCTCACATCACGTAATAATAGCTGGATCATACCATTTATAGCGCTATCGGGGGATATTTTTAGCTTTTTAAGAGCGATATTGAAGTGTCGACATATTGCTAATATAAATGTTCTTTATAGCCATTATTTTTGATAAATATCAATTTATGTCGACATTTTGTTGGTTTTTTAGCCTGTTTTTCCGATCTCAAGGTTGACACTTGCAATGATAGGGCGCATAGTGAACTTACAAATTGTCGACAATCTTAATTTAGTACTTTGATAGACCTATTTATGACAGAGCAAAAAGCCAACGATAACTACAACGATATCACGATAACAACTGCATCAGACCAAGTGTTTGTCGACATGCGCCGTGAAATTGTACAGGGCACCATTGAGCAGGGTAGCAAAATTTCTGAGCCAGAACTTGCTAAACGCTATGGTGTAAGCCGTGCCACCTTACGTGAGGCGCTAAATCGTTTAGAGAGCTGTTATTTGGTAGAGCGTAAAGCAAATGTCGGTTGTCGTGTTGTTGCACTAACCGCCGAGCGTTTAATCGAAGTCTATCAGGTTCGTAGTGCCTTAGAAGGGCTGGCTTGTCGGTTAGCTGCCGACAACATGGAACCTGAAGAAGTGCAGGGTTTAAAACAGTTATTGAATCAGCACTTACAAACACAGCGTGTAAAAGAAGGTGAATCATACTACCAAGAAGCGGGCGACCTTGATTTTCATTATCGCATTATTAAAGGGTCGAAAAACGCACACTTAATTCATCTTTTATGTAATGAGTTGTACCAGTTAATTCGTATGTACCGTGTACAAATGGGGATGGTTGGGCCACGTGTATCAAAAGCGTTTGATGAACACTTGGCTATTATTAATGCCATTGAAAACCATGACGGTGAATTAGCCGAAATGCTTATGAAGCGCCATATTAGTGCGTCTCAGGCAAATATTCAGACGAAGTTTGACTTACTCGCAGCAAAAAATCAGTAGCGCTGTAGTTAAACAGTCACAATTTAGATTTAAAAAATAGAGTCAGCCAAAGAGCTGAAACCGTTCAAAGATAGGAGTTATCCAATGTCAGCAGGATTAAAGTTCAAACAGGCAATCGCCAACAACAAGCCATTACAAGTGGTTGGCACCGTAAATGCGTACTGCGCAATGATGGCAGAGAAAACCGGTCACCAAGCACTTTACCTCTCAGGTGCGGGTGTTGCTAACGCATCATACGGCATGCCAGATTTAGGTATGACTAGCCTTGATAACGTACTTGAAGATATTCGTCGAATCACCAGCGCTACCGACTTACCGCTTCTTGTTGATGCTGACACAGGTTGGGGCGGTGCTTTTAATATTGCTCGTACCGTTAAAGAAATGACCAAAGCAGGCGCAGCGGGCTTCCATATTGAAGACCAAGTAGCACAAAAACGTTGTGGTCACCGTCCTAATAAAGAGATCGTGTCTAAAGATGAAATGGTTGATCGTATTAAAGCTGCGGTTGATGCTAAAACAGACAGTGATTTTTACATTATGGCGCGTACTGATGCATTCCAAAAAGAAGGCTTAAATGCAGCTATTGACCGCGCAGCAGCGTGTGTTGAAGCAGGTGCAGACGCCATCTTTGCAGAAGCTGTGCATGATTTAGCAGATTACCAAGCGTTTGCTAAAGCGTTAAATGTGCCAATTCTTGCGAACATCACTGAATTTGGTCAAACGCCACTTTATACAAAAGAGCAATTGAGCGAAGTGGGTGTTGAAATTGTACTTTATCCACTTAGTGCATTTAGAGCGATGAACAAAGCAGCACTTAATGTGTATTCGTCTATTCTTAGCGAGGGCTCACAACAAAGCCAAGTAGACAATATGCAAACACGTGCGGAATTATATGAGTTCTTAGATTATCACTCATATGAAAACACACTCGATAACCTTTTCTCAGCTAAAAAATCATAACGACAACATATAAGGAGAACACTCATGGTAGATAAAGCATTAGGCGGCGCAGGTTTACGTGGTCAAGTAGCAGGTGAAACAGCACTGTGTACAGTAGGTAAATCAGGTTCAGGTTTAACTTATTGTGGTTATGATATTAGTGAATTAGCAGATAAAGCACAGTTTGAAGAAGTGTCTTTTTTACTGTCGCGCGGTGAATTACCAACAGAGTCTGAGCTGACTGAATATAAAGCAAAGTTAAAATCACTACGTGGTTTACCAGATGCACTAAAAACAGTGCTTGAGAACATTCCTAAAGACGCGCACCCAATGGATGTAATGCGTACGGGTTGTTCTATGCTAGGTAACCTAGAAATGGAGCAAGATTTCTCACAAGCGAATGATGCGATTGATCGCCTAGTTGCCGTATTCCCAAGCATTATTTGTTACTGGTATCGTTTTAGCCATGACGGCGTTCGTATTGAAACTGAAACAGATGATGATTCGGTAGGTGCACACTTCTTACGTTTATTACATGACGAAGCACCATCAGCACTGTTTGAGCAAGTAATGAATGTGTCTTTAATTCTTTATGCAGAGCATGAGTTTAATGCATCAACATTCACTGCGCGTGTGTGTGCATCAACATTGTCTGATATTCACTCTTGTGTAACAGGTGCTATTGGTAGTTTACGTGGTCCACTACATGGAGGTGCGAACGAAGCGGCTATGGATATGATTGAAGGCTTCACAAGCCCAGATCAAGCTGAAGATGCACTAATGGGTATGCTTGAGCGTAAAGACAAGATCATGGGCTTTGGTCACGCTATCTACCGCGAATCAGATCCACGTAACGTGATCATCAAAAAATGGTCAGAAAAACTGGCTGCAGAAGTGGGTGACGATGTTCTATATCCTGTGTCTGTTCGCTGTGAAGAAGTTATGTGGCGTGAAAAGAAATTATTCTGTAATGCTGATTTCTTCCATGCATCTGCGTATCACTTCATGGGGATTCCAACTAAGTTATTCACGCCAATTTTCGTGATGAGCCGTGTTACGGGTTGGACAGCACACGTGAAAGAGCAACGTGCTAACAACCGCATTATTCGCCCAAGTGCAGATTATACGGGCCCAGAAGCGCGCAGCTATACGCCAATTTCTGAGCGTTAATCGTAATTAAATCAGTGATAGGGGTAGCTTAGCTGCCCCTTTATGAAGGGGCGAAATAAATACAAAAACAATCAGCCCACCTTTGTTCACCGTCACCAAGTACAAGTAGAATCATCATGAATACAAATTTTAGAAAACCATTAGCAGGCACCGGAGTCGATTACTTTGATACCCGCGCTGCTGTTGATGCAATTAAACCGGGCAGCTATGCCACACTTCCTTACACATCACGAGTACTTGCCGAAAACTTAGTTCGTCGCTGTGAACCTGAAATGCTAAATGATGCATTGTCGCAATTGATTGACCGCAAGCGTGATTTAGATTTTCCATGGTTTCCTGCTCGTGTTGTTTGTCACGATATCTTAGGTCAAACAGCGTTAGTTGATTTAGCAGGTCTGCGTGATGCTATTGCTGCAAAAGGCGGCGATCCTGCAAAAGTAAACCCTGTGGTACCTACACAGTTAATTGTTGACCACTCATTAGCGGTTGAACACGCAGGTTTTGAACCTGACGCATTTGAAAAAAACCGTGCTATAGAAGACCGTCGTAATGATGACCGTTTCCACTTTATCAATTGGACAAAAACAGCATTTAAAAATATTGATGTGATCCCGCCAGGTAACGGCATTATGCATCAAATCAATTTAGAGAAAATGTCACCGGTGATCCAAAAACGTGATGGCGTGGCATTCCCAGATACCTTAGTTGGTACAGATAGCCACACACCTATGGTCGATGCGTTAGGTGTTATTGCAGTCGGTGTAGGTGGTCTTGAAGCTGAAAGTGTGATGCTTGGCCGTGCATCTTACATGCGTTTACCTGACATTGTGGGTGTTGAACTAAAAGGCAAGCCACAACCGGGTATTACTGCAACCGACATTGTATTAGCGATCACCGAATTTTTACGTAATGAAAGAGTTGTGTCGACCTACCTTGAATTTTATGGCGAAGGTGCTGATGCACTTACCCTAGGAGATAGAGCAACTATTTCTAATATGACGCCAGAGTTTGGCGCAACAGCAGCGATGTTCTACATCGATGACAACACACTTGATTACCTACGTTTAACTGGCCGTGAAGAAGAGCAAGTTAAACTAGTCGAAACATACGCAAAAGAGACTGGCCTTTGGAGTGATAGCCTTAAAACGGCTGAATATGAGCGTGTGTTAACCTTTGATCTATCATCAGTTGGTCGCAATATTGCGGGCCCTTCGAATCCACATCGCCGTGTTGCAACTAGCGATCTTGATAAAGCGGGTATCACTGGCGTTGTTGAGAATGAAGAAGGCTTAATGCCAGATGGTGCCTGTATCATTGCTGCAATCACAAGTTGTACTAATACCAGTAACCCACGCAATGTTATTGCCGCAGGTTTACTTGCGCGTAATGCTAACGCTAAAGGTTTAACTCGTAAGCCATGGGTTAAAACATCACTGGCACCGGGTTCTAAAGCGGTTAAATCTTATTTAGAAGAAGCCAATTTATTACCTGAGCTTGAGCAACTTGGCTTTGGTATTGTCGCCTTTGCGTGTACAACCTGTAATGGCATGAGTGGTGCGCTTGATCCAAAAATTCAGCAAGAAGTGATTGACCGTGACCTATACGCAACAGCTGTACTGTCGGGTAACCGTAACTTCGATGGTCGTATTCATCCTTATGCTAAACAAGCATTCTTAGCTTCACCGCCACTGGTTGTTGCTTATGCAATTGCCGGTACTATTCGTTTTGATATCGAAAAAGATGTATTAGGGCATGATCAACAAGGCAACGAAATTCGCCTAATGGATTTATGGCCATCAGATGAAGAAATTGATGCGGTGATCAAACAAAGTGTTAAACCTGAGCAGTTTAAAAAGGTTTACGAGCCAATGTTTGATTTAAGTGTAGATTACGGTGAAGACAACGACCCGCTTTACCAATGGCGCCCACAAAGTACTTATATTCGCCGTCCTCCTTATTGGGAAGGCGCATTAGCGGGTGAACGCTCTCTGAGTGATATGCGTGCACTAGCTGTGTTGGGCGACAACATCACTACTGACCACTTATCACCTTCGAATGCGATTTTAGCGTCAAGTGCTGCTGGTGAATACCTGGCTAAAATGGGTCTACCGGAAGAAGATTTTAACTCGTATGCTACTCACCGAGGTGACCATTTAACAGCACAGCGTGCTACATTCGCTAACCCTAAGTTATTGAATGAAATGGTTAAAGAAAATGGTGAAGTGAAGCAAGGTTCATATGCTCGCATTGAACCAGAAGGCAAAGTGACACGTATGTGGGAAGCTATTGAAACCTACATGCAGCGCAAGCAGCCGCTTATTATTGTGGCAGGTGCCGATTATGGTCAAGGCTCATCACGTGACTGGGCTGCAAAAGGTGTACGTTTAGCTGGTGTTCAAGTGATTGCAGCAGAAGGCTTTGAGCGTATTCACCGCACAAACCTAATTGGTATGGGCGTATTACCGCTTGAGTTTAAAGCAGGCACGACGCGAACTACGCTAGGTATTGATGGTAGTGAAAGTTTTAGTGTGAAAGGTGAGCCAACACCAGGCGCAACATTGACACTAGTGATTACCCGTGCCAATGGTGAAATCGTTGAAGTACCAATGACGTGCCGTTTAGATACCGCTGAAGAAGTGTCAATTTATTCAGCGGGTGGTGTACTGCAACGTTTCGCGCAAGATTTTTTAGAATCTGAGGAGCACTAAGCGATGGCGTTTAAACCACAAATTAAGGTGCCAGCGACCTATATGCGTGGCGGCACCAGTAAAGGAGTGTTCTTTAACTTAACTGACTTACCTGAGCCTGCCCAAGTGGCAGGTGAGGCGCGCGACAACCTGTTATTACGTGTGATTGGCAGCCCCGATCCTTACCAAAAACAAACTGATGGTATGGGCGGTGCAACCTCAAGCACCAGTAAAACGGTGATTTTATCGAAAAGCGCTAAAGCTGATCACGATGTTGATTATCTGTTTGGTCAAGTTGCTATCGATAAGGCGTTTGTTGATTGGAGTGGTAACTGCGGTAATTTAACTTCAGCAGTCGGGGCCTTTGCTGTGTCAAACGGTCTTGTTGATGCCAGCAAAATTCCAGAGAACGGCGTTGTTGAAGTTAAAGTATGGCAAGTCAATATTAATAAAACCATCATAGTGCACGTGCCAATTACTAACGGTGAAGTGCAAGAAACTGGTGATTTTGAGCTTGATGGCGTGACCTTTCCAGCCGCTGAAGTGAAACTTGAATTTATGGACCCCGCAGATGGCGAAGGGGCCTTATTTCCAACAGGTAACTTAGTCGATGAATTAGAGGTGCCGGGTATTGGTATGTTGTCTGCAACGATGATCAATGCGGGTATTCCTACAGTTTTCATTAACGCCAGTGAAGTTGGCTACGATGGCACAGAGCTACAAGAAGCCATTAACGGTGATGCATCGGCACTTGAAAAGTTAGAAACGATTCGCGCCTATGGAGCGATGAAAATGGGGCTAATTTCTCATATTGATGAAGCAAAAGCACGTCAACATACGCCAAAAGTAGCTTGGGTTGCACCAGCTAAAACTTATCACGCATCAAGCGGTAAAGTTGTAAATGAAACCGATATTGATTTAGTGGTACGTGCTATGTCGATGGGTAAATTGCACCATGCTATGATGGGCACGGCTGCGGTAGCAATAGGTACTGCAGCTGCCATACCTGGAACTTTAGTAAACCTTGCTGCAGGTGGTGGTGAGCGACAAGAGGTAAACTTTGGTCATCCTTCTGGCACTTTAAAAGTGGGCGCTGCTGCAACACTTGTTGATGGTAATTGGCAAGTCACAAAAGCAAGTATGAGCCGAAGTGCACGTGTATTAATGGAAGGCTGGGTTCGAGTGCCCGAGTAGCAGTACACATAATCAAAATAAAGCGGCGTTTACGCCGCTTTGTCTAATCCGTAGCATTGTTGCTTCATACCTTCGATAAACTCGTCAAACTTGCCGCTTTGTTGCATTAGTTCTATTTCGTCATTTAAGTCTTCTAAAACTTTTTGCCAGTGCGGCGTTGATTTGCTGACAGAAAAATATAGCGGTTTGTATTCAAGCTTAGGCTCTAATGCGACCAGTGATTCTAAAATTTGTCGTTTGCCGCTATTTGATAATTCAGACTTGTAAACGCTTGCTTTTAACACTTCAAGATCTGCCACAATCAGGCTTACTCGGTTACTAAGTAAGAGATGAATTAGTTGGTACTCATTATTAGCGACGATTGTATCGATTTCTTTATTATCAATCATGGCATCGAGTTCTTTGGTGTTTTTATATGAGCGAACTACACCAATAGGCAAGTCTTTTACAGAGTTTAAATCCCCATTAAATGGAATTTGAGTTCCTTTTAACGCCACGAAAGAAAGATTCCCAGCTGGAATGGCATGGCTTAAAGCGAGTAAATTGTTGCGGGTTTTATCAAGGAAGTTATCTGAAATAACATCATCTTCAATGAAATATTCAGGAAAGAGAATATCAGCGCGACCTAATTCAGCTTCTCTTACGGCACGCGCCCAAGGATAAAAGCTAATGTGCACGCCATAGCCTTTTTCAAGTAAGGAGCTTACAGCAAATTGGTAAAGCCAGCCTTTGTTGCATAAGTTTTCGTCTATATAAGGAGGCCAATCTAAAGTAACGAGCTTTAGAACATGTTTGGCATCTAAGTTATAACCATATCCGCCGTTGAAACGCACCGCTTCTTCAGTGATGATTTCGCCATTTTTTTCAAAGCTAACAGGCGTAAGGCCCGCAAGAGCTTGATATGAGGCGAATAAAAAAAATACGGTTAGTAGTTTCATAAATTGTTTAAGTTTTTGTTATTTATCTAAAGCTTAGCCTTTTGCCGTAAATATACAACCTAGTAACTGTAACAATATCTAACGGATGGAGTACATTTTTCGATCACAGCTTATTTTAATAGGCTTGAGTGACAAAAAGTTTACATTTGTATTATGATATCACTTAATGCTTTTGCAGCTTAAGGATAACAACAATGATAAAACCAAGTATCTATATATCACTTCTCACAAGCTCTATGCTTGCTCACGCACAATTACCGCTTAGCGTTACAAGCCCAGATGGACAAATAACTGTAAAACTCGAAAAACAACAAAATCAGCTTGTTTATAGGGTAAATTATGGCAACCAAGTGTTTTTGCAGCAATCACAGCTTGGTTTAAAAACCAACCTGGGTGATTTTTCACAAAGCCTAAAATATAAAAGCCATACAACAGCTTCAGTCAATGAAAGCTATAAGCTGCATAATGCGAAGGTAAGTGAAGTAAACTACACAGCAAATTCACTCAAAGCGCAATTTGAAAACCAAGACGGCAGAATGCTTGGCGTCGAGTTTAATGTGTCTGATAGCGATGTTGCATTTCGATATCAGATATCGGGAGCTGAAACAGACACCCGTATCAAGGTGTTAGCTGAATACAGCGCTTTTAATTTACCAGATTCTGCAACTACATTTATAAGCCCACAAGCCTTACCTGAAACGGGCTGGATGCAAACAAAACCAAGTTACGAAGAGCCTTACACCTTTAACGAAACCCTTGGAACACCGTCAGCGAACGGCGTGGGCTATACCTTTCCTGCATTATTTAAAAATAGCGATAAAGGTTGGCTTTTAATCTCAGAAACCGGGGTTGATAGCCATTATGTTGGCTCAAAATTAAGCGAAGGCACGAAAGACGGTGTTTATCGTATTTCATTTCCTCAGGCTGGAGAGAACAATGGCATTGGTGCAACTTATGCGGCTATGGCAATGCCTGCAACCACACCTTGGCGCACCATCACGTTAGGAGCAAGTTTAAAACCAATCGTTGAATCAACCGTGGCGTTTGATTTAGTTAAACCCCTTTATCAAGCAAGCCAAGAGTATAAAATGGGTCGTTCAACATGGAGCTGGATTGTTTGGCAAGACCCAAGTATCAACTACGATGACCAAATCAAATTTATTGACTTAGCTGCATCATTAAATTTTGAATATGTATTAATCGACAATTGGTGGGATAAAAACATTGGCCGCGAGAGAATGGCTGAATTGGTTAAGTACGCCAATGGAAAGGGCGTTGATGTTATTTTGTGGTACAACTCAAATGGCTGGTGGAATGATGCACCACAGACCCCACAAAATAGAATGAACAGTGCACCAGCACGTCGAAATGAAATGGCCTGGCTGCAAAGCATTGGTGTAAAAGGGCTTAAAGTAGATTTTTTTGGTGGTGACAAACAAGAAACCATTAAACTCTATGAAGATATTCTCACTGATGCAAATCAGTATGGTTTAGTGATCACCTTTCATGGCAGCACCATACCGCGTGGCTGGGAAAGAATGTATCCTAACTTCGTCACATCTGAAGCGGTACTGGCATCGGAGAACCTTGTTTTTCATCAAAATTCGTTAGATTTACATGCCTATAACGCAACTATTTTACCGTTCACTCGTAATGCTATTGGCGCTATGGACTTTGCCCCAGTGTTTTTAAACAAACGCTTATCTCAAGATCAAACAGACGGCACTATTCGTAAAACCACAGATACATTTGAACTGGCAACAGGTGTGCTTTATCAATCACCAGTGCAACATTTTGGCCTGACGCCAAATAACCTTGAAGAGCAACCTCAATTTGTTCTTGATACTTTAAAGGAGATGCCAACGGTATGGGATGAAACACGCTATATTGCAGGTCAGCCGGGTCAAGATGTAACGATCGCAAGGCGTCATCAACAAACATGGTGGGTAGCAGCTGTGAATGGTGAAAATAAAACCAAAACATTAGATATTGATTTACCTATGTTAGCTGGCAAAAAAGTCACCCTGTTGTTTGATAACAAAAATGGCAGTGCAGGAACCAAGCAAGTCAAAGTAAGTAACAGTGGTAAGTTAACCTTAAACTTATTAGCTCAAGGTGGCGCACTGATTATTGGTCGCTAAATGTGAGTTAATAGGCGATAAACAAAACCAAGTAGAGAAAAGCGAGCAGGTTGCTCGCTTTTTTTGGTTATAGTTGCCTTGCTAACTTGGGCGTGCTAGATTTTGTCGGGTGTGGTGATGTACTACACCACTTTAAGGACGACCTTAAAGTTGTAATTTAAATTCGGGGACGACCCCATAAAGAGGTCGACCATGAATTGGATCCTACTTATTACTGCTGGCTTACTTGAAGTCGCTTGGGCTTATGGCCTAAAACAATCAAACGGTTTTACTAAACCACTCATTTCATTCTTTACACTCTTAACCATGGCTGCGAGCTTCTATTGCTTAAGCGTGGCGCTCAAATCATTACCACTCAGTTTGGCTTATGCGGTTTGGGTGGGTATCGGCGTAATTGGCTCAGCAATTATTGGCATGACGCTATTATCAGAAGGCGTAAGCCTATTAAAAATTGCCAGCTTACTGCTGATTGCTCTTGGAATTATTGGTTTGAAATTAGCGAATTAATATTGTTTTACTTAAGCTGCTCAGTTTCACATCTTTAATTCAGGCAATAAAGCAAAGTGCTTAAGACTGAGAGGTGTAGTGCACTAACCAACTGAACTACATATTTTAAACTTGGAACATTAAGAATTGGTACGACCGAGTGGATTCGAACCACTGATTTTGGCGTGGGTCATAGAGAGCGGTAGTGCTCTAACCAACTGAGTTTCAACTGTATAATATTGATTTTAGGATAATGAAATTATGAGGATTTTGAATAAATTGGTACGACCGAGTGGATTCGAACCACCGACCTCTACCATGTCAAGGTAGCGCTCTAACCAACTGAGCTACGGTCGTACTGAGGTGTTAAAATCAAGAGTGGTACAACCGAGTGGATTCGAACCACCGACCTCTACCATGTCAAGGTAGCGCTCTAACCAACTGAGCTACGGTTGTATTTTGATTTAAAACTGTTGTTAGCGTGGCTAAACAACGGAGGCTAATATATAGCGACTGGTTGTGTGAATCAAGCAGCTTTAGCTATTTTTGTGCTAAGTGCTGGTTTTTTATTCATAACGGACTAATTTCGCACCTTCTGTAAAAACCTTGCCACCAAGCAACATGGCTTTTCGCAGAGCGCTTAAGACTTTGTAAAATTGCGGCATTACTGTCGCTATCTACAAACTGGGCCATTTCGGTGTCATGCCATATTTGCTGGTAAAGAGGTTGTAGGGTTTCTAATCGACCAACTAAGAATGATTGATAAGGCTGTAGTTGCTCTAAATAAAACTTTTTAAACACATTACTTAGCGTTTGTGCCTTTTGTTTATTCTTATTTTCAGGGCAGAGCACATCTTTTGAGTACTGCATGAGCAGCGCTGTTATTTGTTGATTGTAATGTGTTTGCACCCTTGACGCAGAAATGAGTAGCTTGTTGTATTTAAAACGATTTAATACTTCGAGTTGGTTGATGATTTGCTCAGGCTCTATAGCGTTTATTTTGCCGGTATTAATTTGGTTGTTTAACTTAGCAATTTGCTCCATCGCGCTCACGGTTTCGCTAAAACCTGCGGTGTTTTCATCAATGTGTGTCGAACTTAGCTGCCAGCTTTGCTTAAACTCGCTTTCGTTGAGCAGCATAGCTTTAAAGTAATTTGATAGGTTTGCTTGCTTTTGTACTGCGGTGAGTTTTATTTTTTCAACTAGCTCAC
Organism: Pseudoalteromonas sp. 0303; assembly: GCF_013349995.1. Classification (GTDB taxonomy): domain Bacteria; phylum Pseudomonadota; class Gammaproteobacteria; order Enterobacterales; family Alteromonadaceae; genus Pseudoalteromonas. The sequence continues at coordinate 210,127 of NZ_JABVXF010000001.1, forward strand.
CTTGCTCATCAAAGCTTTCTAAGCATTCATTTGCGCTTTGAATAAACTTAATTTGATAACTAAGAACATTAGCAGGCGTTGCTGTTTTGCCAAGCTGGTTATTGTGCTCAGCAATAAGGGTTGCAAGTTTACATTGACGTAACTGGGCAAGTTCAAGCATGCCAATGGTTGCTTTATCTTCAGTATTTTCAGAAAAGTGGTTAACAATTAGTGTACTTGGTTTAGAGAGTTTAAAACTTTCGGTTTTAAGTACGTTTTCTAATCTTTGCGCGTAGGTGTGATTTACATCACCGGAAGAGGGCGTGCAGGCAATAAGTGCCACACACGCTGTTGCGATGATAGAGTTTAAAAGGCTATTGGTTTTGCAAAAAAGGTGCATGTTTAAATCGCCTATGAACAGTGAACATCAACATAACTGCTGCGGCACTTAAACCCACAATAATGCCTATCCAAAAGCCATGAGGGCCCAGCGCTGGAACAATTAAATCTGTACGAGCAAGTACGAAGCCAAGCGCAAAGCCGATCAACCAATAGGATACAAAGGTGATATAACCAATCGGTGCTGTGTATTTCAATCCACGTAAAATACCATTGGCAGAAACTTGCAGGGCATCTGGTAATTGATAGATACAAGCAAGTACCATGATTGAAGAGGCAAGTGCCAATACTTCAGGGTTGTCAGAATACAATTGGCTTATAATATCACGGGCAAAAAAGGTCACACTTGCCAGCAGAAAAGCAATAATTGCCGCGAGAATATAACTCGTTTTAACGGCATTTTTTAACTGCTGATAGTGTTGTTGGCCAAACAAATTGCCTATTCGAATGCTAATGGCAATTGAGAGGCTTAACGGCATCATAAACAGTAATGTCGTCACACTGGCTGCAATTTGGTGACCGGCAACAGCAACTGCACCTAAGTGCGCTATAAACAAAGGAATACAAGCAAATAGCGTTACTTCAAAAAAGGTAGCTAATGAAATTGGAATACCTACTTTGGTGATAGTCCATATAGTAGCGGGCTTTGGCGCTTTGAAATTGGCTAGCAATGCTTTGGCATCAATCTTTTTGTTAAAGTGACAATAAATAACCTGAGTTAACGCCATTGCTGTAAATACCAGCGCCGTGGCAATACCACAGCCCGCGCCACCGTACGCTTGAAAACCTAATTTACCGTGGATAAATACGTAGTTGGCCGGAATATTAACCGCTAAGCCAATTAAACTAATGTAAAAAGCAGGTTTGGTCATTCCCATACCTTCAGTGATATTGCGATACACACTGAAAAGTAAAAACCCAAAAATACCCCATTTAACAAAATGAATATATTGCTCGGCTAATTCCGTAATAGACTTTGAAGTATCTAATTGACTTAGTACAGTATCAGCGAGGCTTGCCAGCCCTAAACCGATTATGGCAAGTACTAATGCCAGATACAGGCCCTGTTGAAAATAATGACTAATACCTTGTTTATCGTTTGAACCAGCAAACTGCGCAATGATACCCGTTAACGCCAATAATATGCCTTGCAATGCAAGCATTAACGGATTCCAAATACCTGTTGCAATAGAAAGTGCCGCCAAGTCTGTTGCACTTACTTGGCCTGCCATCACGGTATCTACAACCGTCATTAAAATAAGGGTTACCTGTGCCAAAAAAACAGGAATGGCTAACGAAATTAACCTTTTGGCTTCCCAACTACAAAAAGACATAAATTACACGACTAAGTAAACAGACAGCCATTGTAATCTATTCATAGATCAATAAAAATCGCAGTTATCCATTTAATGAAAAAAAGAGAAAGCGATGTTCACTGGAATTGTGCAAACGCAAGCCGTTGTGGTTGACGCTACTAACCAAGGCGGTGTATTGAGGCTAGCTTTAAAAGTAGATCAGCAATATGCTGAAAACTTGAATATCGGCGCGAGTATAGCCATTAATGGTTGTTGTTTAACCGTGGTGAAGTTTGCATCAGACACGAAAGGCTGCTGTGTTATAAATTTTGATGTGATTGATGAAACATTGAAGTTAACCAACCTAGGTATGCTGACTGTCAATGAGACGGTGAATTTTGAACGTTCAGTGACTTTTGGGACTGAATTAGGCGGGCATATCGTGTCGGGTCACATTCATTGTATGGCCGAGATACTTTCAATTAACCACCATCAAGATAACTGTAAAATGCAATTAGCATTAGCAAAAGAGTGGCAAAAATACGTGCTTTATAAGGGATTTGTGAGTGTTAACGGGGCAAGCCTCACTGTAGGTGAAGTTGATGAGCAGGGCTTTTGGCTACACCTGATCCCAGAAACACTCTCTATTACCAATCTCGATAACTACCGCGAGGGTGATAAGTTAAATATCGAAGTCGATCAGCAAACTTATACCATTATCAACACGGTCGAAAATTATCTCTCGCAACAAGCAAAATAAATACAATAAACGAGGTAAATAAGTATAAAAACGAGCAAATTAAAAAATTTGCTCGTCGTCACTATCGACATGTAATTCGAGTTTGTTATGTGCGTAATCTATATGCATATTTAAATGAATGGGATTGCAACATGCTGCGCAATCTTCATAGTAATCTTGGTCACCGTCGCTTGCATCAAGTGCAACATGAATGTGGTGGCCACAGTGAGGGCATGAAATCCGTTGTGTGTATTGGTCTTTCATCAGCTTTTACCTTAATCAGGCATGCCTGAGTTCGTTAAATTGCAATCTTCATTAAACCCTAACTCATCAAAAATGAATCTAGATTTAATTAGATTGATATAACTCACTAACCGAATAGATGTAAGCGTAGTGCTACCAATTCGGTTAGCATCTTTATTAATACGCTTTATAAGCTAAATATAGCTGTGTTTAGCGGTTTGTGACATTCCTTTTACAGTGAATTCTCGCTTATTTCAGTAGCTGATCAATTTGTTGTTTTGCTTCAGTAAGATAGTGCCCTGCAAAGATATTGGCATTATTGAGCATAGGGTATAGTTGATAGATGGCTCTACGTTGCTCGTAACCTACCTGCAGAGGATAGATTTCGTTATAGGCATCATAAAAGCTATCAGGCAGTGGCGCATATAGCTCACTCATTGCTATATCACATTCCCGATCACCATAATAACAAGCAGGGTCAAATACACTGGGAACATTATTATAAAAGCCCATATTTCGACGCCAAAAATCTCCGTGTAATAACGAAGGCTCTACAACATGGCTATGCAGTGCGTCTTTAACAAAAGCGATGAAGGTGTCTTGATTGACAAGCTCAATGCCTTTTTCTTGTAATAACTGCAATTGCCAACCAATGCGTTCTTCAGCAAAAAATACATCCCATTTTTTGTGCCAGCGATTTGGTTGTAGAGTAGGGCCAAGGAAATTATCGTTATCTAAGCCGAACATGGCTTGGGTATGCTTTTGGTGTAAATGGGCAAGGTGCTCACCCATTTCACGCCAATTGGTATGGGGCTGTTTATCAAGCTCTAACCATTCAAGCACGATAAATGAAAACTCAATATTGCAACCTGTGGTGATGCAGTCTGGGATCATAAATAAGCTTTCTTGGGTTAATAGCTCAAGATTAAAGGCTTCGCACTCTAGGCGCTCTAGATCACTCAAGTGAGCGACTTTCACAAAAAAGTGGTGTAGATCATCACCAATTTGGAAGTATTTGTCGTTATTGGGTGATTGTAATTGGCGCTTAAAGGTATGCTTAAAATCAAAGTGCATCGCTTGGCTAATCTGTTCATTCACCGAATTCCACATAATTTTGTTCACCTTTTAACCATATAATTAAACTATGGCAAAAAGACGATGAATTAACAAACCCATAGCGTTAATATTGTTAAAGTTTATCGAAGTATTTATGAGGGGTCAGATGAATAAAAGTCTCATTACTAATTTAGTGGCGCTTGCCTTAGTATTAGTCGGATTTTTATTTGAACAAGCAATTGTGCTTTCTGTTGGTTTATTTGCGTTATCGGGCGCAGTAACTAACTGGCTTGCTATTCACATGCTATTCGAAAAAGTACCATTTTTATACGGCTCTGGGGTTATAACTTTAAAGTTTGCGTCTTTTAAGGTGGCTATTCGTAACTTGGTAATGACCGAGTTCTTCGCCGAAGAGAAAATAGATCAGGTCATGGCGCTCGCTAAGCCAAATATTGATTTAGAGCCTGTGATCAGTGAAGTTAATTTAAGTCCGGCTTATGACTCTTTAATTGAGGTTATCGAAAACTCACAATTTGGTGGCATGCTATCAATGTTTGGTGGCCGTGATGCGCTTGAGCCGATGCGTGAACCTTTCATTGAAAAAATGAAAGCAGCGGTGATTGATATTTCAAAGAGCGACGAATTTAAAACGATTCTAGATGAAAAGCTATTTGCCAACTCTCATCTTGGTGGCTCATTGCACAGCACTGTTGAGCGTTTAGTAGATGAGCGTCTGAATGAGCTTACGCCAACCATGGTGAAAGATATTATTCAAACCATGATCAAAGAACATTTAGGTTGGTTAGTGATTTGGGGTGGGGTATTTGGCGGCCTATTTGGCCTGATAGCTGCGCTCGTTTAACGAAGAAGAAACTTGTAGCAGGCCTTTAAAGACCTGCTACAGTGAATTCATCATTATTTAGAACCAGCAATAACAATCACCGTGTCATCAGATACTTTAGCAATATCTTGAATACTTGTTTTAGTTGCTGTTTCAAAATTTAAGTATTTCGCAGAGTTATGAAAACCATAAGTGCTTGCAAACTTATCAGTCGTCATATCATTGCAAAGTAGTTTTTCTGTCATTACTCGTTTGCTTAAGCGTAGATCGCGCATTGTGCTTGATACGTTTAATGGTTTGTTAGAAGCAATGGCCATGCAAGCTTGCGTGCCAGGCGAGTTATCTGCTGCGACAAATTGTGCAGCACTTGCATCAGTTGCTGCTAATGAAGAACCTAAAATTAATGCTGTACCGAGTGCTGTAGTTAACGTATTCATCTTTCTCTCCAGTTGTTGTCCGTATTACGTTTAGTATGTGCGACCTCGCTTTTATGGATACTTCACACTTCCTGTTTGCTGGGCACATTTAAAGTATTACGCTAAACAAGAACAATTGCTGTTAATGAAAATCGACAAGATGTAAGTAAGTATGTAGATGTGAACAAGTAAAACTAACCGCTTGATAAGTGCTATTTTAAAGTGTGAATTTTGACACAAATAGGCTGAAATTTTTTTCATTTATTTTTTAAAACGTGTTTTGGCTCGTATTAAAGGCTTAATTTTTACGTAGCTTTTACATTTAAGTATTAACTCTAGCTTTTCTTAAAAAGGCTATTCAGAGTATAAGGAGCATGAGTGACCACAAAATTAGCAGGCTATTATCAACAAGCCTATGCATCTGAATCAAAACACTTTAATCAATGTTTTTATTGTGGTTGTGAAGCAACTGAGCGAGATTTTTGTCCGCCACTGCATATGCTACAAAGTATTATAGATTTAGGCGAAGAGGCTGAATTTATATCAATTCCAGCATGTTATGAGTGCTTTGCATTACTGCATAACGAACGAGTGCTGACTATTGATGGGCGAGTGACAAAGCTTAAAAAGAAACTCTCAACAAAGTATGCAAAAGCGCTGAGAATTTATCACATGTGGCACGAGAGTGAACTTCACGATATGAGTGATGAGTTTGTGCACAGTATTAAAGCAGGCATGAAGTTAGGTGCAGAGGCAGCAGAGCGATTAGCATTTCAAGGTTACAGCTATGCAACTGAAGATGCCAGTGTCACTATTCGTGAGAAGCGTGCCGAATTTGATGTGCAAGGCAAAGTCTTTTATGACTTTAAAGACGCGCTTAATTACTGCATTAATGATTTACAAGTCGACAGAACAGAATTCTATAAGCTGGTGGTAGAAGATTATAATGGCGATTTTAACCGAGCATTGAGTCAATACCGCCATCGACACGAAAAAGTAACCGCAGCTAACGATGCTGATTCACTGATTAAAAGTTTTGCCAAGCAGCATAAGCAAAACTCAGACTTTGTAACTCGAACTGTGAAACATTTTATCAACAAAGATCCGAGCTTAACGACCGAAGGTGCGTTAGAGCAGTTATATAACAACTACATAAAGAAATAGCGCTCTGTGAGGCTGGTTGTTCGTCTTGAATATTGGTGACTGGCCTCGTTTACTCGCATTAGAATTAACAATTAGTTAAAGTAATTAAATAATAAAAAAGAGGAACGTAAGAATGCAGAAATTTGCACCATCCTTGTTGGTTATGGCGCTTGGTGTCGCGTTAGCGGGTTGCCAAGACAATGGCCCACAAGATCCAAAAGTCTCAATTAACAAAAACCCATACCCTAGCACTTATCAGCCACTTGCATCACAAAGTACGTTAATCACTAATGCCACTGTTTTAACCGGCACTGGTGAACGTTTAGATGACGCAGATGTATTCTTTGTTGATGGCAAAGTACAACAAGTAGGTAAAGACCTTTCTGTTCAAGCAGATAAAACAATTGATGCACAAGGTAAATGGGTAACACCAGGTATTATTGACGTGCATTCACATTTAGGTGCATACCCAACTCCATCGGTGGCATCTCATCAAGATGGTAATGAAATGACCAGCCCTGTGACTGCAGAAGTATGGGTTGAGCATTCAGTATGGCCACAAGATCCTGGCTTTAACCGTGCTCGTGAAGGCGGTATTACGTCATTACAAATTCTACCAGGTTCAGCAAACTTAATTGGTGGCCGCGGTGTAACACTTAAAAACATTCCTTCGCACACAATGCAAGGTATGAAATTCCCTGAAGCACCGTATGGTTTAAAAATGGCATGTGGTGAAAACCCGAAACGTGTTTATGGCCGCAAAGGTGTTTTACCATCAACGCGTATGGGTAACATGGCGGGCTATCGCACAGCGTGGATTGAAGCGACTGAGTACAAACGCGAGTGGGATAAATACGAAAGTGATTATGCCGCGGGTAAAAACCCTGCAGCACCTCACCGCGACATTAAGCTAGATACGCTAGCTGGTGTGTTAGAAGGTGACATTTTAATTCATAACCACTGCTATAAAGCAGAAGAAATGGCCATGATGATCGACCTTGGTAAAGAGTTTGGTTATCACTCAGGTACTTTCCATCACGGTGTTGAAGCATACAAAATTGCTGACTTACTTGCCCAGAACGGTAACTGTGCGGCACTTTGGCCTGATTGGTGGGGCTTTAAAATGGAAGCCTACGACATGGTTCAAGAGAACGTAGCAATTGTAGATGCTGTTAAAAATTCATGTGCCGTTGTTCACTCTGATTCTGATACAACTATCCAACGCTTAAACCAAGAAGCCGGTAAAGTGATGTATCGCGCAAATGATGTGGGTTACGACATCTCTGAGCAACACGCAATCAAGTGGATCACTTCAAACGCGGCTAAATCGCTAGGTATTGATGATAAAACAGGTTCACTTGAAGCAGGTAAGCAAGCTGATGTGGTTATTTGGAACCAAAACCCATTCAGTGTTTATGCGAAAGCTGAACAAGTATTTATCGATGGTGCCAAAGTTTATGATCGTAACGATGATAAATACCAAGCACAAAGTGATTTCATGCTAGGTCAAAAATAGGAGTAACATTGATGACAAAATTAACTAAATCATTAAAGCTGTCACTTGTTGCTGCTGGCTTATTTTCTGCGACAGCAAGTGCTGCATCGGTAGCGATTGTAAATGCAACACTACACACTTCAACAGAGCAAGGCGTACTTGAAGGCGCAAGCGTTGTTATTGAAGATGGCAAAATTGTTGCTATTAACCCTGCGTCTATCAACGCGGATACAACCATTGATGCAAAAGGCCAAATCGTGACTGCTGGCTTTATTGGTACTATGAACCAATTAGGCTTAGTCGAAGTGGGTGCTGTTGCAGGGTCGCGTGATGGTGGTGACGACAAAGCGGGGATTGATTTTGATCCAAGCCTTGCATTCAACCCACGCAGTAGCTTAATTCCTTATGCACGCAAAGGCGGCATTACTCAAGACGTGATTGTACCAAACGGCGGTGACAGTATTTTTGCGGGTCTTGCATCTGTAGTTGATCTATCAGGCAGCTTTGAAAGCGTAAATAAAAAGCAAGTTGCGCTTGTTGTTCACCTAGGTGAAAAGAGTAAAGGCTCACGTGCTATGTCGATGAAAACACTTATCGACAAGCTTGAAGGCGAAAAGTCAGCTAAAAAAGATGACAAAAAAGAGCCATCAACAGAGCAAAAAGTGTTAGCAGCTGTGCTTGCTGGTGATATGCCGCTGATTGCGAGTGTTCAACGCGCATCTGACATCTATGAACTTGTTAAGTTAAAAGAAACCTATGGCATCAATTTAGTGATTCATGGCGGTGATGATGCTGTTGTGGTTGCGGATGCTCTAGCTAAAGCGGATGTACCTGTGATCATCAGTTCTATGGCTAACTTACCGGGTAGCTTTGACTCATTACATGCAAACCTTGCTAACGCAGGTAAGCTTGAAAAAGCCGGTGTAAAAGTCATTATTGGTGTTGCTGGTGACTCAAGCCACAATGTATACCAATTACGTTTTGATGCAGGTAATGCTGTGTCATACGGTATGAGCCAACAAGGTGCACTTAGCGCAGTAACCAGCAATATTGCTGATGTTTTTGGTTTAAACTCAGGCGCAATTGCCAAAGGTAAACGTGCAAACCTAGTTATGTGGTCTGCAGATCCATTTGAGCTTAACTCACACGTAAGCAAAATGTGGATCAACGGTGAAGAGGTTTCAACCGAAGCGCGTCAAGACAAACTACGCGATCGTTATACAACTGATTCAGCGATGCCACGCGCTTATACTAAATAAGTGCTCAACATATAAAAAGGCCGCAAATTTGCGGCCTTTTTTATACATTTTTTCAAACTAAAAGCTAAAAAATTAGATTACTTAGTTTATAAACGCTAAGGCCAAATATAAGCAGTATTACTGGCACAATTACAAGGTTAAGTAACAGCGAATTAGTGTAGCCTTTCATTACCGATTTTTGATTTACCAACCAAACAAGGTAACAGGTTACAATTGGCAGTAATAAACCATTGGCAGCTTGCGCAAAGATGATTACCGCAACTGGGTCAAGCCCAAGTGATGCGACCAGTGCACCAAAAACAAGGATAGTGATAGCAACCAGTTTAAAACGTGTATCACTCATTTGTGTTGACCAACCAAGCATGCCGCAAACAGCGTAAGCACCCGCAAGAGGTGCAGTTATTGCGCTAGTAAGCCCGGCAGCACATAAACCGATAGCAAAGAAATAATGAGCCATACCACCTAGAAGTGGCTCAAGCTGCACAGCCATATTGGCCGCTGAAATTTTACCTGCATCGGTACCGTAAAATGCCACAGAGGCTGTTGATAAGATAGCTAACGTGATTATCCCACCTAAAGTTATCGAAATACTGGTATCAAGATTTGTTTCTTTGATAACTTTGTCGATATTTTTTGAACTATCGTGTTTTTCTGCAAGTACCCCAGAGTGTAAAAACAGGTTGTAGGGCACAATTGTTGTGCCTATTAAGGCAAGTACCGTGGTGATAGAATTATCAGGTAAGCTAGGTATAAACCCTTTTAGCACTTCTCCAAGTGGCGGAGCCGCCATCACCAGCGTTGAAATAAACACTAAACTCATCAACACCACTAAAACAATTAACGCACCCTCAATGACTTTATGTTTGCCAGTGTACAAAAGTACTGCACTTAAAATTGCAATAAGGGGAGTCCAGAGTAGTGGGCTTACAGAAGGTAGTATTTCTTGCAGTCCTAAACTTGCACCAGTCAGATTACCAGCTTCATAAGCTGCACTGCCAATGCCAATCGCACTTATTACTAATATTACAGCCAGGGCTTTAAAAATCGGTCTTTGAATGGTGGTTCTAAGTGCTGAGGCTAAATCTAGCCCTGTAGCCACACCAAGACGAGCTGCCATAGATTGCAACAAAATAGTCGCTATGACAGAGAACAATAAAGTCCAAATAAGAGCAAAGCCAAAATTAGCACCAGCAACACTTGCCGTGGTGATGGTACCTGGGCCAATAAAAGCAGCGGTGACCAGAAGTCCGGGACCTAAACGCATAAAAAACCTTTATTATTAGAGTTTTAGAATTTTTGTGGTTAAATATTATTCATACCACAAAATGATCAATAGGTAAGGGTAAAGGCTCTTAAGGCTGCGGTAAAGTAGAAATAGCAACAAGGCTAACCTGAATCGAAATTTAAGAAAGTTGAATAATGCTAATTGCAAGTAAATCTTATTTAAGTTATTTTGTTGTATATGCAACTATATGTGGTGAACGCTTTTGGAAAACAATAAACACCAAGCAGAAGTGCCTTTAACGGTCTCTATGGGACATTTAACAGGTTTAGCGAGTCGTTTATTTAATCGGCTTTTAACTTCTCGGTTTAAGCAGGCAGGTATAAATATCACTGCGGAACAATGGGGAGTGATCTTAACTTTAAAGCAATATGGCTCCATATCACAGAGCCAAATCTGTGACATTTTGTATCTTGAAAAATCAAGCGTAAGCCGCTCAGTAGAAGTATTAGAGAAAAATGGCTGGATTATGCGAGTTAAGTCGGAAACAGATAGCCGTACTAAATTGGTTAACCTGACAGAGCAGTCACTCGATGTTGTAAGCGAATGCACAAAAATTGCTCAGGGTGTATTAGATGATTCTCAAAATCATATTGATCTTAAAGGTTTAAATGAATCGCAAGAGCTATTAGTTAAGGTTGTCTCAAATCTTCGATCTTTGCTCAAATCTTAAATTATATTTTTTATTAATAAGGAATTAGTATGTCTAAAAGAAATGCATTAATTACAGGTGGTGCGCGTGGTATTGGTGCAGCTTGCGCAAAGGAATTGGCTGCTGAGGGTTACCGAGTATTTATTAATTATGTAAATAGCTCAGAAGTTGCAAACAAGCTTGCTGATGAAATTATCGCAAATGGTGGTGAGGCTTTTGCTGTTAAAGCAGACGTCCGAGATCCGCTTCAAGTTGAAGAAATGATCAACAATATTAGCCAGCATGGCGGAGTTGATGCACTTATCTCAAATGCGAATATGAGTTTTACTTCGAAGCCATTTCTTGATCAAACTTGGCAAGAATTTTCTCAAAAATTAAATGATGAAATGTTTGCGGCTTACAACACAGCTCAACTTGCAGCTAAAGTAATGAAAGAAAAGCAGTTTGGTCGATTAATATTTATTTCAAGTACTTTATCAGAAATGCCAGCACCCGCTTTTATTGCCCATGGTACTGCAAAAGGCGCGCTTGATAGTTTCAATAAATATTTGGCTCAAGAGCTTGGCCCTTATGGGATCACTTCAAATATTGTCGCGCCTGGTCTTGTAGAAACAGATGCAACAAAAGAAGCGCCAGAAGAGTTTAAAGAAATGATTAGGCAACACACTCCAACTCAAAAAATTGCTCAACCTGAAGATGTTGCGAATACAGTGAGCTATTTAGCAAGCGAGAAAAGTGGTCATATCACAGGCACTTATAACCCTGTTTGTGGTGGTGCTTATATTCAATAATTTGAATAAACGTATTGCAAAACTAACGGTGCTTTAAAAAGCACCGTTTTAGTTTAGCGACCTGTTAAAATAAATTTAGTTTTCTTAAGTTTCAAATAATACTCACATTTATTATTACTTCATAAATTGCTCAGCAACGCTGTAAAATTTATACACTTTGCGAACAATTGGTACTGCAAAAGCTAAATCATATAAATAACCAATTATAAATCAGTGCTTTAAATTGGTTGGTTTTTTGCAAGGAATAGGCATTCATGTTGTCATAGAAAAGGAAATGAAGATGCCTGAACTTACTTTTTCAGCTTATGCGGCTGTGTATGTTTTTCTAATTATGCTTACTATTCAGTGGATAGTTGCAGCTGTCACAAAAGCCAAACAACCCAATGCGGTGCCTGGTAAATTCGATAATTCATTAAGTCATGACAGCTTTGTGTTTCGTTCACATCGCACATTTATGAATACCTTAGAAAATAGCCCGTTATTTTTAAGTACCGTATTTCTGGGGTTCTTTTTAAACTTGAACAGCAGCGCATTTGCACTGTGTATTTGGATGTATGTGATAGCCAGAATCATTCATATGCTGCTGTATTATGGTGTGGCTACTGAGAAGAATCCAAGCCCACGCAGCTATTTCTTTTTAATCGCTGCTTTGGCAAATATTGTGATGCTAGTTCTGATTGGTTTACGTTTGATTTAAACAGCATTGCTAACATATAAAAAAGGCATTGAAAGAATACTCATTCAATGCCTTTTTTAATAGTGAAAAACTAGCTACTCAACGCCGATAAAGCCACCGGTTTGATGTGACCATAAGGCTGCATAGATGCCACCTTGGGCAATTAATTGCTCATGAGAGCCTTGTTCAACCACACCACCTTCATCAAGTACAATGAGCCTATCCATTTGTGCAATTGTGGATAGGCGGTGTGCAATGGCAATTACTGTTTTGCCAGTCATTAAATCGTCTAGGCTGGTTTGAATCGCAGCTTCTACTTCAGAATCAAGGGCACTGGTTGCTTCATCCAATATAAGAATTGGCGCATCTTTTAGAAGCACTCGTGCAATAGCAATACGTTGACGTTGACCACCAGAAAGCTTCACACCGCGTTCACCAACTTGTGCGGCAAAGCCTTTATTGCCTTTGCTGTCTTCTAGGTCTTCGATGAACTCAATTGCTTCTGCTTGCTTTGCGGCCGCAAGCATTTCATCTTCAGTTGCATCGGGTCTACCATAAAGAATGTTATCTTTTACTGAGCGGTGTAACAGTGAGGTATCTTGCGTCACCATCGCAATGTGCTTACGTAAGCTTTCTTGGCTTACCTCAGCGATGTTTTGACCATCAATACGAATTGTGCCCGAGTCAACATCATAAAAACGCAGTAATAAATTCACTAAGGTAGATTTACCCGCGCCAGAGCGACCCACTAAACCTATTTTTTCACCCGGTTTGATGTCTAGATTTAAGCCATTGATAACAGGGCCGCGATGGGTTTCGTTGGCAGCTTTACCATAGTTAAATTGCACATTATCAAAGCTTATCGATCCATTATTAACTGCAAGGGTACTCGCATTTTCTTTATCATCCACTTCAATCGGTGTTGATAGCGTTTTCATACCATCAGCAACAGTACCAATGTTTTCAAATAGACTACTGATCTCCCACATGATCCACTGTGCCATACCGTTTAATCTCAATGATAAACTCACCGCAATGGCGATAGCACCAACACTGATGGCGCTAATTGACCATAAATACAAAGAGAGGGCTGCAATACTGAATACCAATAAATAATTTAGCGTGTTGATAGAGAAGTTTAGGCTAGTAACTAAGCGCATTTGCTTATATACCGGTTGTAAAAACACATCCATGCTATCTTTTGCATATTGTTCTTCTCGCTGTGTGTAGGAGAACAATTTGATAGTAGAAATGTTAGTGTAGCTATCAACCACACGGCCAGTCATTTCTGAGCGTGCATCAGCCTGCGAGCTGGCTACTTTTTTTAGCTTAGGTACAAAATACATTTGAATAGCGGCATAAAGAACTAACCAAACCAATAATGGCAACATTAAACGCCAGTCAGATTCTGCGACCAAAAACACCATGGCGCCAAAGTAGACAACGATATACATTAATACATCGAGCAATTTCATCACTGATTCACGAACAGCTAATGAGGTTTGCATGACTTTTGTCGCAATACGGCCGGCAAATTCGTTTTGATAAAAACTAACACTCTGACGAAGCAAATAACGGTGTGCTAACCAACGGATAGACATAGGATAGTTGCCAAGCAGCGCTTGATGTAACACCGCTGAGTGAAAGAACACGACAATAGGTAACACCACCAGCAACATAACCGCCATTTTTGTAAGCTCAGCCTGCTGTTCAACAAACAAGGTATCTGGGGTGTATTGACCAAGCCAATCGACCAGTTGCCCCATGTAACTAAATAGCGATACTTCTAAAATTGCGAGTGCAGCGGCGCTTAACGACATCAGCAGCAATGAAAGCTCCATGCCACGAGTATAATGACGGCAAAAAGCAAATAAGCTATTAGGTGGCTGAGAGGGTTGCTCTTTAGGAAACGGATTAGTCATCCGCTCAAATAAACGATACATAGACGACGCTTTTTAAAAAATCAAAGTGGCCTTACTATATCATTTGAGTGGTTTTTTAGCAGTTCATTTAATTTAAAAACTAAGATTAAAATCTATCAACTATTCAGTTATTTACATCTAGTGTGAGAAATGAAAATATAATAAGAAAAAGGAATTAATGATGAAAAAGTTGCTTTGTACGCTGTCCCTCGCTTTTAGCTTACCGCTTTGTGCCTACCAAACCGACACCCACATATTTAAGGGCAAAAAAACCGCCATCGAGAAACCTGTAACGGTGACATTGCCTGATGGCTATCAGGAGTCAAAAAAGTACAATGTTATCTATGTATTACATGGCTACAGTGGAAATCACAGCGATTGGACTAAGCTGACAAACATTGAAAAACTGGCAGACCAATATGATGTCATCATTGTTAACCCTGATGGCAACTTCGGTTCGTGGTATCTCGATTCAGATATCGACAAAAGCTCGCAATACGAAACCTACATCGCAGACGATTTACTAAATTATATCGATTCTAAATATTCGACCAACCGGTCTAAAAGTGGCCGTGCAATCACAGGCTTATCAATGGGGGGCTTTGGTGCTTTGCATATTGCAATAAATCACCCAACCCAGTTTGCAGCAGTATCAGGGATGTCTGCAGGGGTCGATGTTAGACCCTTTAGTGCAGAGTTTGACCTTGCAAAAGTACTAGGCAGTTACGCTGAAAACAAAGAAAAATGGGATAGCATTGCCATTATTAACAACCTCCATAAAATTGCTGCTGGCAATACGGCATGGAAAAAGGGCGCTGATACCTTACCTATTATGCTTGATATAGGCGTTGATGACTTTTTTATTGAGCAAAACCGAGCGCTACACCAGGCGATGTTAAAAATGCGCATCCGCCATGACTATGTTGAGCGTCCGGGCATTCATGACTGGCACTATTGGAATAAAGTGATTGCCTATCAATTTTTATTTTTAACCTCTCAAATGGCGCCATAAAATATGTTTCAACGTATTCTTGTGTTAATTGCTATCGGCTTTTTTGGTTTTATTGGTTGGGTTATCTATCTTGCCAATACTGGGCAAAAGTCGGTGTTTTTCGAACTCGTTGCGGCCATTCCTTACGGTGATAAGTTGGGGCATTTTTGCTTATTTGGACTACTTACGCTATTCATCAACCTTGCCTTTAAGTTTAAAACAATGACCGTTGCCGGGCGGCCTATTTATTTAGCTGTGCTGATTGTAAGTACATTTGTGATTTTAGAAGAGCTAAGCCAGTATTTTGTCGAATCTCGAACGCTAGACTTTGTCGATTTAATTGCTGACTTTGCGGGTATTGCGGTATTTAGCGCTATTTCAGCTTGGCTTTGCAAAAAGTTATATCCAACTAAGGTCTAAACTTTCAGTGACTTGTTAGGTTTCGTCTATACTCAGTGTAGACCTAGCTTAAAAGTTGCGTATGAACATAGATACCTCGGATTATTTGTCAGACATTATTGAGCTTCTACTCGATGCAGTATGCGTAGTTGATGCCAAAGGCACGTTACTTTTTACTAATCCAGCCTTTGAAACAATTTTCGGATACGCGCCAGAAGAAGCCATCAATAGAAACATGCTCGACTTTGTCTATCCAGAAGACAGAGCCAAAACCATCAATGCCATTAATCAAATTGTGGTCAATGATCAGCACCCACGATTTGAAAACCGCTGGGTTAGAAAAGATGGCAGAGTAGTGCATGTTTTGTGGTCTGTTTATTGGTCAAAAGAAAAGCAAGTTAGAGTAGCTATTGCTTATGACATTACAGAGCAAAAAAAGCTCGAACAAAAACTGATTTATATGGCAGGGCATGACCCTTTGACCGATCTTCCCAACCGCAGTTTCTTAACCACCCAGCTTGAAGAATCATTGTCGATTGCGAACACCATTTCAACCGTGATTGCAGTACTGTTTATCGATATTGATGGCTTTAAGCAAGTAAATGATATTCATGGTCATGGCGCTGGCGACAAACTATTAAAAACCATTGCCATGCGTATTCGTCATGTTCTCAAAAAAGAAGACAGTGTAGGGCGCTTAGGTGGCGATGAGTTTGTAGTTATCCTCAATAGCATTAAACACAAAAAAGACGTCATCGAAATGGTTGATGAATTGATAGCTGAGATTTGCCAACCCTTAATTTATAACGATGCAGAGCTTATTTACTCGCCAAGTATTGGTGCTGTATTGTTCCCCGAGCATTATGGTGACGCAGAATATCTCATTCAGTGTGCCGATAAAGCCATGTACAAAGCAAAGTATGAAGGGGGTAATCGCATGGTGTTTTATAATGAAGGAATAAAGTTACCCGGCGCTAAAAGCACAGGGTAACTTTGGAGTGAACGCAGTGTTATTTACAATAAGTACTTGGCACGCAGGATTTGAATGTCTTCATCGCTTACGTCTAATTCAGCTTGAATGTAATTAAGTACACTTCCGTGTTGCTGCTCCATGCTCTCAATTGCAGATTCAAGTAAAGGCTGAGTGACCCCTTTAAGTGGCATCGCTACTTCTTTTGGTAGGCTGGCAAAAAACTGCATCATTGCTGCATATTTTGGGTCCATTTTGCCAGTGTCTTTAGCAAGCATATTTTCAAAATCGAGGTAGTCGTTTGATGCAAGATAGTCATTCATAATTGTCTGTTGATCAACGCCTAGCACAGTTAAAATCAATGCAGCACTGATACCTGTACGGTCTTTTCCTGCCGTACAATGGAACAATAAACCGCCGTCTTTATTTACTAAGCGGTCGAACATCTGTGTGTAGTTTTGCTTTTGGTCTTCTACAATTCGCGGGTACATTTGTACCATCACATTTTCGAGCTTTTCACGGCTTAGGTTAGGGTCACGAAGAACTTTGCCGATTTGTCCCATATCAAAGTCCATTTCGTAATCACGGTCGATGATTTCAACCTTATCAGCAGCCCACACTGTGACTTCTGAATCTCGCTCTGAATTAGCACGAAAATCAACAAGGGTATCGATATTTAAGTTATTGATAAGCGCATAGTCGTCGTTTGTTAGATTCGCTAAAACCCCAGAACGGTAAATTTTGCCCCATTTTACAGTGCGGCCATCTTGGGTCTTGTAGCCGCCTAAGTCGCGGAAGTTACGGCCACCTTCAAGTGGAATTAGTCGCGTTGTGGTCATAGTTACTTCACCATTTTCTGGTTTTACAAAAAAGTAGTAACGCTGATGCTCATCACTTGGTGACCAATTAAATACATTGGTAGAAATATCATCAGCAATGAGTATTGCATTCGTTAAATCGGGTGTTGTTGATACCAGAACATCAACAGCTGCAGGGACATCTTGCTGCCAGCTAATTTGGTAGTTTTCATTATTAAAATTAGTTTGCGCAGATTCAATAGCGACTTTAGGCGCAGTTGCTGTGCAAGCTGCAAGTGTTGATGAGACTAAAGCAGCAATGGCAATCTTTTTAAATATTGTTTTCATGGTTATTCCTTAATTATTACTCGGCTCAGAGCGATTAAACTCTGAGCGGTAAATTCAAAAGTAAGTTAGAAGTTGATGCGAACACCCGCCATATAGCGGCGGCCGTAGCGTTCAATTTGGTTAGGAGTGGCTTCTGTGCCGATGTAACGCACGTCAATTTCATCGGTAAGGTTGTTGATGTTGGCGTAAAAACTCACATCTGAGCCATACACTGGCTCTGCTAATGTGTAACTAAGTGAAAGGTCTAAACGGGTTTGTGCAGCCCAATATTCACCCATGCTGTCGTTTTCTGTGGTTGATAACCAATCATCACGATACTGATAATTTAATCGCGCAGAGAATAGGTCGTTTTCGTAGTAAACCGAGCTGTTGAAAATCATGTCTGATGTGCCTGGTAAACTAAAGCTGCTACCTGAAAGCGTGGTAAATTCACTGTCTAAGAGGGTTAGGTTGGCAGAGAAACCAAAACCATCCCAACTTTCAGAGATAAAATCGCTGGCTTGGCCAATAAAGTTAAGCTCGATACCTTGGAAGTGACCTTCGTCACCATTGATAAACCCTGTGTATTTCCATTGCTCACCGGCAAATTCACTGATGTAGTTACCTGCATCTACATAGGTCGTATCCGCATAAATCACATCATCAATGTGTCGGTAGAAAGCGCCTACTGCAACAAGACTTGCATCGCCTGCATACCACTCTAATGACATATCAGCACCATATGAAGACTCTGCCTCTAAGAACGGATTACCCCCCGAGATGGTTTGCTCTGTGGTATCAATCGATGCTGATGCGCGCCATTCATTGTAAGTAGGGCGGCTCATACCCGTTGAAAGTGCGGCTCTGAATTTAACTTGATCAGATAAATCAACATTTAAATTCACACTCGGTAATATTTCGGTGAAGGTATCAGAATGTTCTCCTTCTGGACCACTGCTGGTGTAGTCAGTACTTTCAATACGTACCCCACTGACTAAAGAACCCCATTTGAATTGATTGGTCACCATGGCATAGGCTGTGGTGATGTTTTCATCAATATTTATTTTGCTGGCGTTATCTGGGGTGACTGTAAGTCCACCTGATGCGCTTTCTAAATCTGCTCTAAGCTGTTTATTGTCGAAGTAAGTGCCGTTAATGCTGTTTGTGAAATCTGTATGCCACGCTTGATCAGTTACATAGTCACTTGGATTGATCCCATATAGTGATCCCATGCCACCATTTGTGCCATAGCCCTGTGCTTCACGCTGGTCATGGCCTAGCCCCATTTTAAAGGTGTTGTTAAGCCCTGCGAAAGTAAAGTCAGTTTCTGCGTCTAGTTTAAATTGCAGGCTATCAATCGATAACGCACTGCCGTAAACCAGCAGCATTTCGTAGCCATAGTCTATATCGTTAAGTGAAGTGCCTGGTGCAAGGGTGACAATTGGGTCGTTAATATCTGATGCATCATAGCTTGCAACCGCCGCGCCATATAAACTGTATGGCATGGGTAAAAACACGTCGTTTTCGGTTTTAGTGAAGTTTGTTCGCGCTTCTAAAAACCAATCACCTAATTGGAGATCAGCGCCGAGTGTGTTGGTCCATGTTGAGTTCTCATACAAACCATACTCTAAAGAGCGGCTTACCATGGCAAGGCCTGTGCCTGTTTTACCTGCAGCTAGGTTGCTGCCCGCAGCTTCTGCACCGCCAGCAAAATCAAACACATACTGGTTGCGCTCTTCATGATCTTGGAATTTACTGTATAGCGTGCTGAAGAAAAAACGGTTCATTGAATCGTTCGGACGATATTCAAATCGGCCACCATAGGCTTCGTCTTCACGTTTTACTTTATAGCTACGCATATCAAGTTCGTTAACTAGAAGCTTTGAATCCACTTGTTCTAAGTCGAATTCGCGGTTATCCGTGATTTGTTCACGGCTGTTTTGTGATGCGAATAAACTAATACCTACATTTTCACCAGACCATGATGTTCGCACTGAAAACTTACTAATATCGCCATCCCCTAATGCTTGATTACCTAAACCTACATCAGTGGCTAGTGAGAAACCTTCAACATCAAACGGGTTAAAAGTTTCGATATTAATAAAACCAGCAATCGATTCGCCTGGCATATCAGGCATAATTGCTTTATTGGCAGATAAACGACTAGTAATAACAGACGGGAAGCTGTCAAAACGCGGAATACGGCCATTTTCAGCGCCAGGAATGGTCATGCCATCTATGGCAATTGTGGTGTAACGAAATGGTGCACCGCGAAAGTTTATATAGCGTGCTTGGCCTTGATCGCGTTCAATAGCAAGGCCTGGAACGCGACCTAAAGAGTCTGCTAAGTTTTGGTCAGGAAAGCGGCCAATGGTATCAGCAGCAACAATATCAACAAAGTTAGAGGCAGATTGCTTTGCCATAATAGCTGCTTTTTGGCTGTCTTTGATAGGGGATGCAACAGCAACGACTTCTTCTATTTCGTTATAGTCGTTTGTTTGTGCTGCATAGCTATACGACGATGAACAGGCAAGTACTACGCAAGCCGCTAATCGATTTCGAGCAAATGGTGTCACTTGAATACTCCGGGTTATTTTGGATGTTTTAAAAAGTTGGGCAAAGAATGGAATAGAAATATTGCAGTTTGGTTAAACCGGCATCGATATAAAATACAGGGATATCTTTTAAATTTTTGTGATTATTAAACAATGGGTTGGTAATTTTTAGAGATGTCTTTTTGATTAATTTACTTAACCAAATAAGGGGACATGAAAAGTTAAATTTGATGTTTTTATGACAAATAAACTAACCCAAACGCTTTTCATAAGTTTGTAATATAAATGCTATAAATTAGTCACTTAAAAGACACTTTTAACAATAAAAAATGCCACGTAATTTTGTTTTCACTATTTTAAGATTGCTTATTGCCACACTGGTTTTACTGCCTACAATGGCGTTTTTAAGCCAGCAAACAATTGAGCCTGTGGTTTTAAAAGAGCAATACAGTTACAGCTGCAAAGTAAAAAATACGAGTGGTAAAAAGCATTTTCATATTTATATGCCGACCAATTGGCAGGTTGAAGAGTTTGCGCAGACCTTATGCGATACGTTGCTCGCTAAGCAGAGTTTTGAAACTGTTACTGTGTCTTGGCAACCCAGAGAAATGCTCAGCACAGAACAATTACTCAGTGACAATTATGCGCTTTTTCTAAATCGTGATTATGCCTTAAGTGGTCTACTGCCAAATTGGGATGATTTTTATACAGCAATATTAAGCTTGCCAAGTTATCAGATTTCGTGGTTTTCACATCAAGACAATATGCAGCTTTCAGCAAATTCATTAAAAAATAAACGAATAGGTTTACTCGAAGACAAGCGCAGTGAGTCTGGTTATTTAGCCCCTATGAGTGAATTAAAACAGTTTGGTCATGGGCTTGATAATGCACAATTGGTTTTTTACCCGAATAGAGAAAGTTTGGTTAATGATTTCTTGGCAGAAAAACTCGATATTATTCCGAGTGTCGGTCACCATGGGCAATTAAAGCGTTGGCCAGCTTCAAAAACACAGCCTTTACAGCATGTTTCATCAACCTTATCTTGGTACCTTAATAATCAATATGCTGATTTAGCGCCGCCCCTTGTAACCTATTTACAGCAATATCAGTCAAGGCTGTTAAAGGTTCATACCACGCATCCTTATAGTCTCGATAAGGGGCTAAGATGAATTACTTAAAAGCCCTTGTATTATTTTTACTTATTTTTGTTGGGCTGATTTATTTATCTGGGCAAAATGCTAAGCAGCAACTAATGATGACACTTGCAGAGCAGCTTCCTCAGGTTGTTAACCCTTCACTCAATAATGCCATAGATGAAAGCCAAGAACTTTCGCGCATGAGCCACTCACTATTAGATGATTTGCATGACATTACTTTTGTATCAAAGCTACCGGGGGATTTAGTTGCTTCTTTGACTGTGACTGAATTAAACCTAAGTAAAATACAGCTCTCAGGAAGTGACACACTTAACTGGCTATTTGGTAATCACGCACTCTATGCAAGCATTGATAGTTCAGTTAACTTTAACTATTGGCTGGTGGCTTTTTGGGCAAGCGCATTTACTGCAGTAGGTCTACTTATTGATTATTTGTTCAAGTTTATATTTAAGCTCCAGACTAACAGGCAAAAAGTACCTATACCCGATCAATTAATGACTGCGGAAGATAAGTTAAGCACTGCTATTGAAGAGTTACGCTGGTTTGATGGTTTAAAGCAACAGGGTTTAATAAAGGGTTTAACGGCACAGCAAGAATTACAATTGGCATCGCTTAAAGAGCAGCAACAATGTTGGTTTAGCATAGGCCTAAAGCAAGGTTTAAACATTGAACAAGCATTAAAAGCAACAGAGGCTGATGATGCGTTATGCTTTGACTTAGCAAATCAACAAGTGATTATCCATGGAGTGCCTATCCGGCTTTCAAAGACACCTTTACTTTATTATTTTTGGTATGCAAAAAGAAAGTTTGAAGCCGAGCCTGCTTATTTAAATCCGCCACAGGGTAAACCTGATCATAAAAATGGCCAGCAGCTAGCCAAATTAATGCAGCAGTATGGTGGTCACCAAAAAGCGATACGTGATCTTAATGAAGGCTTAAAAGGTAAAACCTTAGATCAAAACCGCAACAAAATTAAAACTGAGCTGCAACGCGTGCTTGAAGGATTGGCATGTGATTATCTTTTTGATAGTGAAAGGGACGAGCGAACTGCTCGCTATCGTTATAGCTTGAAGTTACCAGCGTCTAAATTAAAGCTTGGCCCGTAGTTTTAACCTAGTAATTTGTCTTCTAACTCATAACTATTGCGCGAAATGAAATATTAGTTAGCCTTTAATGATTCATTGAAGGAGTGAAACTATGTTTAAGCGTAAAATAATAACAACAACGGGTGCTTTGTTTAGCTCATCGCTGTTATTGATCTCGGCAGCTCATGCCACAACACCTCAATATAAAGATCAACAAGCTTTGCATGATATTGCAAATGCCGTTTCTAAAGCACGTATAGAGCAAGATATTCAAAAGCTGGTTGATTTTGGCACTCGCCATACTCTCTCTGAGACGAAATCAAATAAACGTGGTATTGGTGCTGCAAGACGTTGGATCAAGTCTGAGTTTGAGGCGATTTCTAAAGCCTGCGGTAACTGCCTAGAAATCATCGAAGTAAAAGACACTATTTCTGGTGAAAAGCGTATTCCAAATCCGGTTGAAGTTGTCAATATCGTGGCTATTCAGCGCGGTCAAGTTGATGCGAACCGTATGGTTATGATGTCGGGTGATATTGACTCGAGAGTGTCTGATGTAATGGACTATACCTCAGATGCGCCAGGGGCTAACGATAATGCATCTGGTGTGGCTGGCGTGCTGGAATCGGCGCGTGTTTTATCAAAGTATAAATTTAATGGCTCAATTGTTTATGCAGCTTTATCTGGTGAAGAGCAAGGCTTGTTTGGCGGTAAAATTTTAGCTAAATATGCACAAGAGCATAATTGGCGTGTTCATGGTGTTTTAAACAACGACATGATTGGTAATTCAACCGGCATTAATGGGGTAACAGATAACACAACTGCACGTATCTTCTCTGAAGGCACTCGCGTTATAGAAACCAAAGAGCAAGCCCATAAACGCCGTTTTACAGGTGGTGAAGTTGACTCTGCAAGTCGTAACCTAGCGCGTTACATAGATACAATTGCAGATCGCTACATTGAGAATCTGGATACCATGTTGGTATATCGACTCGATCGTTTTGGTCGAGGAGGGCATCACCGTCCATTTAACGATGTTGGCTTTGCAGCTGTGCGTATAATGGAAACCAACGAAAACTATAATCAACAGCATCAAGACTTGCGTACTGAAAATGGTATTACCTACGGTGACACCATTGACCATGTTGATTTTGCCTATGCGGCGAAGTTAACGTCACTTAATGCAGTGACAATGGCTTCAATGGCATGGGCTCCAGCGCCACCAACGGGCGTTAGTATTTCAGGTGCAGTAAAACCAAGTACAACATTAGCGTGGCATAAAAGCGATGATCCAACGGTGGTCAGTTATAAAATCTATTGGCGTTACACGAGTGAGCCACAATGGCAATTTAGCCGCGATGTTGGCAATGTAACCGAAGCAACCCTTAAAAATGTTGTTATCGATAACTACTATTTTGGTGTTGCCGCTGTAAACAAAGACGGTATTGAATCACCAGTTGTCTTTCCTGGTGATGTTGGCGCGTTCGAATGGCCAGAAAAATCAACTAAATAGGAATCGTTAAGTCATAGCGGACACCACCCAGTTCGC
This sequence comes from Pseudoalteromonas sp. 0303, assembly GCF_013349995.1. Taxonomy (GTDB): domain Bacteria; phylum Pseudomonadota; class Gammaproteobacteria; order Enterobacterales; family Alteromonadaceae; genus Pseudoalteromonas. The sequence continues at coordinate 234,142 of NZ_JABVXF010000001.1, forward strand.
TATGAACAGCTGTAATATGCCAGTTATGGGCTTCGACAATTTGTTTCATTGTTAATAAAGCTGATTAAAATTAATGCTTATTGCAGGCACCTTTAAAGTAAAGCAAATTAACGTCGACTGTGATGCTGGCAAATAGTGCCTTAGAGCTGGTGGCAGAAGTTTGGTTTTATGATTCTCAAAATGAACCACTGCGTTTTGAGTGGCAATATGATGGGGAGCAATCAGCGGTGTTCACTATTCGTTAAACATGAGTGATCGATATTATGTCTTAGTCAGTTTAATTCTAATAGACTGAATATTTTCAACAGCTTGAAAGAGGATTTTGTAATGCAATATATCGAAGAGGTACTGCAATCAGTTAAAGAGTCTAATCCAAATGAGCCTGAGTTTTATCAAGCTGTTGAAGAAGTGCTTTCATCAATAAATCAGGTAGTAGAAGGTAACAGTGAATATCAACAGCAGGCAATTCTAGAGCGGTTAGTTGAGCCTGAAAGGCAAGCAATATTCAGGGTTCCTTGGCTTGATGATAACGGCAAAGTGCAAGTTAACCGTGGTTTTAGAATCGAATTTAGCTCAACTCTAGGCCCATATAAGGGAGGCTTGAGATTCCATCCGAGTGTTAATCAAAGTGTGGTGAAGTTTTTAGGTTTTGAGCAAGTTTTGAAGAATGCACTCACAGGGTTGCCATTAGGAGGCGCTAAAGGCGGTGCTGACTTTAACCCTAAAGGAAAAAGTGACAATGAAATTATGCGTTTTTGTCAGTCATATATGACTGAACTCTATCGTCACATAGGTGCTAACACAGATGTTCCTGCTGGTGATATTGGCGTTGGGGCGAGAGAAATTGGTTATCTATTTGGTCAATATAAACGGATCACTAATCAATTTGAAGGGGTACTAACTGGTAAGCCTGAGATTATGGCAGGTTCTTCACTGAGAACAGAAGCAACTGGCTATGGTGTTGCATATTTTTTAAGTGCCATGCTAGATGCTAAAGGCGATTCTTTAAGAGGTAAGCGATGCCTAGTTTCTGGTGCTGGTAATGTAGCATTGTATTTGATGGAAAAGCTTGACCAATGCAATGCTGTTATTCTTAGCTGTAGTGATTCAAAAGGGACCTTGTATTGTAAAGATGGGCTTGATGTGGCTCTTGTAAAACACTTAAAAAATGAACAAGGTGCTGAGCTTAGGGATTATTTGAACGAGCACAAAGATGCTGAGTTTACGCCTGTAAATCAATACCCTAGCGACGGACATCATGTATGGCGATATGAGGCGGATATTGCACTTCCTTGTGCAACTCAAAATGAAATTACCGAAAAAGATGCTGAAGCTTTGGTTGAAAATGGCTGCTCTGTTGTATGCGAGGGTGCAAACATGCCGACCACAGCTGATGCGTTAAAAGTGTTTAAAGACAATGATGTATTTTTAGGTCCAAGTAAGGCTGCAAATGCTGGTGGAGTTGCTACCAGTCAATTTGAAATGGCTCAAAATGCCAGTATGCAAAAGTGGCGAGCTGAGCAAGTTGATGAGAAACTTCAACAAGTTATGAAGTCTATTTTCGATACAATTTCAGCTACCGCCAAACAGTACTCGAATGAACATGACTTGGTCCTTGGTGCGAATATAGCAGGGTTCGAACGAATTGCAGATGCAATGTTAAAACAAGGAGTTGTGTAATAAATAAAAGACATCCATTTTTTATAAAACGAATTAAAGAGACATCCATTTTTATAAAAAGACACCTAATTTTGGTAGTAAAAAGCTAGATAGTCACAGCTTTTGGTTGAGTTCATTTATGTACAAATTATGTTTAGTTCTTTGTTGTTATTTAAATTTAAAAATTAGCTATTTAATTCTAGATGAAATTAAATTCAGTACGTAGAAATTTTCTATTTTTTAAAATAGATGAATAAAAGTAGTAAATGAAAAGTTTAAGTGTTTAGCAAAACAAAGCTTGGCTATTAGTTATTGAGCTTCTTCGTTTTCGCTTCATGTGATTAGTATAAGCTGTGATTGCTTGTTCTTTACCTGCAGTATTTTTAAATGAGCGGGTAAAGGAAGTGGTGAGTGTAAGCCAGTTTTCTGTACAAATGTTTAACCTTTCGAGTATTGGTAATGCCTCTTCTGGGATTTTCCCGCGCTTATCTTCTCGTATTGAGCGGCCAGTCCAATCAACGAGTTGCAGATATGTCTTGAGCTCAAATGGTAGTCCCTTAGGCATATGTTTACGAGGTTTACCTGCAAAGCGCATAAGCGATGTTGGTTGCTTATTATTTTGAGCTGCATTAATTCTAGATTTAATACTGGTGTAGTTAGATTGCTCAGGTAAATCGGCCGCTTTTGCTCTTACTGGGTTTAAATCAACATAAGCAAGGCATGCAGCAAGTGCAGCTTCATCAAGTAAAGCTTGTGATTTAAAGCGACCTTCCCAAAATCGTCCTTTGCACTCATCCTCTTGATTCGCTTTTCGTGCAATGCTCTCATTAAGAACTCGCATAAACCAACTAATGCTGCTTAGCCTTTCTCTATATAAATTTACTCTGACATTAACCGCAGCGAGCTCTGCTTGTGTTAGCAATTCGCCATTTAAGAACCGTTGGCAAAGGAATGTACTTTTGAATAATTTGTGCCACCTAATTAGAATCGCTTTATTATTGAGACGCTTAGCTTTTGCTATATCGATGTGCAGGACTAGATGAGTATGATTACTCATTACAGCGTAGGCACAAATATCAATACAAAATATCCTGCCAAGTTGAAGTAGTTTCTTTTCAACCCAACCCCGCCTATGTTCATATGAACGACCCGTTAGTGGGTCTTGTCCGCACAAATAGGCGCGACGAACGCAACGTGAAATGCAGTGATAATAAGGCGTGTTTGAAACGCTAATTAAGTTTCTACGTGGGGTTGCCATGCTCTTCTCCTCCATGAATTGAACAATTTAAGTTTAGTCATAATTTTGTGAAGTGAGAAATATTAAGTTGGGTGTCTTCTTAAATTTATTCTTTAGAAATGAAGCTCGGTTAACTCCTTAAATAAATATGGGCGTCTTAATTTAATATGGGTGTCTTAATAAATTAAAAAGCTCAGCGGTGCTGAGCTTGGTTGAAATTTGAGAGTATTTTTCAAGTAAATGATTACGAAAAGGCTTTTTCGCTTAGGAGTTCTTGCATTTGTTCGCGCATTTTAAATTTTTGAAGTTTGCCTGTTACTGTCATTGGGTATTCTTCAACAAAGCGGATGTGCTTTGGTACTTTGAAATAGGCTAGTTTATCTTTTAAGAAATCACGAATGGCATTTTCATCAAGTACTGCATCATCTTTAGGTTGGATCCAGGCACATACTTCTTCACCGTATTTTTCATCGCTAATGCCAAATATGGCTGCATCTTGAATACCAGGGTAGGTGTAGAGAACTTCTTCTATTTCTCTTGGGTAAATGTTTTCACCACCACGGATGATCATGTCTTTTATTCGGCCAACAATAGCAACAAAACCATCTTCGTCCATCACACCTAAGTCTCCAGAATGTAACCAACCGTCTTGATCAACTGTTGCTTTCGTTTTCTCTTCATCATTCCAATAGCAGCGCATAATTCCAGCACCACGACTACATACTTCACCCGGTATGCCAACTTTTTGAATATCACCCAGCTCGTCGATAATTTTCACTTCAGTATGGGCTAATGCACGGCCCACTGTGGTAACTTGTTTTTCGAGAGGCGAGTCTGTTTCGGTCACGTTATTGATAGGGCTACACTCAGTTTGGCCATAACCAATTACAACTTCTTTCATATGCATTAATGAGTGAACTTTACGCATAACTTGCTCAGGGCAGGTTGAGCCGGCCATTACGCCTGTTCGTAGGCTAGATAAGTCATAGTTTGCAAAATCTTTAAGCTCTAACTCGGCGATAAACATAGTTGGAACACCATGCAGGCCGGTACAGCGTTCCTTTTCAACAACTTCTAGGGTTGTTTTAGGGTCGAATGAATCACCCGGAAAAACTGCGGTAGCACCTTTACTTATACATACTAAATTGCCAAGCACCATACCAAAGCAGTGATATAGCGGTACAGGAATACAGAGTTTATCCTCATGTGTCAGCTTCATCGCTTGGGCCATCAAAAATCCGTTATTGAGGATGTTTTTATGCGATAAGGTCGCTCCTTTTGGATTACCCGTAGTACCAGAAGTAAATTGAATATTGATATCTTGGTCACAATGTAAAGTGGCAGCTATTGCATCAAGCTCTAGCTTTTGGGCATCTGTTGCGCGCTGCATGATATCGCTGAAGCTAAACATGCCAGTAGCAGGCTCATCACCAATACGAATTATATTTTTTAGATGTGGCAGGGCGTTTAAATTTAATTCACCTGCTTGTGAATCTTTAAGTTCCGGTGCGAGCTCATTGAGCATGCTTATATAATTACTGGCTTTAAATTCACTTGCTGTGATAAGTGTTGAACACTCAACACTATTGAGTGCGTATTTTAATTCGCTTGGTCGGTATGCAGGGTTGATGCACACCATAATTGCACCAATCTTGGCTGTAGCAAATTGGGTTAAGCACCATTCAATATTGTTAGGAGACCAAATACCAACCCGGTCGCCAGGTTTTACGCCAAGTGATAATAATCCCATTGCTAACTGGTTAATCTGCTGCTGGTATTGTCTATAGGTTAATCGGATCTGTTGATGATGAACCACAATTGCGGGGTGATCAGGGTAATTGTCGACAATACTGTCAAGGTACTGTCCAATTGTTTGTTCTATCAATGGAATGTCTGTAAGGCCTTGATAATAGCTTTGAGTAAGTGGAAGCGCATTACAGTGTGTGTTCTTTGTCTGCATTGTATTCTCCGTGTCCGGTTAATTTGTTGTCATGGACTTGATGCAAAAGAATTGAAACAATCATTTAGAATGATTTCAAAACATGCGTACCTGATTAACTAAACATAGATTGTCGACAAAGAAAAGCTTTATAAGACTAATGTACAGAGTGTAATTTTAATAAAGCAGAATAAAGAATGGGTTTTGAGGTATAAAAAAACGTGCCGTAGCACGTTCTTTTAAGAATAAGCAGAAATTAAGCTTTTGGCTCATCTTGCTTATAAGTTTTACGCATGATGTACACGTAAGCACTAATGAATGCGTTTTCTTGGAATTTTTTCAGGCCAGTGTCTTCAAAATCAATAGGTACTGGGTTGCGCTTAAGCTGCTCTTTGATCTCAGTTGCAGATAAAACTTGCACATCTAAGTGCTCGATTAACTGAATAGCCGTTTCCATTTTGAAACCTTTCGCACTACCAGCGAATTTACCTTTAGCTTGGCGCTCTTTGATTGCTACAGAGTCAATTTGGTAATCTTCCATTAATTTTTTGAAATCAAATTGGAATTTACGCATTACTTCTGTGTCATTACCGTTACCTAAGGTAAAACGTGTTTGTCTGACATCACGGATATCAAATACGTCATTGTCTTTGGTTAAAATACACAGTAGTACGTCGCTACCTGTAATTTCTACACCGCATGTTCTCATGGTCATTCTCTAAATAACTTAATTTGCGCAATTATAGCAAGTAACGTTATGAAAAACAGTTGCTTTAAAAATGAATTTTTATAGCGATAACACTATGGTCACTTACACTAATGTCTTCGGTCAGTTGTGTAGGGGAAATATGCTTGTCATAACTTTCATAGTCGAGTGCTTTCACCTTTGAAACTTGGCAATCGGGATTAAAATGTGCAGAGGCAAGAATATAATCTAGTACATTACCTTTACCTTGGTAATAATGGCTAAAGGGTTTGTTTTTATTATCATAAAACGAGCGGCTAAACTCGTAGCTGTCGGTTAGGCCAACAACGGGTTCGTTATGTTCTATGCAGGGCTCACAGCGTGTAGGATGAAACCCTTGTGTCATAAACGATAAAGTAGGGCTAGTAAGTACATCGTTAAAGTCACCCATAACGAGCGTTGCACATAGCTTTTCGCGTTGGGTTTTTAGCGCATCATAATAAACAATAGATGCTTCCAATGAACGCGATATTTGAGACTGCATGGTACCCACAGTCTGGTGTAACAACTGCAGCAACGGATCTTCAAGGTTATGAATATTAAGAATATGCGCCATTGATTGCACACGTTGTGACTTAAAGTGAACAACATAAAAACAGACTTCACCAAAATCAGGTAAATCAATGATGCATTTAATCGGAGTGCGGTTAAATTTGAACTCATTTTGATTGTTTAAGTACTCAAGTAATTCAGGGCATGGTGTCAATGCATCGGCCGATTTAAACGGGTATTTACTGGCAATCGCAACCACAGGATTGAATAACACTTGCGGATAAAGGCTATCATGGGACGGGCTATCGACCGTTTTAAAATAATCATATCCCGCTTCTTTGCATTGCACTTCTAGAGCATGCTGACTAAACACTTCTTGAAACGCCACCACATCAGGGTTTGCCTCATTTAAGAAATTAGCTACAAACAATTGTTTTTGCTGCCATTGCGTATTGTTATAGCGTTCATGTAATTGGTAAAACGAGTAGGGTGGCGCGGTGTAATTTAATAAATTAAACGTTGCGAATTTGAACGTACGCGTGTTTGGCATTTTCATCACTCTAAAAGTACTGACTCACTAAGTATGAAATGACTTAACTAATTGTCAATTTAGTCTTCTAACTACTTGTATTTGAGAACGCGAGCGGCGACAATAGCTGCTTGTATTTGCGAAGACTCAGTAAATACAAGCTTAAATAGCAATGCTTATTCGTAAAAGCGTTGCAGAGTTACATAAAATTTTTTTTAAAAATATTACATGTGATGCATTGTAGGCATCACCACTGTATTAAGGATTTATAATGCCAGTTATTACCCTCCCTGACGGCAGTCAGCGTAGTTTTGAAAACCCAGTAAGTACATATGACGTAGCGAGCGATATCGGTCCAGGTCTTGCCAAGGCAACGATTGCAGGCCGTGTTAATGGTACTCGTGTTGATGCATGTGACTTAATCACTGAAGATGCGCGTTTAGAAATTATCACAGCAAAAGATGATGATGGTTTAGAGATTATCCGTCACTCATGTGCGCACCTTATTGGTCATGCAGTTAAGCAGCTTTTCCCTGAAGCAAAAATGGCAATCGGTCCGACCATCGATAACGGATTCTATTACGATATCGATATGGAACACTCTTTAAGCCAAGATGATTTAGATGCTATCGAAAAGCGTATGCTTGAGCTTGCTAAAACAAACTACGACGTTGTTAAAAAGACCGTAAGCTGGCAAGAAGCACGCGATACTTTTGAAGCGCGTGGTGAAACCTATAAAATGGAAATCCTAGACGAGAACATCGCGAAAGATGATCGTCCAGGCTTATACCATCACGAAGAATACATCGACATGTGTCGTGGTCCACACGTTCCAAACATGAAGTTCTGTCAACATTTCAAAATCATGAAAGTGGCAGGTGCTTATTGGCGCGGTGATTCTGAAAACAAGATGCTGCAACGTATCTACGGCACTGCATGGGCAGATAAAAAGCAACTTAAAGCGTATTTAAAACGCTTAGAAGAAGCTGAAAAACGTGATCACCGTCGTATTGGTAAAGCGCTTGATTTATGGCACTGGCAAGAAGAAGCGCCAGGCATGGTGTTTTGGCACAATGATGGCTGGAGCATTTACCGTGAACTAGAAGACTTCGTTCGTGAAAAATTACGTGAGTACGATTACGAAGAAGTTAAAGGCCCATTAATGATGGACCGTGGTTTATGGGAAAAATCAGGTCACTGGGACAAATACGCAGATGCGATGTTCACAACTGAATCTGAAAAGCGTGAATACGCAATCAAACCAATGAACTGTCCGGGTCACGTACAAATCTTTAACCAAGGTTTAAAATCATACCGTGATCTTCCATTACGTATGGCTGAGTTTGGTTGTTGTCACCGTAACGAACCATCAGGTGCATTACACGGCTTAATGCGTGTACGTGGCTTTACTCAAGATGATGCGCATATCTTCTGTACTGAAGAGCAAATCATGGATGAAGTTTCTGCATGTATCAAAATGGTTTACGACACATACGAAACGTTTGGTTTTGAGAAGATCGTTGTAAAACTATCTACTCGTCCAGAAAAGCGTATCGGTGAAGATGAAATGTGGGATAAAGCTGAGCTTGCGCTAGCTGATGCATTAAAAGCAAACGACATTGAGTTTGATTACCTACCAGGTGAAGGTGCATTCTACGGTCCTAAGATTGAGTTTACACTCTATGACTGTTTAGACCGTGCATGGCAATGTGGTACTGTACAGCTAGACTTCGCATTACCAGGTCGTTTAGGTGCAACTTATGTTGCTGAAAATAACGAACGTCGTACACCAGTTATGATCCACCGCGCGATTTTAGGTTCAATTGAGCGTTTCATCGGTATTTTAACTGAAGAATACGCTGGCTTGTTCCCAACGTGGCTTGCTCCTAAGCAAGTTGTGATCATGAACATCACGGATAAACAAGCAGATTATGTGCAAGAAATTGTACAAAAATTAAATAAACTTGGAATTAGAGCCGCTGCTGACTTGAGAAATGAGAAGATTGGCTTTAAAATCCGTGAACATACGTTAAAACGTATTCCATATTTACTTGTTGTTGGCGATAAAGAAGTTGAACAACAAGAAGTGGCAGTACGCACTCGCACAGGTGAAGACCTAGGCAAATTTAGTGTTGATGATTTCGTTGCTAAAGTAAGCGAAGAAATTAAAAATCGACAATAAATCATGAGCGTGTAGGGCAAAACAAACAGCCAACTACACGCTTTTTATTTTATATTCTTGGAGGATCGTACCATTAGAGGCGGCAAGAAAGGGCAACAAACAGCTCAAAAAAATCGTATCAACGAAGATATTACAGCTAAAGAAGTTCGTTTAATTGGCATCGACGGCGAGCAAGCTGGCATCGTGTCATTAAAAGAGGCGCAAGCTATCGCTGATGATGCGGGTGTAGATCTTGTAGAAATCAGTCCTAATGCTGAGCCACCTGTTTGTAAGGTTATGGACTACGGTAAGTTCATCTTTGAAAAAAGCAAAGAACTAAAAGAACAAAAGAAAAAGCAAAAGCAAATCCAGGTTAAAGAAATCAAATTCCGTCCAGGTACGGATGAAGGTGACTACCAGGTTAAGCTACGCAACTTACGCAAGTTCTTAGAAGCGGGTGATAAAGCTAAAATCACTATCCGTTTCCGTGGTCGTGAAATGGCTCACCAAGAAATTGGTATCGAATTATTAAACCGTGTTAAAGCCGATTTAGAAGATGTTTCACAAGTTGAATCATTCCCAAATCGTGTTGAAGGTCGCCAGATGGTTATGATGATGGCGCCTATTGCTAAAAAGCAATAAACAGGGTATATTACGCACCGATTTTATTTCAGGTCTGCAAGTAACAGTTTACTGTTCACCTGAAATAACCGGTTATTAAGTAAGGTTGCACTGCTTTTGTAGTGAACCTTCACCGGATTATGGCAGTAAGTTAGGCCTTAAAAGTAGAGCTATTTTTATATCTCTCGCCTGCTTGCTAATTTTTAAGCAATACATTTGGAGTTATTGCAATGGCTTACAAGCTAAAAACTCACAGAGGCGCGGCTAAGCGTTTCAAGAAAACTGCTTCTGGCGGTTTCAAGCGTAAACAAGCGCATCTTCGTCACATTCTGACTAAGAAAACTTCTAAGCGTAAATTACACTTACGTCCTAAGATGATGGTTCATAAGAATGACCATGGTCTAGTTTCACGTATGTTACCATTCGCTTAATAGGAGTCTTCAGAAATGGCAAGAGTTAAACGCGGTGTTATCGCACGTGCACGTCACAAAAAAGTTTTAAAGCAAGCTAAAGGTTACTACGGAGCACGTTCACGTGTTTACCGCGTAGCTTTCCAGGCAGTTACCAAAGCGGGTCAATACGCTTACCGTGACCGTCGTGCTAAGAAACGTACTTTCCGTCAACTTTGGATTGCACGTATCAATGCAGCAGCTCGTCAAAACGGTCTTTCATACAGCCGTTTTATCAATGGTCTTAAAAAGACTTCTGTAGAAATCGATCGTAAGATCCTTGCAGATATCGCTGTTTATGACCAAGTTGCATTCGCAGCGCTTGTTGCAAAAGCAAAAGAAGGCCTAGCGGCTTAATTTCGCTTTTCATAAAGTTTAAAAAGGAGCCTTGTGCTCCTTTTTTTGATCTTAATTAATATTCATAACTAACAACGATTTTGCATAGCGTATGTCGTTTGCTCCATTTTTTTGTTGAATCACCGCAGTTTACGCAATCCATTCAGATTAGTTGTTATAATTTCCTCAATATAGAATAAGTACCGCACTTGAGAGTGATATGTTTGCGAGTTTAGTGTTTTTATCTGCTGCAGTAACTTTAGACAGCCACTTACCCCCACTGTTGCCATGGCAAGGCGATAGTGTGTCTTTAATGCAAGAAAAAGGACCTTTAACCACAGATTTTGAATTAAGCGAAGGCACTTTATCGCCTGATTATGCAGACACTATGGCTTTCGTAGATCGCCTTGTTGCCGCAAACCCAACACAATTCAAAGTAACGACTATTGCGACAAGCAGCGCTGGTCGTGCGGTTAAGATGTTAGTGGCGAATGAGCAAGGTTTGTTTGATGCCAAACAACTTGTTGCTGATACAAAACCAACCATCTTTATTCAAGCAGGCATTCACAGTGGTGAAATTGATGGCAAAGACGCCATGTTTATGTTGCTACGCGATATTGCAACAGGTAAACGCCGCGATATTCTCAGCAAAGTCAATATTCTGTTTATTCCTATTTTAAACGTTGATGGTCACGAGCGTAGTAGCCAATACAACCGTATTAATCAGCGTGGTCCAGTAGAAATGGGCTTTAGAACGAATAGTCTAAATTTAAATTTAAATCGTGATTACACTAAGCTGGATACACCCGAAGTACGCGGTGTAATGCAGGTTATTAATCAATTTAAGCCAGACTTATACGTGGATGTCCATGTAACAGATGGTGCTGATTATCAGTATGACGTGACCTACGGCTATAATCCGGTTTTTTCTAGTGAATCACCAAGTGTGTCACAAGCGTTAGATAATCTGTTTAAACCTGTTATTGATGCCAAACTCGAAAAAGCAGGGCATATTCCTGGTCCACTGGTTTTTGTAATGGACAAGCGCGAATTTAAAAAAGGTTTAGCGGGTTGGGTGGCAACACCACGTTTTTCAAATGGCTGGGGTGATTTACGTTCATTACCAACAATATTAGTTGAGAACCACTCTTTAAAACCTTATAAGCAGCGCGTATTAGGTACTTATGTATTTATTGATGGTGCTATTGACGCTTTAGCTGCAAACGATAAAGCCCTTAATGAAGCTGTTCAAAAAGAGCTAGATTTCAAACCGACACAATTAGTTGTTGAACGTGGTTATGCAAAAGAGCCAGATACCATCGAATTTAAAGGTATCGCTTATTCAAGAACTGAAAGTGCATTGTCAGGGCAACCTGAAGTTAAATATTTAGGTGAAGTTAAAAACTATGACGCTTTGCCTATTTACTGGCAGAAAGAGGTTAAAAAGACCGTTAACGTTCCTACAGCGTTTTATATTCCGCCGGCGTATAGCCATTTGGTAAGTAAGCTTAAATTACACGGCGTAGAAGTAACGACACTTAATGAAACTGTTTCTGAGCCATTAACCCAAGCAAGCGTTGCTGATTATTCATTTGCAAAAGCACCTTTTGAAGGACGTTTTCGTGTAGAGGCGACATTTGATTACAATACCGTAGAAAATGTCGATATGACCGGCTGGTACAAAGTCTCAACTGAGCAGCCATATTCAGAGCTGGCGACGCACTTACTACACCCAGAAGCGCCAGATTCATTCTTTGCTTGGGGCGAGTTTAATACTATTTTTCAGCGTACTGAATACGTTGAGAATTACGCTTTAATGCCGTATGCACGTCAAATGCTAAAAGAAAAACCTGCATTGGCTTTAGAGTTCGATAAAAAAATTCGTGAAGATAAAAGCTTTGCAAAAGATGCTGATGCGCGCTTGCATTGGCTTTATGAGCGTACACCGTTTTATGATCAAGGCTATTTAAAATACCCAATTTTAATGGCGTTTGAGCAGTTACAAAAAGGACAATAACATGAAAGTGAAAGCTGTTCCTGTTACTGGCTTTGCGCAAAATTGCCGCATTATCATTTGTGAGCAAACGAATAAAGCGGCCTTGGTTGACCCAGGTGGCGATGCAGACAAACTTCAAGCAGAACTTGCTGCTTTAAATTGCCAATTAGAGGCAATTTATTTAACACATGGCCACTTAGACCACGTGGGAGCTGCAAAGCAACTCGCAGAGCATTTTAGCGTTGATATCATTGGCCCACATTTAGATGATAAATTTTGGTTTGATGCCTTGCCAATGCAAGCGCAAATGTTTGGTTTTGCACCAATTACACCATTTTATCCAACGAAGTGGCTAAATCATGGCGATACAATCGCAGTGGGTGAACTTGAATTATCTGTACGCCATTGCCCAGGGCATACGCCTGGTCATGTTGTTTTTTACCACCAAGGTTCAGAACAGCTGATTGTGGGGGACGTGATTTTCCAAGGCTCTGTCGGTCGTACTGACTTCCCGAAAGGGGATAGTGCTCAATTAATCGAATCAATTAAGTCTGAGATTTTATCATTCTCTGATGAAGTTGCTATTTTGCCAGGCCACGGTCCGAATACCACCGTAGGGCATGAGCGAAAAACCAATCCATTTATTAGCGGACGTTTTGGTTAATGCCAACGCGTAACAATAGCTTAGTAGTTTGTAAGTGGATCAGTATAAAATTGCAATATTTTTGCATAAATAGTAGAAAATAGGCAGACTGATTTTTAAATCAGTTATATAATTTAACCAGTATTTTTACAGAAAAAGAAATAAAATGTCTCTGAACCAAGTAGATCGCCAAATTTTGGCATTATTACAGCAGGATGCTAGCTTATCTACGGCAGAAATTGCCGATAAAGTTGGTTTATCTCAATCTCCATGTTGGCGTCGTATTGCTAAGCTTGAGCAAGATGGCTATATCAAAGGTAAAGTTGCTTTGCTTGACGAGAAAAAGCTTGGCTTTGATATGTTAGTTTATGCCCATGTTCGTCTATCTAACCACGGTAGAACGAATCTAGCTGAGTTTGAGCGTTTAATTATGAGCTATGATGAAGTAACCGAGTGTTACAGCATGGCGGGTACCATGGACTTCATGCTTCGAATTATTTCTAAAGGTATTGAAGGTTATGAGCAGTTTGTTCGTGATAACCTACTAAACCTTGAGTTTGTTCAAGAAGTTCACTCAAATGTGACCATGACATGCGTTAAGCGTAGTACGTCTTTACCTCTTTAATCTTTTTCTACTACGTTTTATTTTTTCGAAAACGGTTAGTGCTTTTAGGTACTAGCCGTTTTGTTGTTAATAATTGTTAACTTTTGCGGATTTTGCTAGAATTCTGCGCCTTGCCGAAATGCATTCACTATAAAGAGGATCTTAATGTTTAACTTACTCAGCAAAGCGCCAAGCTCTGCTAAAAACGATATTCTATCAGGCCTGACCGTTGCGTTGGCATTGGTACCAGAAGCGGTTGCGTTTGCTTTTGTTGCTAATGTTGAGCCTTTGGTTGGTTTATATGCCGCATTCATTGTTGGCTTAATTACGGCTATTTTTGGTGGTCGTCCAGGTATGATTTCTGGTGCTACCGGTGCACTAGCCGTTGTAATGGTAAGTTTAGTTTTAGATCATGGTGTAGAGTATTTATTTGCTACCGTCTTATTAATGGGGATACTGCAAGTACTCGCAGGTATCTTCAAGCTCGGCAAGTTTATTCGCATGGTTCCGCACCCAGTAATGCTGGGCTTTGTAAATGGTCTTGCGATTGTTATTTTCTTAGCTCAACTTGGGCAATTTAAAGTACCAGACGGTATGGGCGGCCAACAGTGGATGGAAGGGCAAGCACTTTATATTATGCTTGGCTTAGTAGCGTTAACTATGGCTATTATTCATTTCTTACCTAAGCTAACCACTGCTGTACCTTCATCGTTAGCTGCCATTGTTACTGTAACAGCGATTGTGATTGGTTTTGATTTAGAAGCGCGCACTGTACTTGATTTCTTAAAAGGGATGACAGGCAATGAGCAAGCAACAATTGCCGGTGGCTTGCCGGAGTTCCATATTCCGATGGTGCCATTTAATCTTGAAACATTAAAAATTATCTTCCCTTACGCTTTAGTTTTAGCGGCGATTGGTTTAATTGAATCGTTATTAACACTGACCTTAATTGACGAAATTACTGAAACCCGTGGTCACAGTAACAAAGAGTGTATTGGTCAAGGCGCTGCAAACATTACCTGTGGTTTCTTCGGTGCAATGGGTGGTTGTGCGATGATTGGCCAATCTATGATCAATATTAATTCAGGTGGTCGTTCACGTTTATCTGGTATTAGTGCCGCAATAATACTGCTAGCATTCATCATTTTTGCAGCCAGCCTCATTGAAATGATCCCACTTGCTGCCTTAGTTGGTGTTATGTTCATGGTTGTTCTTGGTACCTTCGAGTGGGCAAGCTTCAAGATGATGAAGCGTGTACCTAAGTCTGATGCTTTTGTTATCGTACTTGTTTCAGGTGTAACCGTAGTAACAGATCTTGCGATCGCGGTATGTGTGGGTGTGATTGTTTCGGCTTTAGTTTTTGCTTGGCAGCATGCTAAACACATTTACACAAGCAATTACATCGATGAGCAAGGCTCTAAAGTGTATGAGCTTCATGGTCCTTTATTCTTTGGTTCGGTTAAGAACTTTGGTGAGTTATTTGATGTTAAAAATGACCCAGAAGACGTGATCATTGAATTCAAACATAGCCGTGTTGCTGATCACAGTGCGATTGAAGCGATTGACAGTCTCGCAGACAAATACGCAAAAGTGGGTAAGAAACTGCATTTACGTCATTTAAGCCCTGATTGTATTCAACTTTTACACAATGCGCGTGATTTAGTTGAAGTCAATGTGATTGAAGATCCAAATTATAAAGTGGCTTCAGATAAACTAGCTTAAAAATAAAGCAGAGAAAAAGCGAAGGCTGTTGTGGTCTTCGCTTTTTTAATGTCTGAAGAATGCGGTAAGGCTATAAAAAATTAAGATAGGCGGCAGTGCTTTGTTCTCGTGACTATCGGTATAATAAAAATAATTATGAAAGGTAATCTGATATTTTGAATTGGCAATCATTAGTTGATAATCGACAACGCTTTTTCTGGGTTTTGCAAATTGCAGGCTGGATAGGTTATGCGTTAGTTAATTATATCGGCTCAAAAGTCTTTGAAATGCGTGATATTTACGTATTTGTTATTGTATTAAACGCTTATGCAGGCTGTTTAATGACAGTACCTTTACGTTATATGTATCGTAAAGTTTGGAATGCCTCACCTTGGGTATTAATGCTTGTCGTTTTTGGTGCTTCCTATGTCACAGGCACATTATGGGCCGTTGTACAAAAATTCAATTTATGGGAAATCTACCGTCACGGTTACCGTCCAAATGAATGGTTTTATTACTTTCAACAAGGTTTAGATTCGGTTTATATCATCCTTTGTTGGAGTGGTTTGTATTTTGGTATTAAGTATTACCAGCTATTGCAAAGTGAGCGACAAAAGGCTCTAAAAGCAACCACTATGGCTCACGAAGCTCAGCTGAAAATGCTGCGCTATCAACTTAATCCGCATTTCTTATTTAATACCCTAAATGCAATCTCAACCTTAATTTTGGTAAAAGAGAACAAAGATGCAAATTTAATGGTGTCAAAATTGAGTGACTTCTTACGATACACACTCAATACCGACCCAATAAAAAAGGTGCCATTAGAGCAAGAAATTCATGCCCTCATGCTGTACTTAGAAATTGAAAAAGTACGCTTTGATGAACGTTTACAAGTTAATGTAGATGTAAGCGAGCAGGCAAAAGAAGCCTTGGTACCAAGCTTGATCCTCCAACCTATTATCGAAAACTCGATAAAGTATGCGATAGCGCAACTAAATGAAGGTGGTGTGATTGATATTAAAGCACAAGTTTTTGCAAATGAACTATTATTGGAAGTAGGCGATAATGGTCCTGGCACTGAGCTTAAAAATGGCCAACTGGTTAATTCTCAAGGCGTTGGCATAGCTAATACACAGGACCGCTTAAAAACACTTTATGAGAACAACTACTCGTTTGTTCTCTCTGACAATACGCCAAGTGGATTAAAAGTTAATCTGCGCGTTCCGTTTGAAAAGGCTGTTAAGAAATGAGCAAAATTAGAACTTTGATCGTTGATGATGAACCGCTAGCAAGAAAAGGCTTAGCAGTTCGACTTTCTGAGTTTGACGATTTAGAAGTCATTCGTTTATGTAGCAATGGTCAAGAGGCAATTGATGAATGCTTATCGGGCAATATTCAATTGGTTTTCTTAGATATTCAAATGCCAAATATGAACGGTTTTGAAGTTGCAAGAGCACTTAGTGAGAGCGTAAATCCATTACCCGCTATTGTGTTTGTAACGGCTTTTGACCAGTTTGCAGTTAAAGCATTCGAGATTCATGCGTTGGATTATATTCTTAAACCAGTCGATGACAACAGACTAAAACAGGCGGTAGAAAAAGTGCATACCTATTTAAAAACGCAACAAGATAACGCCCATAAGAAAAAACTAGCGAGCTTTGTTGCAGGTATTACAGGCAATAATTGCGAAGAAATTTTAAAGAAGTTAGCAACGGGCGATAGCCTTGCTGATCGTCGTTACCCAGAATCATTAGCAGTAAAAGAGCAGGGCGAAATTGTTCGTGTGCCTGTTATTACAATTCAATGGGTTGATGCGGCTGGTGATTATATGTGCCTTCATTGCCAAGATGGGCAAACGCATATCCTTCGTAAAACAATGAAAGAGCTTGAACAAGAGCTTGATCCACAACTATTTGTGCGAGTTCATCGCAGTGCCATTGTGAATACTAAGCAAATTAGCAAACTTGTAACTCAAGTAAGTGGTGAATACCTGTTAGTGCTAGATAACGGCCAAGAACTAAAAGTAAGCCGTAGCTATCGCGATAAAGTGAAAGCAGCGCTCGCGAGCTAATAGCTGTTCAAAATTTAGTAAGTTAAAAACAAAAAAGGCGCAATTATTAATTGCGCCTTTTTTATTGAAAATTTGTAACAGATTAAACAGTTACAATCTTCATTGTGTTTGTTGCACCAATCGTTTCCATTGCATCACCGTGAGTTAAAATCACAGTATCACCTGCAACTAGTGAGCCTTGCTCAACAAGTGTGTTTAATGCATCACGTACCATGCTTTCATCTTCACATTTCGTCGAATCGAAAAATACTGGATAAACACCACGGTAAAGTGCTGTTTGGCCCAGCGTGCTTGGATGACGTGATAATGAATAAATTGGTAAACCAGAGCTGATGCGCGACATCAATTTAGCTGTACTACCTGATTCAGTCAGAGTCACAATAGCTTTAACAGAATCTAAGTGGTTAGCTGCATACATCGCAGATAATGCAATTGATTCAGCATTTGATGAAAAACGGCTATCTAAACGGTGTTTAGAAACGTGCGTTTCTTTTTGTGATTCAGCACCTAAACAAACGCGAGCCATAGTCGCTACGGTTTCTTCAGGGTAGTCACCAGCGGCTGTTTCTGCAGATAACATAACTGCATCAGTACCATCTAATACGGCGTTTGCTACGTCCATAACCTCTGCACGTGTTGGCATAGGGTTATCGATCATAGATTCCATCATTTGTGTTGCAGTAACAACTGTACGGTTAAGTGAACGAGCACGGCTAATGATAAGCTTTTGCTTACCAACTAGGGCTGCATCACCAATTTCAACACCTAAGTCACCACGCGCAACCATTACAGCGTCAGAAGCAAGTACGATATCGTCAATTGCTTCAACGTTCTCAACTGCTTCTGCACGTTCGATTTTTGCTAATAGTTGTGCGTTTGAGCCAGCGGCTTCTGCTAAAGAGCGAACATAACGCATGTCGTCACCACTGCGTGGGAATGAAACAGCAATATAATCAACACCAATCTCAGTAGCAGTGATTAAATCTTCTTTATCTTTATCAGTAAAAGCAGGGGCTGTTAAACCACCGCCTAAACGGTTGATACCTTTGTTATTTGAAAGTACGCCACCAACGGTAACAGTCGTGTGAACTAGGTCACCGTCAACGCTATCTACTGTTAATTGAATTAATCCGTCGTTTAATAACAGTAAGTCGCCTGTTTTAACGTCGTTAGGTAGCTCTTTATAGTCGATACCTACCGCATTAACGTCGCCTTGGCCTTTTTCCATTTTTGCATCAAGGGTAAATTTTGCGCCAACTTCTAGGTTTACTTTACCGTCTTTAAACGTTGATACACGAATTTTAGGACCTTGTAAGTCTGCAAGGATAGCAACGTGTTTGCCTAAACGCTTAGCAATGCTGCGTACCGCTTCTGCGCGGTCTTTGTGATCTTGTGCTACGCCATGTGAGAAGTTCAAACGAACCACATTTGCACCTGCACGAATAATTTTTTCTAGGTTGTTATCGCGATCGGTTGCCGGTCCAAGGGTCGCAACAATTTTTGTGCGTCTTAGCATCAAATTCTCCTGTGCGCTCAAATATATTAAGCGAATTGATGGTTATCTATTAAAATGTCGTGCTATAAACCTTTAATATAGGCTTATACATAAGCACAATGTAGAACTCATAAGTAAAAAATGATTGTTTTTACTTATGAGAATCTGGCTCTTTGTATTAATTATAGAGTATACAAAGCGTGAATGACGTTATTATGACACCGGTGTCAGGTAGCGTCAATACACATACCTTTTTAAAGGGTATTATAAAAATCTGGTCCGATGCCTTGGTTATTTTGATATACTGGGGGCAACGTCGCTTCATGATTTCGATGATTTATCTCAAGTTGGCTGTCAAGCTCGCATTTTTGGGCTGCTTGGGTATAATGCGCGCGTAATTATTTTGATTAACTAACCAATAGTTGTTACCGAGGAGGACACTAAATGCAAGTTGCATTAGTAGGGTTAGGCGTTATGGGTAAAAATCTTGCCCTCAACCTGATTGAAAAAGGGCTGACATTAGTAGCTTATGATAAAAACCCAGATGCGGGTGCCGAGTTACTAAGCTGTGCGAAAGCACTAGGTTTGGCAGACCGTTTACATATTGTGTCTGATTTAAATGATATGGTTAGACGCTTAGAGCCGCCTCGTTCGATTCTTCTTTTAGTTCCTGCTGGTGAATTGGTTGATAAAGTATGTACAGAGCTTGCAGAAGCAGGTGTTGACTGTGATGACATTATCGTAGATTGCGGCAACAGTAACTACAAAGATGGCATTAGCCGTAAACTTAAATATCAAAACAAATTTGAATTTGCCACTATGGGTATTTCTGGCGGTGCAGAAGGCGCACGTCACGGTCCTGCAATGATGGCAAGTGGTTCAGAAGGCGGCTGGGAGCGTGTTGAGCCGTGGTTTGAAAAAGTAGCGGCAAGCTATAAAGGTGAGTCGTGTTTTGCACGTGTAGGCCAATCTGCAAGTGGTCACTTTGTGAAAATGGTTCATAACGGTATCGAATATGCGTTAATGCAATTAATTGCAGAAATGTATCAATTATTACGTTTAGGTACTAATCGTTCACCAAAAGAAGTGGCTGACATTTTCAATGAATGGTCTGAAGGCACTTTAAATAGCTACTTACTGTCAATTTCAAGCCATATCTTGAGCCTTGAAACGACTGAAGGCGAGCCACTAGTTGATTTAATCGACAATAAAGTTGGCGCGAAAGGTACAGGTTTATGGACTGCACAAAATGCCTTAGAGCTTGGTATTGCAGTGCCATCACTAGTTGCAGCTGTTCAAGCACGTCACTTAACAAATACTTGTGATACACATGCTGCTAAAGAAATGACTTACGCTGCTAAAGCAACTGATACCGTTGATTTAGACTTAGCAGAGCTAAAAGATGCATTCACATTGGCAAGTTTACTTGCTTACCGTCAAGGTTTAGCCCTTATCAAAGGTGCGTCTCGTGCGCATCAGTGGAAAGTAGATCTTTCTAAAACGCTACAAACGTGGCGCGCAGGTTGTATCATCCGTGCTGATTACTTAGACAATGTAGCTGAAGGTGTAGAATTTATTGATTCTATGCAGCGTGAATCAGCAGCATTACGTAAGGTAACGGGTGCAGCAGTTGCATCTGGTCTTGCATTCCCAGTGTTAACTGCAACGCAAACTTACATTGCGACGTTAACAACACCAAGTAATGGTCACCTTGTTCAAGCACAACGTGACTACTTCGGTGAACATGGTATTAAAACTCACAGTGGTGAGATTTGCCATTTAACAGACTTAGTTGAGATTGACGAAAAAGTTCGTTAATTATCAAAAAGCATAAAAAAGGCACCAATTGGTGCCTTTTTTGTATTTGCTGTATTAACGACTTAGCTCACCGCGCAGGTTGTCTTGCATCAAGTGACGAATTGTTTCTACTTCAAGCTTTTGACTAAATAAGTAGTGTAACTTGGTCAAACAGGCTTCTAATGTCATATCGTAGCCACTGATCACACCACAATTTAATAAGGCATTACCGGTTGCATAACCGCCCATATTAACTTGGCCTTTTAAGCACTGTGTTAGATTAACAATCACCATACCGCGTTTACTTGCATCATTAAGAATGTCTAAGAACGCCGGATCTTGCGGGGCATTACCGACGCCAAAACTTAATAAAACAAGTGCTTTGATGTCGTCATTAACTAAACTTTTAACCACTTTTGGACTGATCCCAGGGTAGAGATAAAGCACACCAATTGGCTGTGGTGTGATATTTGACACCTGTAGTTCGTTATCAACGTAAGGGCTTAGTTGCCCTTTGATCAGTTGAATATTAATTCCAGACAGTGCTAATGGTTCAAGGTTCGGTGATGCAAAGGCATCAAAGCCATCAGCATGGGCTTTTGTTGCACGGTTACCACGGAATAATTGGTTATTAAAAAACAGGCTTACTTCAGCAATTGGGTAATTAGCGGCTAAATACATGGCATTAAGTAAGTTTACTTGGCCATCAGAACGAAGTTGCGACAATGGAATTTGTGAGCCTGTCACAATCACAGGTTTTGTTAGGTTTTCGAACATGAAAGACAAAGCAGAAGCTGTGTAGGCCATGGTATCGGTACCATGCAGAACGACAAAGCCGTCATAGTCTTGGTATTTACTCTTAATATCGTCAGCAATTAATTGCCAGTGGGCAGGGGACATATCTGAAGAATCAATGAGCGGGCAATATTCGTGAATATCAAACAAAGGCATTTCATCACGATTAAACTCTGCATTATTGACCACTGTTTCGGTTAAAAAACCTTCTGCCGGAACATAGCCGCGGCTCGATTTTTTCATACCGATAGTACCACCCGTATAGGCGATATATATACGTTTACGTTTCATAAAAAAAGCCCAGTTAAATAACTGGGCTTAGTATACCTAAAATCGCTTAGCTAAGTAACTTATTGAATTACATTACACACTAAACAACGAGCGTAAACGCCTTGTGGATCGTTGTAATCTTTTAGGTTATCAATTTCACTACTTAACTGATTAATAAGGCTTTGTAAGTTGGCTTTTGTTGCTAGTACTGATTGTGATGAATCAGACTTAGCAAAGAAGCTCTTAACAGCCGCTGTACCAAAGATATCTTGTAGCATTTGCTCTTGTGGTGTAAGCGATTGCTTGATGGTTTTAACATCATAATGATTAAGCTTAGCAAGCTCAGCTGCTGCCTTAATTGCATCTTGCTTATCGCCAAGTTTATCAACTAAACCCAGCTCTTTTGCTTGAGTTGCAATCCATACACGGCCTTGGGCAATTTTATCAACTTGCTCAGGGGTCATGTTACGCGCTTCAGCCACTACATTTAAAAAACGTTTGTATGCATTTTCAACGCTCATTTGAATGATATCTGACATCTTCTCATCAAGTGGGCGTGCAATAGAGAAGCCAGCAAGGTCTGTTGTAGCAACGCCATCTGAGTAAATACCTAGTTCAGCCATAGTATTTTCAAACGTCATGAAAGTACCGAATACACCGATTGAACCTGTAATTGTGCTAGGGGCTGCCCAAATTTCATTGGCTGCAGATGCAATCCAGTAACCACCTGATGCTGCCACTGAGCTCATTGAAGCGATAACCGGTTTACCCGCTGCTTTAAGAGCTAATACTTCAGCACGGATAACTTCAGAAGCAAACATACTACCACCACCTGAATCGATACGTAGTACTACGGCTTTCACTTTATCGTCAAGACGCGCTTTGCGAAGTAGGGCTGCTGTAGAGTCACCACCAATTTCACCTGCTTTACGCTCGCCATCAACAATGGTGCCTTTCGCAACAACCACAGCTACTTTTTCAGTGATTGGGTTATCGAACTCAACAGGCGGTTTTACCAGCGATAAATACTCACGGAAGCTTACTTGCTTAAAGGTTTTGCCTGTTTCTTCTGCACCAACTAACTCAATAAGCTGTTGGCGAATTTGTTGTGAGGTTTTTAAAGAATCAACCCACTGATTATTTAACGCGTACTGACCTGAGTTACCGTCAACTGCTTGCATTTTTGTAAGATAAACATCCATATCTTCATCAAAATTGCTTTCATCGAATGGACGGCTCGCAGCAACGTCAGTTTTATACTCGTTCCAAAGTGCAGTTAACCAAACGCTATTCGCTTCTTTTGCCGCATCTGACATGTCATTACGAATAAATGGCTCAACCGCTGACTTGTAAGTACCAACACGGAAAATATGTTGAGTTACTTTTAATTTTTCAAGCGCATCTTTGAAGTAAAGCGGGAACATACTGTAGCCTTCAATGCTCACACCACCATAAGGGTGCATAGACACTTCATTAGCGTGGGCTGCAATATAGTATTGAGCTTGTGTATAGTAATAGCCCGTTGCAATAACTTGCTTGCCTGCTTCTTTAAAGGCATCAATTGCTTTAGTTATTTGTTTTAGCTTATTGATGTGTGCACTTGGCATTTTTTGTAGGTCAAGAAGCATCACACTGATGCGATCATCTTTAGTTGCTTGGTTGATCACTTCAACAACATCATCAAGAAGAATTTCTGATGGTGCTTCATTACCCATAGTTGCATCGTTGATTGCTGCTTCTACAGGATCAACATACGTTTTTTCTTCAACAATAGGGCCATTTAAGTTTAGGCGTAGCACGGTTCCGTCTGCTACTTTTACTTGGTCTTCTTCACCAGTGATAGCAACAAAGAAGAGTATTACTAGTAATAGAAATAATATGTTTAGGACCAAACGGCGGGAAAAATTAATCCCGGTCCAAATGCCTTTAAATATCTTTGCTAGCAAAATAAATCCTTAATTCAGTACAGCTTAGTAGTGATCTCATCTTAGCTTAGAATAACTTTAAATTTAACTGTTAAATAGTAACAGAGTGTTTAAAACGACAATTTGCTACAGAATAATTACCGGTGAAAAGTTGATTATTCTAAGTTATTGCCGCAGAATCTATTTCAAATAGAGGTTCGACCAGTTAACGGGGCACACAATGTTAGAACAAAAATTACAATTACCGCATACCGAACTTCGTAATCGTTTGGTTATGGGTTCAATGCATACCGGCTTAGAAGAAGGCTGGCATAACCGTAAACGCTTACGTGCATTCTACGAAGCACGTGCCAAAGGCGGCACGGGTTTAATCATTACAGGTGGTTATAGCCCAAATATTCGTGGCAAGCTATCTCCGTTCGCATCAACATTTAACTCATTTTATGATGTGATCAAACACAAAGCATATACTGATGCAGTGCATCAGCATGGCGGAAAAATTTGCTTACAATTATTGCATGCAGGTCGCTATGCTTATCATCCATTCAATCAAGCGCCAAGCTCAATTCAAGCACCTATTAATCCGTATAAACCTAAAGAAATGTCGTTAGGTTCAATCAAAAAAACCATCAAAGACTTTGCTAACTCAGCAAAAATGGCTGAAAAAGCAGGTTATGATGGTGTTGAAATCATGGGTTCTGAAGGTTATTTGATTAATGAATTCATGGCTAACCACACTAATAAAAGAACAGACAACTATGGCGGTAGTTTAGAAAACCGCATGCGCTTGGCTGTTGATATTGTTAAAGCTGTACGCGCTAAAGTAAGTCAAAAGTTCATTATTGTATTTCGTTTGTCTGTGATGGATTTAATTCCTAGTGGATCAACACCTGATGAAGTAAAACAACAAGCCCTAGCACTTGAACAAGCTGGCGTTGATATCTTTAACACCGGTATTGGTTGGCACGAAGCTCGTGTACCAACCATTGCCAGTATGGTACCACCAGGAGCATTTAAAGAAGCATCAAAACGCTTGAAAGAAACGGTATCAGTGCCAGTTATCGCGGTTAACCGTATTAACACTCCAGAAATTGCCAATGGAATTTTAGAAGCAGGCGAGTCTGATTTAATTTCGATGGCACGTCCTTTATTAGCAGACCCAGAATTTTTCAATAAATACGTTAATAATAAGTCTGAGCAAATCAATATTTGTATTGGTTGTAATCAGGGCTGCTTAGACCATGTGTTTAAAAACAAACGTGCCACCTGTTTGGTTAACCCACAAGCGGCTTTTGAGTTAGATTACAGCCTTGAAAAAGCACCATCGTCTCGATTAGTACTGGTTGTGGGTGCTGGCCCTGCTGGCCTTGCTGCAAGTTGTTATTTAGCAGAGAAAGGTCACAAAGTGACTTTAATTGAACGTAAAGAACAAATGGGTGGCCAATTTAATTTAGCCATGCAAGTGCCGGGTAAAGAAGACTTTAACCATACCCTTAACTACTTTACTAATGAATTAAAGCGTTTAAATGTCGATTTACAGCTCGGTACTGAATTTACTGACAAGATGCTCAATCAATACGATGATGTGGTGTTTGCAACAGGCGTACGTCCGCGCGAAGCCAAAATAGAATGCAGTGATGGCAAACGCGTATTCGCTTATGATGAAGTAATTCGTGGTGAAGTAGAACTAGGCGATAAAATTGCGATTCTAGGTGCCGGTGGTATCGGTTTTGATATGGTTGCCTTTTTAAGTGAACACAAAGGCCAAACAATTGAGCAATTCAAAACTCAATGGGGTATTGAATGCGAAGCTGCGCCAGAAAAAGACAATCGTCAAATTTACATGCTTAAGCGAAGTGCAGGGCGCTTTGGTAGTGAACTTGGTAAAACAACGGGTTGGATCCACCGTCAAGTTGCCAAACAGCACGGTGTTAAACAAATCGCTGAGTGTCAATATCTAAGCTTTGATAAACAAGGTTTGAAGATAACGGTAAAAGGTGAAGAGCAAATCCTCGATGTTGATACCGTGATTGCTTGTATTGGTCAGGTGTCAAATACTGAAACGTTCGACAATCAAACCGAAAACGCTAAAGTACACGTTATTGGTGGCGCAAAACTAGCTGCCGCTATCGATGCTAAACGTGCAATTTTTGAAGCGTTACAAGTCGCTCGTAAAATTTAATTGAAAGTAAACTAGAAAACGTGCGGTCTATGTGATTAATCTATTTAGTCATGAGACCGCTATGTTGAACACACACCTAATACCCCTTTACCAACACACCTTTAAGAAACTGCAGTTTTTAGATGGACTACCGAGTCTATTAATTCGCTTGATTTTAGCCCCAGTGATGATCATTGCCGGCTTTAATAAGCTTTCTTTAAGCGGTGATGTAACTCACTTTTATCAATATTTTTTAGCATCTGAGGATATTGTTGCTTGGTTTGGAAATAGTGACTGGGGTTTAGGCCTACCCATGCCCTCTGTATTAGCCTTTTTAGCAGCATGGACTGAGTTTTTAGGGGGGATCTTTATATTATTAGGTTTATTTACCCGTTTAACAGCAATTCCTTTGATGATCACCATGTTGGTTGCAGCGACAACAGTGCATGCCAGTAATGGCTGGTTTGCTGTAACACCTACCGATGCCAGCACCAGCCCTGCGAGAGTGCTGAATTGGCTAGCAATACCAGGAAGTGAAGCTAGTTTAGTTAATTCCAATGAAGCCAGTGAAAGATTAACCAAAATGCGCGAGTTGCTAGAGACGCATGGATATACAGAATACCTCTATGCGAAAGGGAAGCCTGTAATATTAAATAATGGTATTGAGTTTTCCGCAATATACTTTGTTATGCTCTTAAGTTTATTTTTTGCAGGTGGCGGTCGTTACGTCAGTTTAGATTATTGGTTAACTAGAAAAGCATCTAATAGCTTTATTGCTAATAAAGATAAATGATAAGCTTGGGTTTTCTGCCCCGATTATTAAGGGGCGTCGTACTTAAGCATTTACGGAATATTCATGGACGCTTTAACGCTATTACAAACTCGACAATCAGATCCTCGTCTTATTGCACCTGGACCAACTGCAGAACAACTTGAAATTATTAAGCGAGCGGCCATAAAAGTGCCTGATAATGGCTGTATTGCGCCTTGGCGGTTTATTGTCGTTGAAGGCGACGCACGTAATAAATTAGGCGATATCTACCATCAAGCCGCAGTCGCTGAAAATCAAGATGATAGAACCATTGAGCGCGCTAAAGATCTACCTCTACGCTCTCCTATGATGATCATTGCCATTGCTGATGTAACTGAAAACCCAAAAGTGCCACGTATTGAACAAGTACAAAGTGCAGGCTGCGCTGTACTTGCAATGCAACAAGCGGCATTTGCGCAAGGTTTAGGGGGCATTTGGCGTACAGGTTATTTTGCACAGAGCCCAGCTGTTAAAGCGGCACTAGGTTGTAAAGAACAAGATGAGATTGTTGGCTACTTATATCTAGGTACACCAGAAGTAGACATTAAAAAACCAATCAGACACAAGCCAGAGACGTTTTTTGAGAATTTATAAATATTAGGAACTTTTTTGCAGTTAAGCAGTCAGACACTATTAAGCTTACTTATGTTAGTTTTTTTAGATTTAGCTTAGCTGTAAGAAGCGCACGGATGCAAAAAACGAAATAATTCTTCTTCAGTGTGTTTTTTAATCGGTTATTTTTTGTTAACGTATGGATAGTCTTAAAAAAATAACGATAAAGAAGACGAGAACGATGGGAAACTTATTTTTACGTGAAAAAGAAAATTGGTTCGCTTGGTCAATTTGGGGCTTAGTTGGCGCCGTGGTCACTTTTTTTGTTGCCATGTCTACGAAGCAACCTCATTACCTTGGCTTGTCTGCTGTAGTGGTATTACTCCTACTGACTTGGTGGATGCAAAGCACTAAACGTTTCGATTTCGGCCGCGCTTTTAAAATTTGTTGCTACGTTTTAACGATCACCTGCTTACCCGCTTTTGCATTAGTCATTATACCTAGCTATAACCTCAATAAAATTGACGTAATAGTGCAGGGTTCAGGCTTTGCAATTGTTAGTTTAATTGTTTGTTTAGTTTGCTCTTTAATCGCAAAGCGCCCTAAGCAGTACTATTAAAATTACTTTTTTAAAGTTTTTTACATTTAAGGCTTTACAACGAACGCAGTAAACACTATTATGCGCGCCGTACGGAGAGATGGCAGAGTGGTCGAATGCACCGGTCTTGAAAACCGGCAGGGGTTTGTAGCCCCTCTAGGGTTCAAATCCCTATCTCTCCACCATTATTTAGAAAAACCGCCTTTAGGGCGGTTTTTTGCTATCTGGAGATAAGTAATGTCAGCAAGCGAGTCTTCTTCTACACTAATGCGCATTGTTAAACATGTTCTGCTTTGGTGTATCTTTTCTTATTTTTATCACAGCGGGATCAATGTACTTGTAGCTATGGCCCATGATGCGCAGCCTGATTACGGGCTAATATCTTCAATCGCTTATGGTATTGGGTTTAATGTGTTAGTAGGGCACCTTATTGGCAAATACGACAAGCATTGGCCTGTCATTGCTGCATGTGTGATTTCGACTGTGGGTCTTATTGCCGTGCCTTTAGTTATGTTAGGCAAAGATGGTTTAATGAGCGGCTTTTTTATTGCTTCGATGATCGCTACATTACCTGTTGCGACATTTGTAATTGATAAAATAAAGCAGCGAATTAGTGCAAACACTGAGCAAACGCAGTAAAACTAGGCGATATTCGTTGTATTTTTATGTTAGTATGAGCTCGTCTTTTAACTAAATAAACGTGAATTAAAACATGTCAGATAATTTTACAACAGACGCTGAAAAAGCAAGTTACGGTATTGGTTTACAAATGGGTGAGCAATTAAAAGCGAATCCATTCGAAGGTTTAAACTTAAATTCTGTATTTGAAGGTATGAAAGACGCATACACTGGTAATGATTTCCAAGTTGAAATCCCAGCAATTCAAGCAGCTTTTGAGAAAATCAACGCTGAGATCCAAGCTCGTCGTGAAGAAGAAGCTAAAGTTCTTGCAGCTGAAGGTATTGCATTCTTAGAAGAAAATGCAAAACGTCCTGAAGTAACAGTAACTGAATCAGGTCTTCAATACGAAGTACTTACTGCAGGCGACGGTGAAAAACCAACTGCAGATTCAACAATCCGTGCACACTACCACGGTACACTAATCAACGGTACAGTATTTGACAGCTCATACGAGCGTGGTCAACCAGCTGAATTCCCAGTTGGCGGTGTAATCAAAGGTTGGACTGAAGCAGTACAAATGATGGGTACTGGTTCTAAATGGCGCTTATACGTACCACACGAACTTGCTTACGGTGAGCGCGGTGCTGGTGCAGCAATCGCTCCTTTCTCAACGCTAATCTTTGACGTTGAGCTATTAGAAATCATCTAATCGATTTCAAATAGACATAAAAAAACCTGCTTAAAGCAGGTTTTTTATGTCTGAAACAAATAGCTAATTAGCTATTTGATTCAGCGTATTCTTTACACGCAGCAGTGTCTTCACATTCGCCATATAGGTAAAGAGAGTGGTTAGTCAGTTTAATACCATTCTCTTTTGCGATTTCTTCTTGACGACGTTCAATAGTATCGTCTTCAAACTCAACAACCTTACCACATTTTAGGCACACTAAGTGGTCATGGTGAGTGCTACCTGATAATTCAAATACTGACTTGCCGCCTTCGAAGTGGTGGCGAGATACAATACCTGCATCATCAAATTGGTTAAGAACACGGTAGACAGTTGCAAGACCAATCTCTTCGCCTTTGTCTAAAAGAATTTTATAGACATCTTCAGCGCTGATGTGTTGGTTGTCTGGAGATTGCAGAATCTCTAAAATTTTAATACGCGGCAGAGTTACTTTTAACCCTGCTTTTTTTAATTCCAAGTTGTGATCAGTCATTCAATCTGTCTCAATTTTATTTAGTTATACTAGGCATCAGCAAGATGCACACGACACATTAGCAACTATTAGAATAACGTGCCTAGTTACTAAGTGCAAAGAACAATTCGTCTATTTGCCGATTTTTCAAACAAAAATGAACTGGTTGTGCATCTTTACATCAGCTAGTAAATGCGAGTAATACTTGTTATTAATCAGCAAGTTCCGCTAAACACATTTCGTCATAAACCTGAGCACACCAGTCTTTAACACGCTTTTCAGTAAGCTCTGGTTGACGGTCTTCATCAATACCAAGGCCGACAAAGTTGCTGTCATCTACTAGTGCTTTTGAAGCTTCAAAGTCGTAGCCTTCAGTTGACCAATGACCCACTACGATTGCGCCACGCTCAGTAACGATATCGTTGATCATGCCCATTGCATCTAAGAAGTATTCTGCATAGTCTTCTTGGTCACCGCAGCCGAAAATAGCAACAAGTTTACCTTCGAAGTCAACTTCTTCTAATTCAGGGAAGAAATCATCCCAGTCACATTGAGCTTCACCGTAGTACCAAGTTGGGATACCGAATAACAATAAATCGAATTCAGCAATCTCTTCTTTAGAACTTTTTGCAATGTCGTGAACCGCTACAAGCTTTTTACCTAATTCTTTTTGAATCATTTTAGCTACGTGTTCAGTATTGCCTGTGTCACTTCCGAAAAAAATACCTACGCTTGACATGGATTTAAAACCTTCTATCTATCAATAGCCAATCTTTCTTGTAAAATTGTTTCAATCAACGCGCTACGGCTAATATTCTGCGCATCTGCCATATCGCTTAATGCTTGATATAACTGTGATGAAACCTTAAATTCTACACGCTTTAAACCACGTGCTTTATCTCGCTTTATTTGATTACGTTTATTTACTTTTAATTGCATATCGCGAGGTAGGGGATTTGTTTTCGGCCTACCTGGACGCTTTTCGTATTCAAATAAATCGGGTGTTGTTCTATCTGTTTCTGACTTTGCCATGTCTAGCCCACACCTGCGCCTTGCCAGAAGACTTGAATAAGTCCTTTCGCTATAAACCCAGAACAGCCTAAAAATAGCACTAACCAAACGATGTATCGGCCAAATCGTGGTACATCACCTTTTTTAAGGACGTCTTGAATTGCCATTCCAATAAAAAAGAAAATACCGGCTAAGCCAAAATACAACCCTAAGGTATCAAATTCGTTAATTAACTGACTGACCATCAACGTATAAACCTTTAAATTAAACGGCGCGTACTATAGCACACAAATTTGTAATAATTTAGTGCGCACGATCAAAAACAGCGAATTTTATCAGCCCAATTAATGAGCTAAAAAATCGCTGATTGCTTTATTTACAGCAAGTGGTTTTTGGGCATGTAGCCAGTGACCAGCACCATGAATAATTTTTGCTTTTGCATTAGGGAATAACGCCATAATAGCAGGGCGGTGTTCTGCTAAAATGTAGTCAGAATCATTACCTTTAATGAATAAAGTATCACACAAACAAGAATCATTTTCACTAACTTGCGCTAAAATATTTTCATATTGCTGGTATAAAACAGCTAAATTAAAGCGCCATTGATATTGACCTTCATCATTTTTAGCAAAGCTTTTTAATAAAAACTGACGCACACCCATTTCATCAATGTGTTTGGCAAGAATTTCATCAGCTGCTTTTCTATCACTGACATTCGATTGTGCAACTTCGTTAAGGCCTGCAAAAATAGCATTGTGCCTTGGGTTATTCGCAACAGGAGAAATATCTAACACAACAAGTTTATCAATAAGCTTTGGGTGATTAAGTGCTAATTGCATGGCCACTTTACCACCCATTGAATGACCTATGATGTGCGCTTTACTAATATTTAGATGTTCAAGTAACTCACTGACATCTTTAGCCATAGCGTCATAATTCATGGTATCGCTATGGAATGATTTACCGTGGTTACGTAAATCAATATTCGTTACACGATAATTTTCAGCTAATGCTTTTGCGATTACATTGAGGTTTTCAAGTGAGCCAAACAAACCGTGGATCAATACAACGTCTGAACCTTGACCCATTTGTTGGTAGTTTAATAGCATTTTCAACTCCTAATTTTAATGGCAGTATTTTGCCTAGTGAAATTACAAAATGCAAAACATAGAGAATTGCTGCGAGCTTAGGTATAATCAATGAGAACTTTTAAAATGTGACCCGTAAAGACAGGAATAACATGAAAAAAATCGACATAGACGACGAGTTATATCAATACATTGCAAGCAACACGCAAAGTATTGGTGAAAGTGCATCAACCATTTTGCGTCGTTTATTAAACCTCTCTGATGGCGCCAATGCCCCAGTTGAAACAACTACTAAAACTGAACAAGAAACCCCAGTTGTTGAAGTACAAGAACAAGCAGAACAAGAAACAAGCCCTGAACCAAGCGACGAAAATGTTGAAGAGGCTGCACAAACTGTCACAGCATCGACACAAGTGAAAGGTAATGTGTTTAATGTATTAAACAAAGAAGAGCTAGCAATGCAAAAAGGTGTTGTTGGTCGATTCTTATTTATACTAGCCGCTTTATATAGAACGCATAAAAAAGATTTCGCTAACGTGCTTGAAATTAAAGGCCGTGACCGTGTTTATTTTGCCACTAGCAAAGAAGCACTACTGGAAAGCGGTAGCAGCATGAATCCAAAAAATATCACTGATACTGAGTATTGGGTGATGACAAATTCAAATACAACCAGAAAAAAAATGATGCTTCACGAAGTAGCACTGTGCTTAGGCTACAGCGCAGATGAAGCAGAAAAAATTCGTGATTACTTATAATCCATAAGGAAATAATATGGCGATTCATCCAGATGCAGGCAAACCTGCACCGCAATCAAGCTTAGTGAATGTACCAAAACTGATCTCGGCTTATTACTTAAATGAACCTGACCTAGAACAAAACCCAGAGCATTGTGTTGCTTTTGGTACGTCTGGCCATCGTGGTTGTTCGTTCGATGTAAAATTTAATGAATCGCATATTTTAGCGATCACTCAAGCAATTTGTGATTACCGTAAAGAAAACAATATTTTTGGTCCACTTTTCTTAGGTAAAGATACACATGCATTGAGTGAAGCGGCTTTTAACTCTGCTATTGAAGTACTTGTTGCAAACGAAGTGCAAGTCATTGCACAAGAAAATGACGATTACACGCCAACCCCGGTAATCAGTCATGCTGTTGTTTGCCATAACAAAGAAAACCCAAATGAACTTGCTGATGGTATTGTGGTAACTCCTTCACATAATCCGCCAGAAGACGGTGGTTTTAAATATAACCCGCCAAATGGTGGCCCTGCAGATACTGATGTTACTAAGTGGATTGAAGACAGAGCAAATCAATTACTTTTAGAAGACTTAGTTGAAGTAGAGTTATTTCCATATGCTAAAGCATCACGTTCTGGTTTTATTAAGTACCAAGACTTAATTACCCCTTATGTTGATGACTTAGTTAATATCGTTAATCTAAAAGCAATTAGCGATGCGAAAATCAAAATTGGTGTGGATCCGCTTGGTGGTTCTGGTATCAACTTTTGGCCAGTCATTGCAGAAAAATATAATTTAGACTTAACGGTCGTAAATGAGTCTGTTGACCCAACATTTTCGTTCATGCCTTTAGATAAAGACGGCAAAATCCGTATGGATTGCTCTTCTCCTTATGCAATGACAAACCTTATTGCATTAAAAGATGACTATGATATCGGTATTGGTAACGACCCTGATTATGACCGCCACGGTATTGTTACGCCTGACGGCTTAATGAATCCAAATCACTTTTTAGCAGTTGCAATTGACTACTTATTAAATAACCGCGAATGGTCAAAAGATGTCGCAATTGGTAAAACACTGGTATCAAGCGGTATGATTGATAAAGTAGTTACACGTAATAACCGTGAAGTAAAAGAAGTACCGGTAGGCTTTAAATGGTTTGTTGAAGGCTTAAGCAAAGGTACCCTTGCTTTCGGTGGTGAAGAAAGTGCTGGGGCGTCATTCTTGCGCTTTGATGGAACAGTTTGGAACACTGATAAAGATGGTTTCATCTTAGGTCTTCTTGCTGCAGAGATCTTAGCCGTAACGGGTAAAACACCTTCACAGCTTTATAAAGAACTTGAACAAGAGTTCGGTGCGCCTATTTATAAACGTATTGATGCGCCAGCTAGTGCAGAACAAAAATCACGTTTAAAAGCGTTATCAGCTGATGATGTTACTGCAAGTACCTTAGCGGGTGATGCCATTACGCAAAAACTAACCCATGCCCCTGGTAATAACGCTGCTATCGGCGGTTTAAAAGTTGTTACTGAAAACGGTTGGTTTGCTGCACGTCCATCGGGCACTGAAGATATTTATAAAATTTACCTTGAATCATTCAAAGGTGAAGAACATCTAGCATTATTAGAAAAAGAAGCGAAAAAGCTGGTTGATTCAGTAATTAGCTAATTCCTTTTTTACCTATTAAAACGGCTGAGATTCTCAGCCGTTTTTGTATTCTACTCTCACGCATTTTTAGGATAGAACAATGAGCTATTCAACTCCTTCATATCTCGAAGAATTAAAAAGTACCGGCGACTTTTTAACCCTGACTCGCAACAATGAATTTTCACTCGAACCTTGTGCATTTACCCTTGAAAACGGCACAGATGTCACTGTTCACGACACGGGTATCATTGAGTTTCAACCTGCACAGCAAACAAACAAAGATATTGTTCTTTCAAGTGCAGTACATGGTAACGAAACTGCGCCAATTGAAATTTGCGATCAATTAATCAAGTCAATCATTACAGAACAACTTTCCTTGAAGCAGCGTGTACTGTTCATTTATGGTAATCCTAAATCTATTAATATCGGTAAGCGTTTTGTAGATGAAAACTTAAACCGTTTGTTTAATGGTCATCATACTGTAGAAGGCATTGCTTCTAACCCAGAGCGAGTTCGTGCAAAGCTGCTTGAAGACGTTGTTACTGATTTCTTTGCTAGAGGCAACCAGGGCAGTGAGCGTTTCCATTATGATCTTCACACAGCAATTCGTGGCTCTAAAAATGAAAAGTTCGCAGTGTATCCTTTCTTACATGGTAAACCGTGGAAAAAATCACAACTGCAATTTTTACTTAGCTGTGGCGTAAACACAGTACTAATGATGAAATCAGCGGCAACTACCTTTAGTTACTACTCGTCGTTTGTACATGGAGCTGACTCATTTACGGTAGAACTTGGCCAAGTAAAACCATTTGGCGAAAATGACATGTCGCGATTTGAGAAAACCAAACAAACCTTAACTGCATTAATTAGTCAAGAATCTGTCGAATATAAAGAATTTAATGCAGATGATTTCGAGTTGTTTTCAGTATATAGAACAATAAACCGTACTTGCGAAGACTTTAGTTTTCCATTTGCTGATGATGTGGAGAATTTCACCGGTTTCGCAAAGGGCGAATTAATGGCAATTGATGGTCAGACCAGATTTGAAGCGGAAGTAGACGGTGAAGCTATTATCTTCCCAAACGCTGATGTAGCCTTAGGTCAGCGAGCTTTGCTTACTGTTATTCCAATGCAAGTTGATAGCAACTTTATCTAAAATCTCTGCATTAACACCCATCTAAATTTAGTTAACTATATGACTCTAAAGAATTTATCTTGTTGTATAGTTAACTTTCCATGCGTTTTTAGCCATTTGTCATCTATTCGTCTATGATTAGTTGAATAACAACTTACGTTAACGTAAAGTGACGGCAGTTTAATTTAATTAGATTGAATATTGCGCAAACTTTATCCTTACAGCTCATGCTGATAAAAATATAATTAAGGGCAGTAGCGTAGGTTTCTGACAACGAAAGAAGGTAGGTTATGAGTAATCCAAATAACGTATCGCTAAACATTAATCATGAACTGTCATTTATTGATGGTCACGCATTAACGATCCCTACATTAAGTATTCTTAATGAGGAAGGCGACATCTACGAAGGTGCAACCGCACCTGATATCGACAAAGCAACGGCAATCCGTCTATATGAAACAATGCGTTTTATTAGAGCACTTGATGAGCGTATGCAAGCAGCACAGCGTCAAGGTCGTGTTAGCTTTTATATGCAATGTCTAGGTGAAGAAGCGGCTGTAACAGCATCAGCTGCAGCGCTTGATCAAAACGATATGATCATGGCCCAATACCGTGAGCAAGCAGCTTTACGTTATCGTGGTTTTAGCCTTGACCAATTCATGAATCAAATGTTCTCAAATGAAAAAGATTTGGGTAAAGGTCGCCAAATGCCAATTCACTATGGCTCACGCGAACTTAACTACATGACTATTTCATCACCGCTTGGTACACAAATTCCGCAAGCAACAGGTTATGCATACGGTCAAAAAGTTCGTCATATTGATGCCCAAACAGGTGAGTTAAACAGCACTATTGATAACATCACTATTTGTTACTTTGGTGAAGGCGCTGCATCTGAAGGTGATTTCCATGCTGGTTTAAATATGGCCGCAGTTCACGAAGCACCGGTTATTTTCTTTGCTCGTAACAATGGTTATGCGATTTCTACACCTGCGGATGAGCAGTTTAAAGGTGATGGTATTGCATCACGTGGTGTTGGCTATGGCATTAAAACAATCCGTGTTGACGGTGCTGATGCACTTGCTGTTTATGCAGCAACAAAAAAAGCCCGTGAAATTGCGACTACCAAAGGTGAACCTGTTTTAATTGAATCGATTGCCTATCGTTTAGGTGCTCACTCAACCAGTGACGATCCAAGTGGTTACCGTACAAAAGATGAAGAAGCAAAACATAAAGGCTGTCCAATCGAGCGTTTCCGTAAGTGGCTATTAAAGCAAGGTTGGTTAGACGAAGCGCAAGACGCGAAAGACAAAGAAACTATTCGTGAAGAAATTTTAGCGGCCCTTAAACGCGCTGAAAAAGTTGAAAAGCCAGCATTAGAAGAGCTTATTTCTGATGTTTATGATAAGCCAATCCCATCACTGCAAAAACAATATGAAGAACTAAAAGAGCACATTTTGCAGCATCCTGATGCTTATCCAACAACTGCAGGGAGATTAAAGTAATGGCTAAAATGAACATGCTTCATGCAATTAACTCTGCCCTTGATATCACCATGGCAGAGCATCCAAATGCATGTATTTTTGGTGAAGACGTTGGTTATTTTGGTGGGGTATTCCGTGCTACATCTGGCTTACAAGAAAAATATGGTAAGCATCGTGTGTTCAATACACCGTTAACTGAGCAAGGTATTTTAGGGTTTGCTAATGGCTTAGCGGCGTTTGGTGCGCCTGCATTAGCTGAAATTCAGTTTGCAGATTATATTTTCCCTGCATTTGACCAAATCGTGAATGAATCAGCTAAGTTCCGTTACCGTAGTGGTAATGAATTTAATGTTGGCAATCTAACAATCCGTACACCATACGGTGGGGGTATTGCAGGTGGTTTATATCACTCACAATCACCAGAAGCTTATTTTGCTCACACACCGGGTTTGAAGTTGGTGGTACCACGTAACCCATACCAAGCAAAAGGTTTGCTTCGTGCATCGATTAAAGATGATAACCCTGTTATTTTCTTTGAGCCGAAACGTTTGTACCGTGCATCAACAGGTGAAGTTCCAGAAGAAGATTACAGCATCGAGCTCGGTAAAGCTGAAATCGTGCAAGAAGGCACTGATGTCACTGTACTTGCTTGGGGTGCTCAGATGGAAATCATCGAGGACGCCGCTAAAAAAGCTGCAGAACAAGGTATTAGCTGTGAAGTGATCGACTTACGTACCATTTTACCATGGGATGTTGAGACCATTGCTAAATCAGTGACTAAAACAGGTCGTTTAGTGGTAAGCCACGAGGCGCCAATCACCAATGGTTTTGGTGCAGAAATCGTTGCAACAATTCAACAAGAGTGTTTCTTACACCTTGAATCGCCAATTGCTCGCGTGTGTGGTTTAGATACGCCATACCCATTAGCACTTGAAAAAGAATATGTGCCGGATTCACTTAAGGTACTTGCTGCGATTAAGCAATCAGTAGAGTTTTAGGAGTCAGTATGTCTAAAGATTTTATCTTGCCAGATATCGGCGAAGGCATCGTAGAGTGTGAAATTGTTGAATGGTTAGTTGCAGAAGGCGATTCTGTAAAAGAAGACCAGCCTATTTGTGATGTTATGACTGACAAGGCGCTTGTGCAAATTCCTGCTGTTCATGATGGTGTGATCAGTAAGCTCTATTATGCAAAAGGGGATATTGCGAAAGTACATGCACCATTATTTGCAATGGATGTTGATGGCGAAGCACCAACACAAAGCGAAGAAGCGCAAGCTCCTGCTACTGCAACTGAAGCATCATCTGAGACTGGTGAGCACTTAGAAGATTTCATTTTACCCGATATCGGTGAAGGTATCGTTGAGTGTGAAATCGTTGAGTGGTTAGTGAGTGAAGGCGATGAAATCGTAGAAGACCAAGCTGTGTGTGATGTAATGACAGACAAAGCATTGGTGCAAATTCCGGCTAAATACACAGGTAAAGTTGAAAAGCTTTATTATCAAAAAGGTGATATTGCAGCGGTTCACAGCCCATTATTCCAAATGAGCATTGCCGGCCAAAGTGCAGAGCCAGATGTAAGTTCTGCGGTAGTTAAAGCGCAAACAAATGCAGCAACTAAACCTTCGCAGAAGCCTGCGACTTCGGCAAACTCTAGCAAACAACTTAATAAGAAAGCTGTTGCTTCACCTGCTGTTCGTCGTAAAGCCCGCGAACTTGATGTTGATTTAACACAAGTACCAGGGTCTGGTAAAAATGGCCGTATTTACAAACAAGATATCGAAGATTTCTTGAATGAAACACCAAGCCAAGTAGCATCACAACAAGCTGCGCCAAAAGCGGCAGAGCCAGTATCAACTGTGGCGTCTTCTGGTGGCAGTCGCGTAGAGCCTATTAAAGGCATTAAAGCAGCAATGGCTAAGCAAATGGTTGCTTCAGTTTCGACAATTCCTCACTTTACTTTCTGTGATGAAATTGACCTAACTAAACTAATTGCAATGCGCAGTGAGCTTAAAGAGCAGTATAAGCAACAGGGCGTTAAGCTCACTATGATGCCGTTCTTTATCAAAGCACTGTCGTTAGCGATTAAGCAATTCCCAGTACTAAACTCGCAAGTAAATGATGATTGCAGCGAGCTAACTTACTTTGATGATCATAACATCGGTATGGCGGTTGACTCTAAGATTGGTTTACTAGTACCAAACATTAAATCATGCCAGTCAAAGAGCATCGTAGATGTTGCAAACGAAGTGACTCGTTTAACTGAAGCAGCACGTGATGGTCGTGTTTCACCGGATGATTTGAAAGGCGGCACTATTAGCATTTCTAACATCGGTGCGATTGGCGGCACAATTGCAACCCCAATCATCAATAAACCTGAAGTAGCGATTGTTGCTTTAGGTAAACTGCAGCATTTACCTCGCTTTGATGCACAAGGCAATGTTGTTTCAGCTGCTATTATGCAAGTAAGCTGGTCTGGAGACCACCGAGTGATTGATGGCGGTACAATTGCCCGCTTCAATAACTTATGGAAGTCTTACTTAGAAGACCCTGCAAAAATGATGATGGCGATGAGCTAACATTAGTAAGCATTAAAAAACCAGCCTCGGCTGGTTTTTTAATGCTACGGCTTATATTCCGTAATAATACAGCCCATAACCGAGTAACAGCGCAGGTATTGTTGAATACACTGTCGCCATTAGTGCAGCTTTTGGTGCTAAGGCGATAGCTGGGAATAGGGCATCGCCATCATTTGAAATTGCATTGGCTGCCATCGCACTAAATGGAGTAATACCTTGTATATAGAGTGTCATCACCACGATTTGTGGCCCGCAGCCAGGTAATAAACCGATTGCTACAGTCACCAGCGGTGCTAGATAAGCATACTCAGAAAACCAGGCAGTTAAATCAACGCCAACTAGATTAACGAGAATTTCGAACAGCATAAAACTGGCAACAACCCAGGCAGTAACAAAGTGCGTGTCCATTAACACTTTCGTGAGTTTTGAGGGAGGTGTGCAAGGCGCTTCTTCGCTGGTTACTTGCTTATAACTGTTGCCTTTAGAAGACAGAGACCACACAACCACGGTGAATAGCGCCATGATCGAGCCAAACAGGGTGATGCCAGTGTTAACGCTATGACTAAATGCGCTCAGGTCAGAGTTGGTCGCTATGACAGAAGCAATAATTAAGCTTGGTACTAAGGTAAATTTCCAAATAGGTCGGCTAAACTTCAAAGCCCTTGGTTGGCATTGTGGCTGCTCGCTGTATTCACCTGCTTCATCAGGTTGAAATTGGTTGGGGTTATGAAAGGTATTAACTATCTGACCGCTAATAATACCCACAGCAACACCGATTAACATCATTAATAAACCATCAAGCGGGCGGGTTGCTAAAAGTAAAAATGCGGCATCGCCCATGGTTGCTGTTAATACGGCAACAACAGAGCCAAAGCTAGCTTGTTTTTTGGTAAATTGGGTTACAACGATTATCGCACCCCCACAGCCAGGTAAAGCACCTAAAATAGACGCAAAGCTCACCTCTAGAATGCCTGATTTAGCACGTAAATAGCTAAGCTGTAATTGAGGAAGTCGATCAATAAGGTAGTAATAGATTAATAAGGTGGCTGCAACAAATACAGATACTTGAAAAAAAGCATCACTCAGCGCTTGTAGGGTGAATTCTCGGCTTGCAGGTACCGCTAAAGAAATCAGTAATAAAAGGGGTAAAATTAAGCGTTTATTGTCCGTAATGTAACACCTCGCTTTATTAGGAATAAACCTCGTTTGTGTTAGTGAGAGCATACAGTGCAACCTAAAAATTAATCAGGTTACACTGTATTACGATCTTAAATGAAAATCAATCTCATTTGTATCTATTTGCGTTGGAACTCAGAAGTGGCATTCCAGGTCGGCCATTCTTTTCGTTCTGAGATATCAAAACCTACTTGATAGAATAACTGAAGGTCCTGAACGGCACCTGATAAATCCCATTCATCACGGTAACGGTCGCAAGGCTGATGATAACAACCACGAAGCACTAGGCTCATACGCTTACGGTAATTTGCCGTTTCTTCGTCAAGTGCTTCACTACCACCACCGGCATACATTGCTGGTACACCCATGTTTGCAAATGCAAAGTGATCAGAGCGGTAGTAACCACCTGAAGACGGTTTAGGGTCACCAGATACTGTACGGCCTTGTGCTTTAGCAGCTGTTTCTAGCAGGCTATCCATTTCTGATTTACCAATACCAACAACACTGATGTCTTTTACTTTACCTAATAGGTTTAAGCTATCCATATTGATGTTAGCAACCGTTTGTGATGCTGGGATCACTGGGTTTGCAGCATAATATTTCGAGCCAAGTAAACCTTGTTCTTCAGCAGTAACGGCTAAGAAAGTCATTGAACGGCTAGGGTGCTCAGGTAAGGTAGCGAATGCTTCAGCAACTTCGATTAAACCAGCAGTACCCGTTGCATTATCATGGGCACCATTATAGATTTGGTCGCCTTTGCGGGTTTTATCAGTACCAAGGTGATCCCAGTGAGCTGAATAAATGATGTGCTCGTCTGGCTTTTCGCTACCCGGTAACGTCGCGATAAAGTTATACGAAATTGACTTTTTGATTGTGTTATTTACTTCAACACTTGCAGTTAGGTCGCCCATATCAACATGGTAAGCGCCTTTTGCCGCATTCGCTTTCATGGTATCGAAATCTAAGCCTGCTTTTGTGAAAAGCTCTTTAGCAACATCAGTTGTTACCCAGCCTTCAACAGCAACACGGTCCATGTTGTTATTTTCTTTTTGGAAACCAAATTGCTCACCGCTCCAAGAGTTTTCAACAACTGACCATGGGTAAGAAGCCGGTGCTGTTTCGTGGATAATAATCGCACCTGCTGCACCTTGACGGCTTGCTTCTTCATATTTGTATGTCCAACGACCGTAATAGGTCATGGCATCGCCGGTGAATAAATCAGGGTTTTTCGTCGCAAAACCAGGATCGTTTACCAGCATAACAACTGTTTTGCCTTTAACATCTAGGCCTTCGTAGTCGTTCCAGTTGTATTCTGGTGCATTAACACCGTAGCCAACGAATACTAATTCAGAATCTTTAATGCTTTGCTTAGCACTAATACGGCTGCTACCCATTACCATATCTTTTTTGTATTGGTAATCTTTGCCGCCAATGGTAAGTACCATGTCTGAATCAGCTTCTAGTGAAACAAGCGGTACTTCTTGTAAGAAGCTATCACCGTTACCCGGCTCAAAACCCAATGCTTTAAATTGGTCGGTTAAATAGGCAAGCGTTAGCTCTTCACCTTTAGATGATGGTGCACGGCCACCGAACTCATCAGAGGCAAGCACTTTAATATGCTCTGCTAATTGCTCTGAATTAATGCTTTGATAGGCTTTTTCGACATCACTTGATGTGATACTTGTTGAAGCACAGCCCGCAAGAATGGCACTTGCAAGGACTGTCATTGGAAAATAGCGTTTCATAATAGCTCTTTTTGTGTTTTATGGTGGCATTAGTATATGAGGTTCTATTAATGAGAACCAGTTTTTACGGTAAACTACCCACAATACATCAATAAGTTAAAAAATAAGCAATGAAACGATTTACT
The DNA here is from genome assembly GCF_013349995.1 of Pseudoalteromonas sp. 0303. Classification (GTDB taxonomy): domain Bacteria; phylum Pseudomonadota; class Gammaproteobacteria; order Enterobacterales; family Alteromonadaceae; genus Pseudoalteromonas. Next base: position 276,279 of record NZ_JABVXF010000001.1, read on the forward strand.
GCTCCCGAGCAATGGTCAACACAATACCTCACAACGGGTGCTTTTAGTGACCTAGCGACGCTATTTAATTTAGATAAACTGTCAGGTTGGCCATCTTGCCAGTGGTTTAATCAATATCTAAATGCGAAAACTACACAGGGCAAAGCCATAACCTTTGTTGAAGATGAAAAGTTTGCTGATGAAACCCGTTATTATGAGCAAATCATATTTGAGACGGGGCAAGTACCAACAAGACAACAAAATTGGCATGACCTTTTTGGTGGCTTTATTTGGTGTTTATTTCCAAAAACCAAAGCGCTGATTAATCATCAGCATATTGAAGAAATTAAACTGCATGGTCTAAAAGAGCGTAGTAAACACCGAAATGCACTTACTTTATTTGACGAATGCGGTGTGGTGCTGGCAATTACTGAGCAAAGCTGGCAGCAACAATTACGCGACCATCAATGGCAGCAAGCCTTTGTAGAACAACGTGAACATTGGGGTAAAAGCATTAAGCCATTTATGTTTGGTCATGCTAACTACGAAATGCTCACTCAGCCGTATATTGGTTTAACGGGTAAAGCATTATTTGTAATTGTTCCTGATGACATATTTTGTAAAGATTTAAGCGAGCAATATGCGTATCTAGATCAACGTCTTTATGAGATGATAAAGCTTGATGATTGTTTGCGTGATAATAAAAACTTATCACCCTTACCCTTGTTAGGCGTACCAGGATGGTGGACTGACAATGAAAATCCAGAATTTTACAGTAACACTGATTACTTTAGACCGAAACGAAGGAAACGCACATGATTGAAGTGGCAGGGCTTAAAAAGAAGTTTAAGCTAACAAAAGATCATAAAAAAAATAAAACGGACAACGTAGACCCCCGTGAAGATAAAGAGTTTTTTCATTCTGTAAGAGACGTCAGCTTTCAATGTAACAAAGGTGAAGTACTTGGGTTACTCGGCCCAAATGGTGCCGGTAAAACAACTACCCTTAGAATGATTTCAACAGCCTTAAAACCAGATGAAGGCAGCATTACCATCTCTGGTCATGATATCGTTAAAAAGCCATTAGTTGGCCGCAAGTCAATTGGATTTCTGTCAGGTAGTACCGGCTTATATGGGCGTTTAACAGTTAAAGAAAACGTTGAATACTTTGCCCGTTTACATGGCATGAGTAAAAAAGCGGTAGCCGCTCGTTGTGATGAGCTATTCACCTTACTTGATATGCACAGCTTTATTGATAAACGCGCCGAAAACCTTTCAACAGGTATGAAACAAAAAGCCAATATTGCCCGCGCTGTTGTTCATCATCCTGATGTGGTTATTCTTGATGAGCCGACAACTGGTTTAGATATCATGACTACGCAAACTGTAATTAACTTTATTCGCGGCCTTAAAGAGCAGGGCACACCAGTTATTTTCTCAACGCACCATTTAGATGAAGTTGCCTTACTTTGTGACCGTGTTGCAGTGATAAACCAAGGAATTAGTTGCTTTGATGGCACCTTAGATGAGTTTAAACAAACAGGTCAAAGTGAAGAATTGAACCAAGCGTTTATGAATATTTTAACGGAGAGCCGTGATGTTTGAAGTATTTAAAAAGGAATTAAAAGAGCTATTACGTGACCGTAAAACATTGATATTCGTTGTTGCACTACCGGTTGCTATCTTCCCACTTTTATTTGCTGTTATGGCCTTTATTAGTTCACAAGCGGCGTTAGAGGCAGAACAAGAGGTCCATACTTACGCCATTATCAATGGCAATTACGCGCAAGATTTTACCGATAAGGTGTTTTACCATAAGAGCTTTGCTTTATATAAAGGCGACGAAACCTTTAATACGGTAGAAGATCTCACTAAAGCGGTAAAAGCAGGCACCATAGACATGGGTATCTATTTACCGTCAGACGCTAAGCAAACATTAGATGATGCAAAGCAAAGCGAATGGCAAGTTGTGTATAACGACGCAAAAGCAATTAATTTCCTATTTGACCGTGTCAAAGAACTGGCAAAAGAATATGGCGACGCGCTGCGTACAAACAAACTATTAAGCTTTGGTGTATCAGAAGAGCAACAAGCTGCCATTATCGAGCCTATTAAAGTTGTGAAGGTCGACACTGCAGATAAACGTGAAAATCTTGGCGAGAAAATAGGTGGGTTTATTCCTTATCTACTTATTCCTCTGGTATTGATGGGCGCAACGTATCCGGCGATTGATTTAGGAGCTGGTGAAAAAGAGCGCGGTACGCTCGAAACCCTTCTACTTACACCAATCACCCGTACACAGCTGGTGTTAGGTAAGTTTGTAACCTTACTTGCTTCTTCTATTGCGACAACCACCATTACTGTACTCAGTATGGGTGTGTGGATATCAGTGGCCATTGCATTTGTAGACTTAGCAGTTGTTAAAAACGCATTTAGCTCTTTAACCGTATTAGATTTAGGGCTGATTTTTGTGTTGTTATTACCTATTGCTGCAATCTTCTCATCATTAGCGTTGGCTATTTCAATTTATGCGCGAACCTTTAAAGAAGCGCAAAACTACATGGCACCACTTAGCATGGGTGTAATTTTTCCAATTATGGTTGCCTTGATGCCAAATGTTGAACTGACGAGCAAAACAGCATTCATTCCTGTTACAAATGTAGCTTTGGCAATCAAAGAAATTATTAAAGGTACAGTTGATTACACACTCGTGGGTTTAATTTTCTTAGCGACAGTCATTGTGGCAGGTGCATTACTTGCGTTTTGCGTTAAATGGTTTAATAAAGAAGATGTCTTATTTAGATAAGAGATACTGATTTTACCTAATAATAAAGCACCATTTTGGTGCTTTATTTGTTTGTAAGCCAAGCTAAGTACCTGCCAATCCTTATTACTTAATATATTTTCTGTATACTCCGCTTTTATTACTATTCTCTCCTATACTCTCCTATACTCTCCTATACTCTAAAGCAGAGTAGAAAAGAAGGCTTTCGATTCAATGGATTCTGGACATTCAGCGCATTTCTATCAACGTCATAAATTACCAATACTGGCATTATGTATATTTTTAGTATTGGGCATTTTTGTTACTGTAAAATATGAATATGATCTACGAGAAGATGTGTTCACTCGCACCTTTGAACAGATGCAGCGAGAGCTCGACACTAAAGAAAGTGTATTAAAAACAAGTTTAAGAGAGAATATTTCAGCACTTAACTTCTTAGATTCAACCCCGCCAGTGCTTGCAATCATGCGTGCTACAAATGATCAAAATATAGATCCCGTTTTAGGCACGCCTATCTCAGCATGGAAAGACCGCCTAGCAAAAATCTTTACTGGTTTTATGTCAACAGATAAAGACCTCGCACAAGCTCGGTACATTTATATTGCTGATAATGGCAAAGAAGTTGTGCGGGTTGATAGTTTAAATGGTCAGGCTTATAGAGTGGCTGATGACAAGTTACAACACAAAGGCCAACGTGATTACATGCAAATTACGGCAAAGCTTGAAAATGGCCAAATTTACATTTCACCCATTAACTACAATCGTGAAAATGGCCGTTTACAACAGCCTTATATCAGCACATATAGGATAGCCAAATTAGTAAAAGATAATGAAGGTAAGCCGTTCGCAGTGTTGATCCTCAACTATTATGCAGCCGATTTGCTTAATAAGCTTACCAGTAACACCGTTGATAATCTGTCAGTGTATTTATTAAATGCGCAGCAACAATTTATCTATCATCCAAAGGAATCATACCGTTTTAGTTTTGAGCTGGATGATGCTCATTATTGGTCTGAAGAGTTTAGCACTGAACAACAAATGGCAGGCGTTGATTTTTTTGATGTAGTTAACTTGCCTGAAAAATTATATGTTCAGAAAATTATTGAGTTTAACAATGGCGTTCAAATGCAGCCACTGACACTGGCTGTCTCAATAAATACAGATACATTACTCAATGAAATACATCAAAAGCGATTAAGGTTTATTGGCATATTATGCTTAATCATTTTTGCAGTCATGATGTTATTTATAGTTTATCAACGTGACATCAACAGAAAAATTGAGCTCAGTTTTTTAAAAGAAAAAAACAGCAAAATAATTGAAAGCTCAACAGATGCCATCATTATGGTTCAGCCAAATGGCGTTATTTGTAATGCCAATGAAACAGCAAAAACATTTTTTGGTATTACAGAACAAACCACCCATTTTGATACCTTGTTTAATTATAACGATGAAGGTTTTCAAGGGATTGCACAAGCCATTAAAGAAGGGCAGCGTTGCTCGTTTGAAGCGGTTCACATTAGTGAACACAGCACTCATTATTTCTCTATTACCATGACACCTGTTTTTGATGCAGCGAAGCAGCAATATCAAATAGCGGCAATACTACGCAATATTGATTCACTTAAGTGCGCTCAACATCAACTAGAAAAGCTTAATGTGACACTAGAAGAAAAAGTAAAAAGCCGCACAGCCGAGCTCGAAAAGGCCACCGAACAAGCATTAGCTGCTAGTAAAGCTAAAAGTGAATTTGTCGCTAACATTTCCCATGAAATCCGCACTCCGATGAATGGTGTCCTTGGCATGCTCGAAATGCTTGAAGAAGAACCATTATCTACTCAGCAAATGCAATACTTACATTATGCAAATACCAGCGCTAACTCATTGATGACACTGATTAATGATATTCTCGATTTTTCAAAAATTGAAGCAGGTAAACTTGACTTAGATAGTCATGAGTTTGATGTAGTTTCAGTGTGCAGTGATTTAATAACATCGATGGCCGTTCAAGGTCAGAAAAAAGGTATTGAAATACTGTTTGATGCGCATGCTATTACTAAGCGTACCGTAACGGGTGATAGCCACCGCTTAAAACAAATTCTCAATAATTTACTCAGTAATGCATTCAAGTTTACTCATAAAGGGCATGTTAGTTTAACGGTTAAGGAACAGCTACATTCAGATAAGTCGCTTTGCCTAAGCTTTGTAGTCGAAGATACAGGTATTGGTATTTCGAAAGAAAACCAAAGTAAATTATTTGAAGTATTTACCCAAGAGGACTCAAGTACCACACGCCATTATGGTGGCAGCGGTTTAGGGCTTTCAATAAGTCGAAAGCTCGCTCAGTTGATGGGCGGTGATATTATCGTTGAAAGTGAAAAAGGAAAAGGCAGTCGCTTTTGTGCAAGTATCACAGTGTCACTCAGTGGCTCATTAAAAGAGCTGGGTGCGATTACGGCTTTGAATAACAAACACGTTGGTTGTGCGGTTTTATATGATCTGCTTGGCCAGAACATTGAAACCCAATTAGAGAAAACTTTTCAGCCTCGGCCATCGAAAGTTTCTCGATTAAGTGATATATCTGACTATGATTTCAATAAGTTAGATTTACTTATTATTGATCATAAACACCCAGAACTAAACAATGTGTTGAATTTGGCAAATCGATACCCAGACACTTGTGTATTAATTTTAGGGGTTATGGCATCACTTAAACAAAAAGAAACATTACCAAGCAATTGTACTGTTATTGCAAAACCGGTCACTCCTGATGAATTAACCTATAAAATCGCGGTTTTATTTAATGATAACAACTCTGTTATTGAGCGTAAAAATACAGATACTAAAGAAACTATTGAGCTTGATTTAACATCTCGTTCAGTGCTTATCGTCGACGATAACATGATTAATATTGAGGTAAGCAAAGCGATTTTAAGAGATAGCCATGTGCATATTGAGTCTGCCAGTGATGGTCTAGAAGCAATTGAGGTGTTAAACAACAGTGATACTCAGTTTGATCTGATTTTAATGGATTGCCAAATGCCAAACTTAAACGGTTATGACTGTACTAAAGCAATCCGACAAGGTAAAACAGGCCCAAGGTATCAAGATGTGGTGATCATTGCGATGACCGCAAGCGCCATGGCTGGCGATAGAGAGAAATGCCTCAGTGTTGGCATGAATGACTATATCACCAAGCCAATTAAACAAGCCACATTGCGTAAAAAGCTCTCAATGTGGCTGAAGACTTAAGCGGCATCGCGATCTTTATTAAATGCAGGTTTAGGCGTTAATGTACTAATATCAGCAGAGTGAATCACTTTTTGTGTTTCACTCCAGTGCAATAACTCAATACGTCCAGAGCTGTTTTCAACTAACGCAGTGCAGTTTTCAATCCAGTCGCCATCATTGCAATACAAAATTCCATCAACCACTTTAACGGCTGGGTGATGAATATGCCCACAAATGATGCCATCGACGGCTTGTTTTTTTGCTTCGTGGATGGCTGCTTTTTCAAATGCGTCAATTGCTTCACGTGCTTTATGCACTCGCGCTTTGATCCAAGAGGCCAATGACCAATAATTACCGCCAAATAAACGGCGAATGCGATTAGTCCAACGATTTAAAAAAAGTAAAAAGTCGTATCCTGTATCGCCCGCAATACTGATTAATTTGTTGTAGCGGGTTGCTGAATCAAAATCGTCGCCATGCAACAGTAAAAACCGTTTGTTGGCTTTTGTGGTATGGATATATTGTTTATGTACTTCAATACCGAATAATGAATCATTGGCATAATGGCGAAAGGTTTCGTCGTGGTTACCCGGTATATAGATCACTCGTGTGCCATCTTTCGCTTTTTGTTGGATAAGCGCTAATACATCATAATGACTAGGGTGCCAAAAGAACTGTCGTTTCATCGACCATAAATCGACAATATCACCGACCAAATACAGAACATCGCATTCAATCGCATTTAAAAAGTCTAGTAAATACTGCGCTTGGCAGTCTTTATAACCTAAGTGAACGTCGGAAATCCAAACGGCAGGATAGTGGGTTTTACTACTGCAAGTGGTGTTATTCATGGCATTTACTCATGGTGTAATAAAGTAAATGCTAGGCAGAATCAATGACAGTTAAAAGACGCTTTAGCGAAACATCTATGACAATTAAAAATACAAAAAAACCGCCGAAGCGGTTTTTTATATTTTGTTGAGCTGACTTAATTAGCCTTTAACAAGTGCGGCAATTTCGGAAGCGGCACTATCTAAATTAAGCATTAGCTTTTCACCAGTACGACGGTTTTTAAGCTCCACCTTATTTTCATCAAGGTTACGCTCACCAATAACTAGCGTGAAAGGAACACCTAATAATTCCATGTCGTTAAACATAACACCAGGGCGCTCTTTACGGTCATCAAACAACACATCTAAACCTGCATCTTTTAAACCTTTGTAAAGGTTATCTGCAATGTCAGGAATACGATGAGACTTATGCATGTTCATAGGTACAATCGCTAAATCAAAAGGTGCGATAGGTTGCGGCCATTTAATACCGTATTGGTCGTTGTTTTGTTCAATAGCGGCAGCTACGATACGTGATACACCAATACCGTAACAACCCATTGTCATTACTTGGTTTTTACCTGATTCACTTAATACGCCTGCTTTCATTGCTTCTGAGTACTTAGTGCCAAGTTGGAAAATATGGCCAACTTCAACGCCGCGTTTAATTTGCAGTGAACCTTGGCCACACGGGCTAGGGTCGCCTTCCACGATATTACGGATATCAGCCACTTCGTAGTTTTCTACATCGCGATCCCAGTTGATACCGCTGAAATGTTCACCATCTTTATTAGCACCAGCTACAAAATCAGCCATTACGTTAGCTGTGCGGTCAACAATGATTGGCATTGATAGGCCGACTGGGCCTAATGAACCTGGTTTTGCGCCAATAGCAGCAACGATGTCTTCTTCTTTTGCCATTTCAAGCGGTGAGTCTACAAGCGGGTGTTTCTCAGCTTTTAACTCGTTTAGATCATGGTCACCACGTAATACAAGGGCAACTAAACCACGTTGTTCGTTTTCATCTGGTGCGCCATACACGATTAATGTTTTTACGCCGCGATGAGGTTTAACACCATAGTGCTCTTTAAGCTCAGCAATTGATTTTGCATCAGGCGTTGGGAACGCTTTTAGCTCTTTGCTTGCAGCTGGGCGCTCTTCAGTCGGTGCCAGTGCTTCTGCTTTTTCGATATTTGCAGCATAATCACTTGCATCACTAAATGCGATTGCATCTTCGCCTGATTCTGCAAGCACATGGAACTCATGTGACACGCTACCACCGATAGAACCTGTATCAGCGATAACAGGGCGGTAATCAAGACCAAGGCGCTCGAAGATGTTGCAGTATGCTTTGTGCATTACTTGGTATGTTTTCTCTAAACACTCATCACTTAAGTGAAAAGAGTAAGCATCTTTCATCGTAAATTCACGAGCACGCATTACACCAAAACGAGGGCGAACTTCGTCACGTACTTTTGTTTGTACTTGGTAAAGAGTAAGCGGTAATTGCTTATAAGAGCTCACTTCTTTACGTACAAAATCAGTGATCACTTCTTCGTGTGTAGGGCCAAGTGCAAATGGACGGTTGTGACGGTCATTAATACGAAGTAATTCAGGACCAAATTGCTCCCAACGACCAGACTCTTCCCAAAGATCAGCTGGTTGGATAATAGGCATTAACATTTCGATAGCGCCTGCTTTATCCATTTCTTCACGTACGATGTTTTCTACTTTTTTAAGTACGCGTAGACCAGAGGGCAACCATGTATACAAACCCGACGCAACGCGGCGGATCATGCCTGCTCGTAGCATTAATTGATGAGAAACAATTTCTGCATCAGACGGAGTTTCTTTAAGTGTTGCGAGTATATATTGACTGGTACGCATCTCTATTCCAAGTAGTGTTAAAATTATTATCGTTTACTCAAGACGTTTGAGTAATAACAAGGCGCTAAGTTTACCAGTGGAAGCACTGACACTAAAGCGCTATGTGTTAAAAACTAGCATTTTTCAATGCTGGTCACTGTATTATGATTATCCTGAACATGCCACCTAATATTAAAATCATATAAGGTCATGCCGTAGCTTTGTTCTGAGTCACGTTGCTTTTTATAGGCTGGGCGAGGATCTTGCTTTAATACATTACTTATAAACGCTTTTAATTCAGGTTGCTCAGTTTGCTTTGCGATAAACGCCAGAGCTTCTTCACTAAACTCAACACTCATATCGGTTTCTGGTCGGGTATCGGCAAAACCTGCGGTGGCATCGGTCATTGCGTCTGAGTAGGGCAAATATGGCTTAATGTCTAAAATAGGTGTGCCATCGAGTAAATCGATACCTGAGAGCAATAGGCTTAATTGACCATTTTTATATTCAATGCCTTCAAGTTTTACAGCACTCATGCCAATAGCATTTGGACGAAAGGTTGCACGTGTTGCAAATACACCTTTACGTTCATTACCGCCTAGGCGAGGAGGTCTAACCATTGCTGAATAGCCTTTATCTGCGGTTTCATGGAATCTGAATAGTAACCAAATATGGCTGAATTCATCGAGGCCGCGTACAAACTCTTCACGATTAAAATCGCTGCTAAATACCAGCTTTGCTTTAGCCTCAGGAACCAAACGAGGTTGGCGCGGTATAGCAAACTTTTGCTTATAAGGAGATTGAATATGGCCGACGGCAGTTAATTGGTATTCGCTCATTGTGCAATGTCGTTATGAAAATCTGCCGACATTTTACATGCAAACACAAAAAAAGGCAGTCGAGACTGCCTTTTAAATATTTAGACTGTATAGTCTAAATTAAAACATGTATTGGAATGATACAGACGCTACATCCATATCAGGGTCAATATCATCTTCTAATTTATAGCGCTCATACTCAAAACGTACTTGCATGTTTGTTGTGAAAGCATATTCTACACCTGCACCATAAAATACATCACCACCGTCTGAGTCAGCACTGATACTGCCAAGCTCGCCTAGGTCTTGCTCAATTTCAGCATCCCACTCTAGCCAACCACCTTTGGCATAAACAGAAAAGCTATCTGTAATTGGGGCTGCTAAGCGTGCTGCTAGTGAAACACCGTCAATTTCAGCTTTAGAATCGATATCGCTTACTTCATCAAAATTTTGGTAGGCAAGTTCAAGGCTTAAGTACTTGTTAAACTGAGTACCAATATAACCTTTCAGCATTTGTGAATCGTCATCAAAGTCAGTGTCATTTTCACTGTCTTCAAACTCAAAAGAATATTGGCCGTAGCCGATACCGGTATAAATACGCGGAGAATCCATTTCGGTAATATCTGCATGTGCAGCATTATTAAAACCTAGTAGTGCTAAAGAAAGTGCAGAAAGTGAAATTGCTTTAATCATTTAATAGCTCCTTTATAAAATAAATAAACGAATGTTTCGCGTCATTCACAAGGAGTATTGCAACGGCAATGCCAAGCTTAAAATAAAGCCTAAAGTATTGTTTTTAGGCTTTGTTTAGCGGGTTTTTGTGCAGTTTGTTGAAACTGTAATCAGGCATTCAGTTTGGCAGTCGTAACAATTTCAGGGTGCTCTGTAGAAGTTACTAGGTACGGTTTTTAAATCGGTTTAGTTTTATGCTTTTTGTAATAGGGTTTCTGTTTCTATCGCGATCTCTTTCATTTTAATCGCATAGTTTTCGATTTTCTTTTCTTCGTCAGTTACGGCTGTATATGAAGGGACTTCGATTGGGTAGCCTGCTTCATCCATAGCAATAAAACTAATAACACAATGGTTGGTTTCAACTAAGTTTTGGGTTTTAGGGTCGCCGCAGCGTACTTGAATAAAGATTTGCATACTGGTTTTACCTGTGTGGGCGATACTAGCTTTCACTTCGACTATTTGACCAACCAAAATAGGGCGCTGAAACTTTACACCCGCAACAGAAACAGTTACGCAATAGTGACCGCTCCAACCTGCAGCACAGGCGTAACCAGCTTGGTCAATCCACTTCATTACCACACCACCATGAACCTTACCGCCAAAATTGACATCAGTAGGTTCAGCTAAAAAACGAAAGGTTACACTTGAAGACGGCATACTTTACTCACTTTTATAAAACACGACATTTTCAGCATAGCCTAAAAAAGGGGCCGAAGCCCCTGCAATTTAGGATAAATTTTAATTAAATGAGTAACGTGCGTTACATATTAGGGTAGTTTGGCCCGCCAGCACCTTCAGGTGTTACCCAAGTAATGTTTTGACTTGGATCTTTTATGTCGCAGGTTTTACAGTGCACACAGTTTTGTGAGTTGATCACAAACTCTTTTTCACCTTCAACCTCTTGTACTTCGTAAACACCCGCAGGGCAGTAGCGTTGTGCTGGCTCATCAAATTGCGGTAAATTGACCTTAATTGGAATCGAGTTATCTTTTAGCTTTAAATGGCATGGCTGCGATTCTTCATGATTGGTATTTGATAAAAACACCGATGAAAGTTTATCGAAGCTCAGTTTGCCGTCTGCTTTCGGGTAATCGATTTTTTCGGCCTGATCAGCTGCAACTAATGTGGCATGATCTGGCATGTTGTCTTCAAAGTTAAATGGTAAGTTGCCACCAAATAGGTTTTGATCGAGGGTGTTATAAGCACCGCCTAAAAACTTACCCAGTTTGTGCATAACAGGGCCAAAGTTACGTGATTGATAAAGCTCTTTGTACGCCCAGCTTTGTTCAAAAGCTGATTTATATTCAGCTAAATCGGCATTTTCTTTACCGTCGCTAAGAGCTGCTACTATCACATCAGCGGCAACCATGCCCGATTTCATGGCTGTGTGGTTACCTTTGATCTTGGCAAAGTTCAATGTGCCCGCATCACAACCTACAAGTAAACCACCCGGGAAGTGCATTTTCGGTAAAGAGCGCAGGCCACCTTTGGCAATAGCTCTTGCGCCATAGGCTATGCGTTCACCGCCTTCTAAAACATCTTTAAAAACAGGGTGATGTTTCATGCGTTGGAATTCATCAAACGGGCTCAAATGCGGGTTTGAGTAGTTAAGGTCAACAATTAAGCCCACTACAACTTGATTGTTGCCGCTGTGATACATAAACGCACCACCACTGGTATCACCAGTTAACGGCCAGCCTGTGCCATGTACGACTGTGCCTTCTTTGTGTTTACTCGGGTCGATTTGCCAAATTTCTTTGAACCCTAAACCGTAATGCTGTGGTGACGCATCTTTATCAAGGGCAAAGTGTTTAATTAGCTCTTTACCTAAATGACCGCGGCAGCCTTCAGCAAATACTGTGTATTTAGCTCTAAGCTCCATGCCTGGCATGTAACCATCTTTTTCGTTGCCGTCTTTATCAAGGCCCATATCGCCAGTGATAATGCCTTTTACTGTGTCGTCTTCAATAATTAAAGAATGCGCAGTAAAGCCAGGGAATATTTCTACTCCTAAGTTTTCCGCTTGCTCTGCTAAAAAGCGACATACATTACCCATAGAGACAATATAATTGCCGTCGTTATGGAATGTTTTAGGGCTAGCAAAGTGGGGGATGCTGGTGGCTTTTTCACTGTTATTGAACCAGTAAATATCATCTTGCGTTACTTTAGTGGTAACTGGGGCGCCTAATGACTGCCAATCAGGTAATAACTCATCTAGTGCTTTTGTTTCAAAAACCGCACCCGATAAAATGTGTGCGCCCACCTCAGAGCCTTTTTCTACCACACAGATCATTAATTCTTGTTGTTTTTCTTGTGCTTGTTGAGCCAATCTAATCGCAGTTGATAAACCTGCTGGGCCTGCGCCTACGATGACTACATCAAATTCCATGGTTTCGCGTTCGACCATATAAACCTCTTCTCGGTGACGGACCTGCTGTAAAGAACCTTATTTCATACTTGCAAATGAAACGTTACAGGCTGTGAATACTTTAAGGTTATTTTAGGTTGACGTTTACGTCAACAGGAAGTAGTCTGAATTCATAAAATAAATAAGTTGACGTTTAGGTCAACTTTGAGAACACACAATTGATGGAGTCACGATGAAAGTCCTCGTTCCAATTAAAAGAGTAATTGACTACAACGTCAAAGCACGCGTTAAAGCCGATAAAACGGATGTTGATCTAGCTAATGTAAAAATGGCGATGAACCCGTTTTGTGAAATTGCAATTGAAGAAGCTATTCGTTTAAAAGAAGCAGGGACGGCCACTGAGGTTGTTGCTGTGACTATTGGTAATAAATCATCTCAAGAGCAATTGCGTACAGCCTTAGCACTCGGTGCTGATAAAGCCATTCATATTGAAACAGAAGAAAAGCTTGAATCTTTACATGTTGCAAAATTACTGAGCAAAATTGTAGAGCAAGAATCACCTGAGCTGGTTATTTTAGGTAAGCAATCGATTGACTCTGACAACAATCAAACCGGTCAAATGCTTGCTGCTTTAACGGGTCGTGGCCAAGGTACTTTTGCATCTAAAGTTGATGTTCAAGCGGGAACAGTTAATGTAACGCGTGAAGTAGACGGTGGCTTACAAACAGTTGCTCTTAAACTACCTGCTATCGTAACCACAGACTTACGTTTAAATGAACCGCGCTATGCTTCATTACCAAACATTATGAAAGCAAAACGCAAGCCTCTTGATGTAATTGCTGCTGACAGCCTAGGTGTAGACCTTGCGCCTCGCGTGCAGCTGGTAGAAGTAAATGAGCCAGAAAAACGCAGTGGCGGCATTGTCGTTGAAGATGTAGCAACATTGGTAGAAAAGTTAAAAACAGAAGCGAAGGTGATCTAAATGAAAACATTAGTGATAGCCGAACACGATAAAGGTGTTCTAAAGCCTGAAACCAATAAAACGATTACTGCTGCTGTTAAACTAGGCTTTGATGTAGATTTACTACTTGCCGGCGAAAATTTAGCTGCAATGAGTGAACAAGCAGCGTCAATTGCAGGTGTTAGCAATGTACTGATTGCCGATGATGCAGCTTATGCTAATCAACTTGCAGAAAACCTAGCGGATCTAGTTTTATCTTTAGCAGATAACTATTCACACATTGTCGCAAGCGCAACAACAACGGGTAAAAACTTTATGCCACGTGTTGCTGCACTTTTAGATGTTGCGCAAATCTCTGAAATCATCGATGTGATTGATGCAGATACCTTTAAGCGTCCTATTTATGCAGGAAATGCAATTGCGACAGTTAAATCATTGGATAGCAAAAAGGTTATTACTGTTCGTGCAAGTAGCTTCGATGTTGCACCAGAGCAAGCGCCAGTAGCTGTAACTAGTGTTGCTGGTAAAGGTTCTGTTGGTCTGAGTGAGTTTGTATCAGAAGAACAAACTGAATCTGAGCGTCCAGAGCTTACTGCTGCACCTGTGGTTATTTCAGGTGGTCGTGGTATGCAAAATGGTGAAAACTTTGCATTATTAAATGGTATTGCCGACAAACTAGGCGCAGCTATTGGTGCTTCACGTGCTGCTGTTGATGCGGGCTTTGTACCAAACGATATGCAAGTAGGTCAAACAGGTAAAATTGTTGCCCCAGATTTATATATTGCTGTGGGTATCAGTGGTGCGATTCAACACTTAGCGGGTATGAAAGATTCTAAAGTGATTGTTGCCATCAACAAAGACCCTGACGCACCAATTTTCCAAGTCGCTGACTATGGTTTAGTTGCTGATTTATTTGATGTGTTACCAGAGCTTGAAAGCGCTCTGTAATTCATAACGATTCTGGTTGTTAAAAGCTGTTCACCTTTCAGGTGCGCAGCTTTTTTTCGTTTAACTATTTTACCGGAAGATAACCAAACTCAAGCATTTTCTGTTGTATCTTGTTTGATTTAACAATCACAGCGAGTTTGTCGCCAATCTTTTTTGAGCGGGGTGATTGTGTGTTTACTATTAGCACCAGCGGCCTTACAAAGGGATAGTCGCCACTTGGAATTGATTCAACAGAAGGGCTTACACCGTCAACCTCAAGCAAAGTTACTCGATTAATACGTCTATCATTTTCTAATTTACTAATAGCGCCATATGAATCGTAAGCAATAGCATTTGGAATACGCTGGACTATACCCAGCGCTTGATTGAACTGATCATAAAGCTCTACTTTTTGTTTAGAAAATAAACCTCTATTACCCGCCATTTTTAAGCGTATGAAATTACTGCCAGGTTCTTGAATATAATCTAAGTTTAAATACTCTAAAAACACATCAAAACTACCGTGACTAGTGTCTTTGCTAAAATATTTAATGGTTTATACACAAAAAAGCCGCTCGAGAGCGGCTTTTAGAATTTGTGGCGTTTCTTATTAGTAAGTCGCGCTGCCTTTTGTACGAGGGAAGGCGATAACGTCACGTACGTTACCCATACCTGTTACATATGCAACTAAACGCTCAAAACCTAGACCAAAACCTGAGTGCGGTACAGTGCCGTATTTACGTAGGTCGCGGTACCAGCTGTAATCTTCTTTGTTTAAGCCCATTTCTTCTAGACGCTTATCTAGAACATCTAGACGCTCTTCACGTTGAGAACCACCGATGATTTCACCAATACCTGGTGCAACTACGTCCATTGCAGCGACTGTTTTGCCATCTTCGTTTTGACGCATGTAGAAGGCTTTAATATCACGCGGGTAGTTTTTAATAACTACTGGCGCATTAAAGTGCTCTTCAGCAAGGTAACGTTCGTGCTCAGACTGTAAATCTACACCCCATTCAACAGGGTATTCGAACTTCTTACCACACGCTTTTAAGATTTCGATAGCATCTGTGTAATCAACTTGTGCGAAATCTTTAGTTACGAACTCTTCTAAACGAGAGATAGCTGTTTTCTCAACACGTTGTGCAAAGAATTCCATATCATCACGACGCTCAGTTAATACTGCATTGAAAACGTATTTAAGCATGTCTTCAGCAAGTTTTGCGATATCTTCTAAATCTGCAAATGCAACTTCAGGTTCAACCATCCAAAACTCTGCTAAGTGACGAGATGTGTTTGAGTTCTCAGCACGGAAAGTAGGGCCAAAGGTATAGATTTTTGACATTGCTGAGGCATATGTCTCACCATTTAATTGACCAGATACTGTTAAGAATGCTTCTTTACCGAAGAAATCCTCACTGTAATCGATGTCGCCTTTATCTGTGCGTGGTAAGTTTTGCATATCTAAAGTAGATACACGGAACATTTCACCGGCACCTTCACAGTCACTTGCAGTGATGATCGGTGTGCTGATCCAGTAGTAGCCTTGCTCGTGATAAAAACGGTGAATCGCTTGTGCTAAACAGTTACGTACACGGGTTACCGCGCCCATGATGTTAGTACGAGGGCGAAGGTGTGCGTGCTCACGTAAATATTCAATGCTGTGACGTTTCGCAGACATAGGGTAGGTGTCTGGGTTCTCAACCCAACCTAATACTTCTACAGAGTTAGCTTGAATTTCGAAAGACTGACCTTGACCTGCAGAAGGCACAAGAACACCTGTTACAGATACAGAACAACCGGCAGTTAAACGTGTTACTTCATCATAATTATTGAGTGAATTAGGTACTACCGCTTGAATAGGATCAAAACACGAACCGTCATGAACGGCTAAAAATGAAATTCCTGCTTTTGAATCGCGGCGTGTACGGATCCAGCCTTTTACTGTTACTTGGCTGTCTACCGCAACCTTGCCTTTTAATAGCTCTGAAATCGCTAAATGGCTCATCTTCACTCCAATGATATAAGTTGCCTAATATAATAATGCTGTGCATTGCACTTGAATCGACTATCTTACCCTCGTAAATCAAATAAAAAAACTATTGAGGCGTACTCTTTAGTAGTTTTTCTTCAATTGAGTAAAATAGCAGCAATATTTTGCGTAAAATTTGCGTTTATTTAAATTCTCGCTGCGCTAATTGGTTATTTTGTGGCATTATTAACAATTCTCAATAGGATAACTGTCCTTTAGTCTTTAATTAAATTGTATAACAGGTGCTATGAAACAAGTTTTTATTCTTCGCGGCTTACCAGGCTCAGGTAAATCATATTACGCACAAAGCCTTGCTGATGAGTTGGTAGCTGGTAATGAAAGTGATTATGTCGTGTGCGCAACAGATGATTATTTTTACAATAGCGAAGGTGTGTATCAATTTGATAAGTACAAGTTATCTGAGTATCACAATCTAAACCTTGCACGCTTTATTAATGCCTTAGCAGAAGAAATCCCGTTAGTAATTGTTGATAACACTAATATTAAAAAGTGGGAATTTATCGCCTACGCACAAGCGGCCACTGCACTGGGTTATCAAGTGAAAGAAGTGATCGTTGGTGAAATTAAAGATAAATCGCTGCAGCATCTTTACGCCAAGCGCTGCGAACATAAAGTACCGCTTAGAATGATCAGTAAAATGGCATATATGTTTGAATGGTAAAGTTTAAAGGAAAAGGAAGCATCAGCTTCCTTTTTTATGCTTATCAATACGCCTGTTGTTCAATGGCTGCATAAATAGCATTGCATAACTTAGTTAAGCTTTGTTCGTCGCTTATGTAAGGCGGCATCAAATAAATTAACTTGCCAAACGGGCGTATCCACACACCTTGCTCGATAAAAAAGCGTTGAATTTTTGCTACATCTACACTTCTATTAAGCTCAACAACTCCAATAGCCCCCAATGTTCGCACATCAATGACTGCATCAAGTTGCTTACACTTTGCAAGCTGGGTTGTTAGTACATCATTTATATGTTCAATTTGTTCTTGCCATGGTTGCTCGAGCAGTAAATCAATACTCGCGCAGGCTGTGGCACATGCAAGTGGGTTACCCATAAATGTTGGGCCATGCATTAATACGCCGGCTTCACCTTCACTAATGCCAATAGCGACTTTGCTGGTGGTTAATGTCGCAGAGAGCGTCATCATGCCGCCCGTTAATGCTTTGCCAATACATAAAATATCTGGCTCTATGTTGGCGTGTTCAACAGCAAACAAGGTGCCGGTGCGACCAAAGCCTGTGGCGATTTCGTCACAAATAAGTAAAACATCATATTTATCACAAAGAATGCGCAGGTGTTTTAAGTAATCAGGGTGGTAAAAATTCATGCCCCCAGCATTTTGTACAATGGGTTCAATAATAAATGCCGCAACATCTTGGTGGTGAGCTACAAAGTAGCTTTCAAGCGTATCAGCTTCTGCAGGGCTAAATTCACCATTAAATTTAGCACTCGGCGCAGGTACAAAAACATGTTCAGGTAAAAACCCTGAGTACATGCTGTGCATTGAATTAACCGGATCGCAAACGCTCATGGCTGCAAAGGTATCGCCATGGTAGCCCTTAAGCGGCGTCATTAACTTTTGTTTGCTGGTATAACCTTGGCTGAGCCAGTACTGCAAGGCCATTTTTATTGCAACTTCAACACTCACAGATCCACTGTCGGCTAAGAACACCTTATCGAGTGACTCAGGTGTGATACTGACTAGCTTTTTACACAGCTCAACAGCAGGCTCATGAGTTAAACCACCAAACATGACATGGCTCATTTTGCTAACTTGTGCTGTTATTGCTTCATTTAAAACAGGGTGGCAGTAACCATGAATCACACTCCACCAAGAGGCCATACCATCTATTAGGCTTTCGCCTGTTTCTAAGAAAATACGATTTGCATTGGCATGACTGACAGGGTAAACGGGAAGGGGCTGAGTCATAGAAGTATAAGGGTGCCAAATATGCTCACGATCAAAATCTAAATCTATTGGTTGTTTATTAATCATATGTAAACTTTATATCACTTCGATTCGTTGACAATGTTACGTCAAGTCGTAGACTAAGCCAATCAAACCGTCCCAATAATTTAAAAAAAGAGACTATTATGGAGCACGCAGTTGTCCGTCACGATTGGACTCACCAAGAAGTAAAAGCATTATTCGAAATGCCGTTCAATGATCTGTTGTTTAAAGCGGCCAGTGTGCATCGTGAAAACTTCAACCCAAATGAAGTACAAATTTCTACTTTGTTATCGATTAAAACCGGTGCTTGCCCAGAAGATTGCAAATATTGTCCTCAGTCAGGTCATTATAAAACAGACTTAGACCGTGAACGCCTTATGGAAGTAGAAAAAGTGGTTGAGCAAGCGCGTGTTGCTAAAGAAAAAGGCGCAACCCGTTTTTGTATGGGTGCTGCGTGGTCTGATCCGAAAGAACGTGACATGCCTTATATTTCAAAAATGGTAAAAGAGGTTAAAGAGCTAGGCCTTGAAACCTGTATGACCCTTGGCATGCTAGATAACGAAAAAGCCCATGCATTAAAAGACGCGGGCCTTGATTATTACAACCATAACTTAGATACATCACCTGAGTATTACCAGCAGATCATTACAACACGTACTTACCAAGACCGTTTAAACACCATCGATAACGTGCGCGATGCCGGCATGAAAGTGTGCTCTGGTGGTATTGTTGGTATGGGCGAGCAGGCTGCTGACCGTTTTGGTTTATTAATGCAATTAGCTAATTTGCCACAGCAGCCAGAGAGTGTGCCAATTAATATGTTGGTTAAGGTTAAAGGCACGCCACTTGAAGATGTAGAAGACTTAGACCACTTTGAGTTTATTCGTACCATTGCTGTTGCACGTATCATGATGCCGAAAAGCTATGTTCGTTTATCAGCTGGTCGTACGGCGATGAATGAACAAATGCAATCAATGTGTTTCTTTGCTGGTGCTAATTCAATTTTCTACGGTGATAAACTACTGACTACAGAAAACCCTGAAGCAGACGCTGACATGATGCTGATTAAAAAATTAGGCATGAACCCAGAAACCCGTGAAGATTATTCTGATGAAGCGGTTGCAGCATCACTTTCATCAAAAGTTGCTGATAAAGCAACATCAGAACTATTTTACGAAGCGTAATATTTAAATGGCTTTTGATTTTATTGCCGAGCATCTTGTTGAGCGACAAGCAGATGCATTACTGAGAAAGCGCCAACTTGTTGAGCAATCAAGTGGGCGCTTTATTCAGGTTGCAGGTAAACAGTATTTAAATTTTGCCAGTAATGACTACCTTGGCTTTGCTGATGATTTTATTGAAATACAAGCGCAGCATCTAGGTAGCCACAGTTCAGCATTAGTAAATGGTTATAATAAACCACAACAACAGCTTGAACAGCGTTTATGTGAGTTATTAGGCTATGAAAGCGCCATGTTATTTAATAGCGGATTTAGTGCTAATAGCAGCGTATTAAAAGCGTTGTTTCAAGATAAAAACGTGGCACAATCATCGGCAATTTTTCAAGATAAGCTTAATCATGCCAGCCTAATTGATGGCGGCCTTCACTCTGCCGCTGCCATGGTGCGGTTTAATCATAACGACCTTAGGCACTTAGAATCTCGGTTACAAAAATCAAAAGCAAAGCATAAGCTCATTGTAAGTGAAGGGGTGTTTTCGATGGATGGCGATCAAGCTCCCATTGAAGCACTCTGTAAACTTGCTAAACAATACAATGCGTGGCTGATGATTGATGACGCCCATGGCTTTGGCGTGTTAGGTGAGCAAGGCTTAGGAAGTTGTGAAACCTTCAAACCGGATTTACTGATCATCACTTTTGGAAAGGCACTGGCAAGTAGTGGAGCTTGCTTGCTTGCATCAAAGCAAATGATTGATTACATGCTGCAGTTTAATCGTGAATACATTTATTCAACGGCGATGTCACCACTGATGGCAAGTTGTACTCTAGAGCGACTCGAAAAGTTATTAAAGGCGGATAAGAGACGCGCTCAGCTTTCAGTGAATATTGCCTACTTTAGAGTGCTTGCCAAAGAGCATAACTTGGCATTAATGGAGTCAACAACGGCAATTCAGCCTTTGATATTGGGCGATGCAGAACACACGCTTGCCGTTGCTAATAAGCTTAAAGAGAAAGGCGTGTGGTTAACCGCTATTAGACCGCCCACGGTGCTTTTTAATACGGCTCGACTTAGGGTAACCCTAAGTAGCGCGCATCAAGCTGAGGATATAAAACAGCTGGTTGATTCTCTAGTGGAGTGTTTATGAGTGTTCAACTGCAAGTGCCTTTAAACTTTCAACACAGTAATAAGCTAACAACACAAACTAAGTTCTCTAAAGCAGCTGCAAATTACGCGAGCCATGCGAATGTACAAAAACAAGCGGCTGCGCACTTATTTAAAATGATGGCCAGTAAACATCAGCAGGGTACTTGCCTTGATTTAGGGGCTGGGCCTTTAGTTAACACGGCAATGCTTAAATCACACTTTGATACTGTATTGGCAATGGACTTAAGTCATTCCATGCTCAGCACAGAACAAAACCCGCATTGTTTAAAAATGTGTGCTGATATGGACAACCTACCATTACAGCAAAATTCGCTAGATTGTGTGTTTAGTAATTTTGCAATGCAATGGTCTGCTGATTTAAAAGTGCTACTTAAAAGTCTTTTTTATTCACTAAAAGCAGGTGGTAAGGTTTATTTAAGCTGTGTGGTAGATGGATCACTTAAAGAAATCAAACAGGCTTTCGCTTGTTTAGATGAGCAAAACCATATTAATCAGTTTCATGGTGCTAGTCATATTATTGAGTATGCAAAATTGGCGGGGTTTAAACTGAACTTTGCAGCTGATAGATGTTATATAGATGCCTATAACTCTCCATTAGAAGCACTGCGTTCAATAAAAGCAATTGGTGCTACATCATTGCAAACTAAGCAAAAACGCCAAGGGTTATTAACAAGGCAGGCACTTAATAGTGTTTGTAAGGCTTACCCTCTGGTTGATGGGCATGCTAGAGTGAGCTATCAAGTTGTCCTTTTAGAACTAGAAAAAAAGAATTAACTCAAAAATGAAAGAATTTTTTATCACGGGTACAGACACCGATGCCGGAAAAACCCATGTCACCAGTTTATTATTAAACTTACTTGCGCAACATAAACAGCGTGCGGTGGGTTTTAAACCCATTGCAGCAGGTGCAGAAGAAGCATTTGGTCAGCTAGTGAATGATGATGCATTAACCTTAATGGAAAGCTCATCAATTGGGGTTAAATATAACATAGTTAACCCCTTTACCTATGAGCCACCCATTGCACCGCATATTGCAGCTGCCCAAGTAGGTGACAGACTGACATTTGATAAGCTCGATACTGCTTATGCAAATGTAAAAGCACTCAATACCGATTATATTCTTACAGAAGGTGCAGGCGGTTGGTGTTTACCTATCAACGAAACCGATTTACTCTGCGATTGGGTTAAATCACAAAACCTTGATGTTGTTCTAGTAGTAGGCATGAAGCTTGGTTGCCTTAATCACGCACTATTGACAGCTGCTCACTTTAAAGCGCTCGGTGTAAATTGTGTAGGTTGGATAGCAAATCATGTAGACCCAAACATGCGTGAACAAGAGGCCAATTTAGAAACTTTAAAATCAGCATTACCTTTCCCGCTTTTAGCGATTAGTCCGTATACAGACGGCACCCCTAAATTAAAAATTTACAAAACCTTACTTGAAATTTTATCTATCAACCCATAATAATTGAGTTGTTACTTTTGACATACTCTGTCACAATTGGTTGCAATTAGTTCCTTGCAACCAATTGCATAAGCCCTAAACTGAGTTGGTAGAACACCCAGATAATTTTATTAACTAACGATTTTTAACCATGTCGTTAGTTAATACAATTGGTATGTTTATTCTGAGGTTTTTATGAAGCGTGTATTTTTGTTTCTACTTACAAACTTAGCGGTAATGCTAGTGTTAGGTATTGTGTTGTCTATTGTGATGAGCGTACTGGGTATTAGCCATCGCAGTTTAGGCGGCATTTTAGTTATCTCAACTGTATTTGGTTTTGGTGGCTCGTTTATTTCGTTATTTATGTCGAAATGGATGGCAAAAAAATCAACCGGTGCACATGTTATTGAACAGCCTCGTTCTGAAACAGAACAATGGTTAGTTTCGACGGTAGCAGCGCAAGCGAAAAAAGCAGGTATCGCGATGCCAGAAGTGGCTATTTACGATAGCCCTGAAATGAACGCATTTGCGACCGGCCCAAGCAAAAACAATTCGCTGGTGGCTGTGAGCACAGGTTTATTACACAACATGAATCAAGATCAAGCTGAGGCGGTATTGGCTCATGAGGTATCTCACATTGCAAATGGTGACATGGTAACGCTTACTCTTATTCAAGGTGTAGTGAATACCTTTGTTATCTTTATGGCGAAAGTATTGGCAGGTATTGTTGATAACTTTCTTAATAGTGATGAAGAAGAGGGCGGTAGTAGCTGGACTTACTTCTTGTTCGATATGATTTTCCAAATGTTATTTGGTGTTCTAGCAAGCGTGATTGTTGCTTACTACAGCCGTAAACGCGAATTCTCTGCGGATGCCGGTGCAGCAAAACTAGTAGGTGCAGATAAAATGCGTAGCGCCCTTGAGCGTTTAAAACAAAACCATCCATCACAACTAGAAGGTTCAATGATGGCATTTGGTATTGCAAGCGGTAAAGGTGTTGCCGAGTTATTCTCATCGCACCCACCACTTGATGAACGTATTAACGCATTACGTTAATTTTCAATACGAAAAAGCCAGCATCAAGCTGGCTTTTTTTATTGTTGGTTTTTCTCTCGCTCGAGTTGTTGTGGCAATAATACCTCAACAATTTCACGGGCAGGTAAGGTATACCTTACACCATCGAACATCACAGATGTGTGTTCATCAATACTGGTGATCCCTGTTAAGGTCCAGCCTTCACCGCGCTCTTTACAGTAAACTGTAGTGGTAGGTTGAATTACTTTAAATTCTTCACTCATCGAACTTAATCTAATTGCTTGAAATTGCGTTTATAGTAAGACAATAATGCCAGCTCATAAAGCAAAAAGAAGAAATTAACGTGTCTAGCCACGATGACTTAGCCTTTGACTTACGCCCAATTCGTCATAGAGATTGCCAAGCGATATGGGATATTTTAAAAGATCCGCAAGTACAAACGTTTAATGATTACGGCGCTGATATAACGAAAGGTGACGTTTACGACTTTATTCAAGGCGACATAGAACGTTTTTATAATCAACAAGGCATTCGTTTAGTTATCGTTTTACGAAGTAGTGGGCAAGTTATTGGCAGTGTAGGCGTATTTAACATAATTGACGGGCAGGGCATGTTGGGGTTTGAGTTATCGTCACAATACTTTGGCAAAGGAATAATGCAAAAGGTACTAGATACGCTATTTGAAAAACTGACGACCTTTGTACCTGCTCCGCTAAACAGTGTGTTAGCTTTAGTTAACCCAAATAACAGCGCAAGTATTAAACTTTTAACTAAATGTGGCTTTCAACAACATAACGCGCACTGGGTAAAATACGTTAGCTAATTACTATAATAGTACAATCTTGTTCTGCTAGGGTTGCTACTATAAAATAGCGCCTCATTTTTAAAAAGGAGCGCTTGCAGATATGGCAAAAGCCAAACCAATTACCAGTATTGAAAGTTACGGTATTTACAGTCATTGGGATGCAAAAGAGAAAGACCTGCCTCAAATTACCGAATTTACAACAGACGTTCCTGCACAGTTAGATATTGAATTTGGCTTTATTGTTAATATTAAAAAGGCTAAAGGACAAAAAATTAAATTTTGCGTTTACCACCCAGATATCCCCGATGAAGATGGCGAGATCATGCCACCATTTGAGGGTGAACAGTACGTTAAAACAAACGATTGGCAGTTTTATTTAGGTGATACGATATGGGCACCTGTTGATAATAAAGTTGGTATTTGGCGCATGACTATTGAGTTAAATGGCCATATAATTGCTGATAAATCCTTTAATTTATTAAAGGAAGCCGAAGGCACTGCCACTGAATTTTGGAAGCATCGCGGTTATTAATCTTTAAACCTGAGAGGGACTATGTATCAAGGAAGTTGTTTATGCGGCAAAGTAAAAGTAACTATTGCTGGTGGCATAGACTCAATTATTCATTGTCATTGCTCCTTATGTCGTAAAAACTCAGGCACAGCCTACGCAACCAATGGCTTTATTCAACGAGATGGTTTGGGTATTACGGTGTCGTATTGGCAAAGCTTAGATGCAATAAAAGCCTGGAAACAAAACGTAGAGCACTTAAATGCCCAACAGCTCGGCAGAGACAAATGGTACAGCGCCTTTACAACGCGTATTGCTAAAGTAGAACGTGATTATTCATTGTGATAATCATTAACCACAAAAAGAACACATCATACTGTATTGGGTTTAATTTCAATCTCGGCATAACCCCTAAATTTGAGCTTTTTAATAAGCAGGGTAAGTTTGTAGTATCTAAAAAGGAGCTCATGAAATAATTAGCCACAATCACATTATTTGGGAGCGAAGAGTCAAAAGGGTTTAAACGTTTGTTTCCAAAAAACACTCAATACTTGTTTAACTTAAGTGTGCTTAATGTAACTAGCATCACACCAATAGCAAACCCCATTACTAAACCACCCGATAAATCGGAACTAACACCTAATACATAATCCGACTCTCTGACATTTGTTAGCCAGTAAAAAAGCATGAACGAAACGCTAGAAATTAATGAAAGTAGAATTAGCTTTATCTTGTTAGACACAATAACCTCAATTAATTACGTATTTTATTTTATGGTTGTTAAGTAATAGCAGTTGTTGATTGATATTGCGAACAATCTTGAAAGTGTGTAATTGGATTGGAAAAAAGCCCAAAATAGTGGGCTTAGTGTTTATCGTAACTACAAAGTGTAATTAAAACCAATGGCAATACCGTCATCTTCGGTTTGTGACATCTGTGCTTCTTGCTCAGCGTCATTACTCGAGAAGTCGCTAAAATCTTTACGGGCTTCGATATATAAAATGGTGTCATCGCTCATAAAGTAGTGCGCACCAATTACTGCAAATTGGCGTTTAAACACATCTTCAGGGTCGGCATTAAAGTTTGGCTGAATAACATAGTCACTACCGGCATCAAAAACGTTATAAGCAACAAAGGTACGAATGTCATTATCAAAGCGATAGCTTAAAATAGACTCTAGACCAACAGCATCTTTTATTAAGCGGCCTAAGTTGTCTGTATCGTGGTTTTCGTTTTTATTGATATTCGCTGATGCATACCAACCTGGTTTATAAAAATCACCATAGGTAATGCCCATACCATAAATTAAATCGTTTACTGATTGATTTCTGCCACCTGCGTACACAATATCGAACTGGCCACGGTTTACACCAGCAGTGACTTTTAAATTAGGGCTAACCGAGTAGGTGAGTGCGGCGCCATAAGTCGAGTTAAATTCTACTTTTTGTGCAGCATTGTTTCCTTGGTTCCAAAGTACTTCACAAGAGCTTCTTGAAATATCAACGATGTCGCAGGTATAAAATTCATCAGATTTTAACTGTGCCTGAAGAGCTAAATGAAAATCACCCCAGGTATTACGATACTGCAGTACTTTATCGCCGCGGCCGGTGCCATTCACAGCACCATCATCTTTATTGTAGGTATAAACACCTGCAGCGTTACCATCCCACACTAAGCTATAGTTGGTGTTGTAAACAACGTCGTACCATGCGCCCCATTGTTTACCTAATGTCACTTGGCCATAATCGTCATGTTTAAGACCAACATAGCCTAAACGGTTATATAAAAACTCATCTTGAATTGTTTCAAAGCGATTGTTGTAAACGATATCACTACTACCAACAGGGTTTACTCCCCATTCAAGTAGAGCAAACGCTTGCCAGCCATTTTTTAATTGGCGCTTAAAATCAAAATTGATGCGTGATGCACCGTTTACTACCTCAGTTTCGCCTTGAGTATTAATAACTCTTGCATCGATAAAGCCACCAATAGTAACGCTATTGGTTTGATCGTTATAGATCTCGATGGCATTGGCTGTAGGTATGATAAGCATGCCTGCAACAAATAAGGCAGTGTGTGTTCTCTTCATAAAGTACCTTGATTAAATATTGTCCCTAATAGGTATAATTTAGTTAAGAGACGGAGATTATCAAAGCTAAAATAGGGTCAAAAGTGAAAAATTATCATGCGACAAACCGACTTTGAGGAAAAATTATTCACTTTAGGTTCACTGTGTTGAATTATCAATGAGTTACCAAGTCTAAAAAATAGACACCTTCTGACTTAACGTTCTAAGCATAAGTTTAGTGTTTGGGGTTTCGGCGTCTAAACCATACAACAAGGTCATAAAATAGCAGTCGAGTAATATAGCTGCTTTTACTTTATTAAATTGCGGTTGGTCGGCAAAAACTAATGATTGGATTAGCTCCATGTGCTGTTGCTGGAATGATTGCGAAAACAATCGCTGGCTAAAAAGTACAAAAGCGGTTGTGTAAACAATAAAACTGATAAAAATATTGTGCGTAATGATTAATCTTTAAGCGAGCAGGCCGATGTATATCGGTTTCTTTTGCGCGCTCCAACACATCATTAAATTTGTCTTCGAGGCAGGCTTCTAAAATAGCCACTTTATCAGCAAAATGATTAAACAAGGTGCCAACCGCTATGTTGCTTGCTGCTGAAATTTGCCGTGTTGAAGTATCGTTAAATCCTTGCTCAGTAAAAAGGTGCCAGGCTGCATCTAAAATACGTTGGTGAGTATCGCCATGTTTTCTCATTTTTAACCTGCTGTTTTTATTTGGTTATTTTAAAAGTGAGCGTGCTCATATACATATATGAGCACGATCATTAAAGGTAGTCGTAAGTGTTGAGCTTGTAAAATTAGCCTGTGTATTTAATTAAACTTTCATGGCGTGCCAAGCGGCTTTAGTTTAAAATTGCACGCAGTTTCGTTTTTACTTTTTACCCGCTGGAGGGTACCGCTATCATTAGTACAGCTAATATCACCATGCAATTTGGTGCTAAACCTTTATTCGAAAATATCTCAGCAAAATTTGGCGATGGTAACCGTTACGGTTTAATCGGTGCGAATGGCTGTGGTAAATCAACCTTCATGAAAATCCTAAGTGGTGAACTAGAGCCATCTTCAGGTAATGTCAGCACAGATCCAAACGAGCGTATTGCTAAACTAAACCAAGACCAGTTTGCTTACGAAGAGTTTTCTGTAATCGACACAGTGATCATGGGTCATAAAGAGCTGTGGGAAGTAAAAAAAGAACGTGACCGTATTTACAGCTTACCTGAGATGAGCGAAGAAGACGGTATGCGTGTAGCAGACCTAGAAACTGAGTTTGCCGAAATGGATGGTTACTCAGCAGAAGCTAAAGCAGGTGAGTTACTAATTGGTGTAGGTATTGGCACAGAGCAACACTACGGCCCTATGTCTGAAATTGCACCAGGCTTTAAACTGCGTGTGTTACTTGCGCAGGTGCTGTTTTCTGATCCAGATATCATGCTACTCGATGAGCCTACCAATAACTTGGACATTTACACCATCAAGTGGCTAGAAGACGTACTAAACCAGCGTGACTGTACCATGATCATCATTTCGCACGACCGTCACTTCTTAAACTCAGTTTGTACACACATGGCCGACATCGATTACGGTGAGCTTCGTATTTACCCAGGTAATTACGATGAGTACATGTTTGCTGCAACGCAAGCTCGTGAGCGTCTACTAAGCGAAAATGCCAAGAAGAAAAGCCAAATTGCCGAACTTCAACAGTTCGTATCGCGTTTCTCTGCGAACGCTTCAAAAGCAAAGCAAGCCACATCACGTGCTAAACAAATTGATAAAATTCAGCTTGAAGAAGTTAAAGCTTCTTCTCGTCAAAGCCCGTTTATTCGTTTTGAGCAAGAAAAGCAATTATTCCGTAATGCCTTGGAGCTAACAAATTTAACACAAGGCTTTGAAGAAACATTATTCAGTGGCCTTGAAGGCCTAGTTGAAGTAGGCGAGCGCATTGCAATTATCGGTGAGAACGGTGTTGGTAAAACCACACTATTAAATACCCTTGCTGGTCGTTTAGCACCAAAACAAGGTGAATTTAAATGGTCTGATAACGCTAATATCGGTTATTACGCTCAAGACCATGCTGACGAGTTCGAACAAGACATGAACTTATTTGAGTGGATGGAACAATGGCAACAAGAAGGTGACGATGAACAAGTTGTTCGTAGTTTCTTAGGTCGTATGCTGTTTTCACAAAACGATATCAAAAAGTCAGTAAAAGTGATTTCAGGTGGTGAGCAAGGCCGTATGCTGTTTGGCAAAATTATGATGCATAAACCAAACATCTTATTAATGGATGAGCCAACCAACCACATGGATATGGAATCAATCGAAGCGCTTAACTTAGCACTTGAAGCATACGAAGGGACATTATTGTTCGTATCTCACGATAGACAATTTGTATCATCGCTTGCAAACCGTATTTGGGAAATCAAAGACGGCAAAGTTATCGACTTTAAGGGTACATACACTGAGTACCTAGCAAGCAAAGAAGCCTAATTAGTTGATGAGTGATTAAAAGCCATGCATGTCATGGCTTTTTTGTGCTTCTAGAGTCGCATCTTGATGTGAGTTAGGTATATAATACCCGCCACAAAATAAGGACAAAAGTCCGCTTTTTAGAAAACTATTTAACTGAGGTGTATTTATGACTGTTGGCATTATTATGGGTTCCAAATCAGACTGGCCAACGATGGAACATGCGGCGTTAATGCTAGAAAAATTCGGCATTGAATACGAAACTAAAGTTGTTTCTGCTCACCGTACCCCTCAATTACTTGCTGACTATGCAAGTTCAGCTGCAGATCGCGGCATTAAAATTATTATCGCAGGCGCCGGTGGTGCTGCGCACTTACCAGGTATGGCTGCGGCGTTCACATCACTGCCAGTTTTAGGTGTACCAGTTAAGTCTAAAACACTAAATGGTGTTGATTCGTTATTATCTATCTGCCAAATGCCTAAAGGTGTTGCGGTAGGTACTCTTGCTATTGGTGAAGCAGGTGCTGCAAATGCTGGCCTTTTAGCGGCACAAATTTTAGGTTGCCAACAGCCTGAAATCTTCGCAAAAGTAGAAGCTTTCCGTAAAGAACAAACAGACACTATCTTAGCTAACCCTAATCCTGCAGAGTAATATGAATATTCTAATTTTAGGTGCAGGTCAGTTAGCTCGCATGATGAGCTTAGCGGGTGCACCGCTTGATTTAAATGTTGTTGCCTACGATGTGGGTAGTGAAAAAATCATTCACCCATTAACTGGTGAAGTTCATAACAGCACATTACAACAAGCTATTGATAACGCAGACGCGATTACAGCAGAGTTTGAACACATTCCTGATGATGTACTTACACTCTGTTGTCAAAGCAATAAGTTTTATCCGGGTAAAGCGGCAATTAAAACAGGTGGCGATCGCGCACTTGAAAAAGCATTACTTGATAAAACAGATGTTGAATGTGCGCCTTACCAATTAATTACAGAAAAAGCGCACCTTATTGCTGCTGTAGAGCGTTTAGGCAAGCCACTTGTGATCAAAACTTGCCAAGCGGGTTACGATGGTAAAGGGCAATGGCGCTTAAAGTCTGATGATCAAATTGACCAAATCTGGTCAGAAATGGCAGATTTCATAGCATCAGGCACTGAAAGTGCGCCGCATTCTATTATCGCTGAAAAGATGATCCCATTTGACCGTGAAGTATCTATCATTGGTGCTCGCGACAAAGCGGGTAACACCGTTATTTATCCATTGACTGAAAACCAACACACCAATGGTGTACTTACGCTTTCAGTTGCGGGTAAAGAAAAAGCAGCGATTCAAGAACAAGCAGAGCTGGCATTTAACAAGTTAGCGCAAGAGCTTGACTATGTGGGTGTATTAGCAATTGAGTTTTTTGATGTACAAGGTACGTTATTAGTAAACGAAATTGCGCCACGCGTTCATAACTCAGGTCACTGGACACAGCAGGGTACACACTGCTCACAGTTCGAAAACCACATGCGCGCTGTTGCAGGTCTACCATTAGGTAGTACAGAGTGTCTTCGTCCTACTGCTATGATCAACGTATTAGGTCAGCCTTCAATCCCACACTCAGTACTAGCAACGCAAGACGTTACAAGTCACTGGTATGGTAAAACGGCTAAACCGGGACGTAAGATGGGTCATATCAATGTATCGGCTGATAACCTTCACCAATTAGGTGAGCGTTTAGCGGCACTGGCTGAAATTTTGCCAGAGCAAGACTACCCAGGAGTAGCTGATACCAGCACTCAACTTATTTTAAACTAATCAGTTTAAATTCTTAAAAGCCGAGTTTATCTCGGCTTTTTAATCGCTATTATTTATCCACAAACTTCGCTAATTTTGTACCTCTTGTCTCAAAGCACTTGCGTCAGGGTCATCTTGCTATAGACTAATATTTTTATATTAATATTAGTTCGTTATGTTACATCCTCGATTTAGAACAGTCGTATTTGCGTTCTTTATGGCGCTGTTTATGTCTGGATTTATGTCTTTAGTGATCAGCATCTTTAACGTTGGTTTAACCGATAACATTGCAACCATTTGGCTTAAAGCATGGGCTTTTGCATTTTGCGTGGCATTTCCTACCGTTATTTTTGTTGCACCTGTGGTGCATAAGCTAACCAATAAACTTATCAGAGCACCGTTGTGATAGCAGAACGCCCAAAGCAGTTTCTATTTATTGCACTATTTTTAGTATCAGCATTACCATTTGTTGGCTCTGCTACGGCACTTGTCGTCGGTGCTTTATTTGCCATGATATTAGGCAACCCGTTTGCAGCACAGTCACAAAAAATAAGTAAATGGATGCTAAAGTTGGCGGTGATTGGCTTAGGCTTTGCTGTTGATTTTAATCAAGTAATAGAAGTAGGGCGCAGCTCTATTGTGCTTACTATTGTCAGCATTACCGCTATTATTGGCCTTGGAGAAATTTTATCTCAGTTATTTAAGTTAAATAAAAACACCGGTGTACTTATTTCATTTGGTACTGCCATTTGTGGTGGTAGCGCCATTGCAGCAATGGCGCCGGTTATAAAGGCCAAAGATCACGAAGTAGCTATCTCACTCGCTGTAGTGTTTTTATTAAACGCCCTTGGCTTAGTGTTATTCCCAATGATTGGCCATTACTTTGGTCTGACTGAGCAACAATTTGGTGTTTGGGCTGCACTTGCTATTCACGACACCAGTAGTGTAGTGGGGGCTTCCGCTGCGTATGGGGCATCAGCGCTTGCTATTGCCACAACTATTAAACTAACCAGAGCGATGTGGATCATCCCTTATACAAGCATTGCGGGTGTGTTTTGGAAATCGGATGAAAAAGCCAGTATCCCATTGTTTATATTTGGTTTTTTAGCGGCGGCGCTAATTAACTCGAGCTTTCCTGAGTATCAAACACTTTGGCATGCACTCAATGTTGGTGCTAAACAAGTTTTAGTAATGACCTTATTTTTGATTGGTAGTGGTTTATCTATTTCAGTCTTAAAACAAGCGGGCATTAAACCTTTTATCATGGCGATGATCTTATGGATCATTGTCAGCAGTATTATTTTACTACTTATAGTAGACGGATTTATTTCATGAAAAACGCTTTATTAACTTCTTCAATAGCACTGGCTGTAGGCTTATTTGCTAACAATGTATCGGCTGCTGATTTACGTGTTGCTACCTTTAATGTGAGTATGGATGCAACTAACTACGCTAAAAAAGGCGAGGCGATCGATAAAGATGCTTTAAGCAAAGCATTAGCGAGCAACCACCAGCAAATTCGTAACATTGCCGAAATTATTCAGCGCGTAAGACCTGATGTAATTTTACTCAATGAGTTTGATTATATTGATGCCGACAAAGGCATTAACGTATTTCGTAAAAACTACCTGCAAGTATCGCAAAATAAGCAGGTTGCCATCGATTACCCGTATTACTTTATTGCACCTGTTAACACTGGTTTACCTACTGAGTTTGACCTAGACAACGATGGTGTAAAGGGGCATTACAAAGGCGACGCACACGGCTTTGGCTTCTTTGAGGGGCATTATGCAATGGCCGTATTGTCGCGCTACCCAATTGATTTAGATAAAGCGCGTACATTACAAACATTCAAATATAAAGATATGCCAAATGCACAAATGCCCATTGACCCCAAAACAGGTAAGGACTGGTATTCAGCTGAAGAATGGCAAGCAATTCACCTAAGTTCTAAGTCTTTTTGGGATTTACCAATAGATGTAAAAGGCAAAACGTTTCATTTGCTTGCTTCGCACCCAACGCCGCCTGTTTTTGATGGTGACGAAGACCGTAACGGTAAGCGTAACCACGATGAAGTACGCCTTGTTGCTGATTACATCAACAATGCTAACTACATTTACGATGATAAAGGTCAAAAAGGTGGCTTAAAACCGAAAAGCCGCTTTGTTATTGTTGGTGATTTAAATGCTGCGCCAGAAGGGGGTAAGGCACGCCCGAATACCACAGACCAAATTTTAAAAAACCCATTAGTGAATACCTCTTTTACGCCAACAAGCAAAGGCGCTAAAGAATCGTATAAAGAAGATTACGCTAAAAACTATACCGCTTATTGGCAAGCTCGTGCTGATTACGTTTTACCATCAAATTATGGTATTGAGATAAACGATGGTGGCGTTTTTTGGCCACAGAAAAACTCTGAACTGTTCCGTTTAATTAAAGATCGTAACGCATCATCTGATCACCGTATGGTATGGCTTGATATCAGCTTAAAATAAGCTGTTATTAAACGGAAAACTTTGGCTGTTTATCCTATAAAAATTGCTATTTCATCAGTGCTTCTGCTTAAATAGGGCGAATTATAATAACCCGTAAGAAGCACTATGAAATTCAAAACCACTGCTAATAAAACGTTAGTGGCTCTCGCAGTCGCATCTAGCTTCATGCTAGCAGGTTGTCAATCAACCGCCTCAACGCCTTCTGAAGAACAAGTTACCAATGTAGCACCAGTTGTTGCTACTCCTGCTGATACAGGGTCAGCTGAAATCACGTTAGAGCAAGCAATGGCTCACCCTGATTGGTTAGGCCGTCAGCCTGAGCGTGCTTTCTGGAATGGTGATTCTAACAGCATCGTTTATGCACAAAAGCAACAAGGCAATGAGTTACGCGATTTATACGTTCAAGCGGTAAATAGCCAATCTGCATCACAATTAGCGTTAAACAAACTACACACTGTAGGCGCTAAAAATGCCGTTTATTCTGCAGATAAAAAGCAACAGGCTTATGCATTTGAAGGTAATATCTTCGTTAAAAACCTAAGCACTGGTCAAATTACACAAATCACTCACGATAGCGCACAGCAATCAAAACCACAGTTTTTAACTGATGGTAGCCTTGCATATCGCCAAGGTAATGCATTTTATAAAGTTGATTTAGCAACGGGTCGTCAAGTTGAATTAGTTAACTTGCACCTAGACGATGCACCTAAAGGTGTACAAGAGCCAGACACTTACATTGCAAAAGAGCAGCACAAACTAATTGATTACATTGCGCTGACGCACAAAAACAAAAAAGATCGTGAAGAGCGTAAAGCACAAATCAACGAGCAAAACGACAGCATTGCTAATGCACAGTTTTATTTAGGTAAAGGTAAGCGTTTAGCAGATGTACAGCTTTCACCAAATGGCCAAGCACTTGTTGCAGTAACCACAGAAAGCCGTTCATGGCGCGATGAAGGCGATATCATGCCTAATTACATTGCCGATGATGCACGCGTAAAAGCAGAAAAAGTACGCCGTCGTGTTGCCGATGAAAAACCAATCAGCTCAGACGTTGTTTACATCGACCTTAAATCAGGCGAGCAAACAACTCTGGCATTCGATACCTTACCAGGTTTTGATGAAGACGTACTTGCAGCTGTTAAGAAAGAAAACTACGCCCGTGATGGTAAAACTTATAAGTCTGAAAAAGCACCACGTGCTATCAATTTAATGATGGATTGGGGTTGGGACCAAAGTGCAATCCAATGGAACACAGATGGTTCACAAGTAGCTCTTATGCTTGAAGCATGGGACAACAAAGACCGTTGGTTAGCCACAGTTGATACACAAAACAATAAACTTGTTTCACAGCACCGTCTGCATGACGACGCGTGGGTTAACTATGCATACAATGATTTTGGCTGGTTGAACAACTCAGACACGCTTTACTACCTATCAGAAGAGTCTGGTTACAGCCACATTTATAAAAAGCCACTTAATGGTAAAGCAACGCAGCTTACTAAAGGCCAATTTGTTGTTTCTAACTTAACGTTAACGGCTGATAACTCAGCGATTTACTACAAAGCAAACGTTGAGCACCCAGGTCTTTACGAAATCTATCGTGTAAACCCTGCAAACGGTGAATCTGAGCAAGTAACAAACCTTGATGGTATGACTGATTACCAGTTAAGCCCAGATGAAAGCAAACTATTGCTAACTCACTCAAAAATTATGTCGCCGCCTGAGCTTTATGTTGCTGATGCAAAAGCAAACACCCAAGCAACTCAGTTAACGCACACGGTATCTGACGAGTTCTTAGCGAAAAAACTAATTGCACCTAAGATTGTTGCTGTGCCTTCAAGCCACACCGATCAGGCAATTTACGCAAAAGTATATTACCCAGCTGACTATAAAGAAGGCGAAACAGGTAAAAACCGTAAAGCGGTTATCTTTAACCACGGTGCTGGTTACTTACAAAACTCACACATGGGTTGGTCTGGTTACTTCCGTGAGTTTATGTTCCACTCACTATTGGCTTCAGAAGGCTACGTAGTAATGGACATGGACTACCGTGCATCGAAAGGTTACGGCCGTGATTGGCGTACAGCCATTTATCGTCAAATGGGTACACCTGAAATCCAAGATTTAGCAGACGGCGTAAGCTGGATGGCAGACAACGCAAACGTAGATACACAAGCTGTAGGCACTTATGGTGGTTCTTACGGTGGTTTCATGACGTTTATGGCGCTATTCACACAACCTGATTTATTCAAAGCAGGTGCTGCACTTCGTCCGGTAACTGATTGGGCTCACTACAATGGTCCTTATACGTCTAACATCTTAAACCACCCAGATGTTGACCCAATTGCTTATGAAAAGAGCTCACCAATTTACTTTGCTGAAGGTCTTAAGAGCCATTTATTAATTAATGCGCCTATGGTTGATGACAATGTATTCTTCCAAGACTCAGTACGCTTAGTACAGCGCTTAATTGAACTTGAAAAAGAAAACTTTGAAACAGCTATCTTCCCAGTTGAGCCACATGGTTTTGTACAACCATCAAGCTGGCTAGATGAATACCGCCGTATTCATAAGCTATTTAAAGAAACGCTTTAACATTTAGAACAATTTAGAACTGACTAAAAAGCAGCCTTGATATTCAGGGCTGCTTTTTTTGTTTTTAATAGCAATTGATATTTACCATTAGATATTAGTATTTAACTTGTTTTGCCATAAATAATATCTTTATGTTTCTCGCTAATTAAACCCCGAAATCCATCACTCACTAAATTAGGCTGCTTTGTGTCGTTCATCGAATATCGCTTCTGATTGCTTACAAGATATTCATTACCGTTGCCTTGCATTGAGCCCCGTTCTAGGTGAGTAATTTAATTACCTGTAACCCTTAGTAATATTGTTCAGAGACCTAGCAATATTATGAAACCAGCTAGTTATGTTAATTTAATAGCAAATGACACAAATGCTTTTAAAAATGAGGTACATCGACCATTAGTATGGCAACATAAATTTGCACACGCCCTTTGAATGGAATAAGTTGAGTGATATGCCAATAAAACTTTACCTTTAGTAAATCCATATTGGTTTATGTAAAAATTAGCTTTATTCAAGTAATACGCCTACAAGTGCTCTTGATAACACTTAGCCTTTTGTTAAAGGTTGTTTAGGTCGCGCAACTACGGAAGCTGAGAACTATGAGCCAAAACAATTTGATGAAATTAGTAGAGTCGATAGTTGTGTCGAAAGTTGCATTAACTCTGAGTTTAAAGCAGAGAGACCTTGTTATTCGATAGGTCCAAATGGTACCGATTGTCAAGAGTACAGTGATAGTTTAGCGGATAAATGTTTAAGATTATGTCAGGTGAAATAGTATGAATCTAAAAAAAATCCAGATATTGAAATTAGTATGGATAACCTGTTTTACTTTAGTCATTCTTTCTGTTTTAGAATCGGTGCAAGATGTCAGCCAAACTCACGAGTTAGGAGTGTTCATACTAGTTTTACTTGGAATTTTAAGTTTTCCATTAGGTCCGTTTTTATTGTATCTAGTTACAGCTTTACCAACTATAGATTATCAAAGCAGTTTTGGTTTAGAAGTGTTTGTTATTAGTATCTGTTGCTTTATCGGTGGATATTTTCAGTGGTTTATAATTTTACCGAAAATTATTAATAAATATTGGAATTAGCTATTAATCAAAAGCCTCTCTAACCGAGGCTTTTGATTAGAATAATACAAATGGAAATAGGATGAAGCTAGTCTATTACTATCTAAGTTCAACTTGATAGATCTAAACCAATTTAGTGTACCACTATAGCAGTGATTATGATCCGGACTTGAGGAGATACATTCAGTCTGCCCAAATAGGTTTAGCGAGTGGCATAAATTCGTATGGGTATGTTGAAAGGAATCCTATCAAGCACTTAATTGTTATTGGGTAAGGTTTGAAGCTTCATTAATTTTGAATCCAAAGCCTCACTTGTCGCTGTCTTTCATACACAAACTCCTCGATGAAAATCGGGGAATTTTTTGAACTTAGCTGATTAATTTCGATCTGATCTGTTTTGATATAACTTCAAGGTCAGTTACGGAGTATCCACAAGTTCAGATAATAGGTATCAGAAACATTTCCTCAAGCAAAGTTAGGTGATATTCGCAGAGTAAAGCGATTGGTTGTGTTAGCATCTAACCCCTTTAATAAGTTGAGACAATCTTTCGTGCAATCATCCACTTTTCCCGCTGATATTGAAGATAATAATGTTATGTACACTCCTGTTCAAAGTAGTCAGCTTTTAAACCGAAAAAAGACCAATCTGATGAGTAAAAGTTTAAAAAATTTATTAATGGTAAGTATTACGTAAACTAATTGAGTTACTAATCCGATCTAGCGTGAGTGGGGACATGCGGTTGTCCATTAACTACTTTATAAAATCAATTGATTAATTATAGTGCTAGTGTTTATCGGGTTGTGGGATGGGTCAAGCGCTGCCGGGTTCTTCTTTCCAATGCTCAACGGTGCCAACGGGGGAGGCGATTTGGTAAGGTCCCATGCTAGCATCACCAAGAAAGAGCACCTTGTAGTCGCTGGTGAACTTGTTAATCAAGGTCATGGTATCAATGACGTTAGAGTGACGACGTTCGTTGTCTTGCCAAACATGCTCATACAAACAGTTATGAAAATAGTAAAACTCAAGGTGTTTAAACTCGCTGTGGGCGGCGCTAAATAACTATTCGCAGGTATGAATGTAATCATCCATTGAACCGCCAATATCAAACAGCATCAATACTTTTACGGCATTATGGCGCTCTGGTGCCATTTTCACATCGAGCATGCCGCCTTGTTTTACAGTTGCGCGAGCTGATTTCACGATCACTATCAAGGTTTCAGTAGCTGCGTTTATCCCATACTTTTACTGCACCGCGATGTCGGTTACCGTCTTGGCCTATGCTAACACCTTCAGGGTTAAAACCATAGGCGCCAAATGGCGAAGTGCCACCGGTACCTACCCACTTATTACATCCAGCATGGCGCTTTTGCTGCTCTTCAAGGCGCTGCTTGTGAGTCTCCATGAGTTTATCAAGGCGGCCCATGGCTTTAAGTTGAGTGTATTATAATGGTGTTTTTAAAATTATAAATTGACGTAAAGTGGGTCGTGTGATATTTGATTTAATAAGGATGATAAGTTGCCAAGGTATAATAAGGTGCTAAGGTATAACAAGGTGCTAAGGTATAATAAGGCATTAAGGTATTAAGGTGTTAAGGTATTAAGGTGTTAAGGTATTAAGGTGTTAAGGTGTTAAGGTATTAAGGTGTTAAGGTATTAAGGTATTAAGGTATTAAGGTATTAAGGTGTTAAGGTATTAAGGTATAATAAAGTGCTAAGGATGGTATGATAATGAAAATATTGATTTTACGTAAGCTGATATTCCTAATATTTGTTTTTACATCTTATCATGTAATTGCAACAGACTATCTTGGCCATGGATTATATGATTATGACCCTTTTGGCTGGGTTTCTGGGGGGAGTGCTCAAGAAGTCTGTGACCATTGGGCTGATATTGAAGAGCTATCTACCATACCTACAGCTGATGGCGGTTGTGACCTATATCAGGATGGTGACTATGAAGGTGTTATTGCAGCCTGGTGTCAAAATCGCCAGATAGATATTAGCTATACAGGAACATCACAAGTAATCCTAAATGAAGGAGGTGACTATTATATTTATACAATTGATTCCACATTACAAAGGTGGCCAGACTCATGTGAAGACTTTATATTCTTTGAAACTAGAACGGAGGGTCCAGACAGTGGGCTTAGGGTTGTAGCGTATAACTTGTCATATGGTGATGTGGGTAAATGGGGTGCAAAACATACCAATAGTATTAATGAATTTAAAGTGTTTTACCCTGATAACTCCTATTTTACAGGAGAGCAAAAGAAATTTATTTTAAAAACAACTCAACTTTATCCTGAAATTTACCCTCCAAACTTGAATTTATCAATCAATATCCCTGAAGTAGAGTTTATTATTAATGATGATGAGCCTACCCCTCAATTCTCAGTTACAGGGCGAAATACATTTGAACAAAATGAAACTCTTGATATAAATATTAAATTAGATCAATTTGTGCAAAATGATTTTTTAATAAAACTTGAAATCGAAAATTCAACCAAACTTACTTCCCCTATTTTTTCAGCAAAGTTACCATATTATAATGAACAGGCTGACTTTTCGTCACTTACAACGTTAGACTTATATTTGGGGGAGATAGACCTGACGAGTATAAATCTGACTTCGTCACCTTTAGTTTCTTTTAATGGCGAAGAGGTAAAGTTAAATCTAATCGTTTCTTTAGAAAGGGGGGGGAGAGTATATTCAAGGAAAAGTAAAATAATAACACTACTAAATAGTGAGGATGAAGATTCTGAATGCTATAACCCATTTTATTATGACGATGCTGATGGCTGTATTGTAAAATGTCCAGTGGGTTCAAGTTTTGACCCAATGTCAGGCTCGTGCGTGTCTGAAAGAGTAGAACCTAATAAATGTTTGGTTAATGTTTTAAATCCTATTAATGCATTAACTAGTGGAAAAGAGCAAGCGGTAGCTGTTATCGATACAAATGGTGCTGTGCCTTTAAAATTTAATTTGAATTACTCAACAGCGAATGATGTTTTAACAAAAAATGAAGAAGTTAGAAGACGCTACAAGCTAAATACTGATGATGGTGAGAAAGGTTGGAATATCATTAAACAACCCGATGGATATAAAGGTCCTCAGTATAAAAATATTCTATATGAAAATATTAGTGGGCAAATTAATCAAAGAGGGAATGGCTTTTGGTCACATCGCTATGACTACCGTTTATATGAAGTCGATGAACAAAATATATATATCAAAATCCCAGATAATAATCTAATACGATTTAGTAAAAATTATGATGCATATAATGAGGTAATAAAAAAGGGTGAGTTATTAGTTAAAAATGACACGGAAGGTTGGCTTTATACCTCTTTGGAAAATGTACGCTACAATTTTGATTCGGATGGGTACTTAATAAAAGTATTTTATCCAAATTCACAATGGTATCAATTAAATTATAATGAACAGAGAAAACTAACAGTAATTGAAAATTTAATTGGTAATAAAATAGAGCTTACCTACGACAATGATTTACTTGTATCAATCACAGCTAATGAAGTTGAAAACTATGTCTTAGGGTATGATGCTCTAAATAATCTTAAGTTTTTAACATATCCAAACGGTACTGCTAAAGAATTCCACTACGAAAACGATTCATTTCCTTTTTACCTAACAGGTATTACAGATGAAAACGGTGTTAGGTCAGCAACATGGAAATATGATCAAGACGGCAGAGCGGTTTATTCGGCACACGCTGATGGAGTTGATGCAGGAACAGTAAGCTACAGTAGCGATCAATCAATTTCAATAGATGCAAATGGCAAGCAGCGAGTGTTACTGTTTGATAGTGAAATTCCAAATCAAATTAAAAGCATTGAAGGTAGCGGTTGTGACTCTGAAGGGAACGATAGTGTTATAAATTATAGTTATGATAGCTATGGCAGAGTAATAGAGAAAGTAGACCAAAACAGTATCAAAACACATTACACATATAACAGCCGAGGTTTGCGCGCTTCAATAACCAAATTGTATGGTACTGATTTGGCCAAAACGACCTCATTTTTATATGAAAATGACAATATTGTTGAACCCACAAAAATTACCCTAGAAAATGGAACTGTCATTGAGAGTCGATACTCAGATTTAGGGCTTTTATTAAGTCGGAGTGTAAAAACAAGCAGCGAGGTACGAACAACCATATTTGAATATGACGATAAGGGAATGTTACTACTAGTTGATGGACCAAGGAGTGATGTGAACGATATTACTACTTATCAGTATTATGAGAATGGCAACCTAAAACAAATTGAAAATGCATTAGGCCATAAAATTATTTTCAACCAATACGATACTGCAGGTAGAGTTACTGAGTTTGTTGATGAAAATGGCAAAGTTAGCTCGTTCGCTTATGATATTATGGGTAAAATAACTACGTTTTCACAAGAAGGTCGAACATATACCTATAGCTACGATGCTGTTGGCAACCTAATAGAAGTAAACAATGGCCTTGGAGCAGTATATTATCTATATGATAGTGCAAATAGACTCATCACGATCAAAGATGATAATGAAAACAAAATTGACTACGAATACGATACAGCAAATAATCTATTAGGTATTAAAAACGAAGATAAGAGTGGCGAGTTGCTTTATACGCTTCGGTATTTGTATGATACCGTGGGTAGGATCTCGCGTGTAACTTTAGATGAAAGTAACTCTATAGATTATAAATATGACGCCTATGACAACCTAATTGAGACAATCGATCCTACAAGCAATTCACTGATTGATGTATATAATCAGCTCAACGACAAAATTAAAAGTGTAGACCAAGCAGAAAACGAAACTAGCTACAATTATAGTAATGGCAAATTAATATCCGTTACAGATGCTCTTGGTCGAGAAACAATGTACGAATATAACGGTTTTGGAGATGTTACTCGTACAATTAGCCCTGATACAGGTGAAACAACATTTCAGTATGATGAAGCTGGTAACCTTATTGCTAAGCAAGATGCTAGAGGCATACTCGTCCAATACAACTATGATAATTTAAACCGTGTCACTTCTATTAAGTACCCAGATGAAAGCGAAAATGTTACTTTTGAATATGATAATGTTAGTGAAAGTCAAAATGGCATCGGTCTATTAACAAAAGTTACTGAACCAACAGGAGTGACAGAGTTTTTTTATACACCTCATGGTGAAATAAAAGAAACAAAATTCATGCCTATTGGCGCTGGGTTTGTACAAAGTGTTAAATATAACTTTAACAATGTTGGTAATTTATCACAGCAAACATACCCGAGTGGGATGGTTGTAAATTACAGCCATGACTCTAATGGCAATGTAATTAGTATTTCTGCTCAAAAAAATAACATGAGCACTGTTATTGCAACTAATCTTG
The DNA here is from genome assembly GCF_013349995.1 of Pseudoalteromonas sp. 0303. GTDB lineage: Bacteria > Pseudomonadota > Gammaproteobacteria > Enterobacterales > Alteromonadaceae > Pseudoalteromonas. Next base: position 318,791 of record NZ_JABVXF010000001.1, read on the forward strand.
ATTACTTACCCTATGGCCCTTTAAATTATTTAGAATACGGAAATGGCCTTGTCCTTGAGCAAAGTTTTGATAGAGCTTATCGGCTGACCAATAAAAAAGTTACTGATACTTATGATAAAGAATACAGTTATAACTACCTTAATATTCAGTCAATTGATGATCTCTTAAATTCGAGTCTATCGCAAAGCTTTGAGTATGATTTGATTGATAGATTAACAAACTCACAAGGCCGTTACGGTGATTTAAGATACTCCTACGACAATATTGGCAATCGTACTAGCAAGGCAGTTAACTCGGTAGAGATTCCTTATAGTTATAGTGAAGGCGTGTTAAACAGTGTGAATGGTGTATCTAGATCATACGATCCTGCAGGAAATACACTCAATGATGGTATTAGAAGCTATCAGTACAACCAAGCTGGGCGTTTAATTAACACCCAATCCACCACTGTTGAATATAACTATCAGTACAACTTTTTAGGCCAAAGAACTCACAAACAGTGGCAATCAGCAGAGTCAAATCAAAATGATAACTGCAAAGTAGTTGAGGTTATTAAAAATGTGAATGTTCGTTCTGAGCCTGATAAATACAGTACAAAAGTTGGCTATTTACAGGTAGGGCAAAAGTACGTTGATACTGGTCAGGAAGGAAATTGGCGACAAATTTGGTATCAAAATAAGCAACGTTGGGTCTATGGAAGGGGGTACTTAGAGGTCTCTACAGGGCAATGTTTTAAAATAGCAAATACATTAACCGGTAACGTTAATGTAAGAGCAAGTGACAGCAAATATTCTGAAAAAAGAGGTACTGCGCCAGAGGGTTCTGTGTGGGTGTTAGACAGTATCCACGGTAGTTGGCTTAGTTTCTGGTATGACGCTGAATTAAGTTTTGTTCATAGCAATTATACTGTTTTGGATGAAATAAACAATCATCATGAACGTTACTATCAATATGATGTGTCAGGTATGCTGATTGCTGAATTGGATGGCAATGGTGAAACGCTGATTGAATATATCTACTTGAATGGCAAACGTACTGCATTTGTTGTCGCAAACGAAATTTATTTTATACATACAAATCACTTAGATGCGCCCATTGCAATAACGAATAGCGCTGCAGAAGTTGTTTGGAGTGGATACTACACACCTTTTGGTAAATTAATTGAGACTAAAAATGAGCTAACAGTAGAAATGGCATTACGCTTTCCAGGCCAATATGCCGATGCTGAAACTGGTTTACATTACAATTACTTTAGGGATTACGATCCTGAATTGGGACGCTACATTCAGTCAGACCCGATTGGTTTAGCGGGCGGGATTAATACGTATGGGTATGTTGGTGGGAATCCTGTTAACTACATCGACCCTTTTGGTTTAGCGAAAATATGTACGCGACCATTAAATGGACTTGGAAAGTTTAGAACTAATGGTGCATCTAATTTGAATTTAGGTGTTTTCCACGAACAAATTTTGTATAAGGATGGTACAAATAGTGGCTTTTCTGGTAATGGATTGTTCGCTGATGGCTTTTCTTATACAGATCCTGATACGAGTGGATATTCATGCAAGGATAAAGAATACGATGATGCATTAATGAAGAAAGCAGAGGAACGAGCAAAAATATCATTTGATATGAAAAACTATAATGTGATAACTAACAACTGTCAGGACTATGTTGATGAGGTTATTAACCAGTATTATAACGTATTAGCAGACCAAAATAGGCATGAACGATGAGATTCAAGTGGGTTTTATTAATATTGATTTTTGTTCTAGTTCTTATGCCACCATTAAATATTTATGCTAAGTGGCATTTAAAAACATTCTCAGGTGGATTTATTTATACGCTTTTAAATTTGACTTATGTTCCCGATGATTATTATCAGCAAGTAGGAGGAATTTGGGTTGATACAGACAAAAGTAGAAGTGACAACATACACTTAGAACATCGATATAGAGGGAAATACGGAGTATATGTTGTTGGAGAAACTGTTCAAAATAAAAACCACAATGTCTCAGCAATAATGAAGTGTGCAAACAAAATTATAGAGTTAGAATCTGGCTCGAGTAAAGTCACTGACTTAAATAGGAAAACAGCAACCTCTCTCTTAATTGGTATGTACGATGTAGAAAGTGACTTTCCTCACGAAGTAATCTGCTCTATATCAATTGACGAAAAAACAAAAGGACAGTTTTTTATATTCGTTAGGAAATTTAGACATTATTAGCAAAGCCTAAATTTTTGAATCCAAAGCCTCGTTAGCCGGGGCTTTGTAATATCTGATATAGGAGATAAATCATAACCAATTTTTTATGAAACAGATTAAAAGGCAAGGAATAATAACCAGATAATTAAATCGCGAGTAAGGTTACTCGCGATTTCTTATTATTTTTATAAAGACAGGCAAAGCGAGTAGAGTGCCACCAACTGCGCCAATAAAGTGGGCATCAATGGCAACATTAGACGCGATTAGCTGACTCACCGATTCACTCGGGCCTGCTATTTGCTCCCAAATCACTTTAGCCCAAGTACCAGCAAACAATAACCAGCCTGAAAACATGCCTGCTTGTACATCTTTAACTGCACCCCAAATGATCACACCGTGCAGTAGGGCACTTAACCCGGTGTAAATTTGGATATCTGGGCAAAATAGCCACACACCTAAGCCACACCATAATGCAAGAATGGCAATATTAAACGCATAGCGAGCAGGGCTTGTATGTTCAGCGTGTAGAGCCCAAATTAATAAAATTCCGGCACAATTTAAGCCTAAATGGGGCCAATTTGCGTGCACGAATTGACTCGTGAAAATGCGCCAAAATTCACCATTTGCAACTAACTCACGGTTAAATTCGAGATATTCATTTAAGTTAAAAGTAGCAAATAAGGAACTTAGTATTACTAAACACAATGGCGGCAGAATATATTCTAGTTTCAGGGGCAGGTTTATCATGTTATTTTTGTTGTATCTGAGATTGTCGCCTATTGTGCACGTTTAATTTTAAGATGCCAAATACACTACGGGATTAAGTTTATTTATGTTATTCAAAACCAAAGCGCTGTTAGCTCTGTCTACCTCATTAATTTATTCAACGGCTATTTTTGCAACCCCTGCAAAAGTTGAAACTCGCGAACCTGAAGCTGCTACAGGCTTTGCTCATAAACAGGTTGTTGAAGGCGATAAGTACATGGTCGCAGCAGCAAACCCTTATGCAGTAAAAGCTGGGCAAAAAATGCTTGAGCTAGGCGGCTCAGCAGTTGATGCAGCCATTGCAACGCAATTAGTACTGACACTGGTAGAACCGCAATCATCGGGTATCGGTGGTGGTACATTTATGATGTACTTCGACAGCAAAACCAAAAGCCTAACCAGCTTTGATGGCCGCGAAACGGCTCCAAGCAATGCTGATGAAACACTATTTTTAGATAAGCACGGTAAAGCCGTAAAATGGATTGAAGCCGTTGTAGGTGGTCGTTCTGTTGGTGTTCCAGGTATTTTAGACGCTTTTGCCACCGCCCATAAACGTTACGGCAAGTTAGAGTGGCAAACCTTGTTTGGCCCTGCCATTGAATTGGCTGATAAAGGCTTTATTGTGTCGCCGCGTTTACATCAATTATTGGCTAAAGAGTTAAACCCAGGGGTTACTAAGCTACCTGTTATTCGTGACTACTTTTTCCCTGATGGTAAACCGCTTGCTGTAGGTACGGTTAAAAAGAACCCTGAACTTGCCGCGCTTTATAAAGATATAGCGAAACAAGGCATTGATGCTTTCTATAAAGGTGAAAACGCCAAAGAACTTGTGCATGCAGTGCAAAACTCTGCAGTTGCACCGGGTACTTTAACGGTTGAAGACTTAGCTAATTACAAAAGCAAAGAGCGCGCACCTGTGTGTGTTGATTATCGCCAATACGAAGTGTGTTCAATGGCACCACCAAGTAGTGGTGGTGTAGCTGTATTACAGATTTTAGCCTTACTTGAACATAAAGACATGGCTAAACTTAAACCAAACTCAGTACAGGCGCTGCATTACTTTACACAAGCATCGCGTTTAGCATTTGCTGATCGTAACGTGTATATGGGTGATCCTGACTTTATGCCAATCCCAACTCAAGGTTTATTAGATAAAAACTACCTTGCAGGTCGTGCAAAGCTTATTTCTGAAAAAGACGCTCACGCCGAAGCTGGCACACCGCCAAACTCACTCGCGTACGCGCAAGATGATGCATACGAGTTACCATCAACCACCCATGTATCGATTGTTGATAGCCAAGGTAATGCGGTATCGATGACCAGCTCTATCGAAATGGCGTTTGGTTCAACAGTAATGGTGAACGGGTATATTTTAAACAATCAACTAACAGACTTTGCTTTATCACCTACCAAAAATGGTAAGCCATTAGCTAATCGCGTTGAAGCGGGTAAACGCCCGCGTAGTTCAATGTCGCCAGTCATGGTGTTTAACAAAGACGGCAGCTTACGTTTAGTGGTTGGTTCACCGGGTGGTAGCCGTATCATTGATTATGTAGCTCAAGTGGTTGTAGGTGTGCTTGATTGGAACCTAGATGCACAAACAGCTATTAACTTACCGCGCATTACTAATCGTAATAATTACACAAGCCTCGAAAAGGGCACTGAACTTGCCAACGCCGAAGCTGATTTTGTTAACCGCGGACACACAGTTCGTATCCTAGATTTAAACTCTGGTTTACATGCTGTTGAAGTTAAAGACGGTAAACTTTATGGCGCAGCCGATCCGCGCCGCGAAGGCATCGCTTTAAGTGATAAAAGCCACTAAAAACAAGCTCAGCAGCCTTAAAGCTGCTGAGTTTTCATGTATACTATCCGCTATGCTATTTAGAGCATAAAATTCATTTTCTTCAATGGTCTGACAAGGTGAATTGTCATTGCAATTTCGCCTTCAAGAGTAATAATGTCAGGTCATAATTATGACGCATCAAAGCTTGGAAATATGACTACAAATACCGATCCAAATTATCTTTATATTCCTTATTCAGGCCCAGGTCTGATCGAAACGCCACTATTAAATAAAGGCAGTGCTTTTTCACAAAAAGAAAGGGAAAATTTCAACTTAGCCGGTTTACTGCCACCGCGTTATGAAACGATCGAAGAACAAGTTGAGCGTTGTTACCAACAGTATTCAAGCTTTAGCGATAACTTAAACAAGCACATTTACCTACGTGCTATTCAAGATAACAACGAAACACTTTACTACCGTTTAGTGCGTGATCATCTTGAAGAAATGATGCCAATTATCTACACACCGACGGTAGGTGATGCCTGTGAAAAGTTCTCAGACATTTACCGCAGTGCCCGTGGTCTATTTATTTCTTACGAAGACCGTTTCCAAATCGATGATATTTTACGTAACGCGACTAAAGGTAAAGTAAAAGTTATCGTTGTGACTGACGGTGAGCGTATTCTTGGTTTGGGTGACCAAGGTATCGGTGGTATGGGTATTCCAATTGGTAAATTATCACTTTACACAGCATGTGGTGGTATTAGCCCAGCTTATACGTTACCAGTAATGATTGATGTTGGTACTAACAACGAAAAACTACTTAACGACCCTATGTACATGGGTGCACGTCATAAACGTATTTCGCAAGAAGAGTATGACGAATTCTTAGATCTATTCATCAAAGCCGTTAAACGTCGTTGGCCAAGTGTGTTACTTCAGTTCGAAGACTTTGCACAACCAAATGCCATGCCATTACTAAAACGCTACCGCAATGAAATCTGTAGCTTTAACGATGATATTCAAGGTACTGCAGCGGTTACTGTAGGTTCTTTACTTGCTGCATGTCGTGTTAAAGGCGCGAAGCTTTCTGAGCAAAAAGTTGTGTTTGTTGGTGCAGGCTCTGCGGGTTGTGGTATTGCAGAGCAAATTATCAGTACTATGGTTGCTGAAGGCATTAGCGATGAGCAAGCGCGTTCTCAAATCTTCATGGTTGACCGTTTTGGCCTGCTTACTGAAGGTATGGAAGGCTTACGTGACTTCCAACAAGCACTTTGCCAATCTAAAGATGGTTTAAGCGAGTGGACATACAGCGGTGAGTACGCATCGTTATTAGATGTAATGCACTGTGCACAACCAGACATCCTAATTGGTGTATCTGGCCAACCTGGTTTATTCACAGAACAAGTTATTCGTGCAATGCACGCATCTTGCCCACAACCGATTATCTTCCCGTTAAGTAATCCGTCTAAGCAAGTTGAGGCACTTCCTTCTGATGTAATCGAATGGACAGACGGTCAAGCAATTGTTGCCTCTGGTAGCCCATTTGATCCGGTTGAGTATAACGGTCAAACGTTCCCAATCCCACAATGTAACAATAGCTACATTTTCCCGGGTATTGGTTTAGGTGTAATTGCTGCTAAAGCTACACGTATTACAGATGCAATGCTGATTGTATCAAGTGAAACACTGGCTGAGTCTTCACCACGTGCAAACACTGGTAAAGGCAGCTTATTACCTGCACTCACTGAAATCCAATCGTTAAGTAAGCGTATTGCATTTGCAGTAGCGAAAAAAGCGATGGAAGAAGGTGTGGCACTTGAGTTGAGTGATGAAGCACTATGGGCAGCCATTGAGAAAAACTATTGGCTTCCAGAATACCGTAACTACAAGCGTCGTAGTATCTAAGCTATAACGTATTTAGTAATTGAAAAAACAGGCTTTTAAAGCCTGTTTTTTTATATCTGGATAACAGGGGTTGTTCATATTCAATTAACCCTTTAAGGTGATAATGAACGGAGTTTTAAATTAAGGAACAGTATTATGCGAAAGTTAGTTTTTACCGCTATGGCCGCCGCGTTAAGTTTTAATGCGTTAGCAGAAGCAACACCTGATGCGCCACATATTTATATTCAAGGTAACGCAACGGTTAAAGCAATCCCAGATAACGTTAAACTGACAGTCGGTATTGTTGAAGTAGATAAAGATTTAATTGCCGCTAAGAACAAAGCCGATGCAACCATGGCGAAAGCAATTAAGCTTGCTAAAAGCCAAGGTGTAGAAGAAAAGGGCATTTATGCCTCTAATATCTCAATTCATCGACAAACAGAATATAACCGCGAAACAGGTAAGCAAAACTTTGTAGGCTACAGAGTAACGCGTAGTTTGTCTGTTACGTTAACTGATATTAAAAAATACCCGGTTATGCTTCAGCAACTAGTGAACTCGGGTATTAATGAGATCAATCAAACTCAGTTTGTATCAAGCAAGTACGAAGAGCAACAAAAGAAAGCGCAAAAGCTTGCTATTAAAGATGCTCGTGCTGCTGCAAAAGAATTTGCCAGTGACTATGGGGTTGAACTTAAAGGCCTATATACTGCCTCAAGTAGTCCTCTCGATACAGGTAGCCAACCTTATATGCGTGCCAGCAAAATGGTTATGGCAGAAGCTGCACCAGATAACTATGTACCTGATGCATACAACGGTGGTGAGCTTACGATTAGCGCAAGCAGCTATGCGGTATATCTAATCGAAAACTAAATTCAGTTATTGATTGCTGGCAAACCTTGCCAGCAATTTTTCACCTTGCTGCTCTGAAATACGTGCTATCGCTTTTAGCATATTAGTAATTTGTTCACGGTCGTACTCATTACTAATATGCGTACCTATATCTTCTATAATCGCCCCTAAATAAACAAATAGGCTATCAGTTGCTTTTTCGTTATCAGATGCTCTAAACAATATGTTTTTAAACGCCTCTAACACATTCACCATTACATAGGCGTCATTTTTTGCGTAGTTACGAATTGGCGTAAAGTTATCATGCAGTAGTTCATCAAATGACGTTTCGTGTATAAACAGGTGTGGTTGATTGTTCTGGCATCGTTTAAGCGAGTAGTTCACATCGTAAATGTCTAAACGCAATATAAGCAATATACTCAACATATCAATGGCTTTTACCGCAGTACCGGGATCGTTAATACCCGGGCTCATAGCTTTTACCGCGATTTCTGAAATTTGTGTCATACCGTAGCGGTAATGATCGCTAATATACTCTTCGATATAAAAGATAAAGCAGTCTAGTAATTGCTCTACCAGCTCTGGTTTGTCAGATAAGTCAGTATCACACTTTAAAAACGGATAACCTTTAACCGTAAAGAAACCTTGCTTAACCGAAATATAAATTTTAATACCGTGCTGTTGGCACAAGGCGCACAATTTATCGGTATGGGCGCCCTTAAAATAGCCTTCTGTTTTACTTTTAACACTATGCCAGTCATCAAACTCAGGAAAATGTTCAACAGGGTTTTCTTGTTGCATGTCAATTATGCATTTAAGCTCGCTTTTGGTATTTTTAAACAAGTCGTTTAGTACATTATCGACCTGAATTGCTTTTGAGATTGAGTGAATAAAAAACACAAAAAAGCCCAACGAAATTAACCCAAACACCAAAGAAAAGAAGATACCGAGCGACGGAATACCCATGTCGCCATCGCCAATGGTGCGTATGTTTATCAGCATTAATATGGTGTAGATAATACTGCCAAGATAAAACCCTAGCACTAATTGGTGTGATTTACGGGTAATAAGCCCAGGTAACACACGCGGTGAGAGGCTGGCACTGGCACTATTAAGCACCACCATAACCATAGAAAAGCTAAAAACCGTTAGCGAGATAATGCTGCCTGCAAGTGTACTGAGGATGGTTCGGGCGTTCTCTTCGCTATCTACCAGTAACACGCCAATCAGCTTTTTAAATTCCATAGATAATGACGAATACTCGACCGCTGTGGTTATTAAACCAAATAATAAAAACACCACAGAGAGCAATGAAGGGTAAAAACCGATGCTACTGATCATCTCACGGTAGTTATCGGCGATTTTTCTTGGCGTAAACATGCACTTCCTTAAGAACTGTTAGACATTAAATATCATACTGAGCTAACCTAACTACTTACTTAACAGCCTAGCAATAAATAGTGCTAAGCGTCTAACTTTAAATAAAAATTGGAAAAACTGTGATTGTTTCAACGTTTGCCGCCATTTTGGCCATTTTATACATTCAACTTAGCTTTCGTGTAATTAAACTGCGTAAAGCAAAGCGCATTTCACTTGGTGATGGTGGCGATGCTAGCCTACAAGCGGCAATACGTGCTCACGCTAATTTCATTGAATATGTGCCATTTTCATTGATTATGCTATTTTTATTAGAGTACCAAGGTCTTCCAAGCCATTATTGCTATATTTTAGGGGCAATGCTCTTGGCTGGCCGTTTTTGTCATAGTTATGCACTCGCTGATAATCTGATGAAATTACGTGTATTAGGGATGATGCTAACTTTCTTAACTATGTTTATCAGTGCCGTGATGTTATTAGTTACACAGGTATTCTAATATGCAGAAGGTTGTTTTTACTTTACTACTTTTGTTATTCTCGATTTCAGGCGTAGCTGAAGTAAAAACAATCAATGGCAAAAAAGAAATAACTATCCCTCCAGCAACACTCAATATTATTTATCCTAAAACCATGCCAAGCCTCATTGAGGATAATTATTACCCGTTTCTTTTACTTAAAACAGCATTAAAAAGAAGTGGTTATAGATATACACTTACCCCTGCGGCAGAAGTGTTAGGGCAAAATCGTGTTTTAAAAGAAATCGAAAAAGGTACCATTGATGTTTCTTGGACCATGACCAATAAAGAGCGAGAAGAGCGTTTATTACCAATACGCGTGCCGCTTTTCAAAGGCTTGTTTGGTTGGCGAGTTATGTTCATTAACGAGCAAAATCTAGCGCACTTAAGTCAGCTAAAAACCTTAGATGATTTAAAACACATTTACTTTTTACAAGGTCAGGATTGGCCAGATACCAAAATATTGCGCGATAATGGCTTAGTAGTTTCTACCTCGTTAGATTTAGAGTTTTTGTTTGTCATGCTTGAAAGGGGGCGTGGCGATTTATTTCCTCGATCTATCCTCGAAATCAAAGACGAATATGCAGTATTCAAAAACCAAATGCCGTTAGCAGTACTTCCTCAGTTAATGCTTAAATATAAAAGCCCAATTTATTTTTTCTTTAATAAGAACGAACCAGAAATAGCCAAAGCAGTTAATAAAGGCTTAAAAATCATGCGTAAGAGCGGTGAGTTTGATGAGCTTTTTTATAAGTACAACGGCGAAATTATTAAAAACGCCCACCTACACGACAAAATTGTTATAGAATTGCGCAATTATGATTTACCAAGGTTAACCCCAGTCAACGACAAATCGCTGTGGTTATCATTTGATCAGGTGCCATGAGCTCTAAAATATTTATAATCGGTTTACCACGAACCGGCACAACCAGTATCTGTAACAGCTTTTTACAACTCGGATATAAAACCGCCCACACAGCCTATACCCAACAAGCAATTACAACCGCAAACGTTATTGCCGATACCCCGGTATTTAGCGAATACGCCTTACTTGATAAACATTTTGCAAATAGCCGTTTTATCAACCTTGAGCGCGATTTAACTAAGTGGCTGCCTTCGATTAGGCAGTTATTAACACGTATGCACGCTAATTTAATGCGCCCAGATGGTGGCTTTAATATCCATTTAAAGCGCTGTTATCTCGATGTTTTTGGTCAGTATAGCTTGGCAGAGTTAGAATCTGATGAATACTTAACAGCGTGTTATAACCGCCACCAACAGCAAGTAGCAAACTACTTCAAAGGCCGTGAACAGCAGTTATTAACACTGGATGTAGCAGACTCAAACAGCCCGCAATTACTTCAGCAGTTTTTAAACACTCAGCAGCCAATTAACTTTAAACAGCTTAATATAGGCGGTAAAGTCACAGCGTGGAATGATATAAAACATCCCGATAAAGTGTCATCAACCCGAAGTGGTAAAATTGATAAATCTCTTGGTTATAATCACACGTAAAATACGTTAAAATCGCCGCCATTATAAGTTTAGTTGTTCCTTATCATGTTTGAATTGAAATACCACACGCCATTTGAATGGACAGAAGGTGTCTTAGCTGACTTCGATACCTTTTTACAAGATCATGCTGCAGCAGAGAAAAAAGCCTCTGGTATGGCTATGTCTATGCTTTCTCATTACCCAGACCGTCGTAAGCTTGTTAGAGCCATGACAGACTTAGCACTGGAAGAAATGATCCACTTTAAGCAAGTTTTAAAGCTATTAATGGAACGTGATGTATCGCTTGGTAATGACCAAAAAGATCTTTACATCAAACAAATTCGTGCGGTATTTAGAAATGGCCGTGATGAATTTTTAATGGACCGCTTATTAGTGGCAGGCGTTATTGAAGCACGCGGACACGAGCGTTTCTCGCTTGTCGCAGAAGCCTTACCAGCAGGTAAAGAAAAAGAGTTTTATGTCGCGATTGCAAAATCAGAAGAAAAACATAAAAACTTATTCGTCGAACTTGCCTACGAATATTTCGATAAGCAAGAGGTTGATACACGCCTTGAAGAAATCCTTATCGCAGAAGCCGAAATCTGTAAAAATATTCCGTTTACAGCAGCGCTTCACTAGTGTGATGCTTGTGTATTAGGCCTTTTAGCCTAATACACAAATTAATGTTTTACCCCAAAGCAGTAAATTAGGGACTAAAAACAATAATTAAGTCTCCAGAAAATAGCTTTGCCAATCCTAATTGATTAAATAAACAGCATACATTCATCTTTCTCTCCTATAGTTAAATTAGTACCTAACTTTGAGGAATAGAGCATGAAATGGATGATGACTCTTACGACGCTGTCGTTAATAGGGATTGTAATTACCGGTAATTCAATTTACACCGAAGTTAAAATCTTTCGTTCCAACGATAAGCCAACCGAAATAACCGCTAGTATGTATCGTTCTCTTATTTGGCATAGTGATATTTATAAAGACGATCAGTTTTTAAATACCGCGCAAAGCTACTTCAGCGATGGCAAAATTGATACGCGTGAATACAGTAAACTTACGAGTTTAGCGAGCAAAATTGCCGGCCCTATCATCTACATTCAAGAAACCGATGAGCAACTGTGGCATGCAAGGTTAACCTACAAAAAATACCTTGAAGAGAAAACGGTCGAACGACTGGCAAGTTTACATTGATGAAAACTGCTTGATCAGCGTGTTAAGCTCAACAATGGTGGGCTTACCGCTGAGATAATTGGTATCAAGATGATAACTATTGCCAAGCCAATAGGGCTTTTTGGTCGTGTTATGGCCATGCACAGAAAAATCGATACTAGGGTTTATTACCGGCTTTTTCGCTTTGGTTAAGCTTCTATCCCAAAGCAATGCGCCAATCGCTTGTTGTATATCTTGTTTAGGATTTTGCCAATCCCAATCAGCACAGGTGGTATGCGATAAACCAATTTTTAATGTGCCGTATTCAATATAGTAAGAAAGCGGGCATCTAAGTAGCTGCTTACAGGCAAACGCGAGCTCTTCATCGGTTGCTTCTAGATGCCAGCGGCCGCCATTCTCAACCCATAAACGGTAGTAACCTTTATCCTTTGCAAGTAAAGACTCAAGCAACATATGCTCGTGGTTCCCAAGGCACATATGAACACCAAGCTCTTGAAAACGCGCAAGTAACGCAATGCTGTGCTCACCCCGGTCAATCACATCACCCAGTGAAAACAAAATATCTTCACTTGGGTTAAAATTAACAGAGCAAAGCGCCTGTTCAAATTTAGTTAAATCTGCATCTAAATCGCCAATAACAAATACACGCTTACTTTGTTCAAGTTGCATCTTAACTTGAATGGGTTTTTGCGAGGCAAGAGGGCTTTTAACTAAATTCAAAATACATTCCTTTAACCAGTGTGTAGCTAAAGACTATCATAACTCTTTGCTATTTGAGGACAGGGTGGTTATTATCTAGCCTCACTTTTTAGGAGTTAACGCCAACATGAACAACTAAACCTGTTATCCAATTTCATTTTTATCTTTTTGGACCAACAGGGTTAGTAGGCGTTGCTCACTATCACTTTTAATATGTTACTTCTCGTGTGATCACACGCTTATGCCCCTGTAATACAGGAGGCACTATGCCACAACTTCAAGCTTTTAATTTATGTTACCAGCATGGCAATGGCGATGTTGTATTTAACGACCTTTCATTTTCACTCACGGCAAAAGTCAACGCGTTAGTGGGCAGGAACGGCTGCGGTAAATCTATATTAGCGTCAATACTTGCTAAGCAAAAAGAGCCTAGCTCTGGTACGGTTGTTTGTCATTCATCCCTTGGCTTTTATGAGCAAATAAACGATGTAAATCAGGCTGATAACCAAACTATTGCTGAGGCTATTGGGCTAGAGCCAGTGTTTAAAGCCCTTGATTCTATAAACCAAGGGCAAGTTACAGAGCAGAACTTAACTTTGCTTGAAGGTAATTGGGACTTAGTTGAGCGCTTTAATGCAGAACTTGTAAGGCTTGGCGTAAACAACAAAACCCCAAACTCAATAAGCAAATATTTAAGCGGAGGCCAGCTCAGCCAATTAAAGCTTTGGGCACTATTTACCTGCATAAAGCCCGATATTTTAATATTGGATGAGCCATCAAACCATCTAGATGCAAAAGGCAAAAGCTGGCTTATAAAGCAAATACACAACTTTAAAGGCCAATTATTAATAATAAGTCACGATCAAGAATTATTAGAACAAGCCAATGAAGTTTGGGAGTTAACAACCCTTGGGTTAACACAATATGGTATGCGTTTTTCTGAGTACCAAACCCTAAAACAGCAGCAAGTTGCTGCCCTTGAAAACAAGTTAAACCACGTTGTTAAACAGCAAAGTAAGTTCAAGGCAGCAGAGCAACTACAAAAGCAAAAAGCACAACAACGTGCAGGTCAAGGCGCAGCCCTCAGAAAATCAGGCAGCCAGCCTAAAGTGTTGATGGATGCTAAAAAAGATAAAGCCAGCGCTAATTTATCATCTCAAAGTAAAAATGCTGCTAAGCGAGAGGGTATGCTCACTCGTAATAAACAAGAGCTTTCTAGCCAGCTTGAACATGCTAAAGCGCAGCAGTTTTATTTAGCGCAATCAGATGAAGCTAAGCACCAAAAAATACTTAGCCTGGAGGAGGTTGTAATAGCTCACGGAACACAAAAAAAGTTTAGTTTTCAGGTATTCAGTGATGATAAAATTCATTTAGTTGGCGCAAATGGTACTGGTAAATCAACCTTACTCAAAACCCTGAACTACGACATACCAGTAAAAGCAGGGCAGTTACATTGCAATCAAGCACTCTATTATTTAGACCAACATTTTACATTAATACACAACGAGCTAACCCTGCTTGAAAACGTCATGACTTACTGTAAAAACCTAGATGAAAGCATCGCACGTACTCTACTTGCCAGTATTGGCTTTAGAAAAGACGCTGTTTTTAAATATGCCGCACTTTTAAGTGGCGGTGAAAAAATGAAGCTCGCTATGTGTATCGTCAGTAATATTGAAAGCACCGCATTTTTGTTACTCGATGAGCCCGATAATCATCTCGACCTTGAATCAAAACAGCTCTTAGCTCAGTCATTACTGGGCTTTAAAGGCGGATTTATACTCGTAAGCCATGATAAATACTTTGTAGAAAGTATCAGCTGCAATAAGCAAATTGTATTATAAAATAGCCATTTATAAATAAGCGTGCTAGGGTGTTTGTAGGTACATTACAAGGAATGACTATGAATTTTACAGCCGCTTACCGCATTTTTACTGCTTTATTTATGCTGATAGTAACCATAGGCTTAGGCATGGCGCTCAATGATTTTACCTCGTTAGTCTACGTGTTCGTGCCGTTATTACTGATGCTGGGTACGTCATTTATGCCGTTTTTTAAACAGCGAAAATTGCGTTTAATACTGTTTGCAGCCCCAGTCGTTATCCTTTACTGCTTTGGCTTTTACCCTTGGCTTACAAATTACCAAGAAGTCGCTGTTTCTTCATCTACCTCAACCCTCGATTTTATCATCATCCCAGTTTGGGCTACCTTATACGGGGCTGGTTTTGTGGTATTGTATGAAATAGCGCTGGGTGTTGCTAGGGCGTTTGATTGGGGGAAGTGAATTCAACACATCAACCAACGTAAGGTGTTGCGTTTAGATGTAACGGGTTTAATGGAAGAGTGTAGGGAGGCATTACTAGCATGCAAAAGCAGGAGATAAATTTATATGATATCTTTGTTAATTAAATTCTGGACCTGTTGATTGTGATTACAAAAGAACAAAAAGTCATATACGACATGTATCGAACTGTTTTAAATAAGCTTTTTATTTTTTCCTTGGGCTGTTTCTAAAACAGTGTAACCAACAGCTTTGTAACCGTTAGATCGCTTTTTCCACATTCGTTGAAGCATTGGTAAATCATCTACAAAATCATATACAGTTACTTCTAATTTTCCTGGATGATGTCTTTGGATACGGCCAGCATATTGCGCAACCGTTCCCTTCCATGAAACAGGTAAGGCGAGAAAAAGAGAGTCTAAATATGGTAAATCAAAACCTTCGCCAACATATTTCCCTGTAGCGATGACGACGGTCTTGTTCGGTAAACCTGCTTGCATATCAGCAATTCGCTGCTTACGAATTTTTGCAGTTACACCGCCGTGTAGCTCAATGGCTGAGATACCTTTTGCTTTCAATAATTTCGATAGAATACTGATATGTTCTTTGCGCTCACTAAGTACTAAACACTTTCTATCCAGTTGAACCGCTTCAGATATTTTGTTCGCAATAAGAAGACTACGTTCTTCATGATCTTGCAAGTACTGATAGACATGTGTGATCTTGATTGCCTCAGAACCATCTAACCAGGTTTTAGGAAAAGACGTACCCGTATCACATCGATATGCCATTTGTGAAAATTTCACACTATCTGGTTTTGATTCAAATAGCACATCTCCTAATTGAAAGTACATAAGCTTCTCTAAGCCATCTTGGCGCTTAGGCGTTGCTGTGAATCCAAGGATATATTTTGGTAATACGTTCTTTAGTAATGTCTCGTAGTTTGATGCAGGAATATGATGGCACTCATCAACAATGATTTGGCCGTATTGATAAACTTTCTCATTAATATCGACGCCATTCCGACCGATAAGGCTTTGATAAGTAGCGACATCCAATAACCCAGTGAGTTTATCTTTACCACCGAGTAAAGAGCCCATCTGAAATTCATTTAGGAAAATTTTACACCGTTCTATCCATTGTTCTGCAAGCGCTTTGTTATGAACCAAGACTAATGTGTTAACTTCACGCTTGGCAGCTAATGCCAAAGCAACAACAGTTTTTCCAAACCCGGTATTTGCAATAACCAACCCTGTTTCATTTGCCATTAACGCTTTTAATGCTTTAGTTTGCTGAGAACGGAGCACACCCGTAAATTTGACCTCTGACAAAGATTGACCGTTCTGCCGTTTATCCTGATAAGAAACAGAGCACTCTTGTTTATCCAGTAAGTTTTCAACCTGAGATTGCAATCCACGAGGTAGTTGTAAATAGCCCGATTCAATATGCGCTGCACACAAATATCGCGGGACACCAATGGTTGAAAAGCGCATTGCTTGGCGTTTAAAAAATTCAGGATTACCAAATACGGCTAGCTTTTTGAGACTTGCGATCAGTTGGCTGGGAAGTGGATCGGTAGCGATGTATAGCTTGTCAGCCAGTATTATTTCTATTGAGTCAGGGCAATTTTGTATTTTCGTTGAAATAGAAGGCGATTGTTTTTCCCAGGGTTTACTGCCTAGCTCTTGTGGTTCAATGGTTATGTATTCTTTTAGTCGTTCAAGCAATTTGAGTATGACATCCGCAGTAATTTTGGTTGTACTTGCTAAAGCTTGCCATTGATCACCAATTACTTCGCCATTGTTGTCGATAAATGAGGCATTACCTAACATGCGTGGTTGCTTTTGCAAAGGAAGTGCGATGAGGTTACCTAAGCCACCTTCAGGTAATTCATCTTGGTTGGGAAACATTCGATCAAAACAATCAAAATTAAGAGTCGGATAATTATCCATGGTCAGATTAAGCAGGGCTGTACCTAACTGTCGAGCAGTTTTAGCATTTGTTGCTGTATCGAAGAACAGCCAAAGATGTCCACCGTGACCACTTCGAGACTTTTCAACCAAATTCGGAATGTGTAACGAATCACATACTTGACGTAAGGCGGTTATCGCTTCAAACCAATCAGCTTTATCGAAATCAAAAGCTAGAAAATAGCATTGATTTTGCTCAGTTAAAGGATAGATACCAATTGTTCGTTGTCCACGTAGATGCGCGTTTATGGCATTTTCATCTAATGGATGAAAAGCTTGATGATGAC
The DNA here is from genome assembly GCF_013349995.1 of Pseudoalteromonas sp. 0303. Classification (GTDB taxonomy): domain Bacteria; phylum Pseudomonadota; class Gammaproteobacteria; order Enterobacterales; family Alteromonadaceae; genus Pseudoalteromonas. The sequence continues at coordinate 336,095 of NZ_JABVXF010000001.1, forward strand.
ATTCAGTACAGGCAATTTTAGGTTTGTTGCAGACTCCAGCTTTCCATTCGTTGGCACATGATGGAGAGTAGCCCGATTTACCTTGTTTTGATTCCCAACGAAACGGATAGATATTATTCCGACCTCGAAAGTAGTTTTGAAATAAGGCAAGCTTAGCTCTCGGATCAGCGTATTGGTTAAAGTAGTGGGCCTGTTCAGCTGTCAATTGCTGGCTCAGTAGACGGCTTTCCTCAAGCAACGCCGCTTTACGAGTTTCAATCTCTTCCAGTTCAGCTTTAATATTTGCAAGGCGCTGCTCTGGGGGGCTCATGACATTGACCTTTTTATATTCTTCACTAAATTAGGCCGCTAGCTCGGTAATTATAAGCCATGATTTCCCTTCGTTATTCATCAAATAACGATTCAGCCCCAATCAACGGGATAAGCCGTAGCAAAACATCTTCCATTACACCATTTTCAGCAGTGGTAATTTTCTTAGCACTGCGGTCTTTCCATGAAAGAGTTTGGATCAAACTTGAAGCTACAACACTTGGTTTATCAAGGTTATTTACTGGCACTTCGGTAGCTTGACCTCGAATGCTGGTACTAATAGGGCAGCAAATTAACAACCCCGTTTGTTGATTGTATTCTTTACTTGAAAGGACTAATGCAGGGCGATACTTCCCGATCTCCTTACCTTTCACTGGCTCAAAATCTAGCCAAATAATTTCATTGCGTCTAGGTATATACTGAGCCATTACTCACCCAACTCTTTACCCGATACTAACGCCAACTCATCAGCATGAGCTGTATGTGCATCTAAACCATTTAATAGCTCTCGTTCACTGAACGGAAAGCGCTTCTTTTGACGTTTAATTGGTTCAATAATAATTTTCTTTCCATCGGCTTTAACCTCAATGTCAGCCCCTTCAACCAAGCCGAGTTGTTTAATGAAAGCGGCAGGGATTATATTGCCGAGACTGTTGCCGATTTTTCGTACTTGAGTGCGCATATTACACCTCGTAAGTATGTACATTGTTATAACATGATTAATTGTACGCCGCCTAACGGCAGTGTCAACTTTGTTATAACTAACCAGCCTGCTTAACTCCCTTACGAACTAAGTTAATACTTAAATCATAGCAGCTAAGGGGGAGGGCATGACAGTCGATGCAAACTCAATAAACATACTTTTCATTGTTATTCTGAAAATTGGAGGCGCGTTCGTACAGAATAAATATTTCTATCTGATACATGTTCAAAATTATGGAAAAACCAACAAGACCGATTAACGCTTATGAATCTTAGGTCAAAAACCCAATGTCTAGCTTAAATTAGGTGGATAAACAGATAGTTTGAGTAGACTTTGATTTGGAAATAACATTAAGTTAAATTGACAGTTAAGTATAAGGAAAAACAGTACACTAAGGATAATTTTGAATAAATTCATAATTTTTCTCTTTTACCTTGGTTAATCCCTTATGAATCTGACTTACATTGGATGATTTTATTTGCGGGGTTATTCTTACTTATTCCATTTTATTTTGTATCATGGTGGTCTGAATTTTTAGTTTCAAAGAAAATGCTAGCAGATACAGGAATTAGTAAAAATAACATTAAGATAAAAGTAAGGAATGCAAACCTAATCACATATAGTTTGTTGGCGTTTTGGCCAATTGGCTGGTATGTAGTTGGCTACGTATTAAAGTAACAGGCAATTCATGAAAGTCTAAAATTAATAAATCATTTATACATTCAGAAATAGTAATTTCTTACAGAGCAGTTGAACACTCATTTTGATTAAGTCATTACCAATGATATTCAGCGTCTAACTTACTTAAACCAAATCGTATAGTTATCTAATTTGAGCTTGCAGGGCATCAACGTGGCTTTCGTGATAACAAACAGTTTGCTGTAGAAATAAATCATAGTTAATGAACTTAAAGCCATAACGGTTACAGGCAGTGAAACCAAAATTGCTTTTATATTTTTGGGAAGCCATACAAGAAAGGTATTTCAAATTATTGGAATGAAGTAAGTTTGGTGAAAACTTACAAAGTAAAAATGAGAACTGCATAGAAAGCTATAAATTTGTGAAAACCCAAATTAAGCAAAAAAGGGCTAAAAAACCTTAAAATCTAACGACTAATTAACCTACTAATAAAGATAAATAGCTATTTAACATAATATAAATTATAGGAAGTAATGCATCTATACATAGCTATACCTATTCTCTGTGTAAGTTAAGTCCAATACTAGACGGTATCGGACATTACAGTGGTGTTTTATCATATTATTCATTTTATTAGTGCTTGTTTCTTGAGCTTAGTTATCTCATGACTTATATTAAAACTATCAACTTGAGATGTAACGATAAGATGTAAACGATATGGAATTTGTGAAGCCGTTAGAACCTATTCTGATAATCGATGATATGCAAGATATCCGCGACTATCTAAATCAAATTTTAACTGGTCTTGGTTTTGACGATATTTTAGAAAGTCGAGATTTTGAATCAGCTAAAACCGTAATTGAAGAAAAGTCGCCTAACGTAATCTTTCTTGATATTGAACTACCTAACACTGACGGTACGGAAATTCTTGAATACTTAAATGACCGCCATCCTCATACTCATGTTGTTATGTGCTCTGGCCATAATAGTCTTGAGAATGTGCAAAACACCTGGGAATTAGGTGCTAAAGGTTTTATCGCCAAACCATTCAACGCAAAAAAAGTCGACTCTGTTATGAAACGTCTAGAATTGATGGAAACCATAACAAATTAAGTAGTTTATGAACTCGACAATCCAACTCATTATAGATGACCTATCAACGGTCATTTTTGGTAAGCAACAACAAATCAAACTCGCCCTTACGTGTTTATTTAGTGAAGGCCACCTGTTAATTGAAGATTTACCAGGCATGGGAAAAACCACTTTATCTCATGCACTTGCCGCAGTTCTTGGCTTGTCATATCAACGCATTCAATTCACTAGCGATTTATTACCTTCTGACATTCTTGGTACTAATATCTTTGATGCTAAAGAACATAGTTTTTCATTTCATCAAGGTCCTGTATTCAGCCAAGTTGTATTAGGAGATGAAATTAATCGTGCAGGCCCTAAAACACAAAGTTCACTGTTAGAAGCAATGGAAGAAAAACAAGTGACGGTAGATTCGGTTAAACACGCCCTACCATCACCATTTTTTGTGATTGCTACGCAAAATCCAGTGCATCAATCTGGTACTTATCCGTTACCAGAGTCACAATTAGACCGCTTTTTCATGCGTATTAGTTTAGGCTTTCCTGATAAACAAGCTGAGAAAAACCTCATTTTAGGCCTAAACAATCGTAATTATGACGACTTGCCTGTTCGTATTAATCCTGAGCAACTTGCTGTTATTCAAAAAGAAATTAATAAAGTAACGATAAGCAACTCGGTGGTTGATTATATCCTTGAGCTAGTTGCGTTTACTCGCCAAGATAACCATTTTGCAAACCCATTATCACCAAGAGCCAGTATTGCGCTTGCCCGCGCTGCTAAATCATGGGCGTATATTGAAGGTCGTGATTTTGTAATGCCTGAAGATGTACAAGCTGTTTTTCCTAGCGTGACTGATCACAGGCTTGGCTTAAACGCTGGTGACAGTGGCTATGCACTTAAACATGTGCCTGTAAGCTTATAAAACATGTTTAAGCGCCCCGCTTTTATTGATCAATTTCGTCAATCTATTTTTAATAAGCTATTAAAAAATAAGCATAAAACTAACGAAATTGAGCTTCAACATAAAACGATTTATGTATTACCCTCAAAACTTGGTGGGCAGTTTTTACTAATTGCATTACTGAACTTTGTGATGGGCATTAACTATCAAAACAACCTGATTTTAGCCATGGCGTATTTAATGGTGGTTGTTTTGGTGTTTGCGATACTCACCGGCTATAAAAATGTGAGAGGTTTGTCGGTTAAATACCAGTCAGTAAACGAAAGTTATGCGCCAAAAGCCCCTATTGCGCTTTTTCAAATTCAAGCACAATCATACTGTGAACTTATAAAACTGATTAATGACAACCTTGAATCTGAAACTGTGTCACTGCAAAGTAAAGAGAAAAAGACCGTTGAAATAGCGCTAAAATGCTGTGAACGTGGTGCATATGGCTTTGATAGAATAAAAATCATTAGCCACTTTCCATTTGGTTTAGTGTCTGTGTGGAGTTACATAGAACCAACCGAAACGGTGTATGTTTACCCACAGCCTATCGCCTCAGAAAAGCTTGATACTCAGCTCCAAGACAATGACGTATACGATGGCGATAACGCACAAGTTAAAGCGGGTAATGATAACTTTCATCAACTAACCCCTTTTGTGCAAGGAACAGCGCTTAATAAGGTATCGTGGAAACACTACGCTAAAACTCAGCAACTATTGACGAAAGAATTTACCAGTGACGCATCACAGGAATTAGCACTTAATTTCAATATGTTGAGCGGCAATAATGAGCATAGGTTAAGCCAATTATGTTTTTTGGTGAACCAATTAACCGACCAACACATGGCGTTTACGTTGACCTTACCCAATAAACACATTGCTAAAGGCCAAGGGATCAATCATCAAAAATCCTGCCTACAAGCATTAGCGGAGTTTTAATTATGAATACACCGCTCATTAATACCGTTTTATCACTGCTGTTTATTGTTACCAGTGGCTTTTTGTTTACTGAAGTACCTACTCCATTCTTAGCCATATTGGCTGGCCTTAGCTTTTTAAACCTGTTTTTAGGTAAGTTTTATAAAAAACTAAATGGGTTGGTGGCGAATATTTTGGCTGCGGTTTGCTTAGTTGCCTTATTTGTTCTGGTTGGTGTGAGCGATACGGTCAAGTTATTTGTATCCATGATGCTACTTGCTAGCAGTTTTAAATTGCTACAAGCGAAAACCGTTAAACAGTATCAAACTGTGTGTTTACTGGTGTTTTTTAACCTTTCAACCGTGTATTTGTTTCACCAAGGGCTATTTGAAACCTTGGTAGTCAGTGTACTTTATATTGTTAACTTCGCGGTACTTGGCTATTTAACAAGCCCGCAAAGCTTTAAGGCCGCTAACAAACAAAGTTTTAAAACCATACTACTAGCCTTACCCATAGCGGCATTTTTGATTTTATTTTTACCTAAAATTCCAGCGTTTTGGCAGCTACCGGGGCCAAAGCTCGCTAAAACGGGGTTATCAGAGCAAGTTAACCCCTTTTCTATTGCGAAATTAGCGGAATCTGATGACTTAGTTTTTCGGGTAGAACAACAGCCAGGGCAAACCTTACAAGCCCCCTATTACTGGCGCAGCCTTATTCATGATGAGTTTAATGGTAGTGAATGGCTAATATCGGACATTTTGAAATCTCAACAATTCAACCCAATTCGCCGTACAATTACTCAAAGTAATAGCGTTAATTATCAGGTTATTGCAGAGCCCTCATCTTCTAATTGGCTTTTTGCACTTGGCTTTGCCCAAAGTGCTAATTCTGATGTGCACTCAACCTACAATGGTTTGTTAAAGCGCAAAGGTAACTTAAACAAAAACATTAAATACGCGGTAACCAGTAGTGAGGCTATGCTGAGTCTAAATGACTTTGAAAAACGCTTATACACCCGCTTACCTAAAACAACTAATCCACAAACAACGGCACTGGCAAACCAGTTGGCTGCTGAGCATGAAAATGCGCAAGCTTACTTTAACGCGTTGCTTGATTACTTTAATCAGCAGCAGTTTGCTTACACATTAACGCCTACACCCATGTATGGTGATAATACGCTAGACCAGTTTGTGTTTGATACCAAACGTGGCTTTTGTGGTCACTATGCCAGCACCGCTGCATTTATGTTTCGTGTTGCCGGTTACCCCGCCCGTGTTGTGTCGGGTTATTTAGGTGGAGAACAAACTAAAGCCGCTACGCTGAACATTTACCAATATGATGCACATGCTTGGGTTGAGGTGTTCTTTGATGAAAAGTGGCACATATTTGATGCTACCGCTGTTGTTGCCCCGGAGCGTTTAAACGGTTCGTTATCACAACTGGGTGATTTAAACGAAAGCTTTAACGACAATCTTAACTTTGGTCTAAAGCGCTGGAGCCATTTTAAAGCAATAAACTGGCTTAGAATTCATCTTGAAGAACTCGACTATAAATGGACTAACTGGGTGCTTACGTTTGATCAAGAATCACAACAAAGTCTATTTGATTCACTGTTTGGTAATAAGTCAGCATGGCTAACACCTTTAATTGTGTTAGGTACATTATTACTGAGCTTTACTGGCTATTTCTTATATAACAAACGCCCTATTCGAAGTAGAGAGCCGCTGGTTGATGACATCACTAAGCTTTACCTGTGGGCAAAAAAGCAAGGCATTGAGCCAGTTGATACCAACACGCCACTGCAAAATATTGCTTTAATTAAACAGCAAAAGCCTAGAACAGAGGCATATTTAAGTGAGTTTGAGCAAATAATCATCGAAGTACGTTATCAACAGCAATCATATAACCAAAATCGCAAAAACCGCGTACGAGTTCTGTTAAACTCTCTCAAAACAGCCAAATAGAGAACAATATGAATGCAGTAATTGTCGGCGTTATGTTGATGCTGATCCTGACTCTTTGTCGAATTAATGTCATTGTGGCGATGACGGTAAGCGCAATTGTAGCGGGTTTGACCGCAGGCCTTGGTTTATCACAAACCGTTAATGCATTTAATGATGGCTTATCGGGCGGCGCTGAAATAGCACTGAGCTATGCGATGTTAGGTGCATTTGCGGTGGCTATTTCTAAGTCAGGTTTAACACGTATTTTAGCGTCTAAGTTACTAAAGCAAGTAAACGAGAATAGCCATAAAGGCGAAACGACACTTAGTTATCTTATATTGAGTATTATTTTGCTGTGTGCGATCTCGTCGCAAAATTTGATACCCGTACATATCGCTTTTATCCCAATTCTAATTCCGCCTCTACTTGTGGTGTTTAACAAGTTACGCCTTGATAGACGTGCCATTGCGTGTATCTTAACCTTCGGCTTGGCCACCTCTTACATGGTGCTACCTTATGGTTTTGGTGGCATTTACTTATACTCGATACTACACAAGAACCTCACTGAAAATGGCCTAGAGATTGTTAATACTCAAGTGCCGATGGCAATGATCATCCCAGCCATTGGGATGTTATTTGGTTTATTGGTTGCGGTGTTTATATCTTATCGAAAACGCCGTAGTTACGAGTCTCACAGCCTAACAGAGCAGCAGCAAGAGGTTGTAATTAAGCAGCCTAAAAAGGTGTTAGCAGTGGGAATTACCGCCGTACTTTGTTCATTAGTGGCACAAAATATTAGCGGCTCTATGATCCTAGGTGGTCTTGTTGGGGTAGCTATATTTACGTTATTTGGTGTTGTAAAACTTGAGCAAAACGGCGATGTATTTAGCAAAGGTATTGCTATGATGGCGATGATTGGCTTTATTATGATTTCTGCGCAAGGCTTTGCTTCGGTGATGAAAGCAACCGGTGATGTTGCTTCATTAGTTAGCTCTGCTGCAGGAATGATTGAAGGTAACAAACCCCTTGCCGCAGCATTAATTTTACTCGTTGGCTTATTGATCACCATGGGCATTGGTAGCTCGTTTTCGACAGTCCCAATTATAGCCACCCTGTTTGTACCACTTTGTATGGAATTAAACTTTTCGGTCATGGCCACAGCTGCACTGGTTGGCACTGCTGGTGCGCTAGGTGATGCAGGCTCCCCTGCCTCTGACTCAACACTTGGCCCAACATCTGGCCTAAATGCAGATGGTCAACACGACCATATTTGGGATTCAGTGGTACCTACTTTCATCCATTTTAATATTCCGCTACTTGTTGCTGGCTGGGTTGCGGCAATGGTTTTGTAAAGTCGTGTTTTTTATTGGTTCAAGGGTTTGCTCATGCTTAATTAATTGCTGGTAATAAACTACATGCATTTAGAATGCATCGCATTCCCTATGATAACTTATAGCTGTATATTTTGTTCTTTGCTGAGATATACTTATAACAAATATAGTATGATGTGTTCTTTATGTGTATTAAATTAAGCACCCGAAGGTACTTAATTTATTTAAAACTTTCTGTAAGTCTTATTCGAATCCGTTGATCATTTTGTCGCACACTACCGGAGTTGGTCTGTGATTATCATCAACAGCAACAAACGTAAAGCTGCCAGAAATAGCTAAGTGTTTATCGTCTTTGTGCATTGTTTCTAAGAAGATTTCAACATCTACTTTAAGGCTAGTGTTACCTACGTGTACAACTTTAGAAATAAGCTCTGCAAATGTACCAGCCGGAATGGCTTCTTTAAAATCTACACGGTCAGACGAAATCGTTACAAGTGGCTTACGGCAAAAACGTGTAGCAGCAATAAACGCTACTTCATCCATCCATGCCAACGCGTCACCGCCAAACAAAGTATTGTGGTGGTTAGTACGGCCAGGAAAAACTGTTTTTGTTACCGACGTTGTTGAGTCAGCAATACGCTTTGCAATAATAGCGTCACGATCGATTTGTTGTGTCATAGTCTCTACTTTTTATTAGCTAATGTGTCTTGCATCATTAGCGCAGGGTCAAGGCGTTCATTTTTCCAATTAAAACGCCAGTCTAAATGAGGGCCAGTTACGCGACCGGTCGCACCGATCTCGGCAATTTTATCGCCACGCTTAATTTCGTCCCCTACTTTTACATCTAACTTGCTTAAATGAATAAAAGTAGAGGTTACACCATGGCCATGGTCAAGAATCAAGGTACCACCAGAGTAATATAAGTCAGCATCAGCAAAAACAACTGTGCCGCTCACTGGTGCATACACTGGGCTACCCGTTTTATTAGCAATGTCTAAACCAAAGTGCGGGCGGCGAGGCTCACCATTAAAGTAACGCTGGCTACCATAAACACCTGAAATGCGCCCCGTTGCAGGTTTATAAACAGGGTCTAAAAAGTATCGTAAGTCAGAATTAACTTGCCTAGCTTTACGTACTGCTACAGCTTCACGGCTAATACGCTCAGATACTTCTTTAGGTGGCGAAACATATTTTTTTGCAACACCGGTGATTTTATCAATTTTGTAATCACGCTTAGTGATCACAATTGCTTGTTCGTGGCTTACACCAGCACTATCAACCCAAGAAAGGCTATGATTTGTCTTAGCATCACGGCCAAAGCCAAACACAAACTCACCATTTGTTGAAAGCTTAAGTGGCTCACCATTGAAGCTGACACTTTTAGCGCCTTCAATTTGGCCTGTTACTAAACCGCCTTGAGTTAAATGTCCTTTTAATTCAACAGCACTTGCAGTTAAAGAAAACAACCCTGCAAATGCTGCTATTAATAATCCTTTACGCATAACTGATTGACCCCTTGCCAACCCCTTCGTAAGCTGTAATTTTAACTTCTGAATCAGGGTATTGGTTTTTAACTTGTGAACTTAAGTAGTCTGCAATGCACTCAACCGTAGTATCGCAAGGTAAAATGTCGCAGCGTGATTTGTCTATCGCCATTTCAAAATAGCCCTGCTGTGATGTGTAAGCAAAGCACACATCGTTATCTTGTGCAGTTACATGCTTAAGGTCTGATTTATTGATTTCATCTTCAGCTGTTGCTAGATAAATGTCTTCCCATTTATCTGCCCACTCTTTTTGTAAGCGAGGCATAGCCATACCATCAAGGCTAATACCAATTTGTGAGCGATGACCATGAATAATACGCTGACAATTACCATCGTGCTTTTTAAGACCATGGCTGTAATGATAATAAAAACTTTGGCTATGCTCTGGGTATAAATTAATTTCAATCTTTTCGATGTTGCTAGGGAGCTCAGGCATAATAGTTTTAATTAAAAACTCGGTTACCGATTTTTCATCAATAACATCAGCATCGATTAGGCAATATGCTTGGTTAGGAGCGCTCATAGCTAAGTGATAATTATCACCAAAGTGACAATCTAGCACGCTGTGCTCAGCATGCTGTGTTAGTGAACCGTTTAGAGTGGCTGGCACAGCAAGTTTATGGTCGATACAGTTATCAATAATGCCCTTGATTTGCTTTTTAACTAAGCCAAAATCAAGCACCATCGACTCATCATTTAATTGACCGTGCAGAGTTAAATCCACAATCCAGCTCTCGCCAACTGCGCCGCGTTTATTACACAAGTAAGAAAAATCAATCACTGTCAGTGAGTTTACAAAAAGGATCATAAATTTCCTTTAGACTGGTTAAAGAATCACAGCAATTATAATGATTTTTACTTCACAATGCGCGGTTTTATCTCCCTTTATCAGCTACAGTTTAATTAAATGGTCATAAAACAAGCGAAAAATAGCAAATAATTAACTGCTCCGAGTTGTTTAGCGTACAAGTGTACGCTAAAGTACGGGGTAATTTCTAAGCGATGAATGAGAGTTATGGAACCTAAAAACAGCTATACAAAAGAAGAATTGGTCCTTTGCGGTCAAGGTGAAATGTTCGGTGAAGGCAACTGTCGTTTACCAAGTGACAACATGCTAATGATGGACCGCATTATCTCTATCACTGCTGATGGTGGTGAGCACGGTAAAGGTCAAATCGTTGCAGAACTAGATATCAATCCTGATCTTTGGTTCTTTGATTGTCACTTTAAAGGTGACCCAGTAATGCCTGGTTGTCTTGGTCTTGATGCTATGTGGCAATTAGTTGGTTTCTTCCTAGGTTGGTCTGGTGGTCCAGGTCTTGGTCGTGCACTTGGTGTAGGTGAAGTTAAATTCACAGGCCAAATCTTACCAACAGCTAAAAAAGTAACTTACCGTTTAGACATGAAGCGTGTTATTAAACGTAAATTATTCATGGGTATGGCTGATGGTACTGTAGAAGTAGATGGCCGCGTAATCTATGAAGCAAAAGATCTTAAAGTAGGCCTTTTCCAAGATACATCTGCGTTTTAATCTTTAATTTAAGATACAAAATAGCAGATACAAAAAAGCCCCTAAATGGGGCTTTTTTGCGTAAATAAGGTGCCTATATTAAGTTTTAAACATGTTTCGGTTTTCAATGGCTTCTCGCCAGCCACCTAACCACTCAGATTTAGGGTCGATTTGTTGATAAGGGCATTGTTCTTTGGAACGGCCTGCCAAGCCTGCTTTATAACCTTGAGAATGAGCTCTTTCTAAACGATCTCTTTTCTGTCTCTTCATAGGTAATATCCTCACCTTTTATATTTATAGATATGTAGCGAAATTGACATCTACATTTAATGAATAGTTAATAAAACTGTTAAATTCAAATAGCAAAAAGCAATTAAATAAATTGACAATAACTAACGTGCTGATGCTCAAATGAATTAACATTTTAAATGACTAAGTGGTCGTACCTCTTCAACTAAAACCATCTATTAATACACTTAAATTCAGCTAAAAACGATACAGCTCTTTTAGCTTCATTATTTGTGACCAAGCCAATTTCGGCAAAGTTCCCAATAAAATTGTAATCATGACAAGTTTATGATGATTACAATTTAGTCAATTTAATGCTTGCATATTAAAAACCGATCGGTCTAATATAGTCGTTATGGAAACAAATAACTCTGTGCCAAGCCGTCGTGGCAGGCCACCAAAAATAACACGTTCAAATGCAGATACCCGTGCCCTTTTAATTAATACGGGGCTAGCTGTATTAACCGAAAAAGGCTTTAGTGCAACCGGCATTGATTTGATATTAAAATCAGCTCAGGTACCTAAGGGCTCTTTTTATCATTACTTTAAAAGTAAGAATGATTTTGGCTTAGCACTCATTGATGCTTACGACAGCTATTTTCAGGCAAAGTTAAAACGCCACCTAAACAACGATGCAACAACCCCTCTTGAAAGGATTGTGCTATTTGCCAATGACGCCAAACAAGGCATGGCAAAGTTTGAGTTTAAACGCGGCTGCTTAATAGGTAATTTAAACCAAGAAATCAGTCACCTTGATGAGCCTATGATTGACCGCATAATACAGGCTTACGCCAACTGGCAAGCTTTAATCGAGCAATGCTTAGTTGATGCTAAGAAGCAAAAGCAAATTCCTCAATCATCAGATTGCAAAATGCTTGCTGAGTTCTTCTGGATTGGCTGGGAAGGCGCAGTGATGCGCTCTAAACTTGATAAATCAAGTGAACCGCTTACCCTTTATACAGCACAATTTTTACGCTTAATTTTATAAAGCCGTTTAAATACGGTTTTATTTCAACCATTAAAAGACGATCGGTCTAAAAGGAGTCAACATGACAACATCAGTAAAATCGGTAGTTATCAACAAAGATGATCAAGGCTACCGTGCCGAATACACAGACTTTCCTGTAGAGAGCATCCACCAGCAAGATGTAAATATTGATGTTGACTACAGCACATTGAATTACAAAGATGCCCTAGCCATTACAGGTAAAGGCCCTGTGGTAAGAACATTTCCTATGATCCCCGGGATAGACCTTGCAGGCACAGTAACAGACTCTAAAAGCGATGAATTTAAAGTAGGTGATAAAGTTCTGTTAAATGGCTTTGGTGTTGGTGAGAAATACCTAGGAGGTTTGAGTTCAAAAGCATCTATGAGTGCTGATTGGCTCATCCCCCTCCCTGCTAATTTAACACCAAAACAGGCTATGCAAATTGGTACTGCAGGTTATACGGCAATGCTGAGTATCATCGCATTAGAAAAACAAGGTATCACACCCCAAAGTGGCGAAATTCTTGTTACCGGTGCTAATGGCGGCGTGGGTAGTTTTGCTATTTACTTATTAAATAAACTAGGTTTTGATGTAGTTGCGACAACAGGACGAATGAACGAAGCAGATCACCTTGAAAAGCTTGGTGCAAAACGCGTTTTATCTCGCGAAGAATTCTCAGCACCTGGTAAACCACTGGCTAAAGAGCAATTCGCTGGCGCAATTGATTCTGTGGGTAGCCACACCCTTGCAAATGTGTGTGCATCAATTAAATATGGTGGTGTTGTAACAGCGTGTGGTTTAGCACAAGGTATGGACTTTCCAGCAACGGTAGCGCCGTTTATCCTTCGTGGCATTAGCCTAATGGGTATAGATAGTGTAATGCGCCCTAAAGCTGACCGAATTGAAGCGTGGCAACGTCTAAGTGAATTAGTAGAAGCTCAATACCTAGATGCTATTTCGCAAGAAATTCCACTTTCTGAAGCCGTTGCAAACGCAGAAGCCCTATTAAAAGGTGAAATTCGCGGCCGTGTAGTGGTCAATTGTAAAGAATAAGCTCGAATATAAACATTCTTAGCAAGTTAGCTATAAAACTAGGGTAAAGGCAATTATACTTACCCTAGTTTTGTAATACCGGACAGTCTAATGAGTAATAAAGAAATTTTCAGCAATAACCCACTGCAAGGTGTTGGTATCGAGCAAGTCGTTACAGAGCTTGTCGAGCAATATGGCTGGGAATTACTCCACGCCTATATGCGTTTGAACTGCTTTAAGAATAACCCAGATGTAAAATCTGCGGTTAAGTTTTTACGTAAAACCCAATGGGCACAAGAAAAAGTCGAAAACTTTTATTTGTATCGCCTTAAAAATTTACCACGCCCTGACGATGTAAACTATGAATTACCGCCGCGCGATCGTGTGATCCCTGCTGATCAAAAACCAGGTGAACCGTGTGAGTTAAGTTTTACCGACGCTAAACGCATCCACGCTAAAAAAGAAGCCAAGCAAAAAGCCCGAACCCGTAAGCAACGTTCAAGTGCGAGTAACCCTTGGGGTAATTAAGCTTTAAGCTGTTAGTTGAAATAAGCCGCCTGTTAGGGCGGTTTTTTATGTGAGTTAGCAAGTTAAGATTTGAAGGGCTATTTAAAGACGTCAATATTATTTTTATTAATTTAAGGGTAACGTGGTTATGTTAGACTGAATAAATCATCATTAATGTCATTAAAAAAGGATGTGTATGTCTAACTACAACGAATCACCTGAACAAATCGCAAATGCAACGCAAGATTTCGTGATGCAACAAACAATGTTGCGCATTAAAGATCCAAAGCCTTCTTTAGATTTCTACCAAAACGTTTTAGGCATGAAGTTACTGGGTAAATATGACTTCCCTAAAATGGAGTTTACGCTGTACTTTTTAGGTTATGAGCAAGACATGCCAACAGGCAGCGATAAAGAAAAAGCACAGTGGGTGTTTCGCCGCCCTGCTCTTGTCGAGCTTACACATAATTGGGGTACAGAAAATGACGACAGCTTTACAGGTTACCATAGTGGTAATGATGAACCAAAAGGCTTTGGTCATATCGGTATTAGCGTGCCAGACGTGTACGCAGCATGCGAGCGTTTTGCAAAATACGATGTTGAGTTTGTAAAAAAACCAGACGATGGCTCTATGAAAGGTCTAGCCTTTATAAAAGACCCAGATGGTTATTGGATAGAGATACTTTCTGCTGAAGGGATCACTGAGATAATTGAAGAGCATAAGTAAAAGCCAATTACCCACAAACCTGCTATTAAGCAGGTTTTTTATTTAATAAAATAGGAATCTTAAAATCTAACTTTTAAAAATTAGAAAAACCACTACTTTCATCATCACTTGATACTGTAACTGAAAGCTCTTCATCTATACTTTCAAAAACTAAAAAGTTAATTGGCTTACAGCAAACCTGGCAATCCTCAATATATTGCTGATTTAAGTCTGCTGGATCCAGTAAGATTTCTATTTGCTCACCACAATACGGACAAGTAATCTTTTTCTCTGTTAATTGATTCATCAGCCAGACTCCTTACTATTGTGATCACTTTTAGTGACTTTGTTTAAATACATTCAACATGTAGTTATTAGTTTCATCAAAAAGCTCATTCCACTTTGTATTGTTTGCAGCTCCTACAAGATTCCGCATTTTAATACATCTTAAAGTATCAATTTTGTCTTTCACACTAGCTGAAGCATCAGCCATAGGCAGAAGGCTCATATATCTAACACTCTTTTGGGATCTCTTGGATAAAACTCATCGGGCTGTTTAGTGCACAAATCAAATTCACGGGTATTTTTGTAAGGTAGCTTCATAAAGCCTGCCACACCAACATCTGTGATACTAACCGCATATTGCATGAGCTTACTTAATAAGCGTTTAAATTCAGGCTCTTTACTGGCATCAAGCAGTCGATAGTAATGATGTATTTTCATCCTATCAGGTAAGGCTTCAAAAATGATACAGCCTGTATGGTGTATTTGGTTGAGCTCAAATACACACTTTATAACCTTTTTCGGGAGTTGTAGTTGCTCATCCGGGTCTTTACCATCTTCAAAATAAGAGTGTGGTCTGGTTACGTCTGAGGCTTGGATATCCATTACTTCGTAATCAAGCTCAGGTAAATTCTCAAACTTAAACGCCCCTGTGCCATCACGCTCGAGCTGAATGGTTTTACGCGCATCAAACAAGCAACATTTAAAGAGACCTTTTTGTTCAATCCCCTGTGCTAACATCACCGTGTTGTTAATCGCATCGGTAAACGCAGTGCCAAGCGTTTCATCATGCAAAATAAGAGAAGACTCGACAAACAGTGAGTTTTCTTTCCAATGAAAACTCAAGCCTCCTACTACCGGGTATTTTGCTAATCGGCTAATAGAGGCTAAAAATGCTTTTTCTGTGTCGCCGGTATCAAATAAAAACTCTTTGTAGTATCTGTCGAGCTGGGCATCGTTTACATCAAGTAATTGTTGATTATGGTCAGCTTGTCTTAAAAATTGTTTACGTGAGCTATAAACTACTGTGTCTGGGTGTTCATCAAACTCACTAAACCAATAAGGAATATACGGTCGAATGACTTTACGGGGCAGCTCAGGGAGGTAAGCTTTAGCCATTGTAGGCATGTTTCGCATAAAATAATCACCAGCGCCATCTCTGGTTGCCTTATCTTTTGAAAGCATACCGTCGATAACCCGGGCAAGCTCCATAGGTAAATTCAGGCTTGTAGCCGGAATAACTGCCGCACCAAATCTACAAGATTGTGCAGAGGCCAATGCATAAAGGGTTGATGCGACACCTTGCTCATCAAAACGTGGCGATGACTGCCCGCCTGACATTTGCTCATCACCAATAAAATACACATCACCCATACGTGCATTAGTGGTGCTAATATCAGCAGACATAAGATCCATAAAATTGCTGGCGACCGGATTACCTTCAGCATCTATTTGCGCATAAACAGAGCTGCCCCAGTCTACCAATGACAATTTATTGGTTTGTTCATCATAAACGATGTTAGAGGGTTTAATATCGCCATGCACAATTGGCTGAGGGCTTAAGCCATTTTTGTGTTCACGTAAATCTAAAAGCACATTACGTAGCCTAAGAGCCAGCGCCATAACTTTTGCTGCGCTAAAACGCCCCTGTTTGATAGAGATTTTTTCTAAGTCTTCACCTAGAGCGCGCTCCATCATTAAAATGCCTTGCTTTTTAATGCGCTCAAAGGCATAAAATTTTGGCACCAATGGGTTATTAACTTGCGAGAGCATGTACGCTTCGTCTTCTAGACGATCACGTACACTTTGTGCAAGAGTTATCCGTGAAAACTTAAATACCCAAGGTAGGTTTTCATCATCAACACCGGCAAAAACAAATCCAAACGCACCAGAACCAATTAATTCAACGTCACTGTAACCAAGCAAGGTAAGTTGTTTAATACAAATGTTAAGCCATTGGCGGTGCTTTTTAGCATCATGGTGAGACAGTAAATAAACAGACTGTTCTTCATTGATATAAAAATTGCGGATTTGTTTGGGATTCACTGCATCTCTCAAAGTTAAGCGGCTTTTAACCGCTTAATTATTGAATGCTAAACAGTTAATTACAAGGCTTTTGCTCTTCGATGATCCAGCCTTGATCTTTCAGAACCAGTTCTGATACTGCAAAGGTTAAGCAAAAAAAGATAACCAACTCTAATAAGGTAAGAATATCAGCGGCAAAGCACCAGCCTAAAACCCCTGCAAATAAAAATGGGATTGCTTTTAAATACCAAGCAATTTGTCGGGTTTTACCATATGTGAGTTGATAACTGTGAACTAGCTCACCCTGACACTCTAATGTAATGGTAGAAGAAAACTTCTTGAATAAAGTCACTAAAATTGTTAATTGGCAGGCTTTACCATCAACATTAAACTCATGAACAGATTTAGTTTTAAAGTTACGTGATTCTGCTATTAATTCACCGTCTACTTTCAGAACTTCTTTACCTGAGTAAGCAGAACCCCAGTATTCAATTAAATGTTCACCCAGTTTGAAGTTGGCTTTAATTCCCTTGCTCATTGATACTGTAATACCATCAGTGTTCATAAAAAATCTCCTTATCATTATGAAGTTAAAATACTTTAAAAATAAAAAAACGGCAAGCTAGGCTTACCGTTTTGGTACTTTCAATAGGTAAAGGGTTACCTTATGAAATTAAAGGCGGATACCGCCATCAATTTCAACAACACGACCTGTAAAGAAGTCATTCTCTACAATGTATTGTGCTGTTTGAGCAATTTCATCTGCTTCACCAAAACGACCCACTGGCGTTACCGCCATCATGCGTTGTTGTGCTTCTGGTTTCATTGCATCTGTCATTGCTGTGCGAATAACACCTGGTGCAATTGCACCAACACGGATACCAAAGCGACCTAATTCTTTCGCCCAACCCGTTGTCATCGCAACAACACCGGCTTTAGACGCAGCATAGTTTGTTTGGCCAATGTTACCAGCACGGGCAACACTCGACATATTAACAATTACACCGCCTTTGCCAGACTCAATCATGTGGCTCGCAGCTTCGCGACCTGCTAAGAATACTCCGGTTAGGTTCACATCAATCACAGATTGAAATTGAGCCAACGACATTTTATCTACCACTTTGCCTTCTTTTGCTTTGATAAACATACCATCGCGTAAGATACCTGCGTTATTAATTAACACGCCGATATGGCCAAAGTCTTTATTGATAGTGTTGAACGTTGCTACCACAGCGTCTTCATCTGTAACATTAGCAGCATACGCCATAACTTTTGTGCCATATTTAGCAAGCGCTGATACTGCAGTATCAAGTACGTCTTGTTGCATATCGATAAGAGCGATGTTCGCACCAAGGGATGCAAATTTTTCGGCCATTGCAAAGCCTAAACCTTGCGCACCACCGGTAATTACGATGTTGTTGTTTTTAATTTCCACAACAATCTCCTACTTCGAGAATAATTTAAAAATAGCGCTAAAATCATCACAACCCGCACCTTGATGCTGAAGCATAGTGTATAGATTCTTCGCCATTGACCCCATTGGGGTAGATGAATTACTTTGCTGAGCCGCTTCCATAGCAAGACCTAAGTCTTTCGCCATTAAATCAACCATAAAGCCCGGTTTATAATCATTACTTGCTGGCGCCGTATCCATTACACCAGGACATGGGTTATAAAGCTCAAGTGTCCAGTTACGGCCAGAGCTTGCAGTCATGATGTCACTTAACACTTTTGGATCGAGCCCGTTGTTAATGCCCATTTGTAGTGCTTCGCTAGTACCAGCCATTAAAATGCTTAGCAGCATGTTGTTACAGATTTTTGCGACTTGGCCTGCACCAATATCACCAGCATGGAAGATATTTTTACCCATATCCACTAAAGCCAGCTTGGCTTTTTCAAAGTGAGTTTGCTCACCACCGACGATAAAGGTTAAAGTGCCCGCTGTTGCTCCTGCAACACCACCTGATACCGGCGCATCAACAAAATCAATGCCTTTTTGAGCAAGTTCACTACCCACTTGACGCGCTGATTCTGCATCAATGGTTGAGCAGTCAATCACTAAAGTTTTGCTATCAAGTAAGTTGATAAGGCCTGTTTCGCCTAAATAAAGAGACTTAACGTGTTTGCTTGCTGGTAGCATACTGATAAAAATATCTGCGCCAATGGCACACTCAGCTGCATCGGTAGCAGCAATTGCACCTTTATCGGCAAGCTCACTGACCGCTACTTTATTTAAGTCAAACACACGAACTGTATGACCTGCACTGACAAGGTTTGCCGCCATTGGGCCACCCATGTTGCCTAAACCAATAAATCCTATTGTTAATTTAGCCATTTGTTTACCCCTTGGACTTAAGATGACGTTAATGAGTTTAGTGGGTGAGATTGCTCATCCCAGCGTGCTGTAAAGAAGCTATCTACAACTGCTTCGTCGATATCACTAAGCGATTTAAACTGCCAGTTAGGTGCACCGTCTTTGTCGATTAATAGCGCACGAACCCCTTCTTGAAACTCGCCTACTTCGCCACAGCGTACAGACATACCTAGCTCCATTTTGAAGCAATCTGCTAACGTCATCTCTTTTGAATTAGCTAATTGACGTTCAACCAGCGCACAACTAAGCGGACAACCATGCGATAATGATTTTTGCGCACGATTAAGCCATTTATCTTCTGTTTCTAAAGCTTGAATGTAGTCAATTTTTCCCTGCAATGAATCAAACTCAGCCAGCTTTTGAATAACCTCAAGGTTATCTTTTACATTGCCTTTAGGAACACGGCCTGAAATATTATCAATCGAGATTAGAATGTTTGTCAGCTTTTCGTGGTTTAATGAGGCTGTTTTGCCCCATTTTTCAGCGGTGATAGCCGTTAAAATAGCGTCATATTTATCTGCTGTTGCATAGTGATCAGCAAGATTAACAAACAAGGCATCTTCAGCATTGATAGACGCCGCAGTTAACCCTAAGAATAGACCCACTTGCTCAGGCATTTTATGTAAGAAGTAACTGCCGCCCACATCTGGGTATAAACCAATGGTTAGCTCAGGCATTGCAATACGTGATGTTTCGGTTACCACACGGTGACTTGCACCAGCCATTAAGCCAAGACCGCCCCCCATAACAATGCCATTACCCCAAAGTAATATTGGCTTTTCATAGCAGTGAATTAGGTAGTCTAATTTGTACTCAAGGGTAAAAAAGTCTTCAATGTAGTTAGCAGGCTCACCTGTGCTCATTGCTTTATGCAGGCTTACTACATCCCCACCGGCACAAAATGCTTTTTCGCCAGCCCCTTTTAGAACGACCATGGCAACGGCGTCATCGTCAGCCCATTTTCTAAGCTGCGGCTCAAGCAATTGGATCATGTCGTAATTTAAGGCATTTAACGACTTAGGCGCATTGAGTGTCGCAATTGCAATGAGGCCGCTCTCGGCCTCTGCAGTTTCAAACACCACAGGCGCATCTTGATGATTTAGTAGTGTTGCGTTAGTCATTAGCCATTTACCCAATTTGCTTTACGCTTTTCTAAGAATGCATTCACGCCTTCTTTTTGGTCTTGCGTATCAAATAATTGTACAAATAACTCACGCTCTAATGGCAATGCATGAGCCATAGGTTGTGTGCGACCTTTTTGAATAAGCTCTTTACATGCAGTCACAGCAACCGGGCTTTGTTCGCCAACTTGGTTAGCAAGTTTCATTGCCGCAGCTAAACTTTCGCCAGTGCCAACCACTTCTTCAACAAGACCAATTTCACGTGCTTTGTCTGCTTTTAAGCGCTCACCACATAAGATCATGCGTTTTGCCCAGCCCTCACCAACAAGCCATGCAAGGTTTTGCGTACCGCCAGCACAAGGCAGTAAGCCAACTTTCGCTTCAGGAAGTGCCATTTGAGCTTGCTCTTCAGCTATACGAATATCACAAGCAAGAGCCACTTCAAGACCACCGCCCATGGCATAACCATTAATAGCCGCGATTGATACACCACGGAAATTGGTTAATGCTTCAAATGCATCACCAAACACTTTTGACATAGTGGCAGCAACGCCTTTATCACCACTAGCAAACACGTTTAAATCGGCACCTGCACTAAAGAACTTTTCACCTTGCCCTGTGATCACTAATGCATAGACATTTTTGTTAGCATTTAGCTCAGTTACAGTCTCTTTTAATGCAGTTAATGTATCTTGTGTCCAGGTATTCGCTGGCGGGTTATTCATGGTTAAAACCGCTACGTTACCTTCAATATTTAAATCAATCGATGGATTAGACATAGGTTGCTCCTTATAGAATGTCGCCAGCTGACTCAGCTAAGATACGACGTGCGATAATCACACGCATGATTTCGTTTGTGCCTTCAAGAATTTGATGCACACGTACGTCTCTGAAATGACGCTCTAATGGGTATTCTTTGATGTAACCATAACCACCATGAATTTGTAGTGCATCGTCACATACTTTAAAACCAACATCTGTAGCAAAACGTTTTGCCATCGCGCAGTAAGTGGTTTTTTCGCTGTCACCGGTATCTAGTTTAAATGCGGCTAAGCGCACCATTTGACGAGCGGCAACAAGCTCAGTGTTCATATCGGCAATCTTAAATTGCAGTGCTTGGAAGGCAGCTAATGGCTTACCAAATTGCTCACGTTCTTTTAGGTATTCGCGTGCAGTGTTAAGTGCTGCTTGTGCTGTACCTAATGAACAGGTAGCAATATTAATTCGGCCACCATCTAGGCCTTGCATTGCAAACTTAAAGCCTTCGCCTTCTTGGCCTAGTAAGTTAGCCGCAGGAATTCTGACACCTTCAAAGCTAATTAAACGTGTTGGCTGTGCATTCCAGCCCATTTTTTCTTCAGCTTTACCGTATTCAATACCTGCAGCATCTGCAGGCACAACAAATGCCGAAATACCGGCTGCGCCTTCACCACCAGTGCGCGCCATAACCACAAGTAAATCAGTTTCACCGGCGCCCGAAATAAACATTTTAGAGCCTGAGATCACATACTCATCGCCCTCTTTAACCGCTTTAGTTTTTAGTGATGCTGCATCAGAGCCAGACCCCGGTTCTGTTAAACAATAAGAAGCAAGTAACTCACCCATTACTAATTGTTCACAGTACTTGGCTTTAACGTCCTCAGTACCAAAGCTTGCAATCATCCAGGTTGCCATATTATGAATGGTCAACATTGCGGTCGTAGCTGTACAACCCATGGCTAGCTGCTCAAAGATAATGCTTGAATCTAGGCGAGATAAACCTAAGCCACCCGCTTCTTCTGGGGTATATAAACCACAAAAGCCAAGCTCACCGGCTGCTTTAATGGTGTCTTTAGGGAAAATGTGTTCTTGGTCCCACTTAGCTGCATGTGGAGCAAGTTCAGACTCTGCAAACTGACGGGCTGTTTCAGCAAACGCTTGCTGATCTTCGGTTAAATTAAAGTCCATAGTAGACCTCTATTTGTTGTCTTATTCTTTAAAGAATTATTGTTGTCGTTTAAATGTGTGTTCTTTGAGCGAGCGTGTGCTCGCTCAGCAGTAAATTAATTACAGCTTATTTAAGGTTGATACTCATGTTCGGACCTGAGGCGATATCATCCTCGAACCAACGTGAAGTAATTGTTTTCGTTTCTGTGTAAAAACGAATACCTTGCTTACCGTAGGTGTGTTGGTCACCGTAGAATGAGCCTTTCCAACCTGTGAAAGAGAAAAACGGTAGTGGCACAGGAATTGGCACGTTGATACCAACTTGACCTACTTCGATTTCATGTTGGAATTTACGTGCAGCAGCGCCGCTTGATGTGAATAACGAAGTACCGTTACCGTAAGGCGAGTTATTTATAAGCTCAATCGCCTCTTCAAGAGTATCTACAAACATACAAGCCAATACAGGACCAAAGATCTCTTCTTTGTATAAATCCATCTCGGTTGTTACATCAGTAAATAGCGTTGGACCAACCCAGTTACCTTGCTCGTAACCTTCAACAGTAAAGTCAGAGCCATCAATTAAGCACGTTGCACCTTGTTCTTTACCACTTGCGATAAGTGATAAAATACGGTCTTTAGCAGCTTTTGATGTTTGTGGGCCGTAAGCCGCGTTGGCATCATCCCATACACCTGGGCGTACGTTTTCAAAGCCTGCTTTAATTTCGTCAATCCAGTCTTTTGCTTGACCAACAAACACAGCAACCGAAATACCCATACAGCGCTGACCCGCAGCACCTACAGACGCACCTACTAGGTTGTTTACAACATGCGATTTACTTGCATCAGGCATAATAACCATGTGGTTTTTTGCACCTACACAAGCTTGCACGCGTTTAAGGTTTGCTGTGCCTTTTGAATAAATGTATTCACCTACACCACACGAACCAACAAATGAAATTGCACGTACTGCTGGGTCTTCTAATAAACGGTCAACTTGTGGTTTTGTACCATGAACAACTTGTAACACCCCTTTTGGTGCACCCGCTTCAACAAATAGTTCAGCTAAACGCATTGGTGTTAGTGGATCTTGCTCTGATGGTTTCAGAATAAAGGTGTTACCACACACAATTGCCAGTGGGAACATCCATAATGGGATCATCGCAGGGAAGTTAAATGGCGTAATACCCGCACATACACCCAGTGGCTGCATGTAAGAGTAAGTATCGATTTTACGCGCTACGTTTTCCATTGTTTCGCCCATCATTAGTGATGGTGCATTGGCTGCTTGCTCAACAACTTCAATACCGCGCCAAACATCGCCTTTGGCATCTTCAAATGTTTTACCCAGCTCATGACAAATAATCGTCGCAAGCTCGTCATGGTTTTCTTTTAGTAGTGCAGCGTATTTCATCATGATGCGCGCACGCTCAGAAATTGGCACTTCTTTCCATGTTTTAAATGTTTCTTTTGCAGAGGCAATTGCTGCATCCATTTCAGCATCTGTTGCACACGGAACTTGCGCTAACACTTCTTGGTTTGCAGGATTGATAACATCAATCAGCTGCGTTGAACTTGATTGGGTAAATTCGCCGTTGATAAATAAAGGTACTTGGTGCATGAGGCACTCCTCCCCAGTGGGTATAAAGAGGCCGCAACATGATAGTTTTTAAAATACGTTGCGGCTGTGAGAGATTAAAATTCTAAAGCGATTAAATAGCTTCGATTGCCATAGCAACAGCTTCACCACCACCGATACACAGTGAGGCAACACCTTTGCTAAGACCACGATTCTTTAATGCATGAATTAAGGTAACTAAGATACGCGCGCCGCTTGCACCAATTGGGTGACCAAGTGCACAGGCACCGCCGTTTACGTTTACTTTGCTTTCATCAAGTTTTAGCTCGTTAATTGCAAGCATAGTCACCATCGCAAACGCTTCGTTGATTTCCCATAAATCAACATCATTAACAGACCAACCTGCTTTTTCTAAAAGCGATTGCATCGCACCAACCGGTGCTAAAGTAAATTCGCTCGGGGCTTGAGAATGTGTGCTGTGAGCAACGATACGACAAAGTGGTGTTAAACCTTGTGCTTTAGCATCTGACTCACGCATTAAAACAAGCGCTGCTGCACCATCAGAGATTGATGACGAGTTTGCAGCTGTAATAGTGCCGTCTTTTTTGAATGCAGGACGTAAACCTGGGATTTTATCAGGACGTGCATTGCCTGGTTGCTCATCAATCGCAACGGTCACATCACCTTTGCGTGTAGAAATAGTGTGCGCTGCAATCTCGTTTGCAAATGCACCTGTCTCAATCGCGCTATTTGCTTTAGTCAGTGAGCTAAGTGCAAAGTTGTCCATTTGTTCACGACCAATTGAATATTGATCGGCAGTGTCTTGTGCAAAACAACCCATTGCTTTGTTATCGTAAGCATCTTCAAGGCCGTCACACATCATGTGATCTTTTACTTCGCCATGGCCCATACGCATACCTGAACGTGCATTCGGTAACATATAAGGGGCATTACTCATGCTTTCCATGCCACCAGCAACCGCTGAGTTAATAGAGCCTGATTTAATTAAGTCATGGGCAAACATTGCAGCCTTTAAGCCAGAGCCACATACCTTGTTGATTGTTGTAGCGCCAGTACCTTGATTAAGACCCGCTTTTAACATTGCTTGGCGTGCAGGTGCTTGACCAAGACCAGCTGGTAATACACAGCCCATGATCACTTCGTCAATCTTATCGGCAGATAAACCGGCTTGCTCTAAGCTACTTTTAATAGCTGTAGCACCTAAATCAGTTGCGTGTGCACCACTTAGTGCGCCCATAAAACCACCCATAGGGGTACGTTTTGCGGCAACAATAACAACGGCTTCAGTAGTCATAATTGGCTCCATGTAAGTGGTTATCATCATGTGTTCAAATCATGTGTAACCAAACAGTTAATTTGTTATAGTTTAATTTCGATTTAATTCAGCATACATAATATTTACGTTTACGCCAACGTAAATCTAAAATCAACATTTTTGCGGCCGGCAAAACTGTAAACTTATCTGTATTTTGTTGTATGAAAAATCGAACATCTGCTTACAAGGCTAGATAAATAAAGCTTTTCAACAAATCCAACCAGTTATCTTTATAAGTCTAAAGTATAACTCCTAAATCACCCTTTACCTTTACGTAAACTTCACTTATATTGGTGTTATTCGAATGAGGTAAATAAATCATGAAACAAGACAATCAAACAAACTTTGAAAGCGCAGCAGTTGAACCTGCAAGCAATGAGCAAACGTTTAGTATCAGCGAACTAGCAAAAGAATTTGATATTACCACCCGCTCTATCCGCTTTTATGAAGACCAAGGCCTGATCTCACCAGATCGCAATGGTCAAACCCGTATTTATTCAAAACGCGACAAAGTAAGACTAAAACTTATTCTACGTGGTAAACGCTTAGGTTTTACCTTGGCTGAAACGGGCCGTTTGTTTGAACTTTACGATGCAGATAAATCGAGCGCTAAACAGCTAGTGACTATGCTGGACCTTATCGCAGAGAAAAAAGCGGACCTAAGCCAACAAATGGACGACATTAAAGTTGTACTAATGGAATTGGTAACTGCAGAACGTCGCTGTCGTGAAACCCTTAATAATTTAGACGAATAACCTGACAACAATCTCGTCAACAGACTCTCACAGGAACACACATTATGAGCACTATTTCACTATACAAAGAAATGAACTTCGGACTTGGCGAAACAGCAGACATGATCCGCGATCACGTTAATAGCTTTGCGAGCCAAGAAATCGCCCCACTTGCAGAACAAACAGATTTAGAAAATGCCTTCCCTAATCAACTTTGGCCACAACTTGGCGAAATGGGTTTATTAGGTATGACAGTGCCTGAAGAATTTGGCGGTGCTGGCCTTGGTTACCTTGAGCACGTAATCGCAATGGAAGAAATTAGCCGTGCAAGTGCATCGATTGGTTTAAGTTATGGTGCTCATTCAAACTTATGTGTTAACCAAATTAACCGCAATGGGTCACAAGCACAAAAAGAAAAGTACTTACCAAAACTTATCAGCGGTGAGCACATTGGTGCCCTTGCGATGAGTGAGCCAAACGCGGGTTCTGATGTTGTATCAATGAAATTAAAAGCTGAGAAAAAAGGCGATGTATTTGTACTTAACGGTAATAAAATGTGGATCACTAATGGTCCAGATGCCGATACCTTTGTTATCTATGCAAAAACAGATTTAAATGCCGGCCCTAAAGGCATCACAGCGTTCATCGTTGAACGTAACACACCGGGATTCTCTACTGCGCAAAAGCTAGACAAACTTGGTATGCGCGGCTCTAACACCTGTGAATTAGTGTTTGAGAACTGCGAAGTACCAGCAGAAAACATTCTAGGTAACTTAAACGAAGGCGTAAAAGTACTTATGAGTGGCCTTGATTATGAGCGTGTTGTTTTAGCAGCAGGCCCGCTTGGCATTATGCAAGCATGTATGGACATTGTGGTTCCTTATATTCATGAGCGTAAACAATTTGATAGCCCAATTGGTCAGTTCCAGCTTATTCAAGGCAAAATCGCTGATATGTACACACAAATGAATGCTGCTCGTTCATACGTTTACACGGTAGCTCGTGCATGTGACCGCGGCGAAACAACGCGTAAAGATGCCGCTGGTGCGATTTTATATGCCGCAGAGCTTGCTACTAAGATGGCCCTTGATGCTATCCAAATCTTAGGTGGTAATGGTTATATCAACGAATACGCGACAGGTCGTTTATTACGTGATGCAAAACTATATGAAATTGGCGCAGGTACTTCAGAAATCCGCCGCATGCTAATTGGTCGCGAATTATTCACTGAAAGCCGATAGGACCTTGTTATGACGATTTTAAAATCGAGTGTAAATCCACACGATCCGCAATTTTTGCAAAATCACGACAACATGGCCGCTCTCGTAAGTGATTTACGTGAAAAAGTAGCGGATATCCGTTTAGGCGGTGGCCCTGCCCTAATTGAGCGCCACCAAGGCCGTGGTAAGTTGTTTGTTCGTGACCGTATTGAAACGCTACTTGATGAAGGCTCGCCATTTTTAGAGATTTCACAATTTGCTGCCTTTGGTGTGTACGAACAAGCTATTCCTTGTGCCGGTGTTGTTGCTGGTATTGGTCGTGTGAAAGGCGTTGAATGTATGATCATCGCCAATGATGCAACTGTAAAAGGCGGTACATACTTTCCACTAACGGTGAAAAAACACTTGCGTGCCCAAGATATCGCAGAGCGTTGTCATTTACCGTGTATTTATTTAGTTGATTCAGGCGGTGCAAACCTGCCTGAACAAGATGATGTATTTCCAGATAAATTACACTTTGGCCGTATTTTCTATAATCAGGCTCGTATGTCTGGAAAAGGCATTCCACAAATTGCAGTCGTAATGGGTTTATGTACCGCAGGTGGTGCTTATGTACCAGCAATGGCTGATGAAAGTATTATTGTAAAAGAGCAAGGCACAATTTTCTTAGCTGGTCCGCCTCTGGTTAAAGCGGCTACAGGTGAAGAAGTAACTGCTGAAGAGCTCGGTGGTGCTGATGTTCACTGTAAAACATCAGGTGTTGCCGACCACTATGCTGAAAACGATGCCCATGCACTTTCTATCGCGCGCCAATGTATTGAACGAATTAACTATCAGCGCCCTACTGCACCGTTACTTGATGATGTTAAACCGCCGCGTTACGACATTAACGAAATTTACGGCATTGTGGGTACCGACCTTAAAAAACCATTTGATGTACGCGAAGTAATTGCCCGTGTTGTTGATGATTCATCATTTGATGAATTTAAACGCTACTTTGGCGAAACCTTAGTAACCGGCTTTGCAACAATCTTTGGTCACCCTGTAGGTATTGTTGCCAATAACGGCATTTTATTTAGTGAATCGGCGCAAAAAGGCGCGCACTTCATACAACTATGTGCGCAACGCAAAATTCCTTTAGTGTTTTTACAGAACATTACTGGCTTTATGGTTGGTAAAAAGTACGAAGCCGAAGGCATCGCCAAACATGGTGCGAAAATGGTAACCGCTGTGTCATGTGCTGATGTGCCAAAATTTACTGTGTTAATTGGTGGCTCGTATGGTGCAGGTAACTACGGTATGTGTGGCCGCGCGTTTGAGCCTACCATGATGTGGATGTGGCCAAATGCTCGTATCTCTGTAATGGGTGGTGAACAAGCGGCTGGCGTTCTTGCACAAGTTAAACAAGATGGTTTAGCCCGTAAAGGCGAAAGCATGACTGATGAGCAAGTCAGTGAGTTTAAAAAGCCAATTATCGAGCAATACGAAAAACAAGGTCATCCATATTACGCCAGTGCCCGCCTTTGGGATGATGGCATTATCGATCCTGCTGATACCCGCAATGTATTAGGGCTTGCCTTAAGTGCAGCTAAAAATGCACCAGAGCGCGATTCGCAGTTCGGCGTATTTAGAATGTAATGGAGGCCTTATGTCAGTAACACTCGAAATAACAAAATCAAATGTGGCTGTACTGGTACTAAGTCGCCCTGAAAAACACAATGCATTTAACGAAGAAGTCATCAGTGAACTGATCCGTTTAATTGAACACGCAAACAGTTGCGATGTTCGCGCACTGGTTTTAAAAACCGAAGGTAAGCACTTCTCTGCTGGCGCTGATTTAAATTGGATGAAGTCGATGGCTGGCAATGACTTTGCAGAAAACTTAGCGGATTCTATGCAGCTAGCAAAGCTTATGAAAGTCCTTGCTACAAGCCCACATCCAACAATTTGTGCCGTACAAGGTGCTGCATTTGGCGGTGCCTTAGGCTTGATTGCGAGTTGTGATATCGCAATTTGCCAAGACGATGCACAGTTTTGCTTAAGTGAAGTAAAGCTTGGTCTTATTCCTGCGGTTATCAGCCCTTATGTTATTAAAGCTATTGGTGAGCGCGCTGCACGTCGTTATTTTTTAACGGCAGAGATTTTTGACGCGCATACAGCTAAGCAACTGGGGTTAATTCACCAGATCACAGGCGATTTACAAACAGCGCTCGATAAACACTTACAAAACCTTGTCAACAATGGCCCTATTGCTGTTAAAGCAGCGAAGCAGCTAATCAATGATGTCGCTGGCAACGTAATAGATGATGCACTGATTGAGTTAACCGCTGAGCGCATTGCTCGCATTCGTGTATCTGAAGAAGGCCAAGAAGGCCTAACTGCATTTTTTGAAAAACGTGCCCCTAACTGGCAGAAATAGGAACCATTATGACAACAAAATCATTGAAAAAAATTCTCGTTGCCAACCGTGGTGAAATTGCCTGCCGAGTTATGCGTACAGCAAAGCAAATGGGCTTAACAACGGTTGCAGTGTACTCAGATGCTGATAAACATGCTCAGCACGTAAAGCTTGCTGATGAGGCGTATCATATTGGTCCTGCGCCAAGTAAAGACTCATACTTAGTGGCAGATAAAATCATCGATGTTGCAAAACAAGCTGGTGTTGATTGTATTCACCCTGGCTATGGTTTTTTATCTGAGAACTGTGACTTTGCGCTCGCATGTGAGAAAAATGATATCGCCTTTATTGGCCCGCCAGCATCAAGTATTGAAGCAATGGGTTCAAAAACCCGCGCTAAAGAAATTATGCACCAAGCAAATGTACCTTTAGTGCCTGGTTACTATGGTGACAATCAAGATACTGAATTCTTACAAGCTGAAGCTGAAAAAATTGGTTACCCGGTACTGATTAAAGCGGCCTTTGGTGGCGGTGGTAAAGGTATGCGAGTTGTAGAACACGCAAAAGACTTTATCAGTGCACTTGAAGGTGCAAAACGTGAAGCAAAAGCCGGCTTTGGTAACGATTTAGTACTGTTAGAGCGCTATGTCACCAAACCTCGCCATGTTGAAGTACAAGTTTTTGCCGATAGTCATGGTAACTGTGTGTACTTAGGCGATCGAGACTGCTCTTTGCAGCGTCGTCACCAAAAAGTAATTGAAGAAGCCCCTGCTCCGGGTTTATCTGATGAACTTCGTAAAGAAATGGGTGAAGCAGCAGTACGTTGTGCCAAAGCGATTAACTATCGTGGTGCAGGTACGGTTGAGTTTTTACTATGCGGTGATGAATTCTTCTTCATGGAAATGAACACCCGTTTACAAGTAGAGCACCCAGTAACAGAAATGGTAACCGGTGTTGATTTGGTGAATTGGCAAATCAATATTGCAGCAGGTGAAGTTTTACCACTTAGCCAAGCAGATATTCAGCTACAAGGTCACAGCTTTGAAGCGCGTATTTATGCAGAAGATCCAAGTAATGACTTTATTCCGTGTTCTGGCCACATTGATGCCCTATTCACACCGAACGAATCTGAATTTGTACGTATAGATACAGGGATTGCAGCGGGTGATGAAATTAGCCCGTTCTACGATCCTATGATTGCTAAATTAATTGTTCATGACGATAACCGTGAGGCAGCGCTTGGGCGTTTATCTAAAGCTCTAGAGCAATTCCACCTTGCAGGTTTTAGCTGTAACGTTAATTTCTTACATAACCTTGCTAACCACCCTACTTTTCAAGCAGGTGCACCCGATACGCACTTTATTGAAGACCAAGGTGAGCGCCTAGTTGCTAAAAACGAACAACAGTCTGTTATTGCGACCGTTGTGGCAGCCTATGTGTATGCACATCAACTAAAAGGTGAAAGCAGCAGCCCATGGCAACAATTAACAGGCTTTATGCTTAACAGTGAGGCTAAGACAACGATACCGTTTGTTGATTTAAACGTTCATGCTATTAAGACCTCAGATGGCTTTAAAATCAGCCTAGATGGAGTTGACTATACAAGCTCAGGCAAGGTTGAAAATGGCCTTGCAAACCTAGTCGTTAATGGCGAAAAAGTTGTGGCTCATATTAATCAAACAGACTCTCACATCACAGTGATGTACAAAGCACAGCAAACGGTGCTAGAGCTGATTGATAAACACTATATTAGTGAACACGAAAGTGATGCACTACCACTTGCTGCACCACTCAATGGTACTGTTGTTAAACATTTAGTTGAAGTGGGTAGTACTGTCGCTAAAGGTGACGCTGTTGTCATCATAGAAGCGATGAAAATGGAATATACCCTTAATGCCCCGCATGATGGTGTATTAACCAGCTATTGCTTTGCTGAAGGTGAACTGGTGAGTCACGGTGATATGCTCGCGATTGTTGAAGAGCCGGAGGCGTAATGGCACAGTTTCCTGATTTTGTTCGCATTGTAGAAGTTGGCGCCAGAGACGGCTTGCAAAATGAAGCTGCCGTTAGCACTCAAGATAAAGTCGCTCTTATCAACGCCCTTGCAGATGCTGGGCTAAAAGATATTGAAGCAGGCGCCTTTGTGTCACCTAAATGGGTGCCACAAATGGCTGACTCAAGCGATGTAATTAGCCCGTTAAATTTGCCTAATGTTAACTTAAGTGCCCTCACCCCGAATTTACGGGGTGCAGAGGCGGCAAAACAAGTCGGCATACAAGAATTTGCAATCTTTACAGCAGCAAGTGAAGCGTTTTGTCAAAAGAACATTAACTGCTCTATTGATGAAAGTATTGATCGCTTTAAAGATGTTATGGCTTTTGCCAAAGCGAATAACATTCGTGTTAGAGGTTATGTTAGCTGCGTCATGGGTTGCCCATATCAAGGTGATGTCGACTACAATGATGTATTAAAAGTATCACAGCGATTATTAGAGCTTGGTTGCTACGAAATTAGCCTTGGCGACACCATTGGTGTAGGTACGGCGAAAAAAGTCGATGAGTTATTAGATTTACTCTTGCAACATATTGATAAATCAAAACTCGCTGTACATTTTCACGACACTTACGGACAAGCGCTCACAAATATTTACACCGCCCTAAGCCGCGGTATAGCAACGGTTGATAGTGCTGTTGCAGGCCTTGGTGGTTGCCCTTATGCCAAAGGTGCGTCAGGAAATGTTGCCACTGAAGATGTAGTTTACTTACTACAAGGGCTTGGCATAGAGCATGGAATTGATTTAGAAAGACTGGCGAAAGCTGGTTGGGCTATTTGCAGTGCATTAAATAAACAACCTGTCAGCAAGGTATCACTTGCTCTAAAGAACACTCAGAATAATTAAGGAGTAGGCTCATGGCCGGTTTCGATAAAGTGGTTTCAAGTTATGAAGCTGCAATGGAAGGTTTAAAAGATGGCGATACTGTTATCGCTGGTGGCTTTGGCTTGTGTGGTATTCCTGAGGGACTTATCAGTGAAATTAAGCGTAAACAAACTAAAAATCTAACCGTTGTTTCGAACAACTGCGGTGTAGATGATTTTGGTTTAGGGGTTTTACTTCACGATAAGCAAATTAAAAAAATCATCGCTTCTTATGTGGGTGAAAATGCGCTTTTCGAAAAACAACTACTCGATGGCGAAATTGATGTTGTTTTAACACCACAAGGGACACTCGCTGAGAAGATGCGTGCTGGTGGTGCGGGTATTCCTGCGTTTTATACCGCTACAGGTTACGGTACTCCGGTTGCAGAAGGTAAAGAAGTCAAAGAATTTGATGGTCGCCCGTATATCTTAGAAGAGTCAATTACGGGCGAGTTTGCCATTGTTAAAGCATGGAAAGCTGACCGCTACGGTAACCTTGTATTTCGCCACACAGCAATGAACTTCAACCCGATGGCCGCGACAGCAGGTAAAATTACCGTTGCTGAAGTTGAAGAAATTGTTGAGCCAGGTGAACTTGAGCCAAGCCAAATTCATACCCCAGGTATTTATGTTAATCGCGTGATCAAAGGCGACTTTGAAAAACGCATTGAACGTGTAACAACTCGCGATTAAGGAGCAATAAAATGGCATTATCACGTGAACAAGTTGCAATGCGTGTTGCACAAGAACTACAAGATGGCTATTACGTAAATCTAGGTATTGGTATCCCTACTCTGGTTGCTAACTATGTACCTGACGGTATAGAGGTTATGTTGCAGTCTGAAAATGGCTTATTAGGTATGGGTGCGTACCCAACCAAAGACCAAGTTGATGCAGATATGATCAACGCGGGTAAAGAAACCGTGACAGCAGCCACAGGTGCAGCAATATTTAATAGTGCAGATAGTTTTGCCATGATACGGGGTGGTCATGTAGACTTAACAGTATTAGGTGCATTTGAAGTTGACCAGAACGGTAACATCGCATCGTGGATGATCCCAAAAAAGCTAATTAAAGGCATGGGTGGCGCGATGGACCTCGTTGCTGGCGCGAAGAATATTATTGTTACGATGACTCATGCAAGCAAGCATGGCGACTCTAAGTTATTAGAAAGTTGCACTTTACCGCTAACTGGGGTTAACTGTGTAAAGAAAATCGTAACTGATTTAGCCGTACTAGAAGTTAAAGACGGCGCATTTCATCTAATCGAACGCGCTCCAGGCGTGTCAGTAGATGAAATAATTAGCAAAACGGCAGGCAAATTGCTTGTTGAAGGTGATGTTCCAGAGATGGTTTTTTAAACCACTCACATCCCATGTACCGACCTCATTCCCAGTGCCAATGGCGCTGAGTTACCCAAAATCCCTCGCAAGAGGGATTTTTTTTATCTAAAGTTAGCCTTTCGCCGCACCATTTTGTCACATAAATAGTATAAAATGCCCTGCTTTAGTGAATTAGCAGTATCTAATACTGAGACTATGACGAAATAGCTAAAACTGCTAAGATCACTTTTTTACTAAACATTTGCCTAAACATAGATTAAACGAGCGATTCGCGATTGTTTTTTATACAATATGGCAAGAGTTAGCTATATTCATTCTTTACTCTCTATTTTTTACATTTTGGGATAATAATTGCTTAGCAGTTAATTAACTAACAAGCGCTATTGAGACTTACTGAAATTAACTATGCAAACACCTATTCGTGGCTTACGCTCATTTTGTTTTGCTGCACGCACCCTTAGCTTTAAAGATGCTGCAAACCAACTTTACCTTACGCCGTCTGCCGTAAGCCATCAGATCAAACAATTAGAAGAACAATTGGGTATTGAACTTTTTGAACGTCAAACCCGCTCTATCCGCCTAACTGCTGCGGGGAAGAATTTTTATGACTCTGTATCACCGCTGATCAAAGCGCTAGAAAAAACCATCAATGAGTTTAGTCAGTTACAAGAAAACATAACGATCAGTATTACGCTACCTGAGTTTTTTGCCAGTGAGCTTTTAATGCCAAAACTGAGCGAATGGACCAGTGAGCACCCAAATACAAACTTACAGCTTAATACCTTAAAAACGCGTAAAGAGCTGACTAAGCAAAGCGATTTGTCGATTGTATTGTCTTCATCTAAACCGCACGAAGGCGTTGTACATGAGCTATTTTCGCTATCGTATACACCAGCTTGCAATAAAGAAAACTGGCAAGCATGGCAAGAAAACCCGTTTCAGGCATTAAATGAAGTACCTCTTATACTTCATAAAGCGCGTCCTTGGGCTTGGCACCAATGGGCAGAGCATGCTGGTATTGATGACTTTGCACCAAAACAAATTATTCAGGTTGATAGTATGTTTGGTGTGGCACGTGCCGCGCAACAGGGTATGGGTATTGCCCTAATCCCCTTGCCTATCAGTCAAACTTGGTTTGATGAGCAGTGGTTATTTAATTTCACCGATATGCCATTAAAAACAAAAGATAAATATTACTTAGTGCAACACGATCCTAGCGAAACTAATGCACAATTAGAGCTATTTATAAAATGGATGATTGATACTTTTAAACATCTAAAATAATAGATAAATGACCCTCAATTTTGTTGAGGGTCATTCATGTTTAATTTAGCTTTGCCAATAATAGCAATGGCATTTTTGATACACTGAAAGTTATGATAATAATCAAAACTCATAATAAGTAGTCACCCTACCAAAAGTTGACCACCTAATTGCTAACATCTGGCAAGCCTACTGCAATAAGATCAGTCACTGGAATTATAGTCATATGATAGCAATAACTACCTGTTCTTATTTTGTTCGGTGTCTTTACAGATCTAACATATAAAAACTCTATACCATCAAGATTAACTGCTCTTGCGAAAATTTGTGCCATACCTCCGTTGGCCGTGCATTCCCTTATATAGTTAAAATCAGATGCTCCCATCACATCCGTTATCAATTCACCTTTTACGTTTATCTCAATATGCGCATATTTATTAACACGTAATATATGACCTTCTTCGTCAACAACAATAAAAGGCGCTGGAAATGTATTTGCTGATTCTACGAACTTTCTTTCTGGTAAACGAACTTTATACCCTTCGTATGCGTGGACCAGCATAACAATTCGACCTGTATCTTCTAAATATCGAGGGACTTGTAAACAATATACTTTTTTATGCTCATCTTTGGGGTAAAAATCCCACTCCGAGCAAATGATTTCCTCACCTGACCTGAACCGTCTTCGATAGCTTTCTAAGCGGACCTTTACTAAATAACTCATTCCAGTAAAGTCCCGAGAATATAAATCGTCTACTGAATCTGAATCCCATAATCTTAAAGCTGCTTCATTTGCCCAGGTAATTTGCCTTTGACCAAAATCCCAAGTCCAAGATGGGTGTTTTCTTGATTCAAGCGCTGTGCATTCTTGTTTAGTTAAAGCAATCTCTGAATCGCTACATCTAACTCCAAGAGATTGTTTACTATAGCTTTGGATCCACTCTTTTAGATTTGAAACAGAAACACCTCGATGGAACAAATACCCCTGCCCATAAATTGCTCCAGACTCTATCAAAACAGAACGTACAAAACAGTCTTCAACCCCTTCAACAACGCAATTTAATCCCAAGTCACTGCTTAATTGGAGTATTGCATTTACACCCGCTAAACTTGCCTTGTCTCTTAAAATTTTAGATGTCAGTGTGTAATCGATTTTAATTTCTGAAAAAACACCTATTCGAATCGTTTCAAGAGTAGAAAACCCAGTCCAAAAGTCATCTATCGCTAACTTTATGCCTAACGAATGAATTGATCTAAGACAGGCAATCGACTCATTATTAAATATGCTTGACGTTTCTGTTACTTCTAACATTAAACATGAAGGGTGAACATTATACCGGCAAAGCAAGCTAGTTAATTTGCTGGCGAAATTTTCACAGTGCAGATCAAGAGCTGAAATATTTAAAGAGTAAATGGGCCCATCTTGAGGAAGCTCTTCGGTAACGATTAACTCAAGTAAGTTTTCAAACAGGTACAGTGTTAAATGATGACAACGCCGCTCATTTTCCAAAATAGGTATAAAATGATATGGAGAAAGTTCACCATATTTAGGGTGTTTCCAACGAGCTAGAAACTCAAACCCCTTTAAAGAAAGCGTTTCGAGCTCGACCTGAGGCTGTGCTATCAAAAAGATTTGATTTTTCGAAACCCCCTCTAATATATCTTCTACTTTAAAAGCAGGCACATTTGCTAACATTTAGATACCACCAGCAAAAACGAATAATAACTTGTGATCTAAGTCTTAGTGATAAACCTTTTTTTTTCCAGTAATAACTTATATGTATATAGCAATCAAATTTACAACTCACCTACTCTATGGTTCTTTATCATCATCTTACATTTTCTTTGTTCATGTTTTACTTTTAAAACGTTTCGAACACTGGCGGTGGTAACGGGAATAGTAAGATATGCGGAAGTCCATAAAAAGATACGCGCCTTTTGGCATTTTTTTAGCACAACGAACCCTCCGGAACAAATCACAAAGGCCAAAATTAGCTAACAAAAGCAACGATAACTATAAGTACCAGTGTAAGTAAGTCCATTTTCAATCCATCAATAGGTGACTTAAGATTAATGGTTACTTGTGTACATTTTTTAAACCATTAAACTGTTGATTATTAGCTAAAGCCAATTTCAGGAATCTGAATATACTCAAATAAAGAAAGGCTTCCTATATCTAATTTCAATCTTTTCCTCCAATTCTAATTCATTACATTAGACTAAAGTCTATAGGTTAAATTTCTTCATCTATTAGGTCATTTTTTATCGTTTGTTGAATTTGCGCTGTTCAATTAAAGTTAATTTGTCAGCGATTGATACCGATTCAAACAGAGGAAATGATTATGTTTAGTACACTTATGAAACGCATTGCACTTAGCTCTTTATTAACTTGTTCAGCTATAGCAGTGGCTGATCAGAGTGACTACAAATTGATGGTAATTGACCAATCTATCACTGCTGATGTTGCACAGAACCGTCAATACGAACAAGCATTTAATGACTGTGCTTTGAGTGTTAAAGAGAAAAAATTCTCTGAAGCTGAAACATTATGCTCAAAAGCAATCAGCTTACTAAGTACAAGTAAAGTACCTAGCTATAAACGTCGCGAACTAACGTCATTTACGTTAAGCAACCGCGGTGTTGCACGCATCATGTCTGAAAACGACACTGCGGCATTGTCTGACTTTTACGAAGCAGTACAAATTTCAGGTAACGAGTTAGTTGAGCACAACTTAACTCGTGCGAAAAAGAACTTAGCGTTATAAGTTCTTACAGAATTGTGTTGTCTCAAAACCCAGCTTCGGCTGGGTTTTGTCGTTTAGGTGTTTAGTTTTTTAGCCTTCCGCTTTTATTAATAAATCAAGCTCTTTTAGCAATAGGCTCTCTACTGTCTGTTTATCCATTTTAGCCAATTGCTCTAAGCTGTAATTTTTGCCAATTTCTTTAGCTAAAATAAAACCTAGGTAATAACCTCTTCGGTATGGCAGCTTTGTCTCGTCCTTTGCGAAGTTGAAAAATGAAGAATATATTTCAGGTTTTTTCGAATAAAACTTTTTCTTGAGGTCAACGAGAGAATCGAGCTGCCTTGAGCGAATCTTTTTTACCAGATTGCTAGGTATGTTTAGCATCAATTCATCATCACTTGCTGACGGAGTTAATTTATGTGAAACGTAAGTAGCTAATCCCTCAGTCCAAATAGAGCACCATAGCTCATCCTTACAGTGAAATAATTTTTCATGATAAACATGAAATAACTCGTGATGAAAGAATGGCGTATCGCTCTTCCAGGTATGATATTCGGCCATAAGGTCTACACCAAACATTAAGTAAGATTTACCATTTAACTCTCGCGTTGCCCCATTGAACCTTCCTAATGAGTGGAGTATGTAAATGGGAGTTTCAGATTTAAACTCAGGGAAAGTAGCAATAAATGATTCCATACTGCTGTTTAAATCTTTAGATAAACGCCTATTTTTTGATAAATATACACCTTCTATTTCACTGAAACCCTCAATAGCTTTAACAAAGCTTTTATCACTATAAAAAGGCGCAAATTGAGAGGTGAAATGAATACTTGAGGAAATATAACCGTTAATTATCTCGATTTGAGAAGGCAGACCATAGATAGGCCCTGAAACAGCCTGAATTGGAAAGTTTAGTTTTGGTAAATCAATTGTATTGGGTGTTGATATGCCAAACCAAAAGCCAACTGGTTCATCATCAACAAACATTCATGGTTGCGTATACTCAATCCCGGCTAAGCCCATATTAATGTAACCCAAGAATTTATTGCCAATAGCATCAGTAAACTGTGATTTTACGAGTAACTGCATAAGTGACGGCATTAATTTATCAAGCACTCAGCTAAGCTAATTTCACTTTCCAATACAGGAATAAAACAACTTCACCTCCTCTATAACACAGTAAAACCCTGCCCCCTGAGTAATTACTCTATAGATTAAATTTCTTCATCTATCAGTTTTAATTTAATCGTTTGTTTAGCTTATGGGAATATTTTAAAGTTCACTCGTTGGCAAGAAACACCAACTTATTCAGAGGAAAACTATCATGTTAAAAACACTTGTAAAAACTATTGCACTTAGCTCTTTATTAACTTGCTCAGCGATGGCAGTAGCCGATCAAGCTGATTATAAACTGATGGTTATTGAGCAAGCTCAATCTAACGACAATGCAACTAGCCAATACGAAACTGCCTTCAACCGCTGTGCATTAAGCGTTAAAGAAAAGAATTTTTCAGAAGCGGAAAGCCTGTGTACACAAGCAATTTCTCTTCTAAGTACAAGTAAAGTACCAGGTTACAAACGCCGTGAATTAACATCGTTTGCACTTAGTAACCGTGGTGTTGCACGCATCATGTCTGAAAACGATACTGCTGCTCTTTCTGACTTTTATGAAGCAGTGCAAATTTCTAAAAACGAACTTGTTAACCACAACTTAAGCCGCGCAAAACAAAACCTAGCGCTGTAAAAGTTACCCCAACCAAATTGTTGTCGAAAGCCCGGTTCTTGTGTGTTCTGACCGGGCTTTTTTTCGTCTAAAATATCTGCGTTATAGAATACTTTTCTTCACCTTATGGGTGCGATTATATCTTTTGTCAGTTTTCTACCCTGTTTTCTAACTTTATAGAGTAAGCACAACGCTTACGCTAACAAGGAGAAAACAATGTTTAAATTAAATCTTAAACCCTGCGTGTGGTTAATATTATTTGTTTGTTCAAATTTTGTATTCGCCAACGACTTTAAACTCATGGTTGTTGACGATAACGCAAGCTCAAAAGCAATTATGCAAGGCAACTTTGCTAATTCTTTAGAGACAATGAAGGAAGCTAATAACTATATCGTGCCGTTTAACCGCTGTGTTGCGGGTGTGAAACTAAAACAGTTTGCTAAAGCTGAACAAGATTGCTCGCAAGCAATCGCGATGCTAAAAAAGGTCAATGCTCCACATTATAAACGTAATGAGCTGACGTCTTATGCATTAAGTAATAGAGGCATTGCTCGACTTATGGCAAAAAATGATACAGCGGCCATTGCTGACTTTTATGAGGCTGTGCAGCTCAATAATTATGAGCTTGTGTCGTTTAACTTAAATCTTGCGAAACAGGAATTAAAATTGTGGTAATAAGTCATCAGGCTAAAAGAAAACCAGCCATGTCGGCTGGTTTTCTTACATCAGTTACCTTTTAAGATTTATCTCTTGGCACAAAATCAAGCACTGTTGCATTAATGCAGTACCTATCTTTACCTCTTGGCCCTTCACCAGGGAACAAATGACCTAAATGAATGCCCGAGCTTTTTGATTTAAGCTCAATACGTTGCATGCCATAACTGTGGTCTTCATGCATAGTTACACTGTCTTTTGCAGGATGAGTAAATGAAAGCCAGCCAGTGCCTGAGTTAAATCTATCTCGGGTATCAAAAAGCGGCGCTCCACTTAGCTTATCAATAAAAATACCGTCTGGTGTGTTTTTAAAGATATCGTATTGCTTACAAAATGGGCTGTCAGTTCTGGCATGAAATGCCACTCTAAAAGCTTCACTATCACCTAGTTTAAATGCCCCTAAGGCTTTGTAAAACTCACCTTTACTAACATAGCCTTGGCGACCATAAACCTCTTCGCCATTTTCTATAAATAATAACGTGGGTGTTGCCCAAGTCGGCGTTTTAATCGTTAAGCCATCTAGTTGATCAGCATGTCGGAATGTCATAGGTATCGAGCCCATGTACTCATTAGCGACCTCTTTTTTAAACTTTTCACAGTATGGGCAATAACCTTTAGCATCTATCACTACAATTTGCTTACCGGCCAATAAGGCTGTGTTATCAACCTGCTGTTTTTCTACTGGTGTGAATACAACGCCCGTTGAATGATCAGGGCAATAGCCATTGGGGTTTTTCTTTAAATAATCTTGGTGATAATCCTCAGCGGCATAAAATGCATCAAGCGGTTTTATCACAGTCACAATCTTGCCGTAGCCTGCTGCGGTTAATTTGCTTTGGTATTCATCTTTAAGTTTATTGGCAATCTCGAGTTGCTCATTATTACTTACCAAAATTGTTGAGCGGTATTGAGTACCAACATCATTCCCTTGGCGATTTAGCTGAGTTGGATCATGATTTTCAAAATAATGCTTTAAAAGCGATTGAGTTGTTAACTCGTTACTGTTGTATGTCACTTTAACAACTTCTGCATAATTGTTTTTATCAAAGCGTCGAGAGCTACGTGTTATGTTCTTGTAGGTCGCTTTAAACCCACGCCCGTCTGCATAACCAGATACAGCATCTAACACACCATCAAGTGCTTCGTATCGTTTTTCTGCTCCCCAAAAGCAACCTGAACCAAGCACAATGGTTTCAATATGCCCTGTCGCGTTCTCTGGCATTGTTTCAGCTTTAATTGGGCTGGTGGTAAAAATGGCACTGCAAGTGAATAGTGTCAGTAACATCGACTTAATTGTCATACTAATTTCCTCTTAAAAACCTGTATTTAAGACAGACCGAGCATAGGTATTAATAATTTCAACTTAAACGCATGCAAACAGCGATTCACCGCTAACAATTTAACTCTTAACCTTATTTACGGTAAAACACAGCTTTTTAACATTGGGATATTAAAAAATGAAAATTGCACACAGCTTATCTGCTATTGCATTGGGATTAACACTTGCTACGCAAGTGAATGCCGCAGAGTTCACTTTTGCAAAATCAATTAAACCGAACGACAACACCCTAGTTTTATTTTTAGATACAGATAGCCAAGTTGCTAACTTTAATTATTTAAAGCCAGAAACCCAAACCCACCTAAATAAAGTCATTGAATTTAGCGACTTTAAAGCAGGCTATGGCAAAACGTTAGAAGTTATCGCACCAAATGGTAGCGACCATCAACGCATCTTACTTGTTGGCTTAGGAGAGCAGCCAAAACTAGATGCAGCAAAAATGGCAAAACTAGGTGGTAACGTTCACGCTAAATTACAATCGGCTAAACAAGCCAATGTTAGCCTTGATTTTTCAGAGCTAAAAGACAGCGCAATCAATGCTAAATATGCAGCAGAATTTGCACATGGCGCAAATTTACGTGACCACCGTTTTGAGCAATACAAAAAAGAACAAGACAGCCATGTTGTTAACTACACATTAGATGTTGAGAATTTAGACCAAGCGGTTAAAACCCATAAACTACTACAAAGCATTGAACAAGGTGTATTTTTAGCACGTGACTTAACGTCTGAAGTTGCAACAGAAATGACGCCGGTTGATTTTGCTAAAGCGGCAAAAGAGCTTAAAAAGTTAGGTGTTAAAATTACTGTTTTAGAGCCTAAGCAACTTAAAAAGCTGGGCATGGGTGCACTTGAGGCTGTTGGCCGTGGTAGCGAAGAAGGTGCACGTTTAGTGGTTGCTCATTATCAAGGTAATAAAAACCCCCCTATCGCATTAGTAGGTAAAGGTATTACCTTTGATTCTGGTGGTTACAGCCTTAAAACAGGCGCTTCAATCGCCCGCATGAAATCAGACATGGCAGGTGCAGCAGCCGTACTAGGTACTGTTAAAGCTATGGCACTGGCTAAAGCCGACACAAATGTCGTTGCTGTCATGGGTATGGCAGCTAATATGGTATCGCAATTTGCTGTTGCACCGGGTGACGTTGTAAGAACCGCTGAAGGTTTAAGCGTTGAGATTGTAAATACAGATGCTGAAGGCCGTTTAGTATTAAGTGATGCAATGTGGTATGCCCGCGACAAGTACAAGCCAAGTATTATGGTTGATGTTGCGACCCTAACTGGGTCTAAAATTCGTGCTGTAGGTAATGACTATGCGGCTGTATTCTCTGATGACGACACGCTTGTAGAGCAACTAACTGTTGCTGGTAAGCAAGTAAACGAGAACCTATGGCGTTTACCTTTAGGTTATGAAGATGCATTAAAGTCAGACATAGCTGATCTTAAAAACATTGGTTCACATGGCCCAGGTGCTACTACCGCAGCGAGTTTCTTACAAAACTTTGCCGGTGACACACGTTGGGTTCACATTGATATTGCTGGTAACGCGCTAAATTCTAAAGCAAAAGATGAACTAGCTGAAGGCGGTACAGGCTATGGCGTGCGTTTACTGTCTAATTGGTTACTAAATAACGCACAGTAATTAGGCATTGCGCTTAATCAAGTGGTTATAAGCTATTATAGCCACTTGATTGTCTTGAGTTTTTCTAATTAACACTAAAGACACATTTACATCATCAACAAACAGCCTATATGCTAATAAGCATTAAGGGATAATAATAAGATTGATACGCAATGACGACGACCAATAGTACACCTAAAATTATGGCGCTCACTACGCATAGCATCTTTTTTGATGCCTATGAAACAGCAAGCGACACACTGATTACGCAAAAGAAAATATGGGCATTAGCCCAATATTGCCAAAGCAGTGATGACTTTGTTGATGTAGTCCCTGCCAATAATAATTTAACGCTTTATCTAAAAGAGCCCGCTCAACTTGCTGGCTGGCTACCACGATTACTTGAACAATGGCACGAACTAAAAGCCACTGACTTTAACTCACGTCATCATAAACTTGCTACTCGTTATGGTGGTGAATATGGGCCTGATATAGCGCATGTTGCTAAACATCATAATCTGTCTGTTGATGATGTTGCTCAAATGCACAGTAGTGCCAAATACCACGTACTATTTTTAGGCTTTAAACCCGGTTTTGCTTATTTAGATGGTTTAAATCCACAACTTTACACACCTCGTCATGCTGAACCAAGGCTCTCTGTTCCAAAAGGTTCTGTTGCTATCGGCGGCGATCAAACCGGTATTTACCCTGAAAGCTCCCCTGGTGGCTGGCAAATTATTGGTCATACAGATTTTCGTCTGTTTAATATCAATGCAGCTTCGCCTTGTGCTATTGAACCTGGTGATACT
The DNA here is from genome assembly GCF_013349995.1 of Pseudoalteromonas sp. 0303. Taxonomy (GTDB): domain Bacteria; phylum Pseudomonadota; class Gammaproteobacteria; order Enterobacterales; family Alteromonadaceae; genus Pseudoalteromonas. Next base: position 380,016 of record NZ_JABVXF010000001.1, read on the forward strand.
TTAGAGTTTGTTATTCAGGAGGTGTTAAAATGATCACTATCATCAAACCTGGCATGCAAATGTCTATACAAGATCAAGGCCGCACAGGCTCTCGGCATTTAGGCATTGGCCAATCAGGTTGCATTGACCCTTACGCTCAAGTTATTACAAACCGTTTGGTTGGCAACGACGACAACAACCCCGTTATTGAGATCACTTTGGGTCTTGCCGAAATTCAGTTCGATAACGATTACTACATTGCTCTGCACGGCACTGATATGAAAGCCACAGTGAATGGCAACCCTGTTGATCCTGGCTGGAGCTTTTACATAAAAAAAGGCGATGTATTAAAGTTTAATGCTGCACGTCATGGTTTTAGAAGCTACCTTGCTATTGGCGGCGAGTGGCATTTACCTGAGCCCATTTTAGATTCTTACTCAACAGATATATTAGCGGGTTTTGGTGGCTTAACCGGTCAAGCACTACAGGCTGGCGATAGTTTTGATATAACGCCAAGGTACAATACCAAAGTTGGCTTAGGCGCGATGCTACCACCTAAAAGTACACAAATTCGTATTCATGCTGCACCACATGCAGCACTTTTACCAAAAGACACCATCGTTAACTTTATAAATCATTCTTGGCATGTATCGCCTAATAGTAACCGCATGGGCACAAGACTATTAAGTGATGAGTGTGATATCAGCCATGATGTTTCATTACCCTCTATGGCTGTTGCTCCTGGCTGTATTCAGCTTCCGCCAAACGGTGAACCCATAGTGCTATTAAACGATGCGCAAACAACGGGTGGTTACCCATTGCTCGGCACCGTGATCGAAGCCGATCTTCGTCATTTTGCACAATTAAAACCCGGCGATTTCCTTCACTTTAAGTTTGTTACACTCAACGAAGCCCACGAGGCACAAGAAAAGCTAACTGCGCACTTAAATCAACTTGCGATAGCGCTAAACTATATTAATAAATAGTGTTAATGTATTGGTGTTTAAAAAGCGAGCATAGAAAGTCTTTGCTCGCGTTGCCTTCATGGCTTGTCTATACATTTAAAAAGGTAAAAACCCTACGCATTCCTTTGCACCAAAGCTGTGCAGGAAATGTAGTAACAAAAGCCTTTATTCCAGACTCATTATCATCCAATTTGCACAAATCAAGCATTTAAACTGCTCACCGTTTAACCACTTACCCCATACTGGTGCAAAGAGGTAACTGCAGGTGCATATTTTATTCTCAATTAATTAAAAAACCTGTGTGACTTAGGTAATTATTTCTGTTAAAACAAACATTCGCAGTTATATAAATTCTGTTAACTGCGCACATATTTGGAATGAGGAGTCACTATGTGTTCAATTTTTGGGGTATTAGATATTAAATCTGATCCCGCTCAATTGCGTAGCCAAGCAATTGAGATGTCAAAACTATTAAGGCACCGCGGGCCAGATTGGTCTGGCGTGTATTCATCAGATAAAGCTATTTTAGTGCACGAGCGTCTAGCGATTGTTGGCGTATCAAGTGGTGCACAGCCTTTGTACAACCCTGAGCGTACAAATATTCTTGCTGTTAACGGTGAAATTTATAACCACAAAGAGCTCGCTGCCAGCTTAGAAACTGATTTTACTTTTCAAACTCAGTCAGACTGTGAAGTTATTTTGGCTTTATATAAGCAAAAAGGCCCTGAGTTTTTAGACGATTTAAATGGTATTTTCGCCTTTTGTTTATACGACGAAGAGCAAGATGCCTACTTAATTGGTCGTGACCATATCGGGATTATTCCGCTTTATACGGGTCATGATGAGCATGGTAACTTTTATGTTGCATCAGAATTAAAAGCATTATCGCCAATTTGTAAACATATTGAAGAGTTCCCTCCGGGTCATTTCTTGTGGAGCAAAGATGGTCAACTTCGTAAGTATTACAGCCGTGATTGGCAAAGCTATGATGCAGTAAAAGACAACGAAGCAAAAGCGAGCGATGTTAAAGAAGGCCTAGAAGCAGCTGTTAAACGTCAATTAATGTGTGACGTTCCATATGGCGTTCTATTATCCGGTGGTTTAGATTCTTCTGTAATTTCAGCTATCACACAGCGTTTTGCTGCAAAACGTATCGAAGATAATGACGAGTCTGATGCATGGTGGCCAAAACTGCATTCATTCTCTGTGGGTCTTGAAGGTTCACCCGATTTAGCAGCTGCACAAAAAGTAGCTGATATGATTGGCACGGTTCACCACCCTATTCACTTTACTATTCAAGAAGGTATTGATGCCCTACGTGAAGTGATTTATCACATTGAAACGTACGATGTAACCACTATTCGTGCCTCAACGCCGATGTACTTAATGGCGCGCCAAATTAAAGCCATGGGTATTAAAATGGTGTTATCGGGCGAAGGTGCAGATGAGCTATTTGGTGGTTACCTTTATTTCCACAAAGCACCCAATGCGCAAGAGTTCCACGAAGAGCTTAACCGAAAAGTCTCTAAACTACACATGTTCGACTGCTTGCGAGCTAATAAATCAATGGCAGCATGGGGCGTTGAAGCGCGTGTGCCATTCCTAGATAAAGAATTTGTTGACGTAGCAATGCGTATCAACCCTGAAGCGAAAATGTGTAAAGACGGTAAAATCGAAAAACACATTATTCGTGAAGCGTTCGACGGCTATCTACCAGACGACGTACTTTGGCGTCAAAAAGAGCAGTTCTCTGATGGCGTAGGCTATAACTGGATTGATACTTTAAAAGAGTATGTGAACGAACAAGTTAGCGATCAAGACCTTGCTAATGCTAAATACAAATACCCGATCAATACGCCTGATTCTAAAGAAGCGTATTTCTATCGTAGTATTTTCGAAGAGCACTTCCCTGGTGATGCCGCTGCGAAATGTGTTCCGCATGGCAAATCAGTTGCTTGTTCTACTCCTGAAGCACTCGCTTGGGATGCATCATTCCAAAACAATGCTGATCCTTCAGGTCGTGCTGCTGGCGTTCATAACGACGCTTACAAAAAGTAGTAACTTTGTGCTGCAAGCCCTGTGTTTGCAGTACTTTCCTCTCAATTGAAATAATTTGCTTTGAAATAATACTGTCATCAAATTATTCCATTCCCGACCCAATTTGTTCACAATTCCAACAAAAAACGTAAAAAACTGCATTTATTCGGCTGTTTAGGGACAAAACCATTTACATTTTTTTCCGAACTTCTACACTAAAGACTAGACTTTGGTACAAATTTAGTTCGTCTACAAACTAATTTTAAGTTTTATACGTAAAAGAGTCATGAGTTGAACAAGTGCCATCCGGCCGTTTAGCTTTCTGCTAGATATAACTACAACAAGAGGTATTCATGAGCGAACATCATGATAAGTACAGTATCGACAATACCGACTACACCGTCGGTCAGGACAATGTACAAAAATGGGGTTTTGATGTGCATAACCCTGTATTTGGCATTAGTGCTGGTTTAATTGCCCTATTCTTAGTGGCAACACTTATTTCAGATGCTGAAACAGCAAAAACAACCCTGAATGGTATTAAGAACGACATTATTAATAACTTTGATGGCTTTTTTATGTGGTCAGCAAACTTATTCGTATTGTTTTGCTTAGCGTTGATTGTTTCACCATACGGTAATATCCGCCTTGGTGGTAAAGAAGCACGTCCAACTCATTCGCGTATTTCTTGGCTTGCAATGTTATTTGCTGCAGGTATGGGTATAGGCTTAATGTTCTGGGGCGTCGCCGAGCCTGTTGCCTATTTTACAGGTTGGTACGAAACACCACTCGGTGTTGAAGCAAACACGCCAGAAGCTGCTAAACTGGCAATGGGTGCAACTATGTTCCATTGGGGTTTACACCCTTGGGCAATTTACGCCGTTGTTTCGCTTTCTCTCGCGTTCTTTTGCTATAACAAAGGTTTGCCGTTATCAATTCGTTCAATTTTTTACCCTATTTTAGGTGACAAAGCGTGGGGCTGGCCTGGCCACCTTATTGATATTCTAGCTGTACTTGCCACTCTATTCGGCCTTGCAACGTCTCTTGGTTTAGGCGCGCAACAAGCTGCTGCAGGTATTAACCATGTATTTGGTACTGATAGCGGAATTGGCTTACAAATTGGCGTTATTGTAGGTGTTACATTACTTGCTGTTATTTCTGTTGTTCGCGGTATCGACGGCGGTGTAAAACTACTTAGTAACGTAAACATGCTTATTGCTTTTGTATTACTTGTATTTGTTGCACTTGTTGGTTTTTCTGCAGCATTTGGTAACCTACCTAATACAGTTATGGGTTATGTTGAAAACATTATTCCACTAAGTAACCCACATGGTCGTGAAGATGAAACATGGATGCATGGCTGGACTGTATTCTACTGGGCTTGGTGGATTTCATGGTCACCGTTTGTTGGTATGTTCATTGCGCGCGTATCTGAAGGCCGCACAATCCGTGAGTTCTTAATTGCTGTATTACTAGTTCCTACTGTTGTGACTATCTTCTGGATGTCAATTTATGGTGGTATCGCTATTGAACAAGTTATTGATAAAGTGGGTGTACTAGGTGAAAAAGGCTTAACTGATGTACCACTAGCTATGTTCCAAATGTTTGAAGCCCTACCAATGTCACAAGTGCTTTCATTCATTGCAATTGTGCTAGTACTCGTGTTCTTTATTACGTCATCTGACTCAGGGTCATTAGTAATCGACTCAATCACTGCCGGTGGTAAAGTTGACGCGCCAGTGCCACAACGTATCTTTTGGGCAACAATCGAGGGTGCTATTGCAGCTGCACTTGTTTGGATTGGTGGCACACAAGCAATCGAGGCCTTACAAGCCGGCGCCGTATCTACGGGCTTGCCGTTTACCTTTGTATTGCTATTAATGTGTGTGAGTTTACTCCTAGGTTTACGAACAGAACCAAGACACTAAACACGCCTTTAAATAATAAAAAAACGCCGCATTTTTGCGGCGTTTTTTATTTATAAGCTTTGCTCAATTAATTTAAATTACCCAGCAAAAACTGTTGCTACGAGCGCTATATGAGTAATTCGCTTAGCGGCGTATCAGGGCGGTAATGATAAGCTATTTGCGCTTGTAGCAGCTCTGCGGTGGCTGTGGCGTCATTAAGTGCATTGTGGTTTTGATACGCAGGTAACGAATAACGAATGCGAGAGTCAGCTAAGCGCACAGAATCAATCTTAGAATTAAACAATCGCCCAAGTAACCCCTGCTTTGCTTTAAGTGCACGCGTTTCCAGATCAAGCGTGTCTATAACAGCAAATTCAAGCCCTTCACCTAAGCGTGCTTGCAACGCTTGATATAAAAAGTGCCGTTCAATAGGCGCAAAATGAACCACAATCACTTTGCCTTTTAATGCTGCTAACAATGGCTCCATAATTGTTGAAAAGTCTGGTGCATCGCTCACTTCTGAGTGAGTTATACCATGAATAACAATCGACTCTTCAGCAAGCTTGCGCCTTGGTTGAACAATCCAATGTTGGCTATCTTTACAAAAAATACGCTTAGTATTGAATGGGATTAAACCAACACTGACTATATCGTCATTTTGATAATTTAGACCGGTTGTCTCAAAATCAAGTGCTACTAAGGGAACATCGCTAATTGGCGTGTTTAAATCACAAATAGCTGATTCATAAAACGCTTGAATCAGCGGCTGTTTGCTCTGTGCTAATAACTGCTGATACCGAGTCGGCCAATCAAGTTTTGCGCCTTGTTTTGCCATTACTTCATCCCAGTGTTAGCAGAGTATCTGAATTTTAGGAAATTCTGCGCTTTATCTAAAATCGCAAACGCTTCTTTAAGGTTTCGCTGTTCAAAAGGAGAAAGTAAATGAGGCTCTAAGTCGTTATCTGGCGCTTCATCAAGCTTTTCTATTTGCCACGCTTGGTGTCTTATTCTGATCATGGCAATGTACTCTAGGGCATCTCGTAAATCTTGTGCTTTACCTTCAGGGAGTAGTTTAGCTTCGATAATATCTTCTAAACGCTCGAATGAATTTTGTTTACGACTGCCTATCGCTAATGCATGCACACGTATTACGTCAGATAAAGGTGCAGTACCGCGGCGTTTTAAGTTCATAGAGCGCTTGTGTTGGCCATTATGCTCTAACACAAAGTCTTTAAAGAAACCTAAAGGCGGTGTTCTGTTACGTGCGTTAGCGGCGAGGTTAGCTAAGAAACGCTTATTCTTGCGCCCTTCTGTTGCGATAAAGCGTTTGAGCTCATCGGCCCATTTGTTTTTACCGTAAACACCGTCTAAATCAAAAAAGATCGAGCTATGTAATAAAGCCTGCGGTTTAGGTTCGGCCATCCAACCTGCAAATTGTTCTTTCCACTGCTCGCGTGTTAAACGCCACTTTTTAAATGACGCCATAATTTCACCTTCACAGTACTTATAGCCACATTCAGCTAAACCATCACAAACAAAATCAGCTAAATTCTGAAAATACTCGTCATGTAACTCCTCGTTAAAACTATTATCAAGGATAATAGCGTTATCTTGGTCGGTCACAATTAATTGCTCATCCCGAGCCATTGAACCTAAAGCGATAAAGCAATAAGGAACCGGCGGTGGGCCAAACTTTTCTTCAGCTAAATCAAGTAAACGCTGTTTGAAGGTACGGCCTATTACAGCCATTGCGGTACCAATCATGTGAGAATTAGCATCTTCGTTAACCATGCGTACAAAGACATTAGGTAGCTGCCTTGCATAGTGAGCTAAATCTTCAACAGATTGCTGCGCTAAAATGCCACGTACTAACAATAAGCTACTTTGCGACTCGTAGCGTAAAATATCCGATAACGAAATAACGCCAATCGGCTTTTTCTTAACGACTACAGGCAGGTGGTGAATGTTATCTCTGAGCATTGCAAGCACGGCTTCAAACACATAGGCATTGCTATCAAGCAATACTAAGTCTTTTTGCATTATTTGCGCGGCTGGCGCTTCGTAACTTAAGCCTTCAGCAATAACACTGGTACGTAAGTCACGGTCGGTAATGATGCCAACTACTTGGCCGTCGTCGTCATCAGGATCATCACTGATTGGTTTATCTGCATCAGTAACCAGCACAGACGATACCGACTCTTGCGTCATCAATTGCGCAACCATTTGCACTGAGGCATCTTTTGCCACAGTGACAACATCACGATGAAGAAGCGACTTAACCTTGGCGGTTGTTAAATCGTTGCTGTCTGCCTGTTCAACAATTGCTTGGTGAAGGCGCACATTACCATCGGCTTCAAAAAAATCAGCAAATGTTTCGTATTCGTCGCAGTATTGATTAAACAACTCAACATTAATGCAATAAACTAAGGTGTCTTCGAGTGCCTTTGCAGGAAAGCGTACTTTGCGGTTCATCAGAAGGCCCATTTGTCCAAAAATGCCACCGATAGTTAAACGGTTGTATAAATCACCATCACGACGATATATCTCTACAGCACCTGTTCGAATAACAAATAAATCAGCAATATCCTCGCCATAATTTAGTATTTCAGTGCCTGCGCGAAAATAAGCGATTTCTACTTGTGTAGCGAGTTTATTTACCGCCTCTTCAGGAAGATCATCAAAAGGGGCATGATCAGAAAGAAATTGGGCTATATCGACGTGTTCGGCTTGCATACGCGTACCTAGTTTTAAACATTTGATTTAATTGTGAGGGTAATTGGCTATTTTTTCAAAGAAAAAATAGCCAATTAAGTAGGATTAAGCCTTTTCTAACTCTTCAGCCAGAAGTTTCGACTCATCTCCCCTTGGTTTAGTAAAGCGGGCTAAACCTAGGTAAATAACAGGCGTTAAATATAGAGTAAATAACACCGCTAGTGCTAAACCGCCAAATACTACCCAACCAATGGCGTTACGAGCCTCAGCCCCTGCACCGGTAGATAAAATAAGTGGTAATGCACCCAATAAGGTTGAAACTAGCGTCATCGCAATTGGGCGAAGGCGCACTAGTGCGGCCTCTTCTACCGCCACTCTAACCGAGCGGCCTTGGTCACGTAATTGGTCGGCAAACTCCACCAGCAAGATGGCGTTTTTAGCAATTAGACCAATCAGCATCACTAAACCAATTTGCGAGTAAATGTTTAATGATGTACCTGTTAGATACAGCGCTAGAATTGCAGATGTAATTCCAAACGGTACTGTGATCATAACAACGATTGCACTATTCACACTTTCAAATTGTGCTGCCAATACCAGAAGAACAATTAAAAAGGCCAGAACATAGGTCACTAATACTTCATTGGCAGTTTCTTCAAAGGTTAATGCCTCACCTTTAAACGCCAAGCTGATTCCAGATGGTAGAGATTGCTCTGAAATATCACGAATTTTTGTAACCAGCTCAGCAATAGTTACGCCCTCAGGCATTTCCATGCTCAGTTCAATAGCACGGCGCTGCGCGTGGCGCTCAAGCTCAGCGGCAACACCTTCTTCCGTAATTGTTGCCACACTACTTAATGGCACTAACTGAGCATTGCGGCCACCAACATACAAGTTAGCTAAATCGCTCGGGTTTGTGATGGTTTGGTTTTGTGCTTGCAACATAATCGGGATTGATTGGTCACCAATGTTTAAATCGGCAATATCATCACCATTGATTGCAGCGCGAAGTGTTACAGAGATATCACTGAGCGATACACCGAGCTCTTCAGCACGACGTCTATCAATATTGACCCGTAATTGTGGCTGTGACGGCTGATATGAAATACGCACAGGTGCCACTTCTGGCACTGCTTTTTCTATTTCAGCAGAGAAGTCTTGAGCGGCTTTAAATATCTCGAGGTAGTCTTGGCCCAATAAGGCAAGCTCAATACCACCGCCTTGACCACGCAAGTTCAAACTATTTGAACCACCAGGGTAACCAGCCGCACCAGGAATATTACCTAAAGGTTCACGTATTTTATTGATAATTTCTTGCTGACTAAAATGACGTTCGTCCCAATGTTTAAGCGGCACAGTAATAAATACAATATTTGGATCCCACTGCCCAACCACAGTGTAAATAGACTCAATATCACCACTTTCAACATACGGCAGTAAGATATCTTCCATTTGCACCGCTTGTCTGTCCATAAAGTTCAAGCCAACACCATCTGGACCACGGGCAAAAATACGAATTTTACCGCGATCTTCTGTTGGTAATAACTCGTTATCTAAATTGAAATACAGTGCACCAGAGCCTGCAGCAACCAACAAACATGCAAAGAAGGTAAGCCATGCATGTTCAAGTACACCGTGTATTGTGCGTTTATAAACAGCAGCTAACACATGGCCAACTTTTGCAAATGGATGAAAACCGCCCTGCTTTAATTTTAGTTTTGATGTCAGCGCAGGGACCAAAGACAGCGCTACAAAACTTGAAATGATCACAGCGCCAGCTAATACCCCACCAAACTCTCTAAATAGTCGCCCTGCTGTTGAAGGTAAAAAAGCGATAGGCACAAACACCGCAGCTAATACGGCGGTTGTTGCCACAACAGCAAAGAAAACTTCACGGGTACCAACCACTGCAGCTGCACGGCGACCAAGACCTAAGCCCCGCTGACGTTGTATGTTCTCACTTACCACAATGGCATCATCTACAATTAGGCCAGTAGCTAACACGAGTGCAAGTAAGGTAAGAATATTATTCGAGAAACCAAGTGCCCAAATAAGTGCTAAAGAGCCAATTAATGCAACAGGTATCGCAAATGCAGGAACCAGCGTTGCGCGCCATGAGCCAATAAACACCCACAGTGTGATCACCACTAGTAGCACGGTTAGTAACAAGGAGTTAATAACTTCATCAACTGAGCTTCTGATAAACTGCGCATCGTCAGAGGTTAAAGTAAATTCCATTTCAGGAAAACGCACTCGCATACGTTCGATTAAAGTTAGCACTTCATCCGAAATTTCAATGGTATTAGATTGCGCCTGACGAATAATTTCAATGCCAATCACAGGTGTACCATTGAGCCTCACGAACGAACGCGGATCAGCTGGGCCAAAGTAAACAGCCGCAACATCGCCAATACGGGTATCGTCACGAACGATGATATCGGCTACTTGTTCTGCAGAGATTGACGTTGCATCAGCACGAACGATCACCTGTTGATCGCTTGATTTTAAACTACCCGCAGGCACATCAAAGGGAGCCTGACGAAGTACATTGGCAATATCTGGTACCGTAAGGTTAAAGCTGCTTAGCTTAAGTGGGTCGATGCGCACTCTAAGAACCCGTTCGCGGTCGCCATTTAAACGAACATCGGCAACACCAGGAATGGTTAAAAACTGCGGGGCTAAGTCAACATCAACACGCTCTGTCAACGCCTCAAGGGATAAGCTATCACTTGATACCGTTAAAGATACTACTGCTTCGGCATCGTTATCGGCTTTAATAATTGATACCCGTTCAACTTCTTCAGGTAGTTCACGCTGCACACGGGCTACCGATTCGCGTGTTTCGTTTGCAGCATCATCTAGATTAACACCGGGGCGAAACTCAACCACAATACGAGCATTGTTTTCTTCACTTTGTGCACGAATCGACTTTACACCACTTACCCTGGCAACCGCCCCTTCGAGCTTACTAGTCACTTCGGTATCTACGGTCTCCGGTGAACCACCAGGGAAAGACGCTGATACAGTAATGCGTGGTCTATCAACATCAGGAAGCTCACGTACTTCAACCCCTGCTATTGCAGCAATACCGGCGATAATAATGAGTAAGTTAAGTACCACAATTAAAACAGGGCGACGTATCGCCATTGATGGTAAGTCTTCCATCATAGGTTGCTGTTTCATCATTACTCCTTGGCTAGCTGCACTTCATTGATGAAATTAAGCTCTTGATTAGGTCTTAAGCGCTGAACTCCTTCTGTCACCAATAAGTCACCTTCGTTTAAGCCACCAGAGACTAACAAACGCCCTGCTAAACGCTGCTCAATTTTAACATCAACGCGAGTTGCTTTTTTATCGACGCTTTTCCATACGTAAGGGCCTGCAGCACCCCACATCATCGCAGCTTCAGGTACTACGGCAAGCTCTTCACCTAGAATATTTATGTGTACACGAAAGCTCATACCCGGCATAAATTGCTGGGCATTATTATCAAGTTTGGCTTTCGTTCTGAGTGTGCGAGTTTGAGCATTAATACGCGAATCAAGCTCTGCCACCTGAGCCATGTAAGCATTATCGCCTAACCAAGGCACCACTTCGACCGAAGATTTTTGTTTAAGCACAGAAATAGCGGCCTCTGGGGCATTAAAATTGATATAAAGCTCAGAAATATCATCGATAGTAGCAATGGCTGTTTGGGTTGTGATCCTGTCGCCTACTTCGACGTCAGTTAAACCCATAACACCACTAAAAGGAGCACGAACTTCGCGGTCTTCACGCTCTGTTTTCGCTTGCATTAACTGGACTTTTGCAAGCTCATAAAGCGTTTTCGCATCATCTAAATCACTTTGTGGCACCGCACCACGGGCGTGGCTTTCTTCAAGCCTTTTCATGGTGCGCTCAGCATCTTTTAAAGTAATTTCGGCTTCGATCAACGCTGCTTTTTGTCTACGTGAATCAAGCTCTAATAGTAAGTCACCTTTGGCAACGTTATCGCCTGGTTTAAAGTAAACAGCGGTGACTCTGTCCCCAACGGCTGGGTAAAGAGTGACTGAGTGAATCGCTTCTGCATTACCCACTGCTTTTATCTGTTGTTTAGACTTTTCAACGGACACTGATTCTACAACTACATTAGCCGCCTCTGCGACGGAAACACAACTAATACAGGCAATTAAAGTCCATGTATGTAATTTGCCAATTGTCAAAATTTCACCTAAATAAGAATCGTTTTAATTGTTACGAAGTGTAACAGCTTTGTGATCAATAAAAAGCTGACTTCGTTTAATAAACAATTAGCCAAGGTGAAATAAACGCATACATCGCCTGTGTTTTCTAATTAGAAACGACAATGTGATGAATCGACCTCTTTTAAGTGTGCTTCGCTTGCTATGGTTACCTCTACACAATCAGATTGATCAGTTATGTGTTCCTTTTGAATAGGCATAAAAAACCCCAGACTATGCTGGGGTTTCTATCAATTCATAAAGCTAACAATTACTGTTGGCGCTGCGCTTCTTTTTGCGCTTTTTTAGCTTCTTTACGTTTACGAAGAACTTCTTGCGCTTCGTTACCGATGTGACCTTCGCCACGCGCCTGTGCTAATTCGATTTGCTTTTGGCGCTCAGCAAAACGGGCACGTTGCTCTTCTGTTAGGCTGTCGTGACAGTGATGACACGAAACACCTTCCATGTATTCAGGCTTTTGCTTTTCTTCTTCAGTGATAGGCATACGACATGCGTGACATTGGTCGTAAGAGCCTTTTTGTAAATCGTGATTTACCGCTACACGGTTATCAAATACAAAACACTCACCTTCCCACATGGTTTCTTCTTTTGGTACTTCTTCTAAGTACTTAAGAATACCGCCTTCAAGGTGGAATACTTCGTCAAAGCCTTGCTCTTTCATGTACGCAGTTGATTTTTCACAGCGAATACCACCGGTACAAAACATAGCAACTTTCTTGTGCTTTTCTGGGTCTAGGTTTTCTTTCGCCCACGCAGGAAATTCACGGAATGTCTTCGTGTTTGGATCAACCGCATTTTGGAAAGTACCGATCTCGATTTCGTAATCGTTACGCGTATCGATAAGAATCACTTCAGGGTCTGAAATTAATGCATTCCAATCAGCTGGTTTTACGTATGTACCCACTACTTCACGTGGGTCGATACCTTCAACACCCATAGTTACGATTTCTTTTTTCAGTTTTACCTTAGTACGGTAGAACGGACATTCGTCATCGTATGACTCTTTTGTCACAATGTTGTCTAGGTTTGGTTGTGAATCTAACCATGCAAGTAGGTTATCGATACCTTCACGTTTAGCAGAAACAGTACCGTTGATACCTTCAGCCGCAAGTAACAAAGTACCGCGTACTTCATTGTCTTCCATTACTTTAAGTAGTGGTTGGCGGATCGCTTCAAAATCAGGAAGGGCTACAAATTTGTAAAGTGCGCAAACAACAAAGTGCTCGCTAGTTACATTGTCTTTATGAACAGCAGTCATGGTTTTACCTTTTGCTTTAAATGCCCATGTGGGGCGTTAACCGAATCGCAAATCCGGCGCATTGAGGGCGCGTATTTTACGCGAATTAGTGATAATTGCAAAAACTGATGCGAAATAGCTGTGTTTTTACTGTCTCCAAGTGAGGCAAGTGCGTTATAATGAACAGGATTTACAAATTTTGCTCATCGGAGATTACGCATTGCATTTTACTGAACTTGGGATTGATACACGCCTCGAAAAACAACTTGCGCATCAAGGCATCACCCAGCCCACTGACATTCAAGCTCACGCGGTACCAACAGCTATCGCAGGCCATGATATTTTTGCACAGTCAAAAACAGGATCGGGCAAAACGCTGGCGTTTTTATTACCTGCTGTACAGCGCGTAATGAAACAAAAAGCACTCAGTAAACGCGACCCTCGCGTTTTAATCGTTGCACCTACCCGCGAATTAGCAACCCAAGTGTACAGCCAATTAAGGCTATTAATTGCCGGTACAAATATTAGTGCTGTAAAAGTACTGGGTGGTGAAAACTTTAATGACCAAATTAAAGCACTGCGCAGAGACCCACATTTTGTAGTAGGTACACCAGGGCGTTTAGCTGACCATTTGAGTCAACGCTCTTTACAGCTTTCAGGCTTAGAGCTGCTAATTTTTGATGAAGCTGACCGTATCTTAGACTTAGGCTTTACCGATCAAGTTAAAATGATTAACGAGCTTGCTGATCACCGTTTACGCCAAACGTTATTGTTTTCAGCAACGCTTGACCATGCACAAGTTGATGCCCTGTCACGTAACCTTTTACGTTCACCAAAACAAATATTGTTAAGTGCCTCTAACGAGCAACATAGTGACATTACCCAGCAACTTTATTTAGCTGATCACTTAGATCATAAAGAAGCCCTACTTGAGCACTTTGTAAAGCAAGACAATGTTGGCCAATGCATTATTTTCACCGCAACACGTGCCGACACTCAGCGTTTAAGCCAACTGTTAAATGATAAAGGCTTTAAAGCAAAAGCGCTTGCGGGTGACTTAACCCAAGCCAAACGCCTTGAAATCATGGACGCCTTTAGCCGTGAAAACTTTAAAATCTTAATCACCACCGATGTTGCATCACGTGGTCTTGATTTATTAAGCGTGACCCACGTAATTAATTTTGACCTACCAAAACATGCTGAAGAGTATGTGCACCGTATTGGTCGTACTGGTCGCGCAGGCTTTAAAGGAACTGCTATTTCGTTAGTGGGCCCGAAAGATTGGCCAAGCTACAAAGCAATTAAAGCATTTTTAAATGATGAATTAAGCTTTTTCACCGTTGACGGCCTTGTTGGTAAATTTAAAGGTCTGCGTGAGAAAAAACCAAACACAGTTTGGAAAAAAGCAGAGAAAAAAGTGGCTGCAAAACCTGCAAAACCAAAACGCAAAGCAGCCCCTAAAAAGCCAAAAGCCCCTATTCACGCACCAATTGATGTAGATGGTTTTGCTCCAATGCGCCGTAAGAAAAAGCCAGAACAGGAATAACAATGAGTATTTTAGGAACCACACAAACCCTTTTCGTTAACGAAATGTCTAACGAAGGTGCTTATTTAGATGGCCGTGATTTAGGCGAAGTATTCTTACCAAGCAAAGAAATTGATTACGAACTAGAAGCTGGCGACAGCGTTCAAGTATTCATTTACTTAGATCACGCAGGTCACCCAACCGGCACTACAAAAAAACCGTTAGCTGAAGTGGGCGAATATGCCCTACTACGTGTTAAAGCAATCAACAGCACCGGTGCGTTTTTGGATTGGGGTCTCGAAAAAGACGTACTAGCGCCATACAACGAACAAAAGCCAAAAATGAAAGATGGCTTTTCGTATCTTGTACGCTTATACCTAGATAACGCCAGCCAACGTATTTGTGCATCGAGCAACTTTAATAAGTTTTTATCGAAAGATGAACCAACTTACTCTGTAATGGAAGAAGTTGACTTAATCATTGCCGGTAAAACAGACCTTGGCTACAAAGTACTCGTGAACGAAGCCCACATTGGCGTTGTTTACTACAACACGGTATTTAAAAAGCTATTTGTTGGCCAGCGCTTAAAAGGCTTTATTCAAAAAGTACGAGAAGACGGCAAAATCGACGTACTACTTGAAAAGCCAGGTATGGGCAAAGTGAACGACTTAGGCGAAAAAATCTTAGCTAAATTAAAAGCCGAAGGCGGCGTACTTCACTTAGGTGATAAGTCAGACCCAGAAGCAATTAAAAAAACTTTCTCAACCAGTAAAGCAAACTACAAAAAAGCCATAGGCGGTTTGTTTAAGCAAGGTTTGATTGATATTGAAGCAACATCGATTAGATTGAAGTAAGTTGCGAGTTAACAAGATATTGAAGTATTTGAAAGAGTAAAGCGAAAGCTTTACTCTTTTTTATTATTATTGGCTTTGATAGCTTTAACGTACATGTGCCGTAAATTTTCTAACGCTATTTTGAGTATTTTCATTTATGAGTGAAAGTCGGCACTGTTCCATAACCATCCTTTCCAGATTAACTCATTTCTGCCCCAAGACGAGTTAACGTAAATGCTCTAACTGCTGCTTTGAGCAATCAAAAAACGGTCCAAGCCCTACACATTGAATGATAAGTTAACGCATCTTTAATAATAGCTAGAAAATTTTGCTTAATGGGCTTACAACACCGTTGCAAGAGTAACTATACGATGCTTGTTGCCTTTTCCATTCCAAATTTGAATGCATTTGTAATCAAAATCAATGTCCTTTACTCGCAATTGCACCGCTTCCATCACACGCAAACCACTTCCATACATTAACCCCGTGATTAAGTAATATCGCTTGCAAAGATGACTCATCAATTGCTTTACTTCATCAGGCGTCATCACTACAGGCAGCTTGGGTTGTCGATTACTTCATGCAAAATTCAAGTTTAAAGAAAGCTCATTTTTGACAATATGTTTATATAAAAAAGCGAGCGCATTTAAAGCTGCACTTTGTGTTCTAGGTGACATATTACGTTTTAATACAATATGGTCTAAAAACGCTTTGACTTCTGCATCTCCCATTGAGCTTGGGTGACGTTTGTTGTGAAAGTGAATAAATTTTGCGATCCAACCTAAATAAGCATTAATTGTTCTTAATGAATACTGACGAGTGAGCATATAGTCTGCAATGTAGTTTAAATAAGGAGAGCGAGTTTTCATTTTCATTCCTTTGAAATTAAACTGTATATATACAGTTTTAGCTCAGTCGCTCGTATAGTCAAGAAAACGACCCAATCGCTCGTTTTTATCCTGAGGTAAAAGCGAGAACTCCTAAATTTTAATAACACTGGTAATTAGTTAACAAGTTTGTTAGAAATAATCTAATAAGAAAAACGAGCTACGCTGTGGTAGAAAAACGCGCGATTAGCTCGCTATAAACATGTTATGCATATAAGGATTTAGATGCGCACTTTCGGTGAAATAAATGGAGTTAGTCCAGGTGATATCTTCGATAACAGAGAAGCTTTGGCTAAAGCTAAAGTTCACCCTCCTTTAGTTGCAGGAATAAGTGGTGGTAAAAACGAAGGTGCTGACTCTATCGTACTTTCTGGGGGGTATGAGGATGACGAAGACTTTGGTGACGTCATTATTTATACGGGCGCAGGAGGTCAACAAAATGGTAAACAGGTTTCAGATCAAGAGCTAGATGGTGTAAACCTAGCTTTAGCTAAAAGCAAAATTGAAAATCTTCCAGTCCGAGTAACTCGCGGACACAAACATCAAAATGAATTAAGCCCAAAAAAAGGCTACCGATATGCAGGGCTATATCACGTAGAAAACTACTGGTACGAAACAGGAAAATCTGGGTATAAAGTTTGGAGATACAGGTTAATTGCTCAAGAGGGCTCATCTGCTGACTACATAGTAAAAGAGCCAACTGGCGAATATGATGCTCCAGGTAGAAAACCATCAACAGTTAATCGTATTGTAAGAAACTATCAAAAAGCTAAAAATGTAAAGTCTTGGCATAACTACGAATGCCAAGTATGTGGGATAGCAATTAAAACCAGTGCTGGCTTATACGCTGAAGCAGCTCACATTAAACCTTTAGGTGAACCACATAACGGACCAGATATAGAAAGCAATCTTTTGTGTTTATGCCCTAACCACCATGTCATGTTCGACAATGGTGGCTTTGCTATAAGTGATAGTTTAGAGCTGATAGGTATTGAGGGTAAACTTAATGTCGTAAAAAAACACCTCATCAATATCGACTTTATTAGGTACCATCGAGAGCATTATCACAAAAATGCATAACAAGCTGTTTAACAAGGACAAAATACTCTAACTCACTTTTGTTCAAAAACGAGTTTGATTAGCTAATTCTCAAATGCAGATAACCTAGGGAAATTGCCACAAACAAAAAGAGCATTGTATAACGCGCGATATAAATCACGCTTACAATGCTCTTTAAAGACTATTTTAAATAACGAGGTTATTTTAGTGAGTCGTTAATTTCTTTTAATGTTGCAACTGGATCTGCCGATTGGGTAATTGGGCGGCCTACAACTAAATAGTCGCTGCCATCTTCAACGGCTTGTTTTGGTGTCATAATGCGCTTTTGGTCACCAGCATCGCTGCCTGCTGGGCGAATACCAGGAGTAACCAGTTTAAAGTCTGCGCCAAGTTCTGCTTTTAGCTTTTTCGCTTCTTGTGCTGAGCACACTACCCCATCAAGCCCTGATTCTTTAGCAAGGTTTGCTAGATAAATTACTTGCTCTTCTGGTGTTTTATCTACACCTAAACGAGTTAGCTCTGCGGCATCCATACTAGTAAGTACAGTTACTGCAATCAGTAATGGTGCGTCATCACCAAACTGTTCTAAAGCTTGCTTTGCTTTAGTCATCATTTCAACGCCACCAGAGGCATGCACGTTAACCATCCATACACCCATTTTTGCAGCTGCGGTTACAGCTTTAGCCACTGTGTTAGGAATATCGTGAAATTTTAGGTCTAAGAATACATCAAAACCTAAGTCGATTAGTTCCTTAACAAAGCTAGGACCAAAATACGTGAACATTTCTTTGCCTACTTTAAGGCGACACGTATCAGGCGATAATTGCTTTACAAACGCAAGAGCTGTTTGCTGATCATCATAATCAAGGGCAATTAATACTTTTTTTGAATCTTCGACAGACATAACTTTCCTAAAAACTAATGGACTAATATGAATTAAAAACCGTCTATGCCACGGCTTGGAACAATTGTTTCCCAGTGCTTACAAGATGGACATACCCAATAAATGGTATGACTGGTAAAGCCACAGTGTTGGCACTGAAAATCAGGTTTGGTTGCGATATAAGACGTTACTAGCTTATCAATTTGATCGAGTACATCTTTAATATCGTTGTTTTGTTTGGCAAGTAGCTGTAATAAAAAGCTAAAGCCACGAATAGTCGGATGACGCTTTAAACTATCCGTTAAAAATTTGATTGCTTGCTCGATATGGCCTTGCTCAAGTAAAGCTTGGCAGTGTTTTATTTTTATTAATACGCCACCTTTATCTAGCAGCTCATTGAGCAATTCGTAAAACTGATGCGTCAAATTAAGTTTTTGATAGCTCAGTGCTAATTCTTCAATAAACACTGGCGCAAAAAACGTAAACTGACTAATCAGCTCACGCCAATAGTAAATTGCTTTTACATAATCTTCTTTAGTGAAAGCACTGTGGCCAAGCTCATACAACGGGCGAATAGCTTTGTGGTTTAAGCTAATGGCTTTACGCATAATTTGCGTATCATTGTCTTGTAAGGCTGCTTCACAGTAAAAATTGGCAATCGCTTTTACATGCTGAGGTTTAGTGAACAACTCACTGTGGGCCTCGTACATGTTAATGCCCTTTTCCCACTCACGAGTTTGTGAATAAAGATTAATAATTGGCTCTAACGCTTCTTTATAGCCTGCCTTAACAAGCCATACTAAATGCTCTTCTGCACCATCTAACAAGCCTGCCATAATGTAATCTTCAGCAAGTTCTAAGCGGCTGGTTGCAGCTTGTTGCTCATCAAGGCTTGGATGCTTTAATAACAGCTCATGAATTTTAATGGCGCGGTCAAGTTCGCCACGGCGGCGGAACATAGTTGCAAGCGTTGAATAGTGTTCAACAGAATCAGCGGCAACTTCGAGTAGATTAATAAGGTGCTCTAAGCCTTGGTCTTCTTCTCTGTCTAAGAGAAATTTAAGGCCTTTGGAATATTCAGAGGTAATTTGGCGATTAAGCTGATGAGCTTGGTTTTTAGCGCTGTTTTTACCCATTATCCAACCGTAACCGGCTGCAACGGGTAAAAGTAAAAACAGAAGCTCAATCATGATTAGGTGTCTTTATTAGCAACAAGCTTTTTATTGTTTTTTTCAGGCGCTAATTTTTTCTTTAAGCGATAATTTTGCCACTTTAACTGAGAAAACAGTGTAAAGCTTATAAAACAACCAATTGCGACACCTAAAGTAAAGCAGATACTTATTACAACAGCTAGGGGCAAAGTATTACTCGCGATTAAATAATTGATTTGCACCAATTGTGGATTCTGTGAACCAAGTACAAACGCAATAAATAAACACAGCGCAATTAATACAATTTTTAATACCCTAAACAAGTAACTACTCCTGTATAAAACTAGGCAATACTCGCATTTACGCGGTCACGTAATTCTTTACCTGGTTTAAAATGTGGTACGTGCTTACCGTCTAACTCAACTGTTTCGCCAGTCTTTGGATTACGACCTGTGCGAGGAGAACGATAATGCAATGAGAAACTTCCAAAGCCACGGATCTCGATGCGATCTGAGCTAGATAATGAGCCGGCCATTTGTTCAAGAATTTCTTTAACGGCATTTTCAACATCTTTCACAGGGATGTGTGCGTGTTGCTCGGCAAGTTGTTCTATCAATTCTGACTTAGTCATAGCGTTTCCTTAAAGAGTGGTAAAGGAAGGGCAAAACTGCCCTTCCAATTTTAAAAGACTAGATATTAGTCTTTTTGAGCATTTTTGAATGCTGCAGCCATAGCGTTTTCGAACGCTGGCTCTTCTTTCTTAAGCTTCTCTAGTACTTCTTTCTCTTCTGCTTCGAAAAGAGCTTTAACAGATAAGCTTAAAGTGCGGTTCTTACGATCAACACCAACGTATTTCGCTTCGATTTCGTCGCCTGCAGAAACTACAGTAGTAGCATCTTCAACACGCTCTTGAGCGATATCAGCTACACGGATGTAACCTTCAACGCCTTCGATTAGCTCAACAGTTGCGCCTTTCGCATCAACTTCAGTCACTTTACCTTTAACAATAGCACCTTTTTTGTTTGCGTCCAGGTAGTTATTGAATGGGTCAGCTTCGATTTGTTTAACACCTAGAGAGATACGCTCACGCTCTGGGTCAACTTGTAATACGATAGCAGTGATTTCGTCGCCTTTCTTGAATTCACGTACAGCTTCTTCGCCTGGCGTGTTCCAAGAAATGTCTGAAAGGTGAACAAGACCGTCAATACCGCCTTCAAGACCGATGAAGATACCGAAGTCAGTGATTGATTTGATCTTACCAGTAACTTGGTCGCCTTTGTTTTGTAGACGAGCAAATTCTTGCCATGGGTTAGCAATACATTGCTTAAGACCAAGAGAAATACGACGACGCTCTTCGTCGATTTCAAGAACCATAACTTCAACAGTGTCACCTAGTGAAACAACTTTTGAAGGGTGGATGTTCTTGTTAGTCCAATCCATTTCAGAAACGTGTACTAGACCTTCTACGCCTTCTTCGATTTCAACGAAACAACCGTAGTCAGTAAGGTTAGTTACACGACCAGAAAGCTTAGAACCTTCTGGGTAACGACCAGCGATAGCTGCCCATGGATCTTCGCCAAGCTGTTTAAGGCCTAGAGATACACGAGTCTTTTCTTTGTCGAATTTAAGAACTTTAACTGCGATTTCGTCGCCAACATTAACGATTTCTGAAGGGTGCTTAACACGCTTCCACGCCATGTCTGTGATGTGTAGTAGACCGTCAACACCACCAAGGTCAACGAACGCACCGTAGTCAGTAAGGTTCTTAACGATACCTTTAACTTCTTGACCTTCAACAAGGTTAGCAAGAAGTTCTTCACGCTCTTGTGAGTTCTCTGATTCGATAACTGCACGGCGAGAAACAACAACGTTGTTACGTTTTTGGTCAAGCTTGATTACTTTGAACTCAAGCTCTTTACCTTCAAGGTGAGTTGTGTCACGTACTGGACGAACATCAACAAGTGAACCAGGTAGGAAGGCACGGATTGAATCAACTTCAACAGTGAAACCGCCTTTAACTTTACCGTTGATAACACCAGTAACAGTCTCTTGCTCTTCACATGCTTTTTCTAAGCGGATCCACGCTTCGTGACGCTTCGCTTTCTCACGAGAAAGGATAGTTTCACCGAAACCGTCTTCGATTGCGTCTAAAGCAACATCTACTTCGTCGCCAACAGCAACTTCTAGTTCACCAGCAGCATTTTTGAATTGCTCAGCAGGGATTGCACTTTCAGATTTAAGACCAGCATCAACAAGTACGATGTTGTTCTCGATTGAGATAACAGTACCTTTAACGATAGAGCCTTGCTCTGCTTCAAAACCCTTAAGGCTTTCTTCAAATAACTGCGCAAAATTTTCTGACATTATACGTCTCTAAATAATTAAATAACCAATTAGCAACCATGCTGCATGGGGTTGTTAAAATAGCACTGGCTTCCTGCCGGCACCTTAATAAATTACTTTTAAGCTTTTGGAAGCTTTCCTGCAAGTACTGCTTCGTCGATTAAAGTTACTACTTTATCAAACACTTGCATTGCATTAAGCTCGCTAGTATCGAGCTCAATGGCGTCTTCTGCAGGAACAAGCGGCGCAACTTCACGCGTCATATCACGGTGATCGCGAGCTTTTATGTCCTCAAGTAGACCACTTAGTGTAACATCAAGACCGCGTTCGTTCAACTCAGCAAAGCGACGACGGGCGCGCTCTTCAGCTGATGCGGTTAAATAAATCTTCAATGGTGCATCTGGGAACACAACTGTGCCCATGTCACGACCATCGGCAATTAAGCCGCTCTCAGTACGAAACGCACGTTGACGACGTAATAATGCTTCTCTCACCCGTGGTAATGCAGCAATCTTTGATGCCGCAGCACCCACTTCTTCGTTACGAATTGTGGTTGTGACGTCTTCGCCTTCCAAGACAATTTTAGAAGTATGTGTTTGGCTATCGACCAAAAACTGTACATCTAAGTTTGCAGCTAGCGGAACTAGCGCATCTTCATTATCTAGTTCAATTTGATGATGAAGCGCTGCAAGTGACAGCACACGATAAATCGCTCCACTGTCTAATACATCCCAACCTAATTTCTCGGCTAACAAGCGACAAACAGTTCCTTTACCTGAACCACTTGGGCCATCGATGGTGATTACGGGCATTGATAACGCCTGCATTTATAACCTCCTGCAATGCACACCAAAATAAAACCGCGATATTATACGCCAGTTCTAGAAATAGATCCGCATTTAGAATGTAACTTTTTATATTTTCTTCTGTTTTATTGACTTGAGACAGACTCTAGTACTTTGAAAAACGTTGGAAAAGTTTTGTATGTACACTTAGGATCGTTAATGGTTATCGGCTTTCCGCCAACGGCAACCATTGCAAAACACATGGCAATACGGTGATCGTTATAGGTATCAATCGCTACATCGTTAAATGTGTCTGGTGGTGTAATTTCGATGAAATCTTCACCTTCAACCACTTCTGCACCAACTTTACGAAGCTCAGTCGCCATGGCATATAAGCGATCTGTTTCTTTTACACGCCAGTTATAGATATTACGAATAGCTGTTTTACCTTTAGCAAAAAGCGCAACAGTGGCGAGTGTCATTGCCGCATCAGGGATTGCATTGGCATCAATATCGACCGCGTTTAGCTCACCTTTACGAACCACCAGCTTTTCATCGTACCAATCGATTTTAGCGCCTACTTGCTCCATAACTTTGGCAAAACCAATATCACCTTGAACAGATGCCGCACCTACCCCGTTAATTTCAATTTCGCCGCCAGCTATTGCAGCCGCCGCAACAAAATAAGAGGCGCTTGATGCATCACCTTCTACCATAATACGCTCAAGTGCTTGATACTGCTGACAGCCTTTAACGTAAAATGTTTCGTAATTGTCATGGCTTACAGTAACGCCAAAGCGCTTCATTACATCTAGGGTAATGTCAATGTAAGGCTTTGATACCAGCGTGCCTTTAATGGTGATTTCTGTATCGCCATTAAATAATGGCGCTGCCATTAGTAACGCTGTTAAGAACTGGCTAGAAATGCTGCCATCAATTGCAACTTTACCACCGTTGATTTTGCCGCCTTTTATGGCCAGTGGTGGATAATCTTTGTGCTTGAGGTATTCAACATCACCACCGAGTGCTTGTAGTGCATCTACCAAATGGCCGATTGGGCGCTCTTCCATACGAGGCTCGCCGACCAGCTGGTACTCGCCATCTACAGCAGCTAAAACCGCTGTCAGTGGACGATAAGCTGTACCGGCATTACCTAAAAATAAAGGCTCGCTTGGGGTTTTAAATTTACCCGCAACACCCTCTACGGTGGCAACTGTTTTATCTTTATTAAGCGATACATTTACGCCTAAAAGATTTAATGCACCTAACATGTGACGAATGTCATCACTGTCTAGTAGGTTTTCAACAACCGTTGTGCCCTCTGCAAGAGCAGCTAGTAACAAGATACGGTTTGATAAGCTTTTTGAGCCTGGTAGTGTCACACTACCATTTACCTTTGTAATCGGTTCAAGACGAAGCTGTTCCATAATTAGCTGTTCTCCTTGGCGAATTTTTCCATAAAATTGACCAAGGCTTGAACACCTTCAAGTGGCATCGCATTATAAATGCTTGCGCGCATACCACCGACAATACGGTGACCTTCAAGGGCTAATAAGCCTGCTTTTTTTGACTCACTAATGAATTTATCATTCAGTGATTCGTCGTTTAGCCAAAACGGTACGTTCATACGCGAACGGCAATGCTTGGCAACTTTGTTGCTGTAAAAATCTGAGCTATCAATGTAATTGTAAAGAAGTTCTGCTTTTGCGATGTTTTGTTCTTCCATCGCTTTAACGCCGCCGTTTGCTTCTAGCCATTCAAATACTTCAGCAGCTAAGTACCACGCGAATGTCGGTGGTGTGTTATACATGCTGCCTTGTTTTGCTTCTAATGCGTAATCAAGAATACCTGGCTTTGCAAGACCTTCACGCTCAAGAAGCGTTTTGCGAACAATAACAATCGATAAACCTGACGGGCCAATATTCTTTTGTGCCCCAGCGTAAATAAGATCGAACTGATTTACGTCAAACTCGCGCGATAAAATAGTCGATGACATATCAGCCACAATCGGTGCTGATGGGTGTGATGGTACGTCAAAAATTTCAATGCCGTCTACGGTTTCATTCGGACAATAGTGAATGTAAGACGCATCAGCAGGTAATTCCCAGCTGCTTGCTTGTTTAATAGAGAACTGGCCATTTTGCTGCTCATCATCACGTACATTGATGCTTTCAACTGCAGTGAATTTTGCCGCTTCTGAAGTAGCCCCTTTAGACCATACACCGTTTTCACAGTACACAGCTGGCTTATCATCAAGGTGAAGGTTCAGTGGTACAGCACTGAATTGACCACGGCCACCGCCGTGCATAAATAACACTTCAAACTCATCGCTAATATTCATTAAACGACGCAGGCTTGCTTCACATTTAGTGGTAAGCGCTAAAAAGTCGCTGCTGCGATGGCTAATTTCCATCACAGAGACACCTAAACCTTGCCAATCTATAAATTCTTTTTGTGCTTTTTGCATAACTGCCGGCGGTAGCATTGCCGGTCCTGCACAAAAATTATACTTAGTCATTACTTTGCCTCATTCCAGTAATTATAGTGCGGATAAAAAAAGCGGCCGAAGCCGCTTTTTAAATCAATGTTATTCTGAAGGTGGGTTATCACCCGTTTTTTCAGTATTGGTATCGACTACTTCAACGGCCTCGCCTTCGATGGCTTCAAGCTCATCAACTTCGATTTCTTCGATACGTTGTAAACCAACTACTTGCTCTTCGTCAATAGTTCGTATCAAAATAACGCCTTGAGTATTACGACCAACCGTAGAAACCTCGTTTACACGGGTACGTACTAAGGTACCGCGATTCGAGATAATCATGATTTCGTCGTTATCGTCAACTTGAACTGCACCAACCACAGCGCCATTACGCTCGCTTACTTTGATTGATACAACACCTTGTGTTGCACGGCTCTTCGATGGGTAATCTTCAAGTGCTGTACGCTTACCGTAACCGTTTTCTGTTACAGTTAGGATTGCACCATCTGACTTAGGTACGATTAACGACACAACGCGTTGGTCGTCAGCCATCTTGATACCACGAACACCTGTTGCTGTACGACCCATTGGACGTACACCTTTGAAGCGGATTTCTGGGTTACCGTTTTCGTCTAGAACTGGGTTACCGTTTTCATCAACAACTGCTGACTCTTCTGCTTCTTTAAAGCGAACAACTTTACCAGCATCAGTGAATAGCATGATTTCATTCGTGCCATCAGTGATATCAACACCAATTAGGCTATCGCCTTCATTTAGGTTAACAGCGATGATACCGCTCGCACGTTGACGGCTGTATGCTGTAAGTGGTGTTTTCTTAACTGTACCAAACGCAGTTGCCATGAAGATGTATTTATCTTCTTCGTACTCACGTACTGGTAAGATAGCAGTAATACGCTCATCAGCTTCAAGTGGTAATAAGTTAACAATTGGCTTACCACGCGCTGCACGGCTTGCTAATGGTAACTGATATACTTTCAACCAGTATAGGCGACCTGCTGTTGAGAAGCACAGGATTGTATCGTGTGTGTTAGCAACTAATAGACGTTCGATGAAGTCTTCATCTTTCATCTTCGTTGCTGATTTACCTTTACCACCACGACGCTGTGCTTCGTAATCCGATAATGGTTGATACTTAACGTAACCTTCGTGAGAAAGCGTTACGACAACGTCTTCTTCATTGATTAGGTCTTCAAGGCTAATATCGTGAGCAGCTGCACTGATTTCAGTACGACGTTCGTCACCATATTGCTCTTTAATTTCTACTAGCTCGTCGCGGATAACTTCCATTAGACGCTCTGGGCTTGAAAGAATATGTAAAAGCTCAGCAATTAGATCAAGTAAGTTTTGGTACTCGTCTAAGATCTTCTCATGCTCAAGACCCGTTAGTTTGTGTAAACGTAGGTCTAGAATTGCTTGTGCTTGTTGCTCAGATAAATAGTACTGACCGTCACGGATACCTAAATCAGCCGCTAACCAATCAGGACGTGCTACGTTATCTTCACCCGCTTTTTCAAGCATTGTTTTAACAGTGCCTAGTTCCCAAGGACGTGCTGTTAGTGCCGCTTTTGCTTCTGCTGGTGTTGGTGACTTACGAATAAGTTCGATAATTGGGTCGATATTCGCAAGGGCAATCGCTAAGCCTTCAAGCGTGTGAGCACGGTCACGGGCTTTACGTAAATCGAATACTGTACGACGTGTAACAACTTCACGGCGGTGTACGATAAACGCTTCAAGCATTTCCTTTAAGTTGAAACACTTAGGTTGGTTGTTATCAAGTGCAACCATGTTCATACCAAACACAGTTTGTAACTGAGTTTGTGCATATAGGTTGTTTAAGATTACTTCACCAACATCACCACGTTTGATTTCGATAACGATACGCATACCGTCTTTATCTGATTCATCACGTAGTGCACTAATACCTTCAATCTTCTTATCTTTAACAAGCTCTGCGATCTTTTCGATTAGGCGTGCTTTGTTAACTTGATAAGGGATTTCGTGAACGATGATTGTTTCACGACCGGTTTTTTCGTCAACTTCGATTTCAGCGCGAGCACGGATATATACTTTACCACGACCGGTTAAGTACGCTTGCTCAATGCCTTTTTTACCATTGATAATCGCCGCAGTCGGGAAATCTGGACCTGGGATATATTCAATAAGGTCAGCAATTGACATATCAGGGTTTTGAATAAGCGCTAAACAACCATTGATAACTTCTGTTAAGTTATGAGGTGGAATGTTCGTCGCCATACCAACCGCGATACCCGAAGAACCATTTACTAATAAGTTAGGAACTTTAGTAGGTAATACGTCAGGAATTTGCTCAGTACCGTCGTAGTTCGGTACGTAATCAACCGTTTCTTTTTCTAAATCAGCTAATAATTCATGTGACATTTTCGCCATACGGACTTCCGTATAACGCATTGCTGCCGCAGAGTCACCGTCAACAGAACCAAAGTTACCTTGGCCGTCAACAAGCATGTAGCGTAATGAGAAAGGCTGCGCCATACGAACGATGGTGTCATATACCGCGCTGTCGCCATGTGGGTGGTACTTACCGATTACATCACCAACAACACGTGCTGATTTCTTGTAAGGTTTATTCCAATCATTATTGAGTTCGTTCATTGCAAACAGAACGCGGCGGTGAACTGGCTTTAAGCCGTCACGTACGTCTGGCAATGCACGTCCTACGATTACACTCATCGCGTAATCAAGGTAGGAGTTTTTTAATTCATCTTCAATATTGACTGGCAGAATTTCATTGGCGAGATCAGTCATTTGATTTCACATTCCTTCAGTATTGACTCATTAAGAGGCAAACCGCCGTCTTAAGAGCTTTAGTTATTATTTCCAGACCATGCTATCACAATTTATTTAGATTTACAGGCGCTAAATCTTTGCGATTTATTAATTTCCCCCTATATAATGGCCTCAGATTAACGAGGAAGTTTTTTATGACCGAGCATCAAAATGTAGATAATGCAGAAATTGCAAAGTTTGAAGCCATCGCAGAACGTTGGTGGGACCGCGACGGAGAGTTCAAACCCCTTCATGAAATAAATCCTCTTCGCTTGGATTTTGTCGCTGATAAAGTAGGCGGCTTATTTGATAAGGAAACCTTAGATGTTGGCTGTGGTGGCGGCATCTTAAGTGAAAGTATGGCGCGTATGGGCGCTAAAGTAACCGGTATCGATATGGGCCAAGAGCCACTTACCGTTGCTAAGTTACATAGTTTAGAAACAGGCGTACCTGTTGATTATATAAAAGTACCTGCAGAGCAATTCGCTGCTGAGCACCCTGCTCGCTTTGATGTAGTGACTTGTATGGAAATGCTTGAGCATGTTCCAGACCCTGCTTCTATTATTCGTGCTGTCGCTGAGCTTGCTAAACCGGGCGCCGATGTCTTCTTTTCAACATTAAATAAAACACCAAAAGCCTACTTGTTTGCTATTGTCGGTGCTGAAAAGCTTTTAAAGATGGTGCCAGAAGGTACTCATGATCATAAAAAGTTTATCAAACCTGCACAGCTTATTGCATGGGCAGAAGAAGCGGGATTAAAAGTACGCGCCAGTACCGGCCTTCATTATAACCCGTTTTCTAAGCAGTACAGCTTAAATGATGATGTAAGTGTTAATTACATCCTCCACTTTGAGAAACTAGCCTGATGAGTGGTGTGCAAGCACCCTCTATCGATTTTGATGCGTTTATCTTTGATTTAGATGGCACACTACTCGATACCGCGGATGACTTAGGTGGTGCATTAAACCGAGTGTTAACAGATGCCAATGTGGCGCCTGTTGCTGAGCATGTTTATCGCCCTGCTGCTTCTAACGGTGCAAATGCATTATTAGAAGTGGGCTTTGGTGATATATGGCCTGAACTTGAACAACTCGCCTTGCGCCAGCAGCTTCTTGACTACTACGCCGAAGATATTGCTGTGCACAGTAAATGCTTCAACGGCATAGAACAGCTTTTAATTGCACTTGAGCAAAACAATATTAAGTGGGGCATTATGACTAATAAGCCCGGCTTTTTAACTGAGCCCTTAGTGCAAGCTATTCCCTCTTTGCGTGATGCAAAAGCGGTTGTGAGTGGCGATACATTAGCTGTGTCAAAACCATCACCGGATCCACTATTACACACCGCTGAGATCTTAGACGTTGATCCGAGCCGTTGTTTGTATATCGGTGATGCTGAACGTGATATTCAAGCTGCAAAAGCGGCCAATATGTACAGCGCAACAGCGTTATGGGGTTATATACCCAGTGTAGACGCTGCACTTGGCTGGCAAGCGGATTTCAATTGGCAAACGCCGATTGATGGTTTTAACCATATATAGTGTTATTTGATAACTGAAACACCATATATTGTGATTTGATTTACTTTTGAGCATTCATTGATGATAAAAAAATCAGTCAAAATTTATTTTTAAAAACGGTAAATTTTCTGGATCTTTTGTTGATTTCTACAAATTTCGTCGTCTATGAATGTTCAAAGGTTAATGGTCACTAACACAATGCGTTTATCCAATAGTTTTCCACAAAATGGGGCAATTCTATCCCTTGCAAAACAGCGCAGACCACACTATCTTGTGATCTGCAATTTAAACAACACCAGATATTGTGGCTAAATGTTATTCAATTAGATCACCCTGGCGTTTAATAATAATAATTACATAAAGAATACCTTTGTCTTTACAACTATAATTTCCCAAGGAATACAGGCAAAACTATGAACCAACAGCTATCTGTAAGCAAACGTGACGGCCGTAAAGAGTCACTTGATCTAGATAAGATCCATCGCGTAATCGCTTGGGCCGCAGAAGGTCTAGAGAATGTGTCTGTCTCACAAGTTGAATTAAAATCACATATTCAATTTTATGACGGCATTCGTACCGATGACATTCATGAAACAATCATCAAAGCTGCAGCTGATCAGATCTCTAAAGATACGCCTGATTACCAATACCTAGCTGCTCGCTTAGCTGTATTCCATTTACGTAAAAAAGCGTACGGTCAATTTGAGCCACCACGCTTATACGATCACATCACGAAATTAGTTGAAGACAAGCGTTATGATCAACACCTACTTGTTGACTATACCGAGCAAGAAATTGACGAGTTAGATGCTTACATAGATCACAACCGTGACTTAAACTTCAGCTACGCTGCTGTAAAGCAACTTGAAGGTAAGTATTTAGTTCAAAACCGTGTTACTGGTGAAATCTACGAAAGTGCACAGTTTTTATATATCTTAGTGGCTGCAAGCTTATTCTCTGATTATCCAAAAGAGACACGCCTTGATTACATCAAGCGTTTTTATGATGCAGTATCTACATTCAAAATTTCATTACCTACACCTATCATGGCTGGTGTACGTACCCCTACACGTCAGTTCAGCTCATGTGTACTTATTGAATGTGGTGATAGCCTAGATTCTATTAATGCAACATCGTCTGCGATTGTTAAATACGTTTCGCAACGTGCAGGTATTGGTATTAATGCCGGTCGCATCCGTGCGCTTGGTAGCCCTATTCGTAACGGCGAAGCATACCACACAGGTTGTATTCCGTTTTATAAGCACTTCCAAACAGCGGTTAAGAGCTGTTCACAAGGTGGTGTTCGTGGCGGCGCAGCAACGTTGTTCTACCCGCTTTGGCACTTAGAAGTTGAAAACCTACTTGTTCTTAAGAACAACCGTGGTGTTGATGATAACCGTGTACGTCATCTTGACTACGGTGTGCAGTTCAACAAATTAATGTATAGCCGTTTAATCAAAGACGATTACATCACATTATTTAGCCCTTCAGATGTACCAGGTCTATACGATGCGTTCTTTGAAGATCAAGCGAAGTTTGATGAGCTATACATCAAATACGAGCAAGACGAGTCAATTCGTAAAAAACGTATTAAGGCGATTGAGTTATTCTCAATGTTTGCACAAGAGCGTGCGAGCACAGGTCGTATCTACTTACAAAACGTTGACCACTGTAATACGCACAGCCCGTTCATCTCGACTGTGGCGCCAATTCGTCAATCTAACTTATGTTTAGAAATTGCATTACCAACTAAGCCACTTAGCAATGTAATGGACGAAGAAGGTGAAATTGCACTTTGTACGCTGTCGGCGTTTAACTTAGGTGCAATTGAATCACTTGACGAATTAGAAGAGCTTGCTGAACTTGCAGTACGTGCCCTTGATAACTTACTTGATTTCCAAGACTACCCTGTTCCTGCGGCTAAAAACGCGACCATGGGTCGTCGTACGCTAGGTATTGGTGTTATTAACTACGCGTACTACTTAGCGAAAAATGGTAAGCGTTACTCAGATGGCAGCGCAAATGCCCTAACTCACAAAACATTTGAAGCAATTCAATATTACCTAATGAAAGCATCAAATGAGTTAGCGAAAGAACGTGGTGCGTGTCCTAAATTTAACGAGACAACGTATTCTCAAGGCATTATGCCAACAGATACTTACAAACGTGACCTAGATCAGTTCTGTGAAGAGCCGCTTCACTTAGATTGGGATTCATTACGCGAAAGCATTAAAGAGCACGGTATGCGTAACTCAACGCTATCTGCCCTTATGCCTTCAGAGACATCATCGCAAATCTCTAACGCAACAAATGGTATTGAGCCACCACGTGGTCATATCAGCGTTAAAGCAAGTAAAGATGGTATCTTAAAGCAAGTAGTGCCAGATTATGAAAATCTGAAAGATAACTACGAGCTACTGTGGGATATTCCTTCAAACGATGGTTATCTACAACTTGTTGGTATTATGCAAAAATTCGTTGACCAAACGATCTCTGCAAACACTAACTATGATCCATCTAAGTACGAAGGCGGTAAAGTACCTATGAAGGTGCTATTAAAAGACCTACTGACTGCGTACAAACTTGGTGTTAAAACCCTGTACTATCACAACACACGTGATGGTGCATCAGACTCTCAAGATGAGTTAACGCCAGAGGTAGAAGATGACGGTTGTGCAGGCGGCGCTTGTAAAATCTAATTAAATTAATAATATAACAAAAGCGGGCTCATTAGCCCGCTTTGTCCTGACTGTTTTTTGAGAAATCACTATGTCATATACAACTTTTAGCCGAAATCATAATAACCAATTACAAGAACCGATGTTTTTCGGCCAAACGGTAAACGTGTCACGTTACGACCAACAAAAGTACCCTATCTTCGAAAAGCTAATTGAAAAGCAACTTTCGTTCTTTTGGCGTCCTGAAGAAGTTGATGTAAGTAAAGACCGTCTTGACTTCCAAGCGTTACCAGAGCACGAAAAGCACATCTTTTTAAGCAACTTAAAATATCAAACGCTACTTGATAGTGTGCAAGGTCGTTCACCTAACGTTGCGTTACTACCTATTGTGTCTATTCCTGAGCTAGAAACTTGGATTGAAACATGGGCATTTAGTGAAACTATTCACAGCCGTTCATACACACACATTATCCGTAACGTTACGCAATCTCCTGAACTTATCTTTGACGATATCGTAAGCAACGAGAAAATCAGTGAGCGTGCTGATGCGGTAACTAAGTATTACGATGATTTAATAAACATGATTTCTGTTTACAACCTATATGGTGAAGGTAAACATGTGATCAATGGTGAAGAAGTTAAAGTCAGCTTATTTGACCTTAAAAAGCAACTTTACCTAGCAATGATGTCGGTTAACATCCTAGAAGCGATTCGTTTCTATGTAAGCTTTGCTTGTTCATTTGCTTTCGCTGAGCGTGAATTAATGGAAGGTAATGCAAAAATCATCAAGCTAATCGCCCGTGATGAAGCGTTACACTTATCTGGTACACAGCACATCTTGAACATTATGCAAGAAGGTAAAGACGACCCAGAAATGGCAATCGTTGCAGCACAATGTCGTGAAGAAGCAATTCAGATGTTTGTTGAAGCAGCCGAACAAGAAAAAGATTGGGCAGAATACCTGTTCAAAGATGGTTCTATGATTGGTCTTAACAAAGATATCTTATGCCAATACGTTGAATACATCACTAATGCACGCATGACTGCAGTAGGCCTACCTGCACAGTTCGAAAGTAAGAGTAACCCTATTCCGTGGATCAACTCTTGGTTAGTATCAGACAACGTTCAAGTTGCTCCACAAGAAGCTGAAATCAGCTCTTACCTTGTTGGTCAAATTGACTCACAAGTTGACGCATCTGACTTTGGTGACTTCGACCTGTAATGAGCTCAAACACCACTGCAGAGGTTATCCTTGCAGGAACAGACAGCCAGAATCTTGAATTTGATTCTGGCTGTTCATCTCTCCTTGAATGCCTAGAACAAAACAAAATAGATGTACCCTACCAATGCCGTGAAGGTTATTGTGGCGCTTGCCGTGCAAAATTAGTCGAAGGTGATGTGAGCTATAATCAAGAGCCACTTGCTTTTGTTAGAGATGGCGAAGTATTGCTGTGTTGTAGTAAACCCAATGGGAAAGTAAAAATTGAGCTTTAATGCCAAATAAGCTCACTGGTTTGGTAGAAATTTTCTTTATCTGACACACTCACCATTTGCTGATCAATCGTAACATCCCATTGTAAGTTTTTAGTTAGATGACCCGCTAATTCCTCAATAAAGCTGTTATCAAACGCAATTAAATGACCATTATTGATAAGTTCCAACTGGTGTTCATTTTCTTTAAGCCAATCGTTATTTAAGGTTGTCACGACCTATAGCTCATCAACCCGCTTAGCGATTTTGTTGAGCTGTAAAATATCAGGTTGGTCAACAGCAAGCCATGTTTGATAATGGTCATCAAGTGCTTTTATTGACACATCTGGTTCTGCATGACTGAACCTTGCATTCAATATGGCTGTTTCGTTGTGTGAAAATAAGCAATAACTTAAAAGCTTTAGTACAAAGTGTTGATAGCTTTCACGACGGTCACATGCAGTGGTAAACACCTCTTTGTGATTACGATGCTCTCTTAAATCAGCAATGGTAAAATTTGCTTTGAATACCCTATTTTTATCAGACATAAGATTTTGCCATCTTGGTGTAACAGTCTAAGTATAGTGTATGGTGTTAAAATCGCGACTTAAGGTAAAGTTATAGTATAACGTTATTGCAGTTAAAAAATTGCAGTGTTATATTATATCACCACAATCAACAACAAACTTAGAAGTAGTAATGATGAAACAAGTTTCAATTCTTTCTAGTGCTGTTGCCGCTGCGCTGTTTTCTCAATCAACAATGGCTGCTGTGATCACAGGTCAAGTATTAGATAAAAACCAACAACCTATCAGCAATGCTGAAATACATGTACACGGCAAATCACAAAGCGTTGTCACTGACAAACAAGGTCAGTTTAAAATTGATGTAGACAATAAAGGTCAGCTTCACATCAGTAAAAACAATTTCATCGATAAGCGTGTTGCTATTAATGGCGAAGACCAAAATGTTGTGGTTACGCTTACACCAACATCAGTTGAAACTGTTGTTGTTTATGCATCAGCACTTCATAAAAATAGTCTTGAAATGATTTCGCCAGTGAATATTTTAGCCGGTGATGAGTTAAAAGATAAAGCAAAACCGACATTAGGCGAAACACTAAAAGGTTTACCGGGCGTTAATGCAAGTTACTTTGGCCCAGTTTCATCAAGCCCTATTATTCGTGGTTTAGATGGTCCGCGTGTAAAGATCACCCAAAATGGCCTTGATAGCAGTGATGCATCACGTATTGGCCCAGACCACGCAACATCAAATGACAGTCTAGCAGCAGAGCAAATCGAAGTACTTCGCGGCCCTGCTACCCTGCTTTATGGCTCTGGCGCTATCGGTGGTGTGGTGAACGTTGTTGATAACCGTATTCCTACCGATAACATCGAGTCTTTAACCGGTGCTGCACAATACACACACGATACAGTATCAAATACCAACACCTATGCTGCAAAACTTGAAACCGGTAATGATGGTTTCAACTTCCATTTCGATGGAACAAAGCGCAAAGGTCACGATTATGACACGCCTAACTTTGAGCTTCCTGAGGAACATGAAGAGCACGAGGAGCATGAAGGTGAAGAACATGAAGAACACGAAACAGCTAACAGCGTAGAAAACACCTTTATCGATAGCCAAACAGTTAACTTCGGTACTAGTTACGTGGGCGATCACCTGACGCTAGGTGTGTCATACGGCCGCATCGAAACAGATTACGGTATTCCTGCTCATGAGCATCATCATCATGAAGAGGAAGATCATGACGAACATGAAGGTGAAGAAGAGCACGAAGAATCAGTATTTGCACAGCTAGAGCAAGACCGCTGGCAAGGTTACATGAGCTATGCACTTCATGATAACTGGATTGAAAATATCTCACTACGCGTTGGCTACACTGACTACAAACACGCTGAAATTGAAGATGGTGCAGTGGGCACAGTGTTTACAAACAAAACAACCGAAGCACGTGCAACTGTTGAGCACAAGTTAGGCCTTTGGCACGGTATGGCTGGTTATCACTACACTGAGTCTGACTATGATGCAGATGGTGAAGAAGCCTTTACGCCAGCAAGTGTTACTAAAACAAACGCATTATTCGTTCTTGAAGAGCGCCAGTTTGGTGATGTGACCGTTGAGCTAGGTGCACGCCTTGAAGATTACCAAATCGACTCTGCTGTAAGCATGGCTGAGCACCATCATGATCACGATCATGAAGAGGAAGAAGAGCACCATGACGAAGAAGAAGCTGAAATCATTAACTATAGTGAAGATTTCACAAATCTAAGCTTATCTGCTGGTGCAATTTGGCAATATCAAGAAGGCCAAAGTGTTGCTTTGAGTGTATCTCGTTCAGAACGTGCGCCACTGAGTGCTGAATTACTATCAAACGGTATTCATATTGCAACAGGTACTTATGAGCTAGGCCTAGGTTATCATATTGAAGATGGCGAAATTCATTTTGAGCCAGAAGATATCGAGCAAGAAACTGCAACGAACTTTGACTTAAGTTTCCGCCGCTTTATTGGTGACTTTGGTTACACAGTTAACTTCTTCTATAACGACATTGAAAACTATTACTACCAGCAAAATACCGGTTTAGTTTTTGATGAAGAGCATGGCTTAGAATCAGCAGCTGATGCAGATGAAGATGCAATGGCGGTTTACCAATTCACAAGTAAAGATGCGAAATTATACGGTATTGAATTTGACGTACACTATCAAGTGACGCCAAGTGCGCTAGTTAAAGTGTTTGGTGATTCAACAACGGCTAAGCTAAAAGATGATGAAGGTTACTTACCGCGTATTCCGGCTAATAAACTGGGTTCTGAATTACAGTACACAGTGTCTGATTGGAAGTTTAGCCTAACCGGTACTCATTATTTTGAGCAATCTGACATTACTGCTTACGAGACAAAAACTGACGGTTATACCCTGTTTGATGCATCAGCTAACTACCAACTTGACTTGGGTCCTGTTGATACACAGCTTTACATTAATGTTGACAACTTAACCGATGAACTTGGTTTCGTACACAGCTCATTCATTAAAGAAAAAGCACCACTACCTGGTCGTAACTTCAGCTTGGGTATTCGCGGTTATTTCTAATCCCTTTTAATGGTTATAAAAAAACCCTTTCACTTTAAAAGTGAAAGGGTTTTTTATTAAGCATAGAAACTAAATAAAATTAGCTATTAGCCCTTTTGTTCAATCTTAGCCCATGAATCACGAAGACCCACAGTTTGATTGAATACTAATGTTTCTGCTTTGCTATCACGACAGAAGTAACCTGTACGCTCAAACTGGAAGCCCTGCTCTGCTTGTGCATTTGCAAGTGACGACTCAACTTTCGCATTTTCAAGAACCACAAGTGATTCAGGGTTTAGTGTTGCGTTAAAGTCTTCTGCTGCAGCTGGGTTTGGTACATTAAATAAACGGTCGTATAAACGAACTTCAGCTGTGATAGATTCACTTGCTGATACCCAGTGAATAACACCTTTAACCTTACGGCCATCACTTGGGTTTTTACCCAGAGTTTCAGGATCGTAAGAGCAGAAAATAGTCGTAATTTCGCCGTTTTCGTCTTTTTCAACGCGCTCAGCTTTAATTACATACGCACCACGTAAACGTACTTCTTTATCAAGAACTAAACGCTTAAACTTATTGTTTGCTTCTTCACGGAAGTCTTCACGCTCGATATAAAGTTCACGAGTGAAAGGTACGTCACGGCGACCCATCTCTTCTTTATTCGGGTGATTAGCAACAGATAAAGTCTCTACTTTATCTGCGTCATAGTTTTCGATAACAACCTTCACAGGATCAAGAACAGCCATTGCACGAGGTGCATGCTCATTTAGGTCTTCACGGATACAGGCTTCTAGCATACCCATTTCAACCATGTTCTCTTGTTTAGTGATACCGATACGAGAACAGAACTCACGTACTGATGCAGGTGTATAACCACGACGACGTAAACCAGCAATCGTTGGCATACGTGGGTCGTCCCAGCCTTCAACATGTCCATTTACCACTAAGTCGTTTAATTTACGCTTAGACATAATGGTGTACTCAAGATTTAATCGTGAGAACTCGATTTGTTGCGGATGACACTCAAGGCTGATGTTATCTAATACCCAATCGTATAAGCGACGGTTATCTTGGAACTCAAGCGTACATAATGAATGTGTAATACCTTCTAGCGCATCTGAAATACAGTGTGTGAAGTCGTACATTGGGTAAATGCACCACTTGTCACCTGTTTGGTGGTGATGAGCAAAACGAACACGGTAAATAATCGGATCACGCAGTACCATGAATGAACTTGCCATATCGATTTTAGCACGCAGTACACACTCACCTTCTTTGAATTCACCATTACGCATTTTTTCAAATAGCGCTAGGTTTTCTTCAACTGGCGTATCACGGTATGGGCTATTTTTACCTGGCTCTTTTAAAGTACCACGGTATTCACGGGCTTGATCTGGCGATAAGAAACACACATACGCTAGGCCTTTTTCGATAAGCTCAACAGCATAGCCGTATAAGGCATCGAAATAGTTAGATGAATACTTAATTTCACCATCCCACTGGAAACCTAACCACTGCACATCTTCTTTAATCGAGTTTACGTAGTTGATGTCTTCTTTTTCTGGATTCGTATCATCAAAACGTAAGTTACAAAGACCTTGATAATCTTGGGCGATACCAAAATTTAAACAAATAGACTTTGCATGACCAATGTGTAAAAAACCGTTTGGTTCTGGTGGAAAACGCGTGTGTGTAGTCGCATGCTTACCGCTTGCTAGATCTTCGTCGATACGCGTTCTAATAAAGTTACTTGGGCGATTCTCAATTTCCGCCATAGGAGCATAATCCTCTGAATATTGCATGGTGACAAAACTAATGCATTATTACAAAAACAAACCCTAACATACAGTGGTTGCATCATGTTTATTGAAGATATTACGTCGATTGTTAAATACATAGTTCACAGACTCGACAAAATCGGTAAAAAAATTGTTCTAACGCAATAAAATGATCATTGACTAGCGATATAGTGCCGTCAGTTTCACTACCAATAAGGAAAAAAGATGGCTTCGCTCAATCAACATCGAGTCTATATTCCAAGCTCAGCACGTGCAAACCAGTATGTGTTAGTTGAATTTAAACCTACTGATGAGTTTTTTGCCCAGTTTACTAATGTGAGCTGTGCTTATAAGCGTCTTGCAAGGGAGTTATTTGCACTATGTGATGAGTATGAATTACATAATGTACACCTAATCGCCAACGATAAACTGCCAGTGGTACGTTACCATGATGAGGCATATAGCTTAGAAACCGCTAAGCAAATTTTGTTTTTCTATAACCCACAATACCATGAAGCACATAATGTATTTGCTGATGGTGAGCAAAAATGCAAAAAAATTCGTTTATTATTCTTAGCGACAGGTGAAGATATTCGCGCTCATGCGGCTAGTTTTCATCATAATGTGCAAAGAGTGATCAACTCACTACAAGAAAAACTACTAAGCGGCCAACCACCTCTTAAAATTCGTGACCACCAACATCTAACTTATGATTTATTTGCTAAAGCAAAAGGTCACAAAGAAAGCTATGGCTATAAATTACGTAGCTTATATCCACGTTACCAGTCTCGCCAATGTCATTTACCAAATGAACACAGTGAGATGACATACGCTGGATTTTCGATTCCAGTAACTCGCGCCATTAAAACGCAATTTCAGCATATGTTGAACGAAGAGAATTATATGCAGTTTTATCAATATATCTTTGATGCGTTCAAACGAGCATGTGATAAACGCGGATTAACACTCGGCGCTTTTATCGCTAACGGTACCCGCCCTATTGTTCGTAATAGCAATATTGATAACGCACAAAGTAACAGCGAACTTCAAAAGCTGACCTTTGATTGCAGCTCTGAGCAGGTGCAATTACAACAGTATTGGGATGCAGATCAACTTGTAGATTCGCTACATTTTGTGATTGCCGCAGCTGATAAAGACAAGCATGACATTGGTTATGGTAAGTTTATGAATCAAGTGCAAAGTGCGATAAATGAAGTTACCGACGAGCTGGCATTTAATCCAACTCGCCAAGATTTTCGCGTGCGTTTTTATCAGCACATTAACTATCAATATTAAGAGTATAAGAGGTGATGCGCATGCGTCACCTCTTATTTCCGAGCTTAGTTAAATCTAGACGCAATACTTTAGAGCGGCGTTCATGGTTATAAAGCGCTTTTTTCTTCGCAGGTAGTTCATCAACTGTCACTATTTCAAAGCTTTGCTCTAAAAACCAGTGAATGCTGCGTGTAGTGAGTGCAAATAAATGCGAATAACCCGCACGTTTAGCCTTATTAATAATAAACCTCAGTAGATAACTGCCGCGATCGGCATCTCGGTACTGAGGGTGAACAGCCAAACTTGCAAACTCCCCCACTTGTTCATCTGCAAACGGATACAAAGCCGCACACGCTATAATAAGACCATCACGCTCAATAACCGTAAATTGTTCAATTTCGATTTCTAGCTGTTCACGAGAACGGCGCACCAAATAGCCTTGCTGTTCAAGGGGTCTTATAAGGTTAATGATTCCGGTAATATCAGCAATACTTGCACTTCGTAATTGCTCAGAGCTTTGTGGTGCGATTTGTGTACCAATACCATCTAAAGAGAACAGCTCTTGTAATAAGGCGCCATCTTCTTTGTAACTAA
This sequence comes from Pseudoalteromonas sp. 0303, assembly GCF_013349995.1. Classification (GTDB taxonomy): domain Bacteria; phylum Pseudomonadota; class Gammaproteobacteria; order Enterobacterales; family Alteromonadaceae; genus Pseudoalteromonas. Next base: position 420,272 of record NZ_JABVXF010000001.1, read on the forward strand.
CAAGATGGCAACGATGTACGCCACCTCGACAAGCATCAATTGCAGCTTGTAAGAATACGGTTGCGCTTACACATGAGTCAGGTTGCTTGCGATAGCTTGCTAATAGTTGCTCAGCTTCATTTGGCATTAGCTCTGCAATCGCCTCACCATTTTCATCCAAAATACCGGCTTCTTTACAAAAGCCAAGCATTTTATCGGCACGTAGTTTGAGAGCTACTTGCGTAGCAATTTCTTCAGCAGTTAAGTTAAAGCTTTCACCTGTAACAGAAGCCGCTATTGGCCCAAGCAGAACAATTCCGTTGTTATCTAACTGGTGGCGAATACCCGCAACATCGATACGTCTCACTCTACCTGAATGATGATAGTCAACACCTTCATCAACACCTAAAGGCTGAGCAATTACAAAGTTGCCACTCACCACATTTAAAAATGAGCCAGACATAGGTGTACTACTTAAAGACGTAGATAAACGCGCTGTTATATCGAACTGCATTGCACCCGCAACCTTCTTAATTACATCAAATGTTGCGTTATCAGTTACCCGTATCTCATTATGAAACTGACTAGTTATGCCAACTTGCTCAAGCGCTGCGTTAAACTGTGGGCGAGCACCAAACACTAAAACAATCTTAATACCAAGACTAGTTAATAGCGCGACATCGTTGATGATGCTGCGACAACCAGACTGATCGATCGCCTCTCCGCCAAGCATAACAACGAATGTTTTACCGCGGTGAGCATTAACGTATGGGGTTGACTGGCGAAATCCATCTACCAATTCTGTGGTACGCACGTAATATTTACCTTATTAAAGTCGAATGTTTTAATAAAAACAGATATACAAGCCACAAGTGTAGAGAATTTATATTCACAAATAAAGCATTATTATTCTTAATTTATGATTGGAATTTTCTTGTCGGGTAGAAGGATGTGATAGATACAAAAAAGGCCCGCAAAAGCGAGCCTTTTTTTAAGAGATTAGAACTGATTACCAGCCTGTTTTCTCTTTAAGTGCATTACCGATATCAGCTAATGAACGTACAGTTTTTACGCCAGCAGCTTCTAATGCAGCAAATTTCTCATCAGCAGTACCTTTACCGCCTGCGATGATTGCACCAGCGTGACCCATACGCTTACCTGGAGGTGCAGTAACACCCGCAATGTAAGAAACAACTGGTTTAGTCACGTTGTGCTTGATGTATTCTGCAGCTTCTTCTTCTGCAGTACCACCGATTTCACCGATCATAACGATAGCTTCAGTTTGCTCGTCTTTTTCGAACATTTCTAAAACGTCGATGAAGTTAGTGCCAGGGATAGGGTCACCACCGATACCAACACATGTTGATTGGCCGAAACCAGCGTCAGTAGTTTGCTTAACCGCTTCGTAAGTAAGAGTACCAGAACGTGATACGATACCTACTTTACCAGGCTTGTGGATGTGACCAGGCATGATACCGATCTTAGTTTCACCCGGAGTGATAACACCTGGGCAGTTAGGACCGATCATACGAACACCAGTTTGATCAAGCTTAACTTTAACGTCAACCATGTCTAGTGTTGGGATACCTTCAGTGATACAAACGATTAGCTCGATGCCAGCATCGATAGCTTCTAAGATTGCATCTTTACAGAAAGGTGCTGGTACGTAGATAACTGATGCAGTTGCGCCAGTTGCTTCAACAGCGTCACGTACTGTGTTGAATACTGGAAGACCAAGGTGCGTTTGACCGCCTTTACCTGGGCTTACACCACCAACCATTTGTGTACCATACTCAAGCGCTTGCTCAGAGTGGAAAGTACCTTGGCCACCTGTGAAACCTTGACAGATAACTTTTGTATCTTTATTGATTAATACAGACATTATTTGCCCTCCGCAGCAGCAACAACTTTTTCAGCTGCGTCTGTTAGTGATTCAGCAGCGATGATGTTAAGGTCAGAACTAGCTAGTACTTCACGACCAAGTTCAGCGTTAGTACCTTCTAAACGTACTACTACAGGAACGTTAACACCTACTTCTTTAACTGCGCCGATGATACCTTCTGCGATCATGTCACAACGTACGATACCACCAAAGATGTTAACTAAAACAGCTTTAACGTTGTCGTCAGATAAGATGATCTTGAATGCTTCAGATACACGCTCTTTAGTTGCACCGCCACCAACATCTAGGAAGTTAGCTGGCTTGCCACCGTGTAGGTTTACGATGTCCATAGTACCCATTGCTAGGCCTGCACCGTTAACCATACAACCAACGTTACCGTCTAGTGCAACGTAGTTAAGCTCGAAGCTTGCAGCGTGAGCTTCACGCGCATCTTCTTGTGAAGGATCGTGCATTTCACGGATTTTAGGTTGACGGTAAAGCGCGTTACCATCTACACCGATTTTACCGTCTAGACAGTGAAGGTTACCTTCGTCTGTGATTACTAGCGGGTTGATTTCTAATAGAGCGAAATCGAAATCGTTGAACATGTTAGCAAGACCCATGAAGATCTTAACGAACTGTTTCATTTGAGTAGGGTTTAAACCTAGTTTGAAGCCTAACTCACGAGCTTGGTAAGCTTGAGGACCAACTAGTGGATCGATCTCAGCTTTGTGAATTAGTTCTGGAGTTTCTTCTGCAACTTGCTCGATTTCAACACCACCTTCAGTAGATGCCATGAAAACAACTTTACGAGAAGCACGATCTACTACAGCGCCAAGGTATAATTCGTTAGCGATGTCAGTGCAGCTTTCAACAAGAATTTTTGATACTGGCTGACCATTTTCGTCTGTTTGGTAAGTAACTAAGTTTTTACCTAACCAGTTCGCAGCGAACTCTTTAACTTCGTCAGTTGTTTTAACTAGCTTAACACCGCCAGCTTTACCACGGCCACCTGCGTGAACCTGTGTTTTAACAACCCACATATCACCGCCGATTTTCTCAGCAGCTGCTGCAGCTTCTTCAGGTGTATCGCAAGCGAAACCTTGAGAAACTGGTAAACCATATTCGGCAAAAAGTTGTTTTGCCTGATACTCATGCAAATTCATGATGCTTTATCCAATTTTTTATACTAAAAGAGCTGAATATTTATGCAAAATAAACAGCTATCCCAAATTGCGCACTTAGTATAAATCCCAAGGCTCCACATGAAAACCCCAGTTAGACCAAAGGCGCAAAAAAAAAGCTGTGAACGAGGTTCACAGCTTAGTTTTCATACAACCAGATTAAACATCTAGTAGTAAACGAGTCGGATCTTCAAGTAACTCTTTAATTGTTACTAAGAAACCTACTGATTCTTTACCATCGATTTGGCGGTGATCATAAGATAACGCTAAGTACATCATTGGTAAGATTTCAACTTTACCATTTACAGCCATAGGACGCTCTTGGATTTTGTGCATACCTAAAATTGAAGACTGTGGTAAGTTGATGATTGGTGTAGATAGTAATGAACCGAAGACACCACCGTTAGTGATAGTGAAGTTACCACCTGTCATATCATCAAGTGATAATTTACCGTCACGACCTTTAAGCGCTAGCTCACGGATACCTTTTTCGATTTCAGCAACAGATAGCTTGTCACAGTCTTTAAGAACTGGAGTAACAAGACCACGTGGTGTAGAAACCGCGATGCTGATGTCGAAGTAGTTGTGATAAACAATATCATCACCGTCGATAGACGCATTTACTTCAGGGAAACGCTTAAGTGCTTCAGTAACTGCTTTCACGTAGAAAGACATGAAGCCTAAACGGATACCGTGACGCTTTTCGAATACTTCTTGGTACTGCTTACGAAGGTCCATGATTGGCTTCATGTTAACTTCGTTGAAAGTCGTTAACATTGCAGTTGAGTTTTTCGCTTCAAGAAGACGATTAGCGATTGTTTTACGTAAACGAGTCATAGGAACACGTTTTTGTGTACGGTCACCCATAGGTGCTGCTGGCGCTGATGCTTCTGCTTTAGGCGCTGCTGCCGGTGCTTTTAAGAATGTATCAACATCTTCTTTAGTTACACGGCCATTTTTGCCAGTACCTTTAATTTTTGATGCATCAAGGCCTTTCTCAGCGATTAAACGACGAACTGACGGCGTTAACACGTCAGAGCTGTCATTTGATTCGCTTGCTGGTGCTGCTTCAGCTTTAGGAGCTGCTGCTGCCGGTGCTGCACCCGCTTTAACTGTACCAATTACTTGCTCACCAAGTACTGTTTCGCCTTCAGCGTGAATGTGCTCACCCATGATACCGTCTTCTTGAGCAACAACTTCAAGAACAACTTTATCAGTTTCGATGTCAACAAGGTTTTGGTCGCGTGTTACCGCTTCACCTGGTTGAACGTGCCAAGTAGCAATAGTCGCGTCTGCGACTGATTCTGGAAGTACAGGTACTTTAATGTCCACTTCTTTACCTTCTGATGCTGGTGCTGATTGCGCCGCTGGCGCGTCTTCTGATTTAGCTGGTGCTGATTCGTCACTTGCTGGTGCAGCATCTGCATCACCAAGTAATGCAATTACTTGTTCGCCAAGTACCGTTGCACCTTCTTCTTGTGAAATTTCAGTGATTACACCGTCATTTGGTGCAACAACTTCTAAAACAACTTTATCTGTTTCGATATCTACTAAGTTTTGGTCGCGGCTTACTTTGTCGCCAACACTTACGTGCCATGTTGCAACAGTAGCATCAGCAACCGACTCAGGAAGTACAGGAACTTTAATTTCTGTGCTCATTGCTTATCCTTTCTTTTCAATAGTAAGCGCATCTGCAACGAGCGCTTGTTGTTCTTTATTATGCACTGACATGTAACCACACGCTGGTGATGCTGATGCTTTACGACCTGCGTAAGTTAATTTAGCACCGGCTGGGATTGCATCAACAAAGTGGTGTTGAGAACAATACCATGCACCTTGGTTTTGTGGCTCTTCTTGACACCAAACAAAATCTTTAACGTGTTGGTAACGCTGCATGATTGTATCCATCTCAGCGTGTGGGAATGGATATAATTGTTCTACACGAACAATAGCAATGTTATTTAATTCTTGCTTACGACGCTCTTGTAGTAGCTCGTAGTAAACTTTACCGCTACAGAATACAACGCGTTCTACTTTATCTGCAGCAATATCATCGATTTCATCGATCATATTGTGGAATACACCTTCAGATAACTCTTCAAGTGTAGATGTTGCCAACGGGTGACGAAGTAGCGACTTAGGCGTCATAACAATCAATGGACGACGAAGTGGACGTACTGATTGACGACGAAGCATTGCATAAACTTGCGCAGGTGTTGAAGGAACACATACTTGCATGTTGTGATCAGCACACAACTGTAAGAAACGCTCTAAACGTGCCGAGCTATGCTCAGGACCTTGACCTTCATAACCGTGTGGAAGTAAACATGTAAGACCACATAAACGGCCCCACTTCTGCTCACCTGAACTTAAGAATTGGTCAAATACAACTTGTGCACCGTTAGCGAAGTCACCAAATTGTGCTTCCCACATTACAAGTGACGTAGGTTCAGCTGTTGCGTAACCATATTCAAATGCAAGTACCGCTTCTTCAGAAAGAACTGAGTCATACACTTCAAATGCACCTTGCTTTTCGCTGATATTTTGCAGCGGCAAGTATGTTGATGCATCTTTTTGGTTATGAACAACAGCATGACGGTGGAAGAATGTACCACGGCCTGAATCTTGACCGGTTAAACGGATATCTGTACCTGCATCAACAAGGGTTGCATAAGCAAGTGTTTCAGCCATACCCCAGTCAAGTGGTTTTTCACCTGTCGCCATTAGCTTACGGTCGTCGTAGATTTTCTTAACGCGCGACTGTGCTTTGTGGCTTTCTGGGAAGCTTGCTACTTTTTCGCCAAGCTCTTTTAACTTCTCAACCGATACTGTTGCATCGTACTCAACATCCCAATCGTGACCAACAAACTTAGCCCAATCAGAAGAGTGCGATGTTTCTAGTTGAATTTCTTCAACAACACAGTTGCCTTTGTCTAAACCGTTACGGTAATCATCAGCAAGTGCTTTTACTTCATTTTCTGAGAATGAACCTTCAGCAACTAATTGGTCTGCGTAAATTAGACGAGGTACTGGATGCTTTTTGATTTTTTGGTACATAAGTGGTTGAGTCGCGTTCGGCTCATCCGCTTCGTTATGACCATGACGGCGATAACATACTAAATCAATCACTACATCACGTTTAAACTGGTTTCTGAAATCAAGTGCGATTTGAGTAACAAATGCAACCGCTTCAGGATCGTCAGAATTAACGTGGAAAATTGGTGCCTGAACCATTTTCGCAATATCAGTACAGTATGGTGTAGAACGTACATCAGACTGTTTAGACGTTGTAAAACCAACTTGGTTATTAACAACGATACGGATACTACCACCACAACTAAATGCATTAGTTTGCGATAAGTTAAATGTTTCTTGTACAACACCTTGACCTGCGATTGCAGAGTCACCGTGAATAGTAATTGGTAATGCTTTAATACCTGACTTATCACCTAGACGGTCTAGACGAGCACGTACCGAACCCATAACCACTGGGTTAACGATTTCTAAGTGAGACGGGTTAAATGCAAGTGCCATGTGCACGTTGCCACCGTTAGTTGCAAAGTCAGATGAATAACCCATGTGATATTTAACATCACCTGAGCCTAATGTGTCTTTGTGTTTACCAGCGAACTCATCGAATAATTCTGATGGGTTTTTACCTAAAACGTTCACTAGTACGTTCAAGCGACCGCGGTGAGCCATACCAATAACAGCTTCTTTTTGTCCGCTTTCACCTGCACGATGAATTAGTTCTTTAAGCATTGGTACTAATGCGTCACCACCTTCAAGTGAGAAACGTTTTGCACCAGGGAACTTAGCCCCTAAATATTTTTCAAGGCCATCTGCAGCTGTTAACCCTTTAAGGATACGTAGCTTTTCTTCTTTAGAGAACGTTGGACGTGATTGCACTGATTCTAAACGTTGTTGTAACCAACGCTTTTCTTCAGTTGAAGTGATGTGCATATACTCAGCACCAACCGACCCACAATAAGTCGTTTTGAGTGCTTGATATAGCTCACCTAATGGCATGGTTTCGCGACCGACAGCAAACGAACCCACATTGAATTCACGGTCAAAATCAGCTTCAGATAAATCGTGGTACTCTAATTCTAGATCACGAACACGTTCGCGTTGCCAAATACCTAATGGATCTAGGTTGGCATTTTGGTGACCACGGAAACGGAAAGCATTAATAAGTTGTAGCACCTTGACCTGTTTAGGATCGCCAGAGCCACCCTCTGCTACCACTACTTCTCTATGCTTGTTTTTAGCAAGCTGTGCAAATTGTGAACGAACTTCTGAATGTTTAACGTCAACATCCACACCATCAACTTTTGGTAATTGTTCGAACACTTCTCGCCATTCTTCTGGCACAGAAGTCGCATCATCTAAGTACGCTTCATAAAGCTCTTCTACGTAAGCAACGTTACCGCCGTTTAAGTGAGAAGATTCTAGCCATGCCTTCATCACACCTTCGTGCATTTATAAGCCCTTTTCTTTAGCGCAGAAATTAATTGTTGTAAAAACAAGGTGGTTAATCACTTAACCACCTTACATATTCAAGCTTTAAACAGCGCGGTTTAAAAGCATTGATTTGATTTGTCCAATTGCTTTGGTCGGGTTAAGACCTTTTGGACACACGCTAACACAGTTCATGATACTGTGACAACGGAACACGCTGAACGCATCGTCAAGGTCAGCAAGACGCTCTTCAGTAGCTGTATCGCGGCTATCAGCCAAGAAACGATACGCATGAAGAAGACCCGCAGGACCGATGAACTTGTCTGGATTCCACCAGAACGAAGGACACGATGTTGAACAACATGCACATAAGATACACTCATATAAGCCATCTAACTTATCACGTTCTTCGATTGACTGAAGACGCTCACCCGCCGCAGGCGTGTCGTTGATTAGGTAAGGCTTAACTTTTTCGTATTGAGTGTAGAACTGACTCATGTCAATAACAAGGTCACGTACCACAGGTAAACCTGGTAAAGGACGAATTACGATTTTACCTTTGCCACCTTTTAGTAGCGTTGATAAAGGAGTAATACACGCTAAACCGTTTTTACCATTCATGTTGATACCGTCTGAACCACACACACCTTCACGGCATGAACGACGGAATGATAATGTTGGATCTTGCTCTTTTAATTGCATAAGCGCATCCAATACCATCATATCTTGGCCTTCTTGCGTTTCTAGCGAGAAGTCCTGCATACGTGGTGCATTATCAACATCTGGATTGTAACGATAAACCGAAAATTGTACTTGTGCCATCGTCTCGCTCCTAGTATGTACGTGCTTTAGGTGGGAAAGCTTCACGCAGTTTCGGCGCGTAGTTTACTTCACGTTTTGTCATTTCATCTGTAACTGGGTTATAGATAGAGTGACATAGCCAGTTATCGTCATCACGATCTGGGAAGTCAAAACGAGAGTGTGCACCACGGCTTTCTGTACGGAAGTTTGCAGCTACTGCTGTTGAGTATGCTGTTTCCATCAAGTTATCAAGCTCTAGACATTCGATACGTGCAGTGTTGAACTCAGTCGACTTGTCGTCAAGACGAGCGTACTGAAGACGTTCACGAATTTCTTTAAGCTCTTTAAGACCTGTTGCCATTGCATCACCTTCACGGAATACCGAGAAGTTAAGTTGCATACACATTTGTAGGTCTTTCTTGATTTGTACTGGGTCTTCACCTTGGCCAGCTTTAGAGTTTTCCCAACGGTTAAAGCGTGCAAGTGATGCTTCAAGATCTGAATCAGACGCATCTTTACCTGCTTCAACACCGTTAAGGTACTTACCTAAGAAGTTACCAGCTGCGCGGCCGAATACAACTAAGTCAAGTAGTGAGTTACCACCTAGGCGGTTAGCACCGTGTACAGATACACATGCAATCTCACCAACAGCGAATAAACCTTCAACTACTTTCTCTTGGCCGTTTGCATCAATTTGTAATGCTTGACCATTTACGTTAGTTGGAACACCACCCATCATGTAGTGACATGTTGGGATAACTGGAATTGGTTCTTTAGCTGGATCAACGTGTGCGAATGTTTTCGCAAGGTCACATACGCCTGGAAGACGTAAGTTAAGTGTTTCTTCACCTAAGTGGTCAAGCTTAAGCTTGATGTGAGGACCGTAAGGACCATCGCAACCACGACCTTCACGGATCTCAGTCATCATTGAACGAGCAACAACGTCACGAGACGCTAAGTCTTTTGCATTTGGTGCGTAACGTTCCATGAAGCGTTCGCCGTCTTTATTAAGAAGGTAACCACCTTCACCACGACAACCTTCAGTTACAAGTACACCGGCACCGGCGATACCTGTTGGGTGGAACTGCCACATTTCCATATCTTGCATTGCAACACCAGCACGTGTAGCCATACCAACACCGTCACCAGTATTGATGTGTGCATTCGTTGTCGATGCGTAGATACGGCCTGCACCACCTGTTGCTAAAACAACAGCTTTTGATTTGAAGTAAACAACTTCGCCAGACTCGATGTCGATTGCTGTACAACCAACAACGTGACCGTCGCTGTTTTTAACTAAATCTAGTGCGTACCACTCAGAGAATACGTTAGTTTTGTTTTTAACGTTCTGTTGGTATAAACAGTGTAATAGCGCGTGACCAGTACGGTCAGCTGCTGCTGCAGTACGTGCAGCCTGTTCACCACCAAAGTTTTTCGACTGACCGCCGAAAGGACGTTGGTAAACACGGCCATTTTCAAAACGAGAAAATGGTAAACCCATGTTTTCTAATTCAGTAATAGCTTCTGGGCCTGTTTTACACATATATTCGATAGCGTCTTGGTCACCGATGAAATCGGAACCTTTAACAGTATCGTACATGTGCCATTCCCAGTTATCTTCATGTGAGTTACCCAGAGCAACCGTAATACCACCCTGTGCAGACACAGTGTGAGAACGTGTAGGGAAAACTTTTGAGATAAGTGCACAGGTTTTGCCTGATTCAGTGATAGCTAGTGCTGCGCGCATACCCGCACCACCTGCACCAATCACTACAGCGTCAAATTCACGAACAGAATAATTCACTTAAACACCCCATAAAACGATTAGACCAATTGCTACGTAAGCAACAGCCATAAGGTTTAATACAAAGCCTAAAACAGCACGTAATTTAGCGCATTTAACATAGTCAGTAAGAACTTGCCAAAGGCCGATACGGGTGTGAACCATAATGCAAACTAGGGTAATTAAGGTAAACCCTTTCATTGCTAGGTTAGAGAATAGGCCTTGCCAGGCTTCGAAAGTGACTTCTGGCGTACATAAAAAATAGCCGATAATAAAAATCGCGTAAGCGCTGATTATTAATGCTGTTGCACGTAGTGATACGAAATCTTGTACACCATCACGTTTAAGAGTTGCTTGATTTAAAACCATATCCACACTCCTGCTAGAATTGCAGCTACAACACCTAAAGCTAATGCAACTTTAGCGCTGAAGTTACCTGATTCAAGTTCTTCCCAGTGACCCATGTCCATAATGATATGACGGATACCACCGATTAAGTGATACGCCAATACAGAAATGGTGCCCCATGCTATGAATTTGGCAATGAATCCGCTGAACAGACCCTTGACGAATTCAAAACCTTCTGCAGAAGAAAGAGACTCAGACCAAGCCCAAATGACAAAAGTTAAAGCAAAAAATAATGCAACACCGGTGACGCGGTGAAAAATTGATGCTTTAGCCGTTGCCGGCATAGATATAGTTGTTAGATCTAGATTTACAGGTCTTTGCTTTTTCACAGTTACTTGCCCATCTTGCCCACTAAGGAGCTCATCTACTTGTTTTTCTAAAACCCATCAAAATGAATTTCGATGGAACTATCTAAGTAAACCGTGTTGATACACAAAAAGTTCACACTTATGCAAAACTCAAATGTAAAAATAAAGTTTACCTACAGACAATACGGTATAAAACCTTGGATAGTATATATAGCCAAAGGTCTTTTTACAATTCTTGTTTAGTAAGAGACGTTTGCGAATTAGCCAATAGTATAATATTTAATCCTGGCAGAATATTTATTATCCATTTGTGCATAATGTTTATAAAAATTGACTTTATACCCCTCTTTCACGTTAAAATGAAAAGAATGTGCTTAAACAGATTCAGAACATAACAATCAGAGTTGTTATCTTAATAGGAGATAAATAGATGGCGGATAAGAAAGCCACGGTCCATATTGATGGTCTTGATCCAATCGAACTTCCAATTTACCAAGGCACTGCTGGCCAAGATGTAATCGACGTACGTACGTTAGGTTCACACGGTCACTTCACTTACGACCCAGGTTTCATGTCGACCGGTTCTTGTGAATCTTCAATCACTTACATCGATGGCGGCAAAGGTGTTTTATTACACCGTGGTTACCCAATCGAGCAATTAGCTGATGAATCAAACTACATCGAGCTTTGCTACTTACTATTAAACGGCGAATTACCGACTAAAGAACAATACGAAGCTTTTGCTCAAGAAATCACGCACAACACAATGCTTGATACTAAAATCGCAAACTTCTTCCAAGGTTTCCGCTTTGACGCTCACCCAATGGCAATGCTGTGTGGTGTTGTAGGTGCTCTTTCTTCTTTCTACCACGAAGATTTAGACATCACTGACGCAACACAACGTAAAACAAGCGCAATCAAGCTAGTTGCTAAATTACCAACTATCGCTGCGATGGCTTACAAATACAATGTAGGTCAACCGTTTGTTTACCCGCGTAACGACTTAAGCTTCGCTGAAAACTTCTTACACATGATGTTCTCAGTACCAGCTGAAGAATACAAAGTAAGCCCTGTTCTTGCTAAAGCAATGGACAAAATCTTCATGCTTCACGCTGACCACGAGCAAAACGCATCAACGTCAACTGTTCGTCTAGCTGGTTCTTCAGGTGCTAACCCTTACGCCTGTATCGCGGCTGGTATCGCATCTTTATGGGGCCCTGCGCACGGTGGTGCTAACGAAGCATGTCTTAACATGTTAGAAGAAATCGGCTCTGTTGACCGTATCGACGAGTACGTTGCTAAAGCAAAAGATAAGTCTGATCCTTTCCGTCTTATGGGCTTTGGTCACCGTGTATACAAAAACTTCGACCCACGTGCGACAGTAATGCGTCAAACATGTCACGAAGTACTTGCTGAGCTAAACATTCAAGATCCACTTCTTGATATCGCTATGAAGCTTGAGCAAATTGCACTTGAAGACCCATACTTCGTTGAGAAGAAACTTTACCCTAACGTAGATTTCTACTCAGGTATCATCTTAAAAGCAATCGGTATTCCAACAAGCATGTTCACTGTAATCTTTGCAATGTCACGTACTGTTGGTTGGATCTCTCACTGGGATGAGATGCTTTCTCAACCTGGTCACAAGATCAGCCGTCCTCGTCAGTTATACACTGGTGAAACTTCACGCGATTACGTACCAACAGACAAGCGTTAATACGAATTTGCGTTTAAAAAAGGCCGCTATGCGGCCTTTTTTGTTGCCCTGCACTTGTCTATTTGTGCAAAGTAATTAAAATCGTCGCATTCTTGTAGCTTAAGGCCTTTCATGTTCGATATCACAAAAATACGTGCTGACTTTCCCATACTGAATGAAACAGTCAATGAGCAGCCTTTGGTGTATTTAGACTCAGCGGCTACCTCGCAAAAGCCACAGGCAGTTATTAATACTCTTAGCCGTTTTTATACCCACGAGAACGCTAATGTGCACCGCGGCCGCCATACACTCAGTGAAAACGCGACACGCCAATATGAACATACCCGAACGCTACTTGCAGATTATTTTTCTGTAAAAAATAATGAGATAGTGTGGACCAAAGGGGCAACCGAATCGATTAATTTAATCGCAAATGGTCTGGCTTCGAGGCTTAATCCTGGCGATAAAATCGCCCTATCTGCTATTGAACACCACGCCAACATCGTCCCTTGGCAACAGCTAGCTCAGCGTACCGGTGCAGAAGTCATTATTTTGCCGATAGAAAATGATTTAACTATTAATAGCGTGCACTGTAGTGAATTTATCAAGCAACAAAACCCTAAAATAGTCGCTATTACCCATGCATCAAATACCCTTGGGAATATCACTGATTTAGCGCCAATCATTAGCGCATGTAAAGCCATTAATGCTATTTCTGTTATTGATGGTGCGCAGGCAGCGATGCATTTACGCCCTAATTTACAAGAAATTTCCTGTGATTTTTACGTATTTTCTGCCCATAAAATGCTCGGGCCGACAGGTTTAGGAGGCCTATATGGCCGATTTGAGCTGTTAAATTCGCTCGATGTGTATCAAACCGGTGGCGAAATGATCGAAACAGTGAACCTAACACACAGCACTTTTCGTGATGCGCCGGGTAAATTTGAAGCAGGAACACCGAATATTGCAGGTGTCATTGCCTTTAGTGAGGCAATAAATTATTTAATATCGTTAGATTTTCAGCAAATGCGTCAACATGAGCATACAGTTTTTGACTATGCGATAAAACAATTATCAGCTATTGATGGTATTAATATCTATTCAAACCAAACAGATAACATCGGTAACATTAGTTTTAATTATCGCGATGAACATCCGTTTGATTTAGCCACCCTACTTGATGGATTTGGCGTTGCCGTGCGTAGTGGCCATCATTGTACACAACCTATAATGAGCCATTTAGGTATACCTGGGACTGTACGAGCAAGTTTTGCGTTATATAACAATAAAGCTGATGTAGACGCCTTTATCAGTGCTGTTAAAAGTAGTATTGAGTTATTAGATTAATTTTGGATAAGTTATGAATTCAGCGTTTGAAGCCGTTAGTAAAAACATTGAAACAGCTGCAGGCTGGCAGCAAAAATATCGCCAAATAATGCTCTTAGGTAAGCAATTACCTGTTATGCCTGAAGTACTCAAAGTAGATGATGCCCTTGTTAAAGGCTGTGAAAGTAAAGTGTGGCTGTATATCGACTTTGATCATACAGAAAACAGCCTAGTTTTAGCGGGCGATTCAGATACTCGTATCGTTAAAGGGCTATTGGCTTTAATTTTAGCCTTATACAATGGTCTAACACCGGAGCAAGCAACGCAAATTAATGCCTATAATGAATTTGAACGACTCGGTCTAATTAGCCATTTGAGCCCTTCTCGTGGTAATGGTATTAAAGCCATGGTTGATAAAATTCAAACCATGGCTGAACAAAAACAATAAGTTTTATAAACTACGCTGTTTTTTATCAAGGTATTTTCTAATCGCTTTGGCTGCAACAAAAAAGCCAAAGCTGCCTGTCACCATGGTTGCAGAGCCAAAACCATTATTACAGTCCATATTCATTGAACCATCTGCACCTTGTTTTGCTTGGCAAACCTCACCTTCAGAGGTTGGATATACAAGCTGCTCTGTAGAATAAACACAATCGACGTTAAATTTTCGCTTTGGATTGCTACTAAAGTTGTACTGTTTTCGCAAAATATAACGTACTTTTGCAAGCAATGGATCATGGGTTGTCTTTGCAACGTCACCAAAACTGATTTGACTAGGGTCGGTTTGCCCGCCTGCGCCTCCGGTTGTAATAACCGGTAGTTTTATGCGTTTACAGTGAGCAATAAGCGCAGCTTTTTCTTTTACAGCATCAATACAATCAATCACATAGTCAAAACCTTGAATATGCTCACGAATGTTATCTAGCGTAATGAAATCGTCAATAACATTAATTTTGATATCTGGATTTATAAGCTCACAACGTGTTTTCATCGCTTCTACTTTTGCTTCGCCTACGGTGCCAGTTAAAGCATGAATTTGACGATTAACATTGGTTGCACAAATATCATCTAAATCAATGAGGGTTAGTTGCCCTACACCCGTTCGAGCCAATGCTTCAGCAGCCCAACTACCTACGCCACCAATACCAATGACACAAAAATGTGCTTGTTGTAACCAATCAAATTGTTGATGACCATATAAACGTTTAATGCCACCAAAACGAATGTCTTGTGTTGTTTCTTTCATTTACCAATCCAACGTCCAAGGAGCTGTCCACTCTTTGAATTCGTCTGAGTTAAAAACTTCATTAAGATGAGTACCTAAAGTGTAATCACATCGATACTCTTTAAGCTGCTCTTTATAACTAAATTGTAGTGCATAGGCATGCAAGTTTGTGCGCTCGTCTTTACTACCAGCATACGTACTATCACCTAGAATTGGAGCGCCTAAGCTTTTCATCGCGACTCTAAGCTGATGTGTCTTACCAGAGAATGGCTTTAACAAGTATGCACGAAGCCCTGGTCGAATACTTTTTGAGTAAAAGCGTGTGATAGCAGGATTCGTTTGGCTCTTTAACAGCTTAAATGCACCACGACGACTTTTCTGCATATCCCCTTTTATCCAACCTTGCTTTTTCTTAGGCTTAGCATCACTAACGGCTAGATAAAACTTATTTATTTTATGATCAGAAAATAGCGAAGTGAATTCGGCTGCGGCTTCTTTGTTACGGGCTAATATAATTAAACCTGATGTTACTTTATCTAGCCGATGAACCGGATAGAGCTTCTCATTAACAAGCTCTTCAGCAAGTACGACAAAACCAGCACATTGTTCACTATGAAAGCTCACACCTGCTGGTTTATAAAAAACAAAGAAGTCATCTTCACTGGCATGAAGATGAACATTGTTTACATCATGCATTTTTAGTTGCCAAGCACTGCAATAACGCGCGCTAAATCTTCAGGGGTATCTACGCCTGCTTGCGGTGCACACAGAGCTTTTGCGATTTTAATTTTGTGGCCATGATAAAGTACACGAAGCTGCTCTAAAGACTCTAAAAGCTCTAATCGAGATTCTGGTAATTCGATGTAGTCCTTAATGAAGCCAGCACGATAAGCATAAATACCAATATGGCGTGCAAAATCAGCAAGATCTAGCTTATCACGGTCATCATTCATCATCGCATCACGGTGATAAGGGATTGGCGAACGCGAAAAATACAGTGCATTGTTGTCTGCATCGTTAATGACTTTTACACAGTTGGGATTAAATATATCATCAATCTCATCAATGCTGGTGCTCAAAGTCGCCATTGGCGCATCAGAATCAGCAAGTAGCATGGCAACTTGAGATACGTTTTCGCATGCCAATAAAGGCTCATCACCTTGCACGTTGACAACAATAGTGTCACTTTCAAGTTTTAACTGTTCAACAACTTCAGCTAAACGTTCTGTGCCTGATTGGTGATCTTCTCGTGTCATCAATACATTATCAGTAAACTTCTTTACTGCATCAAACACTGTTTGATGATCAGTCGCTACATAAACTTGTGATGCACCTGATGCAACCGCTTTTTCATAAACATGTTGGATCATTGGTTTACCACAAATATCAGCAAGTGGTTTACCTGGTAAACGCGTCGATGCGTAGCGAGCTGGGATAACGACTACGAATTCCACTTATCAACCTCTTCTTGGCTTAATTCACGGGCTTCATTTTCTAAAAGCACCGGGATATCGTCTTTGATTGGGTACGCTAGTTTCGCAGCAGTACTGATAAGCTCTTGATTTTCTTTATCAAGACGTAGTTTACCTTTACACACTGGGCAAGCGATAATTTCAAGTAATTTTGTATCAAAGGCCATTGAGGATCCCTTTTTGTTTTAATAATAAATTAAGTTTTTCGATAACTGCTGCTGTTGGCTTTGCATCAACAGGTAAATAATACCAATTTGGTTTAGCAAAACTAAAGCATTTAACTGCATCTTTTTCTGTCATAAATACAGCGTCATCTGCAAAATCGCTAAAGTCATTTGCTTGGTAGGCATAATGATCACGAAAATGATGAGTTGATAGTAAGTTAATGCCTTGCTGCTCAAGACTTATTTCAAAGCGTTTGGGGTTACCAATAGCACTGACCGCATGGCCTTTATCTTGAACTGAATTGGCGAGTTCTGAATTACTCACGGTACGAAATGGGCTTGATGTTAAATCATAGCGGCTTTGAGCGCTGCCACCATTTTCTATGACTAAATCAACCGATTTTAAGCGCGCTTTGGTTTCACGAAGTGGACCTGCAGGCATTAATAAACCGTTACCAAATTGGCGTTCACTATCAACGATACAACATTCGATATCACGCGCCATTTTATAATGCTGCATGCCATCATCAGAAATAATGACATCGATATCATGTTGTTCTAATTTTTTTATACTCGCTTGTCGGTCAGGGCCAACCATTACAACACAACCTAGGCGGCGTTTAATAAGTACTGGTTCGTCACCCGCTTGCGCTGTCGTCGTTTGTTCAGTCACTAACAAAGGATACGAATCAGACTGACCACCATAGCCACGACTGATCACCGCCACTTTTAAACCTTGCTGCTGTAAGTATTCAGCGAGCCAAATAACAAATGGCGTTTTGCCGTTTCCACCCACACTAATGTTACCCACAACAATGACAGGAAGATGCGCTTTAAATGCTTTTAGTATATTAAGCTTATATAACAAAGCACGAAGCGTTGAGATAAGCCAAAAAAGCACACTGAAAGGTAACAGCAGAACGCTGAGTAAGCCAGGCTTTTTATACCAGCTTTTTTCAATAACACTCACTACTGCTCACCAAACTGCATCTTACATAACGCACTATAGGTACCGTCTTTTTCAAGTAGCTCGCCATGCGTGCCCTTTTCGATAACTTGACCATGGTCGATGACATAAATGCAATCACTGTTTTCTATTGTTGATAAACGGTGTGCTATCACAATCGATGTTTTTTCTTTCATTAAGCTATCAAGTGCTTGCTGGATCAGTTTTTCAGATTCAGTATCAAGCGCAGATGTCGCTTCATCAAGAATCAAAATAGGGGCATCTTTTAATATTGCACGAGCAATAGCTATTCGCTGACGCTGACCGCCTGATAACATAACGCCGTTTTCACCCACCATGGTATCTAAACCTTCTGGTAAGTCTTTAACAAACTCCCAAACATGGGCTTGCTTGGCAACCGCCATTAACTCCTCGTTTGTTAATTCGCGGTCAAGGCCATAGCAAATGTTATTCGTAATAGTGTCGTTAAATAAAACCACTTGCTGAGATACCAGTGCAAATTGCTTACGTAAGTCTGTCAGTTTGTAATCAGCAATGTTGACGCCATCAAGCAAAATTTCACTGTCACCTTCAAGCTCATAATAACGCGGTAATAAATTTGAGATGGTCGATTTACCTGAGCCAGAACGGCCAACCAATGCGATGCTTTCGCCTGCATTAATCGAAAGAGATAAATTCTTTAATACAGGCTCATCTTTCGTTGGGTATTTAAAGGTCACATTGTTCACTTCAATTTTCCCAGTTACTTTGTCAACGCTGTAAGTGCCAGTGTCTTTTTCTACTTCTTCATCAAGAACTAAAAAGATACTTTGCGCTGCCGAAATACCACGTTGTAAATCGCTATTAACGTTAGAAAGTTGCTTCAGTGGGCGTAATAACATCATCATTGATGAAATAAGTAATACGAAGTCACCTGAACTGATGGTATCAATCATCGACGGCATAGACACAACCCATAAAATCACGGCCATCGCGCTTGCTGCCAAAATTTGGATAACAGAAACGCTTAACGCTTTAGTTGCATCCATTTTAATGCGCTGCTGACGATTATGATTATTAATAGCCGAGAATTGCGATATCTCTTGCTGTTGACCACCAAAGCCATGAATCACCTTGTGACCAGATAGCATTTGCTCTGAACTGCGAGTTACTTGGCCCATAGCAGATTGGATTTTTTTCGAAATCATACGAAAACGTTTCGATACAAACGCAACGATCACGGCCACCAGCGGAATAATGACTAAAAATATCAGTGATAGCTTCCAACTGGTATAAAACATATTAAATAGTAAGAAAACAACAAAGGCCCCTTCTCTTACAACAATTAACAGGGCTTTAGTAATGGCTTGTTGAACCTGCTCAGTATCAAAGGTGATTTTAGAGATTAAATCGCCATTTGAATTTTTATCATGAAAAGACACCGGCAGATGTAAAATATGTTCGAATAATTGTTGGCGCAACGTTCTTACAACTTGAGAGCCTACATAACTTAAACAGTACGACGACATATAGTTAAACATGCCACGACCTAATACCAATGCAATTACAACAAATGGTGCATAAGTTAAAACATCAGTGTTACGATCATTTAAACCTTCATCAATGAAGGGCTTCATTAAATTGATAAACAATGCATCCATGGCTGAATAGCCAATCATGCCTACAATGGCGAAAAACGCGATTAATTTATAATCACCCACATAACTGATTAATCGCTTATAGATTTGGGATGTAGTTTGATCCATAACACTCTCTTATTCATAGACTTCGACTATTGTAGCCTTTAGGGGGTAAAAACAAAACGTCAATCTTGTTCGAACCAATAACTTTCCTGCTCTCGCGCAAATTCTAAGCGATATATATCTTCGTAAAATTTTATGCGTATATGGCCATATTCTGCCGTCGATAACTGCTGTATATGGTGTTGGTTATAACGATTTACAACCTCAGGATGAGGAAAGCGCCATTGCCCTTGATAAGCAGATGAATGGATAACTACTTCAGGGATTACTGCACCTATAAATTTATAACTGGAAGAAGTATTACTACCATGATGGGGGCTTATTAAAATAGTCGCTCGTAAATCCTTCCCCGATTCAACAAGCTTAGTTTCTGCCGCTGCGGATATATCCCCAGTCAGTAACACTGAGTAATTAAAACCCGTTACTTTTAATAAACACGACTGATCATTACGACTCGCGTTTTCTACCTTTGCTGTAAAACTTCTGATATTAAGCTCATCAAGCTTGAGTGTTGTTGTTTTGCACTTATTTCCCAGCCCCTGAGGATGAAAGATAGCTAGAGTGTCTTGAAACCCTGCCATTTGCCAACTTGTTAAACCGCCAGAATGGTCGTTATCTAAGTGGCTTATTATTGTTGCGATAACAGATAACTGTTGTTTAATGATGTTGTTGAGTAATACACGGCGTACATAATCATAACGGCCAAAGTACTGTGGCCCTAAATCATAAATTATCGCTTTGTTTTTGTGGCTTACCATCACCATCAAGCCATGCCCTACATCAAACACATCTAACTGAAACTTAGCTTCTGGCTGTAATTCACTATCAACGACATATACACAAACAGGAATTAAGCACACATATTTATTTGGACTAAAGTACAACAGCAGAAGTGATATGTAACTTATGATCAATAATGAAAAACTAAACTCATTGAGCGAGAACCAACGCCAGCCATTAGGGATAGAGAGTAGTAATTGATAGCCATAATACAGCGCACTGTCGACGAGTGATAACAAACCAGAAACATCCAGTAGGCTAGAAACCAAACTATAAAAAAGTAACAAAGGCAATAATAGTAAACCTACCAAGGGCACGGCAATGAGGTTAATCAATAAACCTATGACGCTAGTGCCAGAGAAGTAATATAAGGATAGAGGCAGTAAACCGACAAATAAAGCGCACTGAACTTGCAGTAGCTGTGCAAATCGGTTTAAAAAACCAAGTGACAAATTAACTGTGTTTTTAGTCAGTAGAAAGATGATCGTAACAGCCAAAAAACTGAAATAGAGCCCGGGGTTTAAAAGTGCAAATGGGTCTATAAACAACACAACACTCAAGGCGTACAAAATTGAACGCCAACGCACTGGGTTTTTCCCTAGGTTATAAATAACAAGGTAACAGCCTAACATCAGCAGCGCTCGGCTTGCGGAAACTATAAAATCACTTAAGTAGACATAGATGAACGAGCAACAGAATCCTACAAAAACAAATAACTTATTTAATTGAATTGATTGTCTTACGCGTAAATGACTCACTCTTAACAGCCACTTACTACTATAAAAGCCGACTGCAAAGATAAGTCCGATATGAAGACCTGAAATAGCAAGCAGATGCGACAAGCCTAATTCACGTAGGTGTTTTCTATCTTCATAGCTTATTTTACTTCTGTCACCGGTTAAAAGCGCATAATAAAGCCATTGTAACTGGGTGTTTGCCGTCACTTTTTCAATATATGTGTGGTAACTCACTCGAAGGGAGTCATATCGATGATGATTTAAATAGCTTATCTCCCCTACGCTTCGGCCTTTATAAAATACTCGCTCAAGTAATGCTTGCCGCTCTCTATCAAAACTATAGAAATTTTTTACCGATCTGTAAGGTTTAAGTTTGAGTTCTGCGCTTAATTTATCTCCACTAGTAACAGGTTTATCTGAAGTAATGCTTAGCATTGCATTAGGAGCAGGTCGCATGCCTGTAGAGCAAGATTCAATATTTTTAAGACTTGCTTTAATGTAATAAGGGCTTTGTTCACTGTAAGTTTCAACTACCTCAAATAGAACTAATCTGCTTTGTTGATAATCGATTTGACAGTCAGAGATTGAATAAAAGATGAAGTAATGAAAAATCACTACTAAAATAGCGCAAATAAACCCTGACAATAGAGTTAAAAAAGGCTTAAAATAGGCACCTGCTAGCAATACAGCAAAACTCATTATATAAAACGCCGCAGTGCCAAATGTATATAGGGTGAAAAAACAGCCTATAACAAAGCCGCTGCATAACCAAATAGATGTAAATGGTTGCTTTAAATGGCTAAGAAAACGATCCAACGCTTTTTACCTGATCATAACAAGGTAAAAGAACACAAGTATTTAAGAATTTTTGGTCGTTTATTGCATGATGCCAATTTATGGCACTTAAATAGACGCTCAGCACGCGGTGCATTTGCTGTTGGTTTATTTTTTGCGTTCATCCCTGTTCCTTTTCAAATGGTTCTTGCAGCCGCCCTGGCTATTCCATTTCGAGTAAATTTACCGATTTCTGTTGCAACAGTGTGGATCACTAACCCACTGACCATGCCTCCTATTTTCTATTGTTCATATATTGTAGGCACCATTGCCCTTGCTCAACCACAGCAGCACTTCCAATTTGAACCAAGCTGGCAATGGTTTATAGATAGCCTTACAACAATTGGACCTGCATTTTTAGTTGGCTCATTTATATGTGCAACAGCTGCGGCAATCATTGGTTATTTTGGTACCGACATGCTTTGGAAACGCTCAGTCCGTAAAGCATGGATACACCGCCATAAAAAATAACTGATTTCAGTATAGACAAAAAACCCAGCTTGAAGCTGGGTTTTTTAATATTGACTAGTAAGTCTCGATTACGAAACGATTACTTTTTAAAGAAGCGACGTGCTGCTGCAAATGGTAATAGCAATAATGCATACCAAGGGAAGCTTGCTGATTGACGCTCGTATTGTTCAATCTCTTCTGCAGGACACTCTTCAATAGAGCCATCAATTGGTGTTAACTTAACAGCCACTGCGACACTTTCATATTCGATATTGCCATTAACATCGACTACAACGTTACCGAATGAATCTGTCTTTTCAACAGTTTTAGTCGCAACACCGAAGATTTCATTATTGTTGTTAATTGATTTCGCTTCAGCAACCGTGTATTTAAAGCGAGTCTCACCATCTTCTTCATAACAAGGTAATAAATCGTTTAAGTTAACAACTGAATCTTCACCAATGGTGTACATGAAACCTTCACGACGACGGGTAGAAGTATTGTAAATATCTGTTTCGCCCTCACCAACAATAATACCATTGTCATTGATATCGTTAGCTAATGAACTTGAGCTTGAAAAGTAATCCGTTGGGAAAACAACGCTATCGCTATTTTTATCGTAGTAGAAAAATTTTGTACGCGTTGTACCGTCGATACGCTTGCTCGCGTAGCCAACAATAACATCATCATTATTTACCGCTAAAGGCTGACCCGAAATCCAATCATCCTCTTGGTCGATAAATTCTTTTACTTCACCATTTTCGAAAATAACAGGCATAGTAATACGTGTACTATTACTCTTGTAACGCACATCAGACGTACCAACCACTAAACCATTTTCGTTGATTGCAAGTGCGTTACTACGGAACGCGAAATCTTCATCATCTTCAGGCGTTAAACCTAAGCCATACATTTCTGTATTGGTGATGTTTAGATTACTGTCTAATGTCCACTTAACAGCACGTTTATTATAAATACCCGTTGAATAAGTACGGTTGTACGCTTCTACACAGTCTGAAACTGGTTCATCTTCTCCGTCACAGTTATCTGTAATATCATCCAGTGGATCAACCGCAATATCAGTAGAGACAGTGCCTACTACTTCATAGCCATTTGCTGTTTTGATAATATCATTTGCTGAGCTAACACCACCATACTCATCAAACTCTGGTGCTAATTCAACTTTCACACCGTCTTCGCTGATAACAATTGCACGGCTAATGAAGTCTCTTAAAAAGTGGGTTTCTTCTTCGTCTTCATCTGTTTGAGTGAACGATGTTTTTTCGTAAGGTGCACTGCCCCAACCAACCATCACACCGTCATCTGTTACAGCATTTAGTAGATTAGAAGTCGAGCGTGTTAAGCCATCAAAATCAAGAGACTGTTCATCAAATAAAACTTGTTCTGAAGCACCTTCAGATGTGTAAAGTGTTGTAATTGCACTTGATAATTTTTGATATTCTGAGTCAGTTGAACGACCTGTTAAAAAACTGACCATAAATGCATGAGCATCGGCATTTGTATTTACCGCATCGTTATTCTCAATATCATCAAGGGTGAATGTAATTTCTTTATCAATAAGTTCATACTGCTTTTTAGCTGTATCATAAGCATCTTTGATCAACGAATCTGTAAAATCGATATAAGAGACATCAACGGGTAATTTGTAAAGGCCATTTGCTAAGCCTATGATGTGACCGTTTTCACTGACATCTGTTACGTAGTTAAATTTAGCGCCATCAATTCCACCTAATTCTTCTAATTTATAGGTTGCGCTCATCGCTGAGGTACTTAGGGTGGCTAAAATACTGGCAGCGAGTAATTTGTATTTCATTTTAATCCTTACTACTGATTCTTTAAATCTTCGAGTTCTTCCCAGCGCTCAAAAGCGACTTCAAGCTCAGACTCTAACTCGGCTAAATGGTTCAATGCTTCTGTTGTAATTGCAGCATCTTGCTTAAAAAAGTCAGGGTCATTAACCACAACTTGCTGAGCGTCTAACGCTTTTTCAAGTTGTTCCACTTTACTGGGTAATTCTTCTAATTCAAGTTTTAATTTGTAAGAGAGTTTATTACTTTTCTTTGGTGTTTTATCTTGGCTAACAACGGCCGGCTTTTCTTGCTTAATTTGTTGCTGTTGTTGTTTTTCTTGCTCAGCTAAATGAGCTGCATACGCTTCATAGTCGCTATAGCCTCCGACAATATCGGTGATCTTGCCGTTACCTTCAAATGCCCATACAGAATTACAGGTATTATCAATAAATTCACGGTCATGGCTTACAATCAGTACAGTGCCCTGATATTGGTTAATGATCTCTTCTAAAAGCTCTAAAGTTTCAATATCGAGGTCATTGGTAGGCTCATCGAGAACAATAATGTTAGATGGCTTTAAAAATAACTTTGCTAATAATAAGCGGTTTTTCTCACCACCCGAAAGCGCTTTTACTGGCGTACGCGCTCTTGCCGGTGGAAATAAGAAGTCTTGTAAGTAACCTAGTACATGACGTGAGCGCCCGCCCATCATCACTTCTTGCTTACCTTCAGCTACGTTATCTTGTACTGTTGCTTCTTCATCAAGCTTTTGACGATACTGGTCAAAATAAGCAAACTCTAAGTTAACACCTTGCTTAACACTGCCGCTATCAGGTGTTAAGTCACCAAATAAAATTTTAAGCAGTGTTGTTTTACCAATACCATTTGGCCCAACAAGGCCAACACGATCGCCACGCATAACAAGGGTTGAAAAGTCTTTTGCGATGACTTTATCTTTAAATGCATGACAGATGTTTTTCGCTTCGAATACTAATTTACCTGAACGATCCGCTGTTTCAATATTGAAATCAGTTTTACCGACTTGATCAACACGCTGCTTACGCTCTTTACGTAACTCTTTTAAAGCACGTACACGGCCTTCATTACGCGTTCTACGTGCTTTAATACCTTGGCGGATCCACGCTTCTTCTTCTGCTAAGCGCTTATCAAATAATGCGTTTTGTGTTTCTTCTACTTTTAGATCATGCGCTTTTTGTTCAAGATATGTCGCATAATCGCCAGGGTATGAAACCAGCTTACCACGGTCTAAATCAAGAATACGGGTTGCAATTGCTCGAATGAATGCACGGTCGTGAGAAATAAAAACGATGCCGCCTTTAAACTCTTTTAAAAATTGCTCAAGCCAAATAACACTACTCATATCTAAGTGGTTGGTAGGCTCATCAAGTAGCAGTAAATCAGGTTCACTAACCAAGGCTCGTGCAAGAGCAACTTTACGTAGCCAACCACCCGATAATGATTCAAGCTTGGCTTCTGGGTCTAGCTCTAAGCGAGATAAAACGAGCTGAATACGGGTATCAAAACGCCAGCCATCAACGGTTTCTAATTGATTAGATAAACGCTCTAATTTGTTAAGCAATTTATCGTTATAGTCTGTTTGCATTTGATTACTAACTTGGTGATATTCTATCAGTAAGTTAGCAATGTCAGGCATGCCCTGCGCGACATAATCAAATACTGAGCCTGCCGCCCCTTTTGGTGGATCTTGCTCTAAACGTGAAATGCGAATACCGCCTAATTGGTTGATTTCACCATCATCCAATGTCACTTGGCCATCAAGCACTTTTAATAGTGTTGATTTACCTGCACCGTTTCGACCAACGATACAAACGCGCTCACCTGACTCAATAACGGCATCGGCATCATCTAGTAGCGGATGCGTACCATAAGCGAGTTGAGCTTTGGCTATTCTGATTAAATCCATCGTGATTACTACTCTTATTCTTTATTATCAGCAATAAATTGCGCTAATTGCTCAGCATCAAAAGGCCAAAATAATTTCTTGCCTTGATGAGATTCCACAACCGGAATACTGGTTTGGTAAAGTTCAATCAGCTGTTCACTGTCCATAATATCTTTTGCTACAAACGAAGCGTTTGCAGCAATTAATAATTCATCGGCCATTTCACACAGATGACAGCCATCAGTGTGGTACAGGGTAAAGTTAGCCATGGGTAATAAGCCAGCTATTATGAATTTGCTTATTACGTTTAAAATCTGGTGATAAAGTCTTGTCAGAAATGTTTTCTGCTTTTAAACCCAGACCCATTAGCCCTACTTCATCCATGCTAAAGCCACGCTTATTATTTGAGAATATAAGCGTACCGTTAGGGCTTAAAATTTTCTTAACCCAGGTAAGTAATTTGATATGGTCGCGTTGTACATCAAACGCATCTTTCATACGTTTTGAGTTTGAGAACGTCGGTGGATCTAAGAAAATTAAATCATATTGGCCTTGTGCATACTCAAGCCACTTCAAGCAGTCTGCTTGCTCAAAACGATAACGTGTATTACTGATATCATTCAGAGCAAAGTTTTCTTGCGCCCACTTTAGGTAGGTTTTTGACATATCAACCGTGGTAATCGCTTTAGCACCACCCACAGCAGCATGCACAGATGCGCTGCCTGTATAAGCAAACAAGTTTAAGAAACGTTTGCCTTGTGCGTTTTGTTGGATATAACGACGAGCTAAACGGTGATCTAAAAATAAACCAGTATCTAAATAATCAAATAAGTTTACTTTGAATTTAGCGCCAAACTCTTCAACTACTTGAGTACGATTTTGTTTTGCTACCTTGGTATATTGCTCTTCACCTTTTTGCTTTTTACGCACTTTAACTGCAATATTTTCTGGTGCTATCTTTAATTGCTCAGCGGTCAAGCTGATCACATCTTGCAAACGTTTTTGAGCCGTATTGTAATCGATTTCTTTCGGTGCAGCATATTCAAAAATAACCGCTGAATCATCGTATACATCAACAGCTACGTTATATTCTGGAATATCCGCATCATAAACACGGTAGCAGCTTACTTCATTTTGCTTTAACCAGTTCTTTAAATTTTGCTTATTTTTCTTTAAACGGTTTGCAAAGGCAGTTGAACCTTCAAAATTAAGAGCCGGCTTATCTTCTTTGCTAAGTTCTACTTGTTTATCGTCAAGTTGGTATAGGTTTAATACAACATCTAAAGGGCCATTTTTAAACTTATAACGTTTTAACTTAACTAACTTTAATAACTTAAATAAGCTTTCGTCAGTGCCAAGTAAAGCAAGTTTCCAATGATTAAAGTGCTTTTTAAAACCTACACCTAAGCTACGATGTAAGTTCACCAGCTCAGCCATTGAGCCTAAACGTTCACCATAAGGTAAGTTTGAAATCACCACACCAGGTAGTTTCGCAACTGAGGTTAACTTAGTGGCATCACTTTGTTTAAACTTAATCACATTACCAAGGTCAGCACGCTCTGCGTTTTCTTGCGCTTTTGAAATCACACTGGCGTCAATATCATGGCCAATAAGCCAAAGTTTAGGATCTGTAATTTGGGCCGTTAGTTCTGCTTTTAATTCTTTGTATTTTTGAATTCGGAAACTAGGCAATCGCTCAAAGGCAAAACCTTCACGGAATAAGCCCGGCGCTTCATTGCGTGCCATGCTTGCAGCTTCAATTAAAATGGTACCAGAGCCACAACATGGATCGAATAAAGGTTGTTGTACGTTTTCAAGCCAACCACTTCGTTTCACAAGGGCTGCAGCTAAATGCTCTTTAATCGGCGCTTTGCCTTGATCTTGACGATAACCACGCTCAGATAAACGCGGGCCAGAATAATCGATGTAAAGCGCAACACCTTGACGGTTCAATCTTGCTACAACACGTACATTGGCATTGTATTTATCAACATCAGGACGTTGCTCGAATAAATCCGCGAAGTAATCAACAATCGCATCTTTTACAACTAGACCAGAAAATTGCGTATTTTTTAAGTCGTTATTAGTACCACTAAAATCAACAGCAAAGGTTTGTTTAGGGCCAAACCATTCCTGCCAAGGCTGCAAGCGCGCAAATTGATAAAGGCTGTCTTTGTCTTTTACGCCTTCTTTTTCTTCTATCAGCATCATGATACGAGTCGCAAAACGGCTCGATAAACAAATCTTTTGTGCTAATAAGCTATCTGCTTCAAAACGTACAGAGCCCACGGTTTGTTTTGAGACTTCTGCACCTAGTGCTGTAAGCTCATCAACAAGTAAATTTTCTATTCCGATAGAAGTAAGTGCGATAAATTGCAAAGTAAAAACCCTTAAATGCTAATTGCGCAGGATTATAGCATAGCTTGGCGAACAAAAACGCCAACATTTGCAGGGATATTAGCTGGATTTTTACTTAGCTCACTAGGTTACAAATCTCGCGCCGCGATTAAATAGCTCCTAAAGTGAACAAATTTTAATTCACAAAGGTCAACAAGCCCTAGGCTGATTTAAACTGTTTTTGTTGAATATAAACAGGATGGATACGGTTATTTAAAACCTTAATAGCCTCAAACTGTTCAAGAGAAAGGTTTTCGTCTAGTTGAAAGTGTTGGCTTAGGTTAATACACACTGAGGCTTCGCTTGAGTGGTCAACAATTAAAAACTCACCTTCTTGTGCCTGTGAGCACAATTTAACAACCGCTTCGACACTTGGCTGGCTGCCATGATACTCATGAAAGAACCAACTTTTTGCAAGTACTGGCTTTAAATGAAATTTGACCGCAGTAGCATTTAGCGCGATTTGGCAAAGCTGTGCAGGGTTCCATAGTGAGAAAGTTTCGAGGTATTGATAAACTTGCTGATAAAATGCAGCGTCTTCAAGGCTAAAGTTAGGCTCTTGTAAAACAGAATCGGTGAGTTGGCGAAGTTTGTAAGGCGTGCACAGTTGCATATCTTGGTCTAGGTCAACCAAAAGACGATTATTTTTTGCACAAGCAAGCCATTTCCATTGCTTAGATGCTTGTAACATGTCCCCTCCCTAACGAATAAATACTGTGCGCATAATCACAAATTATAACTAAAGCAGACCATTAATAAAATGATTTCTTAGAACATTTTATTAATGATCAATTGCTTAGATAACTGATCCTTATAAGCTGTTTAGGATCGTTTTTACCAATTCTGGGCCTTTATAAATGAAACCAGTGTAAACTTGTACAAGGTCTGCACCAGCTGCAAATTTCTCTTTTGCCGAATCAGCATCGTCAATACCACCCACACCAATGATAGGTAGTTTACCTTCGGTTAAACGCTTAAGCTCACTAACCACGTGGGTTGAACGCTGACGCACAGGCTGGCCTGATAAACCACCCGCTTCATTTGCGTATTGTTGACCTTGTACCATTGCACGCTCAAGTGTGGTGTTTGTAGCAATAACACCATCTATCTTATTGTTGATCAATGACTCACTAACTTGGCCGATTTGTACTTCATCAAGATCAGGGGCGATCTTAACTAGCATAGGCACTTGTTTGTTATGTTTAGCAACTAGATCAAGTTGTTCATTCTTTAAGCTTTGCAATAAGTCATCAAGCGCTTCGCCGTACTGTAAATCACGAAGACCTGGGGTATTCGGTGAAGAAATATTTACTGTGATATACGATGCATGCTCAAATACTTTTCGCATACAGTGAATGTAATCATCTTTACCCTGCTCGTTTGGTGTATCTTTATTTTTACCAATATTAATACCTAGAATACCGTCGTATTTCGCTGCTTTAACATTGTTAACTAGGTTATCAACGCCCTTATTGTTAAAGCCCATGCGGTTAATAATCGCATTTGATTCAGGTAAGCGGAAAATTCGCGGTTTATCGTTACCCGCTTGCGGACGTGGTGTAACAGTACCTACTTCTACAAAACCAAAACCCATTTGCGAAAATGCATCAATACACTCAGCATTTTTATCTAAGCCAGCCGCTAAACCTACTGGGTTTTTAAACTCTAAACCTAAAAAGTTGACGGGTTTATTAGGGACAGATTGAGACCACGCAGCACTCAATGGCGTATGAGCAAATCGGCGTAAATTATTAAGTGCAAATTCATGAGCCCACTCCGCATCACGGGTAAACATAAAACGGCGAGCTAGATCATAAAACATGGTTTGTTCCTTAGGTAAAAATAAACAAGGTAGCCGTTTATAAACGGACCATTGCAAATTAAGGGCAAAAAAATACCCCAGCGAGCTGGGGTATGTATTTTAACGACTTTTCACTTATTTGGAAGTGTCACAGTTGTGGCTTAACAACATTAGTTCACGAAGTGCCACTGAGAACTTCGCAAAATCATGGCTTTGCGATGTTTTGAACTCAGAAAGCATCTGCTTCCAACGTTGTAATAGTAGATCTTGGTTATCCATCCACTCATCAATTTGTGCATCAATGTCTTTGCTGTCTGCAGCAAAGCTATTAAGTACCACAGCTGATAATGTACGTTGTTGCCAATCCAGCTCTTCACGGTAAGAAGCACGCGCAAGTGCTTGCCAGTGATTCGCAACTGGTTGGTTGGTGATTTGGTCAAGGAACCAATGTAAGCCCATACGCGCACCTAGCTTGAAGTAGGTGTTAGAAACCATATCAATGCTACGCTCTGAATTGTTAGCGATTTCAGCTAAGTCCATTACAGAGAATAAGCTTGATAGTGACACAATACGTGTTGCAAGTGCTTTTGGTACATTGCTGTCAATTAGCTTATCTGCCGCTTTAACTAAGCGCTCGCTTTCTTTTTCAACCATGTAGCTGTTTAAGTTTTCACTTAAATCAGCAAATGTTGGTGCAAAGAATTCAATTGCTTGCTCAATTGTTTGTGCTTTATTGCGATGACGTAAGAACCAACGTGTTGCACGACGAACCGTACGACGTAATTGATATAGCATTTCTGTTTGTACAGCTGCTGGGATCTTATTATCAAGTGCAACAATCGATGACCATGTTTCTGGCATCTGGAACACTTCTTTTGCAATTGAGTAGCAAAGTGCGATTTCAGCTTCGTTAGCACCTGTTTCTTCGTGCATACGAACCATAAAGTTAAGACCCATATCGTTAACGATGTTGTTTGCAAGTTTCGTTGCAATAATCTCTTTACGAAGTGGATGGTTATCCATTGCATCGTTGAACTTCTCACGAAGTGGCACTGGGAACGACTTAACTAATAACTGACGGTAGTAAGGGTTTTCAGTGATTTCATCAACCACTAGAGACTCTTTTAATACCATCTTCGCGTAAGAAACAAGTACAGAAAGCTCTGGACGAGTTAAATCTTTACCCGCTGCTGCGCGCTCTGCAAGCTCTTCATCCGTTGGAATGAACTCGATTGCACGGTTAAGCTTGCCATCTTTTTCAAGGGCATGGATGAAACGTACTTTTTCTTTAAGCGTTGACGTACCTTTTGATTGAGTAATCGATAAGGTATGCGTTTGACGATAACAGTCTTTCAATACTAACTCAGACACTTCATCAGTCATTGAATAAAGTAACTCATCACGCTGTTTACGTGTTAAGTCACCTTCAGCAACTAGGCCATTAAGTAAGATCTTGATGTTTACTTCGTTATCTGAACACGCAACACCACCTACGTTATCGATAAAGTCGGTGTTAACACGACCGCCTTTAGCCGCAAATTCAATACGACCTAATTGAGTCGCACCTAAGTTACCGCCCTCACCTAAGATCTTTGCACCAAGCTCAGAACCGTTAATACGAAGTGCATCATTCGCGCGGTCACCCACATCAGCATCAGTCTCTTTAGAGTTCTTGATGTAAGTACCGATACCACCATTCCAAAGTAAATCAAACTCCATCATTAGAGCTGCTTTGATTAACTCGTTAGGTGTCATGCTCGCTTTCTTAGTGCCAAGCATTTTCTTCATTTCTGGGCTTAAGCTAATTGATTTAGCCGCACGAGAGAAAATACCACCACCTTGAGAAATGAGGTCTTTGTTGTAATCTTCCCACGAAGAACGCGGTAGATTAAATAAACGCTCACGCTCTGGGTAAGATGTCGCTGCATCTGGGTTTGGATCAACAAAGATGTGCATGTGGTTAAACGCTACTTGTAAGCGAATGTGCTTAGAAAGCAACATACCGTTACCAAATACGTCACCTGCCATGTCGCCGATTGCCACCACAGTGAAATCAGTTGTTTGACAGTCAATATCCATTTCACGGAAATGACGCTTAACAGATTCCCAGGCACCTTTTGCAGTGATACCCATTTTCTTGTGGTCGTAACCTACTGAGCCACCTGATGCGAATGCATCACCTAGCCAGAAGTTATATTCATTTGCAATGCCGTTTGCGATATCAGAGAAAGTCGCAGTACCCTTATCGGCAGCAACAACTAAATACGGGTCATCTTCATCATGACGAACAACATCAACTGGTGGCACAATCTCACCACGTTCAATGTTATCTGTGATATCTAATAAACCACGGATGAAAATCTTGTAACACTCTTGGCCTTCTTTGAAGAATGCTTCACGGTCTGTCGGTAGCTGTTTACATACGAAACCACCTTTAGAACCTACTGGCACGATAACTGTATTTTTAACTTGTTGCGCTTTAACAAGGCCCAGTACTTCAGTACGGAAGTCTTCACGACGATCAGACCAACGTAAACCACCACGAGCAACTTTACCACCACGTAAATGCACGCCTTCAACGCGCGGCGAGTATACAAAGATCTCAAACGCAGGCAGTGGTAATGGCATTTCAGGGATCATAGAAGGCTGAACTTTGAACGATACGTATGACTTAAATTGGCCATCAGCTTCTTTTTGGAAGAAGTTCGTTCTAAGAGTTGCATTGATCATATCAACGTATAAACGGATGATACGGTCATCATCTAGGTTTGCTACGTTTTCTAGTTCAAGATTAACTTGTGCAACTAGCTTCTCAAGTGTCTTCTCACTACCTGGGTTCTTAACTGAGAACTTTTTAGTGAATAAGTTAACGATTTGCGATGCAATGTGTGGGTAATTTGCAAATGTGCTTTCGATGTAAGTTTGCGAGAAAGTTACACCAATTTGACGCATGTATTTTGCGTAGGCACGAAGAATAGACGCTTCACGACCTGTTAAGCCACCCATTAATACTAAACGGTTGAAGCCATCATTTTCTAAACGGTTATTCCACACGTTCGTTAACGCTGCACGGAAACGCGCTGAGACTTTATCAAAGTCAGCAATGCCCTTGTTGTCAATTAGCATGGTGAAATCCATGATCCAATTAACTTTACCGTCAGTCGTTTTCACTGAGTAAGGCGTTTCACCCACTACGCGTAAACCAAAGTTTTCTAACATCGGCATTACGTCAGATAAGTGGATTGGCACATCTTTATGGAATAAGCTTAAACGAACAACATTGGTGTTTGCTTCTTCTTGTGGACGGTAGAACAACATCTCAAGTTTGTTCTCGTCGTTTAGAAGTTCTAGCTTTTCAATATCAACAACCGCTGCACTTGGTAAAACCTGATCTTTATACGCACTTGCAAACGCTTGTGCATATTTACGGTTTAGTTCTTTACCGCGTGCTTCACCTGCGCTTTCAAGTAGTGCAGATTGGAGTCTATCTTCCCAAGTACGGGCAGCTTCAATTAGGTTGTTTTCGATGTCTTTCACGTTATATTCAATATTATTGTCAGTCACACGCACCGTGTAATGTGTACGGGCTAATGTTGACTCAGAGAAGAAAGTAGTAAATTCGACTTTGTCGTCAGAATTAAATGCATTGGCTAAGATACGTTGCGTTTCACGACGTAGTGCCGTGTTATAGCGCTCACGCGGAACATATACCATGCAAGAGAAGAAACGGCCATATGCGTCTTTACGCACAAAAATACGGCACATATCACGCTCTTGTACTTGTAATACGCCCATGGCAACTTCAAGTAGTTCAGCTTCACGTGCTTGCACAAGCTCATCACGTGGATACGTTTCTAAAATATTTAATACCGCTTTGTATGCATGGGTGCCTTTAGCAAAGTCACACATTTCCATAATGCGGTTAATCTTACTTTTCAGTACAGGTACATCAGCGGCGCTGTTGTTGTAAAAGCTTGATGAAAATAAACCAAGGAAGCGATCTTCACCAATTACATTGCCCTCATCATCAAAACGCTTAATACCCACGTAGTCGATGTATGCAGGTCGATGTACACGAGACACTGAATTTGTTTTCGTTAAAATTAATAAGTTACTGCTACGCGCTTCTTGGCGCGCTACTTCAGGTAACTCAGAAAGTAAGCGGCTATGCTCTTCGTCAGTGTTTTTCATTAGACCAAGGCTAGTGCCCTTTTTACCTTTTAACTGGTAATCACCTTGCACAGGCGAAAGTTCATACTCACGGTAACCCATTAGCGTAAAGTTATCTTTAGCTAACCAGTCTAAAAACTCTACCGTCTCTGCAACTTCGCTTTCGTTATTATTATGGTGGCGTTTTGGTAAGTCTTTCGTAACCGCTATAAGCTTTTCACGAATTGGCTGCCAATCTTCTACAGCGATAGATACGTCAACTAACACAGACTCAAGTTCTTTTTTGAAAGACTCAATTACTTTTGCATCTGTTTGACGATCAATTTCGATAAAGAACACAGTTTTTGTCGACGTTGATTCTTGCTCTGCTTTTAAGCTTGAAATACCGGTGATTTTAGCATTTTTATCACGTTGGATTTTCAGCGGAGAGTGAAGTAATAAGTGAGAAGCGATGTTTGCGCGAGTCATGGCCATGCGCACAGAATCAACGAGGAAAGGCATATCTTTCGCGATGATTTCAACAATAGTGTGCGATGACTGCCAGCCATCTTTTGCTACTTCAGGATTGAAAACACGGACAACCGCGTCATCAGAATTATTTTTTTCTAGCGAGTTCCATAGGCTTAGTGCAGCGCCATATAAGTCACTATCGTTGCGATGAGCCAAATCCTCTTTAGACATATTGCTGTACAAGGCTTTGGCGAATTTCTCAACGAGTAACACATTATCAGCGTGAACTTTTTTCTGGATCAGCTTACAGACATTATCTAAGATAACCGAGGCTTGCCCTTCATTTCGTGTCATTGTATGTTCCTTAATCTATACTACTTATCGATTAGTAGAATATTTGTACAGCCATTTATTAGCGTGGAGTCAGGTAAATTCTAACTCTTTTACAGCTAATAAACAGCCTTTTCGATGAAATCATTTTAAGCTTTTCAGCTATTTGGTCATCTATTCACAAAATATAGATATAAATGGCCATTACTGGCCATATTGGAGCACAATTATTCACATTATTTTTTCTGGTCAGTCCAGAGGAAGCTACCAATTGCAGGTAAAAGTAGTACTGCACCCAACATGTTAACCAAAAACATGAAGGTCAGAAGAATACCCATATCCACTTGGAACTTCAGATCAGAGAAAATCCATGTGCTAACACCAATGGCTAAGGTAATACCTGTGAACAGCACTGCACTACCACGCTCTGCTAATGCATTACGATAAGCCACTTCCAGTGCCACACCTTGTTTTAGCTGCCCCATCATTGATGAAAGTATGTAAATCCCGTAATCGACACCAATACCAACACCTAAAGCGATAACTGGTAATGTCGACACTGTTAAACCTATTTCAAGTTGTACCATCAACGCTTGCGCTAAGGTTGATACGATGTACAGAGGTAATACAACCGCGACCGTTGCCTTAACACTTCTAAAGCTAATTAAGCATAGCAGGATTACTGCGCCGTAAACGTAAAGCATCATAGGTAGCTGTGCAGCCGATACCGATTCGTTCGTTGCAGCCATTACACCGACAGGGCCTGACGCTAGCTTAAACTTTAATTCAGCGGTTTCTTCAGCCTTAGCAAACTCTTTAACTTTAGCTACCACATGGTCAATTGTTTCTGCTTTGTGGTCATTTAAGAAAATAATCACAGGCATTACAGAGCAGTTTCCATCGAGTAAACCTGAGCTTGTTTCAACCCGTGAAGTAGCTTGCACTAAACTTGCCGTATTGCGCGGCAAGCTTTGCCATTTTAAGTTACCTTCGTTGAAGCCGGCGTTCACAGATTGCGCAACTGAGCTTAAGCTCACAGCCGATTGTACTCCTGCAACGTTTTCCATCTGCCATTGGAAACGACTAATACGCTCCATAACATCATGCTCAGTACACGCAGCAGGATACGCTTCTACAATCACTTTTAGGATATCTGATGAAATGGTGTATTTATCAGAAATCAAAAAGGTGTCTTGGTTATAGCGGGCATCTTGGTGCAAAGATGGCGCACCAGCATGTAAGTCACCAATACGCATTTTGTCAGCTTGCCAGTAACCCACTGCAAATAACACAGCCGTAAAGACGATAATAAAACCAGCTGTTTTACGATCTGTCGCTTTTACTAATAGCTCGCGTAACTTGTCTAGTAGATTTGGTTTGTCTGTGTGAGTACCTGCTTGAATATGCACAGAGCCTTCAAAACGCATGTACGATGCCCATACAGGTAATAAAATTAAGTTGGTGAAAATAATTACCGCTACACCTAAACTCGCTGTGATAGCAAGCTCACGAATAATACCAATATCAATGGTGAGTAAAGTTAAGAAACCAATTGTGTCTGATAGCAGTGCAATACCACCAGGGATCAGAAGTGCTCTAAAGCTTGCCTGACAACAAACCCGAGTTGAACTACCCGTAGACACTTTTTTGCCAATGTCATTGATCATTTGCACGCCATGGCTTACACCAATCGCAAACACTAAAAACGGCACTAAAATTGACATAGGGTCTAAACCAAAGCCTAAGCTTGAAAGCAAGCCTAACTGCCAAACAACAGCAATGATTGAACAGGCAATTGGTAAAATAGTCAGTTTTAATGAATGGCAGAACAGCCAAACCATTACGAATGTGAAAGCAATAGCAATAGCAAAGAATAGCAGTACGCCCTTAGCGCCCTCTGCTACATCCCCTGCCATTTTCGCAAAACCAATAATATGAATACTGACCTTGTCAGTACTTAGCGGGTCACGAACTTGTGTTTCTAGCTTTTCTGCAAAGGCTAAAGTATCTAGTTTTTCTTGCGTTTGTGGATCAGTTTCGAGTAGCTGGGCTGTCACCATCGCACATGAGTAGTCACTGGCAATCATACGGCCAACGACTTTTGCTTTTTCGATGTTTTCTTTTACAACCGCAAGACCACGTTTATCAGCGGTAAAGTTTGCTGGAATAATTGGACCGCCAGCAAAACCATCTTCAACCACTTCAACAAAACGCGCACTCGGTGCGAAGATTGAATTAACTAACGGACGATTTACACCAGGAATAAAGTAAAGCTGATCATGAACTGCTTTAAGTTGGGTGAAAAATTCCTCATTAAAAATATCACCATCTGCATCACAGACAGAAATCAAAATGCTGTTTGCTCCACCAAACTGTTTTTCATGTTTGGTGTAAACTTTCATGTAGTCATGATTAAGCGGAATATTTTTATTAAACGACGCGTCTAATTGAATTTGTGTTGCTTTGAATAATAAGAAACAAGTGATCAAAGCAAAGGAAATAATTGCGAATAAGCGATGACGAAACACCGCTCTTTCTAACATATCTAAAAAACCACGCATTACGGATTCAACTCCTTCACTTTAATGCCATTTTCTGAAGCCATAACTAGTTTGTCTTGAAACACAACACCATCAAGTAACGATTTACCATCGGCCATTTGTTGTTCTGATAATTGGCCATTCTCAATTTGGAAAATCACCCCGCTGTTGGCAAATAATAACCACTGGTTGTTGTATTTAATCGCGCTATTCACGGTTGCATAATTGTCGTGTGGTATTTGTTGCCACTGTTCACTGCCAGCTTGGCGAGTGAAAATGTTGCCTCGAAGGCCTGCAACTAGATCTTCACCACCTTGATCTGAAGTTGACGCAAACGTAAAGAAAGAGCCCATATAAATCTCTTCAAGACGCTGCCATGTTTGACCATTGTCGAAACTTTGTGCCATTAAACCCATTTCACCGGCTAGAAATAGACTCTTCTCGGTTTTAACGATGCGATTAAAATGCGGCAGTATTGAAGCTGTTTCAATTTCATAGCCTTCTGGGTCACTGTCTTTTAAATCATTGAGGTATTCACGGTCTTCTTCAAATAACAAGCTATCTAAAAAACGCTTCTGCCAAGTTTGGCCACCATCGTTAGTTTCAAAAAACATTCCGTATGCACCAACTGCATAGCCCTGTTTGTCTGTTGTAAATAAAATGTCTAAACATGGCTTATCCATGTTTGGTAAAGATTGCTGTAACTGCCAGGTTTTTCCTGCATCTACAGTATTAATGATGGTTGCATCATGACCACATGCCCAGCCTAAATCGTTATTATAAAAATCAACGGCTGTTAGCAGCACTTGAGTAGGCACACTGGCTTGTTGCCAAGTTTGAGCGTCTGTACTTGTGATAACCACACCGTGTTTGCCAACTGCAATGAGATTTGGGCCAGCTAGTTCAATGTCGGTGAGAAGAGTTTTGTTTGCGTTAACAGCGCTAATCGCTTGTTGCGGCATAGGCATGTCTTGAGCAAAACATGAAGCACTATAAGCAAGACAGGCATAAAGCAAATACTTCATAAAGATAAATCGCCTTCGAAAAAATAAAAAAGAGAAGTCAAAAAAGCCACTGAGAAATCTATTGCGTGTACTGATGACTTACGCGAATTGCAAAAGGCACCTGGGGTCAGGTGCCTTAATTTGATTAACGACCTTCGCGGCGTAATGCGCTTGAAGTAAACTCGTTATCGTTGAATGATTGTGAGAAATCATACATTTTTTCTTGGTTGTCTAAACCAATTGCTAAATAACGACGAGAGTTAAGGTCATGGTAAACTTCTAATGTACTCCAATGAGTTGGTACTTCATAGTAGTTAAGACCATGCGCCATCGCTACACGATACATTTGATCACGGTTATCATAGATATCCGTTACATGTACTTGCCAGCTATCTTCATCAATATAGAAAACACGTTTTTTATAGATATGACGCGTGCCCTCTTTCAGGTTCGCTTCAACTACCCAAACACGGTGTTTTTCATAACGAACATGTTCAGGATTGATATGACCTGCTTGCAGAATATCATCGTAGCTTAGTTTGTCACTGTGAAGCTTATAGCTGTTATAAGGAATATAAAGCTCTTGCTTACCTTTTAATGTCCAGTTGTAACGATTTGGAGAACCGTTGAACATATCAAAGTCATCAGTCGTACGTAAGCTATCAGCTGCTGTTCCCGGTGCATCATAGGCAACATTAGGTGCACGACGAACACGACGCTGACCTGAGTTGTATGTCCATGCTTGGCGTGGCGTTAAGATTTGGTCCATTGTTTCATGAACTAATAACGCAGTGCCGGCAAGACGCGCTGGCTCAGTTACTTTTTGCTTAAACTTAAACAAGATATTAGATTCTTGTAGCTTTTCAGGCGTTGCTTCAGGTGATGAATACTCAACTAACAGTTGCTCATCAAAACCTACATAGTTATATGAACCAGATGCTGTTGGTGCTGCTTGACCACCAGAACGCTCAATTGATAAACCACGGAAACGTAATAAGTGGTTCCAAATAGCTTCTAAGCCATCTTTAGGGATTGGGAACGGAACACCCACAGCAGTGTTTTTAATACCGTTACCGCCTTCTACTAACTCAGCTGTCGTTGCATACTTTTTAGTTGCATCATATACAAACTGAGGATAAGACGCGCTACGACGTGTTGGATAGATGTTCATCTTAAACGTATCAGGATAAGTATTGAATAATTCAATTTGACCTGGGCTTAAGAAATCTTTGTACTCAGCTACATTCGATTTATCAATCGTGAATAAGATTTTATCATCAGCATAAGGATCAGGATGATGCATTCCCGGTTTATAACCAGCAGGTGGTGTTGTGATACCACCATCCCAAGCTGGGATAGAACCGTCTTTGTTCGCAGCTTTTTCTGCGCCAATAGGTGTTAAATCTTTACCTAAACGTGCCGCTTCATCAGCGGTAATTTTTGCAAGTACACTTGAGCTTGCGAAAACGCCACAAAATGCTGCAGCAATGAGGGTAGGTTTTCTAATAATCATAATTTACCCTTAGATTGAATATTTAATATTGAAAGATACATAATCGCGGTCAGAGAAAGTATTCGTTGCGCCACCACCCCAGAATGAGTTGTAGCTAAAGTCGAACGACCACGCATTTTGATAGTTGAAGTTCATGGTTACACCGAGCGATTTACGGTCTTCAACAAATAAGAACATTGGATCAGGTGTAATACCATTCACATCGTGAGAGAACACAAAACGTGGTGAGAAGTTAACACCACTGAAGAAGTTATAATAATCACCTTTCGCAATTAAACGATAACCCCATGCAGAAGCCGTTGGGAACGGGTTCGTTTCAGGACCATTAGAAAGACCTAAGTGCAGTGTTGAATAGTCATCACTTAATGGGCCTTGCATAATACCGCTTCGACCAGTACCAGCAACATTTAAACGAAGCTCATCGTAATCTGGCATATCGTTAATGCGTACACCACCAATTTCACCAACTACCGCCCAGCTATCAGCTCCAAGTGAAGGGCCAAATAGGTGTGTTGCTGTAAATTGTAATTGTGCAGTGTTACGTAGGATAAATCCTTGTGCTACTTCACCAGGGCCTACAACGCTAGTAGCATCGCCTGGGCTCATTTGTGAAATACCAGCAAAGTCAGGACGAATACCTGCAACTGCTAATTGCTCTGGCATACCCGCATATAACAGCTCTACGTCATCAATTTGCAGAGGCTCATCTTGGCGAAATGCAAATTCACCAGCAAGTGCCGTTTCGCCTACTGATGTATTGAAGCTAAGACCGTACAGTTTAATATCTTCTGGGTATTGTAACTGGCCTTTAGTGAATGCTTGCAGACTAGTTACATTATCTTCTGTGATATCTGTTGTTAATAACATACCGATATCAGCAGCGATTGCCGCATCAGTGAAGTTTGATACCTGACCAGAAATTACCGGACGACGGCTATGATAGTTAATGTGGTATAACGCCACTTCAGTGTCGTTTAATTCAGGTAAGTACATACCTAAACGTAAACCATACTGGCCACCATCGTCTGGCTCGTTTTTACCTGCACCACCTTTGCCTTTTAACGCCACTTTGGTTGGGTAAGCTAGGTACATTTGCGCCATCATTGCTTGGCCTTGTGCAGATGTAGGATCAACGCCTTGAGAGCGAACAATGTCATCTAAATTATTTAAGCTTTCAGTTAAGGATGCTAAATCGATATCCGGGTTAGACGTGAAGCCCAATTGGATATTTTGCTGATAACCATTTTCTGACGCGAAATCGTTCGTCGAGAAGTATGTACCAGCCGCTG
This sequence comes from Pseudoalteromonas sp. 0303, assembly GCF_013349995.1. Lineage (GTDB taxonomy): Bacteria > Pseudomonadota > Gammaproteobacteria > Enterobacterales > Alteromonadaceae > Pseudoalteromonas. Next base: position 461,700 of record NZ_JABVXF010000001.1, read on the forward strand.
GAAGACGTGTTTCATGCCATTCATATTGGTAGAAACCTTCTAGCGTTAAGTTATCTGTGATGCCTAGTGATGCCCAAAGCATACCAACAGGTATGAAAGCTTCTTTAAGCTCTGCACCAGGGGCTTTTAAACGATCGATATCAACTGGGTTAACGTTAATACCATGAGAAATCAAGGTACTCTCACCCCAGTTCACAACTTGTTGGCCTAAACGAATAGACAGCGGGTTACGACCTTCATTTAAATCAAAGTTTGCCCATACATAAGCGTCTAGTAAACGTAAATCAGCACACACTTGTTCTTTTGTGTCGTCATCATCACATGGGTCTACTTTGTTACCTGATGTTGGGTTGCTATAAGCGTAATCACCATCCATCAAGGCAAAGTCGTAAAAGTACATAAAGCGAGTGAAGAAACCAAAGTTATCTTTGCTGATTGATAACTCATGGTTACCTTTTAATAGTTTTGAGAATGAATCACCACTATCAAAATTAAGATTACCTGCATCACCATTATTAGAGTATGCACCTGGTTGGTTCCATACATCAGCAGAAGAATAAATTGGATTTAAAGCAGGATGATAACCCGTCCAGTCAAATGATGGATTATTACTCTTACCTATATGTTTAAAATCTCGGTCTTCAACACGAATGCTTTGGCCATAAGAGAAGTTAGAGTCAAAACGTATATCGAAGTCACCTAACTCAAAGTTTGCCGCATGCAAAGATGTGCTTGAGAGTCCGAGTGTAGCCGCCGCGAGTCCCAAAGCTATTTTGTTTTTAACAAAAAGCGATCGTTTTATCATTGTGTTCATCCCCCTGTAACGGGTTGTTTTGTGATCAAATTGTTGTTTTTAGTATCTTTCTAACGATAGAAGCGAAATAGTAAAATTACAATATAGAACGCGTTCAATCGGTTAATATTTATTTAAAAATGTGACGTTTACGTATTGGTAAGACGTCATACCAGATATTTTATACACGTAAATTAACAATAGAACAAATCGAATTAACAAAAATATAATAAATTTAGTAAAATGGGGACAGTGAAATTTAGCATTTTGGACGACAAATATTACAAAAAAAGCAGCTAATGCTGCTTTTTTAACTAATTTTCTCGAGTTTTAAAAACTTATTTTCAGCCGTTAATGTCAACCTAAAGCGCCTTCTTATTCCTAGTGAAGAAATAAAAGGACGCAAATGGTGAGCGTCAAAGCGAACTGTCTTGCCACCATCCTCTGTAACTTGCACAGATTTATATTTACCATGATAGTAATCAAGACACTCTGAGTAACTCAGATACAAGGCAAAATAGTACTCTGTCATTAACTTTCGAGTGCTTTCTCTACTTTTTCAAACAGATCATCACTAAGACCGTCTAAATCAGCTAAACGTTGAAGTTGTGCTTTCATTGCCGCAGAACGATTTTCATCATAGCGTTTCCATGACATAAATGGCGTTAGCATGCGTGATGCATTTTGCGGATTAATATCGTTAAGCTTCACTAATAAGTCACCTAATAGCTGATACCCTTTACCATCCGCACGGTGGAACTGAGTGATATTAAAGTAACTAAAGCTACCAACCAAAGCACGCACACGGTTAGGATTACCAAAGTCAAAACTTGGGTGATCATAGAGCGCTTTAATATCGCTGATACTCGTTGCTGAATCTTTCATCGCTTGCAGTGCAAACCATTTATCCATAACGAGCACATCATGACGCCATTTAGCATCAAACTCTGTTAAAAGCGTATCACATAGTGAGTGATTTGCTTTTACAACAGCACTTAATGCAGCAAGTGCATTGGTCATATTATTACTGTGGGCAGACTCTTCGATAAGGCCATTAACATCGCTGTGATTTGTTTTCGCTAAATAGTGTAAACAAAGTTGCTTAAGAGCACGCACTGCAACGGCTGTAGCAGATGTTGAACCATCATCTTCAAGCGCGTTATAACAATTAACCAATGATTCTGTTAGGAAGTTGGCAATTTGCGATTCAAATGCATTTTGAACAGCAATAATGTCATCAACAGGGATGACAGCATATTCAGCTGCAAGAGTATCGTAGCTAGGTAGTTTTAACAGCTCAGCAATCAGTGCGAGGTCACCTTCACGATTATCAACTAATAGCTTTAATGCCGACAAGATATCATCCGATAAGCAAGCTTCACCACTGGCAATCGCTGCTTTCATTTCATTAGTAAATAAGCGCTGCTGGGCATCCCAACGTGAAAAGTCACTGCGAGCAAAACGCATAATATGTAACAGATCAGCGGCAGATGTATTTTGATTAACGATGCATGGCGCAGAGAAATCTTCTAGTAGCACTGCGACTGGGCGCTGTTTAATGCCCTCAAAAACAAACTGCTGTGTTTTTTCTGTGACATTCAATACCGAATCTTGTGGCTGATTATCAATCACAAGAGGTAGCGACTGCCCTTCACTATCTAAAAGTTCAATAGCAAAAGGAATATGTAGTAAAGCATTGTTAGGCTGATTATCAGGTGCAAACTGATCGATGCTTAATGTGAAAGTTTGGTTTTGTTCATCATACGTTTGCTCAACGTTGAGCTTAGGTGTACCCGCTTGACTATACCAGCGCTTAAATTGCGTTAAATCAATGCCAGACGCATCACTCATGGCAGCGACAAAATCATCACAAGTAACTGCTTGTCCGTCATGGCGCTCGAAATACAATGCCATACCTTGCTGGAACTTTTCTTCTCCCAGTAAAGTGTGCATCATACGAATAACTTCAGCCCCTTTGTCATACACAGTCACTGTATAAAAGTTATTCATTTCAATGACTTTTTCAGGGCGAATTGGGTGAGCCATCGGCCCTGCATCTTCACTAAATTGGTGAGTACGCATGACTTTAACCGCATCAATACGATTAAGTGCACGTGAGCCTAAATCACTACTAAACTCTTGATCACGGAAAACTGTTAAGCCTTCTTTTAACGACAGTTGGAACCAGTCACGGCAAGTCACACGGTTGCCGGTCCAGTTATGGAAGTACTCATGACCTACAATTGATTCAATCGTATGATAATCTTTGTCTGTAGCTGTTTCTTGATTCGCCAGAATACATTTAGAGTTAAAGATATTCAGGCCTTTATTTTCCATTGCGCCCATGTTGAAGAAATCAACGGCAACAATCATGTAAATATCTAAATCGTATTCAAGGTTAAAGCGCTCTTCATCCCATTGCATTGATTTCTTTAAAGAAGTCATGGCATGAGGCGTTTTTGATAAATTACCTTTATCAACAAACAAGGCTAATTCAACTTTTCGTCCAGACTGCGTCGTGTAATGGTCACGTAATACGTCAAAATCACCGGCGACTAATGCAAATAAGTAGCTAGGCTTTTTAAATGGGTCTTGCCATTTTACAAAATGACGACCGTCATCTAAGTTACCTGATTCAATTTGGTTACCATTAGACAGCAAGTGAGTGTACTTTTTGTCGGCAATAATGGTTACATCAAAGCTAGCAAGCACGTCTGGGCGGTCAAGGTAATAGGTAATCTTTCTAAAACCTTCTGCCTCACATTGCGTACAGTAAGCACCACCCGACAAGTACAAACCTTCTAACGAGGTATTCGTTTGCGGGTCAATATGGTTTTCAATTTTCAGAATAAAGCTTTCAGGTAAGTTATGAATGATCAGCTTTTCATCTTCAAGCGTGTAATCATCATACGCTTTGTCATCAACCTTTACTGAGATAAGTGTTAAATCAACACCATCTAGCGCAAGATCAGCATTGCTTTCATCGGTACGATTGATTGTCATTGTTGACTGCACTGATGTTTTTAAAGGGGCTAATTCGAAGCGTAAATCGATGTGTTGGATTGAGAATTGTGGGGCTTGGTAATCTTTTAAATATTGAGCTTGAGGTTTACTCGTAGCAGACATTACTGACTCCAAATGGCCCTGCTTAGCAGGGCCTAAATAGTTTATTCGGCGTTAGCTTCTTGTTTAAGATGTTTTGGGGTAATACGTAAAATTTTAATACCAAAATAGGCATAAACAACCGCTAAGAATGGATTAATTAAATTAAAGAACGCGTACATCGCATAGTCAAATGGATTGATTAGTAAAACACTTTGCATATAGGCACCACAGGTATTCCAAGGAATAAGTGGGCTAGTAATTGTGCCACCATCTTCTAATGTGCGAGATAAGTTGACCGGCTTTAAACCGCGTTTTTCATATTCGTCTTTAAACATACGTCCAGGAACAACAATCGCGATATATTGGTCAGCTGCAACCGCATTGGTACCAATACACGTTGCAATCGTTGCAGTGATTAGAGAACCCGTGCTTTTAGCAATCTTTAAGATGCTCTTAACGAACATATCAAGTAAGCCAGTTTTTTCCATGATAGCGCCAAACATCAAGGCCGTCATAATCAGCCAAGTGGTTGTTAGCATGCCAGCCATGCCACCACCGCTCAATAATGAATCCATTTTTTCATCACCAGTGTCAATGCTGAAACCATCAAAGAACGTTGTCCAAACTAATTTAAAGTAACCAATTGCTTGGCCTTGTGATGCATCAATTTGGGTATTTATTAAATCTGATTGAAATAACATAGCCCAAATTGCACCTAACACCGCACCAATCGAAATAGCAGGGAAAGCTGGCATCTTACGAATTGCTAAAAACAGCAACACCACCAGTGGTACTAGCATTTCAAAACCAATGTTAAAGTTTTGCTCTAATAAATTAACGATTTCATCAATACGTCCAGCTTCAGCTGAACCACCGGCATTAAAGCCCATAAAAATAAAAATAATTAACGCAATAATGAAGCTTGGCACTGTAGTCCAAAGCATATGATGGATATGCTCAAATAAATCAGCCCCTGCCACTGCCGGCGCTAAATTCGTTGTTTCAGAAAGCGGGCTTAATTTATCACCAAAGTAGGCACCAGAAATGACCGCACCTGCCGTGACGACTTGCTCTAAACCAAGACCAGTTGCAACACCTAATAACGCCACACCGATAGTCGCAGCTGTAGTCCAAGAGCTACCAATACTCATAGCCACAATGCCACAAATCAAACAGCTAGCGGCATAGAACCAGCTAGGATTGATAATTTGTAAGCCATAGTAAATTAGAGTGGGTACAGTTCCTGACAACAGCCAAGTACCGATTAAGGCACCCACCATTAACAGTATAATGATTGCTCCAAGGGATAAGGTGATCCCCTCAATCATGGCTTGTTCTAGTTTCTTCCAGGTGTAACCATTTTTTAAGCCAATTAATGCCGCGGTAAATGTAGCGAATAATAAAGCGATTTGGTTAGGACCCGATGATGAGTTATCACCGAATAAATAAACAGCAGCGCCTAGTAGGCACACGAGCACAGTAATTGGGATTAAGGCATCTAAAAAACTGCCCTGTTTAATTGGCTTCTCTTCAATTGAATTCAAAAGATAGTCTCCTACACGTCTTATGTGGCGTGTTTAATTATTATTGTAAAGCTTTGACGCAAAACTTCAGTGCCTTATGCAGGCAGATTTTGTGATTATACCAATCTAACCTGTTTTAGGTAGCAAAAAAGGCGCTTAAGCGCCTTTTTATTAATCGATATTGCTAATTAATTGCTAATTATTTCTTAGCGATACGACCATATTTTATATAATCTTGGGTGATTAATGCCGCTTCTTCTAAGAAAGGGTCTAGCTCGTCAAGGCTATCAGGTAAATCATCAAGCTTCTCTACTGGCTTTTCACCAAGGCGAACAAGTCGTTCATTAGCACGTTCTAATGCGCGTTCTTCACCTTCGTCTTTCTCTTTTAGACGGGTCGCTTCAACCAATGAGATAGTCTTACGGTCTTTCTCTTCTTGATAGCGCTCAATGTCAGCAAACACATAACCAAATTCAGGCTCATCTGCAATACGCGCATCATGAAGCTTATTAACGTAAGCAATCGCTGGTTTTAAGTTATCAACAGAGTTGTACTTAGCACGTATGATGCTATCCCAAGGTAGCGCGTTGTCTTGTTGACTCTCGCCCCACTCTGATGGCTCAATTGCCGATGGGAACGATACATCTGGGATCACGCCTTTGTGTTGTGTGCTTCCGCCATTAATTCGGTAGAATTTTGCAATGGTGTACTGCACGCTACCTAATGGATGGTCATATAAGTCATAAGCACGGCCAAGTGGTTTGTGCTGCTGTACAGTACCCTTGCCAAAGGTTTGCTCACCAATCACAATAGCACGGCCGTAATCTTGCATCGCTGCTGCAAAAATCTCTGAGGCAGATGCACTGTAGCGATCAACCAACACAGTAAGTGGGCCATCATAAAAAGTGACGCCGTCACGGTCTTTTTGCTCTTCAATACGATTATTTAGCGTATGAATTTGTACTACAGGACCTTGATCGATAAATAAGCCAGAAAGCTGCGTCGCTTCGTAAAGTGAACCGCCGCCGTTTTGACGTAAGTCGATGATGATACCGTCTACTTTGGCTTCTTTTAATTTTGCAATTTCAACTTTAACGTCTTGTGATAGGTTGTTATAGAAACCTGGGATTTCAATCACACCAATTTTGCTGGTTAAGTCTGAATATTTTGCTTCAAATACTTCAGATTTTGCAGCGCGGTCTTCTAAGCGAATTTTATCACGCGTAATTTCAACCACTTTTGGTGTGCCGTGAGCATCTGCCCCTTTTAGATATTGCAGGCGAACTTTTGTCCCTTTCGGGCCTTTAATCAAATCAACGACGTCATCTAAACGCCAGCCAATCACATCAACAAATTCTTCACCTTCTTGGGCAACACCAATAATGCGGTCATCTGCTTTAATTTGTTCAGACTTATCAGCCGGGCCGCCAGGTACTAAGCTACGGATTACCGTGTAATCTTCATCATAGCTAAGTACCGCACCAATACCTTCTAATTCAAGATCCATGTCCATCTTGAATTGCTCAGCGCGACGAGGTGATAAATAAGACGTATGCGCTTCAATGCTTCGTGCGAATGAGTTCATCACGATTTGGAAAGCATCTTCACTGTTCGTTTGTACTAAACGCTTTTGCGCATTGTGGTAACGTTTGGTCAAGACTTCTTTAATGCCTTGCCAATCTTTACCAGTCATTTTTAATCGTAAAGCATCGTATTTAACGCGCTGACGCCAAAGTTCATCAAGCTCAGCTTGGCTTGTTGCCCAATTAGCGTCTTCGCGGTCAAACAGATACTCATCTTCTTTATCGAACTTCATTTCGTTTTCAAGTAACGATAAAGAATAGTCATAGCGTTCAAAACGACGTTTTAAACTTAAGTTAAAAATATCAAAGGCAAATCCCAATTTACCTGTCGACAATGCATTATCAAATTGGTCTTTATATTGCTCAAACGAGGCAATGTCAGAGGCTAAAAACACATTTTTATTGTAGTCGAGAGATTCAATGTAACGATCAAAAACCTTCTCAGATAATTCATCGTTAAATTTAATTGGTTTGTAGTGTGCACGAGTAAATAAGTTTGTCACCCGTTTGCTTGCCGTACTATGTTGGCTTTCTTGCTTGAGTACTGGCAGGTCTTTTTCAGTCAGATTGTCTGAAGATGCCAATAATGAACCTGAAAACAGGGCAGCGACTAACGGAATGAGCGTAAACTTTTTACTCATACACAACTCCTTTATTTTTTACAGCTATTAAATGATATACAGGCTGTCTGCTTTGGTCTTAACTTGCATCCCTGTTACTAACTCAACGTGAACTTCATCTTTATTCACTTCAGTAATAACCGCGTTTACAAGTGCTTGGCCAAGTTTAACTTTAACTTTGCTATTAACCTTGACCTCTGAGGCAGGTAAAGGTTCAACTTTTCCTGAACGTTTTGCAGGAGCAGCTTTAGCAGGCTTATTATTTACTCTAGCGCCTTTTTCGCCAGATTTAGCGTGGTGGCCACTATTCTTTTTGTAAGATTTTGTGTCACCGTCTTTACGTGGACGTTGTGGCTTCTTACGCTTCGCCATTTTAGCGCGGCTTTCTTCTAACGCTTTTTGTGCGTGCTCAATGTGCTCTTGTTCTACTTTTTCGTCTTGATTACCATCAAGATCGATACGGAACTCAGACTTAGTCACAGCTTCTAAATAGCGCCAGTTTGAGGTGTACTTTCTTAGTGCTTGACGAACCTGAGTCTTACTTACTTTCTCAGAACCTTCAATACGCTCAGCGATATCTTTAAAAATACCTACTTTAAGCGGCTGAATACCGTCTTTTTGTTTAAAACATTGTGGAAATTCTTGGTATAAGAAATCCAGTACTTCATTAATATCTTTTAGCTTGTTTGTGGTTTCCATGTTAGAACCTTTTATTACATCTTTTCATCAAGTGATGAATCGACATAGTGTGTTACCCAGTCGGTCAACTCTTCGAAGTCCGCTTCAATAAGCGCTAAATCACCACGAAGGTGTTCCCAAATACCATTTATAATTTCATCAATTGATTCACAGTCAAGGTCATCTGGTAGACGTTCCCATGCCATATGAATCAAGTCGTTGAGCCTTTCGGCAACAACTTCTTCTTCCCCTTCCCAATCACCAACATCTTGGATTGCAAAGAGGTAATCTTGCACATTTAGCAGATCTTTCATTTTAGATTTGCCTCAAAGCATTTTACCAATGCTTCTAAACCAGCTTGATCATCAGCATCGAATCGCGCAATGCTTGGGCTGTCGATATCAAGTACAGCAAATACTTTACCGTCTTTGAAAATCGGCACAACTACTTCTGAGTTAGATGCAGCATCACAGGCAATATGACCAGCAAATGCATGCACGTCTTCAATGAGTTGTGTTTGTTGTGTTTGCGCGGCAGTTCCACATACCCCTTTACCTTCTGGAATACGGATACATGCAGGATTACCTTGAAACGGCCCTAGCACTAATTCTTCAGGTGAATCCATTAAATAAAAGCCCGCCCAATTGATATCCTCTAAAGAGGTAAATAACAGCGCACTAATATTTGCCATGTTGGCAATAACATTTGATTCACCAGTGATTAGCGACTCAGTTTGTTTAACTAATGACTGGTAAAAATCTTGCTTTTGCATACCAAACTACTTCTTATTAAACATACAGTAGCTAAAGGTACTCTTTGTAGACGACAAATGAAACCTTTTAAGGGCAAAAAAAAACATTTTGCCCTCAATTTCAGTCAGCTTGATTAAATATTCTGCTATTGATGAGAAGATTGTGTTGTAAGGCCCTGTCTTAAACCAAATAAAAACAGTCCAGCTGCCAGAGCAGACATCACAGCATTGACTATAAAAGCCATACCTGTTGTAGCGCTAAGTAAGTAGCTGAAAATAGCGCCACCTAGTAAGCCAAGTGTCAGAACACCTGAATAATTAACCTTTGCATACTTATACATAAGTAAATAACCAGGTACCACAAACGCTGCCATAGTAAGACCTACAATGTGGGCATTGGCGATTGCGCTAACGAATAAGTTAAAGAAAATGTTTAAACCATTTCCTTCAAGTGTAAACGCATAATAAAGGCCTAAGATACAACCGATGATCACAGGCGATAATAAAGAAAGTCCTACACTCTTTGCTAAACGATGTTTCATAAATTCCCTAATGTCACAAAGATAATACGAGAAGTGTTAAGCATGGACTAACTAGTTAAAATGCGAAATATCGACAATAGTCGTAATTTGCAGAACAAATGTAAAAGCAAAAGAAACAAAAAAGCCGCTGAATAAATTCAGCGGCTTCAATGATGGTGGAGAGATAGGGATTTGAACCCTAGAGGGGCTACAAACCCCTGCCGGTTTTCAAGACCGGTGCATTCGACCA
>NZ_JABVXF010000200.1 GCF_013349995.1 Pseudoalteromonas sp. 0303
TAATTGTCCAATCTCTTTATACCGTACTCACCCCATTTGGGGGAGGAGTCCATACATCTCCTACGGGGTTTGTTGCTCCTACGGGGTTTGTTGCTGAGGGAGGAACTATACTAAACAACCCAACCGCTCAACTGACATCTAATATCTAACGTCTGATATCTCTGTGTTTCAGCTGACGGCTGAAAGCTGACAGCTAAAACGCAAAAAAGCCCGACTCTTTCGAATCGGGCTTTCTCTTATTTGGAGCCTGGCGATGACCTACTTTCACATAG
>NZ_JABVXF010000201.1 GCF_013349995.1 Pseudoalteromonas sp. 0303
GCGGCACTAGCTCAGTTGGTAGAGCGCAACCTTGCCAAGGTTGAGGTCACGAGTTCGAGCCTCGTGTGCCGCTCCAATTATCTGGAAGCAATTTGGCGGAATGGCAGAGTGGCCATGCAGCGGATTGCAAATCCGTCTACCTCGGTTCGACTCCGGGTTCCGCCTCCATATAATACTCCACATGCTCTAGGAGCGACCCGATGCCCGGGTGGTGGAATTGGTAGACACAAGGGATTTAAAATCCCTCGCTGGTAACAGCGTGCCGGTTCAA
>NZ_JABVXF010000202.1 GCF_013349995.1 Pseudoalteromonas sp. 0303
GACGCGGGAGGATTCGAACCTCCGACCGCCTGGTTCGTAGCCAGGTACTCTATCCAGCTGAGCTACGCGTCCGCAGTTGCATTTTATAATCTTGCGATGATTTTTCAAATATGGCGGTGCGGGACGTCTCTTGAAAGAGTGAACCTCCGACCAAATTTGTATCTTTATACTCGATGTGAGTCTCAAATATGGCGGACGCGGGAGGATTCGAACCTCCGACCGCCTGGTTCGTAGCCAGGTACTCTATCCAGCTGAGCTACGCGTCC
>NZ_JABVXF010000203.1 GCF_013349995.1 Pseudoalteromonas sp. 0303
AGAGAAAGTGGCGGACGCGGGAGGATTCGAACCTCCGACCGCCTGGTTCGTAGCCAGGTACTCTATCCAGCTGAGCTACGCGTCCGCAGTGTGATTATGCATGTTTAAGTCTTGCATTGACTATATCTTAAAGACACAAAAAAACCGACAGCTTGTCGGCTTATGTCACTTTCTAAGAGAAAGTGGCGGACGCGGGAGGATTCGAACCTCCGACCGCCTGGTTCGTAGCCAGGTACTCTATCCAGCTGAGCT
>NZ_JABVXF010000204.1 GCF_013349995.1 Pseudoalteromonas sp. 0303
CTATCATCGGCGCTGTTTCGTTTCACTACTGAGTTCGGCATGGGGTCAGGTGGGTCCAAAACGCTATTGTCACCAAGAAAATTCTTTTCAATTTTCTTATTATTTTTAATTTAAAGTCTCGCGACAGAATTTGGAGCCTGGCGATGTCCTACTTTCACATAGCAGCTGCTACACTATCATCGGCGCTGTTTCGTTTCACTACTGAGTTCGGCATGGGGTCAGGTGGGTCCAAAACGCTATTGTCACCAAG
>NZ_JABVXF010000205.1 GCF_013349995.1 Pseudoalteromonas sp. 0303
CCACGCACGACCATGGCGGCGCTTTCACCGTTACCATTAATCACGCCATCGGCTGTTTTATCAATGCTGGTTGTGATGGCTGCGGTGTTATCAAGTTCAACTGTATCCTCAGCTGTAACAGGGTTACCTGCCACATCGGATACGCTGGCTGTAGCAGTGAGTGTGCCGTCGTTTAATGCGCTGGCATCAATCGGATCAGTAACGTATTCGCCGTTTTGCACAAGCGCCGTGGTTTCAACTTGGTTTGT
>NZ_JABVXF010000206.1 GCF_013349995.1 Pseudoalteromonas sp. 0303
AGGTCATATAGCCAAATACCGTGGAGAGATAACATTACGCAGTCACTTGTTTCTCGGAGCCAGAGCGGTTATCAGTCAGTTAAAGCATCGAGAGCCAAAAACGAAAAAAGAACAATGGCTCAAAGCATTAGTTGAAAGACGCGGTGTGAAGTGCGCCGCCATTGCATTAGCAAATAAAACGGTTCGGACGGCGTATGCCATGCTGAAAAAGGGCACGAGTTATGAACCCAGTTTATTAGCCAA
>NZ_JABVXF010000207.1 GCF_013349995.1 Pseudoalteromonas sp. 0303
TTCAATCCCGGATCGAGTGAAGAAAATGTGCAATCGGGAATGGATTAAATTGATTTAATCTTTATGCGGAATGGTATAACTCGTTGGGTTTCGCTGTGCTCTACCCAACCTACCTCAAGAAAGAATAGGGCACGTTATGTGGATAGCTCCCAAACGCAAAAAAGCCCGACTCTTTCGAATCGGGCTTTCTCTTATTTGGAGCCTGGCGATGACCTACTTTCACATAGC
>NZ_JABVXF010000208.1 GCF_013349995.1 Pseudoalteromonas sp. 0303
GTTTGGGTTCAATGCTAATCACCAGTGATTTTATATAGCCTATATTAGATCAGATATTTAAGCGGAATGGTATTAGCGAGTTGCTAGTTAGCAAGGGTAAAGTTGAATTGCGGGGTTGTTTAGTACAGAGTCACCCTCAGCAACAAAACGTCGTAGGAGATGTATGGACTCCTCCCCCAAATGGGGTGAGTACGGTATAAAGAGATTGGACAATTACTTTTACCAATA
>NZ_JABVXF010000209.1 GCF_013349995.1 Pseudoalteromonas sp. 0303
GCTTGCGTCAGTGATTTACACGGGCGGACATTAGGTGAGAAAGAAGCGGCAGCTATTGCAATGACATCATTTGCATCTGTTTTCTGGCCAACTCTAAATGCTTTGACAAATCGAGGATCTAGAATCACGACTTCATGACCAACACTACGTGCTTTGCGTGCCCAATAATGAGCACCACCACATGATTCCATAACAACTTTACAGCGAGGTGACGTAGTGAGTATGGT
>NZ_JABVXF010000020.1 GCF_013349995.1 Pseudoalteromonas sp. 0303
ATGGACTCCCATAACATTTTGGTCTGCTAACTTAAATGTTAGTCCAACCTTCGGTGGTTGGGGGAGTCCAATTATCTTTAGAGGAAAGTAATTATTAGTTTTATTGGGTTACTCATTCACTTCTCATTGTTTTCTCTTTGTGCAAAAAAAAGTGAAACGTTGGGTTTCGCTCCGCTCTTCCCAACCTACGAGTTAATGAATCAAGCACTGTAAGTCGTCATTTATGGCGACACATAATAGTTAAAATTGACGGGCTAAAGCCCGACCTACATCTTGCTTCTGTGGTTTAGATAAGCATCGCGCGAAATAAATTTCACGCCTACAGGTATGCATTTCACTGAGACTGCGTGCAGGCTGATCTGACTTATAGCTTAAAGCTTCTTTCCCCTTTACTCTTTCTAACTTGCTAACTTTCAATCTGATAGCTGATGGCTCCAAACGTTGGGTTTCGCTTCGCTACCCAACCTACGAGCTGATGGCTCCGACCTGTTAAGTTTTACTTAATACCACTCAAAACCCCTGACTAGTATTACAATACTACTATATTCATTATATTTGATTTATTTCAAAAACTTACAGTTCATACTTGTTTTATTACAAATAGGATTGATTCGCATTATTTTACATGTTTTAATTGCGCCGGTTAAAAAAATCTAAACATATACAGGACACACAATGACACCTAAGTTTATTGTTTCTACGCTTTCGACTGCGGTCGCTTTATCTTTAAGCGCTAATGCTTTTGCAAAAGATGTAACTAAAGAAGAGAAGAACTTCGAGCAAATCACTGTAATTGGCTCTGCATCTGCAATTAACGATATTCCTGGCTCTGCTACTTTTATTGATGAGCAAGAACTAGAAAAGTTTGAATATACTGATATCTCACGTGTTTTAAGTGCTGTACCGGGTGTATATGTACAAGAAGAAGACGGCTACGGCCTTCGCCCTAACATAGGTATGCGTGGTACGGGTACAGGTCGTAACGACAAAATCTCAGTAATGGAAGATGGTGTACTTGTAGCACCAGCACCTTACTCAGCGCCTTCTGCTTACTACTTCCCTACTATGGGTCGTATGGAGTCTATCGAAGTACTTAAAGGTGCAGCTTCTGTAAAGTATGGCCCGCGTACAACAGGCGGTGTTTTAAACTTAGTTTCTCGTAGCTTACCAACTGAAGGGTCTAAAGGTTTACTTAACGCCGAGCTTGGTAGCGATGGTTTCTACAAAGGTCATGCTTACTTCGGTAAAAAGAAAAACAATGCTGCGGGCCTTGTAGAAGTATTTACTTACGGTGCAGATGGCTTTAAAGATTTACCTGTAGGTAGCGACAACACAGGCTTTGAAAAGAATGATTTCTTATTAAAGTTTGGCTTTGACTTTGGTGATAACGAAGCACACAGCCTAGAAATGAAATTAAAGTACTCAGACGAGCGCTCTGACGAAACTTACATGGGCTTAACTGACGCTGATTACCAAGCAAACCCTTACCGTCGTTATGCTGCATCGCAAAACGATGAAATGAACACACAACACAATGCATACCAAATCAACTATGCATACCGCTTTGGTAAAGGTTACGAGCTACTTGCTACAGCTTACCTAAACGATTTCCACCGTAACTGGTACAAAGCAAGCAAAGTAAGCAGCAGCTACCTTGAGCAATACAGCGAGTTTGAAGCAAACCCAACGAGCGAAGGTATTGAAGGTGTTGGCGTAAAAGCGAATAACCGTGATTACCAAGCGAAAGGCTTACAAACTGAATTCCATATCCCAGCGGGCAACCACTACATCACTGTTGGTGCACGTTACCACGAAGATGAAATGGATCGTTTCCAATGGGAAGACAAGTACACGCTTAACCAAGACCTATCAATGACGCTTACAGAAAAAGGTGTTCCAGGTTCAAACAGCAACCGTTTAGATAGCGCAGAAGCGACTACCCTATTCATTCAAGATGAGTGGTCACTTGATGCATTAGTTATTAGCGCAGGTCTTCGCTACGAAGACATCACAATCAAACGTGTTGAATGGGCTAAGTCTGATCCTAACCGTGAAAATGGCTTAACAAAAGATATCAGCAACGACACTGAGATCTTAGTACCATCACTAGGTGCGACTTACACTGTAAGCGATAACCTAACGCTTCTTGCTGGTATTCAAAAAGGTTACGCACCAGCAGCCCCAGGTAATGCGGATCAAGAAGAAGAAGAGAGTGTTAACATTGAGCTAGGTGGTCGTTACGATTACGCGGGTATTCAAGGTGAAGTAATTTACTTTAACTCTGACTACACAAACATGCACGGTAACTGTACTGCGGCTGTAGGTTGTAGCGATGACAACATTGGCGACCAATACAACTACGGTGAAGTATCTGTGTCTGGTTTTGAGCTAAGCGCAGGTAAAGTATTTGCTACTAATGCAGCTTCGTTCCCAGTTCGCTTAACTTACACTTACACGGATTCTGAGTTCGACAACGCGTTTGAATCAGATCTTTGGGGTAGCGTAGAAAAAGGCGATGCAATGCCATACGTGCCTGAAAACCAATTAGCGCTTTCAGTGGGTGCTGAGTTCTCAAGCTTCGTATTCGATACGCAAATGCGTTATGTGTCTGATGCACACGCAGACTTAACTAGCTCAGGTCGCAATGCAATCGACAGCCGCGTTGTATGGGATTTAGCGGCTAAATACCTAATCGACGACAAACAAAGAGTATACCTAACAGTAGACAACCTGTTTGACAAAACCTACGTTGCAAACCGTGCAAATGGTGGTATTCAACCAGGTAAACCACGTACCCTACAACTAGGTTACAGCTACTCGTTCTAATAAAACGACTTAGCGAAATATCAAAAGCCGTGTGATGATAATCCCACGGCTTTTTTGTGGGTGTGAGTTAGCAAGATAGTAGCCGCGATTTAATATCGCGTAATTCAATGGATGCTCACAAAGAGGATAAGAGGCGCTGCGCTTTAGAGGAAAAACTACATAGCTTTATGGTCTTTCTCATTCTTTTCTCATTGTCCTCTCTTTGTGCAAAAAAATAGTGAACCACAGAAAAAACAGTAAATTACGCGGGGTAAACCCGCTGCTACGAATTCGACGTTAAAATCCTCCTACAACTCGCATCTCGCAAACTTTCCCCTTTACTCTATACCCTTGTAACTCGCTAACTTTGAATCTGATAGCTGACGGCTGAAAGCTGTTAGCTTTAGTTTAAGATCAAAAAAGCCGCGGTGATGGGCGTACCGCGGCTTTGCCTAACTTGAAAATAATCTACTGGGTTATTTCCAGCTTCTCATCTTATGGCCTTTTAAGGCATAGAATAAAATGAATACATAACTTGGGATCATAACAACATAAGCGCCTTGTGCGCCTAGGCCTGCTACGTTTCCTAAACCGATTAATAATGGGCCGAGTGCACCACCAGCAATACCCATGATCAATAAGCCTGATGCAGTGCCTGTTAAGCGACCTAAGCCAGCTAAAGCCAGTGGCCAAATTGCAGGCCAAACCATGGCATTAGCAAAGCCTAATAACGCAATGCATAACAATGGGTCTGGTAATTGTGGGCCACCAAATGGCACTAATAATAGGTTTGAAATAATGAACGAGTCATTACTGCCAAGCACCACTAACAACACGGTAATAATACCGGCAATACCCGACATTAATAACGCTGTTTGTTGGCTCATAAAGCGTGGAATAGTCAAAATACCTATCGCGTAACCAATCAACATACACGCCATGGTGTAAGAGGTCATAACTGAGTAATCAGCAACGCCAATTTGTAAAGCGTACGAGCCAATGGTATCTGCTGCAATAACTTCAACAGCAACATATAGCGCAATCCCCACTACACCTAAAACTAAGTGAGGGTGTGCTAGGGTTTCTTTAATTTCACCTTTGCCGTTTGATGTTTCATCTTCATCAAATACTAAATCAGGTAATGGTGCGAATTTCGCAAATGCTGCAAATAACATAATTAAAGCGGCAATCAACACATAAGGCATGATAAGGCTATTTGCCATAATGTCTTTTTGTTCTTGCGATAATTTACCTGCGCCATCAACAACACCGCTTACAACTACAGCGGCAAAAATAACAGGCACGATTACACCCGCAAATTTGTTTAATAAGCCCATGATACACACGCGCACAGCGGCTGATTTTTCAGAGCCCATTTTCACCACATATGGGTTAACAGCGGTTTGTAGCACGGTTTGCCCAACACCTATCATTAACTGTGCGAATAGGAAAATTTCGATCATTTGCAGTTTCGCAGCAGGAATATACATCAGCGCCGATAAAGCCATAATCGCACAGCCAATTGCCATACCATTCTTATAACCAACGCGCTTTATCAGCATAGCCGATGGGATACCGGCAACTGTTACCGCAATATAAAAAGAAGAGATGATAAACGAAGCTTGTAACGGCGAAAGCTCAAGCATTTGCTGCAAAAATGGTGTAATTGCACCATTAAGCCACGTTATACACCCTAAGATAAAAAACATTGAGCCGGCCAATACCATTGGCAGCCAGATGCTTTGTTTTGTGTTGTTGTCACACTCAACCGTTGCTTCCATAATTGTTCTCTTAGTTTGATTATTTTTATTTGGTTGGAATCTAGTATACAACTCAACAAAGCTGTTTAATTTCCATACCAATCACAAAAATTTAATCATACACTAACAAAAATGACAGCGCTATCATTTTACATTCATGTAAGTGCAAAAAAGCCGCAGCTAATTGCTTAGCTGCGGCTTAAACTAAATAGTAACAACTAGTTAGGTGTTATTTACCGATAGCTTCTTTTGCGAACAAATGTTTAATTGGACCAAGGTTGTCTACAAGGCTTAAACCAACACCACGTACAAGCTTTTTCAGTGGGTTAGCGCCTGCAAATAGCTCTTTTAAGCCTTGCATCATGGCAATATGTTTTTGTGCATCAAGCTTACGAGTACGTTCATAATCACGCAGCGTGCGTGCACTTGCAAACTCGCCTTGCTCATTACTTAATAGCTCAATTAAATAAGCGGCGTCTTTTAGGCCAAGGTTCATACCTAAACCAGCTAATGGATGAATGGTATGCGCTGCATCGCCCATTAATACTACTTTGCCCGACACCCACTGCTGGGCATAACGCATCTTAAGTGGAAACGCCATGCGCTCACTTTGCACTTCACATAAACCACATTGGCCATCAAGGGCTGCCATAACCGCTTTATTAAAGTTGTTATCATCAAGCGCTAAAAGTGTGTCGCAATGCTCTGGGCTTGTTGACCAAACAATTGAGTGCGTATGTTTATCTGGCAAGGGTAAAAACGCCAGCGGCCCGGTTGGCAAAAACACTTGGCGTGCTGTGTTGTTATGCTCATCAGCGGTTTTAACCGTGGCAACAATAGCGTGATGGTCATAATCTTTGAAGGTAATTGGCATGTTGAACTGCTTGCGAATAGCCGAGTTAGCCCCATCTGCCGCCACTAATAGTTTAGCAATCACAGGCTCGCCGCTTTCAAGAGTAATAAACACATCAGAGTCGGTTTGATGAATTTGCTGATAGCGGGTTTCGAACAGTAAAGTAGCATTACTTTGCTTTTCAAGTTCGCTAATTAAAGCGTAGCGAATAATGTCGTTTTCGACGATATGACCGAGCTGCGGTAAGTCGAGATCGTTATGATCAAAATGAATCTTACCAAAGCTGTCTTGATCACGTACATCCATCGAGGTATACGGTGTAGCACGTTGTTTAATGATCTCTGGCCATACATTTAAAGACTCGAATAAGCCCTGACTAGCTAAGCTTAATGCGCTCACGCGAAGTGCGTAATCATCACCTGGTAAGGTTTGATTTTTACTCGCGTCAATCACCACAACGCTGATATCTGCTTTTGCTAAACCTAGTGCTAGCGTAAGACCAACACAGCCACCACCGACAATACATACTTGTGCTTGTTTCATATCCGTTTACCTTGCTTAACCTGACCCATAAGCTGTTTTGCCAGCGGGGTTTTTAACGAGGAGAATAAATCCATTGAGAAAAGGCCTATGCTGCGACCCAGCGCGAGCAATCGTGATGAGTTAGAGAAC
The DNA here is from genome assembly GCF_013349995.1 of Pseudoalteromonas sp. 0303. GTDB lineage: Bacteria > Pseudomonadota > Gammaproteobacteria > Enterobacterales > Alteromonadaceae > Pseudoalteromonas. The sequence continues at coordinate 6,091 of NZ_JABVXF010000020.1, forward strand.
AAACGCACTAGGCTGTCTGTGAGTGTCATCACGGTCGTAATATCTTTACTGCGAGTTTGGCTGTAATAACGGGTAAAGGCGTAATCACCAACGTCGTCTCTATTTGCCATATCACACAGTAGTTGCACATCACGCAGGCCTAAATTAAAGCCCTGCCCTGCAATTGGGTGAATAGCATGCCCTGCATTACCAATTAATACCGTACGGTGGCTGCTCAGTGATTCTGCTTTACCGTACACAAGCGGATAACTTGCACGCATACCCACTTTGCTAAATGCGCCGCCGCAGTAACCAAATGCTTTTTGCAACTCAGCCAAAAAGGCATCGTCTTCAAGCGCCATAGTGTGCTCAATTTGCTCAGGCTCCATACACCACACCAGTGAGTATCGGTTATTACTCATTGGCAACAGTGCCATTGGGCCGTGCTCAGTAAAACGCTCAAAGGCATGATTATGATGACCACCAGCCACTTCGATGTTAGCAATAATCGCCGCTTGCTGATAAGCGCGAGTATTAAACTCAATATTAGCCAGTTTACGGCTTTGCGAATGAGCACCATCGGCAATCACCACAAGCTTCGCGCTTAACTGCTCGCCCGAGCTTAGCGTGATATTGGCAAAGTCGCTTTGGTATTCAAGCTTGGCAACCTTATCAGGGCAAAACAAACTAACATCAGTACGCGTAAGTTGCTGATGAAGGCTGCGCCCAAATGGGTTCACTTCGACCACATAACCAAGGGCATCATGACCATATTCTTGGCAATCAATATGTGTTTTACCAAAATGGCCACGGTCAGATACAGTTACTTTTTTAATCGCTGCTGCAAATGGCGCTTGGCAATCAAACGCATTGATTGATTTTAAGTACTGAACAGACTGCTGAGCCAGCGCAATGCTTCTATCATCAAAGCTTGGGTGATAGTCTGCGCTTACTTCATTTGCTTCAATTACAGCGATTGATAACTGCTTATTGCTCTGTTTTAGGCCTAGGGCACAACTTGCACCCGCCATTCCACCGCCGATAATGACAACATCAAACTGCTTTGCCACGCTTGCTCCTAGCCTTTGTTTGCTTGCATCACTGCTTCAATGTCACTAACGGTTTTAGGAACCGAAATGGTCAGGTTTTCATGGCCATCTTGAGTGACAAGTAAGTTATCTTCGATACGAATACCGATGCCTTTATATTGCTCTGGTGCTTTTGCATCTTCGCTAATATATAAACCCGGTTCGATTGTGAGCACCATGCCCGGCTCAAATACGCGCTCTTTTTCATCAAGCTTATATTCGCCAACATCGTGTACGTCTAACCCTAGCCAGTGACCAAGGCCATGCATGTAAAATGCTTTGCAGGCTTGGTTTGCCATTAGTTCATCAAGCTCACCAGTTAAAATGCCTAAATCAATAAGCCCTTGCGTTAATACCGTTGAGGCCAGTTCATTCGCTTTCGATAAACTACCGCCCGGCTTTACTTGGCTGAATGCTGCTTCTTGAGCTGCTAATACAATGTTGTAAAGCGCCGCTTGTGGTTCGCTAAACTTGCCATTGATTGGGAAAGTACGTGTGATATCTGCCGCATAACCTTCAAGTTCACAGCCAGAATCAATTAACACTAAATCGCCATCTTTTAGCTCAGCGTCATTTTGTGTGTAGTGTAAAATGTTGGCGTTGTCGCCACTGCCGACAATCGTGCCATAAGCAGGATGACGGGCACCATTCATTGCATAATGGTGGTGAAGCTCTGCCTCTAATTGGTATTCAGTTGCGCCAGGTTTGGCAAACTGCATAGCGCGAATATGGCCTTGCGCACTAATTTCGCAAGCTGTGCGCATAATGTTTAATTCTGCGTCAGATTTAAACAACCGCATTTCATGCACTAAACCACGAATATCTTTAATGGTATGCGGTGCTTTATAGCCCTTTTTAGGTGCGCCGCGAAGTGTGTTTAATAAGTCCCAAACCTTTGCATCGAAATTTGCGTAAGTGCCTTGAGCATAAAATAAAATCTGCTGGCCGTTCACCAAATCTAATAATTGTTCATCTAGTTCACTAAGTGGGCAAGTTGCGTCGAATAAGTACTCAGATTTAGCTTTTTCGAAGCCAATTCTTCGGCCATGCCAAATTTCAGCTAGTTTGTCTTTGTTGCGGCAAATAAGCGTACTTGGTGTATCGCTTGACGGGCAAAGCACTAAAACTGCATCTGGTTCGTTAAACCCTGTTAGGTAGAAAAAATCACTGTCTTGACGAAATGCATATTCAGTATCACGGCTACGTGTTACTTCTCCTGCCGCAGGAATAATAGCCACGCTATTTTTATCCATCATCGCAAGCAAGCGCTCGCGGCGGGCTTTAAATTCAGCTTTATCGATTGCAATAGACGACATGCTAAACCTCTGTAATTTGATTAGTGAAGGGTCTTCTTAGAGTTTTTATCTGTAGGTTCTTTACCTAGCTCAGCAAAACATAACAGAGCAGAAACACGCACATACTCAATCACTTCGTGCAGTGCTTGGTTGTCTTCTTCGGTCTCTTCAAACATGGTGTCTAGGCGGGTAATTTCACTAAAATCGCTGATCACTTCTTTCACATCAGCAGATAACTTGCCGTAATCTTTTTGTTTTAAACCAAAACCAAGCATAAAACCCGATACCCAAGATACTAAGCCATTGGCTAAATCGATCAGTGTTTCGTCGTCGCTTGGTAAAAATAGGTCAAATTGAAATTCTTCATCGCTAAAGCTGGCAACAACCTGAGAATACACGTCAGCAAAAAATGCTTTTAAATCTTTATTAAAGGCTAAGCCATCATTGAATACATCGCTTAATAAACCTAAGTATTCGTCGGCTTCGATATTGATGCCACAGGCTAATAAACCACTGATCACACCATGGGCTTCAGCTGGTGCGACAAAAATTTCATTCTTTTCTAATAACAATTGGGCTTGTTGGTAATCAGGTAACGTGCTCATAACTTTTTCTTTGTTCGGCTAAGTAACGCCATGCTACCACTCGATAAATCGCAACTCCAATTAATTGTATGATTGAGGTCAAAAAGCAATCTGAAAAGTAAATAAGCAGTTAAAGGTGGGGAAAAACTACCCGAACGATCCGCTTTTTTTACTTCTATGGTTTAAGGATTGAAACTTGTCTTATATACTGAAGGTGTTCCCTAGGGTGCAGGAGCTTGGTTAAGTCCCTGAGCCGATAAATTTTATGTTAGGGTTTCTGTTCGTCTACTATTGTGCAAGCTCGGCATGTACCGAGAAGCCTACGGTAAACCGCAGATCCCCGCCCTGAAACCTCAAGGTTTCAGGACTGACACCGGGCACCGCATACTTGGGGAACACCCTTTTTTATTTATCAGGCAGCATTGCAGCTTACAGAAAATTATAACGGGCTAAAACTTTGGTTATCAAGAGAATAACCCTCGACTTGATAGTAAGTCGATTTGTTTAGTACTACTGTTAGTTAACACTAGCAGTTGCTGATTTGATTGACTCATTCTTTAGCACAAAATAAGGAATCACTTTTTGTGCGCTGGCAATAACCAGCTTTGAGTTTAAATTAATTACTCGAGCATTCACTTCTACACCATTAGGGCGATATATAAGCGTGCCAGTGAGTACATGGCTGGCAATGCGACGCTCGGCTAACTCTTCTACATCACGCGACATCACAAAATCACCACGTGAGGTCACACTAATGATATCCATCGCTTTAAAATCAACAACGCCAAAGCCAAATTTTTGCAGCTGGTGCATCATTGTTTCCGATAGCTGATTACCAAGTTGAGAGCTATTTTTTAGGCTCGCATCTAAATTAACAAAGCTAGTAATGGCTATTCCTAGCTCGCTTTCTTGTTGCATGGTATCCACTAAATCAAGCGCCATTTGCTCGACATAATTAACAATTGTCTTGTGATGTTGATAAGGCACAAATAAACGATGGTTAGCGTTATCCTGCTGCATATCTTTTTGCTCAAGCGCTTGCAGCATAGCAACGTAATCGACTTGAGTACTCGCTGATGCAGGTGCATTTTGAGCTGTATTTTGCGGCTCTGCTGATTGCTCTGGCAGCAATTGGCAGCCAGATAGTGCGAGCGTTAACGATGCTAAAATAAAACCTTTCATAGCTTACTCACTTGCTTGTTTTAGTGTAATACCATCACTGCGGTTGGTACTATCAAGGGCATCAACCACTGATTGCGGGATAAAACCTTGCGCTGAACCTACAACTGCTTTGCTTGCTAAACCAACAATTCGGGCATTAACGAGCACACCACTTTGATGATTAACCAAAGTACCTGCCAATACATAATTGAAGTTTTGATCTTGGCTTAGCTCTAAATAGTCACGACTGAAAACATAGTCACCAGTTGGCGTGACACGCATATAATCAGTGGTTTTAAAATCAATGACAGGTACACCAAATGCGTGAAGCTCATGAATGAAACTTTCGGCAATTTGATTACCTAGCAAATTCGTTGAGTTGTAATCTGCATCAAGGTATATAAAGCTTGAAACAGCAACCGGCGTGCTATCGCTAACATATTGCAAGTTTTCAACAAGATCCTGCATGATGCCACGCACATAGTGATTAATATTTTTACGCGTTGGTGCTGCTGTAAAGGTGCTGTTATTCATCACCGCCTGATTGGTTTGAAACACACTGTCGTTACTATGTGGCGCGGCGACTTCTCTTTGCGCAGCTAACTGAGGATCATTATCGTGTTGTGTTACATCACCAGTTAACATTGATGAGCAACCAAAGCCAAAAGGCAAACATAAAGTTAAAATTAAACGTTTCATTAAATGAGTTCCTCTTAATATTCGCTTCGATACAACTGGCCATCACGTTGCTGAACTTTTTCAGCGCCCCACATCACATTGATAGGGATCTCGGTGCTTGCTGCTGATACTATTCGCAGATCTTTGGTATTTACCAATCGGGCGTTAACTATGTAGGCATGTTGTTGCCGCGTCAGTGTGCCGGTAATAACAAAGTCAATATTCTGACGTTGACGCAAGGTATTTACATCACGACTAAGAACACTATCGGCCGATTGCTGCAAATTTAAAGTCTTTTCTAATCGATACTCTATGGTATGAAAACCAAGCTGAGTAAATTGCGTTAATAAACTTTCTTGAATTTGCTGACTCAAGCCACTGCCCTGATCTTCTGCTAAATCAGTACCTAAGCCATCAGCCATATAGAAACTGGTCACAGCAATACGTGCATTGCCTTTGTAAGGGCCTTGAATACGGCTCAGCTGACTACTTAGATCAGCAACGTATTGATGCACCGTATAAGGTGCCATCGGCGATTTTGGGGTTTCTCTAGGGGGCGCTTTTTGTGGCTCTTCAGTTAAGCTACAACCCACCAACACTAAAAAAACTGAATAAAATAACAGGCGCATAATTGCCATCCTCACTAAACTTAGTAAGTACAAAGCAATAATTATGCCTAAGTATTATTATAAACGGGATATACCAAGATAATCGTGAAACAAGAGGCTCTGATATATGCTATGAGCTAGTCTTTTTGCTTTAAGGCCTCTTTTAATCTCTAACTGCTGCTGATTGTTATTTAGTTCAAATGCTATAGCATCTGCCCAACAAAATGGGCTGTAACACAAGTTTGCCCTACTTTTTTTACTATCTCACAAAATGCAGTGGCTTGAGTGTAATTTGCAAATGGGCCAGCTCTTAAACCATACAAGGTTACGCCTTTTTGATCACGTTGTTTAAAGCGAAAATCTAGACCATGCAAGATATCAGGATAGTCACGCTTTAGCTCTAATACACGGTGAGCTACTTTATTAGGTGTTAGATATAAACCTAATTGCACTCCAGGCTCTTCAGCTTTATGTACTTCAACAGCTGAACTTTGTGACTGCATTGATGATTGTTGCACTAACTGCTCATTATATACTGGCTGACTTTGTTCTTGGCTCATCATGCATGCTGGTAGAGCAGTGAGGCATATGATTATCAAAAGGTATTTGGAGAAAGTAGAAAAGTGCATGATGACGTCGACTCTAAAAAATAGACTTAAATTCAGCAATAAAAATGCCAGCTGTAGAGCGAAATTTTACACTAAAAATATACTCGGTTGTCAGTGTAATTACCAACCCAGCAATCAATGCCTTGGCGCTTAATCGCCTCACAATCGGCTTTCGCATTTTTTAAATACTTATAACGGCCAAACTTAAGACGATAATAAGTATGCTCATTTACCTGTGCGACTTCAACATTGAGTATCGGTTTACCTTGAAAGATACTTGGAGCACGCCTAACCATTTTTTTAAATGAATAAGCAAGACCTTCTTCAGATTCAACAGATATAAGCTGTAAAGCAAAACTATAACTATGATCAGAAAGCTCAGTATTTGTCGATGACTCTGACACAGAGCTAAGTTCTTTATCTGGGGTCTGCTGAATATTTCCAACTGATTTATAGTTTGTGGTTACTCTGTCAGGGCTCGCTTGTATTTGCACATGATAAGTACTTGGCTGACTGAACGCTTTACTTAAAAGAGAGGAAAAATCTAAGTTTAGAGTTTTATTTTCAAAGATATAAGACAATGAATTATGACTGCAACCGGATACAGCTAGTAACACCACGAGGTATAAACTGTAACGTAAAAGCTTTGAGCAACATTTCATAATCAGGATTCTTTAAAGTACCATTAAAAACAACTTCTCATCCAAAGAAGAACATACTGTTAGTACTTACCTGTACATCAACACTTAAAAAGATAATTTGAGATATAAAACGTAATCACTAACGTATTAACGTTTCGACGGTAACCATTTGTTTTAGTTATTTATTGGAAGAACAACTACACACGAAACAATTAATTTACATTCAATAGTAACAATGTGTTAAGACAAAGGTATATCAGAAAAATCCTTTATTGGATAATAATCGACAATTGGGGGGAACATGTAAATAACAAAAAAGTGCCATATAGGCACTTTTTTTACATAATTTTTAACTAGATGGTTTGCATTACTTATTTAACCAGCGACTTAATGAAGTCTGTTAGCTCACCTTTGAATTCATCACGACGCAGTGCAAATTCAACAATGGCTTTTAAATAACCAATTTTGCTACCGCAGTCATGGCTTTTACCCTTCATTGAGTAAGCATCAACAATTTCTTTTTCCATTAGCATAGCAATGGCATCTGTTAATTGGATTTCATCGCCTGCACCAGCTGGGGTTTTTGCTAGTAATGGCCAAATATTTTTGCTCAATACATAACGACCCACAACGGCAAGATTTGATGGTGCTTGATCAACTGGAGGCTTTTCAACCATATTCAGAATAGCTGCACTTTCACCCTGATTGATTTTTACATCACCTAAGTCGACAACACCGAACTTGTCTACTTCGTTTTGAGGCACAGGCTCAACCATAATTTGGCTTTCACCCGTACTTTCAAAACGCTGGATCATTTCAGCTAAGTTATCTTTTTTAAGGTCGCTTGCTACATCATCGATGATCACATCCGGTAAGATAACAACAAACGGTTCATTGCCTATAATTGGCGCTGCACAGTTAATAGCATGGCCAAGACCTTTCGCTTCACCCTGACGAACTTGAATAATCGTGACATCTTTCGGGCAGATTGATTGTACTTCTGCAAGTAATTGGCGCTTAACACGTTTTTCAAGCGTAGCTTCTAACTCAAAACTGGTATCAAAGTGGTTTTCAATTGAGTTTTTACTTGAATGCGTTACTAAAACAATTTCTTTAATTCCTGCTGAAATTGCTTCATTTACAACGTACTGAATCAACGGGCGGTCAACAATAGGAAGCATTTCTTTAGGAATTGCTTTTGTTGCAGGTAACATACGCGTGCCAAGACCAGCAACTGGGATCACTGCTTTCATTGATTTCTCCTTAAATTTTATTGTTCTTACACTGAAAACGGATACTTAATTGCATCGTGACACTGATAACCTACTACTTCAAAATCGTCTTTTGTAACCCAGGTTTCAATGTCTTCTAGTGATTTAATATTTGGGTTTATTTTTAATTCTGGCGACGCGAAAGGCTCACGCTTAAGCTGCACATCACGCATCAACTCAAGTTGGTTTTCATAAATATGCGCATTCGCTATTTTATGATACGCCTTACCCGGTTTGTGGCCGGTGATTTGTGCAACTATAGCAAGTAACACAAAACATTGAATTTGATTAAAGTTCAAACCCAGCGGCACATCGCAGCTACGTTGGTATGATGTTAAGTATAGAGTATCGCCCAACAAAGAAAAGGTGTGCGTGTGCATACAAGGGCGTAAACAGCCTAACTCAAACTCACCTGGGTTATAAAAAGTGACGATTTCACCGCGATCATCAATCCCTTTTGATAAGTTATCGATAACTTTTTTAAGTTGATCAAGGTGGCTGCCATCCGGACGTTGCCAACTGCGGCCTTGCACACCATACACTCGACCCATATCATCTTCACCACGACGATGTGGGTTTTCTAGCCAAGCTTTGTTTTCGTTTGCGTTAGCATTCCAAGTCATACAGCCGATATCACGAAACTGTGCAGCGCTGTCGTAACCACGTAAATAACCCAGTAACTCCGCTATCGCCGCTTTATAAAAGCTCTTGCGCGTTGTAATTAGCGGAAACTTATTATTTGCCACATCATATTCAAGATCGGCATTAATTACGGTTAAACATTTGGTCCCTGTGCGCTTGTTCTCAACCCACACACCTTCGTCAACAATGCGCTGACATAAATCTAAATACTGTTTCATTAATTTGCTCTTGTTATGCTTTACTTGCCACGCTGTGTTGCGGCTTTTTATAGGCCCATATTAACAAACCAAGGCCACCAATTACCATCGGCAATGACAGTATTTGCCCCATCGAGATAAAGCCTGCGAATAAACCTAAATGAGCATCTGGCTCACGGAAATATTCAACAATAAATCTAAACACGCCATAGCCAAGTAAGAACACCCCAGCAACACTACCCGCTGGACGAGGCTTTTTGATAAACCATTGTAAGATCAAGAACAGCACCAAACCTTCTAAAAAGGCTTCGTATAATTGTGATGGATGACGAGGCTCTGGGCCACCTGATGGGAAAATAAACGCCCAAGGTACATCAGTCACTCGGCCCCATAACTCGCCATTAATAAAGTTACCAATACGCCCTGCTAACAAACCGAGCGGCACCAGTGGCACCACAAAATCGCCCACTTCAAATAGTGATTTTTTACGTGTCCAGGCAAAAATAGCAATGGCTGTAATCACACCTAGCGTACCGCCATGGAACGACATGCCACCTTGGTCAATTCTGAATAAGTACAATGGGTTTTCAATAAAGTAGCTAAACTGATAAAACAATACATAACCAATACGACCACCGAGTATTACCCCGAGCATGCCGTAAAATAATAAGTCACTAACTTGTTCTTTTGTCCAACCTGAGTTTGGTTTTTCTGCTTGACGATTAGCAAGCCACATCGCCAAAGCAAAACCAATTAAATACATTAAACCGTACCAACGTACGCTGAGCGGGCCTACCGAAAAAATAACCGGATCGATATCTGGAAATTGAAGAGCCATAAAAATAAAAACCTTTAACTAAACACCATTTTAAGCGCAATTATGACAAGTAATAGCGCGAATACTTTTTTTATTGTTGCCACAGGCAAGTAATGCGTGGCCTTGGCACCTATTGGCGCAATGAGCGACGAGGTAACCACAATCCCGACTAACGCAGGTAAATACACAAATCCGGCAAATCCATCACTGAAAGATGTTAATTGCCACCCAGCAGATACGTAACCCACTGAGCCGAACAGCGCAATGACAATACCACATGCAGCAGCACAACCAATGGCCTTTTTAATATCAACGGAAAAATAATGCAGTAGCGGCACAATAAGCGCCCCACCACCAATACCAATTAGCCCTGACAGCGCCCCCATTATGGCACATAAAAAGCCAAGAATAGGCCCTGATGGAAGCGGCTTTTCACTGGCGGCTTTTTTACGTGTCGATAACACCATTCTAAGTGCGATAAACACCACGCTACCGGCAAAAACAAAGCGCAGTAGCTGCTCTGGGATAAAGCTTGCTGCAAAGCCACTGATCAATGCGCCAAGGCCAACGCCAGTCATAACCCAAGGAGCAATCTCCCAAGGCACGTTAGCATTACGATGATGAGCAAAGGCTGAAGACGTCGAAGTAAAAATAATGGATGCTAACGAGGTTGCTATCGCGATAACTAATACATGGCTTGGGTCAGCAACATTAAACGACACTAATAACGCACTAAGTACTGGCACGATTATAAGACCGCCACCAATACCTAATAATCCTGCTAAAAATCCAACCACGCTGCCCAAAATTGCGCAGTACACCATTAAAAGTATTACGTCATGCATAGCACACTCATATATTCAATTTGTTATATACATATACTAAACTAATATATATACCCAAACCACCTCAAGATGCGAGTTTCAGTTGGAATTAAAAGCGATTTAGGCAAGGCATTGATTGCAAGTAATAGTGGTTCTATTGTTAAAATCAATAACGCAGTATAAATCGCTTTTAAACCAACCCTTTGGGCGTTTCACAGGCACTTACTCTCATCGTTGTTACTTCTTAAAAGGGACTGCCATTGTTGCAAAGTAACGCCTTGATATTAAGCACCTGTGAAACGCTGAATTCTACATCTTGAGGTGGCTTGGGTATAAGTGCTTCACAGCACAATTTCCCCTCATGATTGACCTTGGCTTGGGGTGTAAAATAGCTCACCGAGTTGATGTTCGATCATAAAGTTACGCGTTAACCTAAGTACATGTTTTGCAGTGGGTTGTAATAAACACTCTGCAAGTAACTTTTCCATATCACTGACATTTAATCGTCTAAGCACAAACTTAATTTTACTAATCGAAGCGTAGTTCATGCTCAAGCTTCGATACCCCATCGCAATAAGCAGTAACGCTCCTTCTGGGTCGCCCCCTAACTCACCACACAAACTAAATGGCAACTCATGTTGCTGACACTCTTGTGCTATTTTTAACAGCACTCTAAGTACACTTGGGTGATAAGGATTAAATAGCTCAGCAACACGGGCATTAGAGCGATCAACTGCCAGCATATACTGGGTTAAATCGTTGCTACCTACAGAGCAAAAATCGACCTTTTGCGACCACTCTTCAAGCATAAATACACTCGAAGGTACTTCTAACATCACGCCGATTTCAGGGCGCTCAATGGCTTGTTCAGGATATTGTTCACTTAACTCAAAGTAGGCTTGTTCGAGCAGTTTTAACGATTCGTCCACTTCTTCTGAGCCACTGATCATCGGCAGCATGATTTTTAAATTACCCAACCCAATGTTGGCTTTTAACATTGCCTTGAGCTGATCTAAAAATAGCTCTGGGTGATCTAAGGTCACTCGAATACCACGCCAACCTAAAAATGGATTTTCTTCTGTTATATTGAAGTAATCTAAAACTTTATCGCCACCAATATCGAGTGTACGCATCACCACAGGGTTGGGGTGATAACTAGTGAGCACTTCGCGATACCAGCTTTCTTGTTCTGACTGTGAAGGAAATTGGCCTTTTTGCATAAACCAGGCTTCGGTGCGATAAAGACCTACCCCATCGCAAAATGGCTTATTGTCATGCTCCGTATTTAATTCAAGACCCGCGTTAAGTAATAAGCTAATGTGTTCGCCATCTTTAGTGATGGCATCTAGGTTTTGCTCTGCTACAAAGCGGTCGTTCAATAAGGCTTCTTGATATTTGAGCTGACTGTATTCCTCTTGCAGCATTTGTGAAGGAGAAATATATAAACGCCCTGCATAGGCATCTAAAATCATTTGCTTGCCTTCAAATTGCAATAACGGCACATCTTCAATGCCCCAAATAGCAGGGATCCCCATAGCACGAGTTAATATAGAAGCATGACTATTTGCCGCACCATTAACACTCACAACCCCAGCGAGGTGCCCTTTAGGTACTTCAGCAAGCATTGCGGGGGTTAATGTACCGGCAATTAAAATAGTGTCTTTAGGGTAAGGTTTTGCCGCATGCTCAGTATTAACTAAGTGATGTAAAACCCGTAAACCAATATCTTTAACATCAACAGCACGCTCTTTAATGTAAGGATCTTGCATGGCATTGAATTGAGTCACCAATTTCTCAATTACAATTTTCAGGGCGCTTTTAGCATTCCAGCCTTGTTGTAATTGCGCTTCAACATTTTGACCAAGACTTTTTGCATCAAGTAACTGCTGATAAACATCAAATACCGCCAGTGCCTCTTGCGGAATAGAGTCGCTCAGAGTCATAGATAAGGTATTAAACTCGTTACGCGTCGCAGCCACAGCTTGGGTAAATAGCTTACGCTGGGTGCTCACATCGTCGTCTTTTTGCAGTTCAATGGAACTGAAGTCAAGTTTAGGGATCACCACAAAGGCTTCACCTATGGCAATACCTGGTGCACTTGATACCCCTTTTAGTACTGAGGTTTGGTGGGAAAACTCATCAACGCGTAATATTTCTTTTATTTCTGCATGAGCTAACTGAGAAGCTAGCTGTGCCGAGAGCGTAATTAAGAATGACTCTTCGTCAGGGCTAAAAACACGGGCTAGTTTTTGTTGAACAACAATAACGCCTAAAACCTTTTTCTGGTGCACGACTGGCACAGATAAGAACGCGTTATAGCCTTCTTCATTGACTTCAGGTGAGAGTTTAAAGCGAGGGTGAGACTTAGCAAAAGCAATATTGATAGGCTCTTCACGCTGAGCAACAAGACCAACGAGACCTTCAGTAAAGCCTATACGAAACTTACCCACTGCATCTGGGTTGAGGCCTTGGGTGGCCATCAATACAAAGTTATCTTGGCTATAATCTGCAAAATAAATCGAGCAGCACTGTGTTTGCATGGCATCTTTTACCATTTGCACAAAACACCCCAGCGCACTATTTAAGTCCGCCTGTTGCGACACTGCCTCAGCAATTGATCTGAGCGTGGCTAACATGATGCTGCTCCTTTGATTTAAATAAGGTTGCCCTTATCGTTTATGTCGCCAATGATCTTTGTGTTGCTCTCGTTTATTAAACGGCATTGCAAACGGAGCAAACTCTTTCATTACTCGACGATATACATCGCGCTTAAACGAAACAACTTGCCTAACCGGATACCAATAACTCACCCATCGCCAATCATCAAACTCGGGGTGATGAGTTTTAAGTAAATCTACATCTTCATCTTTACAACGAAGTTTCAGTAAAAACCATTTTTGTTTTTGCCCAATACACACAGGACTTGAGTCTCTGCGAATTAAACGCTTGGGTAATTTATAGCGTAACCAATGTTTAGAACTTGCGACGATCTCAACGTCTTCAGGAAGCAAGCCCACTTCTTCGTGTAATTCTCTGTACATGGTTTGCTCTGCTGTTTCGCCGTCATCAACACCACCTTGGGGAAATTGCCAAGAGTGCTGACCATAGCGACGAGCCCAAAATACTTGTCCCTGATTATTGCAAATTACAATTCCGACATTGGCACGAAAACCTTCGGCATCAATCACCTTAGTGCCTCATTTGTAAGTCGATTTTTATTGATTGTTCCACATAACCTGCGATACAGCAAACACTTTACACCTAAGCCTAAATTAGATTGGAAATTTATTTTTTAACAAACATGTTTAATCAAGATGTTACGAAGTAATTATTATAAAAATGTGCAGTTTGATTAAAAAAACTATTTACAACCGTATTTTTATCACCTTACCCACAGCTTGTGCATAACTTTTATAAATCATGCCTAAATTGCAAACAAATCCACAATCCACAGTTTAAATATCCACTTTCTCCACAGAAACTGTGGATAAACATGTTTATATATCTGTATTTATACAAACAACTGTTTAATTAATGAAATAGAAACAACATAAAAAAACATTAAATTAATTTAATATCAGTTAGTTACAACCAAACCATCGAAAATAAAACTGATTATTTTTAGCCCACTCTTAACGTGCGCAAAAAACACCCAAACACAAAGATATCCACTAAGGCACGCATTTGCTATCATGAACCGGATAAATAGACAATCAAATAAACGCCTTATGCGACCAATAAAACCCGCTTCTATAAACGAATTAATGCAACGTGTTGATGCTATTGCTGGCCTAACCTTAGGGCAGCTAGCCGAGCAATATAAGTTTAAAACCCCTGACGATTTACTACGTGAAAAAGGCTGGACCGGGCAACTTATCGAATATGTACTTGGTGCAACAGCAGGCTCAAAACCAACACCTGATTTTGAAGAGTTAGGCATTGAGCTAAAAACCCTACCTATTTCATTTAAAGGCAAACCTCTCGAAACAACCTTTGTTTCGGTAACACCGCTATTAAATGTAACCGGAATGACTTGGCAGCAAAGTACGGTTCGTAAAAAGTTGAATCATGTTTTGTGGTTACCGATTTTAGGCGAGCGCGAGATACTACCTTTTCACCGTACCATAGGCAGTGGCTTTTTATGGCAGCCAAGTGCAGAGCAAGATGCCCTTTTACAGCGTGATTGGGAAGAACAAATGGAGCTAATTGCCCTTGGTCGCGTAGATGAAATTTCTGGGCATTTAGGTGATGTAATGCAAATAAGGCCAAAAGCTGCCAATAGCAAAGCGCTGACTGATGCAATTGGCCCGAATGGCCAGATAGTACAAACTTTACCTCGCGGCTTTTATCTAAAAACCAGCTTCACCGGCGAGATCCTAAAACAACAATTTCAGCTATAAAAAAACCTCCCGAAGGAGGTTTTTTAAAGTCTTGATGAAGCTAAGCCAGATTACTGACCTTTAACCTCTTTAAGACCGTTGTAAGGTGCTTTCTCACCTAATACTTCTTCAATGCGAAGTAGTTGGTTGTACTTAGCAATACGGTCAGAACGGCTTAATGAACCCGTTTTGATTTGACCAGCTGCAGTACCTACTGCTAAATCAGCAATTGTCGCATCTTCAGTTTCACCTGAACGGTGTGAGATAACAGCTGTGAAACCAGCATCTTTAGCCATTTTGATAGCAGCAAGCGTTTCAGTTAATGAACCGATTTGGTTGAACTTGATTAGGATTGAGTTAGCAATACCGTTATCAATACCACGCTTTAAGATCTTCGTGTTAGTTACGAAAAGGTCATCACCTACTAATTGTACTTTGTCGCCAATTAGTTGTGTTTGGTGTGCGAAACCATCCCAATCAGACTCATCTAAGCCGTCTTCAATTGAAACAATTGGGTATTGCTCAGTAAGGCCTTTAAGGAAGTGGTTGAATTCTTCAGAAGTGAATTTTTTACCTTCGCCTTTAAGGTCGTAGATATTCGCTTCTTTGTCGTAGAACTCAGATGCCGCACAGTCTAGAGCTAGAGTGATATCTTTACCAAGCTCATAACCTGCATTTGCAACAGCTACCTTGATTGCAGCAAGTGCCGCTTCGTTTGATTCAAGGTTAGGAGCAAAACCACCTTCATCACCTACTGATGTAGAGTGACCTTCAGCTTTAAGTACTTTTGCTAAGCTGTGGAAAACTTCAGCGCCCATACGTAACGCTTCACGGAAGTTTGAAGCACCAACTGGTTGGATCATGAACTCTTGAATATCAACAGAGTTATCAGCGTGCTCACCACCATTGATGATGTTCATCATAGGTAATGGCATTGAGTAAACACCTGGCGTGCCGTTTAGGTCTGCGATGTGCTCATAAAGCTCAACGCCTTTTGAGTTTGCAGCCGCTTTAGCTGTTGCTAAAGACACAGCTAAGATAGCGTTAGCACCTAGTTTTTCTTTGTTTTCAGTACCATCTAAGTCAAGCATTACTTGGTCAACAGCTTTTTGGTCAACTGCGTTTTGGCCTTTAAGCGCTTCAGCGATTTCGTTATTGATATAGCCTACTGCTTTTAAAACACCTTTACCTAGGTAACGTGCTTTATCACCATCACGTAATTCAAGCGCTTCGCGAGTACCTGTTGATGCACCAGATGGTGCTGCAGCACGGCCCCATGAACCATCAGCTAAATGTACATCAGCTTCAACAGTTGGGTTACCACGCGAGTCCATGATTTCGCGACCAATCACTTTTACGATTTCTGACATCTTGATTCCTCTTTTCCCGAAAATGGTGAGTTAGTGCCAGCTTTATTCCTGCTGGCTTTTTAAAACAAATAAGCCGTGCATAAAGCACGGCCTATTTAAATTACGATGACGCTTTTTGGTGAGTGTGTGCAGCTGCAACAAACCCTTCAAATAGCGGGTGACCATCACGTGGTGTTGACGTGAATTCCGGGTGGAATTGCGCGGCAATAAACCAAGGGTGATCTTTATTCTCGATAATTTCGACTAGTTTCTTATCTTCAGATAAACCAGTGAAACTTAAGCCTGCTTTTTCAAGCTGCTCTACAAAGTGGTTATTCACTTCGTAACGGTGACGGTGACGTTCAACAATTTCGTCACTACCGTATACTTCACTTACTTTAGAACCCGGTGTTAAGTGACACTTCTGTGCACCTAAACGCATAGTACCACCTAGGTCAGATTGCTCATCACGGATTTCAACGTTACCGTCAGCATCTTGCCATTCAGTGATTAAACCAACAACTGGGTGTGCTGATTTAGCGTTAAACTCTGTTGAGTTTGCATCTTCAAGGCCAGCAACGTTACGCGCATATTCAATAAGCGCTACTTGCATACCTAAACAAATGCCTAAGTAAGGAACTTTGTTTTCACGTGCATATTTAGCCGCTAAGATCTTACCTTCAACACCACGGCCGCCGAAGCCACCTGGAACTAAGATAGCATCAAGGTGAGAGAGTAACTCAGTACCTTTGCTTTCTAAGTCTTGTGAATCAACGTATTCGATGTTCACAGTTAAACGGTTTTTCAGACCTGCATGCTTTAATGCTTCGTTTACTGATTTATATGCATCTGGTAGTTCGATGTACTTACCAACCATACCAATTGTCACTTCACCTGTTGGGTTAGACTCTTGGTATAACACTTGTTCCCACTCAGATAAATCTGCTTCTGGACACTCAAGATAGAAACGACGACATACGAAGTTATCTAATTCTTGTGACTTAAGTAACGCAGGGATCTTATAGATGCTTTCTACGTCTGGTAATGAAATAACAGCTTTCTCTTCAACGTTAGTGAAAAGTGCGATCTTCGCGCGCTCGTTATTTGGTAATTTACGATCAGAACGACAGATCAAGATATCTGGTTGGATACCAATCGAACGTAATTCTTTT
Organism: Pseudoalteromonas sp. 0303; assembly: GCF_013349995.1. Lineage (GTDB taxonomy): Bacteria > Pseudomonadota > Gammaproteobacteria > Enterobacterales > Alteromonadaceae > Pseudoalteromonas. Next base: position 23,384 of record NZ_JABVXF010000020.1, read on the forward strand.
ACTGAATGTTGTGTTGGCTTAGTTTTAACTTCACCTGCAGGGCCTAAGAATGGCACTAGCGTTAGGTGGATAAACAATGCGCGCTCACGGCCAATTTCAGTGCCAAGCTGACGAATTGCTTCTAAAAATGGTTGTGACTCGATGTCACCAACTGTACCGCCAATTTCAACGATTGCTACATCGCGACCTTCAGCACCGTCGTATACACGTTGCTTAATGTCGTTTGTGATGTGTGGAATAACCTGAATTGTTGCACCAAGGTACTCACCACGACGCTCACGTCGTAATACATCTTCATAAACACGACCTTGTGTGAAGTTGTTGCGGCTAGTCATCTTGGTACGGATGAAACGCTCATAGTGACCTAAGTCAAGGTCAGTCTCTGCACCGTCTTCAGTTACAAATACTTCACCGTGCTGAATTGGGCTCATAGTGCCTGGGTCAACGTTAATGTAAGGATCCAGCTTTAAAATAGTCACGTTAAGACCACGTGCTTCTAAAATAGCGGCTAATGACGCTGCTGCAATACCCTTACCCAACGAAGAAACAACCCCGCCAGTTACGAAGATAAATTTTGTACTCATGCGAACCCTAGAATATCAGGAATTAAAAGGAATAATATAGAATCAAGACGGGGCGATATTATAGCAAAGGGGCTGCTATCAATCCAGATAAAATTAGCAAATAAGTGCACAAAAAACGAGCTTGGTTACACTGTACCCAAGCTGTATCATAACTTACTTAGTTTGACTGTTTTTTAATGGCTTCCCATGCGTTGTCCATTTCTTCAAGGCTAGCCGTTTCTAAACTTTGGCCACGTTCACCTAAGTAAGCAGCCACTTTTTCAAAGCGTGACGCGAACTTAGCATTGGCACTTCGTAATAATTGCTCAGGATCGCGCTTAATATGACGGGCTACATTCACTGTTGCAAACAGTAAATCACCAAGCTCTTCTGCACTGTGCTCTGAATAAGGGTCGTGAGCCAGCGCTTCTTTTACTTCGTCTACTTCTTCAGCAACTTTATCGAGCGCACCATGATAACTTGGCCAATCAAACCCTAGGCTTGCTACACGCTGTTGAATCTTCTTCGCTTTTGATAACCCCGGCATAGCATTGGGAATATCTTGCCACAGGCTCATTTGTGGTGAAGCTGCTTTTTCTGCTCGCTCTTGTGCTTTAATAGCCTGCCACTGCGCCGAAAGCTCAGCGTCAGTCAGCTCACTTTGTTCTGCAAAGACATGGGGATGACGACGCACTAACTTATCATTAAGCGTATTAGCCACATCGGTAAAATCAAATAAGCCCTGCTCTTTGGCAAGTTGAGCATAAAAGATGACTTGAAACAGTAAATCGCCAAGCTCACTTTTAAGCTCAGTAAGCTCACCTTTTTCAATGCAATCTGCTACTTCGTAAGCTTCTTCAAGGGTATGCGGCACAATCGATTTAAAGTCTTGTTTTAAATCCCACGGGCACCCAGATTCTGGGTCCCGTAGTTTAGCCATAATTGCAAGCGACTGCTCAATTGCCTGTTTATCACCCATTACGAATGACCACGCTTTGCATCATGTACACCTTCGATTTGATGTAACTTAGACAATAAGCGGTTGGTGCTTGATAAGTCATGTACTTCAACCTGCATTGAAAACAGCGCAAGCTGCTTATCTTCAACCGTATTGACGTTCATGTTCAGCACATTCACTTTTTCGTTTGCAAGCACTGAGCTGATATCTCGAATAAGGCCTGAGCGATCGGTCGCTTCAACTTTAATCGTCAATGAGTAAGAGCCATTGACATCGTCTGACCAACTTACTGATATCACCCGCTCAGGATGCTTTTCACGAAGTTTCTCAAACGAATCGCAATCTTCACGGTGAACTGCAATCCCTCGGCCTTGCGTAATGTAGCCAATAATTTCATCGCCCGGCACAGGTCGGCAGCATTTAGCAACATGGCTCATTAAGCTACCTACCCCATCTACAACAATACCATTCTTATCGCCGGTGACACTTTTTGGTTTTTTAAACTTAATTTGTGGCTCGTCATGCTCACGGTCACTAATAAAGTTTAATAACTGGTTTAAGCGAACATCTCCAGCACCTACCGCAACCATAAGGTCGTCAAGGCCTTTAAGGTTAAAGCGCTCAATAGCTGGCGCTAGATCTTTGGTTGTTAAATCTAGTTTTTGCAGCTCAGTTTCGAGTATTTCTTTACCGGCACTTAAGTTTTTATCGCGATCAAGCTGCTTAAACCAATGATGGATTTTAGAGCGTGCTCGTGAAGACTTAATATAACCTAGCGATGGGTTTAACCAATCACGGCTTGGGTTAGGTTGCTTTTGAGTTAAAATTTCAACCTGATCGCCGGTACTTAATTGGTGAGTAAATGGCACAATTTTGCCAAACACTTTTGCGCCAATACAACGATGCCCTACATTTGAGTGAATGTAATAAGCAAAATCAAGTGGTGTTGCACCCAGCGGTAAATCGAAAATATCCCCTTTAGGCGTGAACACATAAACACGGTCTTCTACTACTTGGTTTTTAAGCTCTTCTGCTAGGTCACTGCCATCAACGACTTCTTCTTGCCATTGCAGTAACTTACGTAACCAACTAATTTTTTGCTCGTAGCCTGAACCACGTCCTGGCAATGCACCTTCTTTGTACATCCAGTGTGCAGCAACACCTAGCTCAGCATCTTGGTGCATTTCGCTCGTACGGATTTGAATTTCAACGGTTTTACCTTCTGGGCCAAATACCACGGTATGAATTGACTGATAACCGTTTTGCTTAGGTGTTGCGATGTAATCATCAAATTCTTTATTTAAATGGCGCCAGTTAGTATGCACGATACCTAATGCCGCGTAACAATCTTGCAGGCGCTCTACCACTATGCGCATAGCGCGAATATCAAAAAGCTGGTCGAACTCGTAGTTCTTCTGTGCCATTTTTTTGTAGATGCTGTAGATATGCTTAGGGCGGCCATACACCTCACCTTCAATACCTGCTTCAGCCAAGCGTGCTTTTACTAAAGCAACCATGTTCTCCATGTAAGCTTCACGGGCAAGGCGCTTATCATCCAGCTGTTTGGCGATATTTTTATAGGTATCTGGGTGCAAATAACGGAACGAAAGATCTTCAAGTTCCCATTTAAGCTGACCAATCCCTAAACGATTAGCTAGGGGCGCAAAAATGTCGCGTGTTTCTTTAGCGGCAATGACACGCTCTTCTTCACTGGCATCTTTCACATCACGCAGGTGGCACACTTGCTCTGCAAGTTTAATCACTACGGCGCGCACATCTTCAACCATGGCTAACAGCATACGGCGAATATTATCGATTTGTACTGTGCCTTTTCCTTGATGAGCTAGGGTGCTGATGGTAGCCATTTGGCTTACGCCTGTTAGTAATAACGCAACGTGATTACCTAGCTTTTCGGTGACTGTCTCAATTGAGATTTTTTCGGCTAAAAAATAAGGCGTTAAAAAAGCAGTGGCAAGAGAGTCTGCATCTAAATTTAGCTCAGCTAAAATCTCCACCATTTCAATGGCTGTGTTTTCACGTTTTGCATCATCGCAATGCAGGCACAGTTGGTGGGCCTGCTCTAATAAGGTATGTTTGTCTTCTGTTAGCGCTAACAGCTCGATACGGCTGGCAAAATCACTCGGCTTAGTTAGCTGATGTGACTGTCTAGTGGCTACCATGTGCGCTTTACCTCCTGTGAAATAACGCCATCGTTTCAATATGCCCGGTATGCGGGAACATATTCATTAGCCCAATTTTTTCAATGCTAAAGCCTGCTTGTAAAATAATTGCACTGTCACGGGCTAAAGTAACAGGATCACAAGAGACGTATAAAATCGTTTTAAATTGAGTAAGTGGTAACTGCTCTAAAATAGCCATTGCGCCAGTACGTGATGGATCAAGAACTAACACGTCAAGTTCGGCACTAAACCAAGCAGCTGATTGCATTGATTTTGTTAAATCAAAACAATAAAAATAGGTATTCGACAATGAGTTAGTTTGCGCATTTTGTTTTGCTAATGCAACCGCAGAATCGACCCCTTCAACACCAATAACATATTTAGCATACTTTGCAATCAATAATGAAAAGTTACCAATACCACAAAATAAATCCAATACCTGTTCATGACCTTGTAAATCAAGCCACTGTCTTGCTTGATGTAGCATAGCTTGGTTCACTTGTGGGTTAACTTGAATAAAGTTTTCAAGGCCAAACTCAAAGCGTAAATCATAAGCTGGTATCTGGTAGTACGGCATTGGATGGTCACTGTGATCAATTTCACCACTTTGTGATTGCCACACAACACGCCAGCTATATTCATCACACGCCGCTACGACTATGGCTTTTAACTCTGCATTAATAGCTTTGGTATGCCTAATAACCACAAAGGCCGCATTATCAGCTTCACATAATTGTAAGTGACTAATACTACTCAGACCTGAATGGCTGTTGATAAGAACATCAAAAACTGAAAAAACGTCTTTAAAAGTGCTGCTCAGCACATCACAGCTTTCAATACTCACCAATTGTTTAGAACCCTGAGCTCGATACCCTACGCGCATTTTCTTTGCGGCTTTGTCATGCATTACAGCAATACGCGCAGAGCGACGATAATGGTGCTCTTCACTAAGCAGAGGTGCTTGCCAATTTAAGTCATCAGCTTTAGCAAACTTGCTAAACAGCTGGCTAACCGCAGCTTGCTTCTCAACCAATTGTTGCTCTGCATTAAGGTGCTGTAGCTGACAACCACCACAAACCTGATAATGCTGACAAAAAGGAGTAACCCTATGTGCTGAGGCTGATAGTACTTTTTTACAATCAGCACTGGCAAAACGTGCCTTATCTTCAATCAATAACGCTTTTACTTCTTCACCCGGCAAAGCACCATTAACAAAACAGACTTTATTTCCCTGCTTAGCAACGCCCCGCCCTTGGTGATCCATAGCAGTGACATTGAGGGTTAGCATTTTTTGCGAAACGGATTTCTTTTTGGCTTTGAAAATCTGTGCCATCGGGCAACACCTTAATTATTGATAAAGCGGGAGTAAGTATATACTCTTAAACAACGATAATAATGATAACAACATTCTTTATGACTAAATTTGGCTTACGTGACTCAGTCTTAACCCTTACACTTATACCGACTGTGATCATAGGCTTGTTGCTGGGCGGTTATTTTACAATAAATCGTTACATTGAGCTCGATGAAATTTTGTATCAGCAGGGCGTGACTATTATTGAGCCCCTCGCCATTGCTGTTGAGCAACCATTAATAAAGCGTGATAAAGCCTTATTAACTCGCTTAGTTAGTCATACACATAACAAACACTCCCCTGCTATCCAATCAATTGCTATTTTTGATGAAAACAATGAGTTAGTGATTTTTAGTAAATACCAAAGTGAATTCAAAGAAATTGTCAAAAGCAATGCAAACAGCATGGATGGCATTCAAGTACAAAATTCTGAGCACTATTTAACATTTTCTACTGCCATAATTAATCATAGCCGCCAAGACATGATTTGGAATCATCACAGCTACCAAGCATCGCTAGGCACTGTGGTGATCATGCTCAACAAACAACAAGCCATTATTGGCCAGCAACGGGCATTATTAGTCAGTGGCGTGGTAATTTTACTCGCGCTCATACTTGCCACCGTATTAGCGTTTAGATTAACTCGCATGTTTATTCAGCCTCTTAATAAGTTAGTACTAGCTACCGACAAACTCATTGAAGGTAAAGTAGACACTGGGCTTGATCAAAAAATGTTTGGCGAATTTGAGCTATTACGCACAGGTTTAAATACCATTTCAGAAACCATGGTTGTGCAACGTGATGAGATGCAAAAGCACATAGACCAAGCAACCTCTGATTACCGCGAAACACTCGAACAATACGAAACCCAAAATATTCAGTTGAGTATTGCTAAAAAAGATGCACAAGATGCGAACCGAGTAAAATCAGACTTCTTAGCTAAAATGAGTCACGAATTACGTACGCCTTTAAATGGTGTAATTGGTTTTACGCGCCAGCTTTATAAAACCCCGCTCAATAAGCATCAAAAAGATTATCTAGATACCATTGAACTGTCGGCAAATAGCTTACTTACAATTATCAGTGATATTTTAGACTTTTCGAAATTAGAAGCCGGTGCCATGGAACTTGAGTCAATGCAATTCCAGCTCCGTGACAATATTAATGAAGTTATGACCTTGTTGGCACCAAGTGCCCACGAAAAGCAACTTGAGCTTTCAATATTTATCCATCCGCAAGTACCTGACAATCTAACTGGCGACCCGACCCGCTTTAAACAAATTTTGATAAACCTATTAAGTAATGCCATTAAATTTACTGAAAAAGGCTCAATCAAGGTTGATGTTGGCTATCGCTTATTAGACGAAGAGCGCGCCTCGATTTTGGTGTCTGTCACCGACACCGGTGTGGGTATCCCTATGGATAAACAAGATGCGTTGTTTACACCATTTGGCCAAGCAGACTCTAGTATCACACGTAAATTTGGTGGCACAGGTCTTGGCTTAATCATCACTAAACATATTGTTGAAGCGATGAATGGCCGCATTACCCTAAACTCAGCACCTGGTAATGGTACCTGCTTTACGTTCAATGCCGTATTCAGAACGCCAAGTAACTCAATTACCAGTGACTTACCGACTCAATCACTGATCAATAAACGTATTTTGTATCTTGAGCCTCATGAGCATACCCATCAAGCAACGTTATCGCTACTGCATGAATGGCAAACTCGCGTAACCGCCTGCATGGATGAAGAAAGCTTCTTAAATGAGATCAACAAAGACTTCAGCTACGATATTTGTATTATTGGCCATACCGCTACTATTGACGATATGCAGCAACTCAAGAGTTATGTAAAAGCAGTGCGTCCTGTCACTGATTATTTATACATAATGCTTAATACGGTTTCGCATAATATGCGTGAAGCCTTTGTTGGTAGCGGCGCAGATGCCTGCTTAAGTAAACCGCTTAACCACCGTAAATTATGTGAGGTACTTGCTGCGCCTTACCGTCTTGACCACCCGGTGCATAACATTGAGCAAGGTGATGAAAAATTATTACCACTTAAAGTACTGGTTGTTGACGATAACGATGCCAACCTAAAACTCATTTGCACCTTGCTTGAAGAACAAATTGAGCTCATAGATACCGCACATAATGGCTCACAAGCTTACAGCTTAAGTAAAAGTCATAAATATGACTTGATCTTTATGGACATCCAAATGCCAATTATGGATGGTATTACCGCATGTAAACTTATTCGCGAGTCATCTCTTAATGAAGATACCCCTATCATTGCAGTGACTGCTCACGCCCTCGCAGGTGAAAAAGAGCAACTGCTTAAAGATGGCTTTAAAGGTTACTTAACTAAGCCTATTGATGAGGACATGCTAAAACAAATAATTAGCGATCATAGCCCGCAATCGCCAATTAATCGTGAACGTAGCAAAACTGCCGCAGTTGACTCAGAACCTCCATTTGAAAGTGCCCGCCTCGATTGGCAACTGGCACTTCAACGCGCAGGCGGTAAAGAAGAACTAGCGCTTGAAATGCTTAATATGTTGTTACTCAGCGTGCCTGAAACCTTGCGCCTACTCAATGAAGCTATAGAAAAAGAAGATTGTGAACATGTACTTAGCATAGTGCACAAGTTCCATGGAGCATGTTGTTACACAGGCGTACCAAAACTAAAATCACTTGCCGAAACACTCGAGACAGCTTTAAAAGGCGATTGCGATTTAAATTACATTGAGCCTGAACTATTTGAGCTTGTTGATGAGCTGAATAATTTGTTGAGCGATGCCGGTATGGTTGAGCAACAACGATAAAAGAACACCCAATAAATTATATAAAGGAATATATTAATGAAAAACTCTTTAATACTAGCAGGCAGTTTGTTTGTCTTTGGTTGCGCATCAACCTCAGACAAACCAGTAAAATTAGAGTATGCGGATTTAGCTGTTAGCTATAATGAAATGGAGTCAGCAAAATGGCAACAGCTTGAACGCTTTCCTGCCAGATACCCAAAAAAAGCTGTTATCCAAGCAAAAGAAGGTTGCGCAACTATTGAGTATGTCATTACGCCACAAAATGAGATTAGAGATATTCAGGTAGTTGCCTCAACTAACTCTGTATTTGCCGACGCAGCAAAAGATGTAATCACTAATTGGCACTGGAATGAGCTGGCGAAAAATATTACTGATAAAGCGGTGAAAACCCAAACTCGCTTTGACTTTTGTTTTGACACACCTGAGCAATCTTGCAAAGAGCTAAAACCTAACTATTCATGCCCTAGTTCAGATATTATTTATTCCACGGGTACACGCATAGTGAAGTATTAAAGGGAGCTTGCTTTGTATTTTATCTTACTTATCGTCTTTAGTGCTATTTCACTCACTTGGTTTTTCCTCCGCTATAAAAAACTAAGTATAGAAGCTAATAATTACGTAAAAACCAATTACACAGAGCAGTGGCAAACATACGAAAGCCAAGCCCGTTTGATGAAGGCCAAACCTAACTCAATTGTGTTTCATTCAATTAAGAAAGGCGAATTGTCGGCAATAAATGACAATGTCTTAAAAAGCTTTAAGAAAAAACATCAATATTTAGTGGCCCTACTCTGCCTATCGCCACTGTTATCATCCTACCTCTCAGAATTTATTGTTTATCTGAGTAAATAAAAACGCGATGGATATTATATCCACCGCGTTCAGTATTCAAATTTGCTGGCTCTTATTAAAGGCGTCAGCTAAAGTCTTGCTTCAATCATTAAACGTTTCATATCGCTGACTGCTTTTTCTAAACCATCAATCGCTGCACGGGCAATAATCGCATGACCAATGTTTAACTCATAAATTTCTGGCATTGCCGCAATGGGTTTTACATTGTGATAATGAAGACCATGGCCAGCATTAACGATTAAACCTAGGCTATCAGCATATTGTACGCCGCTACGAATACGCTCAAGCTCAGTGTGAAGCTCTTCGTCATTTTCAGCATCAGCATAAGCACCTGTGTGAATTTCAACGTATGGAGCATTACACGCTTTTGCAGCGTCAAGTTGTGCGTTGTCGGCATCAATGAATAACGAGACCTTAATTCCCGCAGCTGTTAGCTTTTCTGTTGCTGCTTTTACTTTTTCAAAGTTACCAACAACATCAAGGCCACCCTCGGTGGTGAGCTCTTCACGCTTTTCAGGCACTAAACAAACATAAGCAGGTTTAACTTCAAGGGCGATGTTGATCATTTCATCGGTGACTGCAATTTCAAGATTCATACGTGTTTGAATCGTTTTTGCCATCACATATACGTCGCGGTCTTGAATATGACGACGGTCTTCACGCAAATGAATGGTGATACCATCTGCACCAGCATGCTCTGCAACAGCTGCAGCATGCGCAGGATCTGGGTAACTCGTGCCACGCGCTTGGCGTAAAGTGGCAATGTGATCAACGTTTACACCAAGAAGAATATCTTTCATTTTTTTACCTGTTTAAAACAACGATTCAAGGCTGAATAACAGCCTACTTAATAAATAACTCACGGCTTTTTAATGGCTTTTTGCCAAGTAAAGGCTTGAGTAGGTATCGACTTAATTGCTTTGCCATATATAACACATCAGGGGCGCTAAAGTCATGAGCCGCTATGGCATTTAATTGCTTTCCTGAAAAGCCACTATGGGGGTCGTCATGCAGCAAGAAACCGTATTCAGCAAAGTACTGGTAATTTGCTGCATCGTTAATTTCATCACCTTCGGCATCAACAGTAAAATCAACGCCATAACCCAGCATCTCAAGTAACTGAAACTCATAAGAGCGCAGCACAGCTTGTAGGTTTTTAGTGGTTGATAACTCGTCTAGATGCTGTTTATAAAGATGATATACACTTTCCATTGGCTCATTAACAGGTACGATACGATTGGTTAATTCGTTCATATAGAAGCCGCAATAAAGCTCGGTACCCTGCAACATAGTTTGCCGGCCATGGGGTTCAAAACGATTAATGTATTTTAAATCAGACTTGCCGCTATATTGTACGAGCAGAGATTGGAAAGGTTGTAATTGTGCTTTGTGTTTAGTGGCCTGGCGACCACTAACACGGGCCAGCATTCTCAGCTGACCTACGCCTTCTACCAGCATATCGAGCATGACTTGCGAGTCGCTAAATGGACGTCGGTGCAGCAAGTATGCTGTGTAGAATTCGCTATCCATGGCGTGTAAGACTTTACTTAGTCTTCACCATAGCCAAGGCTACGTAGCGCACGCTCATCGTCAGCCCAGCCAGACTTCACTTTTACCCAAAGTTCTAAAAACACTTTGTTATCAAGCATATCTTCAAGGTCTTTACGAGCTTCACGGCCAATAACTTTCAGCTTTTCGCCTTTATTGCCGATCACCATACGCTTTTGTGTTTCACGCTCAACGAGGATCAAACCATTAATTTGCCAGACACCGTTTTCTTGCCATTTAAACTGCTCGATCTCAACGGTGACCGAATATGGTAGCTCATCACCCATAAAGCGCATCAGCTTTTCACGGATCACTTCAGCCGCCATAAAGCGCATTGAACGGTCTGTTACGTAGTCTTCAGGGAAGTAAAACTCACAAAGCGGTAAACGCTTTTTCACTTCATCTTTGATTAAATCAATATTTTTACCCTGCTTCGCAGAGACCGGCATAATAGCCACAAAATCAAATTTACCACCTAAAAACTGCATGTGCGGAAGCACTAAATCACGGTCTTTAACTTGGTCAATTTTATTCATAACTAATAATACTGGACGACCACTCTGACGTACTTTATTTAGTACCATCTCATCGTCTTCGTTCCAGTGTGTGCCTTCAACCACAAAGATGATAAGTTCCACATCGCCAATTGAGCTTGATGCAGCACGGTTCATTAAACGGTTAATAGCGCGTTTTTCTTCGACGTGTAAGCCTGGTGTATCCACATAAACAGCTTGGTATTTACCTTCGGTATGAATACCCATGATACGGTGGCGTGTGGTTTGTGGCTTACGTGAGGTAATAGACACCTTTTGCTCAACAATATAGTTAAGTAAGGTTGATTTACCTACATTTGGGCGGCCAACAATGGCAACCATACCGCAGTGCGTATCTAGCTCTGCAGGTTCTTTGCTAATTAAATCATCAAGATTCATTTTTAAGTATCTTTAAGGCTTTTTCAGCGGCTTTTTGCTCAGCTTTACGACGTGAGCTACCTACTGAGATAATGCTATCCATCCCTTCAACAATACATTCAACCGTGAATGTTTGATTGTGCGCTTGGCCTTTTGTATCAATTACAGTGTAGCCAGGTAACGATAATTTGCGCGCTTGTAAGTATTCTTGAAGTAATGTTTTCGGATCTTTTTGATTTAAGCCCGGCGAAATTGCGTCAAGACGCGACTCGTACCAACTTAAAATTAACTCACCACATTGTTCAATGTTTGAGTCTAAGAACACCGCACCAATAATCGCCTCTACGGCATCAGCAAGGGTTGATTCACGGCGAAAACCACCGCTTTTAAGCTCACCCGGACCCAAGCGTAAGTAATCGCCTAAGCCAAACTCTAGGCCAAACTCAGCCAACGTTTGACCACGAACTAGGGTCGAACGCATGCGGCTTAAATCACCTTCGCGTGCTTTTGGAAATTTAGTGTAAAGTGCATTCGCAATCACAAAGCTCAAAATCGAATCACCTAAAAACTCTAAGCGCTCGTTATGTTGGCCTTTATGACTGCGGTGCGTCATTGCCTGCTCAAGCAAAGCTTGATCAGTAAATGTATAACCTATTTTGTTGTATAACTCTGTTACGTTTTTTTTCATCGTTACTGAATATTACCTAGGCGTTCAAAACGAACACCAGTTGGAACCCAGCCTGGTAAAAAGTCATCTGGGCCATTCTCAAATTCAAAACTCATCCATATAAAGACGGCTTTACCTACCAAGTTTTCTTTAGGTACAAAGCCCCAAAAGCGACTGTCTTGGCTATTATCACGGTTATCACCCATCATGAAATAATGATCGGCAGGAACAACCCACTCGTCTGAGCGTGTACCTGGTTGTTGATAATAACGGCCTTTCATTTCAGGAGCTTGCGGGTTAATTAAAATATTATGATTCACTGTGCTTAGGTTTTCTTCTAAACGCACTAAATTCATCGAACCCTGCTTGAACTCGTCACTATTGAGGATTTCCATATCAATTTTGTTGTATTCATTACACAGCAAATCACCTTGCTGCGTTTCACCTTCGGCACATTTTGGCTGAATATAAAGGTGCTTATTACGGTATACAATTTTATCGCCTGGTAAACCAATCGTACGTTTAATGTAATCCACACGCTCGTCTAATGGGTATTTAAATACCACAATATCACCACGTTCAGGTTCATCAACATCAACTAACTGGCTGCGCCAAATTGGGTCTTTGATGCCATATGAGTACTTCTGTACTAAAATGAAGTCACCCACTAATAGGGTTGGCATCATTGAGCCTGATGGAATTTGAAACGGTTCAAAAATGAAAGAGCGAAAAATAGTGATCGCTGCAATCATCGGAAAAATTGACTTAGCCGTTTCAGTGATACTTGGCTCAGGCGCAATTAATGCAGCGGTTTCTTCGTCTAATTCACCACCTGCTGCGTTTTGAGCAAGGGCAATGCGTTGCTGACGCTTTGGCGCAAACATAAAGTGGTCAATTAACCAAATTAATCCTGAGCCTAGCGTTAACAACACTAAGAAAATAGAAAAGTAACCCGCCATGCATTAATTCCTTTATTTACTTCTAATTATTTACCAACTTTAAGGATAGCTAAGAATGCATCTTGAGGTACTTCAACGTTACCTAGTTGCTTCATTCGCTTTTTACCTTCTTTTTGTTTTTGTAGTAGTTTCTTCTTACGACTCACGTCACCACCGTAACATTTCGCGATTACGTTTTTACGTAATTGCTTAACTGTTGTACGGGCAATAACATGCTGACCAATCGCTGCTTGAATCGCAATATCAAACTGCTGACGTGGAATTAAGTCTTTCAGTGCTTCAGCTAACTGACGACCACGTGATTGTGCAATATCGCGGTGTACAATAATCGCTAACGCATCAACACGCTCACCATTAATTAATACGTCAACACGTACCATGTCTGAAGCTTGGAAATGCTTAAAGTTATAATCAAGCGATGCAAAACCACGGCTTGTTGATTTTAACTTATCGAAGAAGTCCATGACTACTTCAGCCATAGGTAATTCGTATGTCACAGCAACTTGCTTACCATGGTAGCTCATTTTAGTTTGTACACCACGCTTTTCAACACAAAGCGTAATTACGTTACCTAAAAATTCTTGCGGAACTAATATGTTAGCTTCAACAATTGGCTCACGGATTTCAAGAATATTATTCACCGGCGGTAAGTCAGACGGGTTATCTATCTGTTTAGTTCCGTCTTTAGTCTCTACTTCGTAGATTACTGTTGGCGCAGTGGTAATGAGATCAATGTCGTATTCACGCTCAAGACGCTCTTGAATGATTTCCATGTGTAGCATGCCTAAGAAGCCACAACGGAAACCAAAGCCTAGTGCTGTTGAGTTTTCTGGCTCGAAGAATAACGACGCATCGTTCAAGCTTAATTTATCAAGCGCATCACGGAATGACTCATAGTCATCTGATGAAATTGGGAACATACCTGCATAAACCTGCGGTTTAATGCGTTGGAAGCCCGGTAAACGCTCTGGAGCAGAGTTACGTTGTAGAGTGATGGTATCACCTACAGGTGCACCATGGATTTCTTTAATACCCGCAATAACAAAGCCTACTTCACCGGTTTTTAAGATACCCGTGTTGGTTTGTTTTGGTGTGAAAATACCCACTTTATCTGCGATATGAACTTGATCATTCGACATGATCTTAATTTTATCGCCCGCGCGCAATTCACCGTGCTTAATACGTACTAATGATACAACGCCTTGGTATGGGTCAAACCATGAGTCAATGATAAGCGCCTGTAGTGGCTCATCTTTGTCACCTTCTGGTGGCGGAATATCTTTAACAATGATTTCTAATACTTCTTCAATACCAATACCAGTTTTAGCACTACATTGCACAGCATCTAGGGCATCGATACCAATGATGTCTTCAATTTCTTCTGCTACACGAAGTGGATCGGCTTGTGGTAAGTCGATTTTATTTAGAACTGGAATAACTTCTAAGTCCATTTCGATTGCTGTGTAGCAGTTAGCTAAGGTTTGTGCTTCTACACCTTGACCCGCATCAACAACTAAAAGTGCACCTTCACAGGCCGCAAGTGAACGCGATACTTCGTATGTGAAGTCAACGTGTCCTGGCGTGTCGATAAAGTTTAACTGGTATGTTTCGCCGTCTTTAGCTTTATAATTTAGCGTTACACTTTGCGCTTTGATGGTAATACCACGCTCACGCTCAATGTCCATTGAGTCTAACACCTGCTGCTGCATTTCACGGTCTGTTAAACCACCACAAACTTGGATAAGACGGTCAGAGAGAGTCGATTTACCATGGTCAATATGGGCGATGATCGAAAAATTACGGATATGCTTCATAAACTGGATTCTAAACTTCTATATAAAATGGACTAAGTGTATAAAGCGACAATTTTACATTTAATTGGCTTTAATCACCATCTATTTGAGTGAAAGGAATAGTAATTGGGTGAATTTTTATTACTTTAATATCATGCTTAAGGCTCTTAACCCTTGATTTTGCTATCGCATAGCCCGTTAAGCCACCAATCACGGCGGCTAAAATTTGCCAGCCTTCTGCAAGTGAAAAAGCCGAAAATGCGATTAAAGCAAACCCTAAACTAAACAAAAGGGGTAGCATGTAAACAGCCATAGCGTGTTTAACTAAGTGGCTATCATCAAGTGCTAAAGTTACTTTTTGCCCTACTTGGAGCTCTTTTTCGAAGGTATAAGGAAAGGTTTTTTTAGCTGTTCCAAACAACTTTGCAAAAACTTGCGAACCACAACGACCATTACAGCCTGCACAGGCTTGCTTTTGTTCTGCTTCTAAATTCGCTGTCGTGCCTTTAACCGACACGACAGTGAGTGTTTGTTCAATCATGATTTAAAGAGGTCGCGCTACCGACTCAGCTATAGCTTTGGCTGTCATAGCAGGAATATTACCAACAACCGATACATCAAAGCTACCACCATTGTGCACATACACAGTCGTTGCACCTGAGGTTAAAGCGCCGCTTGCGCGCTTACCCGGTAAAGGTCTTTGAATAAAAACAGACACTTCAACAAACCCATCTGAATATAAATAATAGTCAGCAAGTTCATTATTTAAATCAAGTTTATGACGATCAGACTTTAATAACTTAAAGCCATCAGGAAGCCAACCAATTTTCCAATCATTCGCTGCGCTGTCTTCATTATTGGCTAAATCGTTAGTCGCAAGTACTGCTGGAAAATCACGATTTTGCATTTCAACTAACATAGGAGCAGGCTGCTCTGTTACGCTGATATGAGTTAACTGTAACTGCTCAAGCATCTCACCTTTGTGATTCACATAGGCAGATTTGAGTAACAACGAAGACTCAGTATCTAACCAAATCCAGTAGTTATATTTGTATTCATCTTTTGACTCGATACGCACTAACTGTGCTGAGCGCCCTGCAATACGTCCTTTTCCGCCAAGCACAAAATCATAGTGAGCGCTTAGTCGGTTAATATCTTTAAAAAGTACTTCAGGGATTGGCCCGGCAATAGAGTCTGTTTTAACTGAATAAGGCTCTGAATGAGGCTCAAAATAGGTCACTTGATCGTCAACGCGCACCATTTCTAGGCCAGCGCCGTTGAGTAAACTTAGGTGCTCAAGTTCAATATCACCTTGTTTTGCATGTAACCAGCGATAAGGTTCCATAGCTTGGCCTTTTACAACCACAAATGATGCGTCAAAGTTGCGAGTATGAACGGCCGTAGCCATATCATTTAATAAAGTCTTGGCGGGATTTTCGTCGCTGGCAATGGCTGGAGCCGTTAATACCAGCGACAAAATAAAAGTAAAAACTTTCATTTAATTAGTTTTTTTCCTCGTCTGCATTTTCTGCAGTTTGCGATTTTTCTAGCGAATATGCAACACGTGCTTGACGTTGGTGCTCAAGAACTAATGCACCAATACGCTGCTGTTGTAACTCACGTAAACCTTGCTCTGCATTTTCTAATGCAGGTTGCTCTGATGAGTAACTTACAGGAGAAGCCACACCTGTTAATGGTACTGTTTGTAATGTTGGAATGTCACTTTGCGGAGACTCGGTGTTTTGTGGCAATGTTTGTACGCCCACAATCGCAAACATAGCAACACTAGCAGCAATGGCCACTTGTGCAAATGGACGACGCCAATTAAATGCTACCACGTTATCTGTGCCTGTTGCCGCCACGATTTCTTCGCTTTTTGGTGCCGTTGTTTTATTCGCGAAATCTGCGTAAACAGGTTCTTGCTCAAGTGATTCTGCCACTGCATCTGCAATGTCAAAATTAAAAGCGTTGTTATTTGCCTCAGCACGCATTACATCACCAATCATTGCGTAACGACCAAATGTAGATACATCGTCGTTTGTGATCGCTTGATCAGTTAACTGCTGCTCGCCGTCAAGTAACGCGGACAACTGCTCATTATCCAACTTGTTAACGTCTGCTTTTGTCATACTAAGACTCACCTATTAATGGATTCAATTTATTATCAATCGCCTCACGGGCACGGAAAATACGTGAACGTACCGTTCCCACAGGGCAATCCATAACCACGGCTATTTCTTCATAGCTCATACCTTCAATTTCACGAAGGGTAATCGCGGTTTTTAGATCTTCAGGCAAACTATCAATCGTATTAAAAATTACAGCACGTACTTCGTCACTTAATAACAGGTTTTCTGGCGATGCGTTTGAACGCATTGCATCTGCACTGTCATAAAATTCTGCTTCTTCGGCATCAACATCGTTAGCTGGGGGTTTACGACCCTGCGCAACTAAGTAATTTTTAGCACAATTTACGGCGATACGGTACAACCAAGTATAAAAGGCGCTATCACCTCTAAAGTTAGGTAAAGCACGGTAAGCTTTAATAAAAGCTTCTTGTGCGACATCAGCAACATCACCTTGGTTCGATACATAACGTGAAATCAAACCTGCAATTTTATTCTGATATTTTCTAACTAATAGGTTGAAGGCGTTTTTATCTCCTTGCTGGACCCTTTTAACTAGCGCTAAATCCAAATCCTGCTCGCTCATTCGAGCCGGTACTCCTCTGTTTGATTCTTGCTTGCTATTCATATACTCGCCATTGTTTACACAAACTCTGACTGCACCATGAATATAAAAGTTCAGTTTAAAATGATTTTTTTATAAAATAGCACGCAAATAAATTGAGTCATACCAATCTTATTACACGACAACCTCAATAACTGCTTAAGAATCAACGGTTATCTAAATTAAATTCACAATTTAAAACAGCTAACAATAAACTGTTTATGTGACGATAAAACTAATAAGATTGGTATAACGTATTAAAATGACTAATAGTGTTAAAGCAAATATGGTACATATACGTATACCACATAAAAATTTATTTGCTCAAACTTTTGGCACTACTAGCCGAGCATTGTAACCGCAAAGACCACAGACATGAACCAAAATAAACATCACATTACTGATGTCGCTATCATTGGCAGCGGCGCCGCTGGCCTTTCTCTTGCTTTATCGCTTGCTAATCACTGTAAGGTGACAGTACTTAGTAAAGGCGCATTAACTGAAGGTTCTACCTTATATGCTCAAGGTGGTATTGCAGCGGTATTTGATAAAAAGAATGACAGCATTGAATCTCATGTTGAAGACACTCTAGATGCAGGTGGCGGATTATGTGACCGTGATGCGGTTCACTACACAGCAAGCAATGCTAAAAAATGTTTAAAGTGGCTAATTGAGCAAGGCGTACCTTTTGACATGGAGTTCGATTCAAAAGGTAAAGAGCGTTTTCATTTAACTCGCGAAGGTGGTCATAGTCATCGCCGTATTTTACATGCCGCCGATGCAACTGGCCGAGCAGTGCAAACCACCTTAATTAGCCAAGTCCAAGCACACCCTAACATCACTCTGTTAGAAAACTACAATGCCATCGATTTAATCACAGATAAAAGCTTAGCTAAAAAAGGCAAGCATGTTCACGGCTTATACGTCTGGAATTGTGTAGATAAAAAAGTTGAAACTATCGCAGCTAAGTTCGTATCACTGGCAACGGGCGGCGCAAGTAAAGTGTACTTATATACTTCTAACCCTGATGTATCGAGTGGTGATGGTATCGCAATGGCATGGCGTGCAGGGTGCCGTGTTGCCAATATGGAGTTTAACCAATTCCACCCAACAAGTTTGTACCACCCAGAGCTGCAAAACTTTTTGATCACCGAAGCAATGCGCGGTGAAGGTGCTTATTTAAAACGCCCTGATGGCACTCGCTTTATGAAAGACTTTGATGAGCGCGAAGAACTTGCCCCTCGCGATATTGTTGCTCGTGCTATCGATTTTGAAATGAAACGCCTTGGTGCGAACTGTGTGTACCTTGATATTAGTCACAAAGACAAAGATTTTATCATTGAGCACTTCCCAACTATCTACGCAAAATGTTTAAGTGTTGGCCTAGACATTACTAAAGAAGCCATTCCAGTGGTGCCTGCTGCACACTATACCTGCGGCGGTGTCATGACTGACTTTAATGGCCGTACAGATTTAGATAACTTATACGCTGTTGGCGAAGTGGCTTACACTGGTTTACATGGCGCTAATCGTATGGCGAGTAACTCGCTACTCGAATGTATCGTGTTTGCCCATGCTGCCGCGAAAGATATTCTAAGCAAAATCGATGCAAGCCCTGCCCTTGAAGCCTTACCACTTTGGGATGAAAGTCGCGTAACTAACTCAGACGAAGAAATCGTTATTACCCACAACTGGCATGAGCTAAGGTTATTTATGTGGGATTATGTGGGCATCGTACGCTCAACAAAACGTTTAGAACGTGCGCTTCACCGCGTAGAATTACTGCAGCAAGAAATTCACGACTATTACGCAAACTTTAGGGTTACAAATAACTTATTAGAACTTCGAAACCTAGTGCAGGTTGCAGAGCTTATTATTCGCAGCGCCCTTGAGCGTAAAGAAAGCCGTGGTCTTCATTACACAATTGATTACCCTGAGCAAAACGAAAATCCAACGCCGACAATTTTAACTCCTAAGTCGGTTGCTGCACTGCAATAATTGCACGCTTTAAGCGCGAGAAACTTTCTTCATCAACACTGGTTGAGCTTATAATCAGCCAGTGTGATTGATAAAACCCAGCCAACCTCAGCACTACAAAATTAGCAAACACATAACTTTTAGCTGTTATCTGACCTTGAATTTTAAGTTTGTCGTTAACAAACCTGAGATCTGCTTGCTCTAAAATTATAAAACCCTTTTCAGGCTGTGCTTGTTGGACTTTTTTAAAACTAAGAATGGCTAAGCAAAAGCACGCTAAACAAGCCAAAAGTTGAGCGAAAACATGCTGGTAAACAAAGCATAAAGTGATGGCTGTTAAGCAAAAAAAGACCACAAAGGGTTTGTGGTCTGGGGTGTTATTTGTAACGGTAAATCTATACACGAACTCGGTCTAAAATTAACGCGACCATACCGTTAAGCTCTGGGTCTTTACACTCTTCATGACCCATGAACCAGGCGAATAAATCAGGATCATCGCACTCAAGTAAGCGTTGAAAAACGGCTTGCTGTTCTTTTGATAGTGAGTCAAACGCTTCTTCAACGAATGGCATAAATAAAACATCTAGTTCTAACATACCGCGACGGCATGCCCAACGAATACGTTCTTTACTGTGAATTTCAGTCATTTTAAACCTCGTACTTATTTGTCTGCAGTTTACCAAATTGCTATCGAATAAACAGCTATTTAAATTGCTACCCTAACTAAGTTATCATTAGCGCTCATTCATATCGTAAAGAAGGTTTTTATGTCGACTGTTTACGCATGTCCTTTATCTTATTCACTTATCAGCCTAACTGGCAAAGATAAGTTGTCTTACCTTCACGGACAAATTACGCAAGATATCAACAAATTAACTGATGATAACTTCCTTTGGGCTGGCCACTGTAATGCAAAAGGCAAGCTTTGGGGTGTGTTTAGGTTGTTTTCACACCTTGATAGCTATTACCTTGCGGGCTCAAAACCTGAAGTTGAGCAATCACTAGTCGAGTTAAAAAAATATGCGGTATTTTCGCAAGTAGAAATTCAGCAATCTGAAAAACCGCTAATTGGCTTATTAGGCGATGACCTAACAGCGACTTTAGAAACCTTAGCAATTAATTTTGACGACGAGCACAGCGCAGTCGATTTTGCTGGCGGTAAAGCGTTAAAGCTTGCAGATAACCGCGTATTGCTTATGGTCAACGAAGAATTTAGCTTACCTGATAACGTCACAGCTCTTGATGATGACGCGTTATGGCAACAGGCAGCTATTGCCGCAGGCGAGCCGTCATTAAACAGCGACGCTATTGGCGAATACGTACCGCAAATGGTTAACTTGCAAGCGCTTGGCGGTATCAGTTTCAGAAAAGGCTGCTACACAGGACAAGAAACCGTCGCCCGTATGAAATACCTAGGCAAAAATAAACGTGCTATGTATATAGTTTCGGGCAAAGCTGAAGGCTTACTTGATGAGCTTGAGCTCGAAACACAAATGGGCGAAAACTGGCGCCGTGCTGGCAAGCTTATTAGCCAAAGTTTTAATCAACAAACGCAAACCTTAATGGGTCTGGTTGTGCTTCCTAACGACAATGAAGCAGGCCAAGTTTTGCGAGCAAAACACCTCCCTCAGGTAGAGTTATCTATTCAAGCTCTGCCTTACTCTCTCGAAGATGAATAAATAGGAATGACTATGATCGTAGCAGCAAACAAAGTGGTAAAAATGCATTATTCAGTATTGGATAATAACAAAAACACCATCGACAACTCTTTCGATGGCGAGCCACTAGTGTTTATCGTTGGCACGGGTTTCTTAATTCCAGGCCTCGAAAATGCGCTATTAGGTAAAGAAGCGGGCGACACATTCAGCGTAACAGTTGAGCCAGAGCAAGGCTATGGTGAGCGTCACGATGACCTAATGCAAGCAGTGCCAAAATCAATGTTTGAAGGTATGGAAATTGAAGTTGGTATGCAGTTCCGCGCTACGACAGACGCTGGCGACCAATCAGTAATGATCATTGAAATTCAAGACGAAGACGTTATTGTAGATGGTAACCACCCTCTTTCAGGTATTACCCTTCATTTTGATGTTGAAGTACTTGAAGTACGCGATGCAACTGAAGAAGAATTAGCACATGGTCATGTGCACGGTGAAGGTGGTTGTGGTCACAGCCACTAAACCATTACTATAAAAAAAAGCGCCATTGGCGCTTTTTTTATATCTGTTCAGCTGCTTTCTGTGCATCCAGTGCTGGCTCTGGTTCAGCAATATGCTCTCTAAGCGCAGCAAGTAAGCCTTCTTGGTCATTGGTTCCTAAGCGATAGTGCGTGCCATCTTTCATTGCCAATTCTACAGCACTAAATCCAGATACACTGTAAACCCAGCCATCATGCGTGATACGCAGACCAATACCATGTCGAAATGAATTACTTACCGCTCGAACAGATTCAATCTCATCAAAAGTCACTGTTTTACCAAATACCCCCGGACCAAATGCCCAGCTTACTGTTTTATCGCTCACCTTAATCGTTAAGCCATGAAACAAAAAGGCCACCAGCACTAAGATAGCGCTAAACACCATAAGAGGAATATCTGCACCAATTAAGTTCCAAGCTAAGGCAATGAAGGCGCCAATCCAGCCTAAGATAACAAAAATAAAAATAGCGTACTGTTTATGTTGATACATTCTGAAGTATTCTCTTAAAAGCTATAAACAAAGGTTGCACTCAGCTCAGAATCGTACTTGAGCTTATCTTCCTCTGGTTTTGAGTTATAGCGATACATGTAAGTAAATTTGAGTGATACATCACCCATAATTTTGCTGATCAGGGATGTTTCTGACTTTAAACGCGAGTTTAACCCTGACAATGATTGTTCATAACTGACATCTTGATTAAAGCGAGTACGAGCAGAGACTGTACGCTCCCACTGCAGCGCTAAACGAAGCAGGTAACCTGTTTTTGTTTCATCTTCTTCTGTTGCAGTCTCTTGATCAGCCACCGAGCGGTATAAACCCGGCCCCACATCGATATCGACTTTATTCTTGCTGCCTTGGTAAATGCGGTTACCGTAACCCGTCGCTATGGTGCTCTTAAACTCAAGACCACTAAACTTATCTCGCTCGTAGTCACCATAAATGAAAAATGACTCATTTTTCACGTTTAGCTTATAGTTACCTTGGCCCGATACAAAAATACGGTCTGCAGAGACTTCTTCATCACCAGTTTCTTCATTACGGTCACGTTTGTATAAAGTATCGAGCTTAAATTGGTTACGCCACTTTTCGAAATCTTGGTATAGGTTACCTTTAAGTTTGAAGCTGGTTGAGTTGGTATTGCCACGGCTTACCATAAAACCAAACTCCATATCTCCGTACAGCAACTCGCCTTTATGAATTTTATGGATTTCTTCTTCTGATAATTGCCCGTACTCATGAAAGTCTTCAAACGGATCAACAGCAAAAGCCTGCCAACTGCAAACTAGCAGGGCGGGCAAAATAATTCGTTTTATTGAATTAAAACAACTAAAAGTAGAGTCAAACATCGGCTGGAGAGTTATTCGCTATCTTTCCAAAGAATGTGGCAAAACGGTGCATCTTTGTCTCGGCTAATTAAAATTTTCGCAAACAAGATATCTTGATTGTCGAATTCAAGTCCTACTAAGACTTGTACAAACAGCTCAGGTTCAATTTCTAGTGCAACAAAATCTTGCCACTGCTCGTCAGGCTCACCTTCTTCAATAAAGCCAAGCTCTTCTCTGTGCTCGTTAAAATCAGCAATATCTTGCTCGCTTAAATTATCAGGTGCTAACTCTAAAAAGATATCATAAGCCTGATGAGTTACTTCTTCTTCACTGTATAAGCGTGGACCAGCCATTCCTTAAACCTCTGCACATGTGTATCGCTTTGAATCTGGCTATGATAACAAACCTCTTTTGAGTTTTACCAAAAAAAAAGCCAGGTTGCCCTGACTTTTTTGTAATTAATAACAGATTTTACTCAGCACTTGCTGTGCCTTTTATTTTTTCGCGCATTGATTGCACTAACGTATAAAATAGCGGAACAAGTAAGGTGCCAAAAATGGTTGCAGCTAACATCCCGAATAACACGGTAATACCGAGTGATATTCGGCTCCCCGCCCCTGCGCCACTTGCAAACACCAGCGGTAATACGCCAAGTACAAACGATAATGCCGTCATCAATACTGCTCTAAAACGTAATCTTGCCGCGTTAAGAGCCGCTTCAAAAATACTTTTGCCTGCAGCGCGTTCTTCCATAGCAAATTCAACAATCAAAATGGCGGTTTTGGTGGACAGGCCAATCAGTAGCACTAAACCAACCTGTGCATAGATGTTGTTTTCCATGCCAATCACATACAGCGCAAGCATGGCACCAAATAATGCCAGCGGCACCGCTGCAATGACCGAAAACGGAATTGTCCAACTTTCGTATTGCGCAACCAAGAATAGATACACAAATACTACCGCTAAGCCAAACAAGATTGGCGCAGTGTTACCCGCTTCAATCTCTTGTTTAGACTGCCCAGCCCACTCATACACATAGCCTGTTGGTAATTGCTCAGCCAACTCTTGCATTGCTTTAATGGCATCACCACTAGCATACCCCGCCGCAGGTTGTCCGCTAATGCTTGCACTGCGGTATAAATTAAAGTGCGTTAAGCTTGTAGGACCCAGAATTGGCTCAAGTTTAGCTAATGTAGTGAGCGGCACCATTGCTCCCTCATCATTACGTACATAGTAGTGCTGTAAGTCTGCGGGGTTTTGGCGAAAACGGCTTTCCGCCTGCATGATAACGCGGTAAGTACGGCTAAATTGGTTAAAGTCATTAATGTATAACGAGCCTAGCTGCGCCTGCAAGGTTAAGAAAATATCGCTAAGCGCGACCCCTTGAGCTTTTGCCTTATTACGGTCAATTTCAAGGAAATACTGTGGCACATTCGCTCTAAATGTACTGTAAACATTTGATAGCTCTGGGCGTTGGTTCGCTTCATAAATCAGGCCATTTAATACTTGCGCAAGCTCAGCAGGCTCGCGCCCTTCACTGTCTTGTAACCTAAATTCAAAGCCAGCACTTGTACCAAGTCCAGGTATTGAAGGCGGGTTAAAGGCCATGATTTGCGCATCTGGCATTGCCCAAAACAGCCCCATCAAGCGCGTTAGTACCGCACGTAAACCAAGTTCAGGGCTAGTTCGTTCTTCCCAGTCTTTAAGTACTACGATACCAAGCGCATTATTAGAACCCGCACCACCGAGTAATGAAAAACCAGAAACCGCAATAAAATCGGTTGCCGCTGGTTCATTTTTAACAATATCCCCCAGCTTATGCATTACATCTTGGGTACGACCGCTTGCTGCCGCATCAGGTAATTGCACATCAACAAAAAGAAAGCCTTGGTCTTCTGCTGGTACAAAGCCTGTAGGCACCGTTTTTACCAACCAACCTGCAGCAGCAAAAATAACCACTGCAAACAATGCCATTCTCGCTGTACGTTTGAGGATAAAGTTAATCACTTTACCGTAACCATTGGTTGAGCGGGTAATGATGTTTTCAAACGGGGCTAGCCATTTAATCGGCTTCATGGCTTTTTCACTTAACAATAAAGCACACAAAGCAGGGCTTAATGTCAGTGCATTTAAAGATGAAATGAGTACTGCAAATGAAATCGTCACCGAGAATTGTTTATAAAGCTCCCCGGTTATTCCCGGCATAAAGCCTACTGGCACAAACACCGCAAGCAATACTAAGGTCGTTGCCACGATTGGCCCCGATACCTGCTCCATCGCTTTGGTAACCGCTTCTTTAATTGGCAGCTTTTCTTCTTTTAGTATTCGCTCAACGTTTTCAATAACGATAATGGCATCATCTACTACGATACCTATCGCAAGCACTAAACCAAACAAGGTGATTAAGTTGATGGAGTAATCCATCATCATCATAAACGCGAAAGTCCCCACCAAAGATACCGGAATAGCCACCGTTGGAATGAGCGTAGCGCGCCAATTTTGTAAGAATAAAAATACCACTAAAATAACCAAGCCAACCGCTTGGATAAGGGTGACGACCACTTCATCAATCGAGCGATTGATGAACTCTGTGGTGTCATAAGGAATAGAGTACTCAACGCCATCAGGTAGCTGTTTAGCAAGCTCAGCCATACGTGCTTTTACATCGTTGGCAACTTGCGTCGCATTCGCTTCTGTTAGCTGATAAATAACAATAAAGGCAGTGTCTTGCTGGTTTAACTTTGCTGTTGTGCTGTAGCTTGCTGCACCTAATTCAATTCGGGCAATATCGTGCAGGCGCACAAAGTTACCATCTTTGCTCGAGCGAATAATGGTTTGACCAAACTCTTCAGGGGTTTTTAAGCGCCCTTTTGCCTGAATCGAATATTCAAATTGCTGGCTCGGTGCTGAGGGGGCAGCCCCTAGTTTACCTGCTGCTACGATAGTATTTTGCTCTTGCAACGCAGCTTGAACCTCTGACACAGTTAAACCCAATGATGCCATTCGATCTGGGCGCAACCACAAGCGCATTGAATAGGTTTGTTCACCCATAACCTCAGCTGATGCAACCCCATTAATACGGCCAAGAGGCTCGGTTAAGTAGTTGGTTGCATAGTTGCTTAAGAAAATAGCGTCGATATTTTCTTGATTCGAGTATAAGTTGATACCAAGTAACATCGAGCTCGATTTTTTCTTAACCGACACACCTTGGCGTTTAACCTCTTCAGGTAAGCCTGCTTCAGCAAGTGCCACACGGTTTTGCACATTAACTTGGGCAATATCTGTATCTGTGCCGACTTTAAAATAAACAGTTATGTTGGCCGTGCCGTTATTAGACGATGTTGATTCGATATACATCATATCTTCAACGCCATTAACTTGCTCTTCTATGGGCCGGATCACCGACTCTTCGACAATTTGCGCACTTGCACCTGGGTAACTAGCACTAATTTGAACTTGCGGAGGGGTAATTTGCGGATACATATTCACTGGCAGCAAGGCCATTGAAATTAAACCCGCAATGGTAATAACAATCGAAATTACCAAGGCAAACTTTGGGCGAGATATAAAAGTTTTACTGATCATATCTCACTCCTAAGAGTTAGCTTTGCTAGAAATAGTGCCGGTTGTTTCATCGACATTTTTTTCAACTGCTTTCACTTCAGCGCCTTGGCGTACCTTTTGTAAACCTTCAATAATGACTTTTTCACCGGCCTCTAAGCCTGACTCAACCACCCACATCGCATTAATACGTCGACCCAGTTTAACAATCCGCATAGCCACTTTATTTTCATCATCAACAACGAGCACAAACTTACCTTGCTGGTTTTCTTGTACCGCTACTTGAGGAATGAGTGCCAAGTCTTGTTTATTGGTGCTTTCAACGATCAAGGTGACAAATAAGCCCGGCATGACAATGCCATCTGGGTTATCAAAAGCGGCTCTAAGCTCAACCGTGCCTGTATTGCGGTTAATTTTGGTATCAGCAAAATCAAGTACGCCTTTATCAGCGAAGGTCGAATTATTCGGTAAGCGTAAAGTTAAATCGATAGGCACATCACGAGGGTCTTTATCTGACGGTGCTTGATGATTTTGACGATAAGAGATGTAGTCAGCTTCTTCAACCTGAAAACTTACATAAATTGGATCAACATCGGTCAGCTCCGCAAGCTCATTGGATGATGGCCCAACAATATTACCCACGTCATAGTTCACTTTACCAATACGCCCTGCAAACGGCGCACGAATTTCGGTATAACTTAGATTGAGTTTTGCTTTTTCAAGTTCAGCTTCTGCGGCTTTAACAGCTGCAGTGGTTTGCTCAAAATTGGTGGTTAGTTTATCGAGGTCTGATTGTGAAATGAAACCTTGCGCAGCCACATCTTTACCACGTTTTAAATCGCGTTCAGCGGCGCCTGCTGCGGCAATTTTACTTTTTAAATCAGCCTCAGCTTCTGACACAGTCGAGCGGTACTCAGATGGGTCAATACGCAGTAAGAGCTGATCTTTTTCAACCGATGAGCCTTCATTAAAGTGACGTTCAATGAGTTCACCCTCAACACGGGCCCTAATCGCAACCTCTTGGAATGCTTCAGTGCGTGCAACAAAT
This sequence comes from Pseudoalteromonas sp. 0303, assembly GCF_013349995.1. Classification (GTDB taxonomy): domain Bacteria; phylum Pseudomonadota; class Gammaproteobacteria; order Enterobacterales; family Alteromonadaceae; genus Pseudoalteromonas. The sequence continues at coordinate 50,834 of NZ_JABVXF010000020.1, forward strand.
TCTCGGTAATTACCAACTTCTTGTGTAACGACATTAAATACTGATACAGCCGGTGGCGGCGTAGCTTGTTGTTGTGCTTTATCATCTGAACAGCCAACCAATGTGGTTGTTAATGCGACAGAAATTGCAACAAAAGCCAAAGAACGAGATGATTGTTTTGTTATGCGAGCTGTTTTGCGCATCAGCATATATTTACTCCTTGTAGCGCGACTTAAAGCTAAGTCTAGTCGTGTCATGGGATTTTGCGAAAGTATCTAACTAATCACAAAATCAAACTAGCGATGAACTAGCATCTTTGTTTTAAAAATATACACCAATTTGTAACTAAATATATGACAAGGTTACCCATTTTTGGAAAATATAATGATTCCTTGCGACACATCAGCAATTCTTTACTTAGTTGTAATTAACTCGTAAGCTCTAACAAACAGGTCAGAGGAGTTACCATGATAAAACTAGAAATAAAACAACAAGTCGCATGGGTTAGCCTTGCTCGTCCCGAGAAACAAAATGCACTCAGTTTTGCCATGTTTGTCGAGCTTTCAAACGTAATCAAAAAAATTAAACGTGATCGCAGTTTGCGTGCGGTGGTTATCTCTGGCGAAGGCGAACACTTTTGCTCTGGACTGGATGTTGCTGCGGTGATGAAAAAGCCAAGCAATATCATCAAGCTTTTATTCAAGTGGTTACCAGGAAACCAAAACTTAGCGCAAAAAGTAGTGCTAGGTTGGCAAGACTTAAGTATTCCGGTGATTGCAAAAGTGACCGGGCACTGCTTTGGTGGCGGTATGCAAATCGCACTTGGTGCTGATTACCGCATCGTCGATAAAAACGCTAAATTAGCGATCATGGAAGCTCGTTGGGGCTTATGCCCTGATATGGGGGCTAACGTGGTGCTTGCAGGTTTAATGAAGCGTGACCAAGCACTTTGGTTAGCAAGTCATGCAGGGCCTGTCTCTGCTGAAGATGCTAAGGAGTATGGCTTAGTTACACAACTCACTGATGACGTTGATAAACAAACCGATGCTGTACTAGAAACCCTCATGGCGCGTTCGCCAGATACCTTGGCAGCAATTAAACGAATTACTCAGCAAAGCTACCGTTCACAGCAGCGTAAAATTCTCGCTAAAGAAACCTGGAGTCAAATTCGCTTACTGATGAACCCTAATACTAAAAAGGCGATTGCAAAGGCGAAAGGTGCAGAGGATATTCAATTTAATAATGCCAAATCATGGTAAGCTAAAGTCGCATAGTACAACTGACAAGGGTATGATGTAGTTGTACTTTATTCGCAATTATCCTGACTTATGAAATACCTTATCAGTAGTGTCATTATTCTTACCTGCTTAGCCGTTGCCAAGTTTTTAACGGCTTTGCTTGAAAGCTCTTTCCCTGCCCCATTACTCGGTATGGTGTTACTGCTCGTGCTACTATTAACGGGCCTCGTAAAAGAACAACATTTAAAACCAACAGCCAGCCCTTTACTTAATTACATGCCGTTGTTCTTCATCCCTGCAGGGGTTGGCATTATTGAGCACCTAGGTTTAATTTCGCAGAACTGGCCTTTATTACTAACTATTTTTATTGTCGTGCCGCTGAGTAGTGTTGTACTCATAGGCGCTGTTATCGCTTATTTTAAGGGCCGCGAAAATGACAGTTAGTTTATGGTGGCTCTGCGTTCCGTGCATTATTGCGCTTTTCTTAGTACTGCGTTTTTTAAACGCGAAAACCCAGTATGCCACTGCCAAAGCGCTTAGTAATCCTGTGTGCTGGGCAATTATATTAACTGCAGCCTTGTTAGTAGCACTAAAGCTTCCTTATGAGCCTTTTGCCGAGCACAGTAAAGTTTTAAGCTGGTTGCTTGAGCCTGCCATTGTGGCATTGGCTTTACCGCTTTATCAGCAATTTATCCATGTCAAAAAGAACCTGCTGCTAATCCTCATAAGTTGTAGCTTAGGGGTGATCAATGCCACCTTGGTCGCCTCGCTAATATGTTATTTTTTTGCAGCCCCTGCTCAGCTAAGCGCATCCCTAGCAAGTTTATCTGTAACAACACCCATCACCTTGTTAGTAACAGAGTCACTAGGCGGCATCCCTTCTTTAGCAGCAGCCATGGTGATTTTTATTGGCGTACTTGGGGCTATATTTGGTAATTTGATTTTCTGGCTTATCAATATCCGCAATGCCCAAGCAAAAGGTGTTGCCATTGGTACCGCTTGCCATGCCATTGGCACAGCATCACTGATTAGTGATCAGCCAAAAGCAGGTGCCTTTGCCTCTGTGGCGATGGCATTAAGTGCGCTTCTCAGCGCTATAATAGTGCCGATACTCTATCCTGTTATTCAGCATGTTCTGGTATAGTCAGAATTCGCAGTAACCTTGTTAGGAAAACACATGATTGACTCAGAAATTCAGCAAGTCGAAAAATACTACAATCTGATTATGGAATATTTGGTCACCTACAGTATGCAAATTTTAGGTGCCATCTTAATTCTATTTATTGGTTTATGGATTGCGCAAAAAGTATCGAATATGGTTGCTGGCCTCATGCAGCGTCACAATATCGATATCACCCTCACCAACTTTGTCAGTAATGTCATCAAAGTATTGCTGATCATCATGTTCTTGGTTATTGCCCTTGGCAAAATTGGTATAAGCGTGACCCCATTTGTCGCTGCCATTGGTGCAGCATCACTCGGTGCTGGTTTAGCAATGCAAGGCATGCTTTCAAACTACGGTGCGGGCCTTGCCATCATTGCAACAAGGCCATTTGTTGTTGGCGATACTATTGAAGTAAAAGGCGTGAGTGGGCAAGTTAAAACCATTGAGCTTGGTCACACAATTCTGATTAACGAAGAAAAAGTCGAAATCACCATTCCTAACAAACATATTGTTGGTGAAATTTTACATAACTCGTTTAGCTATTCATTAGTTAAAGGTGAAATAGACATCGCTTATGATGCCAATGCAGATCTCGCTATTGAGCTTATCGAAAAAGTGTTAGACGAGCATGAACTAGTTAGTGACTCTCCTCATGCACAAGTCGGTATTGAGCGTTTTGCTGAGAGCGGTGTTACCTTGAGCTATCGCTTTTGGGTGCCAACCACCAAAATTATTGAGACCAAATTAGCGGTGAACCGCAATGTATTTAAAGCAATTCAAGGGGCGGATATCGAAATTCCTTTCCCACAACGAATTGTTACCCTCAATCAAACTAATGATAAAGGCGCTTAATAGCGCCTTTTTTGCAGCTCGTCGACAGAGATTGTGTTTGTTCAAAAGATTGTAGTACAATTTAAATGATAACAATTACTATCATCAATTAACGTCGGGCTATTTTTACCATGAGTAAACGTCTTTGGTTCCAACTACATGGTTGGTTTTCGCTCCCAGTATGGGTGCTATTTTGCTTTATTTGCGTCACAGGTACTGTGTCGGTTATTAGCCATGAGCTTACTTGGCTGACCAACAGTGAAGCACGAGCAAACAACCCAAATGATTTACCAGCACTTGGTGTTGATCAAGTTATTAATAGCGTTGAAAAAGCCTACCCGACTGCCGATGTAATGAGTGTACTTACTTATGAGCCTTACTTGGTTAATGCGGTTATTTTCACTGATACCGACAAACCTTATGCTGTAGCTTACGTCAATCAATACACCGGCGAAGTACAAGCGGTTAATGACACTATCTCATTCATTGAATTTATGCGTACCCTACACGGCTGGCTATTCTTCCCTTGGCAAGAAGGTTACAGCGTAGGTTACTACCTCGTCAGCGCCATGGCTTTTGTCCTTTTAGGTGCACTAGTAACAGGCTTAGTGATTTATAAAAACTTTTGGCGTGCATTTAGCCAGCCAAAACTACGTTTTAATCAAGGTAAAAAAACCTTTCTAAAAGATTTACATACCTTAAGTGGCGTTTGGTCAATTTGGTTTATGGCAGTAATGGCACTAACAGGCCTGTGGTATTTAGTGCAAGCCATCATGTGGCATAACGAAATAGACATAGAAGAGCACGCACCGCTCGTGGCGGTTTCAACTTTACCTGCGGATAAACAAACACCGCCAACCGATTTAAAAGCGGCACTGGCTATTACCAAAGAGAAATACCCAGATTTCAAACCTAGCTATGTGATGCTGCCAGAGCATAACCGTGGCATGTTTAATATCATGGGCAGTGGCGATACTATTTTCTACGATAACTACGCTTACTCAACCTCAATCAATCCTTGGACGGGTGAAATTGCAGCAAGCAAAAGCCCAGAAACCATGTCGGGATTACTCACCCTTTCACATATCGCCGATCCGCTGCATTACGGTAATATTGGCGGTCTGTGGACAAAGGTTATTTGGTTTATCTTTGGTTTAATTTTAAGTGGTATGTCGATCACTGGCTTTATGATGTACGCCGCAAAATTAGTAAATAACAAACCTGTAAAAGCGCGCCAATCAGCGCCAGTAAATAACGTTCAGGAGGCAAACTAATGGCTCGTTTACAAGCAACTTGGTGGCAGCGTAAAAAGTATGTTTTACATGCTGTGGTACTGGCTTTACCTGTATGGTTCATTTATCATTCATTGAACCCTCAGTTTCCTGCACTTTGGCAAGAGCAACAAGCGGGCGAATTTAAAATCGCCCCGATGCCGCTAAATGAAGATGCCCCGTACTCACACCACAATGAGTATGTGAAAGATTTCTTTATCGCCTTTAATCAAGGTGACATAAGCAATGTTCGTCAGGCGTATTTAAACATTGGCCAAGCGCCTTTAGCACTAACAGAGTTTGCTAAAGATGAAGAAGGCATAATGCATGGCACCAATCATGGTCAGCACGCCCACGCGATAGCTCCTAAAACCATCTCAGCAGATGATAAACTGTGGATCACAATACAAACTTGGCAAGGCCAACTGCATACCCTCAAATGGGATATTCCCAGCCAGTTTATTACTCAATAACATCCGAAAAGCCACTCACTGAGTGGCTTTTTTGTATCTCAGCTAAACACTAAAGTCCCTTCCAAAACAGTCAAAGGTAAAATTTTTGTTAATTATTTTACCGATCACCTTTACAAATGTAATAATATAATAAAGTATTATAAATAGTTTTCATTTGCACTAATCCTCTTAAGAGAGTTGGTGTTGATCAAAACTCATCCAAGGAGCAGAACACACAAGGAAAGCTCAATAACAATGATTTGGAGACACAATGATACTTTCAAAAAAAGCCCTAGCTGCACTCAGCTTGGCAACAACACTCATACTGCCCAATGCTTATGCGATTGATAATGGCGTATACACCATTAAATCAAAGTACAGTGCTAAGTTTGTTGAAGTAGCCAGCGCGCAAACCAACGATGGTGCGAATGTTAGTCAATGGGCTGACACGAATCACGACACCCAGCGCTGGTTAATTACTAATATAGGTGGCAGCAACTATTCGGTTATTAACTTAAATAGTGGTAAAGCCCTAGAGGTGTTTGACTTCTCGACTGCCGATGGCGGCAATGTGGTGCAATATGAGTACGCTAATCTTGCCAGCCAACACTGGCAAATTAATGATGAAGGTAGCGGCTATTACAGCTTCATTAACGATCACAGTGGTAAGGCACTCGACCTTTATGCTTTTGATGGCAACGATGGCGCGAATATTAGCCAGTGGAGCTACAACGGCAGCGATGCACAGCAGTGGCAGCTAACCAAGCTTGCTAATGTTGAATCAACCCCTTGGGATCCATCCACAACCAATGGCGCTGCAGATCACTGGCCACTTACTGGTAATTTAGTCACCCACGATCCAACCCTTGGCTATGAAAATGGCACTTGGTGGGTTTTTCAAACAGGCCCTGGTATCTACGGTAAATATTCAAGTAACGGTGTAGATTGGAATGATGCGCAGCCAATTTTCTCAAATGGTTTAAGCTGGTGGAGTAACTATGTACCAGATCATGATGGAATTGATGTCTGGGCGCCTGAATTAAAAAGCTACAATGGTCGTAGCTGGCTTTATTATTCGATTTCGACCTTTGGTTCACGTGTTAGCGCTATTGGCCTTACCTCAGCAAGTAGTGTGGCAGCCGGTGATTGGCGTGATGATGGTTTAGTAATTAACACGACCAATAGCAATAATTATAACGCCATTGACCCCGATCTCGTGGTAGCAAAAGATGGTGCACCTTGGCTTGCCTTTGGCTCATGGAATTCGGGTATTAAACTAACGCGTATTAACCCAATGACCATGAAACCATTTGGTCAAATCTACTCTTTAGCAAGTCGCTCTGGTGGCATCGAAGCACCTACCATAGTGTATCGCCAAGGCTATTACTATTTGTTTGTTTCAGTAGGCAAATGCTGTGATGGCACGAATAGTACTTACCGTATTGCGTATGGTCGCTCTAGTGACATCCGCGGTCCATACCTAGATAAAAATGGCACCGACATGCTAGCTAGCGGCGGGAGCATTCTTGATGCGGGTAATAGCCAATGGGTAGGTCCAGGTGGACAAGACATTTTAAATACCGATGTGATTGTTCGTCATGCTTATGATGCAGGTGATAATGGTACCCCTAAATTGCTCATCAGCACCCTGAATTGGGATGCTAATGGTTGGCCTAAATACTAGTTCTCCCCACTAAGCGCGTGCAAGCGCGCTTTTTACAATCTATCTAATATACTGCGAACAAATTCAGAATTAAGAATCTGAGTTACTGCCCCACTACACCACAAATAGGCACGTTGAATCGGGTAACCTTTAAAAATCCAACGCTTACGCACATGATTAAAGTCGTGCAAATAATCAGCCTTTGCTTGCGGTAACGAGTCTTTGGCTAACTTATGCCATGCTTTATAAACCCCACTCATATCGGCACCACGCATAAAACGCTGTAACCAGCGCGGAAAGCGTGCAAAGCGAATCGCTGACTGAAAATCAATAATGTAAGGCTTGCCGTCTTTTGAACAAATAACATTACCTAAATTACGTAAGTCGAGGTGCACCACGCCGCGGCGATGCATTTTTGCTACCAAACGCTCAAATTCTTTAAAGAACTCACTCGGTAAATGCTGCTGTTGCAAGGCAAGCTGGCGAAGTGGCGTGCCTTCAATAAAGTCATAAGCAATGGCAATCGATGACAAGCGGCAAAAGTTATCAACCACTCCGTCTACGTCTTGCAGGCGTGCCAGCCCCTTGTACTCTTGATTGATAAAAAGCGGCGCGATTGTTTTTCTCACCCACCATGGGCTGTGCTGAAAATCTTTAATAATAAAATCAAATTTCGCGTCTTTGTAACGATAAACAATGGCATTGGCAAAGCGGCCTGTGTGAACAACCGACAAACCTTCTGGGCTAAATTGATGAGCTGGAAATTGAGCGTGAAGCTCTGCAAGCAAAGATGATTCAAACATAACAACCCGGACTTGTTAAAATTAAATGCCTAGGCAACTATATTATCAAAATGCGTCTACAGCGACAATGTACCGCTTAGAGAAATTTATGCTTTTAAATTATGAATTGCTCTAAACAATAAGCTTGCGAGTTGCTCTTGCTCATCATCAGAGAAGCCTGTAAGTGCTTTGCGATAGATATCATTTACAGTGGGTAAAATTTCTGGGTAAAGCTGTTGGCCTTTTTCTGTGAGGCATAAAAGAGTTGAACGGCGATCTTCAACTGACTGCTTTTTTGCAACTAAGCCCTTGTCTTCTAAACGAGAAAGTAACCGACTCATGGCACCGCGGTCATACATCATGTGCTCACAAAGCTCAGCCAAGGTATTTACTTTACCACGCGCAAGTAGCACAACCACAATGTACTGAGCCGAGGTTAGCTCTTTATCCTCTAAAGCATTATCAAGATGAGTCACTAGGTTTGAACGTAAGTAAGAGACTAAGCGACCTAAGTCTTGCACTGGATCTAAATCTTCAATGCAGCACTGGCCAATTGATGCAGGTTCTTTCATATTTCCTCTAAAGCGATGAATAGCAATTCATAGACAGTTAATAGGCAAAATAATTCAATCCTATTAGATTGCTTCAACGGCTATGAATAGTGTAGCGTGAACAAGCTTACTAACTGTCGGGGGCGTTATGCTAACTAAACAACATATTATCAAGTATTTATCTCTTACAATACTGCTACTTCTTTGTTGGCTAGAGCATTATAACCATTTCATTATGCGCTTTATCGACAGCGCCCTTGTGCAATCAACCCTAGTGTACGCTTCATCTCGTACAGTTAATGCTGCTATATCGCTATTGCAATCAGCCGAAGTGGGCATTGGTATTGCGAGTATTCAACCTGCACAACTACTCGACCCAGTCAATGACTTAGCTGAATACATGTCGGATGCTATGCGCCTCGCTATAGGCTCGTTATTTTTACAGCGCATTTTATACACCATTTCTTCTGGGGTTATTTTTAGTGGTGTTTTTACTGTTTCGGTCGTCGCTTACTTTATATGTGAATGGCGTAACTATTTTCCTAACTTACGTCATAAGATTATGGCGAGCTTAATTTTAATTCGCTTTTTAGTGCCTGCTGTGGTGCTTACAACAGGCCTCGTGAGCCAAATATTCTTAGATGAGCAAATAAACCAGCAAAGTGAAATCGTGAGCGAAAAAGTCGAGACGGTGAATAGTAGTGCAAATAACACCTCTGCCCTATCAGCCAAGCTAAAAGCTGAGGTCGATAGTGAAAAACAAACCATCTTCGACAAGCTCTCTCTATTAAATGAGCAGCAGATTAAAAACCACCAGCGAGCCACTGAGCTCAAAGGTGATTTAGCAGAGCTCGAAGCCCAAATAGAAGCGATTCAAGCAACCCGCAGCTTGTCTGAGCGACTGACCTTTACTGAGCTTGAACAAGCAAAGCCATTACTTGATAAAAAGCAGCAATTAACAGCGCAGTTTAATGCGGTACTAAACCAGCAAAGACAGCTGAACCTAGACAAAGATGCCTTAAACGAACAACTAGAAAACCTTAACGCATCACTCAATCAAGACCAATCGTCGCAGGTGAGTAAAATTATCGACACCGTCACCTCTGGCATTAGCAACATGGTGGCAGCCGTCGAAGACTTATTTATCGACTTTTTGAATATCTTGTCACTGCTGATTTTAAAACTGTTATTAATGCCGTTGATTTTTTTATACCTATTTAACAAAGCCTTTAAGGCCATTTGGCAGCGCCGCTTTATGGACGTAGTAATACAAACAAAGCAACTGGCTGTTAATCGCTGATATTTCAGCTAAAGTTATAAACCTAACTCGTTTTTAAAGGATATAAGTATGACTGAGCAACGCCATAACCACATTCCCCAAGAAGCTTTCGATTGGTACGATGAATACGCCCATGGCTTGATGGACCGCCGTACCTTTATGAAAAAGCTGGGTGGCTTAGTCGCCCTTGGTTATTCAATGGCAATGCTAAGTAGCGCTTTACTGCCAAACTACGCATTAGCTGAGCAAGTATCCTTTAATGACCCTGATATTAAAGCCAGTTATAAAACCTTTGATTCGTTTAAAGGTCACGGCGAAGGTAAAGGCTATTTAGTCGAACCCGCTAATTTAACGGGCAAGCTCCCAATAGTATTAGTGATCCATGAAAACAGGGGCTTAAACCCTTATATTAAAGATGTTGCTCGCCGCCTTGCCAAAGCAGGATTTATTGCCTTTGCGCCAGATGCATTACACCCTCTTGGTGGCTACCCTGGCAATGACGATGAAGGCCGCGCCATGCAGCGCTCTATGGATAAACAAAAAATCCAACAAGACTTTATCGCCGCAGCAGAATACATAAAAAGACACCCAAATAGTAACGGCAAACTTGGTGCGGTAGGCTTTTGCTTTGGTGGATATATGGTTAACTACCTAGCAGCAGTTGATAGCAAACTGATTGATGCGGGCGTGCCTTATTACGGCACTCCGGCCGTTAAAGAACTCAGACAAAACATCAAAGCCCCACTACTTGTACACTTAGCCGAGTTTGATAAACGCGTTAATGCAACATGGCCAGAATACGAGAGCGACTTAAAAGCGCATCAAGTGCCTTACACTATGCACATGTATGAGCAAGCAAATCATGGTTTTCATAACGACTCTACATCTCGTTATGATGAAAAACAGGCGGAGCTTTCGTGGCAACGCACATTGGCCTTTTTCAATGAGCAATTGATTTAAACAGAGCAATTTCATACACTCTCGAAAAAATTTTAGGCTAGAAAAGAGATGGAATCGCAAGTCAGTTATCGCTTTGACTCACAGCAAACCGCCAATCGGTTTTTAAACAAGCTTAAACACTGGTCGGTGGCTAAAGTCACTGCGAGTCTTTGCCAAGGTGGTTATGGCGTAAAAATACGCTACGAAGTCGATACCAGTGGTTTTGATTACACTCTTGCAGAGCTTGATGATTTAGCAATGCAACACGAAGGCGAAGAAATTTAATTCTTATATTCTAGGCATAAAAAACGGCTAAACAAGGTTAGCCGTTTCATTTTAAAGCCGAGATTATAACGCTCTACTTATAAATCAAAGCTACGTGAAATAGACGCGACAATTCGCTCATCTGCGGTATCCCAGTCAAGGCTGGTATTTTCGCCAGCAAGCTCAAAATCAAAACCTGCAAAGCTTGTTTGATAGGCTAAACGATAATGGTTGTACGACTTATCATTACCATCCCAAGCAAACTTATTACCATCGAGTGAGTTAGAAATATCAAAGCTGGCACGAATTGCATGATTTGGCGCAATTTCAAAGGTATGGGCAACCATAGAAATCACATGCCCTGCATCGGTACCAAAGTAATCCCAAGCGTACCAGAAGTTAAGTTCTGTGAAACCTAGGCTATTGGTATAGCCAAACTTTGCATAAGTCTCAAAATAATTACCATCGCTTGAGTAATCTTCACCGTGGTAAGAATAATAAGCAATACCATAATCAACACTAAGGGTGTCAGTTAACTCAGCATAGTTACCAAAATACGCATCCCACTCGATGTCTGTGCCATCGCCAAAATCTACATTTGAAGCCCACGTACCTACATACACACCTGAATCTGCAAAGGCATAATCTAAGCTGCCCTGAATCGCTGGGTCATTCATAGTTTGGCTTACACCATTGAAGGTGTAATCTGATGCCAATGTAACCGTAGTCGATAAGTCAGCCATGGCTGATGTCGATAGTAATGCCAATGGCAACGCTGCTGCTAATACTGTTTGTCTTGTTGTCATGTTGGTTTCCCTTAGCTAACTGTTTCTATTTTTGTGTAATCTAATTTATTGTCTTTTGGTGAACCTTCGATATTTTTCACTGTTTTTAACTTGCTGTAGCCAATAAACGCAGCACAGCCGAAAAATAACGCAATAACGAGCGCACCAACCCATTGGATCTGTAAAAAGTCGAACTTAAACAGCAGGGTTAACAATGAAAGCGCCACCACATTTAAGGCAATATAATTAAATTTACCTAAACGTTTCACCGTTAAGTTTAGGTTATCTGTGTATAAACGGATCAAAGAATCAAGTGAGTTGATCACAAACACCACACCAACAAACACCATAGCGATGTTTTTCAGGCCTGCTGTTGCAATACCCGCTTCATGATATTGATACAAAACACTAAACCAGATAGCGATTGGAATAGACGGGAAAATCAACATAGCCGCCAGCACTTGGTAAGTTTTTAAACCACCCACAAAACGTGAGGTAAATTGACCAATCATGATGCTCCAAGCAAACCACCAAAACAGGTAGAAGGCATGGTAATCATTCAGCGGTAATATAAATTCATTGATATTGCCAAAGTAACCGCCGATCAACGCAAGGTTATCAACAAATGCTGATGTTTGTGCATCAGAACCAACAAAGGCACCGAACCACATAAATGCAATTAAAGCGATAAACAACCAAGTAGTAGAAATACTTAAAAAGCGTACATACTTAATGTCTGTGCTCGAATACACAGCAAAACAAATCGCTGCAAACACCATTAAGTAGAATGTCGGAATAATTGACTCACCATCACCAAGTGACGGCAAATACCAAGGTAAATTCGACAGCAGTAAAAATGCAGTAAATGCGCATGTACCAATAATAACGATGTTATTAATTAGTTTTACCCAAGCAATTTCAAAGAACTTTACTTTGGGTTCTATTACACAGAAATAAAAGCACGTAAGGAAATAAAATCCCCAGATCAAGAAGCCCCAATAACCAAATTCAATGGCTAGAGGATTGGCAAACGCATACTCTGGGCTTGCTTTTATGTCTGCATAACCTGCAAACTCTGTCAGTGGAAACATAATCAAGCCAACATCTAGGCCCGATGTAAATAAAATTGCAATGAACGTAAACGTTCTAACCGGTGTGACGCCAACACACCTAACCGTACCCCATTTAAATAAAATAACCGCAATTGCTAACAGGGTAAAAATGATGCCAGCACTAAGCCAAAAGGTCATAGTTTCCCCCCCCAAAATAAGTAATAATACTTCATTGTTTCTCCAGTTTTATTCCTCGCATTAACGCACCACAAACAACTCGTGATGCGCGCCACTGCAAGCCCCACAGCCGAAACTGCGGGTGGCCTTATTAGATCTCCGAACTACGCTGCGTTGATTGCCATTGTTTTTCCATGGCAACATCTGCAGTTGATGCCGATAACACAGGCTTACCTAAAATGTGGTCCGCCGCTTTTTCTGCCACCATAATGGTTGGCGCATTTAAATTACCGTTTGGAACGGTTGGGAAGATAGATGAATCCACAACCCGCAAACCTTCGATACCGTGTACTTGAGTTTGCGAGTTAACCACGGCCATCTCGTCCTCACCCATCTTGCACGAACATGACGGATGGTAAGCACTCTCAACCGCCTGACGAACAAAAGCATCGATTTCTTCATCGCTTTGAACATCTTTACCGGGTTGAATTTCACCATCGCGATACTCATCAAACGCACTTTGCTCAATAATCTCGCGAGTTAGACGTACGCAAGCTCTAAAGCCTTCAATGTCATCTTGATGCTGTAAGTAGTTAAATTGGATCTTAGGCGCAACCTGAGGATCCGCTGACTTAATCGTTACTGCACCACGGCTTTTTGGTTTGTTATGCCCAACATGAACTTGGAAACCATGACCATCAAAGGCACTCTTACCGTCATAACGAATGGCTGCTGGTAAAAAGTGATACTGAATATCTGGCCATTCAACACCCGGTTTTGAGCGAATAAATGCACATGATTCAAAATGGTTAGTCGCCCCTAAACCTGAGCGATTTAATAACCAACGAGCACCAATTAGCCCTTTTGAAACAAGGCCTAATTTGCCGTTTAAAGTAATTGGTTGCTTACACTTATATTGGAAGTAAAACTCCAAGTGATCTTGTAAGTTTTGGCCAACACCTGGTAAGTGATGTTTAACCTCAACACCCGCTTCGCTCAGGATGTCTTTATCACCAATACCCGATAATTGCAGAATATGCGGTGAACCAATTGGGCCCGCACTTAAAATAACGTCTTTTGCTGCAAATGCTTGCTGCTTAGAGCCAGATACTGAATACTCAACGCCCACGGCTTTTTTGCCTTCTAGCAAAACTTTTTCAGCTAAAGCACCGGTGACTAGCGTTAAGTTTTTACGTGACTTAACTGGGTCTAAATACTCACGGCTAGCAGAGCTTCTTACGCCATCTTTAACTGTCATATGCATTGGCCCAAAACCTTCTTGCTGGGCTGCATTGTAGTCATCAGTGTGCGCATAACCTGCTTGTTGGCCCGCTTTGATAAAGGCTTTATAAAGCGGATTAGCCATTTCATTACCGTTATTAACCCCTAATGGGCCGTTATCGCCACGGTAACTGTTACCACCTAAGTAGAATGATTCCGCACGCTTAAAGTACGGTAAACATGCTTGGTAATCCCAACCATTAGCGCCGTGTTGCTGCCATTCATCAAAATCTTTGGCATGACCACGTACATAGACCATGCCGTTAATCGATGATGAGCCACCTAACACCTTACCTCGTGGGCAGTGCATTTGACGGTTATCTAAATATGGCTCTGGCTCGGTATGAAATTGCCATGCATATTTGTCAGTATTCATTGGGATTGATAGCGCGGTAGGCATCTTTATAAAAATACTTTTATCACTACCGCCCGTTTCAAGTAATAACACCTTATTAGAAGGGTCTGCTGATAGTCGGTTTGCCAACACGCAGCCTGCTGAGCCAGCACCGACTATGATGTAATCATAGTTCTGTGTACTCATTAAAATGGACTCTCTATATTGCTCATACCCACATAAATCGATTTAGTTTGGGTATAGTGATCTAAAGTTTCGATACCGTTTTCACGGCCGATACCTGATTGCTTGTAACCACCTACTGGCATTTCTGCAGGTGAATTACCATAGCTGTTTATCCAACAAATACCGGCTTGTAACTGGTGGATCACGCGGTGTGCACGCTGAATATCTTTAGTGAACACGCCTGCGGCTAAGCCTAGGTGGGTATCGTTTGCACGCTGAATAACGTCATCTTCATCATCAAACACCAACACGCTCATTACCGGGCCAAAGATCTCTTCTTTAACTATGGTCATGTCGTCTTTACAGTCGACAAAAACGGTCGGTTCCACAAAGTAGCCGTTTGGCGCAGATGCTGGTGATAGTGCCTTACCGCCGGTTAGTAAGGTTGCGCCTTCTTGAATACCTTTATCGATATAGCCAAGTACAAGCTCTTGGTGTTTTTTAGAGATAAGCGCCCCTAAATTCACCTCAGGATCCATTGGGTCGCCAGCAATAATATTTTGCTCAGTGCGTGTTTTCAGCTCATCAATAAACTGCTGATAAACATTTTTATGTACATAAATGCGCGTACAGTTAGTGCAGATTTCACCTTGCGTATAAAAATTACCTAACATTGCCGCACTAACAGCTTGTGATACATCGGCATCATCAAATACTAATAACGGTGACTTACCGCCAAGCTCCATGGTCACATCTTTAAGTGAACCAGCAGCACTTGCCATTACTTTTTTGCCTGTGCCTACTTCACCAGTGAACGACACTTTTTCAATATTTGGGTTTGCTGTTAACCATTGCCCGACTTCAGCAGCGCCTTGCACAACGTTGAATACGCCAGCAGGTACACCCGCTTCGATGAAAATCTCTGCAAGTTTGATTGCACCAAGTGGTGTTTCTTCAGAAGGTTTGAAAATAACCGCATTACCCGCAGCCAGTGCTGGGCCTGATTTCCAACAAGCAATTTGTAGTGGGTAGTTCCATGCACCAATACCGGCACAGATACCTAAAGGCTCTTTACGTGTGTAGTAAAAGTCATTGCCAACCATTTGTTGCTGACCCACTTGCGCAGGCGCAAGACCAGCAAAATATTCGATAACATCGGCGCCAGTTTCAACATCGACACACTCGGCTTCTTGCCATGGCTTACCCGTATCAAGTACTTCTACTTTTGCCAGTTCATCGTTACGTTCGCGTAAGATTGCCACGGCTTTTAATAAAATACGGCTACGCTCAATTGGCGTCATTGCAGACCATGCTGCAAACCCTTGTTTTGCGCTTTCAATTGCCGCGTTTTGAATAAACTCATCAGCGATTTCAACGTGATAAATCACTTCATCCGTTGCAGGGTTCTTAACTGCAAAGGTATCGCCAGTTTGATTCTTTAAAAAATGGCCATTAATAAAATTTTCGTAAACAGGTGTGGTCATTTTAGGCTCCATACTGTTTTATCAGTGAACGAATGTAGTCTTTAGCTAATCGCTCACAATTTTCGAATTGATCTTGGTCTGACTTACTTAATACGGCTCTTAGCCATAAACCATCGATCATGGCTGCACTTAGCTCAGCAGCTAAATTGGCATCGCTATCGCTCATTAACTGTTTGAATGAGCTTAATAAGTTACTAAATAAACGTTTACTATTTACGTTTTGTAAGCGATGCAACTGGGCGTCGTGCATTGAATGCGCCCAAAAGCTCAACCAAGTTTTGGTGTTGTTGCTTTGCTGCTGAATACGCGAAAAGTTTGCTTCAACGATAAACATTAATCGTTGCTCTGGACTAGTCTGTGGCGTTACTTGATTCAAAAGTGCTTGCTTTAAGCTGGTCAATAAATAACGCACAGTGGCTTCAATTAAGCCCTGCTTACCACCAAAATAATGACTGATAATGCCAGACGATAAGCCTGCCTTTTTACTAATGCTATTTATGGTGGTGCCTTGCAAACCAAGCTCTGCAACCGACTCTATTGTGGCGTCAATTAACTGCTGACGACGAACAGGTTCCATTCCAACTTTCGGCATAATTTTTTATTGATTGAACGTTCAATTAAAATAAAGGTTAAGGTAATGAGCATGGCAATTCAAGGTTGACAAATTGTAAACAACCGCAAAGCTACACACGTAAGTTAAGCTAACCCACTGTTCTTACGTTTATTATCAGAAATATAAAAAAGTTTTAAATTTATTCAAAATAAAGCCTAAAAAGTATGAATTTAAGCTGAAATGCGGAAAAAAGAGAAAATTTATTGCAGGCGTATTATTAATAAAAAAGCGCTTATAAAAGCGCTCATGTTAGGCTAAAAGTTAAGCTAAGCTCATTCGTGGTATTTACGAATAACCGCTATCTTGCCATCTTCTATTTCGAGCACATCCATAATGGTTTGCGTGTATTCAATTTCTTGCTGGTTTTGTGGGTGTATACCTTTAGCGTGATGGGTATAACGCAAGGCAATGGCTGAATCATTAAAAATAAAGGTATCGAGTAAGTTTGCTTGGTATTCGGTGTGCGCACCAAGGTAAAAAGTCATACCTTTACGCATCATTGCTTTGCCATCTGGCTCTCTTGCATCATCTGTTTGATAAGGCAAGTGTTGGTTTGCTACATCGTCAGTTAATAAAGCTAAAAAGGCTTCTAGCTCTTTGTTGGTGGCATTGGGTGCTTGTGTTGCAACCATGGTATTAAAGTACTGCTGTGCTAATGCTGTGAGCTCTGGGTTAACTTGCTTTGCTTGGCTGCTAAATGTGATTAACAGGCAAATAGCTAGAAAATAAAGGTGCTTCATCGTTATTCCTTGTGGTTTTAGTTATTGACTAATAATCAAACTACGAACCTAAAATAACGACAAAGCCCCGAACTATCAATATTTTAGTTTAAGCTGTTTGTGGCTTTGGGATCTCGCGTTTATCTAAATAACCGCTGTATCGTGTTGCAATTAACGCAGCTAAACTGATGATAGCGCCAATCCAAGCAGTGTCTTGCAATGAGTAGTTTTCAACGACAACACCACCTAACACTGAACCTAGCGCAATCCCGATATTAAACGCTGCAATGTTTAACCCTGATGCCACATCGACGGCATTGGGGGTGAACTTTTCGGCAAGTTTAACCACATAGACTTGCAGCCCAGGCACATTACCAAACGCAAATGTCCCCCATACAAGTATGGTCAGTACCGCAGCGACTTTAGATTGCATGGTAAAGGTCAGCAACAAGAGCACAATACTTAAAGCACTAAAGATAATAGTCAGCGCACTAATGGGGCCTTTTTTATCGGCTAACTTACCGCCATAAATATTACCAACAGCAACCGATACCCCATATACCAGCATGATTAAGCTAATAGTGGCTGATGCAAAACCAGTTTGCTGCTCTAAAATAGGCGCTAAATAGGTAAAGGCAGTAAATGTGCCGCCATAACCAAGTATGGTCATCAAGTACACGAGTAAAAGCCTAGGCTGCACCATTACTTTTAGCTGCTCACTCAAAGTCGCCGGTTTACTTTGCTTTAAGTTGCTCGGAATTAAAAACGCGCTACCAACAAGTGCAATTAAGCCCAGTAAAGACACTACTAAAAAGGTCGCTCGCCAACCAAAGTGCTGACCAATCCAAGTCCCTAATGGCACACCGGTTACTAATGCAACCGTTAAACCGGTAAACATAATCGCAATGGCACTAGCTTCTTTATCTTTACTGACAAGCCCAGTAGCGATCGTTGAACCAATTGAGAAAAACACCCCATGGGCAAGGCCTGTTAGAATCCTTGCGGTGATCAAGCTACCATAACTAGGTGCTTGCCAAGCCAGTAAATTACCAATTACAAATAGGCTCATTAAGCTAAGTAATACATGTTTTCGCTTCCAGCGTCCGGTAAGCGCGGTTAATACTGGCGCCCCCACCGCAACCCCTAATGCGTACAAACTAACAAGTAGCCCGGCACTCGGTAACGAAACCGCTAAATCATCAGCGATGGTTGGCACTAAGCCGACAATCACAAACTCAGTGGTGCCTATGGCAAACGCACTGAGAGTTAACGCAAGTAATGCTATTGGCATCACATATCCTCTGTTTAATTTTGAAAGTGCGGCTATTGTGGCTAAAATTAAATTTGCAAAAAATAGCAGTAGTGACAAAATACTTTTGTCAAAAATGAAAAGGTAAAACCATGAGCGTGATCTCCAACACCCAAGATTTAGAAGCATTTATTAGCGTGGTTGATACCGGCGGGTTCTCAAGTGCAGCCAATGCATTAGATGAGCAAGTAGCAAAAATATCACGGGCGGTAACTCGGCTCGAAAAATCCTTAAACGTTACCTTATTCAACCGCACTACAAGACGCATTGAGCTGACCGAAGAAGGTCAGTTATTTTTAGGCTATGCTAGAGAAGCACTCAGTCAGCTTGCACAAGGCGAAGAAGCCTTAAAGCTTCTGCATTGTGCGCCATCAGGAAAATTAAGAGTCGATGCCGCAAGTCCTTTTGTGTTTCACCAATTAGCACCACATTTAAAAGCCTTTAACCAAGCTTATCCTGACATAAAACTTGAGATCACCAGCCACGACAACATTATCGATTTACTTGAGCATAAAACCGATATTGCTATTCGTATTGGCGAACTTGCTGACTCAAACTTGCATGCGCGCACTTTGGGAGTTAGCAAACTACAGCTCGTTGCCAGCCCTGATTATTTAAAAGCGGCACCGCCATTAAACGAGCTAACCGATTTAGTCTCGCAACAACTTATTGGTTTTACCGATGCGCCGCATTTAAATCACTGGCCGCTAACCACGCCTTTAGACCTTAAATTTTCAATCAGTGCATCAAGTGGTGAAACTGTACGCCAGCTTTGTATTCAAGGTCATGGCATTACCTTGTTGTCGGAATTTATGATCAACGAAGATTTAAAAGCAGGCCGTTTAGTAAAAGTGCTTGAAGGCGAGGTACTGAGCCCTAATCGCCGCGAAAAAGTGCATGCGGTGTATTACCAAAACAGCGGTGTGTCATCACGAGTATTAGCGTTTTTAGACTTTATAGCACCAAGGTTAACGCTTTAGTTTTTTGCACTTTTAACAAAAGTGTTTTGTGATTAGTGGCATTAATTTCATAAATGATTTTCGTTATGCTGAAAGCATATTCGCTTTCAAGGAGCCGTAATGAACAAATTATTCGATACCGTACAACTTGCCGGTCATACATTAAAAAACCGCATTGTTATGCCACCGATGACACGCTCTCGCTCATCACAACCGGGTGATATCGCCAATGAGTTAATGTCCGACTACTATGCCCAGCGTGCGAGCGCTGGCTTAATTATCAGCGAAGGCACACAAATATCAGCCCTAGGTAAGGGTTATGCTTGGACACCGGGTATTTACACTGCCGAGCAAATTGCCGGTTGGAAGAAAGTAACCGACAAAGTTCATCAAGCTGGTGGCGTTATGTTCGCTCAGCTTTGGCATGTTGGCCGAGTATCTCACCCAAGTAACACAGGTGGCGAGCAACCAATCGCGCCATCAGCGATTGCAGCTAAAGACGTAAAAGTTTTTATTGATGAAGATGACAAACCTGACTTTGTTGCCACAGCTCAGCCACGCGCAATGAGCCATGACGACATCAAACAGGTTATAAACGAATACCGTCAAGCTGCCCGTAATGCTGCAGATGCAGGGTTTGATGGTATTGAACTTCACGCTGCCAATGGTTATTTAATTAATCAATTTATTGATTCAGAGTCGAACCAACGCACTGATGAATACGGCGGCAGTTTAGAAAACCGCTTACGCTTTTTACAACAAGTGGCACAAGCGGTATGTGATGAAATTGGCGCTGAGCGTGTTGGCGTACGCCTTGCTCCACTCACAACACTCAATGGGACGGTCGATGATAACCCGTTCGAAACCTATATTGGCGCAGCAAAAGTACTCAATGACCTTAACGTTGCTTATCTACACATTGCAGAAGCTGATTGGGATGATGCGCCTTTAATGGAGCAAAGTTTTAAGCAAGCTCTGCGTGAAAACTATGCCGGATTAATGATTTATGCAGGCAAATACACTGGCGAGAAAGCAGAGCAAGCATTAGCCGCAGGCTGGGCTGATTTAATTGGTTTTGGTCGCCCGTTTGTTGCCAACCCAGATCTGCCAGCGCGCATTGAACAAGGCATTGAACTGGCTCAGCACGATCCTGATACCTTATTTGGAGGCGGTGCTAAAGGCTACACAGACTACCCTTTAGCAACGCAGTAACGCGCTAAAAAAGGTGGCTCGTCAACCAATAGCTCAGTACAATAAAGCTGATGTTGGCGAGCGCTCTTAACCACCATGGAGCAGAGCTAAACTGGAGTTGGCTGTACTTGCTTACTAATACCAAAGCGCCCATCACAGTAAACCAAGGAGTAAAAAAGAATAGTGGTTTTAACTTCACTAAACTCACTGCTAAATCGTGCAGCGCACCACTGACAGCAAAAGTAACAACAACCGCACACCAAACCGGCATAATGTCATTGCAAGGCTTCATCACATACCGAGATAAGTAATAGCTCCAGACCGGATTCCAATATCGCCAAAATAAATAAAACGAGCTAGCACCTAGAGAACGTGTCAGCATATTGCGCAAAGAATCTTTATGGCCAAGAGGCACACCTGTGCGTTTTTTAACGTATTGAGCAAGGGTAATAGCTGCAGACACCGACTTTCTCTTTTTTACTAATGACTAATTCAGACTACTAAACAACCAACAAAAGAGAAACCCAAACAAGGCTTGAAATTGTAACGGTTTATGAAGCGTGCAGATCTAAGGCAAGTGATGAAGCTGAGCTAAGCACTCAGCTTCATTAAAATCACATCTTACTTTTTACTTTATTAGTCGCTTGACTAGTTGCGGGGTCGTCTGGCCAAAAATGTTTTGGATAACGCCCTTTCATTTCTTTTTGCACATCGCGGTAACTTGTTTGCCAAAAATTAGCTAAATCTTGAGTTAGCTGTAGTGGCCGCCTCGCTGGTGATAATAGCTCCATTAATAATGGCAGTTTACCTTGGGCCAGCAAAGGCGTGCTGGTCATGCCATACACTTCTTGCATGCGCACACTTAGCTTCGCAGGACCATCTAGCTGATAGGTCACTTTTACATTTGAACCACTTGGCACCGTTAATCGCAAGGGGAGCAATTCATTCAATAAGCTTTGCTGCTGCCAATCAAAACAGCTTTTAATTGCTTCGCTGTAATTGAACTTTTTTAATTGCTCAAGGTTTTTAATATCATCAAGATAAGGTGCAAGCCACTGGTTATCGGCAATTAATTCATCATGATTTAAAAGCGGGAATGACTCTGGTAACAGCTTACTTGCCAAACTCATTCGAATAAGTAACTGCTCACTGTCGGGCTGTTCATTAAATAACGAAAAGCCCTGCTTACTAAATAAGTTTAACCACGCTTTAGTACGCTCGCTCTTATCTAGGGGCTGCTTACTTGGCTGACTCGCTATGGTGATGGCACCCAGCTTTAGCTCATCTTGATGAATAAAACGCCCTGCTTTTTCATCGTATTCGCAGCGAGTTTGCTCAGTAAATAAATGCGAAAGCTCATCTTCAAGCTCACTTGGCATAAAGGCAACAGCAGCAAAAACACGGTTTCCCTTATGGCCGCCCATATGCGCAATGGCAATATAGTCATCGTTATGCCAAAACTCCTCACTTAAATCGGCGCCTGCACCATTGGCAAGTAAATAACCATTACCGCGCTTTTTGGCTAAACGGTCAGGAAAGGCAAGTGCCACCAGCAGCGACAAGTACTCTGTTTTAAGCTCATTAACCGGCTTGAGTTGCAAGCGCGATAGCCAATAATTTAATTGCTGCTTAAATACTGGGTGCGGTTTGCTGTGCTGACTATGCAATGCCAAATTAAGATCCGCTGGCATACTAATGCGGCTTTCAAGCAGTGCAGTTAAATACCCCGCTAATACATAAATACCAGACATGTGCTGCTCTAGTTGCTTTGCCTTAATGAGCATATGCGAGAGGCGAAGATCGGCTCCATAGCTCAGCATTTGGCTACCGAGGGCTGTTAGCTTTTCATTTTCATCAATGGCTTCGAGCATTTTCAAAAGTGCCGTTGCTTGTTTAATCTGCTGGCTACTAGGTGGGTCGAGTAAGCTAAGCTCAGCAAGTGATGCCCCCCACTGCTTTGCCTCTAATAACAACTGACTAATATCACTGGTCAAAATTTCTGGCGCATCATGGCTGTTACGGCGCTCAAAAGTTTGTTTAGAACCTAATCGATACACAACCCCCGGCTCAATTCGCCCAGCACGACCAGCGCGCTGTATGGCTGAAGAACGAGAGATGCTTTGCGTAACAAGCTCTGTAACACCGGTTTTTAAATTGAAATTGGCAGCACGGCGTTTGCCGCTATCTACCACAATGCGTATTCCTTCAATGGTCAAACTGGTTTCAGCTACATTGGTAGTTAATACCACTTTGCGTTTACCATTCTTAGTAGGCGCGATAGCAGCTTGTTGCTCGTTTTTATTTTGCTCACCATACAAGCTAAATACTTCGACGCTATCACCTAAATCATTTAAAGACTGCTGAACGCGCATGATTTCACGCTGCCCTGGCAAAAATACTAAAGCACTGCCCGTTTGCTCACTAAGCGCCTGTTTTATTACTGCAGGTATGTCATCAAGCCAGCGGCTTTCGTCTTTAAGTGGAATATACACTTCATCAATGGGGTAGCTTCGTCCTTGTGATGAAATAATCGGACAGCTGAAAAACTCACTGTAACGTTCGCCATCTAAGGTTGCCGACATCAGTAAGATTTTTAAATCATCGCGAAGTGCAGCCTGTGTTTCGAGGGCAAATGCCAAAGCCGTATCTGCGGCAATTGAGCGCTCGTGAAACTCATCAAAAATAAGTAAGTCTACATCACTAAGCTCTGGGTCATTTTGCAACATACGCGTCAGCATGCCTTCAGTGACAATTTCGAGTTTAGTTGTAGAACTTACTTTTGATTCACCACGAATGCGTAAGCCGACACTGTCACCGACTTTTTCATTTTGCTGGCTTGCCAAATACTGGGCAATATTGCGTGCGGCCAGTCGTCTTGGCTCTAACATAACAATGCGTTTAAAGTGCCCTTCGCGCATTAGGGTAAGAGGCAGCCATGTCGATTTACCCGCTCCCGGTGGCGCTTGCAATAAGGCCATTGGGTTACTCTGTAATGTGGTTAACAGGGATTGATAAATATCTTGAACTGGCAGCACGTTAGGTATCTCTTACTTTCTTTTCGCGCATTGTATCAAAAAACTAAAAATTGCGATGGCTATAGGCTTATTTTCTATCTCGGGCTTTAGAAGTGAAAACATTGCATTCTGCCAGTTTAGACTTATTCTTGATTAAACGACCAAACAAAAATCAGAATAAGGAATTAACTTGTTCAGGATTTACACCCGTATTTTAATCACCTTGCTACTTTTAGTTTTCCCGTTTCAAAAAGCATTTAGTCAGCAAAAAATTACGGTTGCACTTGGCAATACACTACCCCCTTGGGTCATGGTTGAAGACAACACAGGCATTATTCCTGACTTACTTCGTGCAACACTCGGTGTTCACGGTTATCAAATACACTTTGTCTACGTTCCCTATGCAAGGCGGATCCCTTTGTATACTGAGAACTTAGTTGATGTTGTGTCTGATATTAATGAAAAAGTTATCGAAACCCATCAAATGAGCGGTTACTTTTCAGATATTGCTTACAGCTACGAGAACTTTGCTTTTAGTCTGGCCAAGCAAAACCTGCAGCTTAGTTCAATTGCACAATTAAAACACTTTAGTGTTCTTTCATGGCAAGGTGCAAAAGAATTACTCTCACCAGAATATCAAGCAATGGCCAGAGAAAACCCACAATACGCAGAAACCTATGATCAGCTTGCACAAGTACAGCTTTTGTATCGAGAGCGCTACGAAGTGATCCAGATGGACGGTAAAATTTTTGATTATTATCGAGCGTTAATTAATATCAATGATGAAATTGATGTCTCTAAACCTGTGCAACGATTTGCGTTATTTGGCAAAAACCCCAGTGGCTTTTTATTTCGAGACGAAGCCTTAAGAGACCTGTTTAACGAGAACTTGCGTAAACTAAAATCAACTGAAGAATACACGCGGATAATCAATCGCTATACATCTAAGAGCCACTAATTTAGATAAAATTGAAGGTAGCCGTAAAGAGCTGGTTGGTAAACTTCAGCAAAAATACGGTAAATCTAAGGAAGAAGCTGAGCGTGAAGTCAGCGACTTTGAAAAAAGCCATTAATTTGAGCAATCAATAAAGCCGCTAATTGCGGCTTTATTTATCAAGCAGGCTCATGCTTTGCTAAATCGACTTCAGCAACCGTTTGATTTTTACCTTGCGATTTAGCGCGGTAAAGCCGTTTATCAGCAATGTTCAAACAATGATCCATGCTCTCATCAGCAACGCGCACGTACAAGCCAATACTTAAGGTGACATTAAAACGATGCTGGCCGCTCGTAAATGGCTTTTCAGCAAGCTTCTTATGGATTTTTTCAGCGACTTTTCTGGCTCTAAGCTCATACCCTGTTGGGATCACAATTAAAAACTCTTCGCCGCCCCAACGGGAAATAACATCGTCTTCTGTGCACACGTTTTTAAATACATCAGCAAAAAATATCAGCACCTCATCGCCCACTTGATGACCGTAGGTATCGTTGATTTGCTTAAAGTTATCAACATCCATCAGCAAGAACACAGCCCCTTCGCCAAAGCGCTTATCTTGCAAGCATTCAGTTGTGTAGCGACGGTTAGCGAGTTCTGTCATTGCGTCAGTGCGAGCAAGCTTTTGATTAAGCTTAAGTTGCTCCATTAACTGCAAACTGTATTTGTTGCGGTAATATTCGTAGAAGCCAGCCAAAATACATAAAATCGAGAAACACAGCATGACACGTGTAGGAAAGTAATGACTCGGATAACTGTAATAACCAAATTGATCGGTAAAATAGAAAAGCACCGAGATAATAATGGCAAGCAAGATAAGATCGAACGCTCCGCGCTTTAAGCCACGAATAAAAAAGGTCACAGGAGATACGATAAACAGCCATAACGGCCCAGTGCCATTGCTCCCCCCAGAGACAATTAAAAAACACATCATCGAATAGAGGGCGTACAGCATAAGTACTGCGATGGTTTCGTCACGATTTTTAATAACGAAAGGTGAGGCAAACACAAAGCCGCCAATAATCAATAAATAGCTAAGGGCATGGTAACCATCTTGATAGCTGGTGATCGCCATTAAAAACGAGGTAATCGAGCCAATAAATGCAAAAACACGTAAAAATCGTGCTTTATCTTTGTCACTTGCATTCACTGTATCAATCACAATTTCACCTTAGATTTCTTGATCAATCTCAATAACTTTAACACAAATATTTAAAATAGAAGGAATTTGCCAGTATTAAAACAATTAAAAAGAAAAAAGTATGATAAAAAATGAGCATAAAAAACGAGCCATTGGGGGCTCGTTTTTAATTTAAACAAAAGTTAATAACTAAAGGTTATTATTCTGGTTCATAGCCCAAATTAGGCGACAACCAACGCTCAGCTTCTGCAAGAGTCATGTTGGTGCGCTTAGCGTAATCTTCAACCTGATCTTTTTGAATTTGCGCCACAGCGTAGTACTTAGCTTCAGGGTGAGAGAAATACCAACCAGAAACCGCCGCACCCGGCCACATTGCATATGAACTGGTTAGCTTCATGCCGATACGTTGCTCGGTATCAAGTAACTGCCAGATTTTCTTCTTCTCTGTATGTTCAGGACAAGCAGGATAACCTGGCGCTGGGCGAATACCTTGGTAGTTTTCACGAATAAGTTCATCGTTCGATAGATTTTCATCTACCGCATAGCCCCAATACTCTTTACGCACTTGCTCATGCAAATATTCAGCAAATGCCTCAGCCAAACGGTCTGCTACGGCTTTAACCATGATCTTATTATAATCATCTTGCTTAGCATCGAAGGCATCGGAAAGGTCGTCTTCTTCAAGACCACCAGTAACCGCAAAAGCACCAAAGTAATCAGGAGTGCCTTTTGGCGCAATATAATCAGCTAAACAGTAGTTAGCAAAGTCGGTTTTTTCCGTTTGCTGACGTAAATGACAGGATGTAGTTAAAAGCGTTGTACGCGACTCATCGGTGTAAATCTCAATGTCATCTCCTACTCGGTTTGCAGGGAATAAACCAATGACACCTAAAGGTTGCAGCGCACCTGATTGCTCAAGCTCATCAAGCATTGCGTTGGCATCAGCGAATAAGCTTTTAGCCTGTTCACCTACAATTTCATCTTCAAGAATACGTGGGTACTTACCAGCGATTGACCACGTCATGAAATAAGGTGTCCAGTCGATGTACTGTCTTAACGTCGCAATCGAAACATCTTTAAACTCAGTCACACCCAGCTTTTTCGGCACAGGTGGCGTGTAGTTATCCCAATCGAGTTTTACTGCGTTGTCGCGAGCACGCTGTAAAGTAACGGGTTTTGAGCGTGGCTTTTTACGTGCTTGTTGTTCACGTACTTTTTCATACTCAGCCTTGGTTTTCTCTAAAAATGCCGGCTTTAACTCTTTCGACAATAAATTAGAAACCACACCCACAGCGCGGCTGGCGTTATTGACGTAAACCACACCTTTATCATACTGAGGCTCAATTTTAACCGCAGTATGCGCTTTAGAGGTTGTTGCACCACCAATCAGTAACGGTAATTCAAAACCACGACGGGTCATTTCTTTCGCAACATGCACCATTTCATCAAGTGATGGGGTAATCAGCCCTGATAAACCAATAATGTCAGCTTTTTCGTCAATGGCGGTTTGCAAAATTTTCTCTGCTGGCACCATCACACCAAGGTCGATAACCTCGTAGTTATTACATTGCAGTACCACGCCTACAATATTCTTACCAATGTCGTGTACGTCGCCCTTAACGGTTGCCATAACCACTTTACCATTGGTTGCGCCCTCTTCTTTTTCAGCTTCAATGAAAGGGTCAAGATAGGCAACGGCGCGCTTCATCACACGAGCTGACTTAACAACCTGAGGTAAGAACATTTTACCCGCACCGAATAAGTCACCTACTACGTTCATGCCGTCCATAAGCGGGCCTTCGATCACTTCGATAGGCTTAGCTTTGCTCTTGCGGCACTCTTCGGTATCTTCGTCGATGTACTCGGTAATGCCTTTTACTAACGCATGTTCAAGGCGCTTTTCAACAGGCCAAGTACGCCACTCTAAATCTTCTACTTTCTCTGCTTGCGCCATACCTGAGTATTTTGGTGCAAGTTCAACAAGTCGCTCACCAGCACCTGGGTCGGTATTGAGGATCACATCTTCTACAGCTTTACGCAGCTCTTCAGGGATATCGTCGTAAACCGCTAATTGACCCGCATTAACAATGCCCATGTCCATACCCGCTTTAATCGCGTGGTATAAAAACACAGAGTGAATAGCTTCACGAACTGGGTTATTACCACGGAACGAGAACGACACATTCGATACACCGCCCGACACTTTACAGTGCGGTAAGCCTTGCTTAATTCGACGCGTACCTTCGATAAACTCAACAGCGTAGTTATCGTGCTCTTCAATGCCCGTTGCGACGGCAAAAATGTTCGGGTCAAAAATAATGTCTTCTGGCGGAAAGCCAATATCATCAACGAGTATTTTGTAACTACGCTGACAAATCTCGAACTTACGATCAGCAGTTTCAGCTTGCCCGGTTTCATCAAACGCCATTACAACCGCAGCAGCACCAAAGCGTTTAATTAACTTAGCTTGGCGGATGAACGGCTCTTCACCTTCTTTAAGTGAAATTGAGTTAACAATGGCCTTACCTTGAATACACTTTAAGCCTGCTTCAATCACGTCCCATTTAGATGAGTCGACCATGATAGGTACTTTTGAGATATCAGGCTCTGAGGCAATTAAGTTTAAAAACTTTACCATCGCCGCTTTCGAGTCCAACATGGCTTCATCCATGTTGATATCAATTACTTGCGCGCCATTTTCTACTTGTTCACGGGCAACATCGAGAGCGGTCTCGTAATCTTCTTCCATGATCAAGCGCTTAAACTTAGCCGAGCCTGTTACATTGGTACGCTCACCGACGTTAGTAAATACAGCAATTTGGTCAGTCATGTCGGTTTCCTAGTTTAAGTTACACGCTTCAAGGCCCGATAAGCGCATACGCACTTCAAGCTCAGGTAATTGGCGAGGTTTAACACCTTCAAGGCCTTTCGCAAACGCCTTAATATGAGCCGGTGTGGTGCCACAACAACCACCTACAATATTGATAAAGCCAGACTTGCCCCAATCAATAATTTCTTGGGCCATTTCAGGAGCTTCTAAATCATATTCGCCAAACTCGTTCGGTAAACCTGCATTTGGATGCACCGAGGTAAAGGTTTCACAAACGCGCGATAACTCTTCAACATACTGGCGCAGTAAGTCAGGGCCAAGGGCGCAGTTAAGGCCGATTGATAGCGGTTTAATATGGCGAATTGAGTTATAAAATGCTTCTGTGGTTTGCCCTGATAAAGTTCGGCCAGAGGCATCGGTAATGGTGCCTGAGATCATCACAGGTAAACTACGACCAGCTAGTTCGAATGCTTCTTCCACAGCAAACGAAGCCGCTTTTGCATTAAGGGTATCAAAGATGGTTTCTATTAAAATAAGGTCAGCACCACCTTCCATTAATGCCAGTGTTGACTCAACATACGCAGCCACCAGCTTATCAAAGTTGATATTACGATAACCTGGGTCATTTACATCTGGTGAAATAGAACAGGTTTTTGACGTTGGCCCAAGCACACCGGCTACATAACGCGGTTTGCTAGGATCTTTTGCTTCAAGTTCATCACACACGCTGCGTGCAAGCTTCGCTGACTCGAGGTTGATTTCGCGGCTAAGGCTCGCCATATCGTAATCTTCCATCGAAATAGTCGTGGCATTAAAGGTATTCGTTTCGATGATATCAGCACCGGCTTCTAAGTAAGCACGGTGAATATCAGCAATGATTTTTGGCTGAGTTAGGCTTAATAAATCGTTATTGCCTTTAATAAGTACATGCCAATCTTTAAAGCGCTCACCGCGATAATCCTGTTCTTCTAACTTATATTCTTGGATCATGGTGCCCATCGCGCCATCGAGGATTAAAATTCGCTGTTTTAGCGCCTCGGTTAATTGTTCGCGTTTATTCACTGCATTACTCGGCATAGTTGTTAGTCCTTACATCTTGGCTAACTAAGTTAATATCATACGGTGTAGTTTGGTACACATAATAGTTTAACCAATTCGAAAACAATAAAAAGGCATGGCTTTGCCACGTTTTCGACGGTTCGTTGTCTGGGTTATCGTCAGGGAAGTAATTTTCTGGCTTAGGTGCATCCGCTGATTTTTCTTGGTCGCGTAAATACTCCCCTTTTAAGGTATGAGCATCGTACTCTGGATGGCCAGTAATATACACTTGGCTACCTGATTTATTTTTAATTAAGTAGGCACCTACTCGCTCTGATCCGGCTAACACCACCAGCTCTTCGCAGGCATTGATCTTATCGATATCAATATGACCATAACGAGAATGTGGCACTAAAAAGGTATCATCAAAGCCACGCGTTAGCGCTGCGTGGTCAAAATAGCTTTTATGGGTAAATACGCCACTGAGTTTGTTTGGTTTCAGATCACGTTTAAGGCCATAGTGATGATAAAGCCCAGCATGGGCCGCCCAACACGAAAACAGCGTAGACGTCACATGCTGCTCCGCCCAATCTAAAATAACTTTTAGTTCGTCCCAGTAAGCAACTTCGTCATATTCTAAATGAGCAAGCGGCGCGCCCGTTATGATCATGGCATCGTAGTTATTATCTTTCACTTCTGAAAAATAACGATAAAACGTATCCATGTGCTGCTCAGAGTTACTACTGGTGCGATGGGTATCTAAGCGCAACAGCTCAACATTAACTTGCAGCGGTGAGTTTGCTAACAAGCGAATAAACTGCACTTCGGTTTCAACTTTGTTTGGCATTAAGTTTAAGATGGCCAAACGCATTGGGCGGATTTCTTGCGTTTTAGCACGACTTTTTGGCATTACAAACACGTTTTCTTGACGTAACTTTGCAATGGCAGGCAATTCATCTTTTACTGTAATGGGCATAGCTGGCTCCGAGCATACTTATCTGACTGCTAATTATGAACGGATAGTTAGAAATTTCAACCTCTAGATGTTTAGATGTCCAAATGAATTTTATTTGTTTGAAAGCAAAGCCCATAAAAGCCTGTTTCGTTGACGTATACGCGACAGAGCCTCTACAATATACGCTGTTAATTTTTCTTATAAATTGAAGGCTCCTTTCATGGTGTTACCAGATAAGTTTATATTCTCGATGAGTCGAGTTTCTAAGGTTGTGCCACCTAAGCGCACTATCTTAAAAGATATTTCTTTACACTTTTTCCCAGGCGCAAAAATTGGTGTGCTAGGTCTAAACGGTGCAGGTAAATCAACGTTACTTCGCATTATGGCTGGTGTTGACCAAGACTTTGAAGGTGAAGCTCGCCCTCAACCAGGCACTAAAATCGGTTACTTACCGCAAGAACCTGTACTAGACGAAAGCAAAACAGTTCGCGAAACAGTAGAAGAAGCAGTAAGCGAAGTTAAAAACGCACTAAACCGCCTTGATGAAGTATACAACGAGTATGCAATGGACGGTGCTGACTTTGATGCACTTGCGAAAGAGCAAGGCGAACTTGAAGCTATCATCCAAGCACACGATGGTCACAATATTGACAACGTGTTAGAGCGTGCAGCTGATGCATTACGCCTTCCACCTTGGGATGCAAAAATTGAACACCTTTCGGGTGGTGAGCGTCGCCGTGTTGCGATCTGTCGTTTACTACTTGAAAAACCAGATATGCTTATTCTTGACGAACCAACCAACCACTTAGACGCTGAGTCAGTTGCTTGGTTAGAGCGCTTCTTACACGACTACGAAGGTACCGTGGTTGCTGTAACCCACGACCGTTACTTCTTAGATAACGTAGCAGGTTGGATTTTAGAGCTTGACCGTGGTGAAGGTATTCCTTGGGAAGGTAACTACTCATCGTGGCTTGAGCAAAAAGATTTACGTTTACAACAAGAACAGAAATCTGAAAAAGCACGTCAAAAATCAATCGCACAAGAACTTGAATGGGTACGTTCAAACCCGAAAGGCCGTCAAGCTAAGTCTAAAGCACGTATGGCACAGTTCTCTGAGCTTCAGCAAAACGATTATCAAAAGCGTAACGAAACAAATGAACTATTCATTCCACCGGGTCCACGCTTAGGTGACCAAGTTATCGAAGTGAAAGGCCTGAAGAAGAGCTTTGGCGACCGTGTATTAATCGATGACTTAAACTTTGCAATGCCGAAAGGCGCTATCGTAGGTATTATCGGCGCCAATGGTGCGGGTAAATCAACGCTATTCAAAATGTTAAGTGGTGAAGAAACGCCTGATAGCGGTGAGATCATTGTTGGTGACACAGTTGAGCTTGCAACGGTTGATCAGTTCCGTGGCGACATGGACGAAAGCAACACTGTTTTCCAAGAAATCTCTAACGGCCAAGACGTATTAAAAATTGGTAACTTTGAATTCCCAAGCCGTGCCTATGTTGGCCGCTTTAACTTCAAAGGTAACGACCAACAAAAATTCGTTAAAGACCTATCAGGTGGTGAGCGCAACCGTTTACACCTAGCTAAGTTACTAAAAGCAGGTGGCAACGTATTACTACTGGATGAGCCAACCAATGACCTAGACGTTGAAACACTACGTGCACTGGAGAACGCTATTTTAGAGTTCCCTGGCTGTGTAATGTGTATCTCGCATGACCGTTGGTTCCTTGACCGTATTGCTACACATATTCTTGATTACCGTGACGAAGGCCAAATTAACTTCTTCGATGGTAACTACACAGAATACGAAGAGTGGTTGAAGAAAACCTTAGGCGCCGAAGCAGCACAACCTAAGCGTATCAAATACAAAAAAATTGGCTAATTAGCTGATACTCAAAAAGCCCCTACTTAGGGGCTTTTTTGTTGCAGTAAGCTTTACTATCACTCACTCCATTATGATCTATACTTATTAGATCACTAAAGTTGGAGATACAGCTATGAATGAACGCAGAGAGTTTTCGCGGGTATTATTTTCTTGCCCTGCGATACTTCGCATTGAAGGTAACGACTATCACTGTCAGTTACTTGATCTATCTTTGCAAGGTGCGCTTATTACTAAAAGTGATTCATTTTTAGTGCCTATTCATAGTAAAGCTGACTTAATCTTTACCCTGCCAGAGTCATCAATCGAGATTAAAATGCAAGTGGAGCTATGCCATGTTGAGCATCAGCATGCAGGCCTTCGCTGCGAACATATCGATATTGATAGTATTACTCACTTAAAACGGTTGATTGAGCTCAATCTGGGTGATGAAGCATTATTACATCGCGAATTAGCTCATTTAATTCACGCACCAGAGTAAACTTTTGTCGGTAGATTCGTTATGCTGTAGCAAATTCAGCTATTCAATGAGCTATGCAGTTAAATCCCCACTTACCCTTGGTGTATCACCCAAATTACTCGTTTAGTTTCGATCCTAACCATCGCTTTGTGATGAGTAAGTTTGCTTATTTATATGAGCATGTACAAAACCTTGGATTAATAAATGACAACCTAACTCAACCGATGCTTGGCAGCCCTGAGCCCCTTGAATTAGTGCACTGCGAAAACTATATCCACGACCTTTGGCACAACCGCTTAGATGAAAAAGCGATGCGCCGTATTGGCTTACCTTGGTCAAAAGAGCTGATGGCACGTACCTTTACTGCGCCTCTAGGCACCTTACAAACAGCACGTTTAGCACTTAAACATGGCATTGCTTGTCACTTAGCGGGTGGCACTCACCATGCCCATACTGATTTTGGCTCAGGCTATTGCATGGTAAACGACCTCGCTTTTACCAGCGAAACTCTGATAAAAAGTGGTGAAGTAACCAATATACTGATTTTTGATTTAGATGTTCATCAAGGTGATGGTACTGCAGCAATGCTGGCGCATCAGCCCTATGCTTATACCTGCTCTATTCACTGTGAAAAGAATTTTCCGTTTCGAAAGTCAGCCAGCGATTTAGACATAGGTTTAGCTCCGAATGTCGCTGATAGTGAATACCTAAGCGTTGTTGACGATACGCTGAGTTATTTATTAAACACCCTAAACCCAGATTTAGTGCTTTATGATGCAGGTGTAGATGTATGGCAGCAAGATGGTTTAGGGAAACTCGATATAAGCTGGCAAGGGATAGCGCAACGCGACTATTTAGTACTCAAGCGTTGTCTTGAGCACAATGTACCTGTCGCAACAGTAATTGGTGGTGGTTATGATAAAGACCATCGCCGTTTAGCGGCTCGTCATGGCATTGTGGTAGAGCAAGCTGCTCGATTTTAAAAAACGAAAAAGAAAAAAGGCCCGGTGGAGAAAAAACCGGGCCTTTGCTACTGTAACATTGGGATATGTTAGCAACTTTTTTCTAAGTTAAAACAAGTAGCTGTGGAGCTACCGAATGGTAATCTAAAGCCATCGCTATGCTCAAAACCGTGATGTTTACAATTGAAAAAGCAAACACTTGGCGCGCCCAGCCGCTTACGTCAATATTGCGACGATAGCCACGAAGCGCCATTAGCAACCACCAAAAACTCGTTGTACAGGCTACAGCCATAAAGGCTAAACCTGTATAACCACTAATGGTTAATAACATCACAACCAACGCATACACGGCGATATATAAAACAATGTGATGCTTTGCCTTCTCGATCCCCTGCGCTACTGGTAACACAGGAATTCTGGCCGCTTGGTAGTCGTTATAACGAAAGATTGCAATTGCATATGAATGAGGCATTTGCCAGAGACTAAACATAACCAATAAAATCACAGCACCAGCATCAAACTGCCCAGTTACGGCACAATAACCCACTACAGGTGGTACTGCGCCAGATAAACTTCCTACAAAGGTGCCGTACACAGAACGACGTTTCATATATAAGCTGTACACACCGACGTAGATGACGTAACCAAAAGTAGCAAATAAGAGTGCCACTACGTTGGTATACACAGCTAATAACCCGAAACCAATAACACCAAGCACTATGCCATGTGCCATAGCCGCCTTTGCTGACATTTCGCCAGTCACTGTGACGCGTTTGCGAGTGCGCGCCATAGCAACATCAATATCACGATCAATTACGTTATTGATCGCGCATCCTGATGCCACTACTAAAGATAACCCTAGTAAGGTTGCGATCATTAACCATGGGTCAATATCACCGCGAGAGGCTAGCAAGAATCCCCCCGCGACAGAGATCAAATTGCCCATGATAATGCCAGGTTTAGTGACATTTAAATAACGTCGAAACACTTCCTCGACTCCTCTAATTTTCAGCACAAACGCAATATTACGAAAGAAACTAGTTAGTAACAGACTGTGAGAACTGGAGACACAACCTCAGACTAACCAGCTCCTCTCGTAAATCTTTTACCAATTACCAAGTAATTGTTATTAGTACATCATCATGGCGTTCGATTCGTAGATGATCCACACCGACAAACCAACCACCATTACAATGATTAAAGCACTAAAGATAAACGACAATGAACTTGCCTTGCCGTCTTCAGTTTTGAAGTTTAGGTGTAAGAAATATTTCAAATGCACCCAAATTTGCACAATCGCCATGCTCACGATGCACCATGCAGTGGTCGTTTTAGAAAACGAACCACTCATCACTGCCCAAAATGGAATAGCCGTTAAAACCACTGACAATACAAAACCAATTAAATAGTCTTTAACGCTGCCATGTGATTGTTCATTTTGTGCATGAACTTCTAAGTTATTCATTACATGTGATTCACTGTGGCTCATTACATTGCTCCCATTAAATAAACAACGGTAAATACACAGATCCACACCACATCTAAGAAGTGCCAGAATAGGCTTAAACAACTTAGGCGTGTCACTGTTTGTGGGTTTAAACCACGGCGCACAACTTCAATCATCAGGACAGTCATCCAAATAAGACCGGCTGTTACGTGAAGACCGTGTAAGCCCACTAAAGAGAAGAACGATGTTAAAAAGGCACTTTGCTGAGGGCCATTACCATGCGCAATTAGGTGATGGAATTCGTACACTTCCATACCAATAAACACTGCACCAAAGGCAAAGGTAACCAGCAACCAAGTTAATGTAGCCGCCTTTTTCTGCCCGTGAGCAGAAATCATCGCAAAACCAAAAGTGATACTACTGAGTAGTAGAGCTGCAGTTTCAACCGCAACAAAATCAAGTTCAAAAATGTCTTTACCCGACACTCCGCCAGCAGTGTTCATGAACAATACTGCGTAGGTTGCAAAGAATGATGCAAACAACAGGCAGTCGGTCATAAGGTATAGCCAGAAACCAAATACGGTGTTACCACCTGTATCGTGGTGCTCATGGTCATGTGCATCGACATGACCGTGTGCGCCGTTTAAGGTGTCGAGTCCTGCAGAAATGGTACTCATGCATTCACCTCCTTCGTAGCGGCTGTATTGTGAGCCGTTTCTAGTTCAACAATTTCATCTGGTTGCACGTAGTAATCAACATCGCTGGTATAACAACGCTTGATGAACACCACGATAGCACCCAGTAAACCAAAGGCTGCAAGCCACCAAATGTGCCAGATCATGGCAAAACAGAAGGTTGTTAAAGCTGCGCTCATTAATACACCTGCCGATGTATTTTTTGGCATATGAATTGGGCTATAAGAGGCTTCTTGCTTGTAAGCTAAGCCTTTCTCTTTCATGTCTGTCCACGCATCAATGTCATCAACATGAGGGATTTTCGCAAAGTTGTAGTACTGCGGAGGTGAAGCCGATGCCCACTCAAGAGTATGACCATTCCACGGATCGCCCGTTGTATCATCAAGTTGCTCGCGGTTTTTGAAGCTCACTACAAGTTGCACAACTTGGAACAAGATACCGAACATAATGATCACCGCACCGCCAGCTGCAATGTATAACCAAATGTTCCAATCAGGGTTGTTTGTGTGGTTTAAGCGACGTGTCATACCTAAGAAACCAAGTACGTATAACGGCATAAATGCCACGAAGAAACCAATTAACCAGCACCAGAAAGATCGTCTGCCCCAGCTCTCGTCAAGTTTGAAGCCCATTGCTTTAGGGAACCAAAACGCAAAACCAGCTAAATAACCAAATACCGCACCGCCAATGATGGTGTTATGGAAGTGAGCGATTAAGAATAAGCTGTTATGTAATACGTAGTCAGCACCAGGAATAGCAAGTAACACGCCGGTCATACCACCGATAGTGAACGTCACCATAAAACCTAAAGTCCAAAGGACAGGCACAGTAATACGTAAACGACCACGATACATAGTGAATAACCAGTTAAACAACTTAACCCCGGTCGGTACCGCGATAACCATGGTCATTACACCAAAGAAGGCATTAACGTTAGCGCTTGAGCCCATAGTAAAGAAGTGGTGAAGCCAAACGATGAAACCTAAAATTGAAATTGCACCACTTGCGTAAACCATCGACTTATAACCAAACAGGCGTTTACCAGCAAACGTTGAGATAACTTCTGAGAAAATACCAAACGCAGGTAAGATCAGAATGTAAACTTCAGGGTGACCCCATGCCCAGAATAAGTTGATGTACATCATCGCGTTACCACCTAATTCATTCGTGAAGAAGTGGAAATCGAGATAACGATCAAGCGTTAACATAGCCAGTACAGCAGTTAAAATTGGGAACGATGCTGCAATTAAGATATTTGCCCACGTACATGCCCAAGTAAAAATAGGCATTTTCATTAATGTCATGCCTGGTGCACGCATTTTAAATACAGTCGCTAAGAAGTTTACCGATGTTAATAAGGTACCCAAGCCGGATATCTGCAAGGCCCATATATAATAGTCGACCCCGACACCTGGACTGAATGACAACTCTGACAACGGTGGATATGCCACCCAACCCGTTTTCGCAAACTCACCAAAGAATAATGAGATATTAATTAGGATTGCGCCGCCAGCAGTTAACCAAAAGCTAAGGTTATTTAAGAATGGGAATGCAACATCACGGGCACCAATTTGTAGCGGTAAGATGATGTTCATTAAACCAATCATAAACGGCATCGCCATAAAGATGATCATGATCACCCCGTGTGCCGTAAAGATTTGGTCATAGTGCTCTGGTGGTAAGTAACCACTTGCACCGCCGGTAGCCATTGCTAATTGCAGTCGCATCATAATGGCATCCGCGAAACCACGGAAAAGCATGATAAGCGCAAGAATGATGTACATGACACCTAAACGCTTATGGTCAATTGAGGTGATCCAGTCGTGCCAAATCACGCCCCACTTTTTATATTTTGTTACTAAGCCTGCCACTAACAGACCTAAGACAGCAACAACCGTCATGGTAACCATGATAATTGGTTCATGAAACGGGATTGCGTCTAATGTTAATTTACCTAACAACGACATGATTATTCCTCGTCCTCGCTGTGCTTCTTATGAGCTGAGTGCTCTGGCATAGCGTGTTGCATTGCACCGTGAGAGCCATGCGCTTGCATATATTTCATTACGATTGAATGGAACATATCTTTATCTACGCTGGCATAGTATTTAACTGGGTCGTACTCACTTGGTTTTGCAAGTTCAACATAGCTTTGCTTAGTCAATGCAGAACCGGTATTTTTTACTTTGTTTACCCAAGCATCGAAATCAGCTTCTGTGGCTGTTGCAATGGCATCGAACTTCATACCAGTGAAACCTGCACCACTGTAGTTAGCAGAAAAGCCTTTAAAAGTACCCGGCTCATCAGCGATTAAGTGAAGCTTTGTTTCCATACCGGCCATTGAGTAAATTTGGCTACCAAGCTGTGGAATGAAAAACGAGTTCATGGTGCTTTCTGAGGTGATCTTGTACTGCACTGGCACTTTGGCAGGAAAAACAAGCTCATTCACTGTGGCGATGCCTTGCTCTGGATAAATGAATAGCCATTTCCAGTTCAAAGAAACAACCTCAACAGTAAGGTGCTTACCTTTACCCTCAAGTGGTTTATATGGGTCAAGTTGTTGCGTTGACTGCCACGTGATCACACCTAAAATCGCAACGATGATGATAGGAATGGTCCAAACTACAGCTTCAATCTTATTAGAGTGCGCCCACTTTGGAGCGTAAATTTCTTGATCTCGTCCATCACGGTATTTCCATGCAAAATAAATTGTCATGGCAATAACTGGAATTACGACAATCAGCATTAACACCGTAGCTACGATAATTAAATACTTCTCGTCGACACCAATTTGACCTTTTGGATCGAGTACCCCGCCTTTACAGCCAGACAAAGCCAGCACTAAAGACGCTAGAGCAATATTACAAAGGTTTCGAATTGACAAAGGAATATCCTACAACCTAAAAGTTAACACTTGTCGAAATAAGAACACGACGCTTTTCTGCAACAGATGCTACAGATATCCCTCGGCTGAATAACGAGCACGACAAAAAGGCACGCTAAAAAGAGAGGGATTTTAGGTTGGCTGACTGAAATTTGGGCGTAAAAAGCCCACTAGGTGCTTAGTAAAGACAACTTAGTAAACGACTAAAATGGCTGAACTTAAGCAACAAAGCTTATTTACAGACAACCACTTACACGAGGAGGAGCACGACAGCCATGAGCGCTGTGTACTACTAAAGACTTTATCGTTTCACGCGCAGCGAAGGCCGCTTTACGTAAAATGACACCTGCACGACGCGCAGGGAAGAAATGGAAGACCAACCAGCATAAACCAATAAGTAATTGGCAAGACACCACAGGGTAAGCTAAAAAACTCAACACATTAAGCAACGGTGTTTCGTATAAAGCACCTTCGCTTAATAAGTTTCTTAGCCCTTGAGCATCTTCTAATGTACCGTTGATTAGCATCGCTGAATTAATCAGCAACAAGGCTAAAACTGACATTAGCTCTTTACCAGCAAAAAGCGCACGCGCAGCCAATTGCAATCTAGCTAAGCTAGACTGTTTGACACCTTGTGACTGATTAATTGCTCGCAAAACTCACGCCTTTTTATCGCTTTTACTGCATTAGAGGTAAGTGGCTTACCCTATATTTTAATGCGGTAACATGATCTTCATCAATAAAGTTTCAGTAATTACTGAAATTTCGATGTGGAGTATAACAAAGTCAACAGACGGTACAAGTAGAATTTAACAGCACACGGTTAAGTATTATTTAGCCATTTGATAACAAACTGTAAAAAAAATCAAATCATTAAAGCTAAGTAATTAAAAGTAATACTGTATTTTATATAGCGAAAAGCAATGAAGAAAAAGAAAATAGCATAAAAATAGCGATTTAAAGCATACTTAGTCAGTAGCAATCGAAGCTTTATTACTGAACAAGGATTAGCCAAACCATTAAAAATATAATATTCTAAAGAATACCAAAATAAAGAATAAAAGAGATAATTATGCGTCAATATGCACTTGCCACAGCCCTTTTAGTATTAAGTAACACGACATTTGCAAGTACGATTGAAGACACAGCTGTAGCAGGCTTAGATAAACCTGCGATTTACTACGCCGATATAGAGCCCCACCTACAAAA
The DNA here is from genome assembly GCF_013349995.1 of Pseudoalteromonas sp. 0303. Classification (GTDB taxonomy): domain Bacteria; phylum Pseudomonadota; class Gammaproteobacteria; order Enterobacterales; family Alteromonadaceae; genus Pseudoalteromonas. The sequence goes on from NZ_JABVXF010000020.1 coordinate 90,859, forward strand.
CGCAGCAAAACACCCAAGCGTTACACTAAAACAAATCGGCACCTCTTTCCAAGGACAGGCACTTAACTCTCTTAAAATCGGCACAGGCCCAATCAAAGTGATGATGTGGAGCCAAATGCACGGCGACGAAAACACAGCTACTGCCGCACTAATGGATTTTTTAAGCTTTATAACTGCCGATGAAAACGCACAATGGCTAGAAAAATGGCAACAGAAAATAACCCTTCTCATTATCCCTATGGTGAACCCGGATGGCGCTGCTGTTCAAACCCGCCATAATGCACAAGGTATTGATTTAAATCGTGATGCAAAAGCTCTTCTCACAAAAGAAGGGCAAATACTCATGGCTGCGGCAGATGCATTCAAACCTGACTTTGGCTTTAACTTACATGATCAGAATGCCTATTACGGTGCTGGTAAAATGGGAAAACAAGCCACCATTTCAGTGCTAGCACCCGCCTATAATGAAGCAAGAGAAATAAATAAAAGTCGTGGTGAGGCTATGCAGTTTATTGCCCACTTAGCCAAAACGGTTGAAACCATGATCCCAGGGCACTTGGGGAAGTACAACGACAGTTACTCTTACCGTAGTTTTGGTGATACTTTTTCAGAAAAAGGTATCCGAACTATATTAATTGAATCAGGTGCTTACCCAAACGACCCAAACCGACAAATAGCCCGTAAAGTTAACCGTGTTTTATATAAAAAGACCATTGATTCAATAACTTCACAGGAATGGAAAAGCGCTAAAATGGCCCAGTACCACGCTATTCCATTTAATGCTAAAGACAATTGGGTAGACTTACTAATAGACGATGTAACAGTAAAGAGTGAACTTGGTGATTACCAGATAGATATTGCAATAAACAACAAAGGACAGTCACCCATTATTAAAGAGTTGGGGGATATAAGCAGTATCCGCCAAGGTTACACCAGTTTAGATGCAAGCAGCCTGAACTTTAAGGTAGGTAACAGCTTTGTTTTAAATGAGTCGTTAACGCTTACCGTAAATAAATATAAAGAGCTTTTAATACAAGGATATAGTTGCTTTTCTGGCGATATTAATATGCTAGAAAACGCCACAAATTGGCCAGTTTACGCATGCAAAAGTGTATTTACATCAATACCTTCACTTCATGCACCTGCCGCCTTTTTCTTACAAGCAAATGGCAAAAATAAGTACGCAGTTTTAGGGGCCAAGCTAATTAATTTGGATTAAACACGATTTAAAAGGACAAGTTAGCTGCAAGAGTTTGCAAAAAATAAAAGTCGAGAGAAATTTAAGATTAACTAGCAAGTAATAACTTACAGCTTGCTAGGTTACTTCGTCGCTTACGAGCAGTTTTAATGCAATAACTTTCAATAGCACCCACTCGACCTGCAGCTCCACGAAATAAGTTTTCAAATTGAGTTGTTAGTGTTAACCATTTTTCCGGTTCGAAATTCAGCCTTTCAAGAATAGGAGGTAAATGATGTTCTATAAATCCGGGCTTATTAGTACAAATACAACGCCCTGTTTGCTCCACTAGTAACAGGTATGACTTTAACTCAAAAGGTATTCCCTTTGATTTATACTTACTCATACCACCAATAAAACGAGCTAGTACCTTAGGTTGCTTTGACTCCTTCGCACTCTGGAATCGCTTTTTAAAACTGGTATAGTCCGATTGCTCCGGCGTGCTCGCAGCTTTAGCACGAACAGGGTTTAAATCAACATAGGCCATACATGCTAAAAGCGCCGACTCATCAAGTAATGCTTGGCTTTTAAAGCGCCCTTCCCAAAAGTGACCCGTACACTCGTCTTCTTTATTTGCACGCCTGGCAATATATTCATTAAGCATTCGCATAAACCAACTAATGCTAGAAAGGCGTGCCCTGTACTCTGTAACCTCTTTCTTTAAGAAGACTTGTTGGCCGTCACTTAAAGGCTGACCATGAAGGAACTT
>NZ_JABVXF010000210.1 GCF_013349995.1 Pseudoalteromonas sp. 0303
AGAGCGCAACCTTGCCAAGGTTGAGGTCACGAGTTCGAGCCTCGTGTGCCGCTCCAATTTCTCACCAAAAGAAATTGGCTTAAGTTTCAAGGGGAAAGTTGAAAGCACCAAGCTATTCAAACTTGAATCTTGTAACTAGAAACTATTTGATGCGGCACTAGCTCAGTTGGTAGAGCGCAACCTTGCCAAGGTTGAGGTCACGAGTTCGAGCCTCGTGTGCCGCTCCA
>NZ_JABVXF010000211.1 GCF_013349995.1 Pseudoalteromonas sp. 0303
ACAACGCCAAACGCGTTTTATGACAGCGTAACAGACAGAAGTTAAGACACTAAAGTAGATTTTACGAAGCTGTAAGCTATAAGCTTTAAGCTGTAAGAAAATATCAGATTTCCAGATTTATTAATTTTCTCAAAAGAGCGAATTAAAACAAAATTTGCTTGGTGACAATAGCGTTTTGGACCCACCTGACCCCATGCCGAACTCAGTAGTGAAACGAAACAGCGCCG
>NZ_JABVXF010000212.1 GCF_013349995.1 Pseudoalteromonas sp. 0303
AATGCCGTGATTGTTCCGTTACCATAGGTCAGCTGATCACCACTTAGGGTATCCACCGTGCCGCTGTTATAGTCCAGCATGTTACCCGATAATGTCGTGATTGCTCCGTTACCATAGGTCAGCTGACTACCACTCAGGGTATCCACCTTGCCGCTGTTATAGTCCAGCGTGTTACCCGATAATGCCGTGATTGTTCCGTTACCATAGGTCAGCTGATCACCACTC
>NZ_JABVXF010000213.1 GCF_013349995.1 Pseudoalteromonas sp. 0303
CGGGTAACGAAGGTAGCGATACAGAAACAGGCACCATCGATGTGACGGCACCAACGATGACCATCGATGCGCCAGCGTTGACCAACGACAATACACCGACAGTCACTGGTACCTCAGACTTAGCCAATACCTCACTTGCAGTGACCTTTACAGATGCCAATGGCACCAGTCATACCGTGACGGTCACTACCGATGCTTTAGGTAACTGGAGTGCCGAAGC
>NZ_JABVXF010000214.1 GCF_013349995.1 Pseudoalteromonas sp. 0303
ATGTTTGGGTTCAATGCTAATCACCAGTGATTTTATATAGCCTATATTAGATCAGATATTTAAGCGGAATGGTATCACTAGCCACTCGCTAACTCACGTTGGGTTTCGCTACGCTCTACCCAACCTACCTGGCTGACGTCTCTAAACGCAAAAAAGCCCGACTCTTTCGAATCGGGCTTTCTCTTATTTGGAGCCTGGCGATGACCTACTTTCACATAGC
>NZ_JABVXF010000215.1 GCF_013349995.1 Pseudoalteromonas sp. 0303
TCTCTTTATACCGTACTCACCCCATTTGGGGGAGGAGTCCATACATCTCCTACGGGGTTTGTTGCTGAGGGTGACTCAGTTTTACCTAACAACCCGGTAGATCAACTAACATCTATTATCTGACGTCTGATGTCTCTTGTCTATTCGGCACTGAAGTGCCTTATATGGACTCCTCCTATTGCACAATACCCTTCGTTAATTTTGTCAGACTGCGTGCTT
>NZ_JABVXF010000216.1 GCF_013349995.1 Pseudoalteromonas sp. 0303
AACCATCGACCAATGGATTAAAAGTCCACTGCTCTACCAACTGAGCTAATGACCCGCTCTGATGCTTGTAATAAGCTACGTAAATCCGCCGATATAAGACCATTCAAAGAATGGTGGGTCATGATGGACTCGAACCATCGACCAATGGATTAAAAGTCCACTGCTCTACCAACTGAGCTAATGACCCGCTCTGATGCTTGTAATAAGC
>NZ_JABVXF010000217.1 GCF_013349995.1 Pseudoalteromonas sp. 0303
GAGCTGGATTCGAACCAGCGAAGGCTGAGCCGTCAGATTTACAGTCTGATCCCTTTGGCCGCTCGGGAACCCCTCCACACAAATTTTTACTATTGCATCTGGCCCCACTTTTCTAAGAAGGAAAGTGGTGGAGGGAGCTGGATTCGAACCAGCGAAGGCTGAGCCGTCAGATTTACAGTCTGATCCCTTTGGCCGCTCGG
>NZ_JABVXF010000021.1 GCF_013349995.1 Pseudoalteromonas sp. 0303
GCTATCAGCTATCAGCTATCAGCTATCAGCTATCAGCTATCAGCTATCAGCTATCAGCTATCAGCTATCAGCTATCAAAACTATGTAGGGCGTCATTTGTGGTGGCAAGTATTGATTCTTGGTTTTAGGTGCTAGGTGCTAGGCGCAAATAAAAGACATCGAGTTTCTTCTTTGAGTCACTGTTTTTGAAAACAACCCCAGATTCCACTAAGAATATATTTGGATTCAAACTAAGGTAGAATCCTCTTAATTTTTAATCATCAATAAGGTCGTAAAATAATTCTGCTTTCTTAATCTCGAGTTCCAACTCTTTTGTGTATGGCAGCCTTACAATATTTCCCACAAGAATTTCATTCACAGTGGTCTTTGCCTCTACAATCGTCATTTTCAACTCTCGACGCAATACCTTATTAAAAGATATTTTTCTAAAACCCGTGGACCACTTCGTAATTTCAATAATCATTTTCTTCCAGCTTTATACTTACTTATCTAGGTTATTTACATACACATGGGCTTTTGCTTTTTGCCACTACCTCGCCCATGGCATCAGAAAATAATTTAGCTTAACCCCAATGGTTTTATTTAACTACTTACCACCTATCATATGCATGAAAAATAAATGGGTAACCTTATAGTTGTCTAGTTTAGTTACTAGGTGCTAGGCTTTAGGTGCAAATATAAGATATCGAGTTTCTTCTTTGAGCCATGTTTATTAAGAACAAAGCCCGAGAGTGCGAAGCTCTGAATTAAAAAGATATTATCTATTCGTCGTTTGCTACTCCTTCATCAAACCAAACATGTTCTTGCTCTCCACCCAGCATGAATCGATAACCAGGTGGCAAAGCCATATAAATAGCTACTTCAGGTCTATATTTTACAATATGAGTAAAGTGAACCGTTTTTAAACTCGAAATATCTCCATTATATTCGTCAGTGGTTAACCACCAACCGCTCATATGGTCCGGTGAAGGGTAACGAACTCCTTCTAAAGGCAGCCCCTCATATACACCGTCAGATATTACTACCATTTGCTCCTCGTCAACTGGTGTATATTTTGCACTATAGTGTTCACAACACTTCTGTTGAACTTCTAGCAGATGAGTTATTCCTTTCATCTTAAATTGGATACCACACAATTAATTAATCTATCGAGAATATCATCAAAGTTGAAAACAACAAAAAGCCCCCGCGAGTGTGAAGCTTAGAATTCAAACTATGTCGTCAAATATTTAATAAAGACTCATCAAACCAAACATCAACATAATCTCCTGCGATTAAAAACCTATAACCCGGAGGTAGCGCAAGAAATTTTTTGATATCAGGACACCACTCACCTAAATGAGCAACATGAAGAGGAACGAAAAAATCAGGTTCTTCAGAAAACTCATCTCCCCCCCAAATGTACCAACCTGTTGTATCTCCTTCAGAGGAGTGTCTTAGTCCATTAATAGGAATAACCCCTTGCTTGACGTTACGAGAAATCCCAACTTTCATATCTTCGGGAGATGATACAAAGTCAGCATTAAATTCATTACATACCAATCTTTGAATTTTTGTAATTTCAGTCATTAAAAATCATGCACCTTTTTCTGCGCTTTAAACACATGGGAGCAGGTTTTGCTTTTTGTCACTACCTCACCCATGCCAGCAAGCGGTTCTTTTCATTGAGCAGCTTAGCCAGTCTTGAAAACAAAATCCAAGCCACCACAGCTAGAAAAAACAAGGCCCCGCGAGTGCGAGGCTTTTGATTCGACAGCGTTAGCTGTTCATTAATTCTCTTACTTGAATTTGTATCTGTTTTTCGCATTATCCAGCGTTAAGTGAATCAAACTCGGTGCACCTGCGCCATGAGAGCCTGAGTCGTCGTATATTAGCTCCCAGAGTCGCCCATCATTAGGATCTCGCAGTAAAGTTGACCACCCATCATCGGAATATGCAACGACTAACATTACGTTATTTTTTAAATAATCAATTCGCTGTGCCACTTTATCCGCCACAACTTTACCGTTTAAAAAAACATGCTTACCGATTAATTTGTTTTCATCTTTCCTTAGATTCATGTCTTATCAACCTAAATACTGTTCTTCTGGTACTTTTCAGTTTCGGATTACAAATCCCTCCAGCGCGCTAAAGCACGACCTACAAGCAAGTGCTAACCTAGCTCCTAGAGCCTAGCTCCTATGACCTGACCACTAACCACTAACCACTAACCACTAACCACTAACCACTAACATCTTTCCCCTAGAAGCTAGCAACTCGCAACTAGCAACTAGCAACTCAAATCAACAATACTGCCCTGCTGCAAAGCCGCAGCTCCAGGCGTATTGGAAGTTGTAGCCGCCTAGCCAACCGGTGACGTCGGTGACTTCGCCGATGAAATACAGGCCCGGTGACTTTTTCACTTCGAAGGTTTTAGAGCTTAACTCGTCGGTGTCTACACCGCCAAGCGTTACTTCGGCCGTTCTGTAACCCTCGGTGCCGTTGGGTTTAATTTGCCAATTGTGAATGTAGTCATGTAATGCGTCGATTTGTGCATGGCTTAGCTGGTTTACATTGCAATCAGGGATCGCTTTCGTGTCGTGCAGCATTTCAACAAAACGCTTTGGTAAAATTGTCGCAAGGGTATTTTTTAGTGACTTTTGCCCTTGGCTTTGACGCCACTGCTCAAGCTGCTGTTTTAAATCGAGCTCGGGTAACAAGTTGATGTACACAGTTTGCCCTGCACGCCAAAAAGAGCTGATTTGCAGAATCGCTGGGCCTGAAAGGCCGCGGTGAGTAAACAAGATGTTTTCTTTAAACTGGGTGCCATCTTCACTGGTAACCAGACAAGGAATGCTGATCCCCGATAACCCATCAAAGCGATCTTTATCGTGCTGGTGCAACGTAAATGGCACTAATGCCGCCATGGTTGGTAGCACTGTTAAACCAAATTGCTCGGCAATTTTATAACCAATTGGTGATGCACCGAGCTTAGGCATGGTTAATCCGCCCGATGCGACAACTAACGATTCGCATTGATAGCTGTCTTGCTCAGTAATAACTTCATAGCCCGCATCGGTTTTTGTCACGCTGAGTACTTCGTTACGCAGCGCTATGTTAACCCCCGCCCACTCGCACTCAGTTAAAAGAATGTCGACGATATCTTGTGCGCTGTTATCACAAAATAACTGACCCAGCGTTTTATGGTGATACGCCAAGCCGTGACGGTCCACCAGCTCTATAAAGTCATGCTGGGTATAACGACTTAGGCACGATTTTACAAAGTGAGGGTTGCCACACAAGTAGTTGTCTGGGCTTGCGTTTTCATTGGTGAAGTTACAACGCCCGCCGCCGCTGATTAATATTTTACGGCCCGGCTTTTTGCCCATATCAAGCACAGTAACATTGCGACCACGGTAGCCTGCTTGTGCAGCACACATCAAACCTGCGGCACCGGCGCCAATCACAATTACATCTACTTGGGTCATTACTCATACTCACTAAAAAAATTTAGCTGATTATAACAAGTTATTGTCGCTGCTGTGTTAACACTGAGGTGTTTTTACAAAAAAGATAAAACCAAAAAACGAAATAAAGTAAAAACTCAAAACCACAAAATTATAACTTTATTATGAGAAAATCACTAAAAAGAACCACAAAAAGACTAGTTTAGACGTCTATACATTTAGTTATAACCAAAATAGAGACAACCATAATAAAACGATATTTTAACTAAATTTACATTTATTTTACCTTTGTCCCCCTTCGCGAAAAACATCGTGGAGATTTACATAACAATCTAGGGATCATTATGACAACTAACAACAACTTGAAGAAGTGCGCAATTGCACTGAGCTTGACTGCGTTGTTTGGGACGACGGCAGCAATGGCTACTCCAAACCAACTTATGTCACCATCTATGCAGGAAACTGCGGCGAAATTACAAGGCCAAGAAGGCTTTGGTACACAATTCATCATCAAGTATAAAAACAACAGTGATGAAATGATGACAATGTCGGCAGCAGAACAAACGCCGACTATGATGAACAAAAAAGCAAAAGGCTTTGTTAAAAACTTCACCAGCAAAAAAGGTAAAGTAAAAGCGCAATATGTTCGTGCAATGGCAATGAGTAATCACCACGTAATGCGTGCTGATAAAAAACTTTCTGCTCAAGAAGCACAAGAATTCATGCAAGAGATGGTTGCATCAGGTAACGTTGAATACATCGAAATCGACCAAATGTTAAAGCCATTTGCAACGCCTAACGACCCACGTTATGACGACCAATGGCACTACTACGAGCAAGCGGGTGGACTTAACCTTCCTACGGCTTGGGATACAGCAACGGGTAGCGGTGTAGTTGTTGCGGTACTTGATACAGGTTACCGCCCTCATGTTGATTTAAATGCCAACATCCTTCAAGGCTATGACATGATCTCTAATGTTTCTGTAGCTAACGATGGTGGTGGTCGTGATAGCGATGCACGCGATCCGGGTGATGCAATCAGCGCTAACGAATGTGGTTACACACATGGTGCGCAAAGCTCAAGCTGGCACGGTACGCACGTTGCGGGTACTGTTGCAGCAGTAACTAACAACGGTGAAGGTGTTGCCGGTGTTGCTTACAACTCAAAAGTTGTTCCTGTACGTGTACTTGGTAAATGTGGTGGTTTAACTTCTGATATCGCTGACGGTATTATCTGGGCTTCAGGTGGTTCAGTTTCTGGCGTACCTACAAATGCTAATCCTGCTGATGTTATTAACATGAGTTTAGGTGGTAGCGGTTCATGTAGCTCTACAACACAAAACGCTATCAACCAAGCGCGTAACAACGGCTCTGTAATTGTAATTGCAGCGGGTAACGATAACGATAACTCTGCAAACTACAACCCAGGTAACTGTAATGGCGTTGTAAACGTTGCATCTGTTGGTCGTAACGGTGGTCGTGCTTACTACTCAAACTACGGTAGCAATATTGACGTTGCAGCACCGGGTGGCGCACAAAGCTTTGCGAATGATTCTGAAGGTGTGTTATCAACACACAACTCAGGTTCTACAGGCCCAAGCAGCGATTCATATCACTACTCGCAAGGTACGTCGATGGCAGCACCACATGTTGCGGGTGTAGCAGCGCTAATCAAGCAAGCTAAACCATCTGCAACGCCTGATGAAATCGAAAGCATCTTAAAATCAACAACTCGTTCTTTCCCAGCAACATGTACAAGCTGTGGTACAGGTATTGTTGATGCAGCAGCCGCTGTTGCAGCTGCATCAGGCACAACACCGCCACCACCAACAGGTAACGTATTAGAAGATGGTCAAGCACTCACTGGTTTAAGTGGCTCTGCTAGCAGCCAAACTTTCTACACAATGGAAGTGCCAACAGGTGCAACTAACGTAACCTTCACAATGAGTGGCGGTACAGGTGATGCTGACCTTTACGTTCGTGCAGGTAGCGCACCAACAACGTCAACCTATGATTGTCGCCCGTATGAAGGCGGTAACAACGAAGTATGTTCTATCGATAACCCAACAGCAGGCACTTACCATGTAATGCTGAATGGTTACTCTGCATACTCAGGTGTTAGCCTTGTGGGTGATTTAACAACTTCTGGCGGTGGTTCAGGCTCAGGTTCACCACAAGCAGGTGGCGGTACAGTGACTGATATCTCTGCAAGTGCTGGTCAATGGAAACATTACACGCTAGAAGTACCAGCAGGTATGGCAAGCTTCACTGTTACGACGTCTGGTGGTTCGGGTGATGCTGACTTATTCGTTAAGTTTGGTAGCCAACCAACGTCATCTAGCTATGACTGTCGTCCGTACAAAAACGGTAACGCAGAAACATGTACATTCAGTAATCCACAAGCAGGTACGTGGCACTTAAGCTTAAATGCTTACCGTACTTTCTCTGGTGTAACATTGGATGCACAGTATCAACCTTAATAGTTGATCTCCCCAGTATCCCCCTGGGACTTTTCAGCCGGACTTACGTCCGGCTTTTTTATACTTACATTAATAAAACGAATTGCTATTAAAGCTTTTCAAGCACAGCTTCAGCGCGGCTCACTACAAACTCTTTGTCTTGTTCAACAAACAGCCCTGTCACCGTTTGGTTTTCAACGATCATCGCATAACGCTTTGAACGTACGCCACCAAAGCCAGCTGTGTCTTTATCTAGACCAAGTGCTTTAGTAAAGCTTGCATCACCATCAGCTAACATACGAATATGCTCAGCGTTATGAGCTTCACCCCATGCTTTCATTACAAATGCATCGTTCACCGATACGCAGTAAATTGCATCAACGCCTTTCGCGGTAATTTTATCGGCTAGCGTAATAAACTCTGGTAAGTGGGCATTTGAACAGGTTGGCGTAAATGCACCTGGCACCGCAAATAGCACCACTTTTTTATCTGCAAATAATGCCTCTGTTGATAGGGTTTGCATGCCCTCGCTGGTTAATTCGCTAAGGGTTGCTGCAGGTAAAGTTTGGCCTTGTTCAATCATCGTGATTCCTTGAAAGAAAATAAGAGTACAGAGTATATACCCAAAAAATTGAATACCGCATGATTTAAGGGCAAACAATGCAAACCATTGCTCGCCCCTTGAAGAGTTATAAACCTAAGCTGGTTTTAATGGTGTGCATTTGCTCTTGTAGGCGCTGTTGAATATCGCTCACAAGAACATTTGATTCGCTTACTTGGCCTTTCATGCTATGCATTGATTGGCTAAAGTTTTCGAGTAAGGCATTTTGCTGTTTAGCAAGCTCCATAGCATCAAACGCGACTTTATTAGCATCTTGCGCGTTATCGGCAACGCCTTCTGAATTCCGTTTAAGCTCTTGAGCATTTTGTGTTTGTAGCTCGGCATCGGTAGCCAGTGCACTAATTTGCTCTGATACCATGGTTGAGTTTTCACTTAGGCGGTTTAGCTGATTGTTGATATCATCAAGCGAGCCTTGCGTTTGTCTGGCAAGCTTTCGTACTTCGTCAGCGACAACCGCAAAGCCTCGACCATGCTCACCTGCACGTGCCGACTCAATCGCCGCATTCAATGCCAGTAGATTTGTTTGCTCAGCAATGTTTTTGATCACCTCAATAACTTGGCCAACATCATCAACGCCTTTTAATAGCTCTTTTAAGCTATCTAGACCTTGCTCAACGCGCTCTTCAGTGCGAGAGCTTGCGGTTAACATGCTCTCGGCAAAGCCTAAGCTCTGCTCCATCGCACCAAAGGTTTGTTTGGCGTTATCAGCAACTTGACCATTAATGTTATTGACCTGCTCACCAATGTGTTGAATATCAGTAAGTAAACCTTGGTTTTGTTCAACCTGAGAGTGACTGGCATCCGTTTGCTGAGCAATGGTATGTAAGTGCTCGCTCATTTCTAGCATAAAGTCATTAATAACCTTAAGCATTTGTGCTCGCTCTTCTGCCTCACCACGCTGGCGTTCAATTAATTGATTAAAGTAATGAGCAATTTCACCAACTTCGGTTTTCGGGTTTTTACTCTCAATGTTTTTAAGCTCATTACTTTCAATCAAGAAGGCAAAGCCATCACGCAATTGGCGCAGAGGGTTAAGCACTTGGTTACGCTGTACAAAATACACACCCGCCGCTAAAACCACCAGCATGCCAATAGCGACACAAAACACGATAAACACTTGTTGCTTAAGGTGACTTTGTTCATCTTTTAATTTTTGCTCTGCACCGAGCACCGTTGCAGACAACGCGCCGATTTGTTCGCGCAGTGCTTGCATGCCGGTTTGTCGTTGCTCAGCTTGCTCAAGTGTTGATGCTAAATCACGAGGGAAACGTTTAGGCCAGCTTGTTAGTTCAGCTTTAATATCACCGGCTAAATCTTCTGCTTCTTCACCAAAAAATAAAGCGTCTTCATCCACTTCACTCATTACACCTAGGTTTTCGAGTCTGTCGATTTTAGTAGCAAGGGCATTTAAGTTTTCAACACTTTGATTAAGGCTGTTTTTAGTGTCTTGATCAAAGTTGATCACTAACTTGTAAGTATATAAAGCAAGTGATGTCACTTCGCTGTAGTAGTCAGCAGCAAGTTGATAATATTCAAGCGCAAGCACTGTTTGTGGCTGTGCTTTACGTGCATAGCCAATTAATGATGAGGCAGAGCCTGCCATTTGTCTTAACGAGTTATCGAGCAGTGCCATTTCGTTACCCGATAGCTTACCTAAAGCGCGATACTTACCGTTAATGTCTTTATCGAGGGCCGTCAGTTGGCTATTTAGTTGACCCGCTAGATCTTTAGGTAGCTCAGCTAAATGCTGCTTTTTAACATCGCTTATCAGCGTTGAGGCTTTATTTAAGTGTTGGCTGTCACCTTGCTCTAAATAATCATCAAGGTAACTTTTTAAATCAATAATGATGGTGTTTTTCAGCTTATTATAAGCGTTATCTTGCTGCTCTAAGCCGAGTAAGGTTTGACTAGCCCAGAACAGAGTGGCTGCCAGTAAGATACTGGCGAGTGTGAGTAAAACGGCCAATAGCCGAGTAAATGATGACACGCGCATAAACGATATTCCCAAGTAACGTTACGCGCGTAGAATATTAACCTTTTATGACAATTTGATGTAAACCGTAAAAAATAACAGGTAAAAGCGAGAGCAACTAACCCAAAAGGGTTAAATAAATACCAATTCGCTTAATATTGCGGATTAGTATCAGACCATTGCAGCTTTTACGTATACATCAAAGCGGTTCTTCTTGGTTTTGATTTGCATACTCGGGGTTTTGTCATTTAGAAATGGGGCGTAATCAGGGCGCTTCACAACGACTCGCTTACTAGCAAGCGGATAAGCAAATTCTAATAGATCATCGGCATCGCTATCTCCGCCAACAAGCTCTTGGAATACTCGCATTTCTTTTTTAACGAGGGCTGATTTTTCACGATGAGGAAACATAGGATCTAAGTACACAACATCAGGAGTATCACTACACTGCGCCAGTAAAGTATGGCTTGAGCCAAACACTAGGCTCATGTTTTCTTTCATCCAAGGGCCGATTTCTGCATCGTTATAGGCGCGTTCTAGGCCGTCAAATAATAGTGCAGCTACCACTGGGTGGCGCTCATGCAAAATCACTTTACAACCTAGTGATGCCAGTACAAAGCCATCGCGGCCAAGGCCTGCAGTGGCATCAAGCACAACAGGCGTGGCACCTTTGTTTAAGCCAACCGCTTTTGCGATAGCCTGCCCTTTACCACCACCAAACTTGCGTCGATGGGCTGCAGCACCCGTTACAAAATCAACATGAATAGCACCAAGCTTTGGCTCGTCCTTTTTCTTCAGGCTAAGACCTTGGTCGTCATAATGAAGCGAAAAACCTGCATTTTGCTCAGCCCACTTAGCCAAACCAAAACGCTGTTCAATCGCATCTAAATAAGGACGCATTTCTTTAAAAGGACAATGAATTACCACGCAAAACTCCGAGCTATATTATTCGCCGCCAGTATAGCATGGCTTAAAATAGCTCGATATCCGTTTGTGAGGTCACATCTTCGGTCTCACTCGGCTCAGCCATTTTTTGTAAGCTCGCTAAAAGCTCACTACGCGATTCGATAATATGCTTTAGCTGAAACTTTATAAACGATAAGTCTTCATTGAGTGAGGTAAAAATCAGCTGAGTTTGCTTTAATTGCTGCAAGTGAAATGCGACTTCGTCGCTGCCCGATAAACCACTTTGCTCAATAGACTTATTTAGCTCATCAAGTTGGGCGGCAAGTTTCTCTACAGCATGTTCGCGCGAATCACTGTTTTGGTACATTTGATCAGATAACTCATTAAACGAGTTACCAATTTGCTGCGCCTGAGTCATTGCCCGCTCATTGTTTTCCATGTCTTGTACTTTGGCGTTAGTCACCTCAAGAATATGCGGGAATAGATCTTTATAACGACCATAAAGCTGGGCATCATCAAGTGGCATGTTTTTGATCAGCATCGACACTTTAGGGTAATTAATAATAGTGCGATGGCTAAAATCAACAAAGCGATTTGCATCACGATGTTTTTCGAGCAGCTCTTGCTCAAGTGGACACACCCCACCCTCAGCACTACAAAATATGCCTACATCTTGATACCAAAACGCCAGTACGACATCGAGCTCCATCGGATTAAAAAACTCAAACATATGCTCAGATAACGCTTTGATATCGTGTGCATGATAGCTTTGCCCAACATAGCGCATTATACGACCCATATCACCTGAATCTGTCATCGCGATTTCGGCAGTGATTTGCGCTCGCTCTACATCACTTTTAAGCTTTTTAGAGTGCTGACGATATTGATATAACACGCGAATACGTGCCATGAGTTCTTCAGCATTAAATGGTTTTACAATGTAATCAGCAGCACCTGCGTTATAGCCTTTTACACGGTCTGGTAGGTCAGCTTTACCCGATAAAAACATCACAGGTGTGTCTTTTGTTTGCGGGTTTGCTTTTAATTCGTTACATACCTCAAAACCTGTTTTACCCGGCATTTCGATATCAAGTAAAATGATGTCCGGGTTGTACTTTAACGCCTGTCTTAATCCTTCGTCGCCATTTTTAGCATGGATCAGTGTGCAAAAGCCCGATAGCGATTCCTCAATCACATGATGGATATATTTATCATCATCAATGGCTAATACAAGTTTTGACATGCTTAATTCCTATAAACTCTTTTTTAAGAAGGATAGTACGAGAGCGTGATTTTGCGAAGAAATATTAATAAAAAAAGCGCCTTACGGCGCTTTAGATCAACAAACTTTATTATGCAGCAATGCCGCTATGTCTAAGTAGTGCATCAACTTGTGGTTCGCGTCCGCGGAACTTTTTAAATAGCTCCATTGGCTCTTCACTGCCCCCTTTCTCTAAAATGTTCTTTAAGAAAGCTTCGCCCGTGGCTGGGTTAAAGATGCCTTCTTCTTCAAATTTAGAAAACGCATCAGCCGAAAGTACTTCAGCCCACTTGTAAGAGTAATAACCTGCGCTGTAACCGCCAGCAAAAATGTGGCTAAAGCCATGTTGAAAGCGGTTAAATGCTGGCGCTTTAACAACGGCCGTTTTACTGCGCACATCATCAAGAGTTGCTTGAATGTTACATGGCTCACCCGCTTTGTAAGTATGGTGAATAGTAAAGTCAAACAACGAGAACTCAAGCTGACGCAGCATTTGCATACCTGATTGGAAGTTCTTCGCCGCTAGGAGTTTATCTAATAACTCTTTTGGTAACGGCTCATCTGTTTCGTAATGACCCGAAATAAAGCTCAGCGCTTCTTCTTCGTAGCACCAGTTTTCAAGGAACTGGCTTGGTAACTCAACCGCATCCCATGCAACACCGTTAATACCTGCAACTGGTGCAGCATCAACTTGTGTCAACATATGGTGAATACCATGACCAAATTCATGGAATAACGTAGTCACTTCGTTATGCGTAAACAAAGCAGGCTTATCACCCACAGCTTTATTAAAGTTACACACTAAGTACGCAACAGGGGTTTGTAATTCGCCGTTAGCACGTACTTTACGACCCATACAGTCATCCATCCACGCGCCGCCGCGTTTGCGATCACGGGCGTATAAATCTAGATAAAAACGACCACGTAAAGTATTACTGCTATCGTAAATTTCGAAAAAACGTACATCAGGGTGGTAAGTATCAAACTCTGTGACTTCTTTTACGCTAATACCAAATAAACGATTTACAGTAGTGAATAAGCCACTTAAAACTTTATTGGCAGGGAAATATGGGCGCAGTACTTCATCAGAAATCGCGTACTTCTCTTGCTTAAGTTTTTCGCCGTAGTAAGCGTAGTCCCATGCAGCAAGCTCAGTCACACCGTGCTTGTCTTTTGCGTAGGCAGTTAGCTCAGCAAGCTCTTGCTCAGCTTGTGGTTTAGACTTAGCTGCTAAATCTTCTAAGAATGAGAAAACTTGCTCTGGCGTTTCTGCCATTTTAGTCGCCAATGACATATCCGCGTAGCTGTTAAAGCCAAGTAACTCGGCAAGTTCATGACGCAGGGCAAGCTCTTCGCTCATAATGGCAGAGTTATCAAACTCACCGGCATTAGGGCCTTGATCAGATGCACGCGTCACAAACGCAGTGTAAAACTCTTCACGTAACTCGCGGTTATCAGCATAAGTCATGATTGGTAAGTAAGATGGAAAATCTAACGTGAATACCCAGCCATCTAGCTCTTTGCTTTTAGCTGTATCAGCACCTAGGGCTAACGCAGACTCTGGTAAACCAGCCAGTTCGCTTTCATCTGTAATGTGCTTTTGCCAAGCGAGTGTGGCATCCATTACATTATTACCAAACTTAGAGGCCAGCTCAGATAAACGCGCACTGATTTCGCCATAACGCTTTTGTTGCTCAGGCTTTAAAGCAATACCAGATAGCTCAAAATCACGCAGTGCATTAGTAATGGTTTTTTGCTGGGCAATCGTTAGTGTTTTAAATTCGTCACTGTTGTGAAGCTCATTGTAAGCATCGTATAAACCTTGATGCTGACCAACAAACGTTGAATACTCAGATAACAACGGCAAACATTGCTCATAGGCTTCACGTAGCTCGTCGTTATTAACGACAGAATTCATATGTGATACCGGTGAAAATAAGCGTGATAACTTGTCATCAGCTTCTTCAAGCGGAAGCACCAAATCATTCCATGTGTATGATTTAGTTGCCAGTACCTCATCTATTTTGGTACGACACTCAGCAATCGCTGCTTTTAATGCTGGCACTACGTGTGCTGGTTTAATTTTAGAAAACGGCGGAAGCCCTTCTAAACCAATGAGTGGGTTATTTTCTGCAATTGTCATTTTCGTTCTCAAATTTTATGCGAAGATGATTTTGAAGTTGGGGCGAATTGATGAAATACAAGGGGCTTAACCTTGGTCTTTATTATGCTATTATCAACTTATTACTAAATCGATTAATTAATAAAGAATTATCTATTTTTGAGGACAAACTATGGCTCAGCATTTTGATTACATTGCAATTGGTGGTGGTAGTGGCGGTATTGCCTCTGCAAACCGTGCAGCAATGCGTGGCGCAAAAGTCGCTCTTATTGAAGCAAAACACATGGGTGGCACCTGTGTAAACGTGGGTTGTGTTCCAAAGAAAGTTATGTGGCACGGCGCACAAATTGCTGAAGCAATTAACGCATATGCACCTGACTACGGCTTTGATGTTGAATTAAAAAGCTTTAGCTGGGCTAAATTAGTTGAAAGCCGCGAAGCGTATATTGGCCGTATTCACCAAGGTTACAACAAGTACTTATCTAGCAATGGTGTAACTGTAATCAATGGCTTTGCTAAGTTTGTTGATAACAAAACAGTTGAAGTTAACGGTGAGCTATACACGGCAGACCATATCCTTGTTGCTGTTGGTGGTCGCCCTACTATTCCTAACATCCCAGGCGCTGAGCTTGGTATTGATTCAAATGGCTTCTTTGAGCTAGACGCACAGCCTAAGCGTGTTGCTGTGGTTGGTGCTGGTTACATTGCCGTTGAAATCGCAGGTGTACTTCATAGCCTTGGTACAGAAACACATCTGTTTGTTCGTAAAAACAAACCACTTCGTACTTTTGACCCATACATTGTTGATACACTTGTCGAGATTATGGCGAAAGAAGGCCCGACTCTTCACACTGATTGCACACCTAAAGAAGTAGTTAAAGAAAGCGATGGTAGCTTAACAATTCACTTTGAAAATGGTCACAGCCAAAACGTTGATCAAGTTATTTGGGCAATTGGCCGTACACCTACAACTGACAAGATCAATCTTGCAGCGGCAGGTGTTGAAGTAACTGAAGGCGGTTACGTTAAAGTAGACGAATTCCAAAACACCACAGCTGAAAACGTATATGCAGTTGGCGATATCATCGAAAACGGTATTGAACTTACGCCAGTAGCCGTTAAAGCAGGTCGTACTCTATCAGAGCGTTTATTCAATAAAGAATTACCTGATGATTTAAAAATGGATTACGAGCTAGTACCTACAGTGGTATTCAGCCATCCACCAATCGGCACAATTGGTTTAACAGAGCAGCAAGCGATTGATCAATACGGCAGCGATAACGTTAAAGTATATAAATCAAGCTTTGCAGCAATGTACACAGCAGTTACTCAGCACCGTCAAGCATGTAACATGATGCTAGTGTGTGCTGGCGAAGACGAAAAAGTTGTTGGCTTACACGGCATTGGCTTTACCGTCGATGAAATGATCCAAGGTTTTGCCGTTGCAATGAAGATGGGCGCAACCAAAGCAGACTTTGATGCAGTTGTGGCTATTCACCCAACTGGCTCAGAAGAGTTTGTAACGATGAGATAAACTCACGTTGCGAGTCAATTTTAAAACCTTGTGGTGCTGCCACAAGGTTTTTTGATGCTTAAAGCTGGCACAAACCTTGTAACTGTTAATAAAGTAACCAGTTATAGCAAGAATTTGCCCTTGTTTACTGTGTAATTAAGTAACTTTTACGCAGTACTCAAGGCATTTTTACAAGGAGGCACTGTGTCTAAGTCTGCAATTTTATATCGCATGGTGACCGATGAGCATATTTGCCCATTCGGTTTAAAATCAAAAGATTTATTAGAGCGTCATGGTTACGATGTTGATGATCGTCATTTAACCAGCCGTGAGCAAACCGACGAATTCAAACAGCAGCATGATGTAAAAACCACACCACAAACCTTTATCAATGATAAACGTATTGGCGGTTACGATGATTTGCGCGACTTTTTTAATCTACCTGAGGCAGGTCAGCAAGGTACTAGTTACACCCCTGTATTAGCGATTTTTGCAGTGACCATGTTACTAAGCTGCGGTTTTACTTATGCCAGCGGTGAAGCTTTATTTTCTATGCAAAATCTGATGCTGTTCGTGGCATTATCAATGGCGGTATTAGCGATACAAAAGCTGCAAGATTTATTCAGCTTTTCTAACTCATTTATTACCTATGACCTATTGGCCATGCGTGTCGTGCCCTACGCCTATGTTTATCCATTTATCGAGGCGTATGTAGCGATAGGTATGGTGGCTAAATTACCCGCCTTAGCTGTTGCACCATTTTCATTATTTATTGGTGGTATAGGTGCGATATCGGTTATTAAGGCTGTGTATATCGATAAACGAGAACTGAAATGTTCCTGTGTTGGTGGCGACAGTAATGTGCCGCTCGGCTTTATCTCTCTGAGTGAGAACCTATTTATGATTGCCGCAGGTATATGGATGCTATTTAGCTAATACAAAAACGCGAGGGATTACCCTCGCGTTCATTTTAACTATTAGTGAGGATTATTAAGCCGTACCACCCACAGTTAAGTTATCAATTTTAAGGCTAGGTTGGCCCACACCTACAGGAACGCTTTGGCCATCTTTACCACACACGCCAACGCCTTTATCAAGGGCTAAGTCGTTACCTACCATCGAAATTTGCTGCATCACTTCAGGGCCATTGCCAATCAGTGTTGCACCTTTGATAGGTTGTGTGATTTTACCGTTTTCAATTAAGTAGGCTTCAGAGGCACTAAATACAAACTTACCCGACGTAATATCCACTTGGCCGCCACCAAAATTAGGCGCGAAGATACCTTTTTTCACCGAGCTGATGATATCAGCTTGGCTGTGCTCACCACCTAACATATAGGTGTTGGTCATACGTGGCATAGGTAAGTGAGCGTAGGATTCGCGGCGCGCATTACCAGTAGGGTTAACACCCATCAAACGGGCATTTAGCTTATCTTGCATGTAGCCCTTTAAAATACCGTTTTCAATGAGCACGTTATACGCAGCTGGTGTCCCTTCATCATCCACGTTCAATGAACCACGGCGATCAGCAATAGTGCCATCATCCACGACTGTACACAGCTCAGATGCCACCTTTTGACCTACTTTACCGCTAAACGCTGATGCGCCTTTACGGTTAAAGTCACCTTCTAGACCATGGCCTACCGCTTCGTGTAGTAACACACCCGGCCAACCTGCGCCTAGTACGACTTCCATACTACCAGCAGGTGCATCGATTGCTTCTAGATTTACTTTTGCTTGGCGAACAGCTTCTTCGGCGTATTCCATCCAACGCGGTTTGCCATCAACTAATTCTTTAAAATAGCCATAATCTAAACGCGCACCGCCCCCTGCACCACCGCGCTCACGACGGCCGTTCTTCTCAAGTAACACTGAGCAGTTTAAGCGAATAAGCGGGCGAATATCGGTGGCAAAGGTGCCATCACTTGCAGCAATTAACACTTCTTCATAAACCGCCGACATCGAGCTGATCACTTGCTCAGCATCCGGTGCTAATTGACGAATATAGTTTTCAAGTTCGCGTAGCAGGCTTACTTTGTCATCGTTGCTCATGCTTTGAATTGGTTGATGCGGCGCATACTGCTCTTTAGCAGCTACATCACTTAACACCTGAATCGTTTTGTTTTCGCCAGCATTGGCAATACTTCGCGCTGCCGTTGCTGCTTTGTTTAACGCTTCAAGGTTAATCGCATCTGAGTATGAAAAACCGGTTTTTTCACCGCTAACAGCACGCACACCCACACCACGTTCAACGTTGTATGAGCCTTCTTTCACTAAGCCATCTTCAAGCACCCAAGATTCGTGGTGGCTTGATTGAAAATACAGATCGGCATAGTCAACTTGATGTTGATGAATAAAAGCGAGCGTTTTTTCTAATTCTTCTCTCGTTAGTTGGCTGTCATGTAATAAATGCTGTTCAACCGTGTTCATAATAAATGCTCTCTAAATCGTTGCTGAGACTGCACTGGCATGTCTTGGCGAATTGTATTCAAGCGGTTTAAATCAAGCTCATGGCTGATAAACCCGGTACCAGAGGCAAGCTCACTGAGCGTTTCTCCCCATGGTGAAATAATAATGCTGTGGCCATAAGTGTGGCGGCCATTCTCGTGCTCGCCCCACTGTGCTGCGGCAACCACATAGCATTGTGTTTCGATTGCACGCGCAGCTAATAAAATATGCCAATGAGCAGCGCCGGTGACTGTGGTAAAGGCACTGGGCACTAAAATAAGCTCAGCCCCTTGGCGCTGCATGGCGGTGAATAAGCCACTAAAACGTAGATCATAACATACTGCTAAGCCAATTTTACCAAATGGCGAGTCGACCACCACAATATCGTTGCCTGCTTGCGTCGCATCAGACTCTCGGTAACTGCGCGTAGTGTCGGCAACATCTACATCAAATAAGTGAATTTTATTGTACTGCGCAACCACATCGCCTTGGTTGTTAAATAAAAACGAGGCAGCTAAATACTTACCATTTTGCTGTGAAACAGGCAGGGTGCCAGCAGCTAACCAAATATCATGTTGCTTACATAAATCAGCAAGCTTCGCTTTATATGCCTCACTTTGCAGACCTAATTCATAACTTGCTTGGCTTTGCTTACTAAAGATCAAAAAGCTTTCGGGTAAACACACTAACAATGGCCGAGTTGCAGGTAACTGATTCAATGTCTCTGCCAAAAAAGTGAGGTTTTGCTCAGCATTCATGCGTGAGCACATTTGCACAGCAACAACCTGTGGGTGAGGATTAGCCTTCATTGTTATCTAAACTCGCTGAAGATGCGGCATCTTTTAATTTTAGTTGTGTCGACGACTGCGGCTGGCTTTGCGCGGCTTGCGGTAACGTCACTTCACGGCTCTTACGATCCACTTCTTTCACAACAGGGTCATTCATACTACCTGTTACTTTAAAGTTGATTTCTGAGATCACCCGCGCCGAATGAATCACTTTATCGATTGCCAGCGCTGCAAGACCACTTACCGGGTTAACCATCCATGCCACAATAACAGGAATACTCGACGTCACCTGCGGTGCAACCGCTAGGTCGTAATCAATTTCAAAGGTGTTTAAGTTTGTATGGCCTTTGATCGTCAAATCGGCAGGCACACCATCAAGCTTGGTATCTTGGGTGTAAGCTATGCCCTTTTCTAGCTGCATGGTGCCTTGCATACTGTTATAGAAAAAGCCTTTCGAGAATACATCTCTAAAATCCAGTTTCAGCTTACGCACTAACGAATCTAAACTCAGTAAAGAGAATACTCGCGCACCACCATCACTTATTTCTGCAAGGTGCCCTTCACCTAAACGCCAATCTAATTCACCAGCTAAACTTGGTACATCAAAGCTATAAGGTGCGCCTTGCCATGCAAGATCAAACTTAATATTGGCATCAGAGTCTTTTACTGTGGTGGTGATATCAAACTCATCAAATAACTCGCCAATGTCGTCACTTTGTAAGTTACCGCTAAAACGTGTTTGCCCATCAGCAAATTGCCCTTTACCACGTAATACGTGATCGCCTTTGTCGATGACCAGCTCAGTGAACAAGAGTTTATCGTTCTCCCCAACTAAGCTGCTTTTAATTTTATCGAGCTGATACTCAGCCACTTTACAATCTTCACAGTTAAACTCGATGGCTGGGACTCGGGTTAACCAGCTTAAATCTTCTGGTTCTGAGTCTTGCTCTGCTTGCTCTGCTTGCTCTGCGACTTCGTTAAAATTAATACGCAGGTAGTCAGTAAAAATTTGAATTGGTCTGCGTGTTTCACCGGTTGGAATAAGCGCGTCGGCACGTAACTCTTTAGCATTTAGCTTTAACTCTAAGTCTGATTGTTTTGGCGCTAAGCGAAATTCAAAATCATTAAAGTCGATATTGTGTAGTGCCAGTTTATTAAATTTACCCGTTACGTTATTGAACGCAGGCATCACACTTGGTGTATCAGACTTAACTTTGGTAAGCGCAATAATCTGATCAATTAGGCCAAACCAAGGCACTATTTCGGTTTCTGGTAAATCGATAGATACCGCAAAACCTTCACGATTAAGCCCTAAATCTTGCGCACCTAAAATTAAATGGGCGTTACTAAATTTCTTTTCGCCGTTATCTAAAATCGCATTAAAGAATAACTGCTCATCGATATTCGCGGTGATCAAATTAGAGATATGGTCACCCTGCACGACCGCAGTTAATGGCCATTTCTGCTCTGCGCTTTTGTTATAAGGTGCAGGCAGCTGGCTAGTCACACCGATTAAATTACCACTCACATCGGCGCGGTAATTAAAGTCATTCGGTAAAAAGTTAAGCGACACATTAATATCGACATTGCTTTGACCGCTTAAATAACCGGCCAATAAACCATGGGCTTGTTCAATCAAAGGTTCAGCTTCAAGGGCCAGCTTTATCGCAATTTCGGCGCGATAGGTATCAGCCACATTTTCACTGTTGTAGTTGGCAGTAAGTGGCATGCCCATCCAATCTGCTTTGGCATTTTTTAAGTCGATTTTATCGTTATTAAACTTAACTATGCCGGTCATGTGATTAAGAGTGATACCTGGCTGTGCAAGGTAAACCGGAATATTAGCCAATTCAACTTCACCTATCGCATCAACATGACCCGAACGTAAATTAACTAACAACTCAATATCGGCCGTTGCTTCGCCTTGTGGTTGCACAGCTTCAAAAACACTCGCCAAAGGCTTGGCAAGCGGAGTCGCTGTAAAGAACGGGTTAAGCTTGTCGCCATGGGCACGTTTATTAATGGCAACTTTTAGGATTTCTGCATTCATTAAATCAGCAATACTGACATGAACACCCTCCCCCAAAGCGAGGTTAACCAGTTTGCCCGACTTACTATAGATATCCATGCGTTCATTTTCGAAATGTAAAATGACGTTGGCATCTTCAACTTCAGGCCAGCTTGGTGAAAACTTATATTTAGCGTTTTCAACATTCGCTAACACTTCAAATTGACCTTGCTGCTCTTTAAACGGGAAACCTTTAAATGGCCCCGAGAACAGCACTTGAGCTTTATTAACTTCACCGCCCTTAATTGCGCCATTAAGGTAATTAACCAGCTTTTCGCTCATTACAGGTAACGGGAAATAATGCCCAGCGACATTGGCATCAGGGGCATAGGCTTCAGCATATAAATCTAACCGCGGTTCATCGGTCAGGCTTAGCATCATCTCTGCAGCCACAGTTACTTCGTCGTTATCAAGCCAGATATTATCGCTACTAATGCGCCAGCCATCATCGTAATGGTGAAGGTCGAGCTCTACATTTAATTGGTTATAGGCAATATCTTGGCTAAAGCTGCCGTTCGTTAGCAGTTGATTGTTCTCGCCATATAGCTGAATTCGCCCAGCTGATTGATTAATTAAGCCATCAACACGAATCGCCTGACCGCCAGGAATGCCCTGCAGCGACAGCCAATTAATTTGTTCGCCCTGAAACCAAAGTTGCCAGTTATCTTGCTGACCTAACTCAAGATAGGCATCACTTAACTGACCATTGGGTTGACGCGCTAAAAACGGGGCAAGTACTTCAAAGTTACTTAACTGCGATAACTTTGCCAGCAATGCAAAATCAAATTGCTTTAACCAAATTTGGCTTTTATCGCCAAGTTGAGCTTCAAACTGTAAGGTTGGCCATTGTTTTAAGTCACTTTCAAAGGTGAGTCCGGTGCTTTTTAAGCGCCAGCCATTTTGCTTTGGAAATAAATGAAAACCACCTTCACTTAAACTAATTTGGTGCGCTTCTTGGTTTTGTTGCCAGTTAATGAAACTCGGTAGCCACTGCACTTTTACATCGCTGATCAGACCTTTTTCAAGACTAAACCAGGTTTGTAAATTAATGTCGGAATTAAGCTGCTGCTTGTCGGTATTAATATATTGCGCCAGCCACTTAGATACATCAACGTTCGCTGCTTGCACATAGATATCGCCAGCCATGGTTTCGAGGGTCGAACCATTCAGCGCCATGCGGGCGTCAAAACTACCAACAGAAATTCCCGGTAAGGCTAACGTACCTGAACCTTGATGTTGCTCAGGGGTATTTTGCCAGACAATGTTTTCAAGGATCAGCTTGCGCTCTTTACCATCATTGAGGGTAAAATTGAGGCTACTGTCTTGCACCGCAAAGTGGCCCGTTTCACCAAGGAATAAGCCTTCAATTAGTTCTTTTTGCTCAAAGTTGCTGGTTTGCTGGTTATTCCCCAAATCAAGCATAGTGGGTAAATCAACATCAGCATGAAAGCCATTGATCACAAAATAGTTCGATTTAAGCTGACGAGTTTTTACTGACTCCCATAAATTAACTTCAAGGCTCGCTTTATCGATGGTGAGTGCAATCGGTGAGGTTTGGTTATCTTCAAAAGAAATATCTTCGATGACTAAGGCAGGGCCTTGGCCATGCCAACTGGCTGAGATTGAGCCTATTGCTAAATTTACATCAAAGCGTTCATACAAAAACGCTTCAATGTCATCTTTATAATCATTTGCGTATGGCAGTGAATACTTTACCACAGAGACAATAACGGCCAGCAGTACGAGAGTAATAGCAAATACTTGCCATAACTTACGTAAACAATAAAAGCAGACCGTTTTTGCCTTCATTACATCATTACCACATCAAACTGTTCTTGGTTATATAAACTCTCTGTTTGAATACTGACTTGCTTACCGATAAATAGTTCCAGCTCAGCAAGGTTGTGATACTCATCGTTGATCAATGCTTCGCTTACCGAAGGAGCTGCGTAAACCATAAACTTATCAGCTGCATAAGCACGGTTTACCCTAACAATTTCACGCAATATTTCGTAGCAAACCGTTTCTACTGTTTTTTGCGAGCCGCGCCCTGAACACGCAGGACACACATCACAAAGAATGTGCTCTAAGCTTTCGCGGGTCCGTTTGCGGGTCATCTCTACTAAGCCTAGTGCAGATAAGCCGTTTATGTTGGCTTTTGCACGATCTTTTGCAAGCGCAGACTCAAGTGAATGCAATACTCGACGTTTGTGCTCATCACTAACCATATCGATAAAGTCGATGATAATGATGCCGCCTAAATTACGTAAACGTAGCTGACGAGCAATTGCTGAGGTCGCTTCGATATTAGTATTAAAAATGGTTTCTTCTAGGTTACGATGGCCAACAAACGCACCGGTATTTACATCAACGGTTGTCATCGCTTCGGTTTGGTCGATAATTAAATAACCACCCGATTTAAGCTCAACTTTACGATGCAGCGCTTTTTGGATCTCGGTTTCAACATCGAATAAATCGAAAATAGGTCGCTCACCCGGGTAGTATTCTAGTGCTCCCGATAACAGCGGCACAAATTCTTCAGTAAACTCTTTAAGCTCTTGATAGGTTAATTTTGAGTCAACACGAATACGCTCCATGTCTTCACCTACGTAGTCACGTAGAGTTCGAAACGCCAGTGTTAAATCTTCATGCAAGATACTTTCTTTACTGGTTTTTTTGCGCTTAGTGACGATTTTTTGCCAGAGTTTTTTTAAGAATTCCGCATCATGACGTAGCTCAGCTTCCGATGCCCCTTCTGCTGCAGTACGAACAATAAAGCTGCCGTCATCATCACCATATTCGGCAACAATTTTCTTTAAACGCGAACGTTCTTCTTCGGTTTCAATACGCTGGCTTACACCTACGTGTGTTGCATCTGGCATAAACACTAAATAACGAGAAGGAATAGTGATATCAGTTGTTAAGCGTGCGCCCTTGGTTCCTAGCGGGTCTTTAACCACTTGCACCATGATATGTTGACCTTGGCGCACAAGCTCACGAATATCTTGTACTTTTTTGATTGGCTGCTCATCAACGCCTTCTACAATTGAGGCACTGTTTACAATGTCTGATGCATGTAAAAAAGCGGCTTTCTCTAAGCCAATATCGACAAACGCAGCCTGCATACCCGGTAATACTCGGCTGATTTTACCTAAGTAAATATTGCCCACAATCCCAAGGTTGCCAATTCGCTCTAGTTGGATTTCTTGCAGTACGCCATTTTCGATAAGCGCAACGCGACTTTCGCTCGGTGTAACGTTGATCAGTAATTCGGTGCTCATGTTACCCTCTTAAAAATTCGTTTAATAACTGCTCTGTCTCATATAAAGGTAAGCCGACAACCGCAAAATAGCTACCCGAAAGGTGACTAACAAAGCGACCACCTAAGCCTTGAATGCCATAACCACCGGCTTTATCTTGCGGCTCTCCACTATGCCAGTAAGCATCAATTTCAGCATCGCTGAGCGGTTTAAATGTAACATCGGTGACAACAAGGCAGCTTTTTACTTGCTCACTATCAGCAATTGCCACAGCCGTCATCACTTGATGAGTACGGCCAGATAAGCGCTTCATGGTAGCGGTAAAATCAGCTTGGTCTAGCGGCTTACCAAGTGCGGTATCATCAATGACAACCACAGTATCGCTGCCAAGTACTGGGCGGTCAGTGTAACCCATAGCAACGCCTGATTGTGCCTTAAGTCTGGCAAGACGCTCTACATAGTCGCGCGGGGCTTCGTTTGGGAATTGGCTTTCATCTGCATCAACGCTAAATTGAGAAAACTCAACGCCAAGTTGGCTGAGCAACTCTTTTCGACGCGGTGATGCAGACGCCAAATAAATTGCGGTTTGCATTATCTAATCCTGAAATGACGGCGATATTTACGCAAAATTAAGAATATCCACCACCAACAAAGCATGCCGGTTAGTACTGGCCACATATAATGCGGGCTAAAATAAACGCCCATTAAAAAGTGGTTAAGCCAAAACTGCATGAGGTGGTAAAGCGTTAAAAACAAAGCAATTAAAATGCTTTGCTGCCATAAAGAAAAGTTTCTAATTTTTTGGAAGTTACTTGCTGTGATAAATATACACACCGAGTAAGTCAGTGAGTTCACACCGAGTGGCGAGCCTGATGCAAGGTCCATTAATAAACCAACGACCCAAGCTGTGCCAATATTTAAACGGTGTGGCACCGCTAACGACCAATACATTAATACCATTAACACCCAGTCTGGGCGGTATGGTTCAAACGAAATCGGCAACGGCATTAATGCCATTACCAATGCAAAGAAGATACTGATAGCAATCAGCAAAAAGTGACGACTATTCATTGCTGATGCTCTCCTGCTGATTACGCCACAGCACAACCAATAAGCGAATACGGTCAAGTTGCGCAATTGGCTCAGCATAAACCTGCGCAAAAGGACGCCCTTCATCACGATTAATTTCGGTCACCACTGCAACCGGATAACCTTCAGGGAAAGTGCCACCTAGGCCAGACGTAACCAAGATATCGCCAATGCGAACATCAAGGCTATGTGGTACATGCGAAAGTTTTACCACGTTGATTTTGCCAATCCCCTCAACCACGGTACGCACATCGTTACGTAAAATACGCACAGGTGTTGCGTGGGTTGTATCAGTCATCAGTAGTACGCGCGAAGTAGTTGAACCCACTTGAGTGATTTGCCCCACTACACCCATTTCGTCAATCACAGCTTGGCCTTCGCTTAGGCCATCCGTTGTACCTCGGTTAATAACCACTTGGTGGCTATACGGGTTTGAGTGAACAGAGAGGACTTGTGCAATAATTTTACGATTTGATTGCTTAGCCGATGAACCTAACAAGGCGCGTAACTTATCGTTTTCACGAGATAAAAATTGCAGTTGTTGTAGTTGTTCGCTTTGTAGTAACTGCTTCTTTTTAAGTGCTTCGTTTTCAGTTAAAAGCTGTTCGCGGGTATGGAGGTTCTTCGCGCCAATACTAAATAGCTCATAGGGCAAGTTGGCAAGGTAAATAAGTGGGCTAACTAAAGTGTTTAGGCTGGTGCGGATTGTTGTACCACCTTGAGTGTAGCGATCGCCCACTATCAGCACGACACTCAAAAGCACTGCGACAAAAAGTCGCAGTTGCAAAGAGATGGTACGACCAAAAAGTAACTTCATTAGTCGTAACTAAATACGTCACCACCGTGCATATCAATCATTTCTAGTGCCTTACCGCCGCCACGTGCAACACACGTTAATGGATCATCAGCAACCACAACTGGAATACCGGTTTCTTCCATTAATAAACGGTCTAGGTCTTTTAATAATGCACCACCACCGGTTAATACCATACCGTGAGCAGAGATATCAGACGCAAGCTCTGGTGGAGATTGCTCTAATGCAACCATTACCGCGCTCACAATACCCATTAATGGCTCTTGCAGTGCTTCTAAGATTTCGTGTGAGTTAAGCGTGAATGAACGCGGTACACCTTCAGCAAGGTTACGACCACGTACTTCAATTTCAATTGGCTCGTCTGTTTTGAAAGCAGAACCGATTTGGTGCTTGATGTTTTCAGCTGTCGCTTCACCAATTAAGCTACCGAAGTTACGACGTACATAGTTGATGATAGCTTCATCAAATTTGTCACCACCAATGCGTACAGATGAAGAGTAAACCACACCATTTAATGAAATAATGGCAACTTCAGTTGTACCACCACCGATATCAACAACCATTGAACCGGTTGCTTCAGACACTGGTAAGCCAGCACCGATAGCCGCAGCCATTGGCTCTTCGATTAGGTACACTTCACGAGCACCAGCACCCATTGCAGACTCACGAATAGCACGCTTTTCTACTTGCGTTGCACCACAAGGCACACAAATAAGAACACGTGGGCTTGGGCGCATAAAGTTGTTGTTATGCACTTGCTTTATGAAGTGTTGCAGCATTTTTTCAGTCACATAGAAATCAGCAATAACGCCGTCTTTCATTGGACGAATTGCTTTAATGTTACCCGGAGTACGACCTAACATTTGCTTAGCTTCGGTACCTACAGATGCTACGCTCTTAGGGCCACCAGCACGCTCTTGACGAATAGCAACAACTGAAGGTTCGTTTAATACGATACCTTCTTCTTTTACATAAATTAGGGTATTGGCTGTACCCAAGTCGATCGATAGATCGTTTGAAAAAATACCACGGAGTTTTTTAAACATGAGGCTGGATGACCTTTGAAAATTCGTTCTTATACTAGCTGCTCTCACTCTATCATGCTAATCATGAGAAAGCGCAACTGCTTTAATTAAAATGCTAAAAAAGGAAGCATCCATTGCTTCCTTTTTAAATTCTTATCGTTCGCGTACTAAACGGAAACCGATATAGTTTGCACGAAAATCTGGCGCTAAGATTAAGCGCGTTGATACGCGTGCTAGGCTAGGAGCAAAATTCCATGCACCGCCTCGAACAGCCACATCAGACTGTCCTGACTTTTTGTTTGTCCATTCCCACACATTACCTACTGTATCGTATAGGCCAAATGCGTTAGGAGAAAACGACCCTGTTGGTGCAGCGCTCTTGTTTGACCATTCGCTACCACACCAGCCACAGTTCGCTAAATTTTTACCAATTTCGTTACCCCAAGGGTATTCAGTTTCTTTACCTGCACGTGCAGCGTATTCCCACTCAACCTCATTTGGTAAACGAAACAGCTGGCCTGTTTGACCCGATAACCAATCAGCATACGCTTTGGCATCGTTATAAGTTAAACAAACCGCCGGAAAATCACTTTCTTGATCAAAGCCTGGGTTGCGCCAGTTTAAGGTTGCTTCCCACACTGGTTCGCCATTTAAGTAATACGCACAGCCGCGATCTTTTTCTGCTTCTGTTTTATAGCCGGTATTCGCAACGAATTGCTCATACTCACCAACGCTTACTTCTTTGCTTTGCATTGCA
Organism: Pseudoalteromonas sp. 0303; assembly: GCF_013349995.1. Taxonomy (GTDB): domain Bacteria; phylum Pseudomonadota; class Gammaproteobacteria; order Enterobacterales; family Alteromonadaceae; genus Pseudoalteromonas. The sequence continues at coordinate 26,551 of NZ_JABVXF010000021.1, forward strand.
AATGAGTTAGCAATGGTTTTTTCTACCACTGGGCGTTCATTCGCTAACCCATTGCCGTTAATGTCACCCATCTTAAATTTACCAGCGGGAATAACTACAATGCTGGCAGAACTGGTTTTATTAACAATACTTGCAACAGGTGCTGTTACAGGTTGCTCTGGTGCCGCAGTCACTTCAGCAACAACAGGCTCTGGCACTTTAACTAGGTTTGCATTAATGGTTTGTGCTTTACGCAGATCAATTCGCGCTTTATAGCTTTTGTAGCCACGTTTGCGAATTTCAATATCATGAAAACCTTTTGGTAATGATGTCGTTAACCTAGTTGCACCATAGCTAACACCATCAATAAACACTTCGTCGTCATAAACATTTGAACGCAGTGTTAATTCAACCATTTTAGATTTTTTTAGATCAGGTAATGGTTCAACCTTTATTGGCTTTTTTACAGAATAATCGCTTACTGGTTGCTCACTCATACGTGAAACCGATACCACCTGCCCATTATCCTGAGAGTCACTGAATGTTAACTGACTATCTGAATAGGTAGTGCCGTAGCTTGGCTGAAAGTTACCAGCCAGTGGCGTGCCATAGTCAGCACAAAAACGATTATCTAAATTAAGTAGGCTACATAAACGGCTGCTGTTTACATCACCGCGCATCGTCACACTTAAGTTAACGTTATAGTTACCTTGGCCACTGAACGCGCTGTTCACGACATGGCTACTTAAAATCTTAACTTGTGCACCGGCAAGGTTACGTTTTGGCTCAACTAAACGCTCTTCAGTTAAGTTAGCAAAAATCTGGTCTACAAAACGTTTAGTGGCTTTTTGTAAGCCCATTTGTTGGCCACGTTGTTCACAGGCAGCAAGTGTTTCGGTGCGCTTACAGTTAATCGTGTGATTAACCTCTAATGTGCCTTCCCGAGTGAATTCGTTACGTAAACGCTCAACACGTGCCGTTGCTAACTGCTCTTTTAAACTTTCTAAGGTGTTTAACTGGGTGTGCTTTGATACACGAATTTGCTCAATGTCTTTTCTATGTGAAGCAATTGCCGCCAATTGCATCGAAATATCATCTTTGTTTTGTTTGTGATCAACCACAGCTTTTTGATAGCGCGACTGCGCATTGCTGATATCAAGAGTTGGGTCATCAATAAGTCGGCGGTACATCTCGTTCATTGCATCTAGCGCTTGGTTTTTTTCTTTATCTAGCTCAGTTGAGCGGGCGCGCAATAATTCGAGTTGTTTTTGTAACTGACTTTCTTCTTTTAGGTGTTTTTCGAGGATTAAGGTCGAGTTATCGTATTCGGCTTGTTTTTTACTGATCTCTGATTCAATGCCAGTTACCGTAGCAGTATCTTGTGCAAATGCACTAGTTGCTAGCAAACTAACTGAAATTAACAGAGATAAAGGAGCAATTCGCATATATTCCATTCCCAAAAAGCGGCAATTATTTGGTCATTATTATTTTTTTATAATTAAACTCTTATGCTATGTACTTGCAAGGCAAAACACAAGCTTTGTTCAATTATTATCTGAGTTTACATCTATTACCTTAGTTGATGCCAGTAAATAACAAAATCATTTGAGTTTAATTGACTAATTTCTATCTGTAAGACGACTTTGCTACAATAAGACGTGTTTTTTTACGAAAATTAATGCCGTGAATAGTTCTTTTGAATCACCAGTACAAACAATTCATCACCCCTTATTAGCTGCACGTAAAATTCAGCTAAGCATCAAGCGAGATGATCTTATTCATCCGCAAATTAGTGGCAACAAATGGCGTAAGCTAAAGTTTAACTTAGATGTTATGCAGCAACAGGGTAAATCTGAACTACTCACTTTTGGTGGCGCATTTTCAAATCATATTCATGCCACGGCAACTGCAGGTAAGTTATTTGGCTTTAAAACCCACGGTATTATTCGCGGCCCTGAGCTAGACGAAGCAAATCCAACACTCAACTACGCAAAGCAATGCGGTATGAGCTTACACCCAGTAAATCGAATTACTTACCGCTTAAGGCACGACCAAACGTATTCAGCACAGTTACAAGCGCAGTTTCCGAATGCCTACATATTGCCAGAAGGCGGCACTAACACAGCCGCACTTTTAGGCTGTAAAGAATTAGCGCAAAGCCTACCAAGCTCTGATGTGATTGTTTGCCCAACTGGTAGTGGCGGCACACTAGCAGGTTTAATCGAAGGTGCACCACAACACACAAAACTGTTAGGTGTCGCAGTACTAAAGCAAGCGCACTACTTAATTGATGAGATAAAGCAGCTAAGTAATAAAGCAAATCAGCAACAAAACTGGCAGCTGCTTTGCGACTTTCATGATGGTGGTTACGGAAAGTTTAGCGATGACTTGTGGCTATTTTGCCAAACCTTTAGTGAGCAACACGCAATCCCGCTTGAGCCAATCTACAGCGGCAAAATGCTCTATGCCGTTTGGCAATTAATAGAGCAAGGTTACTTTAGTCAAGGAACGCATATCATTGCAGTTCATACTGGTGGGCTACAAGGTTTAGACGGCCTTAAGTACCGAGGGCTAATTGACTAGCTGTAAGGTGTAATATCCGCCAGTTTTTGCAATGGCTCAGCAAAGTAAAAGCCTTGAGCTGCAATGACACCTAGATTTTTTAAGGTCGCAAGTTCGTTCTGTGTTTCTACTCCAACCGCATAAACAGGAAAGTTTAGCTCAGTACCCTTAGAAATTATTTGCTTTACAATTTTTTGCTGTTGGGTGTTGGTATCTATATTGTGTATCAGTTCAAATGCTAACTTAATACTGCATACATTTTTGATATTTCTATAAGTTGCTATATGTTCTGCACTACGCACGTTATCAATAACAATACCAGCAGACAGTTTCTCTAAACATTCAAACTGTTCACTGAGCTTTTTATGCTGTTTTAGATAATCGTCTTCGCTTAGTTCAAATTGCAATTTGTCTGCGCTATTAAACCCTTCCATTTGCTGTTTAAACCACAGCCAAAACTCGTCATTAAACCAGTTCATTGCGTGTAAGTTTATACTCACCGTTAATGAGCCCGTTTCGTTCAGCAGCATTTTCTTCACTTGAGAAATCACAGTTTGATCCAATAACAAGACATCTTTTTTACTACTCATATGAGGAATAAAATGCCGAGCCGCAAGCAAGCCTAAACTCTTGTGGCGAATACGGATCAACGCCTCATGCTGTAAAATATCGCCTGTTTGTAAGTCGAACAAAGGCTGAAAAAACAACATAAAATGTTTTTTCTTAATGTACTCAAATAGGTGTTCTTTACTATCAGCAAGCATGCTTGACTGCGTATGACCAAAGGGTAAGCGATGAATGTGCTGCCAAGCACTTTGTTTCGCCAGCGCTAATGCTGATTTAGTAAGCTGATAAACCACGGCCTGATCAGCCCCTGTGCGGTAATTACACACACCAATTTTTATATCAGCGCGAGATAAGTCACTACGATAATTTAAACAAGCTTGATATATAACCTGATGTAATCGCTTAGTGTATTTATCAACTTCGGTGGCAGGCACACTGTTTAAGGTCACGGCAATACCACCCGATGGCAATAATTTCACAGATCGATTTACAAGTTCACCAAACCCTTTTGCAATGACTAACTTAAAGTAATTATCAACGTCGAGATTAGCAGGGAAAGGGTTCTTCCAAAAGAATAGCGCAAATAAATGGTTATAGTTTGTTGGCACACCATACAAAATATTTAAATCCTGATGACCTAATGGTTTAGGTGATGCAACTTTCTTGGCTGTAACCTGAGTGTTTAATTGTTCAAATGGTTTGCTCAGCGGTTTTTCTGTTATTGCCAATTGCTTGAACATTTTTTTCCACCAGCGGAAACCCCAATACCCAGTGCCAAGCAATATTAAATTTAGGAAAATAAATAAGTGACTTTCGACCAACCAAGAAGGCCAATGAAATAAACGCAAATTAACCGTTTTATAGCTAAACACCTCTTGCTCTAAGTCGATAAAGTTTGCAAAGTTATGTGGTACATCACTAGCGCTCATTGCAAAGCCTTGGCTTTTAACTAAGGTAGCAATAATATCTTGCGAGGCAATCGGGTCGAGGTTTAATTCATACACTTGCTTGGCAAGCTCAGTACCGGTGCGATGAACTTTGTCGTGCAACACATCACTTAAGAAAATATTAAAAACAACTAATAGCAAAAAAGCGGCTGCCACATAGATGACCACCGGTTGATTTATTTGTGAAGTTAAGTTTCGTTTCATTTCACAGGTTAGTTGCTCAAACATATACAAAGTGTTGTTCAAGAACCCCATAAATACAAGGCTGCAGGGCGATTTAAAGCAATATCAGAAATATACTAGAACCAGCGCTGTCAAAAGTTTTGTAATTTTAATCACCTAGCCAACACAGTTAATGAGAATTATTTTGTAACCGGCAAACGGCTCAAAGAGTAGTAAGAAAGTTTGCAGTTCTAAAACTTCTCCAAATCAACATAGTCGTTAATTAACTTTAAACACATTTAAGGCATCGGATGTTTTTTGCTGTGCATTTTCTAAATCTGTAATTAACTTCTCAAGTAACGCTAATTCGTTTTGAACATCATGTATGTTGGAAGTGATATTTTGACTTGCTTTGCTCGCTTCTTCAGCGAGCTGGCTTTGCGATTCAATTGCATCGGATACAGTATTTTTTTGGCTACTCACATCAGCAATATTAGCTGTTAAGGTATCTATATTCGATAACGCTTGTTCACTATTATCACTAACCATTTGCGTTGAGTCAGAGGTATTTTCCATATATACCTGAAACTGCTGAACCTGCTGTTTTATATCATCAAGGACTGAAGAGATTTCAAATGTTGAGTCTTGACTACATGTAGCTGAACCACGAACCTCATCGACTACAACAGTAAAGCCACGATTTTTTCCCTGCCCGAGCAGCTTCTATTGCAGTATTGAGGGCAAGTAAATTAGTTTGTTCTGCAATGCTCGAAATCGTATCGAGTACAGATTGAATGGTATTTGTTCAATTTGGCTATACAGCCTAGTGAAGTTATCATGCAATGTTTACGTTATTGATTAACCTTCCGTTTATAAAAAAGGCCTAACAAGTGTTAGGCCTTTTTCATAAGTATTTAGCGATTAGCTTGAGCGACGTTTAATATTGGCACCCAACGCACTTAATTTATCTTCAATACGTTGATAACCGCGGTCTACATGATAGATGCGGTCAACAATGGTCTCACCTTGAGCAACAATGCCAGTAAGAATTAGACTTGCAGAAGCACGTAAATCAGTCGCCATTACCTGTGCGCCCGATAAGCTTTCGGTATCCCCACAAATTGCCGTATTACCTTCTAAGCGAATGTTTGCGCCCATACGCTGTAACTCAGGTACGTGCATGAAACGGTTTTCGAAAATCGTTTCTGTGATGGTTGCACTGCCCTTCGCGACCACATTTAAAGCTGTAAATTGCGCCTGCATATCGGTAGGGAAACCCGGGTGTGGCATAGTCTTAATGTTAACCGCTTTTAGTTCTCGGCCACGCATATCAAGGTAAATGCTATTATCAGTGACTTCAACCAAGGCATTGGTAGCACGCAACTTTTCAATTACAGGATCAAGACTATGGTGGTCTGTATTTTTACAAAGTACTTCACCGCCAGCCATTGCCGCCGCAACCAAGAAAGTGCCTGTTTCAATGCGATCAGGAAGAATGCTGTACTCACAACCCGATAGTGACTCAACCCCTTCAATTTCGATACGGCTAGTGCCTGCACCGCTGATCTTCGCCCCCATCGCAATTAAGCAATTAGCAAGATCAGTAATTTCAGGTTCACGAGCTGCATTTTCAAGTACTGTTTTACCATCAGCCAGCGTTGCTGCCATTAGTAAGTTTTCTGTTGCGCCAACACTGACCATCTCCATAAAGATTTCAGCGCCTTTTAAGCGACCATCAACCTTGGCGTTGATGTAACCATTTTCAACCTTGATGATAGCGCCCATGCGCTCAAGGCCTTGAATATGGATATCAACTGGGCGGGCACCAATTGCACAACCACCTGGCAGTGATACTTGCGCTTCACCAAAGCGGGCAACTAAAGGGCCTAATGCAAGCACTGAGGCACGCATTTGCTTTACCAGCTCGTACGGTGCAAGCGTTTTATCAACCGTCGCACCATCAATGATTAGTTTGTCTTGCTGCCACTCGACATTTGCACCCAGTGTTTTTAACAAGGCTTCTGTTGTGCCGATATCGCGTAAACGAGGAACATTACTAAAGGTACTTTTGCCCTGCCCTAAAAGCGCAGCAAAAAGAATTGGAAGAGCGGCATTTTTAGCGCCAGAAATAGTGACTTCACCTGCCAGCGAGGTGCCACCTTGAATAACAAATTGATCCATTAGGAGGCCCTGCGACTATTGAGGTAAAATAAATTTTTGTTCGCGTTTCCATTCAGTCGGTGTGAACGCTTTGATAGATACAGCGTGGATTGTACCGTCTGAGATTGTTGACATTAACGGAGCATAAACCAACTGTTGCTTCTTCACGCGAGATAAACCATCAAAACACTCACCAACAGCAATCACTTCGTAGTGGCTACCATTTGCTTTAACAATCACTTCATCTAGTTTTAGTTCGTCGCGTAATAACGTTTCGACTTGGCTTGTTTCCATAAATCTCACTCAAATAGGTTTGTGACCTGACCCAACTGCATTAAATTTTGCAATTGTTCAGGGCTATTTTGCAGTTCAAGGTGAATACCTTGCTGCTTTAATTCTGCGAAAGAGTGAATTAACCAAGCTAAGCCCGCCGTGTCAACCCTAGATAGCCCAGAAAGGTCAAAATACCATGTTTTATGGCTAGAATCTGGCTTGGCATTCAGAAGGCGTTCACGGCCAATTGAATTTCGAGTCAGTTCGCCACTGACTCGAAACTGGTTATCTTCAAGTTGAGTAATCTCGACTTTACTCATCACCACCATCACCTCTAAATTGCACTGGCAGTTGGCTCTTCTGCTCTAGTAAGTCACTTACATAATCTAGACCATGTTGGCGTAAAATACCTTGTAATTCACTTTGTTTAGCATCAAGCAAACTAATACCTTCTGCAATCATATCGTACGCGCCCCAGTTACCACTGCGGTCTTCACGTACTTTAAAGTCGATTCTGATATCAGGTTTACCGGCTTCAACAATCTTAGTTTTAACAACCACCACATCTTGGCCTTTGAAAGGCTGTGGTGGTGCAAACTCAACGCTTTGGTTAGTGTATTGAGTAAACACACCTGCGTAAGTTGCAATTAAATACTTTTGGAAAACGTCAATGAAGCGTTGTAACTCTTTAATTGCCTTTGCTTTTTCCTCTTTATCTTCGATAGCACGCACCTTTGACACGTGATTACCTAATACGCGCAGTGCAGCATACTTGTAGTCAATGTAAGGCATTAGCTCTTCTTCTACGATAACGCGAAGATGCTCTTTGTCTTTCGCAATAAGAGGTTGGTCTTTGGTAATACGTGCAAAAGTATTATCTGACACTGTACGAACCATTTTGTACGGGTCTTTTAAATCAACCTTAGGTTCAGCGGCTTGTGCGTTTAGGCTAAACAGCACAGCAATACATAATAAAAACTTCTTAAGCATAATTATTCACCACCCTGGTTGAATAAGAACTGACCGATTAACTCTTCTAAAACAAGCGCTGATTTTGTATCAGTAATGTAGTCACCATCTGCAAGCGCTTTGCTTTCAACACCAAATAGATCATCTAGATCTGTATCATGCTCACTTGCTGTTACATCTTCACCCATACAGCGTTGCTCAGCAGATTCAGGGGCAATAACAGGGTTAATGCCTAAGTACTGTTCACCTAAAATACCTGATGTCAAAATAGAGATTGATGTTGTGTCTGAAAACTTACATAAGTAATTTGCATCAATCGCCATATTTACCACAGGCACAAACTCTTTTGGGTGAATAAAGATTGATTCAACTCGGCCAACAACTACACCACCTACTTTAATCGGCGCACGTGCTTTTAAAGAACCAATGTTTTCAAACTTTGCGTTCAGTTGGTAAGTCTCACCACTACCACTAATGCCGGCATTCGCAACTTTAAATGCTAATAATGCAAATGCAGCGATACCAAGGGCTACAAAAAAGCCAACTAATATTTCTAATTTCCGTGAATTCATCTTTATACCCTAATTAGCTGGTAAACATTACCGCTGTTAAAATAAAGTCAAAACCTAATACTGCCAATGACGAGTGCACAACGGTTTCTGTTGTCGCTTTACTGATCCCCTCTGAAGTAGGAACACAGTCATAGCCTTTGTAAAGTGCAATCCAAGTCACAATCATGGCGAATACAAAACTCTTAATCATGCCGTTCACAATATCTTGTTGAAACGACACTTGCGCTTGCATGATTGACCAGAAGCTTCCTGAGTCAACACCAAGCCAATCAACACCCACTAAATGAGCGCCGATAATAGCAACCGCAGAAAAGATCAATGCAAGCAATGGCATACTGATAAAACCAGCCCAAAAACGCGGTGCAATAATGCGTTTAAGTGGATCAATCGCCATCATTTCTAAACTTGATAATTGCTCAGTTGCTTTCATTAAACCAATTTCAGCAGTAAGTGCACTACCCGCGCGGCCTGCAAACAATAACGCTGTTACTACAGGGCCTAACTCCCGTAATAAGCTCAATGCCACTAAAGGCCCTAAGCTATCTTCGGCACCATAGCCTACTAATACGGTGTAACCCTGCAGGGCGAGCACCATACCGATGAATAAGCCTGACACCATAATGATTAAAAGAGATTGCGAGCCCACCATATATAATTGGCGAACAAGTAAAGGCGTGCCTTTTTTGAAGTTCGGCACATTAACGAGTGCACCAAACAGCATCTGAGTTGAACGGCCAAGCGCGGCAAAGCGCCCTAATGTTTTGTGACCTAACTTCTGGAATAGATCAAGCATTATGCACTCCTAGTAATTCATCATCATACGCAGGAGCTGGGAAATGGAATGGTACTGGGCCATCCGATAAACCATTTAAGAACTGTTGTACAAGTTCAGATTCATGGTTTTGCATTTGCTCTGGTGAACCTTCGCCTATCACCCCTTGATCTGCAATAATGATCACGTGATCAGCAATACTCATAACCTCTGTAACATCATGGGTCACGATAAGTGATGATAAACCTAGCACCTCATTCAGTGATTTTATTAGCTTAACTAACACACCCATAGAGATAGGATCTTGGCCAGCAAATGGCTCATCGTACATGATAAGCTCTGGATCAAGAGCAATTGAACGCGCTAAAGCAGCACGGCGAGCCATACCACCAGAAAGCTCAGACGGCATTAAGTCTTGTGCACCACGTAAGCCGACAGCTTGTAATTTCATTAAAACGACAAGACGAATTAAATCTTCGCTGAGTTGAGTATGCTCACGCAAAGGAAAGGCGATATTGTCAAACACTGACATATCGGTAAATAAAGCGCCACTTTGAAACAGCATACTCATTTTGGTGCGGGCAGCATAAAGTTCCTTGCGAGTCATGCCAGGAATGCTGTTGCCTTCAAATAAAATGTCACCTGAATCAGGTTTAAGCTGACCGCCAATTAAGCGCAACATGGTGGTTTTACCAATGCCGCTTGGTCCCATGATAGCGGTAATCTTGCCTTTCGGAATGTTAAAACTCATATTTTTATATATGATTCTATCGCCCCGTGAAAAGGTTACATCCTTGATTTCTACTATTGATTGCGACAAGTCGCTCTCCATAACGTTTTTCACTAGTTTTGCCATTTTAAGGGTTTTTTAGTCAAGATGGAAAAAACAAATCGTAAAATTTTGTAATATTTTCTATCAATAAATTCTAAAGCTAGCTGCAAAGAGCTTAACGACACCTGAAATTTAGTTTCCTTGCTAAGCACGCTTTATGCTAGCCAGCCCATTCTTTTACTTATACTTTCAGGTTCGCTTTTGTTACTATTTGCAGTCATCTGTATAAGTAATGTTGGCGTATCACAATGGTGACTTCTTTTGTCATTTTAATTATTGGTTTTGCTGCACTCGTTTGGAGTGCCGATCGGTTTGTTTATGGGGCGGCTGCACTCGCGAAAAATATGGGGATCCCCACCCTAATCATTGGTTTAACCGTTGTTGCTATGGGCTCTTCAGCCCCTGAAATGATGGTATCTGCATCGGCAGCACTTGCTGATAAAACAGATACTGCGGTAGGTAATGCGGTCGGCTCTAACATTACTAATATCTTACTTGTACTTGGTGTCACAGCTTTACTACGCCCTCTTTCAGTATCTTCAATGACACTTAAACGTGAAATGCCGCTGGTATTGTTAATCTCAGTAGCCGCTTGGTATGTGTTCTCAGATAACTATTTTTCATTCGCTGAAGGCATTGCCTTGATGATTGCTTTTGCTGTGTTTATTGGTGGTTTAGTTATTGTTTCTCTGCGTGCTAAAAACCAAGATGACCCATTTGTTAGCGAAGCATGTGAAGACGTTCCGAACGATGTCAGTACCAAATCAGCCTTGTTTTGGTTAATAATCGGCATGATTTTATTACCAGTTAGTTCACACTTTTTAGTTGAATCAGCCGTCGATATTGCGAAATATTTTGGTCTATCAGACCTTGTAATAGGCTTAACCATTATTGCTATTGGTACCAGCTTACCAGAGCTGGCGGCCTGTATTGCAGGGGTATTAAAAAACGAAGACGATTTAGCGCTTGGTAATATCGTTGGCTCAAACATTTTCAATTTACTCGCCGTATTACCACTTGCGGGCATTATCAACCCATCAATTATTGACCCTTCTGCGGCAAACCGCGATGCACTTATCATGATTGCAGCAACCGTTGTATTGATTGCCATGTCATTGAACTTTAAAGGTGCTCGTCGTATCAATAGAGTAGAAGGTGGCTTCTTGTTAGTCGCATTTATTGCATATCAGGGCTATATTTTCAGCCAAGTAGGATAATTAATGACACAACCTAGCTTTATCGCGCAGGGTAAGCGCGTACTCGAAATTGAAGCACAAGCTTTACAAGAAATTGAGCAATATATAAATCAAGATTTCGATAACGCTTGCCAATTAATGTTCCAATGTACAGGTCGTATTATTGTGATTGGTATGGGCAAGTCTGGCCACGTTGGTAATAAAATTGCGGCGACCCTTGCAAGTACTGGCACACCGGCATTTTTTGTTCATCCTGGCGAAGCAAGCCACGGTGATTTAGGCATGATCACCCGTGATGATGTGGTGATGTGTATTTCGAACTCAGGCGAAACCAGCGAAGTACTTAGCATTATCCCTGTTATCAAGCGCATTGGCGCAAAAATGATTTCACTAACAGGCAACCCAGACTCAACCATGGCCAAACTGTCTGATGTACATGTGTGCATTAAAGTAAGCCAAGAGGCATGTCCATTAGGCCTTGCGCCAACTGCAAGTACCACAGCGACCTTGGTTATGGGTGATGCAATGGCGGTTGCGTTACTTGAAACCCGTGGTTTCACAGCCGATGATTTTGCGCTTTCGCACCCGGGTGGCAGCTTAGGTAAACGTTTATTACTTACATTAGATGATGTGATGCACGCAGGCGACGCCACGCCAATCGTTAGCGAAACCCAAAGCATTAAAGACGCACTAATCGAAATGTCAGCCAAGGGCCTTGGTATGACCGCGGTGATTGGTGCAGATGAAAAGTTAGCCGGATTATTCACTGATGGTGACTTACGCCGTATTTTAGAACAGCGCATCGATATCCATAATACGGCAATTAGCCAAGTAATGACCCGTTCATGTACAACTGCTCGCCCTGATATGCTTGCAGCTGAAGCTTTAAATATTATGGAACGTAAACGTATCAATGGTTTAATTGTGGTAGATCAAAGTAATACGCCAATTGGTGCCCTTAATATGCAAGACCTATTAAAAGCAGGAGTTCTTTAAGCAATGACATTCGCCGAGCTATACCAGCCTCTTAGCCCTGATGTGAGTCAGCGCGCACAAAAAGTAAAATTGCTAATCTGTGATATAGATGGCGTTTTTTCTGATGGCCGAATTTATTTAGGTAATGATGGCGAAGAGCTTAAAGCATTTAATACTAAAGATGGCTTTGGTATTAAAGCGCTCATTAATAGTGGCTTTGAAGTGGCAGTGATTACTGGCCGCCATTCACAAATAGTTCAGCAGCGAATGACTAGCCTAACAGTTCAGCACATTTATCAGGGACAAGAAGATAAGCTGATTGCTTATCAAGAGTTAAAAGATAAACTGGGGCTGACTGATGAACAAATTGCCTATATTGGTGATGATGGTCCAGACTTACCAGTAATGGAAAAAGTAGGGTTTGCTGTTGCAGTAAACGACGCACACCCACTGATTAAAAAGCTGGCTCATTACACCACATTATTACCAGGTGGCTTTGGAGCTGTGCGTGAATTAACTGATTTACTGATGTTAGAAAACGGTAAGCCGTTAACTAGCGATGGAACCAGCGCATGAATATAGCCCGTATTTTACTGAGTATTGTTTTTGTTTGTTGCATGGTGTGGTTATGGTACCCGTACTTTAACCAATCAACAGACACAATAACTAGTGAAGACGAGATTATCGCAACACCTGATTACACCGCAGTGGCGTTAAAGCAAACAGCGTATGACGAGCAAGGCAAAATTAGTCATAAAGTGGCTGCTGCTAAAATGGAGTTGTATCAACAATTAGGGTTTACCTTTTTTGAGCAACCTATTTTTACTATTTATGGCGACCAGCAGGTTTGGCAAGTAAAAGCCAAAGAAGCCACATTGTATGAAAACGATCAGCTGATTTTTGAAGGGGATGTAGTTGCTAAAAACTTAACCCATAACGGCATGATCGAAGATATAAAAGCAGAAAACATTAATGTCGACATTGATAAAATGACCATGTTTTCTAAGCAACCTGTGACACTAACAGGACCGAATTTAAAGATTACCGGGAAAGGCTTAAAAGCCGATTTAAAAACCGAAATTGTTGAGTTAACTAACCATACACGAACCATATACTATGACCAATAAACTGAAGAAATTACTCCTGCTCCCTAGCTTATTGATTGCCTTTTCGGGCGCAGCTGCCGAGCAAACTGGCGCTCAAATTAGCATTAGCTCAGATCGCCAAGTAGGTAAACTAAAAGATGGCGTTGGCATATTTGAAGGTAACGTAGAGATCGTGCATGGTAATCGTCGTATTACCGCAGAGCGCCTTGAAGCACACGGCGGTGATACCGAAGGTACAGTAGAGTTGATTATTGCCACAGGTAAGCCTGCTTACTTCGAAGAAAAGCAAGCTGATGGCACCGTGATGAGCGCAAGCGCAGAAGAAGTACGTTATGATGTTGCAAAACGCTTCTTAACCTTAAATGGTGAAGCTGAAGTTACTCAAGCAGGTCAAAAAGTAACAGCAAAAAGCATTACCTATGATATGGCACAGCAGCTGATCAGTGCTGAAAAAGACGAAAACTCAACAGATCGTGTACACACTATTTTAGTGCCTGTTGAAAATAAAAAAGATAATAAAGGCCAACCATGAGCACATTAAAAGCAGAGCTTTTAGCTAAAAGCTACAAAGGCCGCCAAGTGGTTAAAAATGTCGGTCTTGAAGTTGAAGCTGGCAGTATTGTTGGCTTGCTTGGTCCAAATGGCGCAGGTAAAACAACGACCTTCTATATGATTGTAGGCCTAGTACCTAGCGACAAAGGTAAAATCAGTATTGATGATAACGATATCACCCTTTTACCAATGCATAGCCGTGCGCGTTTAGGTATTGGCTATCTGCCACAAGAATCGTCAATTTTTCGAAAGTTGACGGTTTACCAAAACTTGATGGCCATTTTAGAAACTCGTAAAGATCTAAATAAAACCACCCGCGAAGAAACACTCAATAGCTTACTCGATGAGTTTAGTATTCAACACATTCGTGACAGCCAAGGTATGGCGCTGTCAGGTGGTGAGCGACGCCGTGTAGAAATTGCTCGCGCATTAGCCGCTAATCCTAAATTTATCCTTTTAGATGAGCCTTTTGCTGGTGTTGATCCAATTTCAGTGTTAGATATAAAGAAAATTATTGAGCACCTAAAAAATCGTGGTATCGGTGTACTAATTACTGACCATAATGTTCGAGAAACCCTTGATGTTTGTGAAAAAGCCTACATTGTTTCTCATGGGGAGCTAATTGCATCAGGCACACCTGAGCACGTATTAGCAGACCAAACTGTACGCGATGTATATCTAGGCGAGCAATTCAGGCTGTAACCATTACGCCAGCGACTAGAGCATCTGCTAGACTTATAACAATGACAATAAATCGATAACTGTGTTTATACAGTTATCGATAACTTAAAAAGGATTGTTAGGGATACATGAGGCAATCATTACAGCTGCGCATGGGCCAGCAACTTACAATGACTCCACAACTGCAACAAGCGATTCGTTTGTTGCAGCTCAGTACATTGGATCTCCAGCAAGAAATTCAAGAAGCGCTTGATAGTAATCCCCTGCTTGAAGTGGAAGAAGCGGATTACAATGAAGAAAGCACCGGCAAGAATGAGCAAAAAGCGGAGCCTGACGATGTGCAAGTCAGCGCGTCTGCCGAAGAAGCACCTAGCGAGTACGAGCAAGAAAGTAGTGATGCTCTCAATAAAGACACCGTAAGCGATGACTTAGCAATGGACGTCACGTGGGATGAGTACATGAGTGCCGCCCCTTCAACATCGTCAGGGCCAATGCCTGAAGATGAATCTATCTATCAGGGAGCATCAACCGAAACCCTTCATGAATACCTAATGTGGCAATTACAGCTCACGCCATTTAGCCCTACTGATGAAGCGATTGCTGTGGCAATTGTAGAAGCTATCGATGACTCAGGTATATTAACGGTAAGCTGTGAAGATATCGTCGAAAGCTTTAATCAAAATAACGATGAAGAAGAAATCGAACTTGATGAAGTCGAAGCGGTCTTAAAAAGAATTCAGTTATTTGATCCTGTGGGTATTGGTGCGCGCAGTTTACAAGAATGTCTGTGCATTCAGTTACGCCAATTCGATGCTAATACGCCATATTTAGCTGAAACTAAAATGGTTTTATCTGAGCATATCGAATTATTAGCGAGTCGCGACTATCGAACTTTGATGAAAAAGACTAAGCTTAAAGAAAACGAGCTTAAAGAAGTGATGACGCTCATCCACAGCTTAAATCCTAAGCCTGCGGATAGCATAGTGCGCGAAGAATCTGAGTACGTCATACCTGATGTATCAGTAAAAAAAGTAAAAGGTCGCTGGGTAGTCGAGTTAAACCCAGACTGTATGCCAAAGATTAGAGTGAACAGCCAATATGCGGCGATGTCTCGCTCTGTTAAATCAAGTAGCGACAGCCAATTTATTCGTTCTCACTTACAAGAAGCTAAGTGGTTTATTAAAAGCTTAGAAAGCCGTAACGATACGCTATTAAAAGTGACCAACTGTATCGTTCAACAACAACAAGCTTTCTTTGAGCATGGCCCTGAAGCAATGAAGCCGATGGTGCTAAATGATGTTGCTGAAATGGTCGAAATGCATGAATCGACGATTTCACGGGTAACAACGCAAAAATATATGCATACCCCACGGGGTATTTTTGAGTTGAAATATTTCTTCTCAAGCCATGTCAGCACCGAAAATGGTGGTGAGTGTTCTTCTACAGCAATACGCGCTTTAATCAAGAAGTTAGTCGCTGCAGAAAACTCAGCTAAACCATTGAGTGATAGCAAAATTGCAGATATATTGGCTGAGCAAGGAATTAAAGTAGCTAGACGTACAATTGCAAAATATCGTGAGTCTCTAGCAATACCTCCGTCTAATCAGCGTAAGAGTCTGATTTAGGCGTTTTACATAGAAGGAAAAATGCTTATGCAACTAAATTTAACTGGTCGTCATGTAGAAATCACAGATTCATTAAGAGACTATGTAAACACCAAGTTTGCAAAACTAGAAAGGCATTTTGACCATATTAATAATGTTCATGTCATTCTAGATGTAGAAAAATTAAGCCAAAAAGCAGAAGCAACTTTACATGTAAACGGAGGCGAATTGTTCGCTTCTACAGAACATCAAGATATGTACGCAGCCATTGACTCACTGATCGATAAACTTGATCGCCAAGTCATTAAACACAAAGAGAAATTAGCTCGACATTAAATTATGAAACTAAGTTCACTTACTAACCAGGACTGCAGCAAAGCTGCGGTCCTTTTTAATAGCAAAAAAAGAATTCTTGAATATATCAGCGAACTGGCCCACCAGCAGCTTCCTCATTTATCGCAACAAGATATCCTAGATGCTTTACTCAACCGAGAAAAACTAGGTAGCACCGGCATTGGCCGAGGTATTGCTATTCCACATGGCCGAATGAGCGGCGCAGATGAGCCTCATGCATTTGTGATAGTGAGTGAATCCCCTATTAATTTTGATGCAATTGATAATCGTCCAGTTGATATTTTTGTGGCACTCATCGTACCAGATGGTGACTGTCAGCTTCACCTAAAGACCTTATCAACAATTGCTGATAGACTTAAAGATAAAGAGTTTTGTAAACAGCTGCGTAGTGCTACTACCGATCAGCAACTGTTTCAGGTCATATCAGCAGAGGCATAAATGGAATTAATAATTATCAGCGGTCGCTCAGGCTCAGGTAAATCGGTCGCTTTACGTGTACTTGAAGACTTAGGCTATTATTGCGTTGATAATATTCCGGTTAATTTACTGCCATCGCTCGTACGAAGTGTGTCTGATAACTACGATAAAATAGCGGTCAGCATCGACGTGCGTAACTTACCGAAAGAGCAGCAAGAATTTAATGATATTCTTGAGTACCTGCCAGGTTTCGCAAACCCAACACTATTCTATTTAGACAGTGATGACAAAACACTGATCAAGCGCTTTTCAGAAACACGCCGCTTGCATCCACTATCTATTGATTCTTTGCCGCTTGATCTGGCCATTAAACAAGAAAAAATCCTGCTTGATGTGTTGATCACTCGCGCTGACTTTATGATTGATACCACTGATCTGAGTGTTCATCAATTAGCAGAATCAATTCGCGAAAAGATTTTAGGTAAAAAAGATAAAAAGCTGATTATTACTTTTATGTCGTTTGGCTTTAAGCATGGTATTCCAAAAGAAGCTGACTACGTTTTTGATGCACGCTTTTTACCTAACCCACACTGGGAACCTGATTTAAAGCCACTAACAGGCCTTGATCAACCAGTAAAAGATTACCTAGCTAGCCACAGCATAGTGCAAAAGTTCACGTGGCAAATACAAACCTTTGTGCAAACTTGGTTGCCACATTTAGAGCGTAATAACCGCAGTTACCTGACCATTGCTATTGGTTGCACCGGCGGCCAGCATCGCTCTGTTTACTTAGCGCAAACAATTGGTGAGAGCTTTTCTAAAACTCATGCTAATGTAAAAATTCGCCACCGCGAACAAGACATTTAATTAGGCACCAACAATGCACGCTGAAGATACCTTTTTAATTCAAAATAAACTTGGCTTACATGCTCGTGCTGCTACTGTTTTAGCGCAATTAGCACTGCAATTTGATGCCAAAATTACGCTTTATCAAGATGATAAAGAAGCTGAAGGCGACAGCGTGTTAGCATTAATGCTACTTGAAAGTAGTCAGGGTAAAGAAGTTCGCGTTGTGTGCGAAGGCCCTGACGCCGATGCTGCATTAACGGCAATCGGCGAATTAATTGCACAACGCTTCCACGAGCAAGAATAGCATTTGCTAAGACTTCAAGGTTTACGGTAAACTTAATTCGGATATTTAAAATTCCCTTTAAATATCCTACTTTTATATCGCTCGCTTTTCTAAATTACAAAACTCTTAATAAATTTATCGCAGTGCGACGATATCTCTGCAAATACACTACAAAGCAACTATGCTGTATTTGCTTAGCCTATTTAAACTTTTTTTCAGTTGTAAGGACGCCAATGCCAGAAGCCTTTGAACAAGATTACCCACTACAACAACTCAAACAAGTGACCAAGTCACTCAATAGTGGTCAATTTGTTCAAGTGCGCGGTATGTTAGCCAAAACGGCACCTTGTGATACAGCCCTTTTACTTGAATCTTCTCCCCATAAAATTCGTCGTATGCTTTGGCAGCTGGTTGATCCAGATGTCCGTGGTGATGTTCTAGAAGAACTCTCTGAAGATGTACGTCTTGGCATTATTGCCCAGATGGAGCCTGAGCACATTGCTGCTGCCACTGAAGATATGGACGACGATGACTTAGGTGAGGTTTTACGTAGTCTTCCTGATACCGTATATCAAGACGTTGTCAGTGCCATGGATTCGCAAGATAGAGAGAGAGCAACTCAAGCACTTTCTTATCAAGAGCGCTCAGCCGGTGCCTTGATGAACAGCGATACGGTCACCATTCGTCCTGACGTTACTCTCGATGTTGTACTGCGCTATTTACGCTTACGAGGTGAGCTACCAGAGGGTACCGATGACTTATATGTAGTTGACAAGCATAACTGCTTTTTAGGCGCGCTTTCATTAACTACATTGCTGACCAGTCCTTCAGATAAAATTGTTCGTGATTTAATGGATGAAGACTGTGAGTCAATCCTAATCTCTATGGATGAAAGTGATGTAGCGCAACTGTTCGAGCGTCACAACTGGATTTCAGCGCCTGTTGTGGATGATAACGCTCACTTGCTTGGTCGTATTACCATCGATGATATCGTTGACGTAATCCGTGAAGATGCAGAGCACAGCATGCTAAGCCTCGCGGGTCTTGACGACGAAGAAGATACCTTTGCGCCAGTGCTAAAAAGTTCGCAGCGTCGCTCTATTTGGCTTGGGGTTAACTTATTAACCGCATTGTTAGCAGCAATTGTGGCAAGCTTTTTCGAAAACACCTTAGCAATCTTGCCTATTTTAGCGGTACTCAATGGTATCGTCCCTTCAATGGGGGGTGTTGCGGGTAGCCAAACCCTAACTCTGGTTATTCGTGGTATAGCGGTTGGTCATATCAACCAAACCAACCAACGCTTCTTATTACTTAAGGAGTTAGCGATTGGCGCACTGAATGGCATTATTTGGTCGATATTAATTGCTGGTGTGGTTGCCCTATGGCAGTGGGACTTTAAGCTCGGCGCAGTGCTGGCCTTTGCAATGTTTATGAACCTTGTTGCCGCTGGTATTGCGGGTGCGAGCATTCCATTAATTCTTAAGAAAATGAAAATTGACCCAGCCCTTGCAGGGAGCGTAGTGCTGACAACCGTCACTGATATTGTTGGTATCTTTGCCTTTTTAGGCACCGCGACTTGGTTATTGATCTAATATAAAAACGGCCCTTTAAGGGCCGTATTTATACCTTTTACTTTGCGCGCTGCTTATTTTTACCTACTCTAGGTTTGGTATTGGCCTTTTTAAACTGGCTAAAACCGGTGTGACGAGTCAGTGCCGCACGGCCTTTACCGCCCTTTCCTCTAGCAGCTTTCTCGTTGCGACCTTCTTCAGGTACCAAACAGTTCGGTCCTTTACCGATTAGATTCGCTTTGCCCATTTTTCTTAGAGCTTCACGGATCATCGGCCAACCAGCCGGATCGTGGTAACGTAAAATTGCTTTGTGTAAGCGACGCTGACGCGCACCTTTTGGAACTGACACTTGTTCAGTATTGTTTTTAATATTGCGCAGCGAGTTCATCTCTGTGTGATAAATCGTGGTTGCATTAGCCATCGGCGATGGATAAAAGTTTTGTACTTGATCAAGTTTAAAGTCATGAGCCTTTAGCCACAACGCCATGTTCACCATGTCTTCGTCTTTCGTTCCTGGGTGAGCAGAAATAAAATACGGGATCAAATACTGCTTTTTACCCGCTTCTTTTGAGTATTTATCAAATAACTCTTTAAACTTATCGTAAGCCCCCATGCCCGGCTTCATCATCTTAGACAATGGACCATCTTCAGTATGCTCAGGGGCAATTTTTAAGTACCCGCCTACGTGATGGGTAACTAACTCTTTTACGTAGCGCGGATCTTCAACGGCTAAGTCATAGCGTACACCAGACGCAATTAAGATTTTCTTGACACCTTTTACATCACGGGCTTTTTTATAAAGCTCAATAGTTGGGGTGTGATCCGTGTCCATGTGCTTACAGATATCAGGATAAACACATGATAAACGTCGGCACGTACTCTCTGCCTTTTTGCTCTTACAACGTAACTTGTACATATTCGCTGTCGGTCCGCCTAAGTCAGAAATAACCCCTGTAAATCCTGGCACTCTGTCACGAATTTGCTCAATTTCATCAATAATTGATTGTTCAGAACGGCTTTGAATAATACGTCCTTCGTGCTCTGTAATCGAACAAAAAGAACAACCACCAAAGCAACCACGCATGATGTTCACCGAGGTTTTAATCATTTCATAGGCTGGGATTTTTTCATCGCCGTAGCTTGGGTGTGGAATACGCTGATATGGCAAACCAAATACGCCATCCATTTCTTCAGTTTCAAGTGGGAATGCTGGCGGGTTAACCCAAATAGAACGATCGCCATGGCGTTGAAATAACGCACGTGCACAACCTGGGTTGGTTTCTTGGTGCAAAATACGCGAGGCATGGGCATAAAGCGGTTTATTTACGCTTACTTGCTCATACGCTGGCAGCTTAACGTAGGTCTTTTCCCAAGGCTTAGGACGAGCTGGCTGAACAGTGATTGGCTTAGCCGCCTCGGCACTTAAATCAATACCTGCTTTTTTAAATTCAGATTTACTACAACCCACATCATCTGCGCCATACGGGTTTGGAATTGGATCAATCTTACCGATTTTATCAATTGCAGTTGAGTCACTACCACGCCAACCCGGTAATGGTTCTTTACGAATAACCGCAGTACCACGAATATCTTGAATTGTCTCAACCGACTCACCCGCAGCAATACGGTGGGCAACTTCAACAAGTGGGCGCTCAGCATTACCGTAAATTAGAATGTCAGCTTTGGCATCAAACAATACGCTACGGCGTACTTTTTCTTGCCAATAATCATAATGAGCAATACGGCGTAAACTCGCCTCAATACCACCAATGATCAGCGGCACATCTTTATAAGCTTCGCGACAGCGTTGGCTGTAAACAACTACCGCACGGTCAGGACGTTTACCGCCTATGTTACCCGGCGTATAAGCATCATCATGACGCATACGCTTTTCAGCAGTATAACGGTTGATCATCGAGTCCATATTACCCGCTGTAACACCAAAGAATAAATTAGGCTTACCTAACGCCATAAAGGCATCTTTTGAGTTCCAATCAGGTTGTGCAATTATACCCACACGAAAACCCTGTGACTCAAGCATACGCCCAATCACAGCCATACCGAAACTTGGGTGATCTACATACGCATCACCACTGACAATGATCACGTCACAGCTATCCCAGCCTAACGCGTCCATTTCTGCACGAGTGGTTGGTAAAAATGGCGCCGTGCCATAGCATTCAGCCCAATACTTAGGGTAAGAAAACAGGCCTCGCTCGGCTTTTAATGCGCTCATAAAGTGTACTCTGCTAACAAAAGGGGCGAATTATACCCCACTCTTATGGATTATTATAGAAAACAAAACGCCCTTCACATGGGAGGGCGCTGTTTAATTAATATGCTTTTGTTGAAACTTTCTATTGTTTAGCTTGCAGGTAGGTAATTAACTCTTTTTCTGGCATAGGCTTAGCATACATGAAGCCTTGCACTTCATCACAGCCAAGCTGGGCTAAATAATCCGCTTGCGCTTGTGTCTCGACCCCTTCTGCTATGGTTTTTAAACCCAGCCTTGCACCTAAAGAAATAATTAACGCAGCAATCGCCTGACAATCTTGACCTGGCAAGTCTTTAATAAAATCGCGATCAATTTTGAGTCTGTCTAGCGGAAGTTTTTGCAAGTAACTTAACGATGAAAACCCTGTACCGAAGTCGTCGATCGCAATCTCGATACCAAACTCTTTGAGCTCTTTTAAAGTTGTGATCACATTCGTAAGCTCATCCATAACCACGCTTTCGGTTACTTCAAGTTCAATATATTGCGGTTCTACATCGTATTTAATAAGCGTGTCTTTTACTTGCTGAGCATAG
This sequence comes from Pseudoalteromonas sp. 0303, assembly GCF_013349995.1. GTDB lineage: Bacteria > Pseudomonadota > Gammaproteobacteria > Enterobacterales > Alteromonadaceae > Pseudoalteromonas. The sequence continues at coordinate 48,742 of NZ_JABVXF010000021.1, forward strand.
CCTTTAACTTTAAATTGTGGCACTGAGACGTTTACTGCAATGCTAATTGCAAATCCCATCGCTTCTAGGCGCTTTTGCTGCATACATGCTTGCTCCAGCACCCACTGCCCTATATCGACAATTAAACCGGCATCTTCAGCCATTGGAACGAAAATCGCTGGCGAAATATACTGACCATTTCCTGAGGGCCAACGCAGCAGCGCTTCACAACCTATAATTTCGAGGGTATTTAAATCAAGTTGCGGTTGAAACCACACTTCTAATTTACGTTGCTCAAAATCTTGACGAAGCTGCCTGATGATCCCCAAACGCCATGCCATCTGCTCTTCCATATCTGGGGTATACGTCACCACCATTTCAGAAGATTGTTTTTTAGCTTGGTTTAACGCAATGTAACCGAGTTTTAAGGTCTCGATCCCGGCTTGTTGGAAATCACCTTGGTAACATAAACCAATTTTAAAGTTGATTGGTAAAATGTGTTCACCAGCATTGAACGGCAAACTTAAATGCTCGCGTAGTAGCTCAACATCACATTCACCAACGGGTAACAGTAAGCCAAACACATCTGCACCAATACGCGAGAGCAGCTTTGCATTTGGGTATTCTTGATGTAGCCTATCAACAATGGCATTTAGTAATAAGTTACCAATCTCTTGGCCTAAGCCATTATTAATATCTGAGAATTGCGCAACATCAATTAATAAAAAGACATAGTCACTTTTACCCGGCTGGTAGTAACGCTCCACTTTATTCATGAAATCGTTACGATTCGATAAGCCAGTTAAAACATCTTTATAAGCTGCATCACGTAAACGGTTAAACAATCTAACATTATCAAGACCAACACTGACATTGGTTAAAAATATCTCTGCAAATTGTAGTTGTGAAGGACTTGGAGTGTGCTCGGTTTCTAAGTAAATAGCTGCTTGGCGGTTTTTGCTTTTTAATAAATACGTACTGTCTACATCGGTGTGCTGATGCTCACCTTGGGCTAGGCAGTTGTTAACTTGCATGATAATACGGCCATCATCAAGCTGCTCAATACCCTGGCCAATAAACTCATTATATTCAGCACAACCACCTAAAACATAAACCTGATTGTCATCTTCAATAGAACCACACAGTAAACCTTGCGGTTCGCAATCTAAAATAATTGAGAGCTGCTTAATCACTGCCATCGAAAAAGCTTTGATATCAGTAAAACCAAGAATAGCCTTAGATGCATACAAAATATTATTTAACGCGCGGCTTTGAAATTCGAGCTGACATACTTGCTCATAAGAGCGAATAGCAGTAACCAGGGCGGTGATAAGTTTACTACGTGTTAGCTCTGTTTTTGTTTTGTAGTCGTTAATATCGTATTCGCGGATCACTTTTTCTTCAGGTGCATAGCCTGGTTGTCCGGTACGTAAAATAATGCGCACATTGTGATTATTGAGGCACTCTCTAACCTGCTTTACAACTTGCAAGCCAGCATCATCTGACTCCATAACCACATCAAGGAGTATTACCGAAATCGAATGGTCATTTTTAAGTAATTCGAGCGCTTCTGCACCTGAGTAGGCATGGTGGAATCGCAGCCCTTTATCCCAAAACTCAACGCCTGAAAGAGCAAGCTTAGTAACTGAATGTATTTCTGGATCATCATCGACAATTAATACGTCCCAAAAATCAGAGACAGTTTCATCCACTAACTGTTCGTCATCTTGGTCACTAAACAAAAAGTCGTTACTCTCTGATGCCATTAATAATTCCTTAAAGTGATCCCCGTAATACTGTAACTATGGCGCCACTCCATTTTACAGCGATGCTCAAAATTCTATCACTTATTTAACTATGATACATTAGTGATAGCTTATATAGTATCAAACAAATTATAGTCTATGTTACGTATAATGTTATGAAAGTTATAAAACAATTGCCTGAGGTGAGATTATTAAAATACTCATTTTTACCCTAAAAGCGATTTTTATCAGCATTCTGATCTCACTTGTGATTGGGCTCATGCTTTCACCGCAATATACTGTTCACAAATCAATTAAAGTGAATGCGAGCAGTGCTGAAGTTGCGAGCCTTGTTGGTGACTTTAATCAATGGCCTAAATGGCAACCATGGCAGGCTGTCGACCCGAGTATCGAATTTACCATTGCAGAGCCTAGCCAAGGAGTAGGTGCACATCAATTTTGGCAAAGTCGCTTTGGCGAAGGTGAAATGACCATCACCCAACTCGACAACAGCCAGCTTTCATTTAATATCTTATTTAATAAAGAACACATTGCCCAAGGCACAATTCGCTATTTACCTGAGGGTGATAACGTTAACATTGAGTGTTCATTAAAAGGTGAGGTCAACACCCCTATTATTGGTGGCTACCTTGCTTTACTAAGCCAGTATATTCTCAATAACACAGTAAAACTGGCGCTCAATAACATCAAAACTCATGCGCAGTTAGCAACAACAGGTAAGGACAGTGTGACCGATGACAGTGAAAGCAGCTCAGGCGAGAGTTAATCTTGCTAATATCATAGAAAACCAGCTTGGCTACCCTATTCATAAGGCATCATCGGCTAGGATCAACCATGCTGGTGATGACAGCTACTCAGCACAAGGTCAACAGCAGTTAGCTTATCAAATTAAAGCGCAAGCAAGCCTTTTAGAGCGCGCCCAAACTCGCCAAGAAATTCAATTCATTAAGCGCCAAGAAAATATCGAAACCATTATGGCGATGGCTATGGCGTTTTGCCCCGATGTCACGGGCCAACAACAACCAGATTTTGATTGGATAGAGCGCTTTATTAGTTTATGTGAAGACACAGCTAATTCTTCAATGCAAAAGCTATGGGCAAAAATACTCGCAGGTGAGACCGTGTCACCGGGCACCTTTTCGATTAAAAGCTTACAAACACTTAAACACATGACACAGCGCGAAGCAGATGCCCTTCAGCGCTGTACATCACTGTGTGGCTTCAATGAAAAAGATAACAGCCACTTAATTTTACTTGGCTTTTACAAGAAGCCTTCGCTGTTTGATTTACTTAGAAAAGGTAACAAGGTGTCATTTAATTTAGGGAAAACCCCTGTTAGCTTTCCTGACATTCTTACCCTAATGGATATTAACTTGCTGTATCGAAAAGAAATCGAGTCAGCTGTTTTAAAAGCTGGCCAAGAACTGGTGCTGAGCTTTATGAATCAACGCTTGGTTTTAAAAGCAAAAAGTAATGACTTAGTACTCAGTTATTATAAATTTACACAAACGGGCGACGAGTTAAGAAAGCTAATCGCATCGCCAATAAATAAGGCTTATAAGCAGATACTTTCAACATCATTAGAAGATGAATTTGAAGTTAGCTGGCAAGCTTTAAAATAAAGCTGCCAGCTAAATATAAACCGAAAAACTCGATTAGAAGTGGATTTGAATACCCGCAAATGGGCCTGATGCATCTAAATCTGTGTAGATATCATCAATATCATCAAGCTCTAAAGTCATTGAGCGGTAACCCGCTTTAATGTCCATATCAATTGCTAAGTTATCAAGTAAAGCGTATGCAACACCCGCTTGGTAGTCTTGAACTTTGCTATCGTCGATAGCCAGTAAGCTACCTTCAAAGAATACGCTTAAACCTGTTAACGGCAAGCCAACTTCAGCACGACCATACACTAAAGGTACGAAACCAGAAAAATCAACGCGCTCAGTTGTACTTGGGCCACCTTCTTGCGAAGTACCCGTTACCGTAATTTCACCGTCAAATTGTTTAGCGTTTACACCTAAATCAATTGAAACCAAATCATTATCAAAGATTTCGTAATATAGGATGTAGTCAACATGTGATAAATCACTCACTGTGCCTACTTGTGTGCCTACAACGTAATCAGAACCACCAAAACTAAATGTTTCATCAAGTGTTGTATCACCATTTAACTCAAGTTCAGTGTATTTTAGTTTAATGTTTGGTACTAACGGCACTGGGTGCTCAAGTGCTGCGTAGTAGCTCGTAAACGTTTCATCATCAAATTTAAAGCTTTGTAGATTTCCGTCTTGAGCAAAACTACCGCTGTTATCTGATTGCCAGCCATCAACACCTAGGTATAAACCTAATAATGTATCAGCTTGCGCTGTTGGAGCTAAACAGGCCATTGAAAGGGCAGCTGCTAAACAGTACTTTTTCATCATTTTATCCTTGCGCTAAAAGTTCGCTAAGTTCAATTAGAGCCGCATTGGCTCGAGAAATATAATTCGCCATGACCAGTGAGTGGTTAGCAACAAAACCAAAACCACTGCCATTTAAGATCATTGGGCTCCACACAGTTTCTTGCGTGGCCTCTAATTCACGAATAATTTGTTGCAGACTAACACGAGCATTTTTCTTTTCTAAGACATCAGCAAAATCATATTCAACCGCTTGTAAAAAGTGCAGTAATGCCCACGTTGCACCACGCGATTCATAAAATACATCATCAATTTGCCACCAAGATGTTTTTACTTGGCTTTGCAAAGGGGTGTATGTTGCTTGATGAGCCGCAGTATCGCCAGCTAAATCAGTATTCAAACGATCTTGACCAACACTTGCACTTAAACGCTGGCTTAAACTACCTAAACGCTTTTCAGCTTCTTTTAACCAGCCACGTAAGTTATCGGCACGGGCATAAAACTGGCTATCTCGATCGTTCTGATCCGCAATTTGGGTACGGTATACAATAAGTAAATCAATACCCTTTTGATATTCAGTTTCTGCGCTAGGCCATGCCCATGCTACCGAGCTTATATTAAATTGCGGCTGTGCTTTTTTAAGAGCTTCGTGCTCAGTTGATTGAGACTGTGAACGACTGAAGTCTTTACGCATCGACAACACTAAATCTCGGGTCATCTCAAGCGCGCCGTATTCCCACGCCGGCATGTTATCCATCATTACACTTGGTGGCATCATATCGTTAGATAAGTAGCCGCCAGGCTTATTTAATAATGTACTTGCCACATTGATCAACGTAGTTGTTGTTGTGTAGCCGGTGACAAACTTTTCACCGCGCATTTGCGCTTCCTGTTTTGCCTTGCTAACAACATCCATACGAGCTGGTTCACTACTCCAGTAAACAGCAATCGCGTAAAAAATAATTAGTATAATAAGTAATGCACTGGCTATTTTTCCTTTATGCTCAGACATAATACCTCCTAGTGATGTGAGTGCTCTTTACTTTTTTTTGATGCCTGCTCAGACATTTCTTGTAAAGACACAACCTTGGCTTGAGTAAAAACTCGATTGCCATCATTAAAATATAGCGTGAGTTTTCGTTCTTGCCCTGCTTTTAGTTGATCTTCAGGTTCAAACACCATTAAGTGATAACCACCCGGTTTAAACTCAACACTGCTGTGCCCATCAATCTTTAATGATAAAACCTGTTCCATTTTCATCATGCCATCAACATGAGTATGCTGATGAATTTCAACACGTCCTAAACCATCAAGCTCGGCTTTAGTTAATACCGTTGCATGCTCACTTGGGTTAGTAATAGTTAAATAAGCCACGCTGGCTTTACTGGCTGGTAAAAATTCACGTACCTGCGCATTGCTTACGGTTACTTCGGCAACATCGCTATGATCATGACCACTATGGGCAGATGAAAAAGTACTAAAGAATAAACTTGCGGTAAGAAAAGAGAGTGCGGGCCACAGTTTCATTATGTTTTAATCCTTGTTAAGACATTAACTTACCCGCTAAATTTAGCATATTTTATGTATTAAGGCAGTTTATTAGTACCTTAAGCTGGCGATTTTTTGTTATCGGCAATCAACCAGCATAATGCTGCGATTAGTAAAAGTGGCCATGCAATCATGACTGAGCCAAATAAAAACGCAAGCACAACACCAATCAAAGCAACAACACCTGCGCCTAGCAGCCCAATAGTGAATAGCGCAACACCTGCAACGACGGCAATGACTGCCACTATTGCACCGATGACCTCAAGCCCAGCCCAACTCATATCAGCAATTGATAAAGGTAATTGCCATGAGTCAAACGATACAAATGAAACCGCATCAGTGCATAGTAATAACATTGCCAAAATGATGATAGCTAACGTTTTCATGCTCTACTCCTAGTAACCTTTCACTGGTAAAGTGCAATGAGCCACTAAATAACCCACGCCTATTAACAGGGGCATTTGAATAAGTAATATGATCATGACCAAACGTGTTGACCATACAGGGAAGCCCAAGCGCGCAGCGAGTCCGCTACATACACCCGAGATCTTTTTATTACTCAGATCACGGTACCAGCGTGTCGATGTGCGATAAGTATTCATCATTAACCTCCTAAGCCGACTGCTTCATCGTTGCTTTCAAGTCAGCAAGCTCTTTATCGATTGCTTCATCTTTCTCAAGGGCAGCGAATTGTGCTGCGGTTGAATTTGCGGCATCACTTTGTGTCAGTTCATACGCCTCAACTTGCGACTCAATGCTTTCAACGCGCTGCTCTAAGTAGTCAAAACGCGCTAATGCATCTTCAACTTTACTGCTATGCAGCTGCTCTTTTACTTTTAAGCGTGCTGTAACAACGCGTTCTTTTTGCATGTAAATCAGCTGTTTGGCCTTTGCATCTGCAAGCTTGTTTTGTAAACGCTGACAATCTTCTGTCAATTTAGCGAGTGACTCTGCCACTTTATCCATTTCAGCTTGTTGTGCTTCGATTTCTGTCGTTAAACACTGCTTTTCAACTAATGCTGCTTTGGCAAGATCATCACGATCTTTACTCAACGCTTTTTCTGCTTTCGCTTGCCAATCAGCTACTTTCGCTTCTTTTGCAGCAATTTCACGCTTCATTTGCTTTTCTTGCGTTAAGAATGTCGCAGCAGTTGCACGGCATTCAGTCAGTGCATCCTGCATTTCTTGCACGAGTAGATTAAGTAACTTTTCAGGAACTTCAGCTTTGTCTAATGCTGCAGAAAGGTTTGCCTGAATAATGTCATTTACGCGATTTAATACACCCATGTGACTCTCCTGTTGATTATTGGGTTAATACAGCTAGGAGATTCCAATTCTTGTGCCAACTAACGAATAAATTAAAATTATCATTTATATACAATAAGTTGAGTCAATTAAATTTAGATTTAGGCTGACTAGTGACTGAATGAAAAATAACTAATTTGACTAAAAAATTAACTTTTTCACTAAATTTTAGGATCAAAAAAAGCCACAAAATGTGGCTTTTTTAATAGGGTAAATGATTAGGCTTCTGGGACAAAACTTAAGGCTTTATCCATAACAGATAAATCGGCCGCTTTGCCATGGCCTTTTTCTGAAAGGTGGCGTCTAAAACCACGCGCACCAGGTTGGCCTTGAAAAATTCCCAACATATGGCGAGCTATATGCCAAAAGTTAGCGCCTTTACTCATTTCGTCTTCAATATAGTCGTACATCGAGCGTACAACCTGATGACGACTTAGCGTAAAGGCTTCATCACCATAAATGTTTTCGTCAACCTCAGACAAAATAAACGGATTACTATACGCCTCACGACCAATCATAATGCCATCAACATACTCAAGGTGAGCTACGCTATCAGCAATTGTTTTCACGCCACCATTTAAGCTTAAGTGAAGTTGCGGATAATCTTTTTTCAACTGGTAAACCCGCGGGTAATCAAGAGGTGGGATCTCACGATTCTCTTTTGGGCTTAAGCCATTTAACCACGCTTTACGCGCATGAATAATAAAGTCATCACAGCCAACATCATGACTTGCTTCGATTAAAGCACATAAAAACTCATACGAGTCTTGCTCATCAATACCAATGCGAGTTTTAACAGTAACAGGAATAGTCACTTCGGCCTTCATTGCAGCAACGCAATCAGCAACCAGTTTAGGCTCAGCCATTAAACAAGCACCAAAACGACCATTTTGCACACGATCAGACGGACAGCCAACATTTAAATTTACTTCATGATAGCCGCGCTCCGCCGCTAACTTTGCACACTTAGCCAACGCTTCAGGATCTGAGCCACCAAGTTGCAATGCCACTGGCCCTTCATGCTCATTAAAGTGTAAGTAATCGCCTTTACCAAATAAAATAGCGCCGGTTGTCACCATCTCAGTGTAAAGCACAGCATGCTTAGTCATTTTGCGGTGAAAGGTTCGACAGTGACGATCAGTCCAATCTAACATGGGTGCCACGGAAAAACGGCGGTTTAATGTCGTTGTGCTCATAACATGGCCCCTTTAAAGATCAATGCATTTACTTGCAACTTAAATTACCTAATACGATTAACGCTTAATATAGCGATGACACATACCCTTTAGGTATGCACCGAAATGAAAAATTGCGACCATTATACCACCGAAGCTGGCTCGCGGCATGGCTTAATCAAAGATCAGATAATGAAAAGAGGCGAAGAAGTGTACTGCAATCTCACTTCTTTGATGAATAAGGTAAAATGCTAAGTCTACATTTTTACTTTACTTAGGAGATGTTCAAGGTTTTGGCCCGTAAGCTCCAAAATCGTAATTTCAAGCTCTTTGTAGTCCTCGTTTTTCAGGTTAACTAACTTAGCACCCACTGCAATTCGCGCTACTTTCTCAACGGGGTCCATTTCGACAATTTCAATTGATGCACGCGTATCATGATCTTTTGATTGCACATAATATTCACTAAAGAAGGTACCATCTGCACGTACATTTGGATTACTGTCAGACACAGACTGCAGGAGCGTGCCTTTCTTTAAATCACTTTTACGAAGTGAAAAGCTGTATTCCGCCACATTGGCATGACCAACAATTACGGTTACTGCGCTTTCACCATTAATTTTAAAATCATGATCTGTTACTTCAATGACTTTTAGCTTACCACTATCATAGGTCGGCTCCATGCAAGCACCTAAACTAAAAATCAGAAAAACAGATAAGACGACATTTTTGATTAGCATTCTTTGTTCCTTAAATTTTATATTGCCTTCTTTAAAGTTAGATAAAAGAAGGCAATTATTCAAAGTTTAAATCACTGAAAATGCACTTTAAATTAAAACTAGCCGACAACACTCAAACCGAAGTAGTGAGCGATACCGCCTAAGATATTGGTAACCGCCACTGACGATAAAATTAAGCCCATCACTCGACTGATAATGCTCGCGCCACTATCACCAATTAACTTATGTACATGCGTGGCAAGTAGTAATAAAACCAGTACGATTATTAACACAGAAAGCATAATCGATGAGGTAATTAGCTGCTCATACCAAGTGTATTCGGTATTTCGAGTCATCAGTACTGCACCAAGCATGGCACCGGGGCTGGCAATAGAAGGAATCGCCAAAGGGAAAATAGCGGTTTCGGTGCTATCTCGAACACTTTTGATTTCTGTTTCTGGTTTACTTTCACCGAAGATCATCGACAGAGCAAACAGTAATAATACGATACCTCCGGCAATCTGAAATGCCGAAAGTGGAATATTGATCGCGTTTAAAAGTAACTCGCCCGCAACAACAAAAAATAATAGCACTAATGCCGAAACACCAACCGCTTTTAATGCAACTTTGCGCTTAAATTTGGCGTCATCCCAGCGTGTAACAGCAATAAAAACAGGCACGGTCCCGATAGGATCAATGACGGCAAAAAAGAAAATGAATGCAGCTAGCAATTCACTCATTAAGAAAACTCCCTGAAAACGTGTTAGCGAATAAAAACACTGCAACTACAATACAGTATGTTAGTATATCACGGTAGCGTAAGGATAAGAGAAGATGAATATAGAATCACTCGTCAGTAAAGCAAAACAAGTATGCGATAATCGTGGTGCACGTTTCACACCTATCCGTGAAAAAGTATTCCGCCTATTAGCTAGTGCGCAAGGTGGTGTGGGTGCTTATGACCTATTAGAACAACTCAAATTAACTGAGTCAGGCGCAAAACCTGCCACTATTTATCGAGCGCTCGATTTCTTATCGGAACTTGGCTTTATTCATAAAATTGAAAGCACCAACTCATTTATGCTGTGCCATCATTTTGATCACATTCACCCTGTACAGTTATTAATTTGTGACAGCTGTGGTTATGTAAAAGAATTACATTCAACAGTAATTTCTCATGAACTTAATAACTTAGCGGCAGAAAGTGGATTTATTGTCTCAGGACAAACAATCGAAGCGCACGGTAAATGCGAAAAATGCAAAGAATAAGTGCGGTGTTTGAAACAACCACTACACTTAAAGTATGATTAATGCATTTCGAAACCTAAGGGAAAATAAATAATGAATGTGGAGTTCATCAACCCTTTTTTATCATCATTGTTAAATGTATTGAGTACTATGGCTCAAACAGAATTAAAGCCGGGCAAACCTAGTTTAAAGAAAGACGAATTAGCCCGTGGCGATGTATCAGGTTTGATTGGTATGGTTGGCCCACAAACTAAAGGTTCACTTTCAATCTCATTCGATGAAAGCCTAGCACTGAGCATTATGGAAAGAATGTTGGGTGAACGCCCTGATACGGTGAACGAAGAAGTAACCGACATGGTAGGTGAAATTACTAACATGGTAACAGGTGGCGCTAAAAACTTACTTGGCGAAAAAGGCTACGAGTTTGATATGGCAACACCAGTTGTGGTGTCTGGTAAGGGACATACAATTGCACATAAATGTGAAGGCGCTAAAGTGTTAATTCCATTCACGTCTGCTGATGGTAACGCCAATATTGAAGTTAGCTTTGATAAACTATGAGCTGGCAGCAAAAAACCATTCAATTGAAGCCTCGCTCACGAGGCTTTCACATCATTGATGACGAGCTACTTCGTCAACTCCCCGAGATAACACAGTACAAAGTCGGTTTATTACACCTTTTCATTCAGCACACTTCTGCAAGTTTAACTATTAACGAAAATGCAGATCCTACAGTAAGATTGGATATGGAAAGTCACTTCAATCATTTTGTGCCAGAACGACAAAGTTATTACCGCCATGATTATGAAGGTGATGACGACATGCCAGCCCACATAAAAAGTAGTACATTAGGTGCTGAACTCACTATTCCAATTAACCAAGGCCGTTTAATGCTAGGTACTTGGCAAGGTATCTATTTAGGTGAACACCGAGATCATGGTGGCGCTAGACGTATTATCGCGACCGTTCAAGGCCAGATCTAAAACATAAGAATCGATGGCTAAACCTTACACCACTTAAGCTCAACAATTGAAGTTTAACGAACAACCGCATGACACATTAAGCCTTGATTAGTTTTAAACGAACATATTATAAAAACTTAGATATTCTTCACATTAATACTGTTGTTCTGAAAGGCAATAACCTCTATTCTGAAGCCCTAGCCTTAAAATCGGGAGATTATTATGCATATAAAACACCACGGAGCGGTGAAAGGCGTAACAGGTTCTTGCCACCAGCTATTTATAGATGACTCAAATTCTCTACTCATTGATTGTGGCCTCTTTCAGGGGGAAGACAGTAAACAAGACTTAGCAATTGAGTTTGATATATCAACAGTAAAAGCGCTGATTATCACACATTGCCATATAGACCATGTTGGCCGCATACCCCACTTACTTGCCGCAGGGTTTAAAGGCCCTATTTTGACCTCGGTTGCCACCGCTAAGCTATTACCTATGGTGATCGAAGATGCCTTAAAAGTGGGTGTAACACGGGATGAAGCAATGATCCGCACCTGCTTAAAGTTACTTAAACAGCAGATTATCTCTCTCGATTTCAATAAATGGTACCCTACCTCAAAGGGTCTAGAGACTAACTCAGAAACAATTAAAAAACACTTATATAAAATACGTCTTCAACGTGCAGGGCACATTTTAGGCTCTGCCTATGTCGAAATTGAGCTTGGTCAAAGACCAAATACGCATAGAGTGGTATTTTCAGGAGATCTAGGTGCACCTTACACGCCATTATTACCAACTCCCAAACCTCCCTACCGCGCTGATACATTGGTTATTGAGTCAACCTACGGTGATAAAAACCACCAAGGTCGTAAAGAGCGAGTAGCCGTTCTTAAAAAGGTCATTGAGCGTGCCGTAAATGATAATGGCGTGGTACTCATACCGGCTTTTAGTATTGGCCGAACTCAAGAGCTACTCTATGAGTTTGAACAGCTTATTCACTCTGCAAGCAAGCGCTCTATGTGGCATAAACTGCAAATTATTGTAGATTCGCCAATGGCAGCCAATTTCACAAATGAATATTTACACTTTAAAGAGCTGTGGGATAACGAAGCAAAAAAACGGGTAAAACAAGGCCGTCACCCGCTCGACTTTAAGCAACTACACACTATTGATAGCCACCAAGAGCACCTAGCCCTCATTAACTTTTTAGCCTCAAAACAGCAACCTGCAATAATCATTGCAGCCAGCGGTATGTGCCATGGCGGTAGAATTGTTAATTACCTAGAGCGGTTTTTGCCAGACAAAACAACCGATGTCATTTTTGTTGGCTACCAAGGGCAAGAAACCTTAGGCCGAGAAATTCAAACATACGGCCCTCGCGGGGGGTATGTATTTATCGATAATCAAAAAATAATGATTAATGCACAAATTCATACCATTAGCGGCTACAGTGCCCACGCAGATCAACAAGGATTAATTAGATTTGTTACCGGTATTCGCAAAAAACCAAGTTTAATCAAAATTGTCCACGGTGATGGGCAGGCCAAAATGGAGCTTCGTAATAAGTTATCCCTATTATTAAATGATGTTACTATCAAAATAGCCAAATAATCATTATTTATCGGAACCTTGTTAGCTCTGCTGAGATGAAATTTCTTTTTATTAAACTTAAAGCACGTCTATTAACTCTGAAATTGTTCTCAACCACGAATTTTTAGGTGCTTTAGTTAAATACAAAATATCACCGCTTTGGAGTTTAAATTGCCCAGAAAGTAACTCTGTGTCCATCTTTTGTAGTGCTAATTGATAGATAACCAATCTATTATCGACCTGCTTTCTGAGAACAAATAAAGCACTTGCATCATCAAGGCCTACTTCAGGACTTATTATCTTTAAAGCATTTGCGATACTTGAAGTCTCTTTTTTTAGTTTTAGTACATTATTTTTTGTGAAATCACTTACAAAGTAAATCTCGGTATCAGGTTTCTTCGACACGTACAAAATATCATTACTCTTTAAAACTGGGTTTTCTTTTAAAGAACCTATTGCTGATAAATGTGATAAATCAATTACCTTTACTGAAGAATTACGAATTAACCTCACTTCTAACTCATTAATTGGTAAACTTAAACCTGCCTCAAATAACGCATCAGTTAACGTTTTCGAAATATCAGTAATACTGTATGAGCCAGCTTTATCAACCGCACCTGATACATATATTTTTTGACTACGAAACTCAGTTACTTTTAAATGAACTTGAGGAGATTCGACAATTCGTTTTAGACGATTCTCCAAGGCAATTTTAACATTAGCTAATGTCTTATTTTGTGCTGGGATATTAGGAGCGTATGGAAATGAGATGGTGCCATCCTCCTGCACCTGTACTTCTTTTACACTTGACAAAAGCGAACTTTCATTAGCCTTGCCTAATTCAGGAAGGTGCCACACACGAATAGATAAAACATCTCCAATTCCTAATGTATATGTAGCACCTGTATGCTGCTTCGAGCTTTTCTTAACTTCATTAAGTTCAAAATTAGCTTGTTCCTGGATCAAGTTTTGATTAATTAAAACAACCTTACCTACAGTTAAACTCTCTGTTAGTAATTCACAACAGTTAACTTTTGAATCTGGTTGATTTGATAAACTCTGGCATGCGCCTAAGCACATAAAAAACACACATAAAATGGCTAACTTTAATCTATAAAACATGCTAATAACTACTTTTAAATTATCAAAGACTAAGCTCAGTCAGTACTGAAAAGATCGCGAGTATATACCTTATGATTAACATCTGCTAATTCATCTGTTACCCGATTAGAAATAATAATATCTGCACGAAGTTTTAGGTCATCAATAGTTTGCACAACTTCAGAGTTAAAAAAGTGACTCTGTTTTAGAGTCGGCTCATAAACAAGAACTTCTACACCTTTTGCCTTTATCCGCTTCATAATCCCCTGAATAGCAGATGCTCTAAAATTATCTGAGCCCGTTTTCATAACAAGCCTATAAATACCAACTACTTGAGGGTTACGCTTTAAGATAGATTCAGCTATAAAATCTTTTCTTGTTGCATTGGCATCCACGATTGCGCGAATCATATTATTAGGTACATTTTTATAGTTTGCTAATAGTTGTTTAGTGTCCTTAGGCAAGCAATAACCGCCATAACCAAACGAAGGATTATTGTAGTGAGATCCAATCCTAGGATCTAACCCTACACCTTGTATTATTTGTTTTGCATCAAGGCCGTTTATTTCAGCATAGCTATCTAGCTCGTTAAAATAAGCTACCCTCATAGCTAAATAAGTATTAGAAAATAGCTTTATTGCTTCAGCCTCTGTCGAGTTCGTAAATAAAGTATCGATATTCTCTTTCTCTGCGCCTTGTGCCAACAAATTCGCAAACAGCCTAGCACGCTCACTTTCTTCGCCAACAATGATACGTGAAGGGTGTAAATTGTCGTAAAGTGCTTTACCTTCACGTAGGAACTCAGGTGAAAAAATAATATTTTCAGTTTTGAAGCGGGCTTTTAAAGTTTTAGTAAAGCCAACAGGTACTGTTGACTTAATAATCACAATTAAACTGGGATTTATAGATAAAGCGTCACTAACCACTTGCTCTACAGAAGAGGTATTGAAGAAATTAGTTTCAGGATCGTAGTCTGTTGGTGTTGCGATAACAACAAAATCAGCATTGTTGTAAGCTTCTGTTTTATCGGTAGTTAGTTTCAATTTCAATTTTTTATGGAGTAAGTAATCCTCCATATATTCATCACAGACAGGCAAACGCTTTTGCCTTAGCAACTCTATTTTTTTTTCGTCTATATCTAAAGCAATCACATCATTATGCTGCGACAATAAAATTGCGTTTGATAATCCAACATAGCCAGTCCCAACAACAGTAATGTTCATAGCAATCCTAAATCATGATTTTAACTTCTAACGATAATAATCTAATAAAGTTTTTACAAATTTGTTAAGGTCATCAAAATCTAGCTCATTAATACCTGCAGCAGCTGCACGGCCTCCCCCCGTTTCAAATTGACCACAAATATCAACGGCACCTTTTTTGTTATTTAATGGAGCTCTAACACTTACGGTATAACTACCTTTGTTCTTATAGGTAAGAACGGCATGGGCTTTATTAGGAGCTTGGTTTGCAAGGTCGTTACCTAATATTACACCTTTAAAAAAATTTGAGCTTATTTAGTTTCTTTTTTTAATTCATTTAACTCAACCTCAACAATTGCTAATCGTTGAGCAATCCGGTCTAGTTTGACTTGATTCTTCGCGCGTTCAATATCAGCTATGAGTGCCTTCAACATTAATAATAAACACGCTAAAATCACAGGGAGTATGGGTGAGTAAGAAATTCCAAACCAACCAGCTAATATATCAGACGTTTTGGGGAAAACACCTAAAACTAAAATAGCAATTGCTAATACGAGCCAACGAAACGCAGCTCCCATCAGGATAGAATCACGACGTATTAATAAAACAACAAAAATAAAAAAAAGCACTGCTGTAATTGCAGTGAAGTAATGATAAAGTTCCATTTATGTTTAGTTTACCTTTTCATGTATTAAGTGTGCTCTCTTTGCAATTTTGCTTAGGCAAAGCATCGTTGTATAGCCCATGTAATAAGTCACTGCCCACCAAGAGTAAAAAATTCGTGATATACCTGATTGCCTTCTTTGCATTTCAACCCGAGCTTCAGCCTTAGATATATTGAAAGTTTTAAGTAACAATAAAACCCCTACATCCTGAAACTCTAACAATGTAGCTTCCTCTTTACTTAAAACTTCAATTGCTTTTCTATCATACAAACGAAAGCCTGATGTTAGGTCTTGAACCTTTACACCAGATAAAGCTCTAAAAATGCTCCATGCAACCCTACGAGAGATTGAGCCTCTAGATAGGCATGAGCCAATAACTAGGTTTGTATTTAGGTTATTCTGGCAATCTATAAGAGCTTGAATTTGGCTGGCTAAATGCTGCTTATCTGCATCAAAAGTGACAAGGTGAGAATAACCATATTTTTTTGCATAACGAACTCCTGCCTGAGTCGCTTTCCAAGCACCAACGTTATAGGGTAGGGTCATTACTTTTACACTTAACCGCTTTGCAAGGGAAGCTGTTAGATCGGTACTTGCATCATCAACTATTAGAATATCGTTATAACCATGCATTTTCAGGTCTAAGACAACATCTTGAATAGTTGCCTCTTCATTATGTGCAGGAATAACTATTAACATCCGAGTTCTTTACTTATTTATTAGATATGAATACATAGTCTAAACGATATATCCTGCTATGTGTAGTGCTAGCGTTCAATACACTGCTTGTATAAATTTAAAGTTTTAGTTGCTACAACCTCTAAATTAAAACTATTTTCAAAACGAGTTCTAGCTTGTTTTCCTAGTGTTAAAAGTAAGTGCTTATCATCTAAAACGCTATTGAGTTGTTGATAAATAGCACTTGCACTATTGTTTTCAACGACAAACCCAGTTTCCTTGTGCTGCACAACCCAAGACATACCACTGCCAACAACATTACTCACTAGCGCAGGTTTGCTAAACATAGCAGCCTCGAGTAATACAACTCCGAATGCCTCCGTTTTTTCGATCGATGGCAAGCAAACAAGGTCAGTTTTCGATAATTCATGAACCAACTCCTGTTCGCTTACATGACCCAGAAACTCTACCTTATTACAAAGGCCTAAGGAGTGAACTTTACTCTCAAGTTCTTCTCGAAGCTCCCCCCCACCTATTATTTTTAACTTAATTTTTGTACTATTTGGTAGCATTGATAGAGCGTCTAGCATCAAAGCATGCCCCTTGTAGTATGTCAGCCTACCAACCATAAGGAGGTTAAATTCTTCGCTTTGTGTTTTTGACTTCTTATGATTTACCTTATCTTTAATTCCCAAAGGAATAACGTTACATTTATCTTTAAAAGTTCGTAGTGCAACACTATGCTCTAAATATGGAGGCGATGTAACAATTATTTCTTTTGCTTTTTGTAGTAGAGCCTTTTCAAAAACGCGGTAGAAGGGGTACAACAGTTTAATTTTAAGATCAGGGGCAGCACCGAGTACATCTGAATGCCAATGAATTACCCACGGAATCTTTCTTGCAGACTTAGAAAACAAACATGTAAATGCTGAAAGATTTGGCATATGAATATGGATTAAGTCAGGTTTAAAGTCAGCTATCGCTTGATTAAGTTCTTTCAAAAAATCGGGCGCGATAGGTGCATAAGCCACTACTTTTTTTATTGCAACCTTGCGTATCTCAACACCATTAATTTTTTCATAACAAGTTGCTTTCCCTCTTTCACTTTGATGCGCTAGCACTAAAGAGTTCACCTCAGCTTGATATGAAGCACACTCGACAATATCTTGGTTTACTTTTTCTATTCCACCAAAAAAAGGGAAATAATATTTACCTATGTGTAGAACTTTCAAATATAGAGCCCCAAAGAATTTTTAACATAGTGTATATGAGTTAAATAATCACATAAACAGGATTCTCCTAACACTAAGAAGTCCGGATATGGTACACTCGGGCTTAGGTGGGGTTCTGAATAAAAAACAGTATGAAGCATATTCTTTTTGTTACCATGCAATATGGGGAAGGCTATAATCAAGGTACAGAAAAGTATATCAAAAACCTCTGCGATGAGCTTTCAAAAAGTGACTATAAAATCAGCATACTGTCGACTGACCCTAAAAATATCCAAGGCAAGATTAGTAATAAGCTTAAAGATAAAGGCTGGACTCAAGTAACGTCTGATATTGACCCTCACCTCACAAGCTATATTGGTAAGAACAATATAGATTTGATTCACCTTGTTCACCCTGGTCATATTGGTTTAGGGGTGGTTGAGTACGCAAAAAAAATAAATATTCCTATTGTTATTACTGTTACAGACTACTGGTGGGTATGCCCCAAAAACACTCTAATTACACCATCGGGGTCTTTTTGTGAGGGCAATAAGGACGTGCAAACATGTATAAAATGTATTGCCTCTTCCAGTGGAAATGAAACTTTCAATAAGCTATCGACACTTCCTTTAGTAAATAAGCTACTCAGCTTAGCACTAAGCATTAAGCTACAACGTAACGGCCAATACAAATATTGGAAAAATAGACCAAAAATAACTCAAAGTACACTAAGCGCGGCTGATGCAGTAATTACATTATCAGACACGTCATTACGATTATTTAGAGATAAGCTAAAATTAAAAAATTTAGCCTATATCCCTACTGGGTTAAACCCAATGTGGCTTGAAAAAAAGCAAGTAAGCGCTGTAAAAAAAGGTGTTAGAAAGGTAGGTTTTTTAGGTGCTATAGAAAGACATAAAGGGCTTCATATTTTACTTAAGGCAATCAGTAAACTTCACGGCATTGAACTTTATATAGCAGGCCCTTACTCTGACAAAGTCTATAAAAAAGAACTCGATAGTTATATAAAGAAAGAGAACCTCTTCGTAACTTGGCTCGGTAAGTTAACAGAATCACAAGCAATAAAGTTTATTGATAGCATAAACTTGCTCACTGTACCTAGTATTTCACCTGAAAATCAACCACAAGTGATTTTAGAAGCTTTATCTAGAAACACTCCTGTTGTATGCTCTGACGTTTCCGGTGCGGCGGAACTAGTGCATAGAAAATATACTTACTCGATGCATAATTCATTCGAGCTTGCCGATCTTCTTATTAAGACTCTAGAAAGTAATGAACCATATGAAAAAGTTTGTCAACTCTTCTCAACTCATGATCAAGCTGAAAAAGTAATTCATATTTATAACAAGGTGTTACAAAAATAATATGTTTTTAGTATCAAAACATTATAGAGATATAATTTTCCAAAAAGCAAAAGTGCAACTTAAATCAGAAGCATCAAAAACTTATCTGAGCTTTTTGTGGTGGGTAATTGAGCCAACAATTTTTATGGGCATATACTATTTAGTATTTGGCATTATCCTTCAGCGTGGTACTGAAGATTTTATTCCGTTTTTATTAATTGGCTTAATTACATGGCGCTGGTTTTCTAATTCAATCTCGAGCTGCAGTAACTCGATTAATGGCAGCATGTCGTTAATTAACCAAATTAACTTTCCAAAAGTGATTCTACCAAGCATTACCCTTGTTGTGGTTGCGTTTAAGTTTTTTATTATATTTGCTTTATTACTTTGCTTTTTATGGTGGTATGGCTTCCCTATTACTCAAGCATATGTGTATTTACCTTTAGTGCTATTTGTACAGCACTGTATAAACACTGCATGTGCAAACCTTATTGCACTGTTAGTCCCCTTTATTCCTGACGTAAAAGAAATTATTAGGCCCGTGCTACGCATCGCTTTTTATCTTTCGGGTGTTATTTACGCAGTGGATCGTTTACCAACTGAATATCAAGTTTATTTTGACTACAACCCAATGTCACAAATCATAAAAGCCTATCGCGATATTCTGATGTATGCGACCGCGCCAAATTTAGTTGAGCTAGCCAAGTATTTAGCCTTTGCTATGCTCGCAGTTGTAGCATCTCATTTAATGTTGAGAAAATTTGATCCTATTTTTGCAAGAGTATTAATACAACGATGAGCCAACCAGTTATTACATTAGAAAATATAGGTGTTACTTATAAAAGTGGTATACCTATTTTTAAGCAACGTTCAGTTCATCAAGCACTGAAAGATATTTCATTTGAGCTGTGCCATGGTGACTCACTTGGCGTAATTGGTAGAAATGGAGTTGGAAAAAGCACCCTGTTAAAACTGCTAAATGGCACAATCCAACCCGATCAGGGAACAATAATTAACCATGGTTTTACGACCACCCTGCTCACCTTAAGTTTAGGTTTTGATGGCAATGTAACAGGTAGAGACAACGCCATCCTTAGCGGTATGCTAATGGGACTGTCAAAAAACGAAGTTAAAAGTAAACTCGATGAAATTATTGAGTTTTCAGAGCTTGGGAAGTTTATTGACGAACCGGTAAAAAATTACTCAACGGGTATGAAACAAAGGCTCGGGTTTGCCATTGCTATTCATGTAAAAACCGATGTATTACTTATAGACGAAACGCTCTCTGTTGGCGATGCCCGCTTTAAGAAAAAGTCAAAAAAAGTAATGGAAGACAAACTGCTTTCGGGCGACACCATTGTGTTGGTAAGCCATAGCCCTGGTACCATCAAAAAGCTATGCAACAAAGCAGTTTGGATAGAAGAAGGCGTAGTGCAAATGACAGGTACTCCAGCCGAAGTGCTAAAAGAATATGAAGCAGTAAATGGTTAGCACAATACAATGAGAATCCTCATTTATGAACCTTTAGCAGATATGGTTAAAGCGCCCTTTTTTAGTAGTTTAGGTACGCAATTAGCAAGCGAAGGACACGATGTTATTATCGCTTGCGAGCAAAAAGTAATTTACACACTACAAGGACGCTTAACTGAAAAAGGTGTAATAAACTGCACTTCAACAATCTGCGCCCACATAGCAAGTAATAAGAGCATACGTTACACCTGCTTTATGCCCAACAATAAAGCACTATACAAAAATGTATCTCAGCACACATTAGCCGATAAGCTCAATACCATAGCACGCTATAGAAACTCCTTTTATAGCCAATTGCTCAATGAGTTCAACCCAGACCTAATATACATTTGGAATGGTCAAGCCGAACACCAGCAAGACTTTGTAATTCTAGCTAAAAATTTAGGCTTTAAGTTTAACTACCTTGAGTTGGGTTGGTTTCCGCAAAAAAATCACTACTACATTGATCCTATAGGAGTCAACGCAAACAGCTCAATTGCAAATCTAAAACCTTACACTCTAAAAAAAGCGGAAAAAGACAAGTTAGAGCAATGGGTAGCTGAGTACACAAAACCATATTCAAATATAGACACAAAGAAAAAGCAGATACTTGTACCTCTTCAAGTTGATACAGATACAAATATCACTAATCACTCCCCATTTTCAAACATGCGAGAGTTTATCGAATATCTTGAACTCGCTATTCCAGATACCTATACAGTTATTATTCGTCCTCACCCTCTAGCACAATATGCGTATTCAATTAAATCTCAAAAACCAAACTTTTTCTTCAATACGAAAGTTGAGCTTTATGAATTGATAGCTCAATCTGAATATATTATCGGTATTAACAGTACAGTTTTACTAGAAGGTATATGTTTTGGAAAAAAAGTGTGCGCTCTTGGAGAAGGAATTATTCCAAAACGAAGCTTGGATAACTTTCTAACTAAAAATGAAAATGATGATCTTAGTTATCTACTGTACAATTTGATATTTAAGTATCAAAAAGAAATTATCTTGAACTTCAAAAAAAAGAATCCGGTCAATGTCTCTCGCGACATAAGACTAAAAAAACTTAATCAAATTAAAGTTCATATTTATAAAAACCTTTATAAACTTACCAACTACTTAAGATCAGTTTTATAGAGAAAACTATTAAACTCTTGATTATTTTTGAAAAAACACCAAACTCATGAATTGCTTCTGGGCTTAAATGAAAGCGGTCCCAAAATATGGGCGTTTTATTTCTTTGTTCATCCAACCAAAGTCCGCACCTCCCACCCGAACAAAAAAAGCTTTGTGTATCTATAAAGTCAACCCCTTCAGACAGAGCTAGGTGTACAAATACACAAATAAAATTAAGAAAAACAATACAGGCACTAAAGGAGGAAATAAGCGCCTCATACGACGCATAAAAAGTCGGCTAATGAAAACTTTCCAGCTTTTGATTCACGTAAGATTATTCGAGTTATCAAATAACCAGACACAACAAAGAATACATCAACTCCAATAAAGCCTCCTGAGAAAGCTTGGTAGCCTGCGTGATAAAATACAACGGCAAATATTGCAACAGCTCTTAACCCGTCGATCTCTGGAGAGTACTTAAAATTCATAGCAATAATACGAAAGTTAACAGCAGAAATTACCCTAGAATACGCTCAACAAAAAAAGCCTCTGCCTTGCCAAAGCCATGCGTTGCGCCTCTTAATGTTGCTAGCGCTTCAACGCATTCATAACTTCTGCTATGTGGAAACGCTCTCATTTCTTCGCTATATTGCTGTAAAGCTTTATATTTGAGGTCCCAATAATTTGTAATATTTACAATATATTGAGGCCTAAATGAAGAAAGCGAAGGCGAATTCCACTCTGTACTTGATAGCACTTCAAAAGATAAAATTTTATTAACCGAAGACCAAGCTTGCGGGCGACATGCGGTCATTACAGCTTTGTGGGTTATTTGGTGGTCTACATTAAGATCATTTAAAAAATGTGTATATACAATTGATGGCGACACCTTCGCAATAACGTTTTCAATTGCTTGAGCCACGCTTAATAAGGGAATAGAGTCCATTTGGTTATCAGGAAAGTCATACTGTGTAAAATGCTTAACACCTAAGACTTCTAAGGCCGATTGCGCAGCACTTTTTCTCGTTATAGCTTGTGTTTGACTTAACTTTTGCGTATCTCTTGATGACACACCATTAGTCATAAAAACAACATGAACCTCGTCACCATTAGCAATATGCTTTGCAATAGTCCCTGCACACCCTAACGCTTCATCGTCAGAGTGTGCAGCTACTACTAATACACTTTCACTAGTCACTAAGCAGCTCCCAATTAACAGGTGTACCTCTTTCAATAAACTTGGTTGCTTTTTTACCTATTACATCATCAAAATGTTTAGGTGCTAAGCCATAACCAGGTCGAATACGACGAACATGCGCTTCTGTAAGAAGCTCACCTTCATTGATATCTTTTACAATATAAAGTGAACGCCTGAAACGAGCATTTTGTTCCTCAACAGGCTTTCTTTCATAGCCCGCGTTACCGATAGCAGCATGTGCAGCTTCGGTATCTTCAACAAGGCGTTTCAACTCATCAGGTTCTATTGAAAAAGAAGAATCAGGTCCTTTGTCGTTCCTATCCAAAATAAAATGCTTTTCTATTAAACATGCACCAAGCGCTATGGAAGCTACTGAAACAACCGTCCCCAATGTGTGATCTGACAATCCAGAAATAACGTCAAACTTATTAGCTAAATCAGGAATTGTCGCTAGATTTGCTTGTTCATATGGCGCCGGATAAGCACTAATGCAATGAAGTACTACCAAGTCATCACAACCGTTTTCTCGTGCAGTTTTGATAGCTTCCTCAATTTCAGCTAGATTAGCCATTCCTGTTGACATAATCATTGGTTTACCTGTTTCTGCCACCCTTTTGATTAAAGGCAAATCCGTTAACTCAAAGGAAGCAATTTTATATGCCGGTGCATCAAGGTCTTCTAATAATTCAACGGCACTCTCATCAAAAGGAGTAGAAAATACAGTAATTCCGACTTCTTTAGCTTTTTCAAACAACTGCTTGTGCCATTCAAATGGAGTATGAGCTTCTTGATACAATTGATACAAATTATGACCGTCCCACAAACCACCTTTAATTTGAAAGTCTTCTTTATCACAATCAATAGTCATCGTATCGGGTGTATAAGTTTGTAATTTTATTGCATCTGCGCCACACTTTGCCGCTTCTTCTATTGTTTTGAAAGCATTTTCAATGCTACCGTTGTGGTTAGCAGATAGTTCAGCGATGATATAAGGCTTAAATTCTGGACCAATTTTCTTACCATCAATTTCTATATATTTTTTATTAATCATATTTTCTCTATTTTGTTCGAGGTTTAATTATTACACGCGCGGCAACAGCATCATCTTCAAGTTTCAGTTCAGCAGAATCCAACTCCAGTGTGTAGTCGCCGTATTCAAGAAACGCCTTAGGGTAGCCTTCTGCATCCAACATTCGAATAAAATCGTATATTTTTTCTAGTTCTAAATTTTCACTCAATCGGCTTTCTGCTGGTGTTCTTCTTTTAAACTCTACAACTTCTCCCACTTGTTCTTGCGGAATAGGTTCAAAAGAAACAATATTTTTTATCATCTCAAATGTTAGTTCCGAACAGCGCTTTAAAATTTCTTGTGCACTGCCTTCCAAAGACAAATCACTTTTCATATATACAGGTCCTGCATCTAATAAACGTTCCATCTTTAAAGCCGTTAATTTAGTTGAGTGATGCCCCCTAATTATCAAGTTTTGAAGTGGACTACCACCTCTTCCATATGGAACATCAGCCATATGAAAACAAACACATTCGAAATTCTCAACAATACTACTAGGTACAATCCAACTCCAATGTGGGAAAAATATGTACTTTGGATTGATTTCAGCGATTCTTTCGTAAGTCAGATCTTCTTTAGAATCTATTAAAAACCAATTCCCAGACATCTCTCTTTTGAGCTTACTAAAATTTCGCACATTCCAAGATTTTACGGTAGCTATAATAAAGTTATGCATAATATAGCCTCAGCTCAATACACGGGATATCATTAATATTTTTACGCTTAACTTCTTTAAACCCACAGCTCAAAAATAGCTTATATGAGGCTAAATTACTTTCAAATACAACCGCAACCACAGTATTAACCTTCTTGCTGTTGAAACCTGAGTTAAGTTCCGATACAGCACAATTCAGTAATTTTTTTCCGTACCCCAACCCTTTCACGTTCGGTGCTACATGAATATCTATTTCACACTCTCCTGGTGAAACCTCATCAAATCTAACTTGCCCTACAGGTTTGTCGGCAATTGTACCAATAAAAAGGTGTGTAGAGGGCGATGCTAACTTTCTTTTCAGCCAACCTAAGTGATCACTATATACAATCGATTCAACATTGAAAGAATTTGCTCTGACTTCACGATCATTCGCCCAGGAAAAAAGCAACTTAGCGTCTTCAAGTTGCGCCATTCTTAATTTAATTTCTTGCATACTTATCCTTAATAATCTCTGCTAACACTTTACTTGCACCTAGACCGTCACATATAGCCTTCATATTTTGCACATGTGTTCTATAGGAACTAGCTGATGCCATTAACATACCAATAAAACCATCTATTTTTTTTATCGATACATCATGAATGTTGCCAGCCAAAACTGTAAGGTTACGAATTTCTAAATTTTTTAGAATATCTAGTTGATTATCTGCAATTGCAATTGAGGCAAAAGGCAAGCCAATTGCACATCGCTCCCAAGTTGTACTTCCCGGTGCGCCTATGCAAAAGTCGCTTTCTCTCATTATTTCTGCCATATTGTTCACATCGACAAGTAGACGAGAGTCAGGGTGATTATTCAGTTCTGATTTAACCGTTTTAATATGGGGGTTGCTACTACTTGTTACACAAGTTATTCTCAGCTGTTCATAATACGAGCTAAACTTTAAAGCCTTCAACACGTTAGTTGTAACGTTATCTTTATCTGCACCGCCAAGAGAAATTAAAACATTAATTAAACTCTCGTTGTTACATTTATATTCAGTCTCAATATTTGAACAAAACTCTTTGCGCAATAAAGCAAATCTACTCCCAATCATTAAAGAAGTATTTGATGGAACCAGATCAAGGTAGTCTAATTCTGATTTACCAAATGTTTGATCTAAAAGCCAATCACATTCATGGTGTCGATCACTAAGATCATCAATAACTAGAATAGGTGCCACTTTTCTGATACGCCTTTCCCATGGAGCGCCTAACGCATAGTGATCCACAACAACAAATAAAGGTGGCTTAGCTTGAGTATCTGCAAACTCAACTAGCTTTTGATAAGTATATTCTGCATCTTCTAACTCGCTTCCTTTCAACCAGATAGAATGAGGGTAAGATTTATCAGGCTCCCCCTTGAGTTCAGGTAAAGTAACCAAAACCCCTTTCAATGCTTTCAGTTTACGTTCAATAAAGTCAGGGCAAGACCTTGTAAACAGTACAGGAAATATATCTTCCTCCAATGCCCACTCGGCTAACGCTAGACATCTCATCGCATGTCCTAACCCTATTTCAGAAGAAGCGTCACAGCGAATTGCAAACCAATTGCTCACCTTAATTCCTCAGCGCTGCGCTTAATAGTTCTGCTAACTCCCAATCCTCCGGCGTATCAATATCTTGAACACGCTTTCTTGGTAGAATAACAGGACGACTATGGGTTGAAAAAAATGGCATCTCCTTTTCTATAGCCTCTACTTTACACCAATAAAACTGCCCGGCATCATGAAATGCCTCAGGTAAATCTTGCGACCGTGTGTTTAAATGCTCAGGTTGAAACATCTCTACCTGAGACTGTTGATTTAGATAAAATGCGCGCTGAATAGGAAATGGAAAACTTGTCGCACTAAATGCATACATAACATCTTTGTTAGTTAGATAGTTACGCCCTTTTTGTAAATCTTCAACTTGAATAAAAGGTGCTGTTGCATAAATACAGCAAATATTATCGAATTGCCAATTGGCATTTTTACACCAAGAAATGGCATGTTGAAGAACATCCATCGTTGTCGCATGATCGTCAGAAATATTGTCAGGCCTTAAAAACGGTACTTCAGCACCGTACTGACGTGCAACATCAGCTATTTCTTGGTCATCCGTTGAAACTATGATTCGCTCGAAGCAGCCAGATGCTTTGGCAGCTTCAATTGAATACGCGATCATTGGTTTCCCATAAAATTCTTTTATATTTTTTCTCGGTATACGCTTGCTGCCGCCTCGCGCAGGTATAATTGCGATGCTTTTCATGATAAAACCTGCTTTAGCGTATTTACGACCTCATCGTGCTGCTGGTCTGTCATACCATGGAACATTGGAATTGAGATTGCTTCTTGATAGTAGCGTTCAGATTCAGGGAAATCCCCCTCTTTGAATCCCATATTTTTATAATAAGGCTGCGTATGTACAGGAATATAATGTAGATTAACGCCAATACCGTGCTCTCTAAGCTCGTCAAATACTTGCTTATGTGATTTGTTGATATCAGCTAAATTCAACCTAATTACAAATAAATGTAAACCCGAGTAAGTGTCTGGTAACTGATACGGTAAAGTAATTGGTAAACCTGCAAGTTTTTCATAGTAACGATTTGCCAAGCGATGACGCGCTTCTACAAATTCGTTTAAGCGCGTCATTTGGCTTACGCCTAATGCCGCTTGTAACTCGGTCATGCGGTAATTAAAACCCAAATCGATTTGTTGGTAATACCAACCACCGTGTGGTTCTTCAATCATTAGCTCACTGTCTCTTGTGATGCCATGACTGCGTAACAGCGACATTTTTTGCGCTAACTCTGCATTGTTCGTTAATGCTGCGCCGCCTTCTGCGGTTGTTACTATTTTAACGGGATGAAAACTAAACACCGTGATATCGGAGTAACGGCAATTACCAATAGGCTCGCCATGATATTTGCCACCAATTGCATGTGAGGCATCTTCAATAACCGCAAAACCATATTCTTTGGCTAATGCATTAATTGCTTTCATGTCACATGGTTGACCACATAAATGCACAACGATTAATACCTTTGGCAAACAATCACGCACTTTTGCATCCGCTAATTTCTCAGCAAGCTTAACCGGGCACAAATTATACGTTTGAGGGTCAATATCAACAAAGTCGACTTTTGCACCACAATACAAACCACAATTAGCCGAAGCAACAAAAGTGACGGGTGTTGTCCACATCCAATCATCATTGCCTAAACCTAACGCTAAACAAGCAATATGTAAGGCCGAGGTTGCACTGTTTACCGCCAGCGCAAACTCTGCCCCCGTATGTTGAGTAAGTGAATTTTCAAAGGCAGGGACACATGGCCCTTGAGTTAAAAAGTCTGATTGTAAAACGTCAACAACGGCGTTTATATCTGCTTGTGTTATATCTTGTTTGCCATAAGGTATCATAATTATTTTTTACACCTGAAAAGACTTATCTACGTGCTCTACAATTAAATCGCGTAATGTTTCTACCGTTTCCCACTCTGTATTAGTACCTGAGTTATATTTAAAACCAAATGGTACTTTTTCTGCATTGTGGTGCTTCATAAATTCCTCTTCTGAATAGGTATATGAAACAGAAGGCAAAATTGCGTAGTAATGGCCCAAATCAATAGTATTTAATGAGTCAGTATCGGTGATCATTTCTTCGTGTAGTTTTTCACCTGGGCGAATGCCTACAATTTTTGTTTCACATTCTGGCGCAATAGCTTGTGCAATATCAGTAATTTTATATGACGGTATCTTAGGTACAAAAATTTCGCCACCTAAGTGATGCTCTAGCGCGTACATCACCATATTTACGCCATCTTGAAGCGAAATATTAAATCTTGTCATTTCTTCGTGGGTGATCGGTAATACACCTTCTTTTCGCTTTTCAATAAAGAACGGAATTACAGAGCCGCGCGAGCCCATTACGTTACCGTAACGAACAACACTAAATTTAATATCTTTAGAGCCTTTAATGTTATTGGCTGCAGCAAATAGCTTGTCTGATGCAAGCTTAGTCGCACCATAAAGGTTGATTGGCGCACACGCTTTATCGGTAGACAATGCAACAACATCTTTTACACCACACGCTAGTGCAGCAGTTATCACGTTTTCAGCACCATCAACATTAGTGCGAATACATTCTGTTGGGTTATATTCAGCTGTATCTACTTGCTTAATTGCCGCTGCATGAATAATTACGTCAACACCTTCACACGCTTGCTGTAAACGATCACGATCGCGTACATCGCCTATAAAAAAGCGCAAATTTGGGTACTCGTTATGCGGATACTTTTGTTTGATGATTGATTGTTTCAATTCATCTCGTGAATAAATGATGATTTTTTTTACATCTGGGTATCTGTTTAAAATCGTCTCGATAAACTTTTTACCAAACGAGCCTGTACCACCCGTGATTAATACTGTTTTGTTGTTAAGCATTTTATCCCCTCTAAATTAAAGTAATTGTGTAATTCGTCACTTAAGTTCGAAACTAAAGACTTTTTATCACCAAATGGTTCAGAAACTATATGAGTAATACTTTCAAACCAAACGTCTGTGTTGTTTTCGTTTTTTATTCTCCAGCTAACTTCTGCTGAATTCCCCAAGCCAAAAGCA
The DNA here is from genome assembly GCF_013349995.1 of Pseudoalteromonas sp. 0303. Classification (GTDB taxonomy): domain Bacteria; phylum Pseudomonadota; class Gammaproteobacteria; order Enterobacterales; family Alteromonadaceae; genus Pseudoalteromonas. The sequence goes on from NZ_JABVXF010000021.1 coordinate 77,850, forward strand.
GGAACACCTAGTGCCCCAGCTAGCTCCAAAACGGATGTGCAAGGCGCTATCACTAAATCTAAAGACATCATGAGGGCTGCAACACTATCAAAATCATTGTACTGATCGATACCTTCTATATTTAACAGTTTATTAGGGTGATTTTTCTGAACCCATTCAAGTTCTGCTTGACATTCATCATATTGCAAATTGACAAAAATTATGTCTTCCAATTCAAACAATGGAGCTAACTCTTGAATACTTAGATAATGAATTTGCCTTGTAAAAGAAGTCAGGCTACTTCTCCAGTTAACGCCAACTAACTTTTTGCCTTTTGGTAGTAACTTAGTGTACTTTTCAATCAACTCAGGTTTAGGGCGAAAAATAGCTTCTCCATTAAAATCACAGTAATCTCTTCTAAAAGTTGAAATCAAATCACATAGCAATATAGTTGATTTTGCACTTTCTATGATTGGAAGGCTATTGTTATCTAATATAGCTCGTAGGTTTGAGTCAGGTAGTTTATCGTAATTTGTAATTGGATTATTAGCGTCAAAATCTCTTACTCTTGCTACTGGTATAAAGTCAATTTCAGGAAAAGAGCGCTTTAATATAGTGTGTAGTCTTTTTTCACATGTAAAGCGAACATTTTGCGCACCAAAATAATTAACAATATCCTTATACAAGGATGCAAATCTAATTTCATCTCCTGGACCATAGGCTGAAATAACTATCAAATCCTCAGAAGCTAGTTCAAGATCTTCCTTTGCTTTATAATTGTCAAAAAGGTGTAATAACTTCTTTCTGAAAGGAGTCTCGAGATAACAATCATAAGCCTCTCCAATTTTTCCTGTTCCTAACAGGCTCGGCATTTTTAGCGTACTAGCTAGTATCAACCCCTTGCTTTCATATAGCCCTAATAACTCATTAACTTCTTCGAAATTGCCAACTTGATTACTTAAGCGCGTAACCTCTTTGAAAACAGGCAGGGTTGGAGTTTTCAAAAGGAAATCTTTTAAAATGTGAAGTGCCTCTGTATGGTTGCCTTGCCCACTTAAAGCTAAAGCATAAAGTATACACAGCTTTTCTGTAACTCCTTTATCTAGAATAGCTTTTTTAATTAGTAACAAAGCTTTACTGTATTCACCAATTTCTAATAGAAGCACAACTCTTTTTTCAATCAAGTTGTTATCAAGCAAAGCTCCTTTATAAAAGTGCTCAATACCAAAATATCCTAAGAAATTACACTCAGTGGAAAACGCTTTTAAGTTTTTTTGTGTTGTTAGAACTTTCTCAGGTTTTAAATTCTGTTCAAGCGCTAGGAGTTCGAATAAATATTCACTATCGTGGGATTTCTTTAACTTAGGTGATATCCTTATCAAGTCAGAACATTTAGCCAAAGCTTTACGGTTAAATGATAATACGTTGATATCTTTGATTAAGTTATATATATAGTAAGCATCTTCAAAAAGTGACAACAATTCTAGCGTTTCTGCCAATTTCAGCATTATTAGCAAAGGGTTGCTTGTTGATACAAGATATGAATGTAGAACAGGGGTGAGTTCTTTTAGTTTACCACTTTCTTGAAGGGTATTTATAAAATCAATATTTAACTCGTTAAGTTTAGTTTTCTTGAGTAAATTACTCAGGCCTTCTTTTTCAACAAAGTGAATATCGTCAAAAGCTAATTCAAAGTCACCACTTTTAGAGAATAGCCAGCGATAATGCTCACTTAAATCTAAATCTAAATCCAAATCATCTTTAGTACTCTCATGCAGAACATTTAATACGTTATTAAATGTCGCCAATGAAACACTGTTCCTTACTTTTGTTAAATATAACTCAATTGCACCGCTAAATTTTAGAAAGTTACACACTAACAATATGAGCGAAGTATTGTAATGCTCACAACCTACTCTAACTAGCTTATTTAACGGAGCATTCCGAACCAAGTTTAGAATTGCCTTTTCTGATTCAAGTCCAACTAAGCTATTTATTGCCTGTATTTCTGAATTAGAACTCTCTGGGGAGTATATATCTCTGCGTTGATGTTCTAGTAATTTTTTATCCGATACTATCTTTGTAGCGGAACTTAAAAGCCCTTCATAACTATTATCTAAATCAGCTAGGTACCTAGGATACAAGAGATAAGCACCTGCAAAAAGCTCCTCTAGAGTCAAAGAACGCTTCCTTCTTTCCAAGTTAACTCTATCATCTGTCACCCCCCACCCCGAATAAAAAGGCGCTCCGACTGTAGTGACCTTCACTCCCCGAATAATTGCCTCAAACCCAGATAACGAACTAATAGTGTAAACATGCTCTACAGACTCTAAAAACTCAATAAAAGAAATGTCTGGTGGAGATATTGTTGCGTACTTTTCAACTTTTCTACTTTTAAATGCTGATTGTTGAAAACCTTTATATACTTCAGGGTGTGGGCGATAAATTATTTCGCAATCAGGGTTTTCATATGCTGCTAGCTTCACTAACTCTTCAGAACTCCAAGCATCAGGGTTTCCATATTTAATAGAAGCATCGCCATCAACTTGGCCAAGCACTGCCACTATTTTCTTGTCCTTAAAAGCTTTATTTAGCTCCATTTTACTAGTTGTTGGTAGATTATACTTAGAGAGTTTTAACTTCTTAATGACCTCCAATGAAGCTCGTGCTTGTAAAATCAAATTAGGATTAGATTTAAAATCATACGTGTTATATATATTTTCAATATCAGAAGGCTCATTGCAATTGTAATAAAAGCCTGTTTTATCCAAAATAAGTGAATATGGCGTTGAATGTTGAGCACCTAATTTTGCTGAACGAATAAACCCATCTTCCATACGGTAAATCGGTAAATTATTCTTTTTGGCATAGTGTGTAATTGCGCTAGATTCGGTATAGCCCCAAACAATGATTACAGATGGTTTCACTGTAAGCTTTGCGAGCTTTTTAACCGCCCTTGAGCTCATTAGCTTTCTGGGTAAAAATGCTGTTCTATATTCTGGCAAATAATCTGCTGAAAAACCTAATTTCCAATCATTAAATCCTACCATTAAAGCAATTGGTTTTTCTTGTTCGTTTTGCCAGTTATCACCAACTAAATACAACTTCTCATAACCTGAGTTTTCACCAAGAACTTTATAAGAGTCATGTACAAAATAGTCATACTCAGTGCCTTTTGGAACTTTTTTACTATAAAAGTCTTTAACTCTTTGGCTTACATACAACTCTGACAGCTTCTTAACTTCAAGGGTCTCTTTAGCTAGGCCACTGCTATAAATTTTTTGAAACCTATAACGCCATACGTTACTGAAGATAAAATGCTCCTTTTCCCTAAAGTTTTTAATGCCATGATAAGTAACATCAGCAAGCGCTCTGGTATTCGTTTTATCAATAAGTTTATTTATCAACTTTTTGGTTTTGTTAACGTCTAACATGGTTTTCCCTTAGGTGTTGTACTGCTGTTTTACAACATTACAACTGGATCATAATCTTTAACTAATAATGGAAAATTTATCCATCATTTATTTTGTATTTCGCGGTAACACATCAATGCGTGTTATGTAGCATCACAATGCTCTGCTACTCCAAATTAAATAAATTCTGCAATAGGCTTTGTATATATTTCAACGGTAACAATCTTTAATGAAATATATGCTTCAACGGCTATTATGTTTGTTCTGTTATATACCGTTTTACCCTTAATAAGTTAATCCGCTGTTTTATATACTTGTACAGCGTGTTTGCAACTGCTTTGCGAGTTGCAATTTGCTGGTTAAATTTAAGCTCAGCAATTAGCTCTAAACTTGCTTTTTCATTGTATTGCGGCACACAAAAAGGGGGGTCTACAGCTACTTTATGCACAGCGTCTGAAGATGAATATACGCTTTCACCAAACGCCATTACCGGTTTTCTAAACGCCAAGGCTTGGATTAACGCTGTGCTATTTATTCCTATAACAATATCACTTTCGGCAATTTTGCTTTTAATATCGCCGCTCGCATCAAATATAAAGTCTTTTCTATTACTTTTTAGCGCGTAATTATACGTAGCTTTCGGATGAGGTCTAACAATTATTTCCACATTTTTGTCTGGCAACCAATCAGCTAAAAAGTCGATAAACGCTTGCATTGATGAAAACGGAGAGTGGTTGAGTATGTTTGAATCTGTATCTACCTGAAGTGGCACTAAAATTTTTAGTGTATTACTAGCACAATTTACTCGTAAATAATCTTTCGTGTACTCAGTAATAAACCCGCTTACTTTTTCCAACTCACTGTGGTTGAGTGCTGGCGGGCAGGTTTTGGCAAGTAGGCTTTTGCCATTCACCCCATAAGGATCAATATAAATGCTATTAGATTGATCAAACCAGCCTACTTCGGCAAATTGTTTTTGTATATTTGGGTAAGTTTGTAAACAGCTTAAAAAGGTTTGCTGATATTCAAAATTACCATTCCATATCAACACTTCATCAAACTGATTATTAACTAAAACACTGTGGTAAAACTGGGTTCTTCTGGGTTGTTGTTCTTGCCACTCAGTTGAAAGCACCTTTTCTTGCTTTAAATAAAAGACATTTTCAAACTGCGTAAAATTAATATATTTCGCGATGGTATGTTCGTGGTGCGAATAACCAACAAACTTTGCATTAAGAAAAACACATACTTGGTTTTCTAAAATAATGCTCACTTTATAGTTTTTAGATATGTACCGCGCTACCAATTGATTTATAATCGGCGCTCGGTGTTTATTGGCAAGTGGAAGGTAAATAAGAAGATGTTTCACAAAGATTTAAGCTTTAATGTCCGTTTTAAATTATATGGCAACTTTGTTTTTCAAAGAAAGTCTTTTAATATACTAAGATTCCCTCTTAGGGTGCTGATGATTCCCTCTTAGGGCGCTGATGATTGTATCTATTTAACACAATAATTACAATCCCACACCCTAATAATTATAGGTTATCCGAACAGGAACTAAGTATGACCATTTTGTACGACTTTATAGAAGTTGCAGGCGGTGCAGAGAAAGTGTCTGTAGAGCTAGCAAATTCATTAAAGTGCCCTCTAGTTGTTAGTGGCATTAACGATCAAGCTATCGATTTATTGCCAAAAATTGAAAATGAAATAATAACCTTGGGAAACTTAACAGCTTTACCTGTCTGGAAGTCAATAAAATCAATTAAGCTATTTGAGCAAATCAACCCAGACTACTTAGCAGCAGATAAAGTTCTTTTTTCTGGAAGTAATGCTCCCATTGCGGTACAACACTCTTGCGCAGCTAAAAATTTTTATTACTGCCATACACCACCTAGGTTTGCTTATGATCTCTTCGATTACTATCAAAACACTCTACCAAGCTGGCAAGCACTTATAATTAAAAAACTAGCGCAAACAGTGAAAAGAAAATATGAACCAGCAATTCAGCAAATGGATCATGTGTATGCTAATTCACATAATGTAAAAAACCGTTTAAAGAAATACTTAAATGTAGAATCAACGGTAATTTACCCCCCAGTTGATATTAGCCGATACTTTAATTCATCAAATAATGGTTACTACTTATCAACAGCTCGCTTGGAAGAATATAAACGAGTTGAGCTAATTGTTGATGCTTTTAAAGAGATGCCTAGTAAAGAACTAGTAATGATCTCTGGGGGAAGTCTTCTTAAAAAGCTACAGGAAAGTGCTAAAGGTTACTCAAATATCAGTATTGTGGGCTGGACAGAGCAAACAAAATTGTACCAATATATTGCCGAATGTATAGCGACAATTTACATCCCCGTCGATGAAGATTTTGGCATGTCTCCTGTTGAGTCTATGGCCGCGGGAAAACCTGTAATTGGCGTTAGTGAAGGTGGTGTTAAAGAAACTGTAGTCGATTCTGTTACGGGCATACTTATACCTCCATCCCCAACAAAAGAAGATCTTATAAACGCAGTTATTAAACTTGATCAAAATGCGGCGAATAAAATGAAAAGTGCTTGCGTAGAAAGAGCTAATCAATTTAAACCGCGTCATTTTTTTGATAAATTCAGAGACATAATGCTGTAACTTAATGGTTACTTCTAAAAATAACTTTATTAAGAAAAGATCTTATGATTTTACCAATAATTCTAGCTGGCGGGTCTGGTTCTCGTTTATGGCCTATGTCTCGTAGTAATTACCCTAAGCAATTTCTTTCCCTCGATGGAAAGCTAACTATGTTACAACAAACATTACAGCGCCTTGATGGATTAAATGCACAACCACCTATGGTCGTTTGTAACGAAGAACATCGCTTCATTACTGCAGAGCAAATTCGTCAACTAGGGATTACTCACAGTGGTATTTTCCTAGAGCCTATGGGTAGAAATACAGCACCAGCAATAGCACTTGCGGCATTTAAAGCACTCGAAAATAACGATGATCCGTGCTTACTCGTTTTGCCTGCCGATCATGTTATAGATGATAACGAAATTTTTCAGCGCAGTATTGAATGCGCAAAGGCGTTAGCAAGCGAAGAAAAACTTGTTACTTTTGGCATTGTTGCGAATAAACCTGAAACAGGCTATGGCTATATTAAACGAGGAAAAGCTCTCAGCCATCAAGACGCTTATCAAGTTAATAGCTTTATTGAAAAACCAGATGCTAAAAAAGCGGCTGAGCTGATTGCTACTGGCTCATATTATTGGAACTCAGGCATCTTCATGTTTAAAGCAAGTAGCTATTTAAGAGAATTAAAAACTTTCTACCCAGAAATCTATGCAGCTTGCGAAAAAGCGATAAAAATTCAAAAAAATGATATGGACTTTATTAGAATTGATAAAGAGGCATTTGAGCTATGCCCTAGTCAATCAATAGACTATGCCGTTATGGAGAAGACTGAAAGTGCGGCAGTCGTTCCTTTAGATACTCAGTGGAGCGATGTAGGTAGCTTTTCTGCGTTGTGGGATATTTCAGAAAAAGACTCTGATGGCAATGCAATATTCGGTGATGTGAAGTGTTTTAACACTCAGAACTCGCTCATTTTTGGCGACAGTAAACTTGTAACGACTTTAAATGTACAAGATTTAGTCATAGTTAATACTAAAGATGCCATTCTCGTCGCAAATAGAAATAACTCTCAAGACATTAAGCATATTGTTAACCTATTAAAAGATGAAGAGCGTTCTGAAGTCACTGTTCATCGAGAAGTTTATCGCCCATGGGGAAAATATGATTCAATTGATAATGGAGAGCGCTTCCAAGTTAAACGTATAACTGTTAAGCCTGGTGGGAAATTGTCAGTTCAAATGCACCATCACAGAGCTGAACACTGGATAGTTGTTTCTGGAACCGCTAAAGTTCAAGTAAATAATGACATTAAGCTCATTACAGAAAATGAATCTGTATATATACCTATAGCCGCAGTGCATGCATTAGAAAACCCAGGAAAAGTAAACCTTGAACTCATTGAGGTTCAGTCAGGCTCTTACTTAGGCGAGGATGATATAGTTCGCTTCGAAGATAAATACGGCAGAGTGAAGGAAGTTTAGGTTGATTGATTCCATAAAACTTTTAGAGTCAACAAATATATCCTTCGGCACCTCTGGGGCACGCGGATTGGTGAGCGATTTTACACCCGATGTATGCGCCGCATTTGCGCTGGCCTTTGCTCATGTTATGCAGCAAGAAGGTGAAGTAACCACAATCGCATTAGCCATTGATAACCGTCCGAGCAGTTACCAAATGGCGCAAGCAATAAGCGCCGGACTTGAACAAGTAAATATTAAAACATTTTACTGCGGTGTTATTCCAACTCCTGCTCTGGCTTTTTATGCTATGCAGCAAGCTATACCCTCGATTATGGTTACTGGTAGCCATATCCCATTTGACCGTAATGGACTAAAGTTTTATCGCCCGAATGGCGAAATAACCAAAAGTGATGAAGTGGCTATTTTAAACGCCGATGTCAAATTTAACTCTTTAGCTAATTTACCCAACCTTGTATACAGAGATGAAGCTAAATCTTTATATATAAAAAGAAACATAGATGTGTTTCCGAGCGATTTACTAGTAGGTAAGCGCATTGGTATTTATGAACACTCAAGTGCAGGGCGTGATATTTATTGTGACATATTTGAATCGCTCGGTGCTGAAGTGATTGCTCTTGGTCGCAGTGATGAGTTTGTTCCCATAGATACTGAAGCAGTTTCTTTTGAAGATAAGCAGCTTGCACGTGCGTGGGTGAAAGAATATAAATTAAACGCTCTATTTTCTACTGATGGTGATGGTGATCGCCCACTATTATCAGATGAAAATGGAGAGTGGTTAAGAGGCGATGTTTTAGGGCTAATCTGTTCCAAGTTATTGAACATTGAAGCATTATCAACACCGGTTAGTTGTAACTCTGCAATTGAAAAATCGGATTCATTTAAGTCAGTAGTTCGAACGAAGATAGGCTCTCCATACGTTATTAGTGAATTTGAAGATCTTACGAAAAAATTTGCAACAGTTGCTGGTTTTGAAGCAAACGGGGGGTACCTATTAGCCTCAACAGTTCAGGTTAATGGTAGATCAATTTCACCTCTTCCAACAAGAGATGCTGTATTACCCGCCATCGTAGTTTTAAGTCAACTACAACAAACAACTATTTCGAAGTTAGTTGAGTTACTCCCTCAACGCTTTACAGCAAGCGATCGAATTAAGGATTTTGCTAGAGATAAAAGCTTACAGCTGATACACGACATTAGTCAAAACTCATCTTTGTGGCTACCAAAACTAAAATTAAGCAATGTTTTGACAAATATTGATAAAACGGATGGTTTTAGAATGACTTTCGAAAATGGTGATATTATTCACCTAAGGCCGTCTGGTAATGTTCCGGAGCTTAGGTGTTATGCAGAGTGCGGTAATCAAGAAGAAGCAGAAAAATTAGTTCAGACTGTACTTAATGCAATAAAAACACTTTAGCTAAAACAATTACATTGTGACAGTTGAAAAATTGCGTTTTAGCTTCTAGGCCAATGTTAGTTTAATATAACTAACATTGGCCTTTTAATTATGCGTTCAACAATGCATCAATTATACGTTTGCATGCTTTGCCATCGCCGTAAGGGTTATGTGCTTTACTCATTGTTGTGTATAAATTGCTGTCTTCAATTAGTTCACTAACAGAGTCTACAATTTTTTCTACATCTGTACCTACAAGCTTAACTGTACCTGCGGCCACAGCTTCTGGGCGCTCTGTTGTATCTCGCATTACAAGTACTGGTTTACCTAAGCTTGGGGCCTCTTCTTGCACGCCGCCAGAATCTGTTAAAATCAAATAAGAACGGTCCATTAAATACACGAATGGTAAGTAATCTTGCGGTGCGATTAATTTCACATTGCTTTTATCTGCCAACAAACGATTAACAGGTTCTTGTACGTTAGGGTTTAAATGTACAGGGTAAATAAAATTAAAATTCGGGTACTTAGTAGCTAACTGTGAGATAGATTCGCAAATTCGCTCAAATCCACCACCAAAACTCTCTCGGCGATGCCCTGTGATCAGCACGTATGGTTTATCAACGATATCTGTAAACTTCTCTGCCATAGAACTTTGAGTTGCAGCTGTTGGCAGCACTTCATTTTTCACTTGCAATAATGCATCAATAACAGTGTTACCGGTAATCACAATATCAGACTCTGAAACATGCTCATGCAAAAGGTTATTTGCCGATGCTTGTGTAGGAGCAAAATGCTTTGCTGCTATAACACCTGTTAAAGTTCGGTTAGCCTCTTCTGGCCAAGGGCTATATAAGTTGCCAGTTCTTAAACCAGCTTCAACATGGCCAACTTTAATTTGTTTGTAAAATGCAGCCATTGATGCCGCAAATGTCGTCGTTGTGTCACCATGAACTAGAACCCAATCCGGCTTGAACTCTTCAAGCACATCGCGTAAACCTAACAAAATTTTACTTGTCACATCGTATAGGTCTTGCCCTGATTTCATAATATTCAGGTCAAAATCTGGGGTGATATTAAATAAAGCAAGCACTTGGTCTAGCATTTCTCTATGCTGGGCAGTAACGCAGACTTTTGATTCTATGTGAGGGTTTTCATTTAAAGCTAATACCAGTGGCGCCATTTTTATTGCTTCTGGTCGCGTACCAAATACTGTTAATACTTTCATTTACTTTCCTACATGCAAAAGCCTGCCAAAAGGCAGGCTTTTATTTATTATCTTATTATTTAAAAAATACCGCGGCTATCAACAACCACTTTCTTTGCAACACTCTCTGGTGGTAAAAGTTTAAACTCTTTATGGTCGACCAATACTGCAAGGGTATTACTTTTCTCAAGCGCTTCTTCAAGTGAAACTAACTTTACACCTAAGTCTATTAATGATTTAGGCAACTCATCAATATTAGGCTCAACAACCAATACTTCTGCATTATTATTTTCAGCTAACATTTTTGTGATATCTAAAGCTGGGCTTTCTCGTAAATCATCTATATCAGCTTTAAATGCTATACCTAAGCATGCTATCACTGGTTTCTTAAACTGATCAGCTGCATCTGTAATTTGTTTTAATACATAATGTGGCTTGCTGTCATTAACTTCTCGGGCTTGACGAATAAGCTTTGCAGTATCGGGGGCAGAACTAACAATAAACCAAGGATCAACTGCGATGCAATGACCACCTACACCAGGCCCTGGGTTTAAAATGTTTACTCGCGGATGGCGATTTGCAAGCTTGATAAGCTCCCACACATCAATACCTAATTTATCACATATCATTGATAATTCATTGGCAAAGGCAATATTTACATCGCGGAATGAGTTTTCAGTCAATTTGGCCATTTCAGCCGTTCTAGCATTAGTAAGTAAGCACTCACCAACCACAAAGGTTTTATATAAAGCAACAGCTTTAGTTGAACATGCTTCTGACATACCACCAATAACACGGTCATTTTCAACTAACTCACGTAAAACATGACCAGGAAGAACACGTTCTGGACAATGTGCTACATTGATATCTGCGTCAGACCCGTGTGTTTGCGGAAAAGTTAAATCAGGACGAGCTTCAGCTAACCATCTAGCTAATTCTTCAGTTGCACCTACCGGTGACGTCGATTCTAAGATAACTAAGTTACCTTTTTCGAGTACTGGTGCAATAGATTTAGCTGCTGCTTCAATATATGATAGATCAGCCTCATAATTTTCTTTAAAAGGAGTCGGTACCGCAACCATAAACGCCTGTGCTTTTTCTGGTTGAGTAGTGGCTTTTAAATTACCCGCTTTAACAGCGCTACGCACAACCATATCCAGATCTGGCTCTACGATATGTACATTCCCTGCATTAATTGTATCTACTGCATGCTGGCTTACATCTACACCAATAACGTTAATCCCACGAGAAGCAATAACCGCCGCTGTAGGTAAACCAATGTAGCCAAGGCCTACGACTGATACACTCTTAAATTCCATCATGACTCCAAACTGGTAAAAATTGCAGCTATTATAGCTTGATTAGTCAGAAAAACGCTAAAAAAAATGTATAAGAGTTGTTACCAATATCTATAACCAGAGTTAATAACTTAGAAAGTTAAGCTTGGTTTTTGATCTCTTTTTAGATAAGGTACGAAGAAAGCATTACACATTCTACATTAAAAGGCATTACATAAATTTAATGCCTTTTAATATGAGATATATTCTACTAGTTAATCTCGGCTAACGTGGTTGCCTTTCATGTAGCCCTTCCACCTTTCTATCAAATCAACAAACGGATCATCTTTCTCGATATGATTAAGTGCCATCATCATGTCAATGTGAACAGTATGATAATGCCAATTAGCATGGTTTGGGTAAGCTTTCGCTGTGTAATAGGTCAAATCATAATTTGTCCTGTGTCCAGTATCATATAAAGGAATAATTTCTTTTAAAGTTCCTACGCCTTTTTTGTAAATTGATTTGTACTCAATATCACCTGTCGCCTGCCATAAATCGTAGGCACCCAATAATGAAAATTGATATCCATTTAATACATGGCTCGCAGGGGTTGTTGGGTATTCTTCATAGAATGGAAACTCTTCATTACCTTGCCAATATCTTAATACTCCACCTTCCTCAACAGGTGTAGTGTAAATATCTGCAGCATATTCCGCTGCCTGTATATATTTTTCATTGTTTGAAATTTGGTATGCCCGAGTTAAGGCTGAAATTCCCGTCCCTTGAGCTATCGCGGAATACCAGCCACTGTTTAAGGTTTCAACTCGATTAACAAAAAATAAGAAATCAAAGTTATATGGCCAACCACCACTCAAGTCTTGGTTTTCAACCAACCAGTCGTTTTGAGTAAAGAAATCAGAAAAGTCATCATTTGAATACACTTTAATATCTGATAGCTCTAAACTTCCCCTTAACAGTAAGCTTTCAACGCTTTGAAGCTGCAGTGCTTCATCCTTAATTGTTAGGTCTCTTTGTAAATTTCTTACAATTGTTGACCACTCTCCAGGCTCTGTCTTGACCGGGATATATATATAATCACCTTGGACTGAAGGTAATTCTTTACCATCATTTCCATCGTAATAGGTGATGTATTTCTCACCTAAATTTGTTTTAACCCGAAAGTAAAAGCGAAAGTTTTCAACTGGGTTTACTTTCCAGCTAATAATGCTTGCATCGCTTAGGCTTGAAAGCAACTGAGGATTTGCAAGCTTATAGCCGTGTGATAAATCATTACCGACAAACTGCTTTACATTCTTGCGTAACTCACTGTTATATAAGTACTTTACCTCGCTACCAGCTGAATACCCCGTATATAAATCCCAAGTAGAATTGTTTGGAATTAATTCGTCACCCTTACGGTGAATTGTTTGGCTATATAGCTGTAAGGCATATTGAGCAACCGTTGTAGGGTTATACTCTATACCCCACGGCGGGATCGCACTTTGTAAAAAGGCTTTAACATCCGCCTCTTTTCTGATCTAATAACGCCCACATTGTCACTA
>NZ_JABVXF010000022.1 GCF_013349995.1 Pseudoalteromonas sp. 0303
TTTATAACATCAGTTACTGGAAAAAGCAGGAGTATTGAATTATTGATTGAAAAAGATCAGTTACCTGAATTTAAGTAAGGGCAACTGATCAAAATATATGTGAAAGAGTACTAGTAATACATACTTAGGCAGACTAGTCAGTAAAGTGGTGTTATCAATATTTGCAGAAAAGGTGTTAACAGCAAAATATAAATGCAGCGCTAAAAATGGTGTCAGCAATATAAAGTATGAATAAGCTTTATCTTTAAGGTACAGCGACTTACTAATGAGTAAAAATACTAAAAGTAACGCTAACAAAGGAAGGCCTAAAGTAACGATATCAACCATTGATAAAGCAAAGTTAGGTGACAAGTCATAAAGGGCTGAAAGTACTTCGGTTGGAATCGCAATAGCCGAGCCATAACCTATGACTGGTATAGATAAATAGGCAAATAAACAGCCAAAAATAAATAAAAGTAGTACGTTATATTTCATAACCCCATTCCATGGTTTGTTCATTATTAGCCTTACGCTAACTAATAATGAACAAATAATCCACTACTTTTTCAGTACCTTACATCGTTAAAATGTCTTAACTTTAAAGGCTAGGTTTTCTACCGCACAGCCTGTACTACTGGTGTTTACACGGTAATAATGAGTATTGTCAGTGGCATTTAAGTCCAATAAAAACTCATCGTGCTGGGCTACTGCCTGCTGCTCTTGAGTTAAACACATAGCTTGTACAAGCGAACGTAATTTAGCATCTGAAAATATTGTGCCGAAACGCTGCATCGGCAGTGGCGGAATTTTAATACTAGGGAGTGCATAATCAACTGTTCGTTTAGCGAGATTAAAACCATCCTTTGTTACATCAATAACTGCACCAGCAGGCCAATAACTGATTGCTCCGTTGTTTTTAGCGTCAGATTTAACATGCACGACACCGCTTTTACCAATCACCGTCATTAGTGCGGTTTCACCAGCTCGAATTGATACAAGGGCGGTGGTCTCATCAATGCCAAAGCCATGCTGTTGCCCGGTATCTGCTAGTAATCTTGCCAAACGCATTGTTCTGTTGCGCTCGCTAAAGTGTGTATCAAGAACACCATAAGTAAAGCTGCCAAGCCCACCTTGTTTTTCATAGGTAAGACTATCAGCCGAAATCTTATCACCGCATTCATTTTCACAGCGCTCACTCGGCGCAGACACCGCAAACGAGCCTTCTCTCATTGCCGCTAAACTTGTACCATTTGAAATCATCGGCACTGTGCCGTAGGCATTTTTACCACCACTTTGCACCGCTGTACCTGCGCTTGTGCCAACAAGTAATGGTCTTTGTAAAATTGCGTGAGTCCAAGGATATTGCTTACCGTTATCATCAAACAGTACTTTTCTGGTTAAACTCTGATCGCCACCGTTAAACATAATCCCCGTGGCATTTTCAATTAGCTCAACTAAATGATCGACCCCTTTATCACAAAGCGATTTTTCGGCCTTAATTCGATCAGGGTAAATTGTCTCACGATTAAAAACGCCCATAGAGTCAGTGCGTAAAGAATCCAAACTCTCACATTGCTTACTGGTAATCGCTTTTGCTAAGGCGGGGGTTAGAGGTAACCAGCTTGATTCTACACCAGTAAAGTCTAATAGCCCTTCATAAAAGTCAGCTGATTCATATGGGTCTCTGCTTGAAGCCGTTACCGCTAAAATTGTTGGTGATTCTGTGGTTGTTTTTAATGAAGCAGCAACAAAGTCTAAAATATCATTGGCTGCACGTTCGTTATTATCACTTGTACTAACCTGCTCTTTTTGACGGGTAGAATCTGTATTTAATACAGCGACTTCAAGTGAGTCTATGACAAAGTTGTATTCTGAATCAGTGAGTTCGTTTAGTAACTTGTTATCTAAATCACGCCATGCCCATAAAATATCACTTTTAGTGATCACGCCTGACTTTTCACGTGCAATCTGTGCTAATACCTTAAGCGTTTGCTGACGATTTTTTTTATTCTTTGTTGGCCAATTTGTCTTTATTGCAGATAAAGCATCATTATTTAATCGATATTGATTAGTTTGTTTACCACTAACCTGTTTATTAGAAAGACAATTTTTAGGGCTCATACTTGAGCAGGTGGTCAAAGATCCGCCGACTAAGACCAACGTTTGCTGTTGATCATTTGCATAGACATTGCTGCCAAATGATGCGAAAAACAAACCAAATACCAAAGAAAAAGCTGAAGTTTGATATTTAGTCTTTTGCTCCTTAAGGATGTTCATATTGTTACACTCTTGTAAAAAAATATTAGAAAATTGCTTGCGCAGCTTTTTGTTGCTTGCTATAAAAAAAGGAACATTTAAAAACGCGATTAAGCTAGCACTGTATAGCTAGCTTTGTCAAAAGACCTTACGGATTGGAATTATGTTGAAAAACGCATTATCGCTTTGCACATATTTCTACTCACCACACTACCTTTCGGAGTGGTTTGACGAGTAGCCACACCTCACTTCCTGTGAGGGGCTAGTTGTGTCTATAACCCACTGCCCTGTCTAAAAATTATAACAATTATTCAAAACGTCACGGTTTTGCCGTGTGTTTTTTAAGACAAAGGTAAATCAATATGTTTCGTCAGTTATCAATTGCTGTAGCAATCAGTGCTGTGCCCAGTACAAACTGTGTATGCTCAAAACGACCAACAATCAGAAAAAATTGAACGAGTAGAAGTAACAGGATCACGAATTAAAGGGGTTGATTTAGAAGGAACCATCCCGCTTACAGTGCTTGACCAAGATGCAATCAAGCGCTCAGGAGCGAACACTATTCATGAATTATTAAAAGATTTATCCGTTTTTAAAGGCGGATCTGGTACCTTTTCTACATCTGAAAGTGGTGGTACATCAACCTCAACGCCAGCGGGTCAATCCGCTGCAAGCTTAAGAGGTATGGGCCCCTCAGCTACATTAACACTCATTAATGGCCGCCGTGTAGCACCTAGCTCGTTCGCAGCAGGCACTGAAAACTTTGTTGATGTGAACTCAATTCCGCTTGCTGCAATCGAGCGCATTGATATTTTAGCCACTGGCGCATCAGCAATTTATGGTGCTGATGCTGTCGCTGGTGTTATTAACTATATTCTCAAAGATGACTATCAAGGAGCTGAAGTAAACACTTCTTACACCAATAGTTTTGACAATCATGACGAAGCTAAGAAGCAACTTAACTTAGTCTACGGAACCAATATCGGTGAAAGTAACTTAACGATATTTGCTGATATTTACGACCGCAATGCCTTTAAAGCGACCGACAGAAGTTATACCGCAACACCTAATCTAGTGAATGGTTACTCATATTTACCGAAACTTGAGAACTCACCAAACATTTATTATTACAGCAGCCGAGATGGCAATGAACTACCAGCGCCAAACTGTAAAACAGAGCTTGTCACGACTGAGTATGGTGAGCAAATTTGTGCTTACTATGCTAACCAAGATGATTACCTAGAAACCCCATTTGAAAGCCTTTCAACTGGCTTTATGTTTAACAGCAGCTTAGGTGATTTAGATTGGCATACCGATTTCTTCTATAGCCAAACTAAATCAAAAGCCTATTCATCACCTGCACCAATCAATCAAATAAACGACGATGATGGTCCTTATATCATAGAAGATGCGCTATTCATTTATGATAACGCTGATGGCAGTAACGACCTTATGGAACAGCTTTATATTGATCCATTTACCACTCAAGCAGGACGAGAAGTGTATGGCTTTGCATTTGATGCACGTTTTAATTCACCGCGTACAGTTGAAGTTGAAACTAAAAACTTTCGCTTAGTCAGCAGCCTAGCAGGTTACATTGGGGACTGGAGTTGGGAGTCGGGAGTAACCTTCTCTCGTTCTAAGTCAGAGCAAGAAGCGATTGATGGAATTTACAACCGCTACCAATTTCATGCTGCAATCACTGGTGAATTATGCTCTGACGGATCATTAGCTACATACGATGGAACACAGCTCAATTGTTCGCAAGGTCAGTTAATGCCATTCTACAACCCTTTTTTACAGGGTGATGCTAATAATGATGCGGTGCTTGAACTTGCAAAAGCAAACCCAAGTAGAAGTGGTGAAAGTACAGTTTACGGATGGGATTTAAACTTTAATGGCGATTTATTTACGTTTAATGAGTTACCCATTTATGCTGCATTTGGTATTGAAGCTCGACGAGAAGAATTAAAAGATATTCCATCGTTAGACTCACAAGCCCGTCCTGAAAATGGTTATTTAGTTGATGTTTTTGGTTTTGGCTCGAGCTTATCAGAAGCAGACCGTACGCAATACGCTGCATTTGTAGAGTTGAATGTGCCACTCACTGAGCAGCTAGAACTGCAAGTTGCTGGTCGTTACGATCATTACGATGACTTTGGTGGAACGTTTAACCCTAAAGTGGGTTTAAGCTACCGCCCTTCAGATTCTCTAATTATTAGGAGCTCTTGGTCAACGTCGTTTAGAGCACCTTCATTAACTCAAGCTGGTGTAAAATTACGTACCACACAATCAAGCTTTGATTGCGGCGCAAATCAGGCAGTTGCAGACTTATACTGTATGGGTGATGGTACAGAAGTCAGTGTTAACAGCCTAGAACTTGGGAATCAAGCACTCAAAGCCGAGGAATCTGAAGCGCTCAGCATTGGCTTTGCATGGAGTCCATCTGTAAATACCAATCTAACTGTCGATTATTGGCATTTTGATCATGAGCAAGTCATCGATACCAATATGACTGCAGTGCTAGATAGAGCAATTACAGATGCTTCTCTTCGTCACTGTGGCTTAGTACCACAAGGGCAACAAGGTATTTCGTACGAGCAGCAGCTGTGTGAAGTAACCGATAATGCTGGCCTTAATATCGAAAGTGATGGCGCTAATCTTTCAGAGATCCTAACAAACTACATTAGTGAGTTTAATCCGCGCGAAGATGAGCTATTCCTGCCACTTTTTAGAGACCATGTTATTCCACTGGAAAATACCGGCACACAAACCTTAGCGGGAATTGACTTTAAGTTCGATCATCGTTTTCTTTTTGCAAAAGGCAATTTAACACTCGCTTTCGATGGTACACACTATTTAGAGTTTGAGCGAAATAAACCTGGCTCAGATGCAATCGAAAAATTAATCGGTACTTATCGCTACCCTGAAAATGTAGGCAGATTTTCTATTGATTGGGAAGCAGAGAGTTATTACTTAAATCTCGGTGCCAATTATACCAGTAGTTATGAGGATGATATCGAAGGGCTGCGTGGTCGTGAAATAGACGAACTAGAAGAGCTTGGCGAGCTTAACGAGGAGTTAAAACGTGACGTTGATGACTGGTTAGTATGGGATTTATCAGCTGGCTATTTTGTCAATGATGCATTATCAATCCGCGCTCGTATTGATAATATCTTCGATAAAGAACCGCCTAAACTATATGGTTCAAGCCGCGGGTTTGATTCAATCAATCATAATGCATATGGCACTCGCTATACGTTGAGTCTGAGCTATCGCTTTTAACATTAATGTGGGCGGCTCTATGTCGCCCACATTGCTAAGTTTGTGTTATCAATAACTCAAACTCGCGGCTCTCAGTGTTAATCTTTCTCAGCAAGGGCTACAATACCTTGCTTTTCTCACATTCTTCGAACAATCGTTAAGTGACTTTATGAAAAACAAACAGTTTGCGATGCCTGATGCGAGCATCATTTTGTTATGCGTCGCAGTCATCGCCTATTTAACCAGTTTATTTATAACACCCGGTGTGTTTAATGCCGAACAAGATAGTCACAGTGTTGAATTATCACAGTATCAAAAAGCAACAGAACATACACCACCCGCCATTTTTGCAGAAGGAGGAGGCATTGGTCTAGCCAATGTATTGTTTGAAGGCTTAGTCTCTGGTGACAAATATGGTGCAGCCATCGGGGTAATGGCATTTATTTTAATCACAGGTGGCGCCTTTGGCGTTATTTTAAAAACGGGTGCGATTAATAACGGCATTATGGCGCTGATTAATAAAACACAACACGTAGAGTGGATATTCATTCCTTTGCTATTTGTGCTTTTTTCATTAGGAGGCGCAGTATTTGGTATGGGTGAAGAAGCCATCGCCTTTTGTATTGTGTTATTCCCCATTATGAAACAACTCGGTTATGATGCAAAAGTAACTGTATTAACAACTTATGTTGCGACACAAATTGGCTTTGCTACCTCTTGGATGAACCCATTT
This sequence comes from Pseudoalteromonas sp. 0303, assembly GCF_013349995.1. Lineage (GTDB taxonomy): Bacteria > Pseudomonadota > Gammaproteobacteria > Enterobacterales > Alteromonadaceae > Pseudoalteromonas. The sequence goes on from NZ_JABVXF010000022.1 coordinate 6,233, forward strand.
AGTATCGCAATTGCTCAATCAATTGCAGAGATCCCGGTGTTTTCTGGTGCCGGATTCAGAATGGTTGCGTGGCTGGTTTTTACCTCATTTGGCCTTCTATTTACTATCCGATATGCTAATTCAATCAGATCGGCAAAGAACCTAAGTGCTCAAGAAAATAACAAGTCAATTAGCTTAGACAGCGCAGATAAGCTTATCTTAATAACCTTTATTGCAGGTATTATTTGGGTTATTTGGGGCGTGATGGCTCGGCAGTATTATATTCCTGAATTAGCAGCGCAATTCTTTTGCCTAGGTATTGCTTGCGCTGTAATCGCCAGCCTATTCAAAAAACAAACTGCCAATGAAAGCGCAAACGCATTTAAAGAAGGAGCCCAAGAGCTCTTACCTGCAGCGCTTTTAGTGGCACTTGCAAAAGGCGTTATTTTAATACTTGGCGGTAGCGATTTAACGTCGCCTTCAACCCTTAATACTTTGCTTTACTATAGCGCCACCAGCATCTCAGTTGTGCCCGATTATATTGCTGCTTGGGGCATGCTATTATTTCAAAGTGTATTTAACTTCTTTGTTTCGTCAGGTTCAGGACAAGCAGCCATAACAATGCCGCTAATGTCGCCGCTCGGTGATTTGTTAAATATCTCACGTCAAATTGTGGTGTTGGCATTTCAGTTGGGTGATGGTTTAACGAATATTTTTATTCCTACTTCTGCTAGTCTCATTGGCTGTTTAGGTATTGTTAAATTAGATTGGAGTGAATGGGCACGTTTTATTTGGCGCTTCACTTTAGCTTTGTTTGGCCTTGCCAGTGGTTTTATTTTTCTCGCACACTTTATTAACTATCAGTAAAAGATTTAATTATGTTAACACTTATAAAAGGCGCAGACGTTTTCGCCCCCTCACCTTTAGGCATTCAAGATGTTCTTATTGCTGGCACAAAAATAGTTGATATACAGCCTGAAATAACTATCGATACCTATCAGGGGATTACCACGGTCGATGGCACTCATTGTATTTTGGCCCCGGGGTTTGTAGATTCACTCGTTCATATAACTGGCGGTGGCGGCGAAGCTGGCTTTGCAAGTAGAACACCAGAAATGAACCTGACTGATGCAACACTGCATGGTACAACAACCGTTATTGCAGCTCTTGGCACTGACTCAAGTAGCCGAACTCATAGTAATTTGATTGCTAAAGCAAAAGAGCTGAAAGAGCTTGGGCTCAACGTTTTTTGCCATTCGGGCTCATATCATTTACCTGCGAAAACACTGACAGGCTCAATCACCAGCGACTTAATGTACATAGATGAGTTTATTGGCGTGGGAGAAGTTGCTATATCTGATCATCGCAGTAGCCAACCCACAGTACAACAGCTTGCAGAACTGGCTGCAGAGGCAAAAGTGGCCGGCATGTTAAGTGGTAAAAAAGGCACTGTCAGCATTCATGTTGGCCCTGTTGACACACATTTATCGTTATTACATGAGGTTGATAAGCTAACCGATATTTCGCTGGCACAATTTTACCCAACTCACATGAATCGTAATATCGACTTACTTAATGCTGGGGTCGATTTTTGTAAAGCCGGTGGCACTATCGATTTTACTACAAGTACAACCGAGTATGACCTTGCTCATGGTGAATACTCTGCCGCACACGCACTAGCTTACTGCCTAGAGAATAAAGTCGACCCAACAAAACTAACCATGAGCTCAGATGGCCATGCAAGCCTTCCTATTTTTGACAAAAGCTTTAACCTGCTTGGCCTTGAAGTAGGTAAAGAGTCCACATTGCATGGCTCGTTTGTAGAAGCAGTGCAAAAATATAATGTTTCGATTGAACACGCTTTAATGGCTGTTACATCAAACCCTGCGCAGATACTGGGTATAAATAAAGGTGTAATTAAGCAAAATGCAGATGCCGACCTTGTGTTACTTGATAAAACAACGCTTGCGCCAACAGAATGCTGGTCAAAGGGTGTTCATATGGTGAGTAGAGGCAAAGCCCTTGTGAAGGGCGCCTTTGAGTAAGGCCGCATCGGCGGCCTTAAACACTATGCTAAACATGTTCAGAAATGCGAGTAACGAGTAGTTGCTCGACTTTCACTCCTTCAACATCGACCACTTCAAACTTATAGCCACCGTAATTAATAAACTCTGCACGTTTAGGCAGGCGTTTCATGGTGTAGATCAAAAACCCTGCGACTGTTTCGTAATGAGACTGTTCAGGGAACTCTTCAATTTCAAGGACCTTAGCAAGCTCAACCACAGGTGTTAAACCATCGACCAGCCAAGATGAATTATCACGTTGAATAATTAACTCTTCACCCTGGTGGCTAATTAAGTCGCCCATAAATCCTTTCATTAAATCTTTAACAGTAACAATACCTACCATTAGCGCGTACTCATTAACCACTACGGCAAACGGCTCTGCCGCTTTTTTGAAAGTATTTAGCGCCTCTGAAAGACTCAATGTTTCTGGCAGATAAAAAATATCTTGGCTTATTAATTCATTATCGATTTCGGCAGTTTGCCCTTTTAGCACCTTGCGTAAGATATCTTTTGATTCAACCGAGCCAATTAATTTATCTAAACTACCATCACACACTAAAAAGTGATTATGAGGGTGCTCAATAATTTTGGTTGCAACTTCTTGAGCATCAGCTTTTACATCAAAAAACACAATTTGATCGCGAGGAGTCATCACACTCGATAAAAAACGTGCTTCTAAATCAAATACATTGCCAATTAGCTCATATTCTTGTTGCTGTAAGCTGCCGTACTCTGCCCCTGCATCCATCATCGCAACGATGTCTTCTGTGGTGACAATATCTTCTCGTTCAGCGGGTACTTTAAACGCGCGTAAAACCAAATTAGTTATACCATTAAAGAAAACAACAAAAGGAGTTAACGCAAAAGTCACCCAGCGCATAATGGACACCACGTTTACCGCAACCGCCTCTGGCATAATCATGGCTAACCGTTTAGGTAATAAGTCAGCAAATAAAATAAACAAAGAGGTAATACTCAAAAACGAAATTAAAAAGCTGATTTGACTCAATAACGGGCCTTGATAAATCATGCCTAAGATTTGTTCTATGTAAGGAGATAATGCTTGCTCACCAACAATACCACCTAAAATGGCAATTGCGTTGAGGGCAATTTGTATCATGGCAAAAAATGCCCCAGGTTGCTCTTGCAAGCTAAGCACTGCTTGGGCTTTTTTGTTGCCTTCGTCCACCATCACTCGTAATTTGATCTTACGAGATGCCGCAATCGCAATTTCGCTCATTGCAAACAATGCACTGATCAAAATTAAAATCATGATAATGAGTAAATCACTCATTGTAGCTCCTAATAATTAAGCGCATTCAGAGTGTTGAATGCAAACAACTTTTTGCTCGTTTAGGCTACATAGAGTTTGGCGAGAATGGACAAAAAGCAGCTGATTATAGCCACTTTGTAGTAATCAACAAGTGCTATTTTTAATCGTTAGCAGCAAAGCCTTTATTTAATTTTTCAAGAGTCACAGGATTGATATTTTTATTGCAAGCAAAGTATAACTGAGGTGTGCCAACGGGCAGTTTAAATATCGGTTTTAAATCTTCAAGGGTGCTGTCGTTATCGCGCTCATATTTAAATTGCTCATCACTAAGGATAACTAAATCGATACTTGAGCGTCTGCTTTTCAGTATATCGTAAATGTTGTCAAAACTATCAAGTAAGATCAGCTGATTACGCTCATCAAAGCCGTTTTCTTTTAGGTAAATGTGTGAATAGTTATTTTTTAATACTGCAATTCGGTATTTCTTAGCTTCATCTATGTTAGCTATAGTTACTTGCTCAGATTTAAACGAATAAAATGACGCCGAAAAGCCACCAATTTTCGCTACCCAAGTAAACTTATCTTCGCGTGCCGGAAGCCTTGCCATAGAAAAGATGCAGGTATTGCTATCACGCAATGCAGCGTTATATGAAATTGACCAAGAATTTACTGACAGCTTATAATCTACGCCACTTTTTTCTAAACCTGATTTAACTTTATCAACCACAGTGCCAGTTAATACGCCATTTTCATCTAGGTATTGAAAATTAGGAAAGTTTTCGGTCACCACAGTGATCGCTGCAAAACAAGGTTGCAGAAAAAGCAGCAATGACAGGGTTAGAATTGTGCGCATGATGAGCGATACCAAATAAATTATAATTATTTTTTATAATAATATAGCTCGAAGTTGCAGATATTGAAATATTATTTAGTAAAAAGGAATGAGCGGAAATAGGGTGTTTCCGCTCTAGAGTCAATTACTTATTCATTGCATTAATTAAGAATGCTGAGATTTTAGCGCCTTCTCTTAGCGTTGTTTCAGAACTTGTTTGACCAATTAATGAGCTGTCTGTGAATGGTGCAATTTCCATCATGTCAGCACCAGTAATTGGGAACTCGTCAGCCAATGCAAGTAGAATGTCTAATGCATGCTGAGGTGTTAAACCGCCGGCTTCTGGTGTTCCTGTCGCTGAAGCAAAGCTTTCATCAAGTGCATCAATATCAAAGCTCACGTAAAGCTCATCAACATTATCTGCTTTAAGCTGTGCAATTACTTCTTTAGCAACTGCTTTAGCGCCACGTTCAATGATTTCATGTGCCCAATGTTGTTTAACACCAAACGTGTCTTCCCAATGTTGCTTAGGCTTACCACTAGAGCGGATACCAAATTGAATTAAGTTGCGTGGAGCTGGTAAGTACTCAAGAATATGTGTACACCATGAACCAAAGCATAAATCGATACCTAAACGTTCTACTAATAAGTCTGTATGAGCATCAAAATGAATGATTGCAGTGCGTTTACCCGCATCACGCTTTGCTTTTAAGTAAGCTTTTGTCAGCGGGTAGCTAATTGAATGGTCACCACCGATACCAAAAATCCCCTTATCTGGGTAATTGGCATAAAAGCCGTCACAGACATCTTCAGTGATAGACAAAGGCGATACATGATATTCGCTTTTTTCATCAGCATATAACGCTTTTTGACAGTTTGTAATGGTTGCATCGTTAAGGTATTTATCATGAAGTAAATGTGGGATCACACGAACATCACCTAAATCAAAGGCGCGCGCTTGTGGTTGTTGATCAATCAAGGTAGAGCGTAAAAATAATGGACCCCAGTTAGCACCACGTAAAATACCACCTCCACAGTCAGAGCTAATACCTAAAATTACCGCTTTGTGTTCAGACTCTGCCAGTGTTTCAAGTGACTCTTTCCAAAGCACATCAACATTATCTGTTTGGCCGTATAATTTAGTACGCAGCGCATCTTTACGTTCTTTTGCTGTATTAACTGTAAATACGCCATCGCCAGGAGGACAAAGACACTGACTTAGTTTTTCGTGGAAGGCTTTTTGTGTGTTACTCATCTCTACTCCGCTGATCTTTATCTGCATATTCATGCGTAATTAAAAAAGTTACGCAATTAAGTTTGTGTATAGTCTGGATTTTTGAGACTCAACAATCACTTGCTCAACCAAACCTATAACTCACTGATATTAAATAGTTATAATTTTAATGCAGATGAATTTAAACTGCTCTAGTCAAATAAGAGCGCTGTATTTGGGCAGGTATAACATGCGCGAAAAGAAAGTCAAATTTTGCGGCAACCTAGGTGATTGCCGCTATAGATTTATATTCAAACGAAGTGAATACTCATTATTCATAGCCTCTTGGCTTCTTGGTTTTGATTACTGCAATGTAAGCATGCCAACTGGCATAGCTCAATAAAGGCATAATAACGATAAACCCAGCAGTGCCTGTAATAAAGCCGACAAACACTAAACACAAGATCAAGCCAGCCCAAACAACCATAGCACCAAAATTGGTTTTAACCGCGTTCATCGAAGAAATTACCGCAGTCATAATATCAACACGGCGTTCCATCATAATTTGCGGGGTAAATGCTGAAATCGCAAATACAGTGACCAGTAAAATACCACCAACCATACTACCTAGCGTTAAAAACGCAGATAACTGCTCAAAACTCGGGTTAACAACGTTCGGGTACAATGCATGAATAAGTGCAGCTAAGCGCATCCAAACAATCATAATTACCATTAATAACACCGCAAAGCCCCATTCACCTGCTGGGTTTCTAAACATCGATTTAAGGCTGTGCATTAAAGTGGGTTTGTGGCCTTTTTCAAGCTCCCATGCAACATCGTAAAGTCCGGCAGCAAAAGCAGGGCCAATTAATGCAAAGCCAACGACTGCAGGCAATATAACTAAGTGCGTATCAAACTGATAAACAAAATACATGATAGTCGCAGGTATCAAGGTAAATACTAATCCGTAGACTAGACTCAGTATGGGCGCATTAGCGATATCTTTAAATGCAAGTGCTAACCAATGAAAAGGCGCACCAATTGAAATTTTCGAGCTTTCTAAACAGCGTGCAAACTCATGGTGTTTACTCATAGAAGATGAAGCAGGCATAATATATCCTCTTTTATCGTTACTTCTTTAGGTTTAGGTTATCTGTGCGATTCTTGCAACATTGGTGATCTAATAGGACATCTGTCCTGTACTTTAAACGCATATGATTAAAGTATTACGCTTTAGACAAAAATAAGGTTTAATAATGGAAAAGGTATTTCACTTAGGGCTTACTCGTCAGGACTTAAACGGCGCAACCCTTGCGATTGTCCCTGGCGATCCTGACCGCTCAGCACGCATTTCAACACTTCTCGATAACCCTGAATGCTTAGCGAAGACCCGTGAATTTCATGTATACCGAGGTGAGCTAAACGGGCACAGCGTTGTAGTTTGTTCTACCGGTATTGGCGGCCCATCTACATCAATTGCTGTTGAAGAGCTTGCTCAGCTAGGTATTGATACCTTTTTGCGTATTGGCACGACCGGTGCAATTCAGCCACACATTAACGAAGGCGACATTTTAATTAGCCAAGCTTCAGTTCGTTTAGATGGTGCTAGCCAGCATTTCGCACCACTAAGCTACCCTGCTGTGTCTGACTTCTTTGCAACACAAGCGATGGTAAATGCATGTGATAAGCTAGGAATTAATTTCCACATTGGTATTACTGCATCGAGTGATACTTTCTACCCGGGTCAAGAACGTTACGATACTTATTCTGGCTATGTTCCTCGCTCATTCCAAGGCAGCTGTGAAGAGTGGCAAAAACTAGGCGTGATGAATTATGAAATGGAATCAGCAACACTATTTACTATGTGTGCTGCCCTTGGCTTACGCGCAGCCTGTGTTGCAGGGGTATTAGTAAATCGTACTAAACAAGAAATTCCGAATGTTGACCACGGCGAGATTGAGAAAAAATCAGTCGCCGTCGTCATTGAAGCTGCAAAACTATTGCTAAGCTAGTTTAGCAACACAGTGCTCAAATGCTGGTGGGTTTGCAAAGCTTGCCAGCACACTTTTAGCCACCTCATATTGATTTTCTGCCCCTTGTGTTTCTAACAAGGTGATTGACTTAACTGTTTTATCATCAAAGGTTAAGCCCGCAAGATAAAACTGACTCAATGCACTTTGTAATGGCGAAAGGCTTGGGCTATAGGCTGCATTTTCAGCATAACTTCCGTAAAAGTCACCTTCATCAAAAGTCGTTAATTTAACCGCACTAAAGTTACCTGTGTAAGGCACGTATGCATTGAGTGCCAATTGAATAAGTTTAGCATCATCAATCGAAAGATCAGTAAACTGTTTATCGCTTTGCTTATTAGAAAAAAAACAGGCTTCATTGCCTAGGTCTTTCGGGCCAAATGAATAAGGTAATAACTCATGAAGATTAAAATCGCGTTCTGGCAATAAAATCTCAAGTGAGTCTGCGGTGCTCAATTCATTCATAAATTGACGGCAGTAACCACAAGGTGCATCGCTAATAGCAATTTTTAACACTGCTTGCGCGCCATTAAGCCATGCATTATTAATGGCTGATTGCTCAGCATGAACGACCAAACTCAATGCTTGATGAGAAAACTCAACATTTGCGCCAAAATAGAAATTTGTCTCGCCTTGCTTGTTTAACCCTACAGCAATAGCGCCAACATAGAATTTAGAAATAGGCGCGACAGAAAATAAACTTGCGACGGGTACACAGGCTTTTAGTAACTCAAGTTGGCTAACTTGAAACTGCTGACAAAGAGAAGAAATATCAGATTGAGATAAGATGCCACGTTGCTGTTTAAGCTGGGCAAAAAGAGAATTTTTTTGTTGATCATTGAAGCTAAACGGCTCTGAATTTTGAGCTAGTTTGCTTGCATCTATCCTAGTTGCTGTCATAACAAATTATAATTATTAATTGGCTAAACAGTTTAAAAGGTTACGTAATGAATTGCTAGGTTTTGGCGGTAAACATCAAGGTAAATCGCACAATAAAAGCTAAAAATTAGCGGTATTTGTAAGCCCAGATATACACAACAAAATAGCGATGACAAGCTCGACCAATTATTGACGAACCAGCCAATTTTTTGCTTTGTTAAAACATTCAAAGTTTTCAGCTTGTAAGTTATAGCGCTTTGCTTTTTGCATAAATAAGTCGTGCATAAATCCATCAAAACTTACAACAATTGCTACAACAGCTTCTTTCAAAGAGTTTGCCACTTCCGGCATGATGGTGAATAAATCAGCAGGTGCGAAATTGTGCGTCATTTCAGACACATCAACGAGTATTTTCTTTGACCCATGTAATTCTGAATATTGTTGGGCAATTTGGTAAAAATTTATCACATCCTGTGCACTAGCAGTCCCTCTTAACGTCATCATCACGAGTGACGTCGATGCATCATAAGTGATGCAAGTAGACACGTTTGGCATAAGTTACTCTAAAAAAGCGTGGGGGTTGATTTGGCTTAACAGTAGCTGAATCAAAAAGCTGGGCTATTTTATTAATATCGCCTCTCTAGTCAACACCTAGCAATAAAATAGGTATGACCAGTTGTGAAATTCAGATTTTAGGATTAGATCTAATTTAAAGAATTGTTATGCAAATTCATACCTCATTTACTTTAAACGCAAGTATGAATTTTCCTTTCATAGAATCAAACTTTATCAGATAAACCTATATTTAGTTAAAATTTATAATATTTAGCGTTATTTAGACAGCAAAATGGGTGAGCAATTTTTATGCTCATTTTTTAATGGATTGGTGTGTCATGAAAGCGCGATTGGTTATATTATTTGGCTTGAGTTTGTCAATGCGCTGATTTAAATCGAAAAAATAGCCTCTTTAACAGCACTGGTATCCAGTATGGCGCATCAACTTAATACCCCTATTGGCACCATAGTGACCGCAAGTTCATTAATGCCGGCATCGTCGAAGAATTTAAAGCGCTCAATGTGTCTATTCACCTTGATAAACCAATGAGCAAAATACAGCTGCCAAGCTTTATTAGTCATCGTTTATACCCTTTGAGTAAACATCTGGGTAAACAAATTGAGTTTAAAATTCATGGAGATGAGGGTGTTATTACGTCTTATCCAACTATTTTAAATGATGTATTAAAAACCTTGGTAATTAATTCCTGTGAGCATGCCTTTGTTAATACTGACCAAGGTGTTGTCGAAGTAATAATTAAAGCCTATACACATGTAGTTGAAATTACCTACCAAGATAACGGCGTTGGAATAAACGACGAAATACTTCATGAAATACTCACGCCATTTTACACCACTAATTTAGGCGGTAATCATTTGGGGCTCGGTTTAAACGTAGTATTTAACGCAGTTAAATATAACCTAAGAGGGAAAATCGGCGCCGAGTCATGTAAGCGCGGCGCACGATTTGTTATTAGCCTACCAATCGATGCTCGATTGGTTGATGACACCAGCTATTAACCGGTATTACGCATACCTGCAGCAATACCTGTCATAGTGATCATTAATGCATTATCAATATCGCCCTCTGAACCCTCGTCAGCTTCGCGTGAACGACGTAGTAACTCAACTTGTAATAAGTTAAGTGGATCTGTGTACGGATTACGAAGCCCGATTGACTCTTTGATCCAAGGTTGGTCTGCAAGTAAGCTCTTTTGCGGGCTAAGCGACTGAACAAGCTCAATAGCCTCGCTCAATTCTTGACGTAACTTCACGCCTAATGGCTTATATTGTTCAGTTACTAGTGCATCATCGTAATGCGCACTTAACCATGTATCAGCTTTACTAAATACCATCTCTAGCATCTCTAAACGAGCACGGAAGAATGGCCATTTTAAGCTCATTTCATGAAGTGTCTCGATGCCATACTTATCTAACGCAGCTTTTAGGCCTGTTAATGCGCCTAACCAAGCTGGCAGCATTAAACGGTTTTGGCTCCATGCAAAAATCCATGGAATAGCACGAAGGCTTTCTACCCCACCGTTCGGGTTACGCTTAGCTGGGCGAGAACCAAGTGGCAGTTTAGAAAGCTCTTGCTCTGGGGTTGCCATTCTAAAGTAAGGAACAAAGTTTTCATCATGGCGCACAACTTGACGGTAATGCTCACACGAATCTGCACTAATAAGCTCCATAACATCACGCCATTCGCTCTTCGGCTCTGGTGGCGGCAGAAGGTTACTTTCAAGAACAGCACCGGCATAAATATTTAAGCTTTGTAGCGCTACAGCAGGCAAACCAAACTTAAAGCGGATCATTTCACCTTGCTCTGTTACACGCAGGCCACCTTTTAATGAACCCGGAGGCTGTGAGCGAAGTGCTTGGGCAGCTGGTGCGCCACCGCGACCGACAGTACCACCACGGCCGTGGAATAAAATAAGCTCAATACCGCGATTTTCGGCTAATTGAACCAGCTTATCCATAGCTTCATATTGTGCCCAACCGGCAGCCATCATACCTGCATCTTTTGCTGAGTCAGAGTAGCCGATCATGACATTTTGTTGGTTTTGAATATGACCACGGTACCAAGTGTTATCAAGTAAACATTCGATAACCTCTTTACCATTATTTAAGTCGTCTAACGTTTCAAATAATGGCGCAACCGGTAAGTTAAACTTACAACCACTTTCTTTAAGCAGTAACTGTACTGCCAGCACATCAGATGCAGTGCGTGCCATCGAAATTATATACAAACCAAATGTTTGTGCATCTTGCGCTGCAATTACATCGAATGTATCTAGCACCTCTTGTACTTCTGGGCTTGGTTGCCAATGTTTTGGAATTAACGGACGTCGAGAGTTTAGCTCAGCAAGTAAAAACGCTTGTTTGTCTTCTTCTTGCCATTGATGGTAATCACCTAAACCTAAATAACGTGTTAGCTCCGAGAAAACATCACCATGACGCGATGAATCCTGACGTACATCAAGTTTTGCAAGGCGCAGACCAAAGCTGTTAATGCGGCGCAGAACATCAAGCAGCAAGCCATCAGCAACTACTTTCATGTTGGTCTTAATAAGCGAGCGATAACACACTTCGATTGGGTGCTTAATTTGCGCGATATCGGTAATTAAATCTTCAGAATCAGCGCGCTTTTTCTTTATTTTAGCGCCCAAATGCGTCACTGTTTCAGCAATTTGATTCTTTAATTTTTTAAGTACCGCACGATAAGGTTCAAAGTCTTGGCCGGCAAGCTCAATAAGCTCATCACTTGCATCCGACATAGATAGCTCATTGCTTAGCGTTTCGATATCACGCGAATACAAATCAAGTGCCATCCAGCGGCCATGATCAAGTACTTGCTGTGTGACTTCAGCAGTTACAAACGGGTTACCATCACGGTCGCCGCCCATCCAAGAAGTAAATTCAATTGGGCTGAAATCAATAGGTAGCTCTAGATCAAGCTCTGCTTTTACGTCTTCGCCAAACTCACGTAAGAAACGCGGAACAGCGTGCCATAAGCTATTTTCAATAACCGCAAAACCCCATTTAGCTTCATCAATTGGCGTTGGGCGTGAACGACGAATATCGTCGGTATGCCACGCTTGGCTAATAAGTTGGGCAATACGATTTAATAAATCTGCACGTTCACTAGGTAGGTTATCTTTACGCTCTAAAGAGGCAAGACAATCACTTAATTCAACGTGTTTATTAATCATTGTACGGCGTGTCACCTCAGTTGGGTGAGCCGTCAGTACTAAATTGATGTGGAGTTTTGAGAGTGTTTGTGCCAAGTGATTAGGATCAACTTGACCTTGCTTTGATGCTGTTGCTAACGCTTTTAATGTTTGAGTGAGAGGGTTTAGTTGGCAAAAACCAACATCATTAAAGCGCGATACGGTATGAAATTGTTCAGCAACATTAGCAAGATTCAAAAAATGATTAAATGAGCGTGCAACCGGTAATAGTTCTTCATCTGTGAGAGCGTGTAGTACTTCGATAAGCGCTTGTCTGTCGGCTTCGTTACCACTACGTGACGATTTAGATAAAGCGCGAATCTCTTCTACCTTATCTAAAATGGCTTGTCCTTGTGCATCTTTAATGGTTTGACCCAGCATTTGTCCAAGCATACTAACATTACCGCGAAGTGCAGCGTATTGTTCACTCATTCTCATACTCCTTTCTTTAACTAAGTTGAAAGTACTTACTGCACAGTATTTAGCCAAGCACGAACGCAGCTAAATACTGATCCCTTTTATTAATATCATTGTCAGCGTTAATTTAATAGATCGAATTTTCTAACATACTCGTAAAAAAGAATAACCAATCTATAAACATAAAAGTGTAATAAATACGCAGCTTAGTCAGCTGCAAAGCGTTAAAGCCAGCTTGATTGGTAAAATGGACTTACCAATTAAAAAGGTAAAATCCCCGTAAATTAAGGCATCCTTAATGTTTGCATGGTCAAATCTTTACCCGCCTTTTTTTATGTGTTTGTAGGGTTAGAGCAAGACAAACAGAGCTACTATCATTTTATTAGTTGGTGATATTTTGAGCGAAAAAAATTTTCAAATATTTTTAGAACAGGTCAAAAATGCAACTCTATATTTTGTGCGGTGCAGGCAGTGAAATTGCAAATGCTTATTTCACTACTCTTCATAAACAAATAAACACGGGTCATATCGTAACCATCAGTCGAGGTGAATTTAAGGCAAGTTTTAATGAATCTGTAAGCAATGAGATAAGCCACCAGCATTTTATTACTGACTACTCAGAGCAAAGCTTAAGTGGTATTGCGAAAGAACTTGCCAGTGGCCACTATGAATTAACACAACTGATGATATTTAATGGCCTACTGCATGATCCAGAGCACGTACCTGAACGTAAACTTGAACAAATATCTGAGCAGCACTTTATAAATAGCATGCAGACAAACGCCCTACTGCCAATTCGCTGTGTGGCTTTATTCTCAACGCTTTTAAAGCCACAAGTTTCAACTGTGGTGTGTGCCCTTAGTGCACGTGTTGGTAGCATTAGTGATAACAAGTTAGGCGGTTGGTATAGCTATCGGGCATCGAAGGCGGCATTAAATATGTTATTTAAATCTGCAGCAATTGAACTTAGCAGACGCTATAAAAAATGCCACTGCGTGTTATTTCACCCAGGTACTACTGATACGCCATTATCAAAGCCCTTTCAAGCTAATGTGCCCGAAGGAAAGCTATTTACCCCTGAGTTTGTAGCCGAGCAGCTGCATTCATTGATAAGTGATGCTAACTATTTACAACAATCACAAAACCCTGCCTACTTTGACTGGCAAGGAAAACCCATAGACTGGTAACAGGAAATTTATGCATTTTACAAAACAAGCCATTGCTGATTTAGAAAACCGCTACCGCGCTCATTTAATTAATAGTTTGTCGGGGTTTAAAAGTGCCAACTTAGTCGGCACTCAAAATAGCAACGGCCAAACTAATTTAGCGATTGTCAGTTCAGTATTTCATCTTGGCGCACATCCCCCTTTAGTGGGTATGATAATTAGGCCCCATTCAGTGCCTCGCCATACCCTAGAGAACTTATTAGCCACTAAACAGTACACGATTAACCACGTAAACAAAGACATTTATAACAAAGCACATCAAACATCGGCACGCTACGACAAGGACGAGTCTGAATTTGATGCAACAGGGCTCAGTACTGAATACCTAAATGAATTTACAGCGCCTTTTGTTAAAGAAAGTAAGCTTAAATATGCGCTTGAGCTGAGAGAACACCACCACCTTGCCATCAATGGCACTGAGCTGATCATAGGTGAAATAACCGACATTTACTTAGATGAGGCTTGCTTGCAAGAAGATGGCTTTGTCGATATTGAAGCCATTGACACAGTCGCAGTGAGCGGGCTTGATAGTTACCATGTAACTGAACGTTTAGCCCGCTTAGCGTATGCTAAAAAATAACCTTTAATTTAAGCACTAGATTATAAATGGCTTAGGCGCATGGGTTAACACCTCAAAACCAGATTCGGTGACAACTATGTCATCTTCTAGGCGCACACCACCGTAGCCTGGTATATAAATGCCAGGCTCAATAGTGATCACATTACCAACTTCAAGGTTGTAGTCTGTCAATGTGTTAATAAATGGCACTTCATGTAAAAATAGCCCTAAACCATGGCCCAGGCCTTTACCTGCGTACTCACCAAAGCCCGCCTCAGCAATCACCTTGTTTGACATGGCATTTAAATCTAAACAGTTAACACCTGGTTTAACCATTTCAAGTGCCGCATTTTGTGCATCGAGTACAGTATTATAAATACGGGTTTGTTTTTCTGACGCTTCGCCAATGATGTAACTGCGAGTCATATCAGAGCGATAGCCATTTACAACAGCACCAAAGTCAAGGGTTACAAAGTCACCTTGCTTTAAAACCTGATCTGACGGGTTACCATGCGGTAAGGCAGAGCGTTCTGCAAATAGCATGATAGTGGCAAACGACATACCTTCTGAGCCAAGCTTTTGCATTCTAAATTCAAGCTCTAAGGCAAGGTCTCGCTCAGTTACCCCCGGTTTAAAATAAGGTAGTGTTTGTGCTAATGCTTCATCAGCGATGGCCGCAGCAGCTTTAATTTGTGCAACTTCCCAGTTGTCTTTAACGCGTCTAAGTTTTTCAATTAAACCGTTTACCGCTGTTAAAGTGTGGCCGCTTAGCTCATCTGCCACACCTTGCCAAATTGCTACCGTGACATAGCTTGCATCAAATGCGACATTGCTGTTTGGGTTAAGGTGCCTGTTTATACAATGGCCAAGAGTTTCGTTGTCTCTGTCTCGACAAACAATTTCGAACCCTGTTGTTTCAGCAATTGCACGTTGATGGTAACGGTAATCAGTGATCAACACACACGCATTTTGAGTAATTAATGCATAAGCAGCATTACCGCTAAAACCACTTAAGTAACGAATATTTTCATGACCAAGTACTAACATGGCGCTGTAACCTTGTTGCTCTAGCAAGGCTTTAAATTCAGCTTGTCTTTTTAAGTAATTAACTTGCATTGTCGCTCCTTATTTTTGCGCATGCTAACAGTTATAACCATAAATACGAATATTATGCGATTAGTCGCAGTGAGTTTGCATCGGGTGTTTACTCAAGCCACAATGCACAAAAAACCAAGGAGTACTCAATGACAACATATGGTATTGGCACACAAACGCCAGAGCAGGCGCTTGACTCTTTGTCAGATATGACAACAGATTTAACCCCTATTCAAAATGACGAATTTCATGCGCGCATCGCAAAAGCACAAGCGTATATGCAAGCAAACAATATTGATGCAATTTACTTAAATGCAGGCACTAACCTAGCCTACTTTACAGGGATGCGTTGGTACGCCAGTGAGCGTTTAGTTGGCGCTATTTTACCTGCTAAAGGTGATGTGCAATACATAGCGCCGTTTTTTGAAATCGGCAGCTTAAACGATTTTATGGTGATTGATGGCCCAATTCGTGGCTGGCAAGAGCACGAAAACCCTTATCAACGGTGTGTAGATGTTCTTACAGAAATGGGCATTAGCAAAAATGGCACCCTTGGTATTGATGAAAGCGCACAATTTTTTATCTACGACGGCATTAATAAAGCGAACGGCAATTACAACATTGTTAACGCACAGTGCGTAACAGCTCATTGCCGCATGCATAAATCAGCCAGTGAACTTGCCTTAATGCAACGTGCTATGGACATGACTTTAGAAGTACATAAAGCAACGGCAAGTATGCTTTATGAAGGTATCACCACCACTGAAGTTGAAGCCTTTATTAAAAAAGCGCACCAAAAAGTCGGCGCACCGGGTAACTATTTTTGTATTGTGTTATTTGGTGTTGCGTCGTCTTTCCCGCATGGCGTTAAAAACCCGCAAACCCTTAAAAAAGGTGATGTGGTACTGATTGATACTGGCTGTAAAGTACATGATTACCTCTCTGACATTACCCGTACTTATGTATTTGGTGAAGCAACCGATCGCCAACGTATGTTTTGGCAACACGAGAAAAATGCCCAACTTGCTGCTTTTGCTGCCGCAAAAAATGGTGAGCCATGTGGCAAAGTAGACGATGCTGCAAGGCAGTACCTAGCCGAAAATGGCATGGGTCCAGAGTATCAAACACCAGGCTGTCCACACAGAACAGGTCATGGCATTGGTTTAGATATTCATGAATGGCCATACCTAGTTGGTGGTAACCCTACCCCACTCGCACCAGGTATGTGTTTTAGTAACGAACCCATGTTAGTAATACCGGATGAGTTTGGTATTCGCTTAGAAGATCATTTTTATATGACAGACGAAGGTCCGCGCTGGTTTACCGAGCCTGCTCATAGCATTGATGACCCATTTGGGTTAGCTAAATAAAATTCAAATAAACTTTATAAGGCCAGTTTTCTGGCCTTTTTTGTATCGAAATTATTACAATCATTAACAGTGTGGATATTTTAGAGACAACCTATCAGCTTTTATCATGTTATGATTTCAAGAATTTAACCTAACATAATTACGGAGAATAAATGGGTTTACGTTTTAAAGTTCCACATACCCTGATACTGCTGCTGGGCATGATGGTTGTTGCGCTTATAGCTACCTGGTTAGTACCACAAGGTTTTTTCACTACTACATTGAGTGAATCTGGCCGCGAAATGGTTGTTGCCGGCACCTATCAAACAGTTGCTGAGCGCCATTACCTAACCCCATGGGATTTATTACAAGCCATACCTCGCGCTTTTGCTGCTGCTCAAGATGTTATTTTCTTTGTGTTAATTGTTGGCGGTGTATTAGCTGTTGCACGTGCCACAGGCACTGTTGATGCACTCATTGGTAGGCTTTTAGAGCGACATGGTAAAAAGCCGCAACGATTAATCTTTATGGTGGTGTTTTGCTTTGCCTTAGCATCAAGCAGTATCGGTACCGCCGGTGAATATATTCCTTTTGTTATTATTCTTGTAGCGCTTTGTAAGGCAATGCGACTAGATGCAATGACTGCCGTAGGTATGATAGTCGCAGGTTATGGTATTGGTTATGGTGTTTCGGCATTTAACCCATTTACGGTATTAATCGCACAGCAAATTGCAGGTATTCCTGTTTACTCTGGCCTATGGTTACGTTTAGCTATATTTATTCCATTTGTGCTCATTGGTTTTCATCATGTTTGGCAATACACCAAAAAGGTAGCGAACGATCCGTCTAAATCAATGATGATTGGCGTGCCTTGCCCACTGGAAAATCAAACAGCAACAAGTTACCCAGCACTTGCCCTGCGCCATAAACTAGTTTTAGGCAGCTTTATTATTACCCTTGCAATTGCAGTATGGGGCATCGCAACGAAGGGCTGGTACTTATACGAGCTAGGTGGTGTTTTTATTGCTTGGGGTGTAGTTGTAGCCATTTTAGGCAAACTCTCTGCTGATGAAGCAGCTAACAAATTTATAGAAGGCGTGTCTGATCTTGTTACTACCGCAGTGTTAATTGGTGTTGCACGTGGTATTGCACTTATTTTAGAAGACGGCCAAATCCTGCATAGCCTTGTACATGGCATGTCGTTACCGCTTTCTTATGTATCAGCTGAAATATCTGCAATTGGCATGTTGGTTATTCAAACCCTGCTTAATACCTTTATTCCTTCTGGTTCAGGGCAAGCTTATGTCACCATGCCACTAATGGCGCCACTAGGTGATTTAGTGGGTGTACCAAGACAAGTTGCCGTGCTTGCTTATCAATTTGGTGATGGCTTTTCAAATATGATCATTCCTACCAATGCTGTACTGATGGGCATTTTAGGGATGGCTGGTGTGCCTTACGGTCATTGGTTTAGATTCTGTTTACCACTACTAATTAAACTAATGGTCGCAGCATCGGTTGTATTAGTTTTAGCAGTAATGTTTGGGTATGGCTTAGATGTGCAGCCCACACTAAATTAAGTTAGTTGAGTGAGCTAATTGGCTCCAAAGTTAATGATGCCCGCTAACACCTTTGTGTTAGCGTGGCTCTGTGCATTACATGCCACGAAATATTGTCAGATGAAAAGCTAATTATAAAAACTTATGTACGAAAGCTTTTAATTCGTCTTTCTCAGCTTCACTAGCAAATGAATTTGCCGGAATGATCAAGATTGTGGATTGACAATATACGTTATGAGTTCTTTAAATAGTTTGTGATGTACGTAGTGAGGTTTCTTTAGCAGAAAGTAAGGGTTTTACAGATTTAGCCTCTTCTTGATAACGGTTTCTCGTATCCCATAAATCTACGGAGTGCTGGATATTAAGCCAAAACTCTGGGGTATTCCCTAACGCAGCAGCTAGCTTAATTGCAAGTGGCGCCGTTAAGCTACCGCCATTAATCAAGTTACTAACTGTATTTCTATGCACACCCATTGCTTCAGCTAAAGTTTTTGATGTAATGTCCATAGGCTCTAAAAACTCTAGCTTCAGCATTTCCCCTACACTCACTGGACGACGCTTTGTTATACGCATAACTCTTACCTCAATACTTATGAGGGTCTAAATAGGTGTTTTCTGCTACACCATCAACCCACTTAAAAATCAATCGATACTGTTTGTTCACTCGTATTGAACACAAATCTTTCAAGTTACCTTCAAGATGTTCAAACCGGTTACCTGGTGGTACTCTTAAGTCAGATTCAGCCTTTGCTGCATCTAATATTTCTAGCTTACGATATAAAGCATTCTCGATAACCTTAGGGATTAGTCGATGCCGCTTATCCTCTTCATAGAATGCTTCGAGCCACTCATCCTTAAAATCTACAGCCATATCCTTGCACTGTCCTATTGTGCATCAGTATAGAAATAATAGCGCACAGTCATAATGTGCACAACATATACGTTTAAAAATCACTCTGGGCACTTTTGTCGTGTATAAACTTATTCGTAGAAAACCATTTTTAGATATAAATGGGTTAGTGCTTAAGGTAAGCTCTATGCCAAAATCAGAAAATAAGCTGTACCTTTATTATGCCCCAAAACAAGTTAGGGTAAATGATCTAATAGCTGCTTTAAGCGTGCAAATATATAGTTGCTTATCTAGCCAAACTTAGGTGTAATGTAAGCATAATAATCACTGAGTAATGCAGGGATAGCTTAGATAAGATAGACACGCCAGTAACGTTGGCTTGATATCGCTTAGGCCAGAAAAAACAAGTTCCCATAACACAAACAACACCAACTCTGACACACCGAGCAGGTAGCGGCTCAGTCCAACAAGCGATTATGCAACACAAACTGCGTGTCGCATAAATACTAAAATGTTAGGTTACAAAGCAATATCGGAGAGTATATTAAGCTATTGTATTAAATGAGATAATTGACTTATGTTCAGGCATATGGTATCGTTAGAGCGTTTTTCATCGCTAGTAAAACTTGTTTTGAAGCGGCTCTAACGATACCATATGCTGGTAACCCATTTTTTATTTTATCCTTATTTTTCAATAGCTTATTTAAGTTCTTTGCTTTTCCTTTCTTAGAAAAGGTTTTTGTCTTTACGTGTGTTATTTTGTTCATGTTGCAGATCTCCGATAGTGCAATTAATGGACTTATTTCTACGTTCATTATACCATATCTGCTTGAAAAACTTAAGAATAATGAGTAGTTTGTAACCTAGCAAGTCATTAAAGCAGGACAAAAAACAGTTGGTTTTTGCTCCTGCGTCGCTTATTTTAACCAACTATTTTTTGCCTCTTAATGAGGCGTTAGAGTTACAAAGGAAGTCTAGTGCTATACAAAAGTTCATATTGGAAAGAACCACTTATAGATAGTGCAAAACTTTTTGATGAATATAAAAGCTACGCAGAGCTAGATGAACAATCGCTTGTTCGAATAGAAAAGGATATTTTTGTTGGTTTCTATTCTATCCGAAAGCTCTTGGATACGATTAAAGTTACTGATGAATTAAAGACTAAAAAGTATACCTTGCAGTGGCATAAACACCTAGGAACTGACGTTACATTCATCAATAATCATAAAATAGATGAACTGTATGATCTGGGTGCTCCAAATAAAGAAAACAGAGATCTTTGGTTTATTGCAAGTCGACTCATTCATAGTTACATATTTTCTATATGTGAATCTGAAAATGGTGGTTTTTTGGGTGTGTACTTTACTTCTGATAGCGATAAAAACAAAAAGCTATATTATCTTTCTGTAGATGAAATTATTGCCATATTTGAAGAAGTTGGAAATAATTATGTTACAGAGTTCAGTTGGAAAAAAGACTCTGAATCAGGTGCTGAGACTCTGTCGGCAAAGTAGCTCTAACAAGCCATTGCAGTTGGCTTTCTTCACTGCGTTCGTTATTTTAGCCAACAATTAAAAGCCCCTTATGCGGGCGTTACCGAATAAAAACTCTGTCCAAAAAGGAGTTAAAACCACAGGCTTCAACTCACTAATAATAAATATTAAGGGCTAACGACATGCCTTATTAGTTTTAGGCAGGCTTTAAACTTTACGTTCTGTACAGCACTTTAATTACATGCCAACCAAAGCGCGTTTTCACTAGATGTGGCTCTAAGATTTCGCCGCTGAATGCTACTTTGTCAAACTGGGGCACCATTTGCCCGCGTCTGAATTCACCTAAGTCGCCGCCTTTTTTACCCGACGGACAGGTTGAATGTTTTTTAGCTAGAGTCTGAAATTTAGCACCCTTTTTAAGTTGCTTGATGATGTCTTCAGCTTGTTCTTTATGTTTAACAAGAATGTGCAGTGCGTGCGCTGTATTTGCCATGGAAAATCTCGAAAATTAAAACGCGCATATTTTATCACGGCAATCACCACTGAGCTACTAAGGCTATTTATGTTTGCTCGTTGCTTGCAAAAACCCTTTTACCAAACAAAATTGCGCTAAATAATAACTACACATTATTGCGATATCTGCATGCGCTATTTCTAAATAAAAACGATTAAGGCCAAGAATAGAGTCTGATATTACAAACACTGCCCCACCTAACACTAAAAAGCCGTTCGACTTATCCGTCATCCAAGTAAGGCTTGCCATTATGGTAAGTACCAACATATAGAAAAGCACAGGGATGAGCAGGTGATTTAAGTTTGGATAGAATAAGCAAAAAGCGATGATGGCCAAAAATAGATAAAGAAGTACAACGTCTAGTCGCCAGTTTTTAATTGGCAACATGGTAATGATATAAAAAGCGTGGCTGACAAAAAACGCCGCTAAACCGCCTATAAACAGTTGCCCCGTATCAAGGGCTAGCAACACATCACCTAGTGCGGAAAAACTAAGAGCAAATAATAAAGTAATAAAAGTGCGATTTTGTAACTGACTGCGCCCTTTTAGCACCATCACAATCAAAAAGCAGATTGGTGATATTTTAAATAGCGCCATAAAAGGGTGAGGCAATGCTGGCTGTAATAGCAGTAAAGCAATGTAGGCCGAACTAAAGATTAGAAAGAGGATGTTCATATTCTTATTATTGTGATTTGTTCCCAATAACGAGAATAGCAAGCTTTACTCTAAATGTTTATAAAAAACCGCTCACAAAGATGGCACAGATTGCACTGACCATCAAACAAGATGACTGGGCAGTGAGTTTGCAAGATTAACCGCTTACCTGCACAACTTGTTTTCCGGTAAAGCCACCAGCAAGTTGTTTATTTAAAGCGGCTGAAACGGCTTCTGGAGTAAAATCAACAGCATGAATTTGCGGTAATTTGATCTCGCCACGGGCTGCATTATCGAGTAATAAGTTACCCATAAAGCTTAGCTTTTGCTGCGCACATAAGCTATTTGCTAGCCAAGCTCCGCCTAAGGATACAATGCCAATATTTGGTGCGCGTCTAAACATAAGTTCTTGCTCAAACTTAGGTAATTCATTTAAACAAGCAATACGGCCACAAAAGCGCATTAGCTCAACATTGCGAATGGTGGTATCGCCACCAATACAATCAAGCACCGCATCAAAACCTTGCGGACCTAATTCACGGCGAATTTTATCTTCAAGTTTTGGGTCTTTGTAATCAAACACCACATCAGCACCTAATTGCTTAAGTAACTTATGATTGTGTTTGCTGGCAGTGGTAAACACAGTTGCACCACGTTGCTTAGCAAATTGAATAGCGAATTGGCCAACGCCGCCTGCACCTGCATCAATAAACAGTGAATCCCCTTCGCTTAGCTGCAACTTATCAAGAGCAATTAATGCTGTCATACCTGAACAAGGTAAGGTTGCAGCGTCTGCCGGTGATACGTTATCTGGCACAACCGATACCGCATAGTTTGGTACCGTTGTGTATTCAGATAACACACCTTGGTCACCAAGACTGGCGTGCCATACAACACGTGCACCCACACCAGGGAATACACCTTTATTTGCTTGAACAACCACCCCAACAGCATCATGGCCTAATACATGCGGGTAATGCCATTTGCAAAAACCTTGTTTTGCAAAGTTGGCATCACCATGATTTAAGCCCACATATTCAACTTTTATCAAGAGCTCGTTGCCTTCAGGGCTCGGTACTGGCACAGAAAGCTCAGATAACGCAATCGCGTCATTTGGCTCAAGCAGTGCGAGCGCGCGCATTGTTGACGGAAGATCTGTAGTTTGTTGAATATGTGACATTGAATACTCTGGGTTAAAGGTTGTTTAGTTCAAAGCTCCAGCGACCATTAAACGCTTGATAAGCACTTACTTTGGCCTGTAACGAAGCAATTGTTGAATCAACAGCGTTCTCTTGCGCTATTAAAACATCCTGTCTCGCATCTAACAACTCTAAGTAAGGAATTTGTCCTTCTTGATACATTGCTTGAGCTTGACCAAATGCTTTATTCGCATAATTAAAACGCTGATCAGCATAACTTAACTGTTGCTGTTGTTTGACTAGTCTTTGTAAAGTAAGTTCACTATCGCTAATGGCTTTTAATACTTTACTTTGATAGTCACTGTAAGCGGCTTCACTTAAAAACTGCTGTGCATCACGCTGAGCTAATAATGCAGGATAGCTGAGTAATGACCATTCAACTTTTGGCGTTACTTGCCATTGTTGCACGGTATCTTCTAAGCCATTACTGGTTAAGCTCACCACACCTGCAAACCCTGCCAGACTAATATCTGGCAGTAATGCTTTTGAGGCGGCAACACTTAGCGAATAAGCCTGACTAAACTGATACAAAGCACTGGTGATATCTGGTCTGAGTGCCATTGCTTCACTGGCTTTATTAAACGACACGCTAAATTCGTGGCTTAATAACTCAGGCTCTTCTATCAAGGTTATGTCGCTTGCAAGTCGACCAGTTAGTACCGCAAGGGTTGCGAGGTCACGATATTGCAAGTAACTAAGCTCAGGAATAAGCGCTTGTTGCTGCTTTAACTGCGCAAGAGTACGGTTAAGATCAAGCTCATTCGCAACCCCCTCTTCTACTCGCGCTTTGAGCACATCTATACTTTGCTCGAGCGCCTCGATTTGCATCTCAATGATAGCTTGCTTTTGTACATTACCTTGATAGCTCACATAGCCTTGTACCACAGCTGAAACCACTTCAACCTGTAATGCTCTTAGCTGCTCTGCTTGGTTTAGTGCACCTGCATTAGCAGCATCGACTAACGCTGTAATACGACCAAACAAATCAAGCTGCCAATTAACATTAACCCCTGCGTTTGACTGGCGCGTAATAGCGCCATCTAAGCTGCTGCGCTCTGCGCCCACGCTTAGGCTGCCCTGCGGATAATAATCCGCGCGGGCTGCACCTAAACGGGCAATGGCTGCATCAAGTTGAAGTTGACTGGTTTTTAGGTCGTGATTCATTGCTAATGCATCAGTCACTAAATTGTTTAACTGCGGCGAATCTAAACGGCGCCACCAATTATTTTCGCTTGCACCTTCGTTTTGTTCACCAATTTGTGTATCGCTAACAAATTGTGTCAGGCTCACTTGCTGCTGTTGCATATCGACGCTTTGTGCGCAGCCTGCCAGTGCTCCGGCTAACAGCATTGCACTAACTAGTTTGCCGTGTTTAAAGATTGCATTAAGAGGCTTATGCATCGTGTTGCTCCTTCTGCGATTTTTTAGTGACTAACATATAAAACACCGGGGTGAACAATAAGCCGAACACAGTTACACCAATCATACCTGAGAACACTGCGTTCCCCATGGCATGACGCATCTCTGCACCTGCACCTGTTGCTAAAACAAGGGGTACAACACCTGCTGTAAAGGCAATTGATGTCATTAAAATTGGGCGAAGTCGTAAGCGACACGCTTTAATAATGGCTTCAAGGTGAGACAGCCCCGTTTTATGCTGATCTCGTGCAAATTCAACCATCAAGATGGCGTTTTTGCTTGCCAGTGCAACCAGTACGATTAATGCGATTTGCGTGAAGATGTTGTTGTCATCACCAACAAGCCACACACCTAACAAGGCCGAGAAAATCGTCATAGGCACAATCAAAATAATGGCCAGTGGTAATCTTAAGCTCTCGTATTGCGCAGCAAGTACCATAAACACAAGTAATACAACCAGTGGGAAAACATACACCATGGTATTACCCGCTAATATTTGTTGATACGTTACTTCTGTCCACTCAAACTCAATACCATTTGGTAATGTATCGGCAAGGATTGCTTCAATCGCATGATGTGCTTGGTCTGAGCTATAACCTGGTGCTGGGCTACCATTTAGTTCAGCTGTTGGATAACCGTTATAGTGCATTACACGATCTGGGCCTGTTGTAGGCGTGACAGTTAATACAGAGCCTAATGGCACCATCTCACCCATACGGTTACGTACTTTAAGATTCAAGATTTGATCTGGATCTTGACGGTAATCTGCATCAGCTTGCGCATTGACCTGATAAGTACGACCAAACAAGTTAAAGTCATTGACGTACACAGAACCTAAGTACACTTGTAAGGCATTAAATACTTCATCAAGTGGAATACCTTGAATAAGCGCTTGCTCACGATCAATGTCGATATCCATTTGTGGTACTTGAATTCTAAAGGTTGAGTAAAGGCCCATTAACGCAGGGTCTTGCTGTGCTTTAGCAATGGTTGCTTGTAAGCTATTAAAGAGTGCCTCAAAGCCTTTGTTAGCACGGTCTTCAATTTGTAGTTTAAAGCCACCTGTTGTTCCTAAACCTTGAATTGGTGGTGGTGGGAATACCGCAACAAACGCTTCATCAATAGTCGCAAACCTTTGATTTAACTGAGCCGCAATTGCCATTGCTGACATACTCGGATCTTGGCGTTCTTCAAAAGGTGCTAGTGGAGTAAACATAATGCCACTGTTAGGGCTATTTGTGAAACCATTCACAGATAAACCAGGAAACGACACTGTGTTTGCAACACCCGGTACTTGTAATGCAATTTGTTCCATTTCTTGCACGACTTCTTGAGTTCTATCTAAGCTTGCCGCATCTGGTAGCTGTGCCACAGCCACTAAATATTGCTTATCTTGCTGTGGGATAAAACCGCCTGGTACAGCATCGAACAATTTAACTGTGCCACCAACAAGCGCAACATAAGCAACTAATACAATTACACTCATACGAATTAGCTTTTGCACGAGCTTTTCGTAGCCATTGGCGCCTTTATCAAACAAGCGGTTAAAAGGTTTAAATAACCAGTTACCGAATACACGGTTTAATAACTTAGTTAAGCGATCTGGTTTTGCATCATGGCCTTTTAGTAACAGCGCTGATAATGCAGGTGATAGTGTTAACGAGTTAAACGCTGAGATAACCGTAGAAATAGTAATGGTTAATGCAAATTGCTTATAAAATTGACCAGATAAACCTGTAATGAAAGCAGTAGGAATAAATACCGCACATAGGACAAGTGCAATGGCGATAATTGGCCCTGTTACTTCGGTCATCGCAACACGGGTTGCTTCAAGCGGTGATAAGCCCTGCTCGATATTACGCTCAACGTTTTCAACTACAACAATGGCATCATCAACAACAATACCAATGGCAAGAACCAAGCCGAATAACGATAAGGTATTAATAGATACACCAAGCCATTGCATAACCGCAAACGTACCAATCAATGACACCGGTACCGCAATCAGTGGAATAACCGATGCACGCCATGTTTGTAAGAACACCACTACAACAATAACCACTAACGCAATTGCCTCTAGTAGCGTTTTAATTACAGCATCAATTGAGCCGCGTACGAATACAGTTGGGTCATAAACAATGTCGTATTCAACTCCTGCCGGAAAGTCTTTTGATAAACCTTTCATGGTTTCACGCACTTGATCAGACAGCTCAATCGCATTTGAACCCGGGCGCTGGAATACTGGCATTGCAAGGGCTGGTTGACCATCTAACATCGCTCTTAGTGCATAAGTGTCTTGGCCTAATTCAAGGCGTGCAACATCACTTAGGCGTGTAAGCTGACCTTGCTCACCCACTTTGATGATCACATTTTCAAATTCTTCTTTTGAGCTTAAGCGCCCTTTTACATTCATCAGAATTTGAAATTGATTACTTTTCGAAGTTGGTTGTGCACCTAAACTACCCGCAGCAACCTGCTGGTTTTGCGCGCGTAATGCATTTACTACGTCCATGGCTGTTAAGTCACGTGCAGAGAGTGCATCAGGGTTAAGCCAAACACGCATTGAGTACTGGCCACCGCCAAACATACGAACATCACCCACACCTGGAAGACGAGCAATTTGATCTTTGATATACAAATCAGCATAGTTCGCTAAGTAAGTTGTATCATGCGTTTTTTCTGGTGAATATAAATGCACCACCATGGTTAAATCTGGTGATGATTTTTCAGCTACAACACCTAAACGCTGAACTTCTTGCGGTAAGCGTGGAAGCGCACTGTTAACACGGTTTTGCACTTGTACTTGCGCACGGTCTAAATCAGTTCCTAATGCAAAGGTAACTGTTAAAGTCATACGGCCATCACTGGTTGCTTGCGAAAACATATACAACATGTTTTCTGTACCATTGATTTCTTGTTCAAGCGGCGTTGCTACCGTTTCGGCAATCACCGTTGGGTTTGCACCCGGGTAACTTGCCGTCACAACAACAGTTGGAGGCACTACCTCTGGGTACTCACTCACTGGCAATTGAAATAACGAGATTGCCCCTGCGATGAGAAAGATAAGCGACAGCATCGCTGCAAAGATGGGTCGCTGGATAAAAAAGTGTGAAAATTTCATTTTGACCTACTGTTTAGCAACCAAATCTGAGTGATTATTTGAAAGAGTGAATGCAATTCCATCGCTATTAATAGTGACTGTGTTTGGTGAAATAGGCATACCAGGGCCAACACGCGCCGGGCCATTTACAGCAATCACATCATTTTCGTTTAGACCCGATGTAATCGCTCGTAAGCTGCCGTAACGCTCACCCACAGTCACTAATTTATATTCAAGAACATTGCCTTCACCTACGGTAAGTACAAAGCGATTCTTTAAATCAGTACCAATTGCACGTTCTGGCACGATGACTTTTTCGCTCACTTTATTGGCAGCAAGTTTGATACGAGCAAATGAACCTGCACGTAATTGTTGTTCATCGTTTTCAAACACTGCACGTACACGAAGAGTGCCGGTAGTTTCGTTGATTTGGTTATCAATGAAGTTGATTTTGCCATTGTAGTTAAAGCTGGTTTGACCTACTTTTTGCATCACAACCGCTTGTTCACTTTGCGCTGTCACATCAGCAAATGACCGATTCCACGTACGCTCATCAATATCAAAATAAGCATACATTTGCTGGTTTGAAACAATGCTTGTTAATACGCTTTGACCTGCAAGAACATTGTTACCTTTGGTGATATTCGCGCGCGATACAACGCCATCAATTGGCGAACGCACTTGAGTAAATGCTAAATCAAGCTCTGCAGCAGTAAGCTCAGCCTGAAGAGCTAACAATTGCGCTTCGCGTTGTCTTAGAGTTGATTTTCGAGACTCAGCTTGCTCCGTTGAAATCGCTTTTCGCTCTGTTAAGCGATCTGCGCGTTTTGCTTCGCTTTTAGCTTGCTCAAGTGCTGCTTTAGCACTTTCGATTTGTGCCTTTAAGCTATCTACTACGGCAGCAAATGAGCGAGCATCAAGGGTGAAAAGCAAATCGCCTTCTTTTACGCTGTCACCTTCTTTAAAGTTAATTTTATCGATAACACCCGAAACACGCGGCATAAGTGCAACTTCTTGTGGCGCTTCTAAGCGCGTTGTATAGGTGTGCCAATTTTGTACAGGCTTAACAAGCACTTGTGCTACATCGATTGGTTGTAAATGTTGTTGCTGCGCTGCTTGATTGGCTTCTGTGCCACATCCTGCAAGCGTTAAGCTCGCAATGGTCACTGCCACTGCAAGAATAGATTTGTTCATCACGACTCTCCTGTTAATAGATTGGAGACAATGTTACGGAACTAATTAGCGGATAAAAATAATGGATTTTTAAATTCATTAATGCCAAAATGGCACCAATAAAGTTTAAGGAACTGCTATGGATACCACCAGCCGCTTATTAATGTTGCTTGAAGTGATTGAACGAGGCTCATTTGCCAAGGCCGCAGAGTCTAGAAATATAGACCGTTCTGTTATTTCAAAACAAATTAGCCGTCTTGAAGATGAATTAGGGGTGCGTTTACTTAATCGTACTACGCGATCTTTTTCATTGACTGCTGCTGGCGCAGAAATGGTAAAAAAAGCAGCTGAACTCAGAGATTTGCTATCAGATACCGTAAGACTTGCAGAGAATTACCACCAAGAACCCCGTGGTACGTTAAAAATTACCTCATCAAGTATTATCGGTAAGCGTTATATTCAGCCAGTCATTAACGACTTTCAAAAACGTTTCCCGCAAGTTGAAGTAGAGCTTCGTTTAGACGACAGACTGATTGATTTAGTATCAGAGGGCTATGATTTAGCTTTTCGTGTTGGCGAACCAAAAGACTCATCATTCATTGCTCGTAAAATCGCCCGCAACCGTATGTTACTTTTAGCCTCACCTGAGTTCATCGAAACATACGGTATGCCTAAACATGTTGAAGACTTAAAAGAATTACCTGCTGCTAGCTATTCAAGCCCAAGTAAACGCATTGGCGGTATTCGTTATCGTAATGCCGATGGCGATATTATTGAACAAAATATCAAAAGCGTCTTTCGTGCGAACGATGCCGAAGTACTTTTGATGAAGGCAATTTCAGGCAATGCTTATGTTTTAGCACCGGCCTTTATTCTTGATGACGAAGTAAAACGTGGCGATCTCGTGCCCATTTTAACCGATATGGAATTACTCGATTACAGCGCGGTGTATGCGGTTTACCCACACAGAGACTTACCTGTAAGAACACGATTATTCTTTGATGCTATGCGTGAATACATAGGCAAAGATATTCCAGTATGGGAAGCTAACATTCCTGACTTTGACACTATGTACAAAGGCTAACTTGCGAAGCTTGAGTCGCTAAGTCGCTTTATTTTGTTGGCTTAACTCATAAGCCGTTACCACTCTATTTCGACCTTGTTGCTTAGCTTGGTATAGGGCATCATCAGCACGCTTAATAAAGCTTTTAAGGGTTTGGTTTGGCATGTAGCAAGCAACACCAATACTAATTGTCAGATTAATGGCTTGCTCATCAATGTTGTGGATGGTTGTTGCTAAGTGCTCGCGCAGCATATCTGCAAATTCATAGGCACTTTGCGGGTCGCTATCAGGTAAGAAAATAGCAAACTCCTCACCGCCGATACGAAATACGTAGCCTTTACTAATGCGCTGCCTGAAGAAACTGGTTACTTCAATTAAAATGCGGTCGCCCACATCGTGGCCGTATTGATCATTAATATTCTTAAAGTAATCAAGGTCGAGCATTAAAATAAACAAGCCATTTTTGTTTTTAAGTTCAACTTCAAAATAATGGGTCATCGCCAAGCGATTACCAGCTCCGGTTAAAGGATCAAGTAAGGCTAAGTTTTCGAGCCGCTTACCATATTCTGCACGGCTATTCTCAAAAGTATGCGATACCGCCCAGATACTGATGTAGGTAAACGAAAAATTAAGTAAAAAGTTAACACTATTGAG
The DNA here is from genome assembly GCF_013349995.1 of Pseudoalteromonas sp. 0303. Classification (GTDB taxonomy): domain Bacteria; phylum Pseudomonadota; class Gammaproteobacteria; order Enterobacterales; family Alteromonadaceae; genus Pseudoalteromonas. The sequence goes on from NZ_JABVXF010000022.1 coordinate 36,614, forward strand.
AGGTTCAAGACTTGATTTGGTTAATAGAATAACACCTTGTAGCACAGCCACTATCAGCGACAAAACTTTGCCGTATTGTTTACCTAATAACAGATAAAACAGGACCGGTAGTGAGCAAGTCCAAATAAACAACAAACTTTTAATGTCGCTGAGATACGTGCCTAACGTGATGAGTAGCGATAAGAAAACGCACAATGTGAGTGATTGCCAAAGATGACCATTGCGTCTTCGAGTATAAAAAAAGATATAAAAACAAAACGATGCAAAAACGACTTCTAATGCCCCAAGGACAAAAAAGTCATTAATAAAAAGATTAAAACCGGCGAATATTCCTGCCAATACACCCAAACAAAAGCCCATCCATTTAAGAACGTTATTTCGTAATGCTTGAGTGCCTCTTAGCGCCCCAATATCCATCAGGTTTCTCGTTATTGTTTAAGTTGCCTAATTTTAACGCGAAACAAGAATTATAGGAACAAATTATTAAGCAAACTTGCATAAAAATGCAAACGTTTACATAAACACCAGAAAAACTAATACTTTTTGACTTTTATTTTCAAATGAGAAAATGTGCTATAAAGTACAAGATGCTAACAAGCAGCGATTTTACTGCGCGTTCAAGCACAACGAGCACCTAGCAGCTAATCATTAATCAAGTCACTGACCTCTTCAATTAACTCATCAAACTCATCGCGTACGTTACGACGCTGTTTATCGGTTAATGTAGGTTTTAGCTCCAATAGTAAGTTAACGTAGTTATCGAGATTTTTATCATCGGCGGCAACTAACTCATCGCTCATAAATGCAAAACGGTCATTAATGATAACAGCGAGTTGACTATCAAAATCTGCTGGTTTTTGCTTTTGCATAAATAGCGCTTTTAATGCATCTAAACGCTTTTGCTTGTACTGCATCCACAGTAAAAATGTACTGACTCGCGTATTTGATGAGTTCTCTATCAGTGTTTTTTGCTGTGCCGTGAGCTTAGTACCGAACCATTCTTTGTAGTTTTCAAGGTTTTCTTCTAAACGTTCTTTTCTATGTTGCTCTGGCGTTTTCTCTTCGTGCTCTTGGTATTCATCGTTAATGTTTTCTTGCAGTGAAGCAACAAACTCAACACGTTGTTCATAAGAAAGAGCGTTTGCTAAATCGATAAGTTCAGGCTCGATTTTATCAACCAGCGTTTGCCAATGCTGCTTTGCTTGAACAAAGTGTGCTTTAAGTTCGTTATGGTCAACTTGCTTATCTAACATGGCCTTTAAACTTTCAAGATCACGTTTGTATAAAGGAAGTTGTGTTTCTCGATGCCAATCGCGGCTGGTTTTGACGATATGCTTAAATTTATCAGCTTGGTCACTGTTGAGGTCAACATAATCATCAATCCAAAACCCTGATAACCAACCTAAGTTATTGTAAGTGAAGCTAGGAGAACACCCCGCTACTGTAAACAATAAACTAAATACGATTAGATACTTTGATAGCTTTTTCATTGTAGTTTTTTCAAATCCTGTTTCAAAACAAAGTAAACATACCACCGAGAACAAATATTCAGCAATAGCAATTAAATGAAATTAATTATCATTTAAGTATTGACGAATAGCTAAACCTAAGTAATAATCGTTATCAACAACTTGGTTCGCTAAACTATTCTCACAGCAACATCATACTGTTAAAGGCTTTGATGCTGTTTTGCCAAGTTAGTTCAAGACGTAACTCTTGATTGTCGTCTGTTTCCTCGACCCAAACATAGACATAAAACGTTACACTTTACTTGCTACATTGCTCATATCGGTGACGGTAGATATGACACGAAAAAGCCCGCTACGGGCTTTTTTTATTTCTTTAATTTTTCTGTAAAATCTGTATCTTAAGCCTACTTGTTAATTGCAAAGCTTGCCGCTGTCTATAAATTGGGCATTTGCAGCTGTTAGGGCTAAACTAAAAGTGATGTTTTGCTCAGTGGCTGTTTGGCAATGCATTTTATCAATAGCTCAATGCTTTGCTGTTGATACCTAACACACATTTGGAGGCAGACTATGATCAAGCCTAATTTTAAAACACTATTGCTCGCTAGCACGTTAATCTTGTCACCTTTAGCAAATGCCAGTCTTGAAGATGCCCAATTAGCGGCGAATGAAGGTCGTTTTGAAGAAGCACTTCATGAATTTAATTACCTTGCAGACAGAGGTTATGCCCCAGCAATGTATGAGCTTGCTAAAATGTACGAAGGTGGCTTTGGTGTACAACGCAACTACCAAAAAGCGGCAGAGTTGTACGAAAAGGCAGTAAAAAAAGTACATGCTGATTCAATGTTTGCATTGGGTGTGCTTTATCAAGAAGGTAAAGGTGTCAAACTTGATAAAGAAAAAGCAATTTCATTATATGAAATGGCATCACAAAAAAATCACCCGGCAGCTCAGTTTAATTTAGGGGTTATGTACGCCAATGGCGAAGGGGTAATTCAAGATTACCGTACAGCGCTTAGCTGGTACCAAAAAGCGGCAGCAAATAACTTTACTCTTGCTCAGTTTAATATGGCCTTGATGTATTACGAGGGTTTAGGAGTTCCTAAGAACCTCGAGAAATCATACATTTGGAATACCATTGCTGAATACAACGGCAACATGGATGCAAGCCATAGCCGCAAGCTTGATGAGCGTAATATGATGCCAGCAGAAATTGAAGCAGCGAAAGAAAAAGCTGACGCGATTTATGCAAAAATACAGGCAGGTTTATACGCACCTGACGGGCGTCTCTAACAAGCAGTGTACTTGCGCTTATCAGCGCAAGTACATCCATTTTAATAGTTTGATCAGCAACTTATTTTGCTTTAGCAACAAGCTGGTACGTGGATTAAACTTACCTGATACTAGGGTATTTCGTGCGTGGCTAAAGGTTTTAAAGCCCTCAATACCATGATAGTGCCCCATCCCTGACTCACCAATACCACCAAATGGTAGTTGATCTGCTGTTACCTGCATCAGTACATCGTTAATTGCCAATGTACCACTTCTGATTGATGAACTTAACTTACTTATTTTGTCTTTGTCATGACCCAAAATATACAAGGCAAGAGGTGATGAATCGGCATTGATAGTGTCAATCACCTGTTGCAGTGATTCATAACTCATAATTGGCAGTAAAGGACCAAAGATCTCTTCTTGCATAACCCGCATATCGTCATTTACTTGCGTTAAAATATGCAAACCCATGCGATGTTTAAGTTCATCGACTTGATGCCCTTCTATTGGCTCGAACACTTGAGCCCCTTTGTCTTTTGCATCATTTAATGTCGCAATTAAACGTTGATATTGCCTATCAGAGACAATCGAAGTGAGGTTCTTACCTTCAACACCTTGTTTAAAGTGCTTTTTATACAGCTCACTGAGTTGCAGAACTAACTGATGCTCAAGCTTTTTGGGCACAAACACATAATCAGGCGCAACACATATTTGCCCTGCGTTGTTTAACTTGCCAAATAACAGAGTTTTTGCAGCCTCTTTGATATTCACATCATCAAGAATCACCACCGGTGATTTACCGCCTAACTCAAGGGTAACTGGGGTGAGGTTTTTACTGGCTGCTTGCATCACTTTACGCCCTACTGATGTTGAGCCAGTAAATAGTAAATGAGCAAAAGGTAAATCACAAAAAGAGGCGGCAGTGCCGGCTTCGCCTTCAACAATAATGCAGTGCTCAGCAACGTCACCGTCCATTATTTGCTTAATAACAGCATTGGTATGTGGGGTAAATTCGCTTAGTTTTAACATCACGCGGTTACCCGCCGCTAATGCGCTAAGAGCCGGTACTAATGCTAATTGAATGGGGTAATTCCACGGCGCGATAACACCCACGACCCCTTTAGGTTGGTAATGAATATGTGCCGATGAAGGCCATAAACTGATACCCACACTGCGTGATTCGTTTCGTGACCATTTAGGTAAGCGCTTTATGGTGTCGGTTAATGATTTTACCGTTGGCAATAAGTCACCCAGTACCGTATCGAACTCGGTACGGTAACCAAAGTCTTTACTTGTTGCTGAAACTAAGGCTTGCTCATTTTCAATTAGGCGGGATTTAATCGTTTTTAAAAGCTTTATACGCTTATCAATAGCTAAATAAGGCTCGGCCATAAAAGCATCGTTGAGTTTTATAAATTCACTCTGTAATTGTGCGTGTATATCAGTCAAAACATCATCTCTTGATAAACGATTTTAGCCACTATAACTAGCTATATTTATCTGAGCAACTTAATAAATGTAAAAACAGCGCTCATAGTGAGCGCTGTTATTGGTTGGAATAGGTTGAAAACTTAAAGGCTTAACTAAAAACCAAATACCACTGCGGCAATAGTCATAGTAACTACCGTGATCATCGCAATAGCAATTATGTTCAGTGCAAAGCCAGAGCGGATCATATCGCGCATTTGAATTTGCCCAGAGCCGAACACTATTGCATTAGGCGGTGTCGCAACTGGCATCATGAACGCACAGCTACACGCAATAGCCGCAGGAATTACCCATACCAGCGGTGTACCAAATACTGACTCAGCAACTGGGCCTAATAGTGGTAAGAATCCTGCCGCTGTGGCTGTGTTACTGGTGATCTCAGTTAAGAAAGTGATTAAGGTTGCCACAGCCAGTACACTTAATACCAATGGAATTGCACTCGCCCCTTCAATCATGTGAGCAATGTATTCAGCAAGACCAGATGATTTAATTTGCGCAGCCAGTGTTAAGCCACCACCGAATAGTAGTAACACGCCCCACGGTACTTTAGCTGCACTTTCCCAATCAAGAATACGCTCACCATCACCTTTGTTTGCTGGTAACACGAACAGCAATAATGCTGCCGCTATAGCAATGCCGGTATCAGAGATTTTCAAGCCTGAAAAATCAGCCAGTAGAGGTCTGAAGATCCAGCATACTGCCGCTAAAACAAACACGGCTGCTACGCCTTTTTCAGCGCGTTGCATTGCACCAAGCTCTTGTAACTGCGATAAGAATAACGATTTAGTATCTTTACTTGCTGCTTTGGCACAATCGGTATCTACTTTATAAGCAAACTTAGTTAACCAAACCCAACATAAAGCCAGCATAACAGTTGCAAGTGGTACACCTACTTTCATCCACTCAGCAAAGCCAATATCAATTTTGTAGCTGTCTGATAAATACGCAGCCATAAGTGCATTAGGTGGGGTACCAATTAAAGTAGCAATACCACCGATACTTGCACCGTAAGCGATTGATAATAATAACGCTTTACCAAATTGATCATTTTCAGGGTTAGACTGTTTAACCAACATAGTAATTGACATAGCAATTGGTAGCATCATCACAGCAGTTGCTGTATTTGACATCCACATTGATAAAAATGCCGTTACTAACATCATGGCTAAAATTTGTAGGCTTGGCTTAGTACCAGCACGAAGCATGGTATTAAGCGCAATACGCTTATGTAAACCCCAACGCTCCATTGCGATTGAGATCAAAAAGCCGCCTAAGAATAAAAAGATCAAAGGGTGTGCATAAGGTGACGCGACCCCTTTGATTGCTGCAATGCCAGCAAGAGGTGATATAACCAGTGGCAATAATGAAGTAGCAGGAATTGGCACAACTTCGCTTACCCACCAAGAAGCCATCCAAAATGCAAGGCCTGCGGTACGTAGTGCTGATACACTCATACCCGCTGGTGGATCGATTAAGCAAGTTAATAACATCACTAATGGGCCCAGTAGTAACATCACTGTGCTCATTAATGGGCGTGGCTGTGAGCCATCTTTTGTTTGATTTACTAATGACATACCAACTCCTTAGAACTTGTATTTAAGGCCAATTGCAACGCTGTTGTCTGATTCAAGTTCTAAATCTAAATCAGTATAGAATAAGTATGCTGTGGTTTGTTTATCAAAAACATAGTCTACACCTGCTGTCCATTGTTTACCTTCTTCAGCATGGCGAATTTTTGAATCGTCTTTAACATATTGCAGCTTAGGTACCCATTTATCGATTGCATAGCTTGCGCTAAGTGCATAGCCATTACCTTCTTTCGTACCGTCGGTTGTTTCGCTACGCTGGAGTAAACCCGCTAACTGTAGGTTATCAAGTTTCCATGCTGCAACAACACGGCTTGCTGTCAACTTGTTAAGTGCATCAACATGACTGATAGCAACATAATAGTCTTTAGATTTTAATGCACGGTCACCATAAATAACCGTTGCCGCAAAACCATCTTCATCGTTGCTACTGTCATCTTTTGGTGCATAAGTTAACGCAAGTGATGCGCCACCATATGTTTTTGAGCTGTAGGTAATGGTATCGCCGATACGGTCTTGACCTGGGATCAGCTGTGCAATATCTGCTTGGGTTTCGTTAAAACCGTCTACTTTACCTTCTGAGTATTTAAAACGAGTGTCGTTACGACCGACAACCACTTCACCAAAATCGCCTGCAAGGCCTAAGTATGTATTACGAGCTGAAAATGGCTCACTGGTATCGTCATGCTCAAAACCTTTCACTTGAACTTCGTATTTGAATACTGCTTTAAGCGACTCAGTTAGTTTGTGGCTACCTTTAATACCAATACGAGAAAAAGGTGCCTCGATTTGCGTACCTTCATCTGCATAACGCATAACGCCTGTATCTGTGTTTGCTATTTGAACTTCTGCTTTACCGTATACCGCGTAGTCTGCTGCCATTGCTGAGCCAGCTGTGCTCGCTAAAATCACGGCCGCTGCTACGCGTGTTTTTGTATGAGTGAATATTGTTGTCATTATGCGCCCCTTATTAGGTTCAAATTGTTGTTCCTAACTATTAAGGCAAGTTGGTTGCCAACTTGGTTAATTTTAAAAAAGCTGTTAAATAACAGTGAATTAACTTTGTTGATATAAAAGTAGCTGTTTTTTATGGGTGGATATCCACACATTTTTAAAAATGTGCTGTCACCAGTTCCACCCATTGTGAAGAGTTTAATGTGAGAGAGTTGCTTAGTCTTTGAACATTTCGCGATTAATGCCGTATTTGGTCATCTTGTCGTAGAGGGTTTTACGTGCAATTTGTAATGTGACCATGGTGTCTTTTATGCTGCCGTTGTTTCGTTCTAGCGCTTCTTCGATGAGTGACTGCTCGTAAAAGCTAATCTTCTCGGCAAGGCTTAAGTCTTGAGCAAGCTCGTTGTCACTGTTTGCATCACTGTACGAGGCAAAGGCCAGATCAGAGCCTAGCAATACCGCACGTTCGGCCTGATTTCTAAGCTCTCGTACATTACCCGGCCAATCGTAGGCAAGAAGTCGTTGTTTTGCTTCACTACTTAGTGGTGCAGGTGGTTTATGAAAACGTGTCGCCGCTATCGAGCTAAAATGTTTAAACAACAGTGGAATATCAGCCTTTCTGTCTCGTAATGCCGGAATATTCACTTTAACTAAGTTTAAGCGGTAATATAAATCGGCTCTAAACTCCCCTGCTTCGACCAGTGTCATTAAGTCTACTTTGGTCGCTGCAACTATACGCACGTCTAAATCAATGGCGTGGTTATCACCTACAGGTGTTACTTTACGCTCTTCAAGCACCCTTAATAACTTTACTTGTAAACTTGCAGGCGTTGACTCTATCTCATCTAAAAAGACAGTACCGCCTTTAGCAAATTCAAACTTACCTTGGCGAGATTGCGTAGCACCTGTATATGCGCCACTGGCTGCACCAAATAGCTCACTTTCAATCAGTTGCTCGGGGATTGCGCCGCAGTTTATGGCAACAAAGTTAGCCGCTGATCTGTTACTTTGATCATGTAAGTAACGGGCAACTAATTCTTTACCAGTTCCAGTTTCACCTTCTATTAGAACATCGGCGGGAGTATCTATAACCGCATTGAGTAAATGCATCATTTGTTGCATTTGCTCGGTTTCACCTAAAATTCGCACACCGGGCGCAGAGGTTTTCTCTACAGCAATTTTTAAGGCGCGGTTTTCCATCACTAAAGCACGTTTTTCTGAAGCGCGTGCAATACAGTCTAAAAATTGCTCTGTCAGTGGCTTTTCGAATAAATCATAAGCGCCAAGTTGCATGGCTTTAACAGCAACAGATACATCGGCAAAGCCGGTAAGAAAAATAACCGGTAGTTCACTATCGAAGGCTTTCACTTGTTCTAAAAATGCCAAACCGTCCATTTTTGGCATGTTTATGTCACTTAAAACAATCCCTTCAAAACGACGACTCAATTTTGAAAGTGCCGCCGTTGGCTCACTAAAACACTGAACTTGATAACCTTCAATCTCAAGGAGTTGCTTTAATGAATCGCGTATCACCGCTTCGTCATCAATAACGATTACCTGATTACAGGTCGCTGCAACTACACTCATGATGGTTCCTTATTTGTTTGTAAGGTTATTATAAATTGTGCACCACCTTCAGGGCGGTTATGCGCAGATAATCGACCGTTAAATGAGTCGATAATTTGCCGTGAAATAGATAAACCCAAACCTAAACCGTTGCTGGTTTTAGTACTGTAAAATGGCTCAAAGATGTTACCCAATGCATGTTGATCAATACCTGGGCCTGTATCAAGAATAGAGAGTTTTACGCGGTCGTCGAATAGTTCGAGGTCGAAACTCAATTCGCGCTTTTCAGATTCACTCATTGCTTGGCTAGCATTGGTGATCACGTTGACCAAGACTTGTTCAAACTTAACGCTATCGACCCACACCGTTATGTTTGCATCAATATCAGCAGCTTTTACCTCGATATCGTCTTGCTTTAACTGGGCGCTGGCGATCATTAACGCATTTTTTAACATGCTCGCTAAGCTTTGCTGCCTAAGTTGGGTTTGTGCGGGTTTACTAAAATGTTTAAGCTGAGCGACAATTTTGTGAACACGCTCTATTAGAGATTGCACCAGCACTAAATTTTCGCTGGCTTGTTCAATATTGCCTTTAATAAGCAGCCTCTTTGCACTTACTAAATAAGTGTTCATGGCACTTAAGGGCTGATTGATTTCATGGTTAATGCCCGCACTTAATTGACCTATCGTTGCAAGCTTAGCTGTTTGGATCAGTGCTTTTTGCGCTTTTTCGAGCGCTTGGGTTCGTTCAATTACTTCTTGCTCAAGGCTATGTCTTGAAAACAAGAGCTTTTTGTAGCCCGCAAAGCGCACCATCGCCATATGAATAAGCACAACAGCAATAGCATAAAACACACTAAACCAAAGCAGCCGAGGTATTTGCGCAAGCTCCACATTAGTTACATCCACCAGCACACTGGCTTTGGCATTTATAATGTCTATTGTTTCTGTGGCACTAATAAAGCGCGCTTGCTTGCCATTAAGCTGAATATTTTGCTGTGCGGTTTGTTCACTTAAAGACTTATGATTATGATTAAGTAAACTCGGTTTATGAGACAAGTAGCGGCGCGACTTAACCAAAGCAGCCATTTGTTCGTCGTTAAGCGATTCAAGTGACTTTAATCGCCAGTCCTCAACGTCTGACATCACAATAACGCTATCTTCTAGTGCAATATAAAAGTGGGTGCTGTCTGATGCATTAAGTAGCTGGCGGTCTTGTTCAAACTTTTTAGCATTCACTTTTAAAGTGACAACGGCAATAACTTTGCCTTTATCAATAACCGGCTCTGAAAAGTAAATGCCCCGCTCACTTGAGCGCATACCTAAAGCAAAATAAGCTACTTTTTCACCTTGCTTGGCTAAATAAAAATAAGGTCGAAAAGCAAAGTTACTACCCAAAAAGGTGTAATCAACTTGCCAGTTACTACTTGCCACCACCGAGCCTGTTAAATCCATTAAATAGACATCTGATGCACCGCTGGCACGTTGAATATCTTCTAAATAATAATTAACAGCTTGCTCGCCTATACCTTGCTTAACCACAAAAGATTTAACTAAATCATTGGCACTGACTAAGGTCGGAATTGTTTTAAATCGGGCTAATTCGCTTGAAAAATAATGACTTAACTGAGTAGCTTGAACACGGCTTTGTTGCTCTGCTTGTTGATAGTCGTGAGCGCGTCCGACGTAAAAAACTAATACAAGCAACAATAAAAGCATTGCACCTGCAATAACTAACTTTTTACTTAATGACGACATTCAAACCTTTGCGAGCAGCGCAACTAGAAATTGAACTGGTAGTGTAACGATAAATCTTCTGTTGTACCAGCGACAGCGCCATTGTCCATTCGTGGATCAAACACATTATATTTTTTGCCTAACAGGTTTTCTGCTTTAAGCATTAGTTGACTGTTTGCGTTTAACTGCCATTTCAAGCTGCCACCTAATAAGCTATAGGCAGACTGTTTAAAGTGAGCACCGGTAACAGAACTTACTTCTACTTTATCACGCCACAATAGGTTTAAACTCACTTGCCAGCTGTCAGATAAATTATAACTACTCACTAAGCTTGCAAAACGCTTAAAGCTCGCATTAATTGGATCTTCAAAGTATTGCGTATAGGTACCTGTTACAGTGAACTCTTTACTTGATTGCCAAGTAGCATCAAGCTCAATACCACTGTTTTGAGTATTAAATGAGTTTGTAAAAGTAAACAAGGCATCATTAGATTGCGTTGGCTCAATATTTATAAAATCATTGAGTTCATTATAAAAAAGCACAGCATTAGCTTGTAACTCTGAGGTTTGATAATGCCAAACAAGCTCAGTGGTTTTTACCGACTCAGAGCGAAGTGACGGGTTGCCTACAGTGACATCATCATTTGAAAAAAGCTCATTCGTAACCGGGGTTCTGAACGATTCGCCATATTGCAGTTTAACGGTATGCTCTGGGTTTATTACATAAACACCCGCAAGTCGAGGCGAAAGTTTACTGTCGATGTCTTTCACATCGTCGTAGCGTGCCCCTACAAATAAAGTAAGTGCCTCTGAATAAGGTATTTTTAACTGCCCGTAGGCACTATATGTTTCGAAGGTATATTTAAGTGATGCAAATTCAGGAAAGTCCATTACAGTCACGATACCTTGCTGATAATAAGCGGGGTCAATAATCACTAACATCGACTCATCATCATAGTAATTAGTACGCCCCCCTGCTTCGACTTGTTTCGCCTCTGCGTATTCTATACCCGCCGCAAGCTGCCATTGATTTTCAAATTGATAACTCAGTTCAGTCTCAAATTTGCTATCGGTCGTTTGCCAAGCTGGACCAAGTAAAAAGTCAGGTATATCGTCAAACGCAGCGATTAAACCAGCACTTGAGATATTATGTTTAGTGTACGAGTAACTAGAGTCTAGTTTTAACTTATCGTTATTAATCCAGTTATATTTAACGCCAACAAAGGTGTTATCACTGGTGTGTTGATTTTGCGTTGAATAGCCGGCAAGGTTTAAAAATTCATCAAGAGAGGTTTCATTGTAGCGCGCGCGTAGTTTCAGCTTTTTGTAATCAACACCCGCTTCTAGGTAAAGCGCCTCAAGAGGGTCTTTTACTCCTTGCAGGTAGCTTTCGCCGTCTTTTTGATCATACGAAAAACTCGCAAAGAGTGATGTATCATCACTTAAAGAGGTATTGAACTGCCCTGTTGCCCCGTAGCGACCATTATTGCCAACCACAAGTTGCAGAGCATTTCGCTCTTTAGAAGTAACAATATTCATCACCCCTAAAAACGCATTACTGCCATACAGCGCCGAGCCTGGACCGCGAATAAACTCAATTTTTTCAATGATTTCAATAGGAATATAAGGCATGTAAACAGAGGCTTTACCAAATGATGATTCATTGACACGCTCACCATTGATCATCACCAGTACATTGCCGCTATCAAGGTATACACCTCGAGCATGATCTTTAGGCACAGCACCAACCCAATCGCCACGGGTTGATTGCATACCCGGCACAAAGTTCATTACCTCATAGGCGTTATCAACACCAAGTGCTTGAATTTGTTTACGACTAAAGACACTCATTGTCGAGGGAACAGAAGACAGGGTTTCGCTGGTTTTACTAGCAATATCGACTTGCACATTAAGCAAGTCTTCAAAACTTAAAGAGAATAAGTCTTGCTCGTCAGTCGCATTTGCAACCATTGGAATGGTTGAGGCAACTGCAATTGAAAAAAGTGCTGAACATCTTAAAAGCTTCACGCTGCGAGATACCTGTACTAATAGCCCATGCTGCAAAAGCAACACCTTGTTTACACTATTAATACAAAAGATTGGCAAGCTTGCAATGTTTTTATAGTTTTAGTTGATGAGTTCTCGGAAGTAGATACAAAAAAACCCACTTTCAGATAAAAATGGGTTTTAATTTTGTTGAGCCAAGCTTAATTAAGCTGTTTCAACATTACCAGTACGCTTTGCCTTGATGTACTTATATAAACCAATAAGTGACGCCGCTATCCAGAAAATTTCGATAACAAAACTAGCAAGGTTAAAGTTATAACAAAGGCTAATTAGTAACAGAATCGCGCCTGTTAAGTTCATCATGTTGTACACAAGGCCGGTTGGCGATGCTTTATTCAGTTGTAATAAAAAGAAAGCACCAACCACTAAGAATGTGCCTGTCATGCCAATAATATCAAATAAAAGTGCTATCACGTGCGTGAGTCCATTTTGTTCATGTGTTTATACCCATACAACTGGCCCAATCCATGGGGTGGGTTGTTTTCATTCATTGAAACAGCAAACCGGTCAATAGTATCAGAGCATGAGGAAGAAACGAGGATAAATGTCCGTTTTTTTAATTCTATTTATGGGTCACTTTACCACCGATGATTTTTAGAGCAGGTGCGCCGCGGATCATGGTTTCGCGGGCGAATTGACGTTGGCAGTCAGGGCAGATACCTGTTTCATTGGTAAAGTCTTGGCTAATACGTTCAACAAAACATTTAACCAACGCTCCTTTTCCACCTTTGCGGTATTTAAATAATTGGGTTTTACATTGTGAGCAAAAAATATCGACTGTTTTGGTCGGGCCTTTTTTGTTTGGTTTTGCCATTACAACTACATTGCTAAAATAAAACCTTACCTTAACATGTTAGGGCCAGAGCCCCAAAACTAAGCCGATAACAGAAAACTGTAATATTGAATAACTTGCATTAACTAAGAACAATTTTAATGGGCGTTGTTCAAAAATATAGCCAATACCTAAGGCACAGCTAACCCAGCACAGGCCAATAATAAACCCTGTGCCAACAGCTACTCCCACATTGACATTTGCGCCAATAAATAACGATAAACTAAATGCAATTAAACAACATAAAACAAAGCTGCCGCCAAACACCATTACTGGGTTGATGCTTTGCAGGTCAAGTTCAGTTAAACCACAGCTTTCCATCCAAATACGTTTAAAAAGCCAAGGTGAATACCACACAGCGCCTAATAGAAAAGATGCAAGGGCAGCAAAAAAGATCGCGAAGAAATTAAGTTCAGAAAAATGCATACACCAGACTCATACAACTAACAGGGTTAATTTGACTTTAGTTAAGGATCAGCGATGCAGCAAATCAAAAAGGCTGAGATTTGTACCCATTTACACTTAAACCATACTTTTGCATTAAACCTTGGATTATTTCAGTTTAATAAACAATCAATCTAGTGTTGTACGGGTTTTTTCTGTAATTTACGTTGTAGGGTTCTTCTGTGCATATTCAGTTGGCGCGCAGTTTCAGAGATATTACCATTGTTGCTATGCAATACATGTTGAATATGCTCCCACTCAAGACGCTCTGGCGACATTATCTGGCTTGGCTCTTGGTTTACCGATGAGGCACCAGCTTCAACATCACCCAAGATTGTTTTTAATAATGAATTGAAATCGACAGGCTTTGGTAAGTAGTCATCAGCACCTAAACGTATCGCTTCTACTGCACTGGCAATACTGGCAAACCCCGTGAGCAATACGATACGAGCTGAAGGAAATTGTTCTCTTAAAGGTTTAATTAGCGCAAGGCCGTTATCATCCCCGAGTTTTAAATCCACCAGAAAGTGGCTTGCCTCAAAAGTGGTTGTTTTTTGTAAAGCTTGCTCAGCGTTATGAGCAAGTGAACATGTGAAGCCTTGTTTTGCAAAGCGCCTCGCAAGCGTGCTGGCTAGGTTTACATCGTCTTCAATAATTAAAAGTTTCATACAATTTTTAAACTAACCATCGCAATCGCGCCTTGCTGTGGGTGATTACTGAGTGTTAATGAGCCATTTAAGCGCTCTAAGGTTACATTAGAAAGCATAACTGCCATTCCCATTCCATCGCTACTTGGCATGAGCTGACCGCCTAATGATGCCATTTGTTGCTCGCTAAATCCTTGACCGAAATCACGTAACGACAATGAAAGTATTTGCTCATCGATTTGCCATTTAGCTTCGATGTTGTGTTGCTGATTATGGTTATTTGCCGATACGGCGTTTTGCAACAAGTTTAAAATAGCCGGTAACAGCATAGCATCACTTAAAATCGAACAATCAGGGGCATCATTTAGCCACTGTAAGCTTTGCTCAGGAAAATGCAGAGTCATCGCATCTTGAATGGTGTTTTGTAATGTTTTAGCACTAATCGCTTGTTGTGTTTCACCGGTTCTTAGTGCATTTGAAAGTGACCTAAAATGAGCAAGTTGCTCTTTACACTGAGCTAATGGCTTGGCCATTTCTTGCACAATGGGGTCATCAGCTTGTTGCTCTTGTAGCTCTTCAAATAATAGCTGTAAGTTTGCTATCGGCGTTGCAAGTTGATGCGTTACTTGTGCGGCAGCGCCATCAAGCGTTAATAATTGCTCATGCCTTAATTGTTGCTCGCGGGTACGGGAAATAGTAGCTTCTCTGGCTCTTAACGTACTATTTAATGTGCCAATTACAAAGGCAATAACGATGGCGCTTATAACAAAGTTAATCCACATACCAATAAAATGATGAGTCATCTGCATTTGGTGCATGGTGTGTTCGGGCATTTTTATCAGTAAAAAACTATAAGCTGCGATTGCCAGCACAGCTGTGTAAGCAAGCCCTTTCGCATTAACAGTCACCGCCGCTATCATTATTGGTAACAGTAATAACGAAACAAATGCATTTGTTGCTCCACCACTTAAGGAGAGCAAAATAGTTAAAAACAATAAGTCGGCTGTCAACTGCATCAACACAGCTGCTGGCTTGGCTTTCGTGACATTTCGGTAAGCGAATATACTTAACAGCTGAAAGATTGCTTCAATACAAATTACAGCAAGTAAAGGAAATAATGGAATTTGGTATTCAAACAGAAAATACACCGCAATCACAGCTACAAACTGCA
Organism: Pseudoalteromonas sp. 0303; assembly: GCF_013349995.1. Taxonomy (GTDB): domain Bacteria; phylum Pseudomonadota; class Gammaproteobacteria; order Enterobacterales; family Alteromonadaceae; genus Pseudoalteromonas. The sequence goes on from NZ_JABVXF010000022.1 coordinate 51,845, forward strand.
CGGCGATTGCGGCGCTTCTTAAAATTAATAGGCGACTGAGCGCCGGATCGGTTTGCATAACGGACTCTTTAAGCTTAATCATCGTCCATTGAAATTGTAAAAACAGCACAAGGCGTTCCTTGATGAAACACCATTTGCCATTGTTTACCATTAAAACGCCACAGTGACATACGCACTGAGTAGTTAAACTCTGAGCGAGCTGAACGTCTAAAGGCCGCTTGATAGCTTAGCTGTGCAATATCATCACTAAGCATTCGGCCTTTAAAATGTTGATTATAAAACTGAGGTACCACCTCAGTTGGCAGGCGGGTTAAAACTTGGAACTTATTAAATGACGTGCCATCAGCGGCTATTTCAATAAAATCATCATCAAGTAATGCATCAAGCGCTTCAGCAGATTGCCGTACCTCTGGCTCAAGGAGCTGTCGCTCTGCATCAATTAAATGATTAAATAACGTCTCTTTAATTTTACCGCCCATAGTAACCCTTACTGTTTGAGCACTTTACCGCCCTTCATAACAAACTGAACCTGACTAAGTTCGCTAATGTTATCAAGTACATTCATATTCACGCTGATAATATCTGCTTGTTTACCAACACTCAAGTCACCGAGGTTATCACTTTGACCTAATAGTTTAGCAGCTTCAACGGTGGCAGATTTAATAGCTTGCTTTGGCGTCATGCCATACTTTACCAATAACTCAAACTCTTTAGCATTATCACCATGCTTAGATACGCCTGAATCTGTACCAAAGGCTATTTTAACCTTGTTTTTTAATGCTAATTTAAACGATGCTTCCATTTTTGGCGCAACTACTTCAACTTTATCAGCAATTGCTTTTGGCATATTAGGGTTATTTAGCACTTCTTCTTTTACTGTTGCGCCAGCGAGTAACGTTGGAACTAAATACGCGTCTTGCTTTTTAAAAAGCTTAACCGTGTCTTTATCTAAAAAAGAGCCATGCTCGATTGAATCAACACCCGCTCTAAGTGCTGCTTTTATACCTTCTGTGCCATGAGCATGAGCGGTCACTTTGCGGCCTAAATGATGGGCTGTGTTTACAATGGCACTGAGTTCTTCATCAGTAAATTGCTGATTAACCCCTGCCGCTGTATTACTTAATACACCACCTGTCGCGGTAATTTTAATTACATCGGCACCGCTTTTAATTACATCGCGTACTGCACGAGTGCAATCGGCAGCGCCATCACACACCCCTAAGCCACCCCCTTCTGTCGCTTTGGTGATATCACGGCGATAGCCATGCATATCACCGTGACCACCGGTCGGTGTGATCATATCCCCTGCTGCAAAAATGCGCGGGCCAACAATGTCGCCACGTTCAACTGCTCGCTTTAGTGGAAAGATAACTTGATAGCTGCTACCTAGGTCGCGCACAGAGGTAAAACCTGCATCAACCGTACGTTGTAAGTACTTTAGAGAACGAAGAGCGTAATCGGCTTCGTATTCAGTTGCCCATTGGTGTGGGTTACGTTTTACATCTCGCTCAAAGGTAACATGAACGTGCATATCAATCAGACCCGGCAATACCATCTGATTTTTTAAATCAATAACATCTGCATCACTAAGGTTTAATTGCTGCTTTGTTAGAAAACCAGCTTTTATTGCGGCAATTTTATTGTCTTCAATAACCAGCGTTTGCTGCTCTTCGACATCTTGATCAGTGCCTGCCAGCATCTTTCCAGCATGAATAATGGTGGTTTGTGCATTAACAGCAAACGTAGATAATAAAGACAGTACCGATAATGTGCTTATTTTTGGGTTTATTTTTTTCATAATCGCCTCTTTTTTATACTAGGTTTAACTTAAATACTGAGTAAATGCCATTATTTACGACATAGCGCAGCAATGAACTAGTGTTAACAAGTGAATTTTGATATAACTTCGGAAAAATTTAACAAGTCTGACCACATAAAGAGAACACATTATGTCTTATGCCCAAATTACTGGCTGGGGTAAATGTATACCACCAGCAAGCATCAGCAATGATGAAATTAGCAATATTGTTGATACCAACGATGAATGGATCACAACACGTACAGGCATCAAATCTCGCCGTGTCAGCCATGTTTCTACTGCCGATTTAGCGACCGTTGCCGCAAAGCAAGCCCTTGCTTGTGCTGGGGTTGATGGTAAAGACATTGATCTTGTACTTCTTGCGACTTGTACACCATCAACTATGGTGGCAAATACAGCCTCTTTAGTGCAAAAAAATATTGGTGCAGTTGGCGCAGCAGCAATGGATACTAACGCTGCATGTTCAGGCTTTTTATATGCATTACAAGCAGCAACGGCACAAATTCGTGCGGGCATGATCAAAAAAGCGGTCGTTATTGCTGCTGAGCGCATGACTTGGTACATCAACTGGGCGCGCCGCGACAGTGCTGTATTATTCGGTGATGGTGCGGGTGCCGTTGTATTAGAAGCTTCAGATACACCATCAGGTTTACTTGCGACTAAAACCGGGTGTGACAGTGAAGATCGCGATATCTTGCACATCGAAAACTTTGGTAGCGATTTAAATAAGTACGAGCCAATTGGCCCGTCTAACTTATTATTCGAAGGTCGCGAGATCTTCAAGCGTGCTGTTAAAGGTATGAGTGAAGCTTGTGACGACGTGCTAAACCAAGCACAGTTAGAGCTTGATGACATTGACGTATTAGTTCCTCACCAAGCCAATTTACGTATTATCCAAGCTATTCAACAACGTTTGAAAGTAGCTGATGAAAAAGTAATGGTGAACATTGCCGACTACGGTAATACGTCTGCTGCAACAATTGCGATTGCAATTTGTGAAGCTGTTGAGCAAGGCCTTATCAAACCAAACTCAAACATTATGTCAGCGGCCTTTGGTGCAGGTTTAACTTGGGCGGCAAGTTACATTAAATGGGGCGAACGCGTGACACCAATTGCGGTATCTGATGCAGCCTTACCTAAGTGTGATAAAACAGGCCTTGAACTTGTTGCACCAGCTGTTGCAGCATGTAAAGCGGCAGAGTAATCCTCGACACTCTTTAGTAGAAAAGCGCGGCTTAGTCCGCGTTTTTTTATGAGCAAAAAATGGACTATATAATGGAATTATTAGGCATACATCACGCTGCAATCATTTGTAGCAACTATGAAAAATCAAAGCATTTTTATAATGAAATTTTAAAACTGCCGATTATCCACGAACTATACCGTGCTGAACGTGACTCGTATAAGTTAGATTTAGCACTTCCTGATGGTAGCCAATTAGAATTGTTTTCGTTTCCTGGAGCGCCACAAAGACCAAGCTATCCAGAGGCACAAGGGCTACGCCAATTTGGCGTTTAAAGTTGCTGATATTGCAAAATCTAAGCAGTACTTAGAACAACAAGGCATTTCGGTTGAAGAAATAAGAGTGGATGAAATCACCGGGAAGCAATTTACATTTTTTGCCGATCCCGATGATTTACCTTTAGAGCTTTACCAACTCTAGATTATTGGAAGCGATCTTGTAGGTAATTAAACACAGCGCGAATACCCAGTGCTTCACCCCCTGCAGGACGACCTGGTAATGAACGTAAGTTCCAAGCCATCACATCAAAGTGAACCCACGGCGTGCTTGGCTCGACAAACTCTTTTAAATAAAGCGCAGCAGTGATCGCACCACCGAATGGGCTTGATGCACAGTTAGCAATATCTGCTACGTCGCTTTTTAATAATGCTTTGTATTGATCAAATAACGGTAATTGCCAAATTGGATCATGACAGCTTTCGCCAGCATCCATTAATTTGTTCGCAACATCTCGGTCATTTGCGAAAAAGCCCGGCAATTCAGTACCTAAAGCGATACGACAGGCACCTGTTAGGGTTGCAAAGTCAACAATCAGCTCTGGGTTGTCGTTTTGCGCTTCAGCAAGTGCATCGCACAGTACTAAACGGCCTTCAGCGTCCGTGTTATCAATTTCTACAGTGATCCCTTTGCGTGTTTTGATCACATCACCGGGTCTAAATGCATTACGAGAAACCGCATTTTCAACCGCAGGTACCAATACTCGTAAGCGAATTGGTAAGTTGGCAGCCATAATTAACTGTGCAAGGCCAATAACATGCGCGGCACCGCCCATGTCTTTTTTCATGTTACGCATGCCTGAACTTGGTTTTAAATCTAAACCACCAGAATCAAAGCAGACACCCTTACCAACTAAGGTGATCTGCGGAGCATCTTTTGCACCCCAACGTAAATCAAGTAAACGCGGTTTATTCTCAGACGCACGACCAACCATATGAATTGTCGGGTAGTTTTGCTCTAATAATTCATCACCAACCCACTCACTAAACTCACCATCAAAGGTGTCGGCTAAATCAGCCATCACTTGTGATAGGTGTTGCGGCATCATATCTGCAGCAGGCGTATTAACTAAATCACGCACTAAATTAATAGCACTTGCATGCTGCGATAAACGCTTAACTAAGCTTTCATCTTTAATAGCTAGTGTGGCACGTGGCGATGGTTTTTCTTTATATTCACTAAACTCGTAACCACCTAACACAAAACCCAGCGCTACTTGTTCTACAAATTTGTCATCACCTTGAATTTGATAACAACCTGCTGGCAGTTTTGTTGATAAGTCACCTGCTAACCAAAAGTCTTGTAAATCATTAACTAAACAATACACATGCTCAAGTGAACCGGTTTCACTATCAGCAATTAAGGCCATGCCTTTGTTTTTAAAATCACAATTTGTTAGCCAATTTTGTAAGGCTTGCGGCTGCTCGGTTAACCACGTTGATAGGTCAGCTTTAGCAATAAATGACAGGGGAATTCCCGTAGAAGAATGGCGAATTAATGAACTCATTAAACGACTCGATATAAAGAAAAGGTATTTAAGCATACCAATATCTTGATACAAAAGGTATAGGCAAAATCAGATAAGCAAAACCTAATCAGTCTTTGTTTTGTTTCTCTTTTTCTTCTTTTTCTACTTGTTGATCAATCTCTTTAATCGACTTATTGATATTAAATGAACTAGGTAGCACATCAACACCAACCCATTGACCTAGTTTTACAACCAAAGGAATTGTCACTGGGGCAAAAGGTAATACAGCAAATACGCCTAAACCGAGTCCTTTTAATATATCTAAAAATTGCTCATTGGCAGTATGCAATTCTTCTTTAGTAGCTTGGCCTTGGGTGTATCGCCTATAGATATGAAGCATCTCTTTTGTTTCTTGCTTTTCTTGGGCAAGTGCGATTTTAAGTGCTACCATAGCGCGCTTGAAGCGTAGTGTCTGACGCTTTTTGGTAATTTTGGCCACTCTGAATGGGGCTCGATGAATAACTTTGTATAATCGCATTTGGCTATTTTCACACAGCATGTTAAGTTCACAAAGCATAATTTACTTATATTAGTTTTTGTTTTATTCTTAATACCCTATTCGTAATTGTTTTTCAGTATTAAACATGAACAAACCTATACAACAGGCTGAGTCAAAACCCCAAAAGCCGGCCCCAGATGAATGTTGTGGTGGTGGTAGCTGTTGCCCTTGCGTATGGGATGAATACCGAGAAAAATTAAAGCAATGGCAATTAAACAATATTCCGCAACAAGCCAAATAAACCGTTCCAAACCCGATTTCGCCCAAAAACAACTCAAAAATTTCCTTTTTTAAATTTTTTTTAGATATTTTATATACTTTCTTACACCAAAAAGAAAAGTTAAGAATAAATTATCCCCTTTAATTTCATGCACATAATTAAAAAAACAATAATAACGCCCAAATAAAAACGCCAAAAACAACATCCCATTAACAATTTGCAAAATAAATTTACAGGCTGTATAAGAGATTTACACCAGGTTTATTATTTAACTTCGGTGACATAATCATAAATATTCTAACTGGGGAAGTCGGAATGAAATTCAAAAATAATGCGCTACAACAAGCAATTAAATTTGCTTTAGCGACAACAACAGCTGGCCTGTTTGTGTCGGGTTCAGTTGTTGCTGCAGAGCAAGCAGCAGAAGAAACAAAAGTTAACAAAAACGTAGAAAAAATTGCCGTGGTAGGTACTCGTTCTGCGCCACGTTCAATCGGTGATTCACCAGTACCAATTGATATCATTGGTGGTGAAGAGCTAGATAAAGGCGGCAACACCGATATGCTAGAGCTTTTAAAAGGCTCAGTTCCTTCTTTTAACGTTCACCAAAACCCTATTAGTGATGCAGCGTCTCTTGTTCGCCCTGCTAACTTGCGTGGTCTTCCTTCTGACAGTACATTAGTACTTGTTAATGGTAAACGTCGTCACCGTGCATCAGTAATCGCCTTCTTAGGTGGTGGTATCAATGATGGTGCTCAAGGTGCTGATATCTCAGTTATTCCAAGTATTGCCCTAAAGCAAGTAGAAGTACTTCGTGACGGTGCTGCGGCACAATACGGTTCTGATGCAATCGCTGGTGTAATGAACTTTGTATTAAAAGATGCCTCTGAAGGTGGTTCATTCGAAATACGTCAAGGCGAATACTACGAAGGCGATGGCGATACAACACAAATTTCAGGTAACGTGGGTCTACCATTTACCGATAGTGGTTTTGCTAACCTAAGCTTCCAATACAAAACAGCTGATGCAACTAGCCGTTCAGTGCAACGCCCTGATGCAGCAGCACTAGATGCTGCAGGCGTGCCAGAAGTATCTTCTCTAGCACAGATTTGGGGTGCACCAGAAGTTGACGACGATATTTCTATCTTTGGTAACATTGGTCTTGAGTTAAGCAACTCATCTGAATTCTACATGTTTGGTAACTACTCTGAGCGTGACGTACGTGGTGGTTTCTACTATCGTAACCCACACACTCGCCCAGGTGTTTACTCAAATGACGGCGGTGAAACGCTCCTTGTTGGTGATTTAACTGGCGATATGAGCGGTAACTGTCCTACCGATATCATGATTGATGATAACGTTTTAGATAACCAAAGATACATCGATCTAGTTGCTAACAACCCAGACTGTTTTGCATTTAACGAAATGCTTCCAGGCGGTTTTACACCTAACTTCGGTGGTAACATCACAGATACTGCATTAACAATTGGTACTAAAGGTGAAATCACTTCTGGTTTCCTTGAAGGTGCTTACTATGACTTAAGCGGTACAGTTGGTTACAACGAATCTCGTTACTTCATCTACGACACAATCAATGCATCATTAGGTCCAGAAAGCCCGCGCGATTTCAGCCCAGGTAAATACTCACAGTTAGAGAAAAACTTTAACGCTGATTTATCAAAAGGTTTTGACTTTGGTTTAGCTTACGATGTAAACGTTGCCGGTGGCCTAGAATGGCACGAAGAAACCTTCACAGTTGTATCTGGTGATGTAGCCTCTTTCACAGCAGGCCCACTAACTGAACAAGGTTTTGGTATCGGTTCAAATGGTTTCCCTGGTTTCAAACCATCTGATGCGGGCGAGTATACACGTCGTAACTATGCTGCATACGTTGATGTTGAAGCACCATTCACAGAAGACTTCTTAATGGGCTTAGCACTACGTTATGAAGATTATGATTCATTTGGTTCAACAACTAACTACAAGTTAACTGGTCAATACCACTTAACTGAAGACTTAAACATTCGTGGTTCAATCAGTACAGGTTTCCGTGCACCAACTGTTGGTCAAGCGAATGTAAGTAACGTTCAAACAAACCTAAGCAGCGGTGTTCTAGTTGACTCGGCACTTTTACCACCAACAAACCCAATTGCAGTGCAATTAGGTGGTACAGAGCTTGAACCTGAAGAATCACAAAGCTATACATTTGGTGCAGTTTGGACACTTGGCGACTTATTTTTCACAGTTGACTACTACAACATCCAGGTTGATGACCGTATCAGTCAATCAGATAAAATTGAGTTAAGCCAAGCTGATAAAGACACACTTGAAGCTGCAGGCGTACCAAACGTACAAAACTTAGCGCAAGTAAGCTTCTTCACGAATGACTTCGATACAACAACGCAAGGTGTTGATGCTGTAGCTAACTACTCAACTGATTTGTTAGGTGGTAGCTCAACATTCAGCTTAGCTTACAACTGGAACGACACAGAAGTAACTAAGTCGAGCCCTATTACTGGTGAATTTAAAGTAAGCCGTTTAGAAAATGACTTACCAAACCACCGTGCAACACTTAGCTGGGCACAACAATGGGAGAACTTCTCTGCATTTACACGTGTTAACTACTATGGCGAATACCAAGGCGTTCACGTAGATTACGATGCAACAGCGAAAACAGCTGATGCGGCAGTAACGATTGATGCAGAAGTGACTTACTTCCTAACTGAAGAGCTTAGCTTCTCTGTTGGTGCGACAAACTTATTCGACCAAGAAGCAGAGAAACTTGATTTCTTCGATAGTACTGGCATCCCTAACAATAACTGGGGTGGTAAATACTACGAAACGTCGCCATATGGTATCAACGGCGGCTTCTATTACGTGAAAGCAACGTATACTTTCTAAATAGAACAGCTTTCTAGGTTGAGCAATCAACCTAGAAAGTCGATACCCCGGATTTATTCTGGATATTTATAGTTAACTAAGGCGAAAGACATTTCGCCTTTTTCGTTTTATAGTAAATAAAAATAACAAATAACCCGCCATTCCTATGCTGTTAGAAAAAGCGAACCAACTACTGAATGAGAACAAGCTGAAAGAGGCCGAGTTTCATTTTAAAACCATTCTCGATTCAGATCCTGAAAATGGCGAAGCGTTATTTGGATTAGGCCGCATTGCACTGCGTTTAGAACGTTATGATGCAGCGGTTTACCTTTTACAAAGAGCCTGTGAGCGACTACCTCACATGCTTGAACCGCTCCACGCCCTTGCCGATGCTTTTAATGGCGTACATTCACCGCAAGATGCCTTAACCGTACTCGAATATGCAAAATCAATTGCCAGCCACAACCCTGAGCCACATTACTATCTTGCCCAGCATTATTTAACCTATGGTGAGCTAGACAAAGCCTACAGTATTTTAAAGCATGCACTCGGTATGGGAAATTATCCAGTGACGGCGTACATTTTATTTGAACTTGTGCAGTTTGGGCGCTTTAGCAATGAAGAAAATTACATAAATGAGCTACACCAGTTTTTAACTTTAACCAATAATCTACGTTTAAAAATGGTGTGTTATTATGCCCTTGGTAAAAGCTATGATCAGTTAAATGATACCGAGCAAGCCTTTAACTACTTTAGCCTAGCTAATAAGTTACAAACAAAACTCACGCAGTTTAAAACCCGTGACTTAGTGCCGTTTTATCAGCGCATCATAGAGCAAAATACAGCTGAACTAATTGATGCCAGAGACAAAACATTCACAGGCACAATTACACCCATTTTTATTATAGGCATGCCAAGAAGTGGCTCAACGCTGGTAGAGCAAATGCTGGCAAGCCATGATGATTTTGCCAGCCTTGGCGAAGATGCCAGTATCAGCAATCAGGTTGTTGCATACCTTGAACAACAAACACAACTCCCCTACCCAGATTGCTTAGCAGAGCTGAACCAAGGGCTAATTAACAATGCCCGCACTATTTATATTGAACGAATAAAGCAAGCGCCAGTTGTACGCCCCTTTATGATCAATAAGCTGCCTGCTAACTATCAGTCACTTGGATTGATTTACCTACTTTTTCCTAATGCCAAGTTTATTAATATGCAGCGCGAGTATAATGCAATTGCTTGGTCGGTTTTTAGCAACTACTTTGCTGAAAACGAACCTTATTTTTGTTCACTCCCAGAGTTTAAACAGTATTTTGATTTGTATCAGCAGTTAATGGAGCATTGGCAAAACGTGATGCCAGAGGCGGTTTTTGATTTAAGCTATGAGGCACTTATAAGTGACAGCGAACAAACACTAACAGCTCTGTGTAAGTTCTTAAACATTGAATACAGCACACAGTTTTTAGATTTTTATAAGTCAAAAAAACCGGTGGCAACGCTCAGCAAAACGGCTGTAAGACAGCCGTTAAGTGATAAAGCATTAGAGAAATACAAACGCTACGAGAGCGCAATGCACACGCTTATGCGTGAGTCTCAAACCAGTTCAACAAGTCAACAAACTGATCAAAACGCGCCTTTGGGTGAGTAAGCATATTAATGTGATCATAATCGACCTTATGGCCAAACTTACGGCCATAAATGGTCATCGTTTGCTTACCAATGCCCGACTCTTCCATAAATTTTTCAATATCAATCGGCTGGCATAGGGCTTTATCTTTAACACCCGCCACATGCATAATGGGTGGAAGTGCCTTATCAGCTAATGCGTTGGCGTAATTAAAGCCATCGTCAGTATCGACCCAAGGTTTACGCTTAGCCCACTGCATACTTTGATAATGTGATTTACGGGTTTCATCATCACTGCCCCATTTCAGTTTTTTAGCAGGCACAAAACCATGCTTACGAGCAACTAATGGCGCCAAGCCATACCAGATCAAATTACCTTGAATATACTTGCTTGGATGATGGTTATACAAGGACCGTTTAGAACCAAAATAGCCGCAGGCTTTCACATCATCAATCAACTCAGGAAAACGGGCAAACACACTGTTCATTAACACCCCACCCCATGAGTGCGCCACCCAATAACGCGCAGGCTCGCCTTCAAGCTGCTTAATTTTATCTAAAAATGCGGGGATATCTTCTAAAATAGCCTCGGTTTGGCCATACTTTGCATGCTTTGAAATCGCAGGTTTACTTTCACCACGACCGCGTAAATCAGCCACATAGCAAACATAGCCATGCTCAGCTAAAAATGGCGCTAAACCTTTGTTGCTGTGGGTGTAAAAGATTTTGCCATTTTCAACGGCACCATGCATAAAAAACACCGTAGGGCCTTTCGCATCAGTCTTACTGATACGGCGCAAATGTAAGGTTTGGCTTTCGGCGAGTTTAATAAACACCGATTCTTGTTTAATCGTCACGTTTGACCTTTTTATTCTTATAGACTCATCGTACCAGTATTAAGGTACGACAGTCTATTTAGCAAAGCAAGTTTTTGGCTGGCGATTGCCACTCAAAATGAGAATCTCAGGCACTATGAGATTTTGATAAAATAGTAACACCAATGCAGAGCCATTTTTCATTGAAGTTAGACTTGCACGAGCCTCTAAGTACTAACTAAAACTCACTCATGCGAACCTTTTAAAGGAGCTTTTGTTATATATGGTTTTGTTGTGTGTGGTGGAATTAGTTTAAACGAATTTAATGAAGAACTTAACACACTGGTCTACACTTATTATAACAGTGCTTATGAACCCGACCTTAATTGCTTTCAAGCTCTTACAGTTGGGAGATTCGTATTAGGTGAGTCTTCAAAAAACCCATAAGCCAGATCTGATCAACAATAACAACTCAATTAAAATATTTTTCGAATCAACTATGGAATTATTAATACAGAAGAATAACACTAGGTTTACCTCGTTAACTGTACTAGTTGTAGATACAGTGGCTAATATGCGTATTACTGTTTCTAATATGCTTACTAACATTGGGGTCATGAAGGTTTTATATTCTTCAAATGGAAACCAGGCTTTAAGTTTATTACATAACAATAAAGTGGATATCATTATTACTGAGTTACAGTTACCCGAAATGGATGGAATTGAGTTACTTAGTAATATCCGAGCGGACGAAAAACTTTCTAATATACCTGTTGTTATTATGTCAGCTAATATCGAGCATTCTGAAGTGATTAGAGCTATTAATAGTGGAGTTTCTGAATATGTTGTTAAACCTTTTTCTGGTAAAATTCTATGTGAGCGCCTTATTAGAGCATTAGATAACCCAATTAAAAAGTCGTCTTTACAAAGAGCGAATAAACAATCAAAGGATAATGCAAAACTAGAAAAGCAAAGTATTGAAGTATTAGTTGTTGACGATTCTATAGACAACATCGAAATAATTAGCGAAATATTATGTAAAAACTATAATGTTAGGGTTGCAACAAGTGGTGAAAAAGCTCTTAGAATTTGTAATGGTGATCACAAGCCAGATTTAATTCTGTTGGATATAATGATGCCTGAAATTGATGGCTTTGAAGTGTGTAAAAGACTCAAATCGAACCCTGAGACTCAACATATCTCAATTATTTTCATATCTGCCATGGACCAAGAGGAGGAAATTGTTCGTGGCCTTGAATTAGGTGCTGTTGACTATATCACCAAGCCAGTTAACCAATCCATCGTTTTGGCAAGAGTTAATGTACACTCCCGTTTAGTTGAAACTAATAAGTTAATGCGGGAACAAATTGATACTTTTGTCGAGAACTTACGACTTCGGGATGATTTTGACCGCATTATGCAAAATGACTTAAAGAAACCTCTCCAAGAAATCTTTAAATCAGTAAATGTTTTAGAATCTCATGGTAGGGACTTATCGAAAGTCAAAAATAATACTTCGGCAATTAAATTAGCAACTAATAATTTATCACAAATGATTGATAACTTGCTTACACTTAACAAATTGGAAGATGGCAGCTACATATTAACCCCTACCGCTATTAATATTAATAAACTATTGCGAAATGTTGTTGAGAATTTTCATTTTTCAATTGTTGATAAGCATTTAGAAATCAATTTGAATACTGCCGATAATTTTAATGTGTACTGTGAAGAGTTATTGACATTATCATTATTTTCTAATTTAGTAAAAAACGCTATTGAAGCGGCTCCCCGAGGTTCTGCAGTAACTATATCTGTAACTAAGACTGCGCGATACGTCGTAACAACAATTCAAAACCGGGGTGCTGTTCCTGAACAGATCAGAAACTCATTCTTTGATAAGTATGTAACAGCAGGGAAAAAAAATAGTGCTGGTGTAGGTACCTATGGAGCTAAGTTGATGACCGAAGTACAGCAAGGAAAAATAAAGTTTGATACATCTGAAGCGCAAGGCACTACATTGACAGTATCACTTCCTATTGCAGAAGAAAAAACAAGCAATTCAATGTTAGATTAGGTGTCAGCTTATATAAATCTAAGAGCTAATAAGTTATGAACTGTATAAAAGCAATTCTAACTTTTAAAATCTTCAATCATATTTATTAAACCTACTGCCAGATTACCCCCCCTCTTTCATAATAACTATAGCAAATAATTTTCATTATTAACTAGGTAAAAGTGTTTTTATATAAAACTTCATACCCATCCATATTGGGCATCCTAACATCGAGTAATATAATGTCAGGCTGGAATTTTTCTGTTATTTTTAACGCCTGTAAACCATTGGTTGCTGCCTTAATATAATATTCTGCCTGAAGAATCTCTTCTCGAATATCAATATTTTCTGGCACATCGTCAACTATTAATACCGTTTGTTTCATTCTCCTTTCATATATTTGAGCATGTGAACAACGATCTCAAACGCACTTTCAAAATCATAATTTGATAAGCTTTCCTCTAGCTGGTTTATTCCTTTGACATTGTGAAATTGAAGTGATGGTTTTAGAGTGGTGAACATTTTTTTTGCGACCACATTACTATTGTCTATCTCAGGTGTTAATTCGTTTAATTTTTGAATGAGTTCCTCAGAATCCAATACGGGGTCATCTAAATTGTCTTTGGACTGAAACTCAATAATCTTTCCTATCTCATCAAAGTCTTTATGCATCCCTTCAGTTAACTTATAAACTAACGATTCAAAAACATCATCACTGTCATGGTTAACTAACGCATCTTCTAACCTTTTAACAATTTCGTTTGTTTTAAAAGCTGCAATATTCCCTGTTACACCTTTTAATGTGTGCACTTCAAACCTCGCCCCATCAAAGGATTTATTAACAATTAAATCATGAATCATCTCGGGCGCATGTTTATAATTCAGCAAATATTTCTTTAATAGACCAATATAACTATCGCTATTATTCCCCAGTCTAGACAAACCTACACTAACGTTAAATCTTAATAACTTTTGTTTCAAAAGTTTGTTGTTGGTTGGCCTTTCGGTTACTGCATTAACTTCTCGCTCCTTGAGTTCAATATGGTTTAACAGTGCTAAAAACAGCTCTTTTAAGTTAATGGGTTTTGATACATAGGCATTCATGCCAACTGCTTTTACTTTTTCTTTCACAGTCACCATTGCATCAGCAGAGAGGGCAATAATAGGGATGTCGTTATATCCTTTTTCTCTTAAATAAGCACAAGCGTCGTAACCACTCATAATAGGCATTTGTAAGTCCATTAAGATCACATCATAGTTAGGATTCCGCTCATACTCATCACACACCTCTTGGCCATTTTCAGTGACGGTCACAAAAAAACCTTCTCGCTCTAGTGTCTCTTGAATAACTTGTTTATTTATCTCATTGTCTTCGCCTACCAATATACGAGCCCCTAGTATTAACTCTAAATCAGGCAGGCTGCTACGATTTCTTTCATTGATGTCGATAACCGTTCTTGCACCGAAGGCATCCATAATGGCATTGTATAAGCTGAACTGAGTCACAGGCTTCATTAAAATATAATTAATACCTAATAGTTCAACTTCATCAATAATTTCTGGATTACCGTAAGTCGCCACCAAAACAATATTAGGCGACGTGTCTATTTTTTGCTTTATTTTCAGCCAAGTATCAACACCTGATAAATCAGGCATTTTCCAATCCATCAATATCAAATCAAAGGAATCATCAATAATATCAATCGCTTGCTGCCCACTCAACACCAGTTCATGGTTAACACCAAAATCATCTAAATATGCAGACATAACTTTTAGAGCGGCCTCATTATCATCAACGATCAACACCTTAATTTTATCCAGGCTATCCGGTATAATTAATTCTGGCGACTGCGTATTCGCTTTTCCTAGTTTAAAATCCAAGGTGAATTTAAAGACACTACCAACCCCATAGTCACTTTCAACTTCAATCAGCCCTCCCATTTTTTGCAACAAGTTATTAGCGATTGATAGCCCTAGGCCTGTGCCACCAAAGCGCCTGGTAGTGCTTGAATCAGCTTGACTAAAGGCTTGAAATAAATTCCCCACCTGCTCATCGGTCATACCAATGCCGGTATCTTTAACTATAAAATCTAACCTTATTGATGAATTATTGACTGAAACATCTTCGATGAAAACTAATACCTGGCCTTCAGATGTAAATTTAATGGCGTTACTGATAAGATTAATCAGCACCTGCTCAAGTCTTAACGGATCACCATAAACGGCTCGTTTCAGCTTGTAGTTTTTAAAAAATACGAGTTCGATATCTTTTTCAAAAGCCTTAATACTCATCAATGATGATAATTCGTCGATAACCTCATCTAAACTGAACTCAATATTTTCAATATCTAGTTTGCCTGCTTCTATTTTACTAAAATCAAGAATATCGTTAATAATACCGAGTAGGTTGTTAGCGGAGCTTTTTGTTTTTACAACATAATTTCGTTGACTTGAAGTTAAATCCGTTGCTTCTAATAACCTCGTTAAACCAATGATTGCATTCATTGGGGTTCTAATTTCATGAGACATATTGGCCAAGAAACTTGATTTAGCTTTAGTTGCAGCCTCTGCTTGTTGTTTTGCCCTTTTTAGCTCTTCTTGAAACTCTACCTGTTCCGTTATATCAACGGAAACACCGTTCATTATTTTAGGGGTTCCATCTTTGTGTCGAATAATACTACCGATGGCTTTTGTCCAAATTAATCGACCATCTGCTGGGCGTTTATATTTGTAGACCGAATTGAACATTGGTGCACCGGGAACTTGTGAATCCTGAAACTCTTGCAATGCTCTTTCAGCAGTTTCTGGATCGGCCTCATATAGTCTTGTGAACCACTCTGTTTCAAGGTTAAATTTAAAGTCCTTTTTATATTCCTCGCCTAAAATATCACAGGTTCTTTTTGAACTGATGTAGTACTGCGGATCATTAAAGTAAATGGTCCAATACCCCGCATTTGATAACTCAAGAGCAGTATCGCTTTTACTATACAGCTCTTCTAACTCTTCTCTCATTCGGAACAACTCATTTTGAGAAGAAGCTTCACTTATAATTTGCCCTATTACGTTTGATATATTTAACAGTCTATGGCTATCAGTTTCTCGGAGTTTATTTTCTCCGAAAATATCTATAGCACCGACTATTTCGCCATTTACATTAGTCACAAGTTGAATAGCATAACTTTTAAAAAAACAATCATTGCTTTCTATATTCGGTATAACACGGTTATCATGTTTTATATCATTAGTGAAAAAAGGCTTTACTTTGCCAAGTATGGTATTTCCTAACGTATCTACAGCTATAGAGTTATATTTATTAATTTTAGGATCAGATTGGTGGCATTGAATATGAACCTCTTCACCATTTTTGCCACCCAAAACCTTATCATATGACTTATTGTCTACAACATGCCATAACCGAGCGAAATCTACGTCAAAGATACTAATAATTGCATTTGTTACTAATTGAATTTTATCCTCAAAACTTTTGTTGACGATTAAATCAGACATTAACTTCGATATAAGGTTGGCTTGTTTTTCGCTTTTCTTCCTGTAAGTTATGTCTCTGGCAATAACTGCAACAACGTTTTTGCCCTCAAAAATTGCAGGACTTATAGAAAGTTGTGTATAAAGATTGGTGCCGTCATACCTTTTTGCAGCCCAGTCAACTTCAAGACCACCTAGCTTTAATGCTTTTTTCGAAATCTCAACCGCTTTATCTTTAGATATTGTCCCATCTTCCTGATATTCTTGAGAAAAGCTTAATACATGAATTTTACTTATGTCTAACTCATCTGGAATGTTATACATCTTTCTAGCAGCTTTATTTATAGAGATGTATTTGTATGTTGTAGAGTCGACAACCATAATGGCGTCTAATGAACTATCAAACAAATTAATTAGATTTGATTCGACTCGCTTTGGTTTTTCTTTAGTTTTATCAAGCGAAGTTGTCGCCACCTGTTCTTCTGTAATGTTTTGATTTATGCCGAATACTGTTTTAGCAATACCGTTGACATAGGCGATATCGCATATAGTTTTTATCCTAATAACTTCTTTATATTTTGACTTTTGATAAGAGTAGGTACATTCAAAATGCGTATCTTGATTAGAGATTGCTTGTACTAGAATATCTTGTAGTTTTTTTTCCTTTTTTGACGGCGGACATATTATTCTGGAGTTAAATACTCCAAAATTAAATTCATTACCTTCTGTTTGTTCTTCCCCAAGCATATTGAAATTACTGGGACTTGAATAAAATACATGAGGTTTTTCTAAATCCATGTGCCAACAACCGAATTTTAATAAATCAAGAGCTACCTCTTGATTATTCTTATTATTCAACACTTACAAAACCTCATATAGTTTATTATAACATTGTTGATGGCAAACCATTTCTGTACGAATGTATAAGGCTTGCATTAATCCTTGAAAATAAAATTTCATTTCACCCCTGACAAATCCTTTTAGTGGAAATGTAATAAATTTTTCCTTTAATGGAAAATTGGAACATGGTTAACTTTTTACCCATTATCAACCAAGTTTTCCGTTTTATGCGCATAACAACTTAATTTTATAGTTAATTTTTCATATTCCACCATTAAAAACTAGTCAAGATGGCTGTAAAACTCAATTAACTTATAGAAATTTTCCGTTAGGGCATTCCAGAAAACTATAAATCACCCAGAAATCGGTTAGATCAAAATTAAAAATGACGACTGCCTTTGCGTGTTCACAAAAATATCCACCGCAAAATAACTCAGAGCAAAGATTTATTTGGTACAATCAGTCTTTGATATGGCTAACAGATAGGTTTTCCTTAATGCATCCGCGAAATCGCCACTTAAATGGCTACGACTTTACTTTGCTATGCAAAGATACTCCTGCCCTAACACCTTATATAACGCAAACGCCAGCGGGCACTGATACCATTGATTTCACCAATGCATTAGCGGTTAAAACCCTCAACCAAGCGTTATTAAAAAGCCATTATAAAATCGATTTTTGGGATTTGCCCGACAACTACCTTTGCCCACCGGTTCCTGGCAGAGTGGATTACATTCATCACTTGGCCGATTTATTAGCAAACGATAACCAAGGTCATATTCCGACGGGTAAGCAAGTAAAAGCGCTTGATGTAGGCACGGGTGCAAATGTGATTTACCCGCTTACTGGTAATCACGAATATGGCTGGCACTTCACAGGCTCCGATATTGATGCCTTGTCTGTTAAAATTGCCAAACAAATCGTGCAATTCAACCGCCTCAAAATTAATGTTAAGCAGCAAAACAACGCCGATAAAATGTTTACGGGCGTGATATCGAATAAAGATGTTTTTCACCTAACTTTATGCAACCCACCGTTTCATGCCAGTGAGCAACAGGCCAAAGCAGGTACTGAGCGTAAATGGAAAAACCTAAACAAAGCGCCACAAAAAGCGCTTAATTTTGGTGGCCGCCAAAACGAGCTTTGGTGTGAGGGCGGTGAGCGCGAATTTATCAGTAAAATGTGTATTGAGAGCCAAGAGTTTGCAGAGCAATGTATTTGGTTTACATCGCTTGTTTCAAAGTCTGACACTTTGCCGCATATAAAAAAGTTACTTAGCACACTTGATGTGAAAGAAGTAAAAGTTATAAAAATGGCACAAGGCCAAAAAATGAGTCGCTTTATTGCTTGGAGCTATTTTGACCAAGCTGACCGCGAAGCCATTCTTAACGAACTAGTATAAGGATAATAAGATGATCGACTTTCGTTCAGACACAGTTACAAAACCAACAGCAGCTATGCGCGCGGTCATGAATGACGCACCAGTAGGCGACGACGTTTATGGTGACGACCCAAGCGTTAATCAGCTTGAACAATATGCTGTTGAGCGCCATGGCTTCGAAAGTGCTCTTTATTGTAGCTCTGGCACGCAAGCCAATTTACTTGCATTGATGGCACATTGTGAACGTGGCGACGAATACATTTGTGGTCAACAAGCACATAACTACAAATTTGAGGGTGGCGGTGCCGCTGTATTAGGTTCTATTCAACCACAACCAATTGAAAATAATGCCGATGGCAGCATAGATTTAAACAAAGTTGTGGCTGCAATTAAAGCTGATGACTTTCACTTTGCTAAAACCAAACTACTTAGCTTAGAAAACACCATTGGTGGCAAAGTTCTCCCGCTAAGCTATCTTAAACAAGCTAGAGAGTGTGTTGATAAACATAACCTTGCTCTGCACTTAGACGGTGCCCGCGTGTATAATGCTGCGGTTAAATTAGGTGTTGATATCACTGAAATCACTCAGTATTTTGATTCAGTATCTATTTGCTTATCAAAAGGACTCGGCGCGCCGGTTGGCTCACTATTATTAGGTAGCAAAGCACTGATTGATAAAGCGCGCCGCTGGCGTAAAGTACTTGGTGGTGGTATGCGCCAAGCGGGTATGCTTGCAGCCGCTGGCCAGTATGCACTTGAGCATCACGTAGCAAGGCTTGCTGAGGACCACAATAACGCAGCGTATTTGGCAGAGCAGTTAAACACGTTAACTGGTTTTGATACGTCAACTTTTCAAATCGACACCAACATTGTTTACGCAAATGTTGCCGAACATATCGATTTAAAAGCAGTGGCACATGCATTAAAAGAGCAAAACATGCTATTTTCACCGGGTAAACCACTGCGATTAGTGACCCATTTAGGCGTCACTAAGCAAGATATTGATAGCTTTATCTCGGCATTAGCGGCCGAGATTTAACGATTCTTTATAATGTTTGCGACACACCGATACATATCGGTCGTTGCCGCCAATTTCTACCTGATTACCGTCTGCAATCGCATTGCCATGCTCATCAGTACGCAGAACATGGTTAGCTTTACGACCACAATGACACACAGTTTTCAACTCAATTAGTTTGTCTGCCCAGGCAAGCAGGTATTGTGAGCCACTAAATAGTTCCCCTCTAAAATCGTTACGTAAGCCATAACACAGCACCGGAATACCAAGCTCATCAACCACATCAGTTAATTGCATTACTTGGTCTTTTGATAAAAACTGACACTCATCAACTAAAATACAATGGCGCTTTTGCTCTGCATTTAATGATTTGATTAGCTCAAATACATCTTTCTCTGCATCAAAAATATGCGCATCAGCTTGTAAACCAATACGTGAAGACACTTTGCCAACACCTGCTCTATCATCAATAGCCGCTGTTAAAATAACTGGTTCCATACCACGTTCGCGGTAGTTAAATGCTGATTGTAAAAGTGTGGTAGATTTGCCTGCATTCATTGCAGAATAATAAAAGTACAGCTGTGCCATTATGTTGCCCAAATTTTAAAGTCGCAATATGCTACCCTAATCGAACGACAAGATCATCCATTACCTTATTCTTTTGTCCCATAACGAGTGATTTGTGCTGGGCTCGTATTTTAAAACATTCTTGCATATACAACAGCCAATTGTTTATTAGCTAGCTGCTCCCAAACTAGGTTTGCATCTAGTTTATGTTTATAGAAAAACTCATTTGAAAAAGCCAAGTACGCTATCGAGGTATTGATTGGTGGGAACAGTGGAGCAAGTTTAAGTTGGTAGTATTGACTAAGATCTACCTTATTCTTAGAAACCTCACAAACCACAAGTGCCGCATCAGCATTATCCTCAGCAACTCGTTCAATCGCAGCTTGTAGTGTAAATGTGTGCTCAATAAAAAATGCCTCTTCACTTGCAGCATCACCTACAAAGTAGCCATTAGCGACAGCTAACGAAAATGCTTTTGATTGCAATACCTCACGTGAATTCCACTTTGAATGAAAGCGTCTTTTACCAATTAAACATTGACTCAAAGAAGCAAATGAATATTTATCGAGAGGCTTGCCCTGTTTATCAACAGGGAAAACAGCATAGTCACTTTTAAGTGTGTTAAAACCAGAAATAAATGCATCAAAAGTACCGTGCTTTATTGATGATATACACTCTTGCCAAGGCCTTTGTTGGTATTGGAATTGAACTTCATCTATTGTGAGATCTAATTCCTTAAGTGTATTAATTTGTGCTTGGCTATTAATAATGGGGATTTCGTTTTTAGCATCGATAAACATCGGCGCTTTATTATGATCGGGCACGCAAATTTTAATAAGTAAGGGAGACTCCTCTTTCGCATAACAAGTTAAAGTAAAAAACAACACCGTACACAAAAAAAATCTAATAAAAAACAACATCACAATCATAGTAAGTTACTTTTTTAGTTAAGCTTTAAAGAGTTTAGAAGGCAATTTAACTTTTTACAAAATTCCTTCGTGTTTCAGTAACCACTCTTTTCTTTCAAGGCCTCCTGCATAGCCTGTGAGTTTACCGTTTGCGCCAATAATTCGATGGCACGGCACAATAATGCTAATCGGGTTTTTACCATTTGCAGCGCCCACTGCACGCACCGCTTTTGGATTATTAATCGCAAGTGCAATATCTTGGTAGCTTTTGCTTTGACCAAACTCAACATCCATCAGCGCACGCCATACTTGCCTTTGAAAGTGGGTACCTTGGGTATCAAGGGGAACTGTAAAACGTGTACGCTCACCGTTAAAGTATTCATTAAGCTCACTTATACACATTAAAATGGGTGTAAGGGTGTGCTCATCAACAACCTCTGTTTGCATTGCAACCACAGGGTAAAAGCCAACGTAACTGACGCCTTTTGATGTACTTTGAATGGTAATATCGCCAATCGGGCTTGGTATAATAACTTGTTGCATACTCATAATTGTTGCCATAGTTGAAAAGTTAAATAAGAGCGAAATGGCGCGCAGTGCTCGCTATTAAATTCGCTTATTCCAGCAAGAGCTTTTTTAACCCCTAAGTCGCCCGCCAATAGAATATCGGGGTGGCTTTGACCGCGTAGTTTGGCGTAATTAACTGTCCACGGGCCAATACCTTTGAGCTCAAGCCAATTATCAAGCTCTTGATTATCTGGGTTTTGCTGACAATAAGCACTTAAACGCCTTAGCGCATCTTTGCGTGATTGTGGCATTTTAAAAAAATCGAGTTCAGAATTGGCAACCCATTCAGGGCTTGGAAAATAGTGGTTATTACTTTGCTGATTAAACTCACTTACAAGCTGTGTAACGAGATTGTGAGCCGCTGTAACACTCACTTGCTGACCAAGTACCGCACGAATACCTGCTTCATACTCAGACCAAATTCCCGGCAAACGAAGCCCAACACAAAGCGGCATTGCGCCTTTTAGCTCTGCATTTAAATGCTGTTCAATGGTGTGCGTGTCGGCGTCTAAATCAAGCACACGACGAATGTTATGGATCACTTGCTGTAAATAGCGGGTGTTATCGATATCAATAACCACTTTAAAATGATTTTTATGCTCAACAAAATGCGCTGTGAATTGCCCTTGGCAATATTTGTCTTTAAAAGTGCGACCATAGCTCGTTGCGCTCAACCATTCTAGACCGCTAATTAAACGGCGCTGCAAAAATTCATGGAGTGCTTGCCAGTTATAAGGCGGCCTAAATGCCAGTGTTAGAGTTAATGTTGAGGCTGGTTTTTTATCAGACTTACGTAACTTTGAAGGGGCAATATTTAACTGCTTTAAAAAAGCATCGTTAAAACGGCGAATACTATTAAAACCAGAAGCAAATGCGATATCTGCCACTGATAAATCTGTTTCTTGTAATAGCTGCTTGGCAAAATTGCATTGGTTAAATAATCGATATTGGGTGATCGAGAGTCCAAAATGTTGGTTAAACAAACGGCGTAAATAGCGGCTCGACACCCCTAGCCTGTCTGCTAAAACCTCACAGTCGTATGCCTCACCTTTATCAATCAGTTGTTTGGCACGTAATGCGGTTGTTTTAGTACCTAGCCAAGCTGGGCTATTCGGTGCACTATCTGGGCGACAGCGAATACAGGGTCGAAAACCATCTTGCGCAGCCAAGTGCGCGTATTGGTAATATTCAACGTTTTTTTCTTGTGCTGTTGGTGCGGGGCAAATGGGTCTGCAATAAATGCCTGTACTTTTTACCGCCACAAAAAACACCCCATCAAAGCGTGGGTCGCGGCTTTGCCTTGCAGTTTGCCATTGTTGGCTAGTCATAATTATTCTCGTTGCACGCTAATACCGTTAGCTTAACTGAATATTATTTTTTGACTAGCCAGTTTCGGACCTTAACTATTTAAACAGCTATTTAATTGCGGCTAAATATCGGTGTTCAACTTCCGGCCAATTGATCACTTCGTAAAATGCCGCAATATATTCAGGGCGACGATTTTGATACTTCAAGTAATATGCATGCTCCCATACATCAAGCCCTAAAATAGGCGTATGATTATGCATCAGTGGGCTATCTTGATTGAGGCTACTTTCAACGACCAAATGGTTATTTTCATCAACACATAACCAAGCCCAGCCACTGCCAAAGCGGCTTACCGCGGCATTAGTAAATTTCTCTTTAAATGCGTCAAAGCTACCAAATGTATCAACTATTGCAGTGTTTAACTCTGCACTAGGCGTACCACCACCATTAGGAGACATAACTTGCCAAAATAATGAGTGATTATGATGGCCACCCACATGCTCTTGTACTGCTTTTTGTAAAGACTCAGGCATTGATGAAATAGTGCGTAGTAATGTTTCAGCATCTTGCTCAGAGTAATGACTGCCCTCTAGTGCAGCATTCGCTTTATTGATATAGGTTTGATGATGCAAGGTGTGATGTATTTCCATGGTTTTCGCATCAATGTGCGGTTCAAGTGCATCATAGTCATACGCTAAATCGGGTAATGTAAAAGGCATACTGATTCCTTATCGTTAATGTAATAACTGCGTTTTATGGGGATGGTCAGCTAATAGCTGATTGATTCGGTTAATAAGTGCCGGAAATGCCGATGCCATGCTCGCAAACTTAACCAGCTCATAATAGGTTTTGTGATGATGGTGCAGCACCAAGGTGCGAACTTGCTGCTCTGGGTGATTTAATAGCACGCTTAATCGTTGATGAGCATGGCAAAGCCAGGTGCAGGCTTTATCGGGTTTTTGCATGACTTTAAAGGTGTCGGCAAGATTCAAAGTGGCAACAACAAATGCTGCAATACAATGCTCTAACGAGCGAGTTACCGACTGGTTGATTGGGATATTAGAAAATTGCGCAAGAAGTGTTTCAGCGCAGCTGCTGGCAACCGTGTAATGATCACGCGCAGTAATAAGCTCGCCAGATTCAAATGCTAAGTTGCCTTGATAAATTGCACTTTGCCAAGGGGCAAGCGCATCATCAATGGCATTCGAAGTTAACGGTGTGTGGCGTGTTGTTTGAGTCATAAAAATCACCTGCACTTATACCAATCATTCTATGTGTATTTAAACTACACACAGAAAAGATCAAACGCAAATGATTTTTATTTATATTGTTATTTGGAAATTTTTAGTTATAGCAACATTACTTATTGATGCGCAAAGTCGATAAGCTCTTGGCCTGTTAGGCGGTAAATAATCCATTCGTTTTGCGGTTTAGCACCAATGCTGTCGTAAAAATCAATGGCTGGTTTATTCCAATCAAGTACCACCCACTCAAAACGACCACAGTCTTTTTCGAGTGCTTGCTTAGCGAGATATTGCATAATTTGCTTACCCGCACCTTTACCACGGCTATCCGCACTGACGTAAAGATCTTCTAAATACAAACCATTTTTGCCAAGCCATGTAGAGTAATTATAAAAATACACTGCAAAACCAATTGGTGTGTCGCCGTCTAAACAAATAACACTATGCGCCGTTGCGCCTTCACTGAATAACGTTTTTAAAATAGCTTGCTCGTCTGTTTTAACTGCGTCGGGTTCTTTTTCGTAAATAGCAAGTTCGGTAATAAAATGTAGGATTGTTGCAGCATCACTTGCGACTGCCGGACGAATTGTAATTGCGTTACTCACTCTGTATTCCTTTTTTACATCATTATTGTAACGCCCAGTTTATAAGGGCTTTAGCATGGTGTAAACGCCCTTTACAGAAATACACGTCATTAAAAAGGGGCTACTAAAAGTTAGCCCCATTATGCTTTATTTACTCATCGACTTATAAAGTACCGGAAGTACAAATAAAGTTAAGAAGGTTGCACTGACCAAGCCGCCAACAATAACCGTAGCAAGTGGCTTTTGTATTTCGGCCCCTATTCCTGTGCTAAGGAGCATTGGAATTAGCCCAAGCATTGAAGTAAGCGCGGTCATGAGTACAGGTCTTAGCCTTGAAACAGCGCCTTCAAATACTGCTTTATCTTTGCTATCTCCTGCACTAATCCTTTGATTAATACTTTCGACCATCACCACACCATTCAATACAGCAACACCAAATAGTGTGATAAACCCTACTGAACTGGGTACAGATAAGTATTGCCCTGACACATATAATGCAATAACCCCACCAATCACAGCCAAGGGAACATTGACTAGAATAAGCACCACTTGCGATAGGTTACTAAAAGCAAAATAAAGCAATAATGCAATGAGTAACAAGGCTACAGGCACTACTATCATCAGCCGCTGCTGTGCCCGTTGTTGGTTTTCGAACTGCCCGCCAATGGCCACACTGTAACCACTTGGTAGCTGCATTTTATCAGCAATGGTAGCGCGTATATCGGCAACGACAGATCCCATATCTCGCCCCTGCACATTCGCTTGAATAACCACCCGCCTTTGAACATCATCGCGACGAACTTGCGGAGCGCCAGACTCAATTTGTACATCAGCTACATCCCCCACCCTTACAATGGCACCCGTGGGGGTTTGCAATCTAAGATCAGCAATCACATTTGGGTTTTGCCGAAAGCTTTTTGCTATACGCACATAAATATCATAGCGCTCATTGGCATTAATGATTTGCCCCGCTGATTGCCCGCCAATACCATGCTGAACTACATCCATCAAATCAGCTACCGATAAACCAAAGCGCGACAATGCCAAACGGTTAGGCTTAACTATCAGCTGCGCTTCGCCGCCTATTTGCTCCATAGCAACATCTTTAGCGCCAGGTATTTGCTGAACTAGCTGCTCAATTTGTTGGCCTTTTTCAGTTAAAACGCCTAGGTCACTACCAAATAATTTTATGGCCAATTGCGCTTTAACACCGGATAAAAGCTCATCTACTCGGGTTGCTATAGGCTGTGAAAAGTTAAACAAAAGTCCTGGGAACTGCTCAAGCTTGGCTTCCATTAGTTGCTGTAATTCGACACGCGTTTTCGCGTTTACCCATTGCTCATGAGGTTTTAAGCCTAAATAGATTTCAATGTTGTTAACTGGTTCAGGATCTCCCCCTACTTCAGCCCGACCGATTCGGCTTAGCGCATATTCCACCTCACTAAATTCAAGCAACATGGCTTCAAGCTTTGGTGCAACTAAGATTGCCGTATCGAGACTTGCAGATGGAGCAAGTGTCACACGAAGATTAATAGTGCCTTCTTCAAGCTCTGGCACAAATTCAGTACCCAACCTTGGAAGCATAACAGCCGCAACAATCAGTAATAACCCTGCTATAGCTAAAACGCTACGTTTAGCCTGCAATGCTTTTTGTAAAGCCCGTTGATAAAGGATATCGATAGGTTTTAACAAAATACTTTGCTTTACTGTCACGCCCTTGGCAAATAAGTACACGCACAGAGCTGGCACCACAACCAAGGCAACAATCACAGCGCTAATAATCGCAAGCATAATACTCACTGCCATTGGCTGAAATAACTTCGCCTCAACGCCTTCAAAGCTAAACAGCGGTAAAAATACCGTTAGTATGATCAAAGAGGCAAAAAAGATGGGCCGTGCCACTTCTTTTGCAGCAATAGCCACCAGCTTCGAAGAAGGCTTATGCTGATTATGCTTAAGCCCTAGGTGCCTAAATACATTCTCAACCATCACAACTGAGCCATCTACCAGCATACCAATGGCAACAGCAATCCCACCTAACGACATTAAGTTTGCCGATAATCCAAGCCATGCCATTACACTCAGTGCTAAACCAATCGAAATAGGGATCGACAACAACACCAAAAATGTTGCTCTTAAATCTAACAAAAATAGCGCTAATACAATGATAATAAACACAAAAGCTAAAAGCAGTGCATCAATAACCGTTTGTACCGCTTGGCTAATAAGTTCTGCTTGGTCGTAAATGGCTTTAAATTCAACCCCTTTTGGCAGCGCTTGATTTATCATCTCGATACGCGCGTTAATGCCATCAATCGTTTGCTTGGTATTAGCGCCCATTCTTTTCAGCACGATACCAGTCACCACTTCACCACGATTGACTATTTCGCCTTGTTCATTGCGTTTAGATAAGGTGACAGCGCCTTGGCGAATTTCACTGCCAAGCTCAACATTCGCAACATCGGCCACTTTAACGACCGTACCATCAATGGTTTTGATAGGCGTTTGCGCAATCTCAGCAAGCCCTTTGTCGCCAGGGGTAAACCAACCTGTACCACGAATAACAAGCTGCTCTTGACCACGGTTCATATACCAGCCACCCACATTACTGTTGTTAGCATCTAGTGCGTTACTAACATCTTGCTGTGTTAAGTCATAAGCAAGTAACTTATTGGGATTTATGTTCACTTGATACTGCTTTACCTCACCGCCAAATGACAGAATATCGGTCACACCATCAATAGGTAATATAAGTAATTTAACCACCCAATCATTTAAACTACGCAGTGCCATGCTATCTATGTTGGCATCTGGCTTTGCTTCAAGTAAATACTGATAGACTTGTCCAAGTCCTGATGTATTAGGGCCCATGGTTGGCATACCCACACCAGCTGGGATCAACTCTTTAGCAGACTGCAAACGCTCAAAAACCAGTTGCCTAGCAAAGTAAATATCAACACCTTCTTTAAATACCACAGTGACACCAGATAACCCTGTTTTAGAAATAGAACGGACCTGCTCTACATCGGGCAGCGCATACATCACTGCTTCTATCGGGTATGTGATCAGTTGCTCTACTTCTTCAGCCGCAAGCCCTGGTGCTTCGGTATTCACCGCCACTTGCACATTTGTCACATCAGGAAAGGCATCTAAATTAAGTTTTGGGATCATAAATGCACTCACTGCAATCGCTGCAAGTAAGGCCAATACCACCAGTAAACGGTTCTTTATCACCGCCTCAATTAATAAATTAAACATGCGTCACCTCTAGTGGTTATGCGGATCAAATCCGCCTTTAGCTAGCTGTGATGCAATAAAAAACGCACCTTGGGTGACAACTTCAAGCCCGGCTTTAATACCTAACACTTCGCGATAATCACCAAAACTTCTGCCAAGGGTTACTTCTTGGGCAGCAAAGCCACCATCGTCATCAACGACAAATAACTGCCAGTCACCATCTGCACTGCGTGTTAATGCGTTTTCAGGTACGGCAAGTACCTCTTGGTCTGTTTCAAAATGAAAATACACATCCGTAAACATGCCTGGGTGCAAACTATGCTTGGTGTTTTTTACCTCGAGCCTAACGGTTCGTGAACGTGTTTGTTCATCAATGGTATGTGCTTCTTGAATAACCCTTGCTTGATAGCGATTGGCGTTAACTTCTAACAGCGCCGTAGAGCCATTACTGATAGTACGGTCTTGATTAGCTGAAAGCTGAGCAGCAACCCAAAGTGCAGATTCATCGGCTATTAGCATTAGCTCAATCCCCGAATCAACTCGCTGACCTTGAGCAAAGTTATCGGTTAAAACAGCTCCCGATGTTTGTGCAAACAAGGTGTATTCACCGAGTTTTTCTGGGCTTATGGTGAGTGTCTGTGCAATAGCTTGTTTTGATAAACCAAAGGCAACTAACCGGCTATAAGCCACTTCATACTCAGCTTTGGCAGTTAAGATTTGCTTTTCGCTGACTGTGCCCGGGGTCATTTTAGTAACGCGTTGCCACTCGGCTTCTGCTAATCTAAATTCAGTTTGCTGGCTGGCTACTTCGCCACTAAATAAAGTGACTAAAGATTCTCCCTTATTTACATGCTGCCCTAATAAGGCATGGCGTTTTACAACGATAGAATCAACACGCGGTGACACCACATAACTGGCATAGCCATTGGCTTTAATTTCGCCCGGTGCATACAAGGTTTGCTTGTGTTTTTTCAGTACAAGGCGTTCAACCTTGATATTAGCAAGTTGCTGTTGCTGCTCAGTTAAACTGACTTCATTAGCATGTTCAGCTTGATCATTTTCTTGATGGTTATGCGCTTGCTCTGTCGCATAAATATTTGTCACAGCCATATAGCATACGCACAGTAATGCGTAACGCATAAAATTTCTTAAATACATATAGTGTCTCTTACTTAAAATGGGCTAAGCCCAAATAAAATCTAAAAAGGGTTTTGGATTAAGTAAGAGCTAAAATAGGTGGGCGATGAAGCGGTGCTAAGTCAGCCGATTTGAAGTTGAAATCAAGTGATCCAATTTTAGTGAAATAGATACCAGTACGTTCAGACAATTGCAGCGAATCAACAAACGCAGGGCTGTGACAAACATGACAATGGCCTTTCTCGGCTGAGTCAGACAACTGTTTACTAAGCTCTGCATGCTCTGATTGATGTAACAGGTGATCGCCATTGGCTGCGCAATGGGCTTCAAGGTCAATTTCTTCTGATAGCAGTACCGAGGTGTGATTAAACGCAGCATTATGATCGGCCACATCAAAGCTATCCAGCAAGGGCTGGAGCAATAATACGCTAATCAAAATAATAAATGCAGCTTTCACATTGAGCCTAAAAATTAGAACTAAAAGTTGGTACAACGGCGATAAATTAACAAATCCACCGGCATTTGAACAGTAAATTATAATCTGTACACGAACAAATCATTACAAACATTTCAATACCACGGCACGCATGGTATAAAAATAAAGCAAATCAATAACTCGGTATTTTTATGGGACACGGACACCACCATCATCACGATACAAATAACCAAAGCACCCGCCAACTCATGCTGGCAGTTGCAATCAATGTGTTATTAACTGTCGCTCAGGTGATTGGCGGCCTTGTTTCTGGCAGCTTATCGTTAATTGCTGATGCACTGCATAATTTAAGTGATGCCTCGTCGTTATTCATTGCCCTAATTGCCCGAAAAATTGGCGCCAAACCTGCCAACGATCGTTATCAATACGGCTACAAACGCGCTGAAATTTTAGCAACCCTATTTAACAGCTTAAGTTTAATTGTGATTGGTGGTTACCTAATTATTGAAGCCATCTCCAACTATTTAAACCCTGAGCCCATTGATGGCTGGATCATCATTTGGGTTGCAGGGTTTGCACTGGTTGTTGACCTAGTCACCGCCCTTTTAACTTACAAAGCAGGCGCAAAAGACAGTATGAATATTCGTGCTGCGTTTATACATAATGTGTCTGATGCATTAGCTTCTATAGTGGTGATCATAGCAGGTACCTTAATCATTCTTTATCAATGGTATATTGTTGATTTAATTGCCACTATGCTGATTTCTGTGTATGTCATTTACCATGGTGTTTTGTTGTTAATTGCGAGCAGTAAAATTTTGATGCAGGCAGCCCCTGATAATTTTGCTTTAACAGAAGCTATTACGGAGCTTAAAGCCCAATTTGCAATCACTGATGTTGATTACCTCAAAACATGGCAGGTAGATGATCATCACGTTCATTGCGAGCTCAAGTTTAGTGCCAAGCACAACATCAATAACGATGAAATACGTCACTTTTTACATGATAACTTTGCAATTGAAAGCTGCACCATAGAACAAGTTTTAGTGTAAATGTTACGCGTTATCATTTACTATTCAGTTTTGTTTTAACAGTAAACTGAAGGAACAAACCTTGTTGAAGTTGTGGTTACGTCGTACGCATTTATTGCTTGCCTTAGTAAGCGGTTTATTTTTGATTTGTTTAAGTTTGACCGGTGCGTTGCTTATTTACGCAAAAGATATTCAATACCTTACTCAAAGCGATAAATGGACTGTAACGCCAGCGGCTTCAGCACTTGATTTTGATAGCCTCATAAAACATGTTTCAGCTTCAACTAAACAACCAGTTACCCTGTTAATGCCTGAACAGCGAGGTGATCTTGCGTGGCAATTACAGTTGGCAAACAACCGCTATGTCAGTGTTAATCCATACAACGGTCAAGTGTTACATGAGTATGATTACTACACTACGATTTATGGCTTTACCATGGCTTTGCACCGCTGGCTG
Source organism: Pseudoalteromonas sp. 0303 (assembly GCF_013349995.1). GTDB lineage: Bacteria > Pseudomonadota > Gammaproteobacteria > Enterobacterales > Alteromonadaceae > Pseudoalteromonas. The sequence continues at coordinate 83,008 of NZ_JABVXF010000022.1, forward strand.
CTTTATGAAGATGGCGATAAAAACCGCCCGCTAAGAAACTGGGTATCGGTGTGTGCGCTTATTCTTATTATTGAAATTCTGCTCGGCTTTTATATTTGGGTTAAGCCAAAAAATCGTATCAAACGCTTGGCTATTAAACGTAAAGCAAAATTTAGAGTGCTAATGTATCAGCTGCATACCGTTCTGGGTGTGTACTTTTTAATTCCACTCATTTTAATTGCTTACACAGGTATGGCGTTTAACTGGAAGCCACAAACCAAAGCCGTATTAGAATTTGTGATGCAAGGCACAGTTGAAGATAGACCAAAACCGCCAGCCGTTATTCCCCCTTTAGCGGATACGCCTTTTCAAGTTCAAAAAGCGTTTGATAACGCACAAACTGTATTTCCTAAGGGTAAGTTATTTAGAATTTATTTACCGAAAAAGCCAACTGATAACATTGGTTTTAGAATAGAGAACCCAGGTGAAAGCCATGCCTATAGTTGGGTATGGGCAAACCCATATTCAGCAGATATTGTTGCAAGCTATGATGCCAGCCAAAGTTCTTGGACCACCCAAACATGGAACTTTAAATATAAGTTTCATATTGGTGATTTTGCAGGCCCTATTGTGCAATTACTGTGGTTGCTATTTGCTTTGTCACCGTTATTTTTCACGATTTCAGGTGTTTACTTTTGGTACAAACGGCACTACAAATAAACGACTTTTACTAAACATACCATTCGCCATGAATATTGAGCTCAAAAATGCCTTTAACACCGAAATGATATTGGCTGAAACGAGTTATAAGAAAGCAGATTACAAAACCGCTTTTTATCACCTAGAGCGGGCTCATATACTGGGTCAAAGCTATATCATTGCGCATACTTACTCTCATTGGTGGATGTGTAAAATTGGTTTTAAAACCCATAATGCCAAGGAAATAATTGGTCAGTTTGCTCGTATGGCTGCTTCAATTGTATTTTCGCGTATTTGGGTCCCTCTCGGTAACACCGGCGGCACTAATGTTAGCCCTTTCAAACCAATGCCTATTCCAGACGACTTAAAACGTTTTTTAAGCTAAAGCCGCTTTAATTTGCAGTTACTTGGTAGCTATTAAACACGACAATCCCCTATTTATCATGATTCTCCATTTAAGCCCTTTGGCTTAAGCAAGCAGATACAAATGACTAAAACAACCCAATAATTTATTGCAAATAATTATCATTAGCCTTGCCTTTACACTTCTTTACATTTAGACTGCCGCACAATCACATAATAAATACCGATTTAACAAGGATAAACATGTTAAAAACTTCACTGACTCTGGTCGCTATTGCAATTAGCAGCCAAGCATTTGCTGATGATGCCATCAATAAAAAACTTACCGCAGAAGAAATGGAACACGTTGTTGTATCAGGCAGCCGTGTATTTGAAAGCATTGATGAAGTACCCGCTTCTGTAACGATTATTAGCCGAAAGCAAATTGAAGAGCATTTAAAAGTTAATCCAGAGCTACAAAGCTTACTTGCGCAAATGGTACCAGGCCTTGCACCAGATACGGGTAGCTCGAGTAATACTGGTCAGAGTTTACGTGGCCGTGCACCACTTGTGATGATTGATGGTGTGCCACAATCTACACCGCTCAGAAACGGCTCTTTGGGAGTTAAAACGCTCGACCCAAGTGCCATTGCGCGTATCGAAGTGATCAAAGGTGCTACCTCCGTTTATGGTAATGGTGCATCAGGCGGTATTATTAATTACATCACAAAGCAGGCAACAAGTGATGGTCAGCCAGAAGGTGAGATCAGCCTATCGTCACGTTTTAGTGCAGTAAAACTAGAGGAAAGCGCCGGTGCGCGAGTCTCTGCTGCGGTTAATGGTCGAGCAGATAAACTTAGCTATTTATTTACCGCAAGTTACGAAGAAAACGGTGTTCAACGTGACGCCGAAGGCGATATTCTTGGCCTACAGTATGGTTTATCTGATGCAGTAACAGAAAACTACTTCACCAAGCTTGGTTATGATTTTGACGATGAGAAGCAACTGCAATTTAGCTATAACTACTTTAGCTCTCAACAAAAAACCGATTTAGGTGACGTTGTTGGTAACCTAAACGATGGCGAAAAAACCTATGCTATTCATGTACCTAAAGAGCTACAAAAGCAAGGTAAACCACAAGGCCCAGATGGTAACGAAAACATTACCTTAAAATACACAGACTACGCCCTGTTTACTAATACACAAATGACACTCGACCTTTACATGCAGGATATCGAGAATGTGTTTTTCTTTTCTACAAACTTAGCTAACCCAGACGAAGGCTACGAAGGCGGCCAATCAATTATTCGCTCTGAAAAGAAAGGTGCACGCGCTACGTTTAATACCCTTGTTGATTTTGACAATGTTGAAGCCACCTTCATTTATGGCCTTGATGCACTGAATGATGTGACTTCTCAGCCACTTGTAGATGGCCGTGTTTGGGTACCAGAAATGGATATGGAAAGCCTTGCTGGCTTTTTACAAACAAAATGGGTTATCAATAATGATTTAGTCATTAAAGCGGGTGTGCGCCAAGAGAGCATTGATTTAACCGTTGATGATTACAATACCTTAAAGCTTTGCCGTTCAGAAACACAGTGCTCTGTGCCACTTAGCGTAAAAGGCGACACCATTGATTACGATGCAACCACTTATAATGTAGGTGTTAAATACAATTTACTTGAGGCTTTCAGCCCATTTGCCAATTATTCACAAGGGTCTGATATCTCAGATATTGGCCGCCTACTACGTTCAGCAACGGTGAATGATATTGGTCTAATTCAAACAGAAGCATCAATCATCGATAACTATGAAATTGGTTTTACCTCACAGTTTGATAACTTACGTTTTGAATTTGCAGCTTACCGCAGTACATCAGAGTTTGGCACCACGAATAGCTTTAATGAAGTAACCGGTGTTTATGAGCCGGTACGTGCACCGCAAGAGATTTGGGGTTACGAAACATTAGTTGATTATAAAATTAACCCAACTCTAAAACTGGTTGCAACTTACAGCTATGTTGAAGGTAAAAACACTGAAGACGACATTTACTTAGGTTCGCGCCAAATAAGCCCACCAAAAGGCACTGCTAACTTAAACTGGCAGCCTAATGATGAGTTATCACTTACGGTGAGTTATTTATATGTGGGTTCACGCAAACGCTTTGAACCAAATGCAAACGGCGACTATGTTGGCGACCAAGGGCCAATTAGCAGTTACAACCTATTTAACCTAAGCGGTCGTTATAACTTTAGCGAGAACTGGCAAGCGTTTATGGGCGTAGAAAACCTATTTAACAATGATTACTACCCTGCCCGTGCCCAGTCATACACCTATGGTGGCTATAACATTAAAGGTTTAGGTACCACTGTTACACTTGGTGCAACCTATAGTTTCTAAATTAAACTTTGTTTAGAACAACAAGCCCTTCTTAGTAAGGGCTTTTTTTATTTAAGAATAGAAACGATAAATTGTTCATTTATCAACCATTAACGCAAACTTAAACGAGAATCACACTCAATAGTAAACAACTGATTTACAAAGGAAAAAGTTTGCAATCTTGTTTTTATATACTACAATTACCGCAACTTGGAATTCGAGGACAGCATTATGAAAGGTAACCAAAAAGTCATCGATAGTTTTAACAAACTACTCGCAAACGAATTAGCTGCTATAGATCAATACTTTATTCATTCTCGTATGTACGATGATTGGGGCCTAAATAAGCTGTATGAGCGTCTTAACCACGAAATGGAAGAAGAAAAAGATCACGCTGATTGGTTGATCAAACGTATTCTGTTTTTAGAAGGCGTACCAAACATGACTAAACGTCGTGATCTATTAATTGGCTCAGACGTTAAAAGCATGATGCAAAACGATTTAACACTTGAACTAGAAGTGGTTGACTGTGTTAAAGAAGCAATTGCCATCTGTGAGCAAGAAAAAGACTATCAATCACGCGAAGTGCTTGAAAAGTTATTATTTGATACAGAAGAAGATCATGTTTACTGGTTAGAACAACAGCTTGGTCTAATCGACAAAATTGGTAGCCAAAACTACCATCAATCTCAAATGGGCGAATAGAGGCTAATTGTATGAAAGGCGATAAAAGCGTCATTGCTGCACTTAATAAAGTATTAGCGAATGAATTAGTAGGTATTAACCAATACTTTTTACACGCTCGTATGTTTAAAGATTTTGGCTTTTCAAAATTAGACAAAGCTGATTACAAAGTATCTATTCAAAAAATGAAAAACGCCGACCGTTTAATTGAGCGTATTTTGTTTTTAGAAGGTTTACCAAACCTACAAGATTTAGGTCGCCTACGTATTGGTGAAAACTCTGAAGAAATGATCGAAGCTAACATGAGCTTTGAACTTGATTCTCTACCTGATCTTAAAGCGGCAATTAAACTTGCTGAAGAGAAAAAAGATTACATCAGCCGTGAAGCGCTAGATAACATCTTAAATGAGCAAGAAGAACAGATTGATTGGCTTGAAACACAGCAGCAGTTAATCAAAACCGCAGGGCTTGAGAATTACCTGCAATCTCAAATGTAATTTGCTAAAACTTAAAAAAGCAGCCTAGGCTGCTTTTTTTATAGCTAAGATTTGTGATTAATCGTCTTCGCGATCAATGATTGACACTTTATTACTTAAAATTAAAGAGTTAGGAATTAAATGCACCGCTCCCTCGCCTTTAATTGTGATATAGCGCAAATTAAGGTCAATCACAGTGCCCTTTGAATTACTCACTTCAATGTAATTACCAAGCTTAATGGGTTTATAAAGCACAATCATGACACCTGCTACTAGGTTTGAAATAGCATCCTTCAACGCAAAACCTAGAGCAAAGCCTGTTAGGCCTAAGCCGGCAACTAACGCGGCTACGTCAAAACCCAGTTTCGATAACGCCAGCACAATACCAATGAATAATAAAATAGCGCGCTGCGAGTTAGAAATCAGCCGGAAAGTTTCAAGAGCGGTTGAATCAAAGCGACGTTGAAATTGTTTAATAGCACGGTCAATAATAAGGCTTGCTATGTAAAAAGCAGCAAGTACTAAAAATGCTTGAATAAATTGGCTAGTCATAAGATTTTCAATTAAAAATAAAGCCCATCATAGGCTTAAAATTGCGCGAGGCATACAATTATTGCTTTTCAAACACACAAGAAACGTCAGGTTTACTCAGTGTATAAGTAATATTGCCATTATCTTTAAAACGCAGGTCTTCTGTTGTTGAACCGTTGTCGTCTTCATTATCACAGCGAAAATATCGCTTGGTTCTAACAATGCCATTTACAAAGTATTTTAACTTCGAACTGACAACACAAAAGTTAGGTATCTTCTTTACCTGCGTGCCGTTATGTAAGTCACTAAAATCGATTAACGTCCCTAAGCTAAAGCCTTGCGTTGGGTCTTTTATCAATGAAAAAGATGCGTTTTGACAAACCGCATCACTGCCCTCTTTTGTTTTGTAATCACCTTGCTTGTCTTTTATCAGTGCCAAAAACTGCGTTTTATTGCTCGGCTTTACATCCAGCAGAGCGCTGGCAATTGATGAGGTTGATAGTAAAAAAGCCACTAAACAAAAGTAATATCTCATTGAAAATCCATAAACTTATAGACACTTTACTAGCATAGCATGCTGATTAAGGTTGGTGAATTTATAACGTATTAGTTAATACGATTAAAAAATGTTTTTGGTTCTATTTTATGAACTTTGCATAGGCAACCAATCTGTTTATATGCTATAAATTTTAATGATGATAATTTTTGGAGGGAATCAAATGAAAATAGTCAAACTCATCGCTTTAACCACATTTTTGGCCTTAACCACTACTCAAAGCCTAGCGGGTGATGACGACTGGAAAACAATTGCAGAGAAAAAGGTCAGCTACAAAAGCGAAACCGATACCGTTAATCCTATCACCAGCAGCCACTACAGCCATATTAAAGTTAAGTGCACCCACGGCACTGTGAATCTTAAGAAAATTAAAGTCGTTATGAACAACGGTGAAGAAAAGGTATTTGATAACCTAGGTGTTTTAACCAAAGGAATGTCATCACGTAGCTTAAATTTGCCAGACAAAAACGACGCTAAACTCGATAAAATCAAACTTGAATATGAATCAGTAGGCAGCACAGCCCTAAGTATGGCAGGCGTAACCGAAAAAGCCGAAGTTGAAATTCTCGCTAAAAAAGCAAAGAAAGAAGATTAAAGTTGCGAGATGCGAGATGCGAGATGCGAGTTAGGATGTTAGAGCCTATACAGTTTCACAAGCAGCGGCGTCTTTACGCCGCGACTATTTAGAAACAAACTAGAGAAACACGTTATACGCCTACTTTAGAAAACATTAGGCACTAGGATTTAGGCTCTAGGACGCGATATAAAATCGCTGCTACTTGTTCGGCGTTAAAACGCCTTATATGGACTCCTCCTATTGCACAATACCCTTCGTTAATTTTGTCAGACTGCGTGCTTATATGCGGGCTCATAAT
>NZ_JABVXF010000023.1 GCF_013349995.1 Pseudoalteromonas sp. 0303
AGTTAGTTGCCTAACTACGGATTGTGCATGATCATTCTGATCGGTCAACTGATCAACTTCTTAACTGATCAGCATTAGGCTATAAGCCCTTTTTTCAATAATTAGTAAGTTACCCTATTAAGGATTAACTTGGTCTTTAAGACCTTTACCCGCTTTAAAGCTTGGGATAGTTGCTGCTGCGATTTGGATTTCTGCACCAGTTTGTGGGTTACGGCCAGTACGCGCTGCGCGCTCTTTTACTGAGAAAGTACCGAAACCAACTAATGCTACTGAGTTACCTTCTTTAAGAGAGCTAGTAACTGCTCCAGTGAATGCATCTAGTGCACGAGTTGCTGCCGCTTTTGAGATTTCTGCATCAGTAGCAATTTTTTCAACTAATTGAGCTTTATTCATTGTTAGATTCCTATTCGTTATTATTTTGCCTTCGCAAAACCTATCTTTATGCATTTTTGAGAAGTTAGCAACAGCAAATTGCTATTTTTACGTAATTTATTCAAAAATGACTACTATTTAACTATCAGTCACAAGGTTAGTGACATCAGTATTAATAAAGACTTAATTTAACTTCCATCACAAAATTTTATGATAGCTAAATCATCATTCAATTTTCTCGATAACCAAGGTAACTTCCCCGACCTCAAAGCCAAACTTATCAATAGCGGTACGGTTTATCAAGCGTGATTGTGTTACCAAGTACATCCAATCATCGAAGTTTACCACTAAAGTACTACCATCATATGGAAGCTCGACAGAATATGTCCAATGGAACACGCTTCCATTGCTCTCCCCCTTTGCTTCGCCAATCACATCTGATGCTGTCCCTGTGATACTGCCATCATCATTAATGGTTATGTACCAAACACGGGTTTGCGTTTCGCCATCATCATAAACAAATTGCTCGTCAATCACTCCCTGATTGCCGTTCCAAGATGCTTGCATGTCAACTACCAGCTTACGAGTTAACTCGCCCTTGTGGTCTTGCACAACGCCGTAGGCTTTGAGCTCACCACTAAAAAACTGCTTAAAGTCAAACTTAGGCTCTGTGCCTTGATAATAATCAACATCTGGCGCAGAGCAGCTGGTAATTAACAGTACCATAGCAAAAATAAAGAGTGCTTTGAGCTTAATCATGTTTCCCTCCAATAAGCTGTTTACGAAGTGATGGTTCAGACGTGTCGGCGCTTAGCCAAATTGCTAAGAAGTTGTCAGCGAATCTATTATCATCGATCTGACCTAGTTTTTTATCATTAAAGTAGAAAGTGCCGATCCCTTGCTCGTTGGTTTGAAACGACAACGAATCGTTTTTTTTGATATCAGGCCAAAGGGCTAATAATTGGTTATCGTAAGTACCTACCATGTCATTGAGCTTTAAATGTTGCCATTGCTCGTTGGTTGCTTTGACGATGTCTTTCGCATCGAAATCCCGCAAATAAGTAAGTGTAAGTTTGCTGGGGTGTTGGCCAAACTGATACGAACCCGATGGGGTCTCTAATTTAGCGTTATAAACATCCCAAAACAAATACTCCATTTTCGCTTGGCCAACCGTTTTAAAGCCATTTGCATACACGCCCGCAGAGAACAATAACGCAGCAAATAAACTTAAATTAAGTGACTGTTTCATCAAATAATCCTTAAAGTTGTGTTATCAAACACTACGAAAAACCACCTAAAACTGATCATTTAGCCGTTAAAAATCGCTTATTAATAGCGATAATAGCCATAAACATACTTGCCCAACCTAAGCCATACACAAGCCAAAACTGCCAAAGAACAAGCTCAGTATTAAGTACTTCAAAGCGCATTCCAGCGTAGTAACTAGCAGGAGCAAATAACACACAAACACCCCATGCAATATACCAAGGCAGCTTTTGTAGGAATTGCATCGAAGTATTAATGGTTAAAAGCAGTGCAGCCCAAAGTACAGCAAGCCATAAAGGAAAAGGGCTTACTTTAAAGGCAAGTAAATTTAAGCTGCTGGCAAGCCATTCATAGCCCAGTGCGAGAGGCAAGCCACATAAGAGTAGCCAACTATCTTGCTGGCGTTGCTTTGATAGATAAATCATCAAAGCGACAACAGCTAAAGCGGGTATCAGAGAGTTATGCTCAAGGAGTAAGGCCATAAACCAGACTCCTTGAAACAAAGCAAAATTAATAATCGAGCGCGATATCATCGCCTGAATGACCAAAACGAGGTTTACGGGCAACTAAATGCACAGTACTGATAGCACGGGTTCTAAACGCACCTTCACAGTAAGCTAAATAAAATAACCATAAACGATAGAATCGCTGGTCAAATTTGACTTTATCTATTTCAGGCCAGCTAGCGACAAAGCGCTCGCGCCAATCAGCCAGTGTTCTTGCATAGTGAACACCAATATCTTTTACACTATGCACAACCATGTCTGTTTGCTGCTTTATTTGCTTATTCATTTCGTCTAAACAAGGCAAACAGCCACCCGGGAAAATGTACTGCTGGATGAAATCGGAATTTTTAAGGTAGTGGCTGTAACGCTGATCAGCTATGGTGATTGCTTGAATAAGCATTGCACCACTGTCTTTTAGTAAAGACTGACATTTTGCAAAAAAGCCAGGCAAATACTCATGCCCAACAGCTTCAATCATTTCGATTGATACAAGCTTATCGTACTTGCCTTCTAAAAGACGATAATCCTGCTTTAATAACGTGATTTTATGCTCAAGGTTAAGCTCTTTGACCTTTTGTTCCACATAAGCATGTTGCTCGTCAGAAATGGTGGTCGTCGTTACATGGCAATCAAAATGCGTTGCGGCATAAATCGCAAAGGCGCCCCACCCTGTGCCAATCTCAATCACCGAATCACCTGGTTGTAAATCAACCTGCTCACAAATCAATGCTAGTTTGTGCTCTTGGGCCTGTTCAAGGCTAGCTTGTTTTGACGGGTAAACAGCGCATGAATACAACATTTCGTCACTTAAAAATGCACTGTATAAATCGTTGCCTAAATCATAGTGCGCCGCAATGTTCTTTTTTGAACCGCTTGCTGAGTTTTTATTTTTAATGTGATTAACTCGGTGCGCAATGCCGCTTAAGAAGGCGAATTTTTTCTCGAATGCATCTAGCTGTTCTTGATTAAGGGCAAATATTTCAATAAGTTTAGTGAGGTTGTCACAATCCCAATAGCCGAGAATATACGCCTCGCCGGCCCCCACACTGCCAGACAAAGCAAATGACTTATACATAGCAGCATCATTTACCGTGACTGTTGCGTGTAAATCACTTGTAATGTCACCGAATTGCTCCTTTTGATTACCCTCTTTTAGGGTAATGCAACCGACATTGATACTATTGAATGCACCTATTACCAGTTTTTTATAAAGCTTTGTCATCCAGCCGGTCGTTTGGGCTTGCGTTAAATTTGATACTTTTTCCATCACATCACCTAGTTGAATTCTCTTGTTTGCCCGAGTGGCCAATAAATGGCACACGTTTGCAAAACAACTTCAAAGCATGAAGGTAAATACCTTTAAAAATACTTAACGTCATAGCCGGAAACTGTTTAAGCACGGCACTAACCTGCTCTTTCGTGAGAGGGTGCTTTTGCAAACGCAGGGTTGCATCAAACAAAAGAGTGTCGTCTTTTTTATTTTCAATATGAATCATGGTGTTATCAGAATTCATTCTAATATGCCAATGATAGTTCATATCTAAGTTCATGAAAGGTGATACGGAGAAAACCTTTTTAAAGTTCACTTTTTTTTCAAGGGGTACGACATAATAATGACGCTCATTCCAAGGCGTATTGCTGACTTCAGCAAGCATGTGAGTGAACTCGCCATAACTAGTTTGAAAGAAGAAAAAATTAACCGGGCTAAAATAAATTCCTAAGCAGCGCACCTGTCCGAGCATAAAAACATGGGCAAATTCATCGTCAATGCCAAGCTCTTTAATTTTATTAAGTGCACGCTGTTTGAGTGGCAGCTGCATATCGGTTTGATAATTAAAATAGTCGCTCTGATTAAATTTGAGCGCCTTAAAGCCACTTAAGCCAAGCCAAGGATGAACACCATTAAGTTCATCAGGCTTAGCTAAATCAACCCACATCATATAAAGCGGGTACTTAAAGTGATGCTCTTTGACGGCAAAGCGCCTGTGGCGAACATCACCTACATATATGGCGCTATTCAAACTCGACTCCGAGTTGCTTTGCCACATTTACAGCACTTCTTACACCGTCTTCGTGGAAGCCGTTGTACCAGTACGCACCGCAAAAATAGCTATTATTTTTACCGTCAATAAGAGACTTTTGCTGCTGAGCGGCAATCGACTGTTTATTAAATACCGGATGATGATAAGTAAACTCACGCAGAATTCTGTCTTTTTTAATGCCTTCAAGGTGATTAAGCGTGACACAAAATTGCGTGTCGCTCTTAATGCCTTGCAAAATATTCATCTGATAAGTCACAACAGCAGCTTTGTCTGTGTTGTTATTTAACAGATAATTCCAGCTCGCCCATGCGGCTTTGCGTTTTGGTAGCAGTGTAGTATCAGTGTGTAGTACCACTGAGTTAGCCGTATAAGGTATCGCTGATAGAACACTTTTTTCGTCTTCAGTCGGATCTAATAACAGTTTTAATGCTTGATCTGAGTGGCAAGCAAACACAACTTTATCGAATGATTCACTGTGGCCATCATCAAAATGAACATGCACATTGTCATCTTTTCGAGATACCGAGCTGATATTACTATTTAAACGAATTTTATCAGCAAAACCTTGGATCATAGGTTTAATGTATTCGCGAGAGCCACCCGGAATAACATACCACTGCGGGCGATTAGTGATATCCAACAAACCGTGGTTATAAAAGAACTTAACAAAAAACTCTACGCCAACCTGCGCCATTTCTTTAATGCTTGTTGACCAAATAGCAGCGCCCATCGGCAAGATATAATGAAAACGGAAGAACTCGTTAAAATCATGCTCGTCTAAAAACTCACCTAGGGTTTGATTTTCCTTGTAATTTTGTTCAGCATGCAATGATTTACAGACATCATTAAAGCGAACAATGTCTTTTAAAAGTTTCCAGAATTTAGGGCGAAAGATATTGCGCTTTTGTGCGAACAAACTCCAAAAAGTATGGCCGTTATATTCAAAGCCGGTTTGTTCGTTATGCACACTAAAGCTCATTTGGGTTTTCTGACGCTCAACGCCCAAGCGCTTAAGTAGTTTTTCAAAATATGGGTAAGTTCGGTCGTTAAAGACAATAAAGCCTGTATCAACAGCGTACTCAACGCCATCAACTTTTACGTCTATGGTTGCAGTATGGCCACCTATGTAGTCGTTTTTCTCAAATACGGTTACATCGTAGTGCTTATGCAATAGGTGCGCACAGCTTAAACCCGCTATGCCAGATCCAATAACAGCCACTTTTTTCAACGTGATAATCCTTTTGCAAGCTTCAGCCAAAGTGGCGTAGGAAGCATTCTTAAAAATTTTAAAATGAAGGTAAAACGGTGCGGAAAGTGCACTTCTTTGCGCCTTTTCGCGACCCCTTTATAAATATAATTTGCCGCTTTTTCTGCACTCACAGCCATAGGCATTGGAAAGTCATTTTTGTCTGTAAGCGGCGTTTTAACAAAACCTGGGTGAACTAAAGTGACATCGATATCTTTTAAATCAACCGCTAAGCTATTAGCTAAATAACTTACACCGGCTTTAGACGCACCATATGCTTGGCTGCGTGGTAAGGGTAAATAAGTCACACTAGAGCTTACGATCACCAGCTGACCACCGGGCTTTATTTTTGGTAATAACGCCTCCAGGCAATAGCCCATACTGAGCAAGTTGGTCGTGATCACCCGCTCAAACAAACTGCTGTCAAAATTGCGAGCATCATCAATGTATTCACAATTGCCAGCATTTAGAATAACCCGGTCAAATTGTGTATAAGTCACTGTGCTCGAACGAATATCTTGAAGGTCGGTTGCGTCAAACTGGCAAGACTCTATATTTTGATGCTGGCTCAATTTAGCAAGCTTTTCTGTATTTCTACCGCATGCAATGACCTGTTCATTATTGTCTGCATAAAGCTTTGCTAATGACTCGCCAATACCTGAGGTTGCACCTGTAATTAATGTCGTCATTATGCACTCGCTCTTTTATCGATGTATTTCACAGCCGAGCCAAGCACTGGAATATGCCTGTAGAGCATAGCACCTACGTCAAAATAATCGCGATGATTGATTATTTTATCGCCAGCAAATTTTAAACGGCTATGACCCGCAACCGAGATTGCTTGGCCTTTATTGAGCTTTGGATGGCGATAATGCATGGTCCAATAAATAAACGCGATGTCATCTTTGCTCTGAATATTTTCAGTCACATAGCTGTCTTCGATAGCAAATTCACAAGAAAGCACATTGGCATAGAGGTTTTTGAAATAGTCACGCAGCTCCCCAAGACCATTTACCGCATGCAAAGGATCTGCAAACTGGATATCTGGGTGATAAATTTCATCCAGTAACTGTAAATTGTCTTTATTGAGTGATTGATAAACACTAATAAACCTATCAAGGATCGCCTTGTCCATGTCACACCTTAAATGCGTTTAGCGCTCGCTCTCGCGCGGCTTTATGATCAACAATTGCTGGCCAATAACTGCTCGACTTACCCTGTTTCGCTAAATAATCATGCGGAAAATGGATTTGTTTGGCAGGTATTTTTTCCAGCTCTGGTAAATATTTACGGATAAATTCACCATCTGGATCAAATCGCTCGCTTTGGGTGATAGGATTAAAAATTCGAAAATACGGTTGAGCATCACACCCCGTACTTGCAGCCCATTGCCAGCCACCGTTGTTAGAGGCAAGGTCGCCGTCTATAAGATGCTGCATGAAAAAGCGTTCGCCTTTACGCCAATCAATTAATAAGTGCTTGGTTAAAAAGCTCGCGACTACCATGCGTAAACGGTTATGCATCCAGCCAGTTTGCAGTAGTTGCCTCATTGCAGCATCAACTAATGGATAGCCTGTTTTACCTTCGCACCATGCTTTAAAGTCGCTGTCATCATCACGCCACTTCACGGCGTTGTATTTCTCATTAAAGTTATCGTATTTATTTAGGTTCGGATAAATCGCGATAAGATGGCGGTAAAATTCACGCCAAATCAGTTCGTTAACCCAACAAAATAAGTTACTTTTACTACTGCGTAGTACATCAGGGTGGCGCTGTTGGATCAGTGCCAATAATTGATGAACGCTAATAATGCCAAGTGCTAAGTAAGGGCTTAAACCTGAGGTGCCTTTAATGCTTGGGATATCTCGTTGGTCTTGATATGTTGCGAGTTTTTCTTCAATAAAGCGCGCGCAAACGTGGCTGAGCGTTTCATCATCTGCAGGCCACTTTTCTGAGCTTCCGTCTGAGGCTAATAACTCACTTGGCTGCCACTCAATGGGTTCGAACATCTTAGGCGGCTCAGCAAAATAAAAGTGGGTGTCTTGATAAACTTTTAGCCATGCATTTTTAAATGGCGTGAATACTTTAAACATTTCGCCGCTTTGATTTTTGATGCTTCCCGGTGGCGCAATTACATCGCCATCGTATGCGTAAAAAGCAATCCCTTTACTATCAGCGTGCTGTAAAAAGGCTTTATCTCGGTTTACTTCATTAAGCTCATATTCGTTGTTAGCGTATACATTTTTTACTTGATGTTGCTCGCAAAATGACGCTAATTTTTCAACACAACCGGCGTAATCAGCTGCATCAATAATATGTAATTCAATGCCTTTGCTAGCTAAAAGCTCCCCCAAGAAGCTAAGCCTACGCTTTAATAAATCTAGCTGGATAGCAGCCACAACATGCTTTTGCCATTGCTTTTCAGTAATAAAAAATACCGCATTTCTGCAACCATTTTCGATTGCCTGATACAAAGCGTCGTTATTAAAAAGGCGCAGATCGCGCCTAAACCAAAATAATGTATTCATTAAATTCCGTAGCGTAGTTTTAATTCGTTCGGATAGGGGTCAAGATACACTTGCTTAGCAAGATACTCGTTTGGATGCACTTTTAAATGATGCTTAATTAGCGTAAGTGGTACGTAAAGTGGCACTAACCCTTGGCGATATTCATCGATGGCATCACGTAGTTCTTGCTTTTCAACCTTAGAAAGTGATTTCTTAAAGTAACCTTGCAAGTGCATTAATGTATTAGCGTTATTTTTACGTGAAGCTGGTTTTTTAAGGGCTGTCATTAACCCTAAAATATATTCATCAGCCAAAGTTTGGATATCTTCGCCATCAAAAGTGCCAAGTAGGTTTCCTAAACTACGGTAAGCTTCGTAGTTATGTGCCATCAATAAGTACTTATATTGGGCATGAAACTGAGTCAATCTATGTACTGTGAGTGGTTGCTCGCTTAGTGTTTGCCAGTGCTTGTAGGTATAAACACGCATTACAAAGTTTTCGCGAAGATGCATATCATTTAAACGACCGTTTTCTTCGCATGGTAACAATGGGTTATGTGCCATTATTTGCTCTGCAAAAAAACCCACCCCTTCTGAAGTATTGCCTGTACCCGCTTCGTTGTAGATTTTAATACGTTCCATACCGCAACTAGGACTTTTAGCGCAAAACACAAAGCCGCTTAATTCTGCAGTTTGTTCTGTCGCAACACGCTTACCGTATTCTGTTAATTTAGGGCCAACATCGCCTGTGCCATCTGGGCGGCACACTTTAATAGTATCGCCAACACGCACTTGACGAATAGTTGGTCGAGGGATTGGTAGCCCTACCGCTACTTCAGGACAAAACTTTTTATATTCAACATGGTTAGCCAACTCATCCATGCAAAAATTAGATTTTTTGTGCCCGCTATCAAAGCGAACCTTGTCGCCTGCTAAGCAGGCGCTTAAACCAATTTTAATTGTCGATTGCTGCATATAAACTCTACTAATAGATAAGATTTCCAATTGGGTTCAGTAATTTACTAATACCTTTATTGAAGTGTAGGGCACTACTAACAACTGTAAAGCACAAGCACCCTTCAATCGTTTTTGGTGTGTGATTGTGACGACCATCTAACATCATAAAGTCACCTGGTACATAATGTCCGTCTTCATCACTAAACTCCCCATCTAATAATAATGTGAGCTCAAATCCAGTATGTGTGTGCTCAGGTATTTCACCACCCGCATCAATATGAAGCAGGCTTGCTCGTAATGGGCCATCCTCTAAATCAATACGAGAGCGGGCAAGTTTACCTATTTGCATAAAGTTACTGTGGCCAATACGCGTAAGTGCTCTAGGCAAAGTGTAGGTTTTATCTTTAACATCAACCAACACCTGTTCTTGCTCGTAAACTTCATCAATTGATTCATCAGCGGTGATGGCATCAAAAAGAGTTTTATCGAACATATCATCCAGGTCGCTAGCTGATTCAGTAAATACATTGTCAGCGTTTTTTGCTTCAAGCGCAGCGAGTTCTTTTTGACACACAGGGCACATTTCAACATGAATAGCGACTGCAACACTCAAAGTGGCAGGTAGATTACCTTCACTGAACTTGGCAAGTAATTCGTTGCTAGGATGGTGCTTAATCATGGTGATCTCCCATTTCATTGCGTAACTTCTGCAAGGCTAAGCGAAGACGAGATTTCACTGTGCCTACGGGAATATTTAAATGCTCAGCAAGCTGTTCTTGCGACATATCTTGAAAGTACACCCCGCGGACAACTTCACGTTGCGCAAGCGGTAATTTATCAAGGTATTGTTTAATCTGTTTATCTTCTAAGTGGTCACTAAATTCGTGCTGGCCCGGCTCGGCTTCATCAATCAATGGCCAGATATCTTCACTAATACACTCTTCTTTACTGCTCTTCATTTTTCTTAGCATATCGAAAGAGGCATTGCGCATTACTGTATATACCCAGGTTGTCGCCGCCCCTTTTTCTTTGTGATAAAGATGAGCTTTACGCCAAACTGAGGTTAGTGTTTCTTGAACTAATTCCATCGCTTGCGCTTCAGAACCGAATTGTTTGATCCCAAAACGTTTTATTTTTGGCGAAAAATATTGGAACAGCACTGCAAACGCACGTTTATCACGGTGCGCAGCAACAGCAAATAAGGCATCAGCAAGCTCTTTGCTTGGTGTATCTGGCATGGCAGAGTATTGACCTGTGTTAGGTTTACAACCTGTTTGAAGTTGTTGACTTACCATCTTTGTGTCATCCAATTATTGTCGTAAAAACTTATACGCCAAAAAGTTGATGTGAGATCACATTAATCAGTAAATTCGTTGTTAATTAGAGTATGGAGGAAACTTAGCAAGTTTTCAAAATTAGATTTAAAGGCAAGTTGTTGTTTTTTAACTAATGAAATAGGCAAAATTTCAAGCCAGCGGGCAACAACCCAAGCAAGGTTATCGAATTGTGGGGTTTTATATAGACCTGCTAAATCAGGCTGATTTGCAAATACAGCACGAAGTGTGTCACTCAATAAAGTGTTTTCGTCATTAATTGGCGTGCTTACGTACCATGAAGGTGACGTAATTATTTCGATGTCAGCATGTCGAAGTTGCTGCTTATCCTGAAAAGCGTTATGCATAGACACTGCATGCTCAGCATATACATCAATTAGTAATTGACCATTATCATCTTGATTGAAGTCGGTTATTTGCACTAAACAACCAATTTCGGGCAAGTTAAGATCTGTATCGTGTTGGTAAGTGCACAGCACAAAACCAGTGTTATCTTGTACAGCTTCTTTGACCATCGTTAAGTAACGCTGCTCAAAAATTCTTAGCTTGGTGAACCCTTCAGGTAAAATAAAAACCGGTAAAGGAAAAATCGCACGCTTCATAAAGTCTACTATTCTAAAACCACATGCCTTTAATTACGTGCGCTTTTAATCCGCCGATCAATATTTCATGAAATCTTAATATCTACTTTGTACCTTAGAAGTTGAACCATTGTGCAACGTTACGAAATAATTCGATTGATGCATATGCACTGAGTAAACTCAAAACCGGTGCAACCATAAGTAAAAATAAGCTGATTTCACTACTCATTGTCTTGTTTCCTTACTGCTTGTTTGTTGCTTTAGGAGCTTGAGCAACTTTTAACTCTTCTTTAGAAGCAATTGCATCTTCACTCATGTAAGTATCTAGTAACTTTTGAGCATCAAACTCAATGCTGTTCATTACGCTTTCCTTCAGCTCGTTACTCGCTTGTTGAACATAGCTTTTAACAGATTGTGTAATTGTGTTGCTGATATCTAATTCAAAGTCAGTAGCACTTGCTTGAGTTGACCCTAATACAAGTAACGCAGCAGTAGTTAATTTAAGTGAGTTATTCATAGTGGTATTCCTTGTCTCTTTAAGTAATTAGTCGTAATTACTTAATCAAAGGTTGTGCCACCCTGAAAATAAATTTTAAATTATTGATTTTTAATATTTTAATTATTAATTGGTTTTTTAACCTTATTCAGGGTTGGTTAATAAAACCAATAGATTTAAATGTTTTGACCAACATTTAGTGAAAAAATAAGCATTGTCAATTTCAGCGCACACTTGTACACTGAAACTGTTTTATTCACTCATTTTTAGTAGATAGATATGACAGAGCAACTCCCTTATTCACGCCAAGAAGAACAACTTAACGTGCTTACTCACGGCATGGGAGTACTGTTTGCGGTATATGTACTGTGGGACTTAATTTCACAATCTAACGCTGTGTCAGCTACGGTAAGTGCCATCGTGTATGGCTCAAGCCTACTGGTATTATTTTTAGCCTCGACCTTATATCACACCAGTACCAGAGAGCGTATACGAGCCATTTATAAAAAATGTGACCACTGTGCGATTTACTTGCTTATTGCAGGTACCTACACGCCTTATTTGGTTATTTCGTTATCTGGGGCTTGGGCAATTGCTGCTTTAGTGTTTATTTGGTCTTTAGCGCTTGGTGGTGTTGCATATAAATTACTGGTCAAAAACACGAATAAAAAAGTCTCGCTCGCTACCTATTTATTAATGGGCTGGTTTGCATTAGCACTTGTTTATCCACTTTATTTGAACCTTGATTTAAGCGCTTTATGGTGGCTGCTAGCTGGCGGGATTGCCTACAGTTTAGGCACCGTGTTTTACAGCGCTAAAACCCGCCATTACAGCCATGCAATTTGGCATGTATTTGTGCTAGTTGGCTGTGTTTGTCACTACTTATCAATTAGTTTGTATGTGTATTAGTCCCATTGATGCAGGCGCATATTAATTTTAGCCTTATTAAAAGTAACACCTTCACTGAGTAGTTTTTGTCGTTGCTCAAGGTGTTTATTGCTACCTTCTGGAAACGATATTTTACCTTGGCTATTAACCACCCGATGCCATGGAATGCTTGAGCCCTCGGGCATCACTTTTAATAACCGCCCCACTAGTCTTGAATTATTAGGGTATCCCGCAAGCTTTGCTACTTGCCCATAACTGGCAACTTTCCCCTCTGGAATGGCACAAATAATGGTATAAATTAAATCTTCTTTAGTTGCCTGCTGCACGACTCGACTCCAAATACTGTTTACTGACCTCGCTAAAATCCTGCCAAATAGCTCTTGCAACAGGGCCATGATGAACTGAGTGCTGTCTAAATACACGAATTTCTGCGCCAAACTGGTGTTCACGATCGATAATTTTAATTTGTTGTAATAAACCAGCATCGATTTCCGCTTGGCAATGTTGCAAACTGATCATTGCCCAGCCCGCACCAGAGAGTAAGAACGACTTAACACTGGTTATATCGTCTATTTTCATTAATGCGGAGCCTAGCGTATAAGAAAGCCTATCACTGTCAAAACTCAAGTCGCTTTCAAACATGGCCAAACACGGATAGTTTTGAATATCAGCAAAGCTGATTTCAATGGGCACTACATCAGGCGCGCTAACTATACCTATATCAAATTTACCAATCGGTAAACTTTCGAGATCCCCTGTTGCATGAAACAAATCAAACCAAGGGCCAATTCCCAAATCAGCCTGATGACTATTAACCTGCTCTAGAGATACAAAGCGCTTACCTGAAGAAATACTAAACTCAGTACTAGCAAAACGTTTGAAGGTTTGGCTGATCACTTGGTTATAACTGTTTTGATGGCAAAGTTGCTCGTAACAAATTTTATAATTGGCTTCATTACCTAGTGCCAGCTCTTTAGCAAGTGAGCTTAACTCACTGTTTGCATTAAGTAATTGCTTGGCCTCACGATAAAAAATACGGCCCTTCTCAGTTAAATGTAACCTGTATTGGCTTCGGTCTAGTAACTCAAACCCTAGCTCTGATTCTAGCTTCTTAATAGCTAACGTGAGCGCTGGTTGAGTCTTATGCAATTTAAGTGCAGCTTGGCTCAAACTAGTGCTTTGCACAATAGCATCAAGAATGATTAATTGATTTAAATTCATTAATGGCAAACTATATAAATAAAATTTATGCTGTTTCTAAAATTTAATAATTTTTATTTTATATCTTTGCAGCGTATCCTGCAGCAAATTTATGCTTTCTTATCTATGGAGAAGACAATGAGATTGGCAACCGCCGCGTTAATGAGCAGCATGTTATTGCTTCTTGCGGCATGTTCAGAGCAAGCACAGCAAGTTGAAGTAGAGCCGGTAGTACGTCCTGTTAAACTTTTTAATATTGGCAATAATTCAGAGCAAAGCATTCGCAGCTTTCCTGCTGAAGTGGTTGCTAACCAAGGTTCCTATCTCGCTTTTAGAGTAAATGGTGAGTTACTTGAGTTCCCTGCACTTGCGGGCCAACACGTTGAAAAGGGAGAGCTTTTAGCAAAACTGGATCCTGAAGATTTTCAACTGCAGTACGAAGAACGTAAAGCACGCTTTGAACTTGCTGCGTCTCAACTTGAGCGTGTGCAAAAGCTTTTTAACCGCTCTATTGCCAGTCAATCTGAGTTAGACCAAGCCCTTGCCAATAAACAGGTTGCTGAGTCAGCGCTAAAAATTGCCAAAACCAACCTTGATAATAGTGAATTACGCGCGCCGTTCGCCGGTACTGTGGCAAAGGTATTTGTGAAAAACTTTGAAAATATTCAAGCAAAACAAAACATCCTTCGCCTTGAAACTCGCGATCTAATGGATGTGGTTATTCAAGTGCCTGAAAAGCTCATTGCACGTATCGATAAAGACGTACATTACCAACCAGAAGTTGTATTTGATGGTTACCCAAACAAGTCATATCAATTAACAGTTAAAGAGTTTGATACCCAAGCCGACCCAATTACTTTAACGTATAAAGTTGTGTTTTCATTGCCTGTGCCAGAAGACTTTAACCTACTTGCCGGTATGACTGGCCGCGTTGATATAGATTTAAGCAAAATCACTAGCTCACAGTCACCTTATACATTACTGCCTGTTGAGGCGGTATTCTCTGAGCCTACTGAGTCTGAAAACAACAACAGCTATGTGTGGCTGTATGACGAAAACACCGGTTTAGTGCACAAGCAAGCTGTTGAAGTTGGCCAGTTACATCGTGATGGCATTGAAGTACTTTCAGATATTAAACAAGGCCAAATCGTTGTGGCTGCTGGCGTGCACTTTTTAGAAGAAGGCATGAAAGTGCGTCCATGGCAAAAAGAGCGAGGCTTATAATGAGCTTTGCAGCACTTGCTATTGAAAGAAAAGTCATTAGCTGGATGTTCGCGCTGTTTTTACTGATTGGTGGAACCGTCGCTTACTTTGGCTTAGGACAACTAGAAGATCCTGAATTCACCCTAAAAAAAGCCATGGTGATCACCCTTTATCCGGGCGCGTCACCACAGCAGGTTGAAGAAGAAGTCACCTTCCCTATTGAAAATGCAATTCAACAGCTACCGTATGTTGATTACGTAACCAGTATTTCATCACCGGGTAAATCGCAAATTACCGTCGAGATGAAAAGCAATTATCGTAAACAAGACTTACGTCAAATATGGGACGAGTTGCGTCGGAAAATTAACGATCAAGCATCGTCGATGCCCTCTGGTGTTTATCCTAGTAAAATTATGGATGACTTTGGTGATGTATACGGAGTGATGTATGCAGTCACTGGTGATGGTTATTCTTACGATGAGCTTAAAGATTACGTTGATTATTTAAAACGTGAACTGGTTTTAGTTGATGGCGTTAGTAAAGTAACCGTGGGTGGTGAGCAACAAGCACAAGTCATGGTTGAGATTTCAACCCGCAAACTTGCCCAATTAGGTATTTCGCCTAATCGTATTTATCAGCTTTTACAAACTCAAAATAGCGTGTCGAACGCAGGTAAAGTCCGCGTTGGCGATGAATCAATTCGCTTACACCCAACCGGTGAATTTAAAGACGTAAAAGAGCTCGAAAACTTACTTATTTCTAAGCCAGGTGAAAATGAGCTTATTTACTTAGGTGATGTTGCTACCGTTTTTCGTGAGTACGCCGAAGTCCCTAACAATATTATTCGCTATAACCAACAGCAAGCATTACTGGTTGGCGTGTCATTTAGCACAGGCGTTAACGTTGTTGATGTAGGCGCAAATATTGATGCCCACCTAGCGTCACTAGAATATCAACGACCACATGGTATGGAAATAAACAGCGTTTATAACCAACCTGCTGAAGTAGAAAAGTCAGTAAGTGGCTTTATTATCAGCCTACTTGAAGCCGTTGCTATTGTTATTATCGTGCTTTTAGTCTTCATGGGCTTTAAGAGCGGTGTATTGATCGGTGTAATACTCCTACTGACCGTACTAGGTACCTTCATTTTCATGAAGTTGTTTGCTATTGATTTACAGCGGATCTCATTAGGTGCCTTGATTATAGCCTTAGGGATGCTGGTTGATAATGCCATTGTCGTAACCGAAGGCATATTAATTAACCTCAAGCGCGGACAAACAAAACTGCAAGCGGCGACTAATATTGTTAATCAAACCAAGTGGCCATTACTGGGGGCTACGGTTATTGCTATTACTGCCTTTGCGCCGATTGGCTTGAGTTCAGATGCCAGTGGTGAGTTTGCTGGCAGCTTGTTCTGGGTGTTGTTTATTTCATTGTTACTAAGCTGGATCACAGCTATTACTTTAACGCCTTTCTTCGCTGATTTAATGTTTAAGCAAGCCACTGAAAAACAGCCGCATCACGATGAAGACCCTTATCAAGGTGTTATTTTTAATGTTTATAAAGGCGTGTTACATACAGCAATGCGGTACCGTAAAACCACGCTACTGCTGATGGTGATCCTGCTTGTTAGCTCAGTTTATGGCTTTAAATTTATCAAGCAGTCGTTCTTTCCTGCATCGAATACTCCTATGTTTTATGTCGATTATTGGCATACACAAGGCGCAGATATTCATACCACTATGGATGGTGTTGCAAAGCTCGAAAAATTCTTACAAGCCGACCCATTAGTTGAAGAAATAACCACAACGGTTGGTCAAGGTGCACCGCGTTTCATGCTGACTTACGCACCTGAAAAATCATACCCAGCTTATGGGCAATTGATTATTCGAGTAAAAGACCGCGACGCTGTTACAACCATGATCAAAAAAGTACGCGATTACCAACATGAACATGTACTTGATGCTCAGCTTAAAGTTAAACGTATGGAAATTGGCCCATCAACAGATGCAAAAATTGAAGCGCGTTTTTCTGGTGCTGATCCTGTGGTACTTCGCCAGTTAGCAAAAGAGGCGAAAGACATTCTGCATCAAGATGCGGGGGCATTTAATATTCGTGACGATTGGCGTGCTCGCTCAAAGTTAATTCGTCCGCAATTTAACGAGCAAAAAGCCCGTCGTTTAGGAATTGCCAAATCTGACCTTGATCAACTGCTGTTGACTAGCTTATCGGGTAAACAAGTAGGCGTTTATAAAGACGGCACACAAATGCTGCCAATTATTGCTCGCTCACCTGCTGAAGAGCGCTTAAACGTTGAAAGCCTGCGAGACTTACAAATTTACAGCCCAGTGTTAGGTGTGTTTGTACCGGTGACACAAGTGGTTGATGACTTTGTTGTTGAGTGGGAAGACAGCTTGATCATGCGACGTGATCGTAAGCGTACCATCACTGTAATGGCCGACCACGATGTCATTGGCGATGAAACTCCAGCGAAGCTGTTTGCACGTGTTCGCAAAGACATTGAAGCTATTGAACTACCACGTGGTTATGAATTGCAATGGGGCGGCGAATATGAATCGTCAACAGATGCGCAAAAAGCTATTTTCGGTTCATTACCTCTTGGTTACTTAGCCATGTTCGCAATCACAGTGTTACTGTTCAATTCAGTTAAAAAGCCTTTAGTGATTTGGGCAACAGTGCCACTAGCCATTGTGGGTGTATCAGCTGGTTTATTACTAATGAATGCAGCATTTAGCTTTATGGCCCTGCTTGGCTTACTGAGCTTAAGTGGCATGCTCATCAAAAACGGCATTGTATTAGTTGATCAAATTAACCTTGAACTCGATAGCGGCAAAGACCCTTACAAAGCAGTGTTTGACTCTGGTGTAAGCCGTGTTCGCCCTGTAGCGATGGCCGCAATTACTACTATCTTAGGCATGATCCCACTGCTCTTTGACGTGTTCTTCCAGTCAATGGCGGTAACCATTATGTTTGGTCTTGGTTTTGCGACAGTGCTAACACTGATTGTTGTGCCTGTACTTTATACCATGCTGTTTAAGATCAAAGTACCTAAACAGCGTCACGCTAATTAATACAGATTGACTCTCAACCAAAAGCCCTATCAGCAAACTGTTAGGGCTTTTTCTTTATTACCTATTATTTTAAAAGGTAATAAAATCCTCCACAGCCAACAAATAAAAATAAGCAACACCA
Organism: Pseudoalteromonas sp. 0303; assembly: GCF_013349995.1. Classification (GTDB taxonomy): domain Bacteria; phylum Pseudomonadota; class Gammaproteobacteria; order Enterobacterales; family Alteromonadaceae; genus Pseudoalteromonas. The sequence continues at coordinate 17,811 of NZ_JABVXF010000023.1, forward strand.
AAAATAAAAACGCACTGGTTTTTGGTGCTTATAGATGGTGGTAATGCTCCCTGTATAACTTCGGCTACCTACACGAATTTTATCCGTTAATAACCCCAACACCCCATAACCAACAAACAATAGGGATGCAATAAAGATAAATGCATTCTGATAAGTAGCCATTGATAACCCAGTTTATTAGTCGTGCAAAATTGGTCAGCTATTGATTATTAACTTATTTATTATTCTCGGTAAAGTCGAATGCCGAGCTCGCCTGTGCCTAGCATAAATTTTTGTTATTTCAGGTGGGTGTTTAGTTACTTTTAAAGTGGGTGTCTATTTAAAGTGGGTGTCCATTTTTGATGTTCTGGTTGTGGTTTTAAATAAAGTGAGTGTCTATTTAATGATTAACCTATCAGCTTGTGTGCTAACCTATTGCTGCTGATTTAATACTTGAAGGATTAAGATGTTTAGAAATGGTTTTTACTTATTGATTGCAATATTCAGTGGTACTTTAAGCGCCAATGAAAATACATACTATCAGCATGAGTCTAATGTAGCTTTTCACGTTGCCGTTGAAAGTTTATCTGATGCTGTTTTAGCAATTGAAGGACAAAATGGATTGATATTTAACTCAAGATGGATTTTTGGGGAAATAGGCATACCAATAGCAGATATTTGTGAAGGGCAACAATCACCCGATTTTGAGCTCGGGTGTGATTCTGTTTCAAGCCCTACTGTTGAATCTCATTACGACTTTCCACAAAACAGTCAGATTGTTCTTTATTTTAGACCTAACTTGATTGTGAATGGACTCAAATTGATTGAAGCAAGTGTTAAAAACAATGAAGTAGCACTATTACTATTTGAAGATGACAATACAAAAGAGCTGTTCATTGTAAACAAACATAAACTTAACAATATTATCGAGAAAAAACTCTCTAAAAAAGAATTTAAACTAGCAGGGGACCTTCTGGAAGATGATGCCATTGCCCCTCAAAAAGGGGAAGGTTGCACCCTGCATCAATTAAAACTTGGATGTAACTAGTGTAATTAGTTGCCAGTGTTTAAGAGATAAGTGAAACAATTTTTTTCGCTTTACTATCACCCATTCCTTTTACTGCTGATAACTGCTCTATGTCAGCACATAAAACGTTTTTAACTGACCCAAAATGTGCAAGTAAACGCCTCGCAAGTACAGGACCTACATTTGGTAGACCTTGTAAAATAAAGAGCTGTTTTCCTTTTTTTGATTTTGGCCGACGGCCATAACGTGCTAAAGGCTCTTTGAAAGATTTCGCATGTTGATTAGCAGCAAAAACCATCAAAGATACAGATTCATCTGCTGTTGACGAACGCAGAATAGAAATACCATAAACCAGTGTAAGTGTGACTAGAGCACCCAAAATAGCATGGCGATGAATTTTATAACTTGCAATCTGATGGGCTTGTCCTTCAATCAAAATAGCTGTTTTATAACCCGATTTAGGAAGGCGTGAGGCCGGACTAAAAAGGCGACCAGACACTAAAGATTCGACCAAATCACAAATGTGCTTTCTCTCTATTAACAACCAATCATCGACTAAGTAGTCGCCTGTTTTCAAACGAGTAATATGTGACTCTACATTGCAATTTTGTTCTAAAATAACAAGTAAATTACTGTGTCGTTCACGATCATCGACAAGGATTTTAATTTTACTCATCACTACACCCACTAACTGTATATAATCACAGTATAGTAAGAGATAATCAAAAACTCATTATTGTCTACGATTTTTACTTTTTCAGACTTAATGTACCTGTGCGCTTAGTACTGCTACGTTTCGTTTGATTTGGTTTTGATGAATGAGAATTGCCAGCCTTTGCTCTTGATTGACCTTGTTTGGCATCACTGCGTGCTTTTTTTACGTATTTAGAAAAGTCGCGCTTTTTTTCTTCTTCATTGCGTGGCTTTTGTTTAGCACGAGCTTGGGTTGGTTGTTTGTTTTCATCAATCGAACGCTCTTCCGTTTTACCTGAGTCGGCAATTGAGTTATTGATCTCAGCCATTTCTTGTTCGGTTAAGTGACGCCACTGCCCTACTTTTAAACCCTTTAGGGTCACGTTCATAATTCGTGTGCGCTTTAGTGTCACCACTTCATAACCTAAATATTCGCACATACGACGTATTTGGCGGTTTAAGCCTTGTGTTAGTACAATGGTAAATTGCTGCGGGCCGGTTTGTTTAACTTTACACTTTTTAGTAACGGTATCGAGGATAGGAATACCGTTTGCCATCTTATTCACGAACTGGCGATTAAGTGGCTTATCAACCGTCACTACGTATTCTTTTTCATGATTATTACCAGCGCGAAGAATTTTATTAACGATGTCGCCTTCGTTAGTTAAGAAAATTAAGCCTTCTGAAGGTCTATCCAAGCGTCCGATTGGGAAAATACGCTCTGGGTAATTAACGGCTTTAACAATATTGCTTTGGATTTTTCGCTCAGTCGTACATGTAATACCAACAGGTTTGTTATAGGCAATATAAACCAGCTTAGGCTTTGCTTTTAAAGGTTTGCCATCTATAAGTACATCATCGGCTTCACTAACTTTTACGCCCATTTCAGGCAAGCTGCCGTTAACAGTAACACGACCTTCTTCAATATATTTATCTGCCTCACGGCGTGAACAAAAACCTGTTTCACTGATAAATTTATTTAATCGCTTTAACTCTGTCATGGCACACTTCTGTCTGGATTTTAAAGCCGCTAGTTTATACCAGAAGCCTTTACCAAGCTAGGTAGAATCTAGGCTCTTTGACTACACTTTTAGTGTAGTGCTGCGTTTTTGGGCTTTTCGCTCAATACACTATGTAGCGTATCAAAATCGAAGGCGTACTCAGTGCTTTTGCTGTTTTGCAGTAAGAAGGTTTCAAAAGGGATAACCGACCAATCTTTGATGTTTCTTAGCCAGCTGTAACTTTGAATATTTTGCTTTGTGATCACCCCAAGCTGAAACTTAATCTCATCGTGATTTTGCCAATAAGGGTTGCCATTATGATGATCGACCACGCTAATTAAAGCCCATGCTCCCATCATAAAATGCCCGCCAACACTGGCTGTGAGTTTTTGTTGTTCTATTAAGTCTAAATTATCATCAAGCCAATCAATGCCACCAATGAAATAGGCTTTATCTTTTTTAACTTTTACTGCTTCTAGGGCACCTTGCGCCATCAAATCAGACGCACACCAAATCACATTCGTATCTGGGTATCGTTGTAATAATCGGCTTACTTTATTCTCGGCTTCTTGCTTATTCCAACTGGCATACACAACTTGCTCAAGCTCAACATCTTGTTTTCGTAAATAATGAACAAGGCCGTCACTACGGGTGTCTGACTCTGTGCCATAATGACCATTAATCGCAACAAAGTGAGGCGTTTGTTTTGTATTTACCGCCTCATCAAGTAAGGCTTTGCCAAGTTGCTCACCCGCTTTGAAGTTATCGTGAAATACTTCACCTAACCAATACTTAAAGCGCTGACGGGGTTTACCCACTTCGTCACGCTCTACGCCAACAATCGTTTCTTCAAGGGTGATAAAATTCACTTTATGTTGTTCAAGCAAGCTCATTGACTGCTCTGCACCACCTGGGTAATTGATTAAAATTGCGTAATCAGGTTTGGGCTTATATTGCAGGTATTGTTTGAGTTCGGCTAATTGAATGTGGCGGTTTCCACCGCCATAAATTGTTGTGAGAGAAACATTATTTTGCTTGGCAGCAACCTGCATCACATTAGCCACTTTTTGCCAAAACAAATCAGTTTTAACTGAGGGGTTAACTAACAGCACAGAGAGTTGCTCGCCAGCATAAAGTGGTGAACAGCAAAGCAATGTAAAAACCAACAAGCAAACTCGCATTACCACTCCGCTTTGTTTTTCTTTGATTGTAGTATACGAGGAATTATCTAGACAATTTTCGCCAAATTAATTCACACGGACCATGTGTAAAATACTGACTATACACTTTACAAAAAAACAATTGAAAAACAAGCACAACAGCAATGACCAACCAATAATCTATGCGATCAAAATTAAGTGCTGCGGTTGGGTATGCGACTTTAAAAAACAGAATAAAAATCACTGTTTGCATTAGATATAGCGTTAATGACATGCGACCGGCTTGCTGTAACAGCAACCAGTTACTAGGGGAATTTTTAACTATTTTCACAATGATGTGGCAATAACAAATGGCCATAGCTAAAGCTGCCAGCCAATTAATTGGTTCAGCAACCGCGTACATGAATACACTTTGGTCAGGCTCTATCATCAACCTTAGAGCCGTTAAACTTATCGCTGCAGCAGTAATCAACTTAAGCTGAGAGTGTGTTAAACCTTGAACAAATACCCCTTGTTTATATAAATAAACACCCACCAGCATTAACCCTGCAGCCATCCACATTGTGATGAGTGGCACAGCAATAAGCATTATTATAAAAATCAAAAAGTTACTGACAAACCCTGCAAAATAAGAAGAATAAGCCGCGTCATATGCCATTAAAAAACTCTCAGAGCTTCTCGTTACAGGGCTAAACTCTGGCTCTATAAAGGAGAGTAAAAATGAAATGAAGGCACCAAGAAGTAAAAACAGCATGCCCATACGCAGTATTTTTTCGTCATCTTGCTGGCTAAATTTAAGCGTTAACCAGCCTGCACAAGAATAAATAAACAAAATATCGCCAGCCCACAATAAAAAACCATGGGCAAGGCCTATAAAAGCCAAAACTTTTAGTCGCCTATGTTGCTTCTCGACGCCTTGCCAAAGCTGCCATTGAATAACTAAAGACGCACCAAATAACAAGCAAAAAAGGCTCCTAAAGCGCCCATCAATAAAAGCAGTATTAAAAATGTGAATTAGTGAATCTGAAAATGGTGGTGTAGCACTTGGGGTATAATCGTACTCGAACACGGCAAAAGTGTAGATATTCATAAACATCAAGCCGAGTACTGCAATACCCCGTAAAACATCCATATTTATATTGCGCATAAATCCCTTATAGGTTTTGTCTGCAGCTATCGCTCCAATTTACCGCATTTTCGTATATCTTGGGAAGGTCAGCACTTTCAATACTTAGATAGGCAACAGCCTGTTCGAGTGCCCACCAACTGCCAGTTTCGTAAGCTTTGACGGTTTCTAGTATGTAATAGAGGATATTTTTTTCTTGCATGAGAGCAGCATGAATTTCGTCAGGAAACGGCAATCGATCCAATAGCTTTTCCATTGGCTGATCTAATATGGCATCGAGCAACGAAAACAGTCCCGTTAAAAATGCCTCACCAGTTTGTTGCTTAGCAACACGCTGCGCTATTAATTCGCAAAAGCGCGCTCTAACAACACAAAGCCGAGTAAGCTCGGCTGGTTTTGACTGGGCACTGTGGGCAGTAATAATTAGGCTAACAAACTTTTTCAGTCGTTCATGGCCTAAATATACAAGCGCTTGTTTTAGAGAGCCAATTTTGCTTTTAATAGGAAAAACGCCGCTATTAATTAAGCGCAGCAATTTATAAGCAAGTGCGGTATCTAACGAGAACAAGCCCGCAATTTCGCTTATATTTGGGTCTGGGCGCATGACTTCAGCATAAATTGATAATACCAGTGCGTAGTTGTAATCAATATCGCGATGCTGAATCATTTTAGGTTTAGCAAAGAAATAACCTTGGAAAAAATCAAAGCCCATTTTATAAGCTTTGTCGTAATCATCGGCTGTTTCAAGCTTTTCTGCCAAAAGCTTTATTTTTTTATGTTTTTTAAGCTTATTTACAACAGGGGCAATTTCTTCAAAGGGTGTTTGCTGAACATCAAACTTGATAAGACGAATAAGTTTTAAAAAGCGATCCCACTCAGGTTGGTAGACAAAATCATCCAGTGCCAACTTGTAGTTGTTGTGAAAAAGCTCGCGACAATATTCGTAATTTTCGTCGGTAGGTTCCATAGTTTCGAGTAACTCAATCACCACATCTTGAGTTGGCAAAAACGCGCAAAGGTCCAGCTTCAAAGACTCTGGACCTATATTAATTAATGCTTTTTTGCCCGACGTGATATGACGGGTACCTAAATTGAGCTGGTTTTCCATAATCAGCCGAGCCGTTGCCGTACTCTCTGACACATCAGGAAAACTATTTTTTAAACTATCTCTAAATAGTAGCTCATAGGCGACAACTTGTTGACGACGATTAAAGACCGCTTGCCTAGCAACAAATACAGCCACTTTACCTACTTTTTATATTTTATCTCACACTAAGTAATTAATAGCTGAAATTGACAAAAAAGTCACTTAATTACCATGAATCACGCATTTTTTATTGATATAAGCCTGATAAATAGCCTTCTGCAACGGATTGCCACGTAAAACGGGCACTTTTAGCCTGTTCACATATTGAACACCATTGTTCTGGTTGTGATTTTTTAAGCTCAAGCGCATCGCTAAAACTAGTAACAAGTTCGTAGCTTTGTGATGCTAAGCTCTCACCTTGAAAACTAAAACCACTCACATGATGCTCTACCGTATCACGCAAACCGCCAACACCGTGGACTAAACATGGCTGACCTGCTCGCATTGCTAACATCTGACTGATACCACATGGCTCAAACGAACTTGGCATTAAAAATAAATCGCCTAAGTGATACATATATTCGCCAACAAAATGTGCGTACCCTTTTAAAAATAGCAGGTTTTCTTGGCGAGCCATAACCGATGTCATAATTTGCTCAAGTTCAGCATTCCCTGAGCCTAAAATAATCATATAACCGTTATGTTGTTTTAAGCGCTGACACAGCTCATCTAACACCAGTCCTTTATCATAAGGCTGGCGAAGTAACAGTGCTTTTTGATCAGTTAAGCGACCCACACTGGTTACTAATGGTCCAGAAAAAGGCTGAGTTTTAAATTTAAGTAAGCGTTGATGCGCTATGTAATAGCTTGAATCTAATACCGGGCTTTTTGCCATCCATTGAAATAACGCATTTTCGGCATGTTGATAAAGGCTCGCTAAGCTAATGTCTTCAAGCTTCATTCCAGGGTATTCGCAACCATTAAGAATGCCCACTACGCGGCCTTGTTCATAAGCAGCTTGTAGGTCAGCTTCAAGTCCCTCACCACCAAAGAAGCCTTTTTCTGCATCACTTGGGCGCAATACTTCTTGGCAATAAGTTGGCGATACAAGGTGTACTTTATCCACCAGATTAATTGCACTGCGCATTGGGTTAAAACAATCAAAATAACGCGGATCGCATAACCGTTCGCCGTTATAACCCAGACTTGGGAACCAGGCTTCTAGGCTTGAGCTATCGCCTTTAAAAGGACGTATCCCTTGCAATGCAAGGTTATGTACTGTGTAAGCTAAAAATAAGTGCGATAGTTTTTTATAACGGCTGTCTGTTTTTAGTAATAGAGCAACACAGGCACTGTGCCAGTCATGTAAATGCACAACATCCGGCGTGCGGATAAGCCCTTGTAATAAAGCCTCGCAAACTGCAGCGTTGAAAAGAGCAAACTTACTTGCATCGGTTGCAAACGGGCGGCCTGGTTCATCATTACAATAAACAGCACCATTATGGCGACTAAATTCCCAATGAGATATAAGCAGTTGCGTTACACCTTCATCACTTTTAGCGAGCTTCCACACATCCAGTTTTTGCATTTGACCTGCAAATGGCACATGCACAACACCTATGTGATGACGCTCCAAATAATCAAAGCCATAATCAGGGATCACCACATCAACAGTAAGGCCTTTTTCTACTAACGCTTTAGGACAATCTCTAACAACATCCGCTACACCACCGACTTTTGCATTCGGTAATGCATCATTCTCTGCAGCTACCATCAATACATGCATGCTTTGCAGTACTCCATAAAACTGTTATACCAATCAGCAATAATACTTAATTAAGCGAATTGGTATTATTCAAATATAAATAAGGGAGGGACATGCCCTCCCTTTTTCATTTAACGCGATTGCTTAAGCAAGTCGTTTATTATCTTGCTCTTGTTGTTTTAACTTTTTTGCAAGTTCATTCAACATATCACGAGTTACCAACACAATCCCTTTTTTCGAGACTCTAAAGCCATTTTCTTTGTCAGCTTTGTGATCGTAGCCAATTTCTAGGCCTGCTGGGATCTCACAATTACGGTCAATAATAGCACGCCTAATCCGGCAATTTCGCTGTATTTTCGCACCAGGTAAAATCACAGACTCTTCAATTTCACAGAATGAGTGAACATATACATTCGAGAACAGCAGTGACTTTTTAACTTTAGAGCCAGAGATAATACAGCCACCCGAAACTGTTGAATCAACAGCCATTCCACGTCTGTCATCATCATCAAAAATAAACTTAGCAGGTGGTAACTGCTCCTGATAAGTCCAGATTGGCCATTTTGGATCATAAAGATCAAGCTGAGGCTCTGGCATTACCAGCTCCATGTTAGCTTCCCAGAATGAATCAAGCGTACCCACATCGCGCCAGTATGGTTGACCATCTGTGTTAGAGTCTCTAAACGGATATGCAAACACGTTATGCTCTTCGATGATAGCTGGGATGATATCGTGACCGAAATCACGGCCTGAGCCTTCCGTTTCTGCGTCTTTTTTCAATTGTTCAAATAAGAACTCAGTATTGAAAATATAGTTACCCATTGATGCTAAGCAGGTTCCTTGTTTACCCGGTACAGACGTTGGCTCAGCAGGCTTTTCATCAAAACGACGGACACGATTGCTTTCATCAACCGTCATTACACCAAATGTATCTGCAGCTTCTTCGCAAGGTACTTCAATACAACAAACCGTCATATCAGCACCTGTCTCAACATGTTTTGCCAACAAACCGCCGTAGTCCATACAATATACATGGTCACCAGAGAGGATCATGACATACTTAGGCAGTTCATGACGGATGATATCCATATTTTGAAATACCGCATCAGCTGTACCGCAATACCACTCGTCACCATATCGCTGAGATGCAGGTAAAATCTCTACAGATTCACCCAATTCTTTCTTAAAGTGACCCCATGCACGGTTTACGTGACGAATTAACGAGTGCGACTTATATTGAGTAGCAATACCAACTCGACGAATACCTGAATTAATACAATTCGACAATGGAAAGTCGATTATTCGGTGTTTACCACCAAAATAGACTGCTGGTTTAGCACGCCAGTCTGTTAATTCATGTAAACGTGAGCCACGTCCACCGGCAAGAATTAGGGCATACGTTTCTCTGGTTAAACTACTTATGTATCGGTTTGCATAACTTGGCATAACTCTCTCCGTCTTAAGCTAGCTGCTTTTCTTCTGTGTGTTTTGCTGTGCACTAGTGTCCAGTAATGGCTCCAAATGCCAGATATCTTCACTGTATTGACTAATGGTTCTATCGCTCGAAAACATGCCACTGGCTGCAGTATTCAAAATACTCATTTTGGTCCAGTGAGCAGTGTCTAAGTAGGCTTGTTCAACTTGCTCTTGCGCTTCGACGAAGCTGGCAAAATCATGAGCAACTAACCATGGATCGTGCGGGCTCTTAATCGCCGCAATAATGTCGTCAAATAAATTAGGCTCAAACAAATTGAAGTGACCGCTCTCAAGTAATTGCATTACTTTATAGAGGCTGTCAGTTTGGTGAATAATCTGCTCAGGATTATAGTGCGCTTTGATATCATCAATTTGCTCTGCACGTGCACCAAATAAGAAGAAGTTGTCAGCACCCACAGCATCACGAATTTCGATGTTAGCGCCATCTAACGTACCTATAGTCAATGCGCCGTTCATCATGAACTTCATGTTACCTGTGCCAGATGCTTCTTTACCTGCTGTAGAAATTTGCTCAGATAAATCCGTCGCTGGGCAAATAGTTTCCATTGCTGTCACGTTGTAATTAGGTAAAAAAGCAACTCTTAAATACGGTTTAGCAAGCGGATCTTTGTTGATCACTTCTGCTACGTTATTAATTAACTTAATAATTTTCTTCGCCATGTAGTAACCTGGTGCAGCTTTGCCGCCCAATAGCACACAACGAGGAACAATGTTTGCTGTATCGCCTTGGCGAATACGGTCGTAAAGGTGAATAACGTGCAATACGTTTAATAGCTGACGCTTATATTCGTGAATACGTTTCACTTGCACGTCAAACATCATTTCGGCATCAAACTCTACGCCACAGCGGTTTTTCACTAACTCAACAAGGCGTTGCTTATTGCTGTGTTTTACAGCTTGCCATTGTTTATGGAATTTAGGGTCGTCATATAAACGACGTACCTGACTAACTTTACTAAAATCTGCAACCCATTCATCACCAATATGTTGATTAAGCAGTTTAGCCAACTCAGGGTTACAATGTGCTAACCAACGACGAGGTGTTACACCATTGGTTTTGTTGTTGAATTTTTCAGGCCATAGCTGATAAAACTCATTGAATAGGCCCGCTTTAAGTAGCTCAGTGTGAAGTGCAGCCACACCATTCACCGAATAGCTACCAACAATCGCTAAATACGCCATGCGAATTTGTGGCTCAGGGCCTTCTTCGATAAGCGATAGCGCACGTTGTTTTTCAACATCACCTGGCCATGCTAACGCAACTTCAGCGAGGAAACGTGCATTGATTTCGTAGATAATTTCTAAAATACGCGGCAATAATCGAGCAAATAAAGATACTGACCACTTCTCTAATGCTTCAGGAAGTAAAGTGTGGTTTGTATAGGCCATGGTCTTAGTCGTGATAGACCAAGCTTCTTGCCAATCTAGCTCATACTCATCAACCAAAATACGCATAAGCTCAGCGACAGCAATACTTGGATGTGTATCGTTTAATTGAAAAACATGGTAATCAGCAAAATCAGAGAAGTCTTCGCCATGTTTGCTAACCCACGTGTCAATAATGTCTTGTAAGCTCGCTGATGATAAGAAGTACTGCTGACGTAAACGCAGTTCTTTACCGTTCTCACTGCTGTCATTCGGATAAAGAACCATGGTAATTTGTTCAGCTAAGTTTTTACGCGCTACTGCTTCTGAGTAACTACCCGCATTAAATTCGCTCAAATCAAATTCGTCTGTTGCTTCTGATTTCCATAAACGTAAGGTATTTACAATATCATTCTTGTAACCCGGAATTGGCACATCATAAGGCACAGCTAAAACATCATGAGAATCTAGCCATTGACGGTGCTCACGACCATATTTATCAGTATAACTTTCAACATGACCAAAGAATTTTACGCGCTTTGATTGCTCAGGTGCACTTAGTTCCCACGGGTGTCCCTCACGTAGCCAGTTATCTGGTTGTTCAATTTGATGACCATTTTCAATAGCTTGATTAAACATGCCGTATTCATAGCGAATACCATAACCAACCACAGGTAGTGCAAGGCTTGCACAGCTATCTAAGAAGCATGCAGCTAAGCGCCCTAAACCACCATTACCAAGGCCTGCATCATGCTCAGCCTCAGCAACTTGCTCGAGCTCTGTGCAGTATTCTTGTAACGCTTTAGCGACTTGCTCATCTAAGTCTAAGTTTAAAATCGCATTACCAAGGGCACGGCCCATTAAAAACTCAAGTGATAAGTAAGCTGTTTTACGGCGTTTTTGTTCATGGATTTGCTGTTTGGTCACACGGCAACGAGCAACTAATCGGTCACGAATAGTTAATGCTAATGCATGGTATAAATACAGCTGTGATTTACCCACTTTGTCACGCCCAAGGGTGTAATAAAAATGGCGTGATAAGTCATCATCTAGTGTACTTTCATCAACTGTAGGCGCATCCTGCCAGCCCTTTACAATACATACTTGATCGGCATTTTTAGCCATGATTTAGATCCTCTGAATTGGCGGTAAAAACCCAGCTGCTCATTGCAGCAATCTGGTGTTCCTTATCAACAAATTGTGCTGACATAGGATGAATGCTGGTCAGTGCTAACTGCCACTTTCCTTTATCTAAACTAGGAAGTTGGCACGTTACCGGCTCTGATCCTGCATTTAATATGATCAATAAAGCTTGATTTGTATGCTTGTCGGTCAGGCTGTATATCAACACTTGGCGATCACCTTGATGCCAATCGTCTTGTTGCATATTGGAGCCTGATTCGGTGAACCACGCGACTTCATAACGTGGGTCATTATCGTGAACAAAAAAGCGGTGTTTAAAAATGCTGAACTGCTTACGAATGCGCAGTACATCGTCAATAAATCGAGTTAGAGGATGACTGAATTGAGAGTCCTTCCATGCAAGCCAGCTTGTACGATTGTTTTGACAATAGGCGTTGTTGTTACCACCTTGTGAGTGTGCCATTTCGCTTCCTAATGAAAGCATAGGCACGCCTTTAGAAAGTAACAAAGTTAACAGCATATTTTTTTGTTGTTGTAAGCGTAATTTGCTCACTTGTGGATCGTTGGTAAACCCTTCGACACCACAATTGAATGAGTGATTGCCACTGTGGCCATCACGATTTTGCTCACCATTGGCTTCGTTGTGTTTATGCTCGTAGCTGACTAAATCAGCAAGCGTGAAGCCATCATGACTGGTGATGAAATTAATACTGTTAAGTGGCCCACGTAGGTTGTGCTCAAACAAGTCAAACGAACCATGTAAACGTTTTGCAAGCTCGCCAATTACGCCCTGCTCTTGTTTCCAAAAGCGTCTTATCGTATCGCGATACTTATCATTCCATTCACGCCAAGGCGCAGGAAAAGCCCCTAATTGGTATCCACCGGGGCCAATATCCCACGGCTCTGCAATCAGTTTAACTTGGCTTAGTACTGGGTCTTGATTAATCGCTTGGAAAAACGCATGCGCCTGATTAAAACCATTTGGGTTACGCGCTAAAATGGTCGCTAAGTCAAAACGAAAGCCATCGACTCCCATCACTTCAACCCAATAACGCAAGCTATCAAGTACCAGCTGTAAAGAGCGAGGCGAATCAATATTTACGGTGTTACCACAGCCGGTATCATTAATATAATGCTGGGGTTTATCAGCAACGGTGCGGTAGTAACCTAGATTGTCTAAGCCACGTAGCGACAAGATAGGTCCATCTGTGCCCGCCTCTGCAGTGTGGTTATAAACCACATCGAGTATTACTTCGATATCTGCTTTGTGAAGCGCCGCCACCATTTCTTGAAACTCGCTAATATCATCATTAACCAGATACTCTTTATGCGGTGTAAAGAAATTAAGTGTGTTGTAGCCCCAGTAGTTTTGTAAGCCTTTGGCTGTTAAAAACTGCTCACTGATAAAAGCATGAACGGGTAATAACTCTAAGCAAGTCACACCAATAGTACGTAGATGTTCAATAAAGCTAGGGTGGCTTAAACCTAAAAATTTACCTTGTAACGGTTTTGGGATCTCAGGGTGGCGGCATGTTGCACCAACCACATGACACTCATAAATAACCGTTTTTCCCCAGCAATGATTGGGTTTTTTACCTGTGTAAGGTGCCAGTTCACGGACACGTGATTTTGGCATATCAATGGCATTATTAACCTGACTTAACTTTCCTACAGGCATTTGCCCATAGTGACGTTCACTCCAGGTAAACTCACCATACAAATCTCGAGCATACGGGTCTAACAGCAATTTGTGATTATTAAAAAATAGTCCTTTTTCGGGTGCGTACTCACCATCAGCCCGAAAGCCATACAAGGCGCCACTTTTCAAAGGGCTCACTTTTAGTGTCCAAATACCGCCTTCATTCATATGCATCGCAAGGGTAAGAATTTCTGAATGACCGCTGCTATCAAATAAGCACAGAGACATATGTTGTGCTTGTGGTGCGTACACAGCAAAGTTTACGCCCTCACCAACAACAGACGCCCCTAAAGGTGAGCTCACACCGACTTCTAGTTCGACACTATGACTCATCGCTCACCTTCTTAAGGTAAATTGTCGCAAGGCCAGGCAAAGAAACACTAATGCTTTGATTAAAGCCATGACTTTCTTTCGCTTGGCTTACAATTATTTGCTCTGCATGATTAGTTGCTTCAACGCCGGAACCAAAATAATCCTCTTTGTCGGTATTCAAAATAACTTGATAGGTACCAGCTTTTGGCATACCAATCACGTAGTCGTGATACACCTGCGGCGTTAAATTACAGATCACCACCACAAAATCTTCAACTTTTTTTGCATAGCGAATAAAGCTAAACATACTTTGCTCAGCATTATTGCTATCAAGCCACGCAAAACCCGCAGGGCTGGTATCCTGCTCGTATAAAGCTGGCGTGCTAGTGTATACAGCATTTAAATCTTTAATCGTTTGCTGCATGCCTCTGTGACTAATATGTTCAAGTAAATGCCAATCAAGCGATTGGTCGTGATTCCACTCTTTACGCTGGGCGATTTCTGCACCCATAAACAATAATTTTTTACCTGGATGCGCCCACATAAAGGCATAGTATGCACGTAAATTTGCAAACTTTTGCCAGTCGTCCCCTGGCATTTTTTCAATTAATGAGCCTTTACCATGCACCACTTCATCATGGCTAAGCGGTAGAATGTAATTCTCACTGTAGGCGTAAACCATCGAAAACGTCATTTCATGGTGGTGATGCGAACGGTAAATGGAATCGCGCTGCATATAATGCAAACTGTCGTTCATCCAGCCCATGTTCCACTTATAACCAAAACCTAAACCATCATGGTCTACTTGGCGCGTAACACCTGGCCATGCTGTTGACTCTTCGGCCACCATCATAATGCCCGGATTTTTTGCATAGCAGCGCATATTGACTTGTTTTAAGCACTCAATGGCGCCTAAGTTTTCTCTGCCACCGAATTGATTTGCAACCCATTGCCCTTCTTCACGGCTATAGTCTAGATAAAGCATTGAGGCAACCGCATCAACGCGTAAACCATCAATGCCAAATTCATGCAGCCAATACATTGCATTCGCAATTAGGAAGCTACGAACCTCTGCGCGATCATAATTGTAGATATAGGTATTCCAATCAGGGTGAAAACCTTGCCTAACATCAGCATGTTCGTATAGATGGGTGCCATCAAAACGATGTAAACCATGGGGATCACTTGGGAAATGACCTGGTACCCAGTCAAGAATAAGGCCAATATCGGCTTCGTGACATTGCTCGACGAAGTAAACAAAATCTTCAAAGCTGCCATAGCGACTGGTCGGGGCAAACAATCCAACAGGTTGATAACCCCAAGAACCATCAAATGGGTACTCGCTGATTGGCATTAATTGTAGATGCGTAAAACCGAGCTCTTTTGTGTAAGGAATAAGATTATCAGCAAGTTCACGCCATGTGAGATAGCGCTCACCATCATCTCGTCTTTGCCAAGAACCCGCATGCACTTCATAAATACTAACAGGCGCATCAATACTGTTTCGTTTTGCACGATTTGCTAACGCCTTTTCAGAAAGCTGAATACCTGTTTTTAGCTTTTGTAGTACTGACGCCGTACCCGGTGCTTGTTGCATCTTAAACGCAAAGGGATCGGCTTTATCAAGCACTTCTCCGGTTAGAGTGGTGATAGCAAATTTATAGCATTGATGCTCTTTAAGCCCAGGAATAAATAACTCCCATACCCCACTGGCAGGATGAAAACGCATAAAATGGCGATTACGCTGCCAATAGTTAAATTCACCAATAACCGATACACTACTGGCATTCGGCGCCCACACTGTAAAGCGAACACCATCAACGCCTTGTTGAGTCACAAAATGTGCACCAAAATGTTGATACGCATGCTCTAAACTGCCTTCATTAAACAGATACATTGCCTGTTCATCTAAGCTGCTTTCAAAGCTGTACTCATCGTATTGTTGATGAGTAAATTCATTGCTATAGCTAACATCTAGCTGGTAGTCAGGCTTAGTTTTTGATTTGATATTTGCGATAAATAAATTACTATCACCTTGTTGCTGCGCAACGATTTTTTCTGTACCAAGCAGAATCGAAACACTGCTTGCGCCAGGCAAAAAGCAACGAATTTCATAGCTTGTAGGGCCACTTTTATGCGCCCCAAGAAAGCTGAAAGGATCTCTAAAACAACCACTGGCTAATGCATCGATTTGTTTTTGGTAAATAACAGGTTGTGCACTTTGCTCTTGACGAACACGACTTCGCATTATTGATTCCTTATCGAGATTAAATTGGCTAAGAATGACTGTTGCGCTTCGATAATCTGCGCCGCTGGACGCGACAATAAACGCCGCCAATTTGGGTATTCTTTATCAGTACCGGGGATATTTACAGGCAGTATTTGCTGATCTAAGTCATCTATTTGAATAGTAAATAGCTTTGCTGGTGCTGCCGCTAATGAGGATGCCAACGCTTCATAAACCGTAAAGGCATCTGTTTCTAACGATAAATGCTGATTTGACTCTCGTGCTATAAAATTAAGCATACGATGCTTTTCAATGTTTCTCGCATCGAATTGAGCCCGAGTTTGCCCATCATCAAGCAAACCATATTGTTGTTTAATCGTAATATCATGGCCAATCCACCAGCCTTTGAATGGTGGTACGTCATGGTTAGCTATCATTAAAAGACTATGAGGAGCAAAATGCGCAGCCGCTAAAAACTCACCTTGGTGATCCTTTTCAAAGTAGAACAACCCGTTTGAATAGATTGCACTTGCTTTAAGTGCTTCACGCACTTCATTAGGTACAACACCTAAATCTTCGCCAATCACCACACATTGATTGAGGTGAGATTCAATCTTTAGAATTGCTAATAGTTGTTCAAAGGGATAATAGACATAACAACCATCTTGCTGGGAGTTATTTTCAAAACACCACCAAAGTCGGCGTATCGCCATAACGTGGTCAATTCTAAGACCACCAACATCTTCCATATTGGCGCGGATAAGTGAGCGATAAACAGCAAAATTGTCTTTACTTAACTTTTGTGGATTAAGTGCCGGTAAGCCCCAATTCTGACCATGTTCAGCCCAAGGGTCTGGCGGAGCTCCAACATGTGCATTTTCGGCAAATAATTCATTTTGGCTCTTGAACTCACTACCATCACCTGCACAGCCAACGGCTAAGTCATTAATAAGGCCAATTGCCATACCACTGTCACGTGCAGCTTGCTGGCAGATATTTAATTGAAGGTGAGCTTGCCATTGTAAATAGCTAGCATAATCACGGTCCCCAACCAACATGGTCGACAGGCTGTGTTTATGGGTTTCACAAAAACGAGTGAACTGCTGTTTTCGCTCTGCTGAGCCAAATTCACAAAAGTGTTGATATAAACAGCTAAACACTTGATATTTAAAGTCACTAACCGATGTATAATCAATGTAAGTTGCATCGGTTTGCGGTTTATCCGCTAACAATTTAATAAGTGCATTATTATTTTTGGCGTCTTCGCATAATGACACTGCAATATACAGCGGGTTCAATAACGCTCGGCTATTTGGACTATAAGGACTCGCCCTCTCTGGGCTGTGTTCAAACAGTAAATGCAGCGGATTAAGCAACACATAATCCATGTTTTTCGTCGCTGCTGCTTTAATAAGCTTTGTTAAGTCAGCGAAGTCACCAACTCCTAACCCCTCTTCATTACATAAGCTATAAAGCTGAATGGATAAGCCCAAACGCTTTTTGTCATCAATAGAGAAGCTTTCTTTAGGTGTGATCCATAGCTGACTGTGAGATTGCTGATCTGCCACAGTAATGAGGGCATCATGATAACCAATTGGCATTTCAGGAACTGGCAATGCAAGCTCAAGATAACGAATGCCGTTTAGGCCATAATCACCAAGAACAGCTAAACCTTGTAAGTTTTCACAAGTAAAATGAATATCAAGCGAAGGCACGCTTAGAGTACATGAACGTGATAATAAACGCTCATCAACGCGTACTTTCAAAATTGGGTGGTGTGCCTCAATAATGCTTGTATGAGGCAACAAATTCAGCCATGTACCTGCATCTAATGCAAAATTAAGTTGGTTAATTGCATCAGTATCTTGAGTGTCTACACCACAACAACTAAGCGCCTGCATGCGTGTACTTTCATCGAAAATAACATGCTCACCAGTGTATTTAGTATATTCATAGCCTATGCCATGCAGGTAATATAACTGCGAAAGTGACTGCATCAAAACACCTAAGCGCGTTGGGTATTAACAATGCTGTTGTCAGTACCAAAACCGTTAGGAATATAACCATCAGCTTGGTGGTCATTGTCCCATGTTTCGCCATTGATTAAGTAACGGAAGTGGAATTCTTGATCAAGCGGTAAGCGCTGCTTGCATTTGAATACTTGTTCTTTTTTATTAAACTTCATAGGCACTGGCTGCCAATCTGTAAACTCAGCAACTAATTGCACTTCATCAGCGTCAGGGTGTTGGAATTCAAAGGTAACTTCGGTTTCGTCTTTAGTCTTAAAAAAACGTTTACTTAACATAGTGGGCTCCAATTCAACCAATTGGTAAATTAATCCTTGCCACAGTACCGCATTCAACGACTTATTAAGCGGAAGCTGTGCGTTTCAGGTATCAAAACTTGTTTACTAAACATCAATTTCGTATCTAGTAAATCAAACCTATATTTACGCATTATGACAGTGCAACTGTTTATTTTTCGCACCAAGGGAGTGCAAAAAACACACAAAACCTACAACAATCATATTGCTGTGTTATTACGAGCAATAACTGAACCAAGTTGATAATAAAATATACTTTATTTTCAGTACCTTTTTTATCAGCTATCATCGCAACTTATAAAAAGTAGATAACAATTTAGGTTGGGTAAAGTGAATAAAATTGAAGTGATAAATTAGAGTAAACACACTAAAAGAGACACTACTTTATTTTCCAAAAACACATTGCCAATAATCTACAAAAATAATACCTTTATTCTTTTTGTATAGAACTAAGAGCCAGATAAAACACCTTTTCAATTCTTAGTGATTATTAACTCTCACATACAAACTAAAAACAATTTAACCTTTAAAACCAACCGTCAATTAAAACTCCAATTAACGCTTTTAAAAACTATCCCAATACAAATATAAAAACAATAAGCATAATAGCGTAAATATAAATAAAAACCCCAGCCTACAAAAGAAGGGAAAGCGCTACTTTTTAGCTGTGTGATAGCAAATTGTTCTTACAGTAATATTCATGAAAAAAGAGCTTTTCTCTTTAAAAAGCCGCAGCTCTACTACTCTCAAAGAATAATAGCGAAAAAGATAAAATATAATTACAAACATCTAATTAATAAAGAAAAAACAAAGGGTTAGCTTTCTAACCAGAAATCAAACTTTGGATTTAACTTATTAAATCAACTAAAGCTAGCTATCGTTTGTTTGGATTAACTTCCTAAATTATTACTTAGGAAAAAGCAATAAAACAACATAAAAGTAGCAATCAGTTTTTTCAATATAAATACATTTACCTATAAAGCTAACGCTAAACACTATGAATTTTCACATTCCGTTATCATCCAAACCCCAAAGTATGAGAAAGGCTTTGTCTATCTCAGTCACACGCAATATACTAACTTCATTCACTGGTGAGGTTTTATGGTAAAACAATAACACCATAACGGTAGTAATTTATGGCCAATGCTCTTCGAATTTTATCTATAAGTATTATAACTTTAATAGCTTTTATATATGGCTTAAATATCTTTTTGACCAAACAGGTCAATGATTTGGTATACGCCCCTAAAGGCATTGAAATGTTTATCTTTGCACAAGAGCAAGTAAATGTTGTTGCTGCTCCTTGGTATAATATTGTTTTAAGTGGTCAGCACTTAATTTACAGTAACGAAACCGCTTATATTGTAATTCAAACCACTGCCGACTCTGTGATAACAGCCAGCGCTTCAGATCTTGTATTACTCACATTACTAGCGCCTGTTAACATTATCATGCTGCTATTACTTGTATTAGCTGTCAGTTGGCTAGTAAATTTAAGATTTCAAAATAGTCAGGAAAAATACACTCTTAAAGTACTCAATAGTCAAGCTAAAGAGTTACTCACTAGTCTAAATGTAGCAACCAGCACAACTCATACAAAACATAGCCAACTTGATCAACTACAGACAAATTTTCAATCCCTGAATACATACATTACTAATTACACTCGTGAATCTGAAGTCAGTATTTATCAGGATAAGTTAACTCATTTAATTGACCGCCATGCGTATATCGAGCATCTCGCTAAACAGCTGCGGCTTGCTGAAATGGATCAGTTTAGTTGCGCATTACTATTCATTGACTTAGATGGATTTAAACAGGTTAATGATTCATTTGGGCACAGTTTTGGTGATGACGTATTAATCCAAGTAGCGACGCGTTTAAGCAATGTTTTACGCCATCATAAAATTAGTAATTTATCTCCAATAAGCCAGTTAGAGCAAAACTTAGCACGTCTTGGAGGTGATGAATTTTCAATTTTCATTAACTTAAAAGGTGATAGAAACAAAGGATTAGAAGTTGCGCAAAATGTGTTACAAGAAATTGAACGTGATTTTGTATTAGGAAATAAATTAATAAAAATTAGTGCCAGCATTGGTATCGCTGTGTACCCAGATAGCGCTTCCACCCCGCAAGCATTACTGCAAATGGCTGACGTTGCCATGTACCGCGCCAAAACAGATGGTCGTGGCATTTTTAAAGTCTATTCTCCTGAAATGGGCAAAAAGATTCGACGCTATCATTACTTGCTAGAGGAAATGCGTCTTGCCATTGCTAGCAGTAATTTTCACATGTCTTTTCAACCGATTGTACACGTCGACGATTGTGCCATTGATTATTTTGAAGCGTTAGTTCGCTGGGATCACCCAGTTGAAGGCTCAATTACGCCTGACGAATTTATACCCATTGCCGAAGAATCAAACTTAATACTAGAGCTCGGTGATTGGATTATGCTTGAGTCATGTAGACAGATGTCGGCTTGGTACAATGCCGGAATGAAAAAAGTCGCTATTTCCGTGAATATATCTGGCGTGCAATTAAAGCATTACGATATTTATGAATGGGTCATGGAGAAACTTGCCAAAACAGGGCTGCCTGCAAAAGCATTAATGCTGGAAATAACAGAATCAACCTTAATTAAGGCCAGCAATAAAATTATTCAATCATTAGAAAAACTTAGGGGAGAAGGTATAACCATTGCGATTGATGATTTTGGCACAGGCTTCAGCTCATTAAGTACTCTTGCAGACTTACCTATTGATGTCATTAAACTTGATAAACTGTTTGTCTCACAGGCAAACGACAACCTTAAATACAATGAAATCATGCATTCAATCAGCGAACTTGGCAGTAAACTTGGTCTGAAAGTAGTGGCCGAAGGAGTTGAAGAGATAGCCCAATTTGAATTAGTAAAATCAATGGGTATAAATTGTATCCAAGGCTATTTAGTCAGCCATCCAGAGTCTTCAGTTAATGTTGGCCATAAAGTATTGCAAGATAACATTAACTTTATGTCTGTTACCGGAACAGGGGTTTGGAATATACAGCAGCCGCTTAAGTAAGTTATAATAATCACATTATTCAAAGCCACTTCCTTGTTAATGTTAAAAAAAAGCTTACTTACGGTTTTTATCTTGTCAGTCACCATTATTGGAGTACTGGTTGGCTCTTCTATTTATACCCTTTACAGCAAAAAACGTTTAACTGTAGACCCAAAACTGAGAGAAATCTCCGGTATTGAATTTGATAAATTTAATCGGCTTTGGGCTATTAATGACAGCGGTGACCAGCCAAAACTATACCGTCTTAATGAAGATGGCTCTATAGCAAAAGAAATTTTGGTAACCAATGCTAAAAACATTGACTGGGAAGACATGACACAAAACAAATTTGGTCACTTCTTCTTAGGGGACTTTGGCAATAATAAAAACGATAGAAAATGGTTAACCATTTATAAAATAGAAAACCCTATCGATATCAAAACCGACACCACAGAAGCAGAGATAATCAAGTTTACTTATCCTGAAATGGACGGCAGCCCAATTCAACCCGATCAACGTAATTTTGATTTAGAAGCCTTTGTTGCCCTTGGCCGACACCTTTATTTATTTACCAAAAATCGTACTGAACCATTTGATGGAATCACAAAAGTGTATAAAGTTGGCGATCATGCAGCTAACTTTGATGCACAATTAATAGACTCGTTCCAAACTTGCACTACAATGGAAAAACTTTGTTGGATCACATCTGCGGCTCTTAGCCCTGATAGAACCAAATTAGTTTTACTTGATTCCACTAGCATTTGGTTATTTGAAAACTATCAAGGTGATAAGTTTTTTTCTGGTGATGTATCACGTATTGACTTAGGCATTGTTACGCAAAAAGAAGCAATCACTTTTTACGATGACAATACGATTGTCTTTACGGATGAGGAATTTAAAGGCATTGGCGGTAATGCCTATGTTATAAAGCTCGATGAAGTCGAAAAGAAGGTCATCCGCAAAGCGCCCAAAACCAATCAATAAGCCAGCGCATTTTTAAACACTTTTTTAAGCTCTTGTGTGGTGTTAACTTCGACTTCAATTTTCCGATTTGTTAATTGATACCAATCAGCCTGATGACTCCCTCTTACGACGCCATAACGAAGCTCGTGTTCGGCTATTGAAGCCGAATCTACATGGGTAAACCAGTACCAGTTTTCTAAAAACATCGGGGCAGAAAGCTCACCATACTCTTGCATTTGTGATAACAGGTTTGCGGTAAAGTAACCATCGAGCCGATTTAGCTGCACTTCCCTTTTAGCCCTTAACCAAGGTAAATTCTGCAAGTGAAATGACACATTAATTTGCTTGAAAATACATTCAACATGCGTAATTGCGTTGTGTGGTGCGTTAATTGGTAAGTTAGTACCTAACTGAAAAGGCTGAGCTACAGTGAGTGACAGCAATAATGAAGCAAGCATCAATACAAGCCTAAATAACTAACGAGTAACAGTTATTATAGACAAAAGAAGCGGTTTTACCTGATTAAGGGTTAACGCTTAAACTTCGTTTCTAAAATCACCGACGACGTTGTTCGCTCTACGCCATCTAAATTACCAATGTCATCTAATAAGTGGCTCAGCTTTTCAAGGTTTTGTGCTTGCACAACAGCAATCAAATCAAATTCACCACTAATTGCGTAGAGCTGTGAAATAGCATCAATCTGCTTTAGTTCAAGGTTCGTTTTGGTGGTCAGTTTTTGTTTCACTTTAATCGAAACGTGGGCCGATACCATTTGGCTCAAATAGGCGTCACCATAGTCTACGCTGTAGCCTTTGATCACCCCTGTTTCTTCTAATTTCAACATTCTGCTTTGAACAGTTGAGCGCGATAAATTAAGCGCTCTCGCTAGGTCAGAAATACTCGCACGCGCGTTGGTTCTTAAGATAGCTAATAGTTTTTCATCTTGTGAAGTTATCACTTTGACTACTCTTTTCGTTAATTTGCTTTTTATTTTAGTCATTTTTCACAAAATAGCACTGCAAATTTAAGTCCCTAACCCAGATAATAAGAAAAATAGATAAGAAAAATAATCTAATCGTGCTTAATTAGGCAGGAACGGCTTAACTGACCTATTTTTTGCAATTTAACTTTTTTCATACTAAGCCAGATTTAGGTGCAACAAATGCAAGTAACAAGAGAACTTTTTAACGACGTAATGGTACCAAACTACAACCCATCAGAGGTGATTCCTGTTCGCGGTGAAGGCTCACGTGTGTGGGATCAAAACGGTAAAGAATTTATCGATTTTGCAGGTGGTATTGCCGTTAATTGTTTAGGCCATTGTCACCCAGCTCTTGTCAATGCCCTAAAAGAGCAAGGCGAAAAAATTTGGCACTTATCAAACGTAATGACTAACGAGCCTGCACTTCGCTTAGCTAAAAAGTTAACTGACGCTACATTTGCAGATAAAGTGTATTTTGCAAACTCAGGTGCAGAAGCTAACGAAGCGGCATTAAAATTAGCGCGTCGTTGGGCATTAGATGTACACGGCGAGCAAAAGAACCAAATCATCGCGTTTAACAAAGGTTTCCACGGTCGTACATTCTTCACTGTTACCGTAGGTGGTCAAGCTGCTTACTCAGATGGTTTCGGCCCTAAGCCTGCTGCTGTAGATCACTGTGATTATAACGATTTAGCTGCGTTTGAAGCGCTTATCAGCGACAACACATGTGCCGTGATGATGGAGCCACTACAAGGTGAAGGCGGCATCATTTCGCCAACGAGCGATTTTATCAAAGGTGTTCGCGCATTATGTGATAAACACAATGCTTTACTTATTTTTGATGAAGTACAAACAGGCGTTGGCCGTACAGGTGATTTATACGCATACCAAGGTTTAGATGTAACGCCAGACATCCTAACTACAGCAAAAGCGTTAGGCGGTGGTTTCCCAATTGGTGCGATGATCACAACAACTAGCATTGCAGAGCATTTAAAAGTAGGCACACATGGTTCAACTTACGGTGGTAACCCACTTGCATGTGCTGTAGCAGAAGCGGCTTTTGATACTGTGAATAGCGAAGAAGTACTTGCTGGTGTTAAAGAGCGTGAACAACTTTTACGCGATGGCTTTGCAGCAATCAACGAAAAATACGACGTATTTAGTGAAGTACGTGGTAAAGGTCTATTATTAGGTGCGGTTCTTAACAGCAAATTCGAAGGCCGTGCACGTGACTTCCTAGTAGCAAGCACTAAACACGGGTTAATGAGCCTTGTTGCTGGTACAAACGTTGTGCGCTTTACGCCATCTTTAGTGATTCCATTAGAGGATATCAAAGAAGGTTTAGCTCGCTTTGAAAAAGCGGTTGCAGACGTTGTAAACGGTTAATCCTAGTTGGCGCATGCTTTAGCATGCGCCATTGGAGTGCACTTAATGCAAGTATTACGTCCTATAACAGCAAATGATTTTGCTGCGTTAAAACAAATTGCTATTGAATCTGGTCATGGTTTTACCTCTTTACCGGTTGACGACAATTTACTACAAGAAAAAATTGAACGCGCTGAACGCAGTTTTGCAAAAGATATTAATAAACCACAAGACGAAACCTATTTATTTGTATTAGAAGACAGTGAAACGGGTGACGTTATCGGCACAACGGCTATCGAAGCTGCTGTAGGAATGTCGGTTCCTTTGTATCATTACCACCAAGGTAAAACTGTTCACCATTCACCTACTCTCAACGTATATAACACTGTTGATATTCTGAGTATGTGTAATGACTATACGGGTTGCTCTGAAATTTGTACCTTGTTCTTACGTGAGCAAAACCGCAAAGGCTTAACGGGTCGCTTTTTATCACGTTCTCGCTTTTTATTTATGGCCCAGCACAGCGAACGTTTTGCTGACACCATTATTGCAGAAATGCGCGGTGTAAGTGATGAAGACGGTCATTCACCTTTTTGGCAGTGGTTACAAGAACACTTTTTTAGCATTGAGTTCCCGCAAGCTGATCACTTAGTGGGTTTAGGCGATAAAGTTTTTATCAGCGAGTTAATGCCTAAGTACCCTATCTATGCCAACTTACTGAGCAAAAAAGCACAAGCTGTGATTGGTAAGGTTCATGAAAAAACCAAGCCTGCACTAAAACTTCTAGAAAAAGAAGGGTTTGAGCACCGTGGTTATGTTGACCTATTCGATGCAGGGCCAACTGTTGAAGCAAAGCTTGGCAATATTCGTAGTGTTCGTGAGTCACAAGTGTGCCCTATCACGATTGGTGAGCTTGCGCATATCAATGAGCAAAGCTCAGATACATTAGCTATCTGCAACCATGGTGTGAATGACTTTAGAGCCACATTTACCAAACATGCTCATTATAACCACGCCAAGCACACCTTAATCATCAGCCAAGAAGTGGCAGATGCACTTAAATTAAAACAAGGGGATGCAGCACGGTTCTTCCGTTTGTAACCACTTAAGGAGTTTAAAATGAGTGTCACAACTCAACTTATCGATAACCAATGGCAAGCTGGCCTTGGTCATGATTTTAGTTCAATCAACCCAAGTAATGGCGAGGTTGTTTGGCAAGGTAAAACAGCTACGGCTGAACAAGTCGCTGATGCAATAAAAGCAGCTCGTAGTGCGCAGCTGGGCTGGGCTGATATGACTCTTGAAGAGCGTATCGTTATTCTTGAAAACTTTGCTGCAGAGCTTAAAGAGCACAGCGAAGAGTTTGCAACGATCATCGCCCGTGAAACAGGTAAACCGCTTTGGGAAACACGTACTGAAGTAGGTGCAATGACGGGTAAAATCGCCATTTCAATCAGAGCCTATAACGAACGTACTGGGACCACAGAAAACCCAATGCCTGGCGCTAAAGCGTTTATTCGTCATAAGCCACATGGTGTTGTTGCGGTGTTTGGCCCATACAACTTCCCGGGTCACTTACCAAATGGCCATATTGTGCCAGCTATTTTAGCGGGTAATACAGTTGTATTTAAGCCATCAGAACTAACGCCTCATGTTGCTGAGTTCACCTTAAAACTTTGGCTAAAAGCAGGCTTACCAGCCGGTGTCATCAACCTTGTTCAAGGTGAAGTAGACACAGGTATTGCTCTTGCATCTCACCAAGATATTGATGGCTTATTCTTTACGGGTAGCTCAAATACAGGTCACCTATTGCATAAGCAATTTGCAGGTCACCCAGGTAAAATCTTAGCGCTGGAGATGGGTGGTAATAACCCACTGATCGTAAAAGATGTCGCAGATGTAAGTGCGGCTGTTCACGACATTATCCAGTCTGGTTTCATTACGTCTGGCCAACGTTGTACCTGTTCTCGTCGTTTATTCATTGAGAACTCGGCAAATGGCGATGCAATTTTAGAAAAATTAATTGCTTCAACAAAAAATATTAAAGTAGCCGACAGCTTCAGCGAAGATCAACCGTTCATGGGTGCAATGATCAGCGAAAAAGCGGCTTTAGGTATGGTTGCAGCTCAGCAGCAGTTACTTGATATGGGAGCAACCTCTCTTGTCGAACTTAAGCATCTTGAACCGGGTACTGGTTTTGTAAGCCCTGGTATTATTGATGTAACGGCCGTTAAAGATATGCCTGATGAAGAGCACTTTGGTCCTCTTATCAAGGTTTATCGCTACACAGATTTCGATAGCGCGATTAATGAAGCAAATAACACCTCATTTGGTTTATCTGCTGGTTTATTAAGTGATGATAGCGATGACTACCAGCATTTCTTAAAACGTATTCGTGCCGGTATTGTTAACTGGAACCGACCAATTACAGGCGCATCAAGCGCTGCACCGTTTGGTGGTATTGGTGCCAGTGGTAACCACAGAGCGAGCGCTTATTACGCTGCTGACTACTGTGCTTACCCTGTTGCTTCTGTTGAAGCCGATAAAGTTAACTTACCACAGTCCCTTGCGCCGGGCTTAATTATTGAATAATTGTTTGGCGGCCTCGCCGCCTTAATTGAAGGAATTAAACATGCACACAGATGTAAACGCCCTATTTGAAAACCTATGGGACAACTATTTATCAGTTACGCCATCGGCAGTAAAAGTACATGAGTTACTTGGCTCAACACAAAAAGATGACGTGATTAACGATCACATCGCACTGCGTACTTTTAACCATGAAAAAATCGGTTTAGAAAAACTAGCTGCGCACTTTTTAGCTGTTGGCTACAAAGAATGCGGCGAGTACCATTTCGAAGCGAAAAAACTATACGCAAAGCACTTCGAACATTCAGATCCTAAGCAACCTAAAGTTTTCATTTCTGAATTACTTGTTGAGCAATGCTCAGAAGAATTACAAGCTATCGTTAACGACATGGTTGAACAGATTGACGAAGACGCTGTAACAGCGGATAATTTCCTATATTCAGGTACACACTGGCAAGTAAGTTCAGACACTTACAAAAAGCTGCTAGCAGAAAGCGAATATGCTGCATGGATGTCAGCATGGGGTTACCGTGCTAATCACTTTACCGTGAGCATCAATGAATTGGCTAAATTCGATGATATCGAAAGTGTAAACCAAGCACTTAAAGATGCAGGTTTTGCGCTAAATACATCTGGCGGCGAGATCAAAGGTTCACCAGAAGTATTACTCGAGCAATCTTCGACTCTTGCTGATGACAGCGAAGTTGAATTTAGCGATGGTGTTGTTGCCGTTCCGAGTTGTTTTTATGAGTTCGCTCTGCGTTACGCAAAACCAGATGGCGAGCTATACACAGGTTTTGTGGCAGCATCAGCTGACAAAATTTTTGAGAGCACCAATGCTCGATAAGTAAGTTATATTTTAATACTCAGGTCATTATGAAAAAACTAGCGTTTAACTATCAAAAAAATCGTTTTTTTTATCAAATGGCTTGGGTATTTAACCTTCCTTTAGTACTTGTTGTAACATTTATTAGTATAACTGTTAAAGCCAATGAAAAGAGTGCTTTAACTATTCTAACTCCTTCCTATTTTGCAAATGAGTATGACGAAAAGAACATAAATCAACACTTTTATAAAGTGATTGAACCTGCGTTAAGTGATGAATTTCAGCTAAGTGTCCAATTCACTAATCACGCTCGGGTAATGAAACGCCTAGCAAGCGAAAAAACGAGTTGTACTTACAATGCGATTAAGACACCCGAACGAGCTAAAAACATGTTGTTTTCAAACGTGCCTACTTATATGCACATGCAAAGACAACTGTTCGCTTTAAAGCCGAATATCGACAACATTCCATCTTCTGCATCCGTTGAAAGCCTTTTAGCAAATAAACAAATTTTTGGTGTTATAGGCTCTACAAGCTACCAACAACTGGACCCTATTTTTGAAAAGCATAATACGAAAATAGCTCATATCTATGGTGAAAACCCGTTTCTACAATTAAGTAAGTTACTACTAAATCGTCGTATTGATTATATCGTTGCGTATCGAGAGTCTTTATATTCGCACCTAGACGCGAAGCAATTAAAGTTGATCAGCTCACGAACGATAAAAGAATACCCTCAATTTATTAATGGCTTTTTTACCTGCAGTAAAACCACGGCGGGTTATCGTGCCATTGCACTTATCGATGAATATATGAAAAGTGCAGAAATGGCTGCCTATATTCAGCAATTACACAACCAAAGTAATCACCCAGATGACGCAAAAGCCATGCTCAACATTTATACGCAAAGATATGGAATACGCTTCGAAAACAGTGACTAAGCCAACTCGATTTGCTGCACAAAAATAACTCGAAATATTATAAAAAAATACTTGCGCAAATAAAAAAGCAGATCTATTATCTCGCCGCTTCTTGATGATAGCCAATCCGAGTACATTACAAACACTGTTTGTAGCAAGGCGATAGAGCAACTATCCAAGAGTGTATTTGATTGCACAGAACATACTGTGCGCTTAATAACACTCAACTGACTCGGACTTCCATTTTTTCCGAGCAGTTGCTTAATTGCCGGAGAGTAAAATGGCTATTTCAACAATTACACAAGACTTAACAATCAAAGTACCTGCAGCGTCGGTTGCTGCAAACGAACCAGTAGCACAACCATCAAACCAATTTATTGAACAGCTCGTTGCACAACATGGTGCGCCATTAATGGTGCTTGATTGTGAATCAGTTCGTCATCAATACCGTGCATTAAGCCGTGCGTTACCAGGTGTTGTTTTACACTTTGCATTAAAGCCACTTCCTCATCCTGCGGTTGTTCGTACGCTTTTAGAAGAAGGTGCTAGCTTTGATTTAGCAACCAGCGGCGAAGTTGACTTAGTCGCCAGCCAAGGCGTACCAAGTGACCGTACGATTCACACGCACCCAATCAAACGTGATCGTGATATCCGTGATGCACTTGAATACGGTTGCAATGTGTTTGTGGTTGATAACATCAACGAATTAGAAAAGTTCATTGCATATAAAGACCAGGTTGAGTTACTTGTTCGCTTAAGTTTTCGTAATGCGGAAGCATTCGCTGATTTATCGAAAAAATTTGGTTGTAGCCCAGCAATGGCCATTGAAATCATTAGCTATGCGCAACAATTAGGTATTCGTATCAAAGGGTTGTCGTTCCATGTTGGCTCGCAAACAGCAAGCCCAGCTAAATATGTCACTGCCATTGCTGCATGTAACCAAGTGATTAACGACGTAGCCACATTAGGATTACCTGCGCTTAGTACGCTTGATATTGGCGGTGGTTTCCCAGTGCCTTACAACAAAGATGTGCTGCCAATTGATGAATTTTGTGCGCCTATTAATGATGCCTTAGCACAGTTACCAGAGACAGTTCGCGTAATTGCTGAACCAGGTCGCTTTATTGTAGCTAGTGCTGTAACCAGTGTTGCATCAGTAATGGGTCAAGTGGTACGTGATGGCAAGCCTTGGTACTATTTAGATGATGGAATTTACGGCTCATTCAGTGGTTTATTGTTCGATGAAGCCTCGTACCCTATCGACTCGTTCAAACAATCAAACGAACGTGTTGAGTCAGTGTTAGCAGGCCCGACTTGCGATAGCATCGACGTAGTAAGTGAGTCAATCATGCTACCAAAATTAAACAATGGTGATTTAATCATCAGCCGTATGATGGGTGCTTACACATTAGCAACCGCAACAGATTTTAACTTCTTCAAACGTGCAGAAGTTATCGTACTGAATGATGTAGTTCAGGTTGACGCACTCACCGGTTAATCGTTTCCTCGACTAAAAGCATGTAAGGCAACATGCTTTAACTCTTAAAATGCAGCTGCTCATTCCAGCTGCATTTTTTTATTTCTTTGTTTAAAGAAAGAGTGGTTTGTAATCGTTTTCTAATTGTTCAAACGACAAGTTACCAATAAAACGACCAAAGCTTAGCCAGGTTGCTAGGCCTCGTAAGTCTTTAAAGTGTGGTGGAATAAATTTAGGGTCTTCAATCACACCTAAATCATGTAATTGCGATATCAGTCTAAAATCATCAATTGAGATTTTACCGACCAATAACAAGTGCAATTGATCAATTCGACCTAACTGAATGGCAACTCGTATAAGGTTATACACCAACACGAAACCTTTGATGTAGGCGATATCTTTGGTAAAAGGTAAGCCTGTTGCTGTACTGCCTCTAAACACCCGCTGAGTAAGCGTATAACTGTCGTCTTTACTCAAACCTTGCGCTACATAATCACGATAAATATCAACGAACTCCGCGCCATCAATAACCTTAGTAATACCTTGAATACGGTTCACTAATTTTGCTAAACGTCGTGGCGTCGACTTTAAAGTAATAATTTCGGTTAAGACAGCAAGGCCCTCTTGGGTCACTGTAGAGCTCGGTGTGCCTTTACTTAAACAGGTTAAATAGGGCTGAGCAAGACCGTTTTGCGTCGTCCCCACATGGATCCAGCCTTCATGCACCTCTAGAATATCTAGCTCTCTTTGAGAGAATTTAACATCTTGATTAAGTTTAATATTATTTGCACCTGCCGCAGCATCACTCACAATACCGTCGCTCAGAATAACCTCAACATCGATACCCGGCATCGTTTGAGCCACTTGTGATGCTAGAATTTTCACGGCATCTTGTGCATCTATGTTTTTTGGATCATCCGGTAAAATATCCGCATCAAGCATACTCTTTAGCGGCTGCTCAAGCATGGTTGCAAGCTCAGAAAGTGAAGGCTCTCCTGCATGGAATAAATCCTTGGGATGACCGAACAACTCAACTGACAAATCATGAAACTCTGGGGTACCACGATATTCAATCATACTAAGTACGGTTTTATATTCAGTACACATCTTGCTCATGTATTGCGCAATAGGATTTAGCTGCCCTAACTGGCTGATGATATCGCGATTTAAATCAGAAAACGCGCGGCGCAACTCGCTTGGTACAAAACCAAGATCACGCTGTTGGTAATAGGCTTGATCAACCGTTGGGTTCTTTTGGCATTTATGCTTAAAAAACTCTTCTTTGATTTGTTTATCCCAGTTGATCGCATCAAGAATACGAATGGGTGTTTGCAATGCGATTAAACGGTCAGATAACTCGCGTGTTTTTGCTAATAATGCCTTATCTATCATGCTCTAGGCTCACTGTAAAATGAGCCTTGAGCATAGGCTAAATTTGCATAATAACAAAGTAAAATTAAGCGGTTTTGAGCTAAAATTCAGCGTGCTTAGAAACTAATTTTCCATCGTTGTAGAGAAGTAAACTGGGTACCGAATTAATACTATTTTCGATAAATAAATCATTACCATAATCGATTGAAACCGGCATGGTTACAGCGAATTTATCTACATATTCTTGCACTGCACTTTGATCAGTCCACAGCTGACTCACTTTAACCTCGACATTAACTCCTTGCTCTGCCAGCGTATTAACGTGTTGCTGCGCTAGTACACACTGTTTTGCCATTGCAGGGCGCGTGTCGGCTAAGTACCAGTCGCACCACGTAGCGGTGAACAGCACGGCTTTTTTACCTTTGTTCGGAATTACCAAAGGAGTCGCTTGGCCGTGCTTTTCGCCTAGTAAGCGCGCTTTATCAACTTTGCCATTGTGTGATAACAAACGTAATGTGTTATCAAGCGGTTTATCAGCTTCGTGGCCTTGAAAAATCACCTTTTTATCACTATCGATCAACACATGAAACGGGGTGCCCATAAATTCATAATGTTTAGCAACCTGGGCTGTGTGATCAGTAAATAGTGGCATAGTGAGCGAAAAGCGCTCTTTAACCTTAGCAACAGCGTGTGCATCATCATTAAGGTCAATATTAATAGCCAAAAATTGAATTTTATCGCCATACTGCTCATAAGCATGCTGAAAATGCGGCATTTGCTCCATACATGGCTTGCACCAAGTAGCCCAAAACTTTAAGTAAACAGGTTTCTTGCCTAAGTAACTGTCAAGTTTAACTATTTGCCCCGCTTCATTTTCTAACATCAGGGGAGCTGTATTTGCTGATATGCTTTTGCTTACAAGCAACAAGCCTGTTAGTAGTATCAGGGGTATAAACTTATATTTCATTGTGTGTCCCTCAAATAAAATCTATCTTAAGTTTAAGGTAAGAGAAAATATTGTAAATTTCCGACATCTGCTATCTAAATGTGATTTTAGTGATTTATCGCAAAGTAAGGTTTTAAAAACACACAGCACGTTTAATACCTGCATAAAATAGCACTAAACTTTTTATAGATCTGAAACGTATTACTTCAAAAAGGAGTCATCATGAAAAATGAGCTAGACGGTAAATTAATTCTATCTGTGTATGAAAAAATCATTCAACACGGCGAAGATCATGAAGATGGAAAGCTTTATGAGGGTATTTGCGCTTTTTCGGATATCGATGGTTATACGGTATATCTAAAAGGCAGTGGTGTGTTACTGCGCTTTGGCTTTCATAATACCTATCACCTTGACTATCAACATGAAAAGAACAAAGAAGACTTTTTAAAGAAAGTGCTTTATATCGCAGAACAGGAACTGTAGAGAAGTAATGAAACGACGGGTGAAAGCTGAATCAAATCAACAGCAGGCATTTATCAACCAAGTTATTAATGAACTAAAATCTAACCCAGGTAAGTTAGATATTATTCGCGAAAACCTTAGCTACTATCGCGAACAACAGTTCCTCAAGCGTGGCTTTTTGCTTGCTATTGAGCGTTTTGATTGGGTATTTGAAGCAAGTAACGATGTAGATCATATCTGTGCGCAAATTTTAGCCGATGATTACATTGGCAAACGTTTGCGCCGCTACCCCTTGCTATATAAGGGCGTATTGGAACGTACCTATTAGATATCCCACCGCTAAAACATGATCTGTCCGGTAAAAAATGCTAGGTTAGCGCCATTTTGAAATAATGAGAACTGGACATGTCAAAAACTATAAACTCTCACAACACCCATGAGGGTGGTAATAATGGGTTGTTTAACCGATTTTTAGCCACTGTTGAATTTTTGGGTAATATGCTCCCCCACCCTATCACTTTATTTGCAATGTTCTGCGTTGCCATTATAGTTTTTAGCGGCATTGCCGATTGGTATGGTTTAAGTGCTATTGACCCACGCCCTGAAGGCGCTGCAGGTCGAGACCCTGATGGGGTTATTGAAGTTGTCAGCCTACTTAGCGCCGAAGGCCTTCAGCGCATCGTTACTGGCCTTGTTACGAACTTCACCAGTTTTGCACCACTTGGTACAGTACTGGTTGCTCTATTAGGTGTTAGTGTTGCAGAGCACTCTGGTTTACTCTCTGCTGCTATGCGCGGCATGGTAATGGGCGCATCAAAGCGTTTAGTTACTTTTATGGTGGTGTTTGCTGCGATTTTATCAAATACGGCATCAGAACTTGGCTACGTCGTACTAATCCCATTAGCAGCAATGATATTCCACAGTCTTGGTCGTCACCCTCTTGCCGGTCTTGCTGCGGCATTTGCTGGTGTTTCAGGTGGTTACAGTGCAAACTTATTGCTCGGCACCATTGACCCGCTACTTGCTGGTATCACCACACCTGCAGCACAAATGATTGATCCAAATTACCAAGTTGGCGCTGAAGCAAACTGGTATTTCATGATGATTTCAGTATTTCTAATCGCGACTCTAGGTACGTTAGTTACAGAGAAAATCGTTGAACCTCGTCTTGGCAAGTACAACCCAGATGAAGCAAGCAATGATTTGCCAAAGAACGACATTGCAGGGCTTACTGATAAAGAAAAGTCAGGTCTTAAGTGGGCAGGTGTTTCTCTGTTAGTGGTTTCATTATTACTTGCTTGGACAATTGTTCCTGAAGACGGCATTTTGCGTAACCCAGAAACAGGCCTTGTTGCACATTCACCATTTTTAAAAGGCATTGTGGTCTTTATCTTTGTAACTTTTGGTATTCCAGGTTTTGTTTACGGCCGCGTTGTTGGCACCATGAAAAACGATAAAGATGTCATCGATGCCATGAGTAAAAGCATGAGCTCGATGGGGATGTATATTGTGCTGGTTTTCTTTGCAGCACAGTTCGTTGCTTTCTTTAAATGGACCAACCTAGGCACAATTTTAGCTATTAACGGCGCCGCTCTGTTACAAGCATTAAACCTTACTGGCCCAGAAGTATTTGTGCTCTTCATTTTAATGTGTGCTTTAGTAAACTTAAGCTTGGGCTCTTCATCTGCACAATGGGCTGTAACGGCGCCTATCTTCGTGCCAATGTTAATGCTCATCGGCTATGCGCCAGAGACTATTCAAGCGGCGTACCGAATTGGTGACTCGGTAACTAACCTTATCACCCCAATGATGAGTTACTTTGGCTTGATACTGGCTGTTGCCACTAAGTATAAGAAAGACATGGGTATTGGTACATTGGTTGCGACCATGCTTCCATACAGCATGATCTTCTTTGTTGGTTGGGTTGCATTATTCTACTTATGGGTATTTGTTCTGGGCTTCCCAGTTGGCCCTGAATCACCGATTTACTATCAGCCTTAATCTTCTTAGAGAGGTAAAAAGCCAAGCATTAGCTTGGCTTTTTTGTACCTGAGATTGTTGAAAGCTAACTTTACGACTATTATTAAGACATTAATTTTTATTGTTATTTTATATGAAAAAGCTATTTAAGCTGTGGTTTCTATTGCACGCATTAAGTGTATTTAATTTATATGCCAATCCAACTAAGCAACTTGAAACTGCATTTGCAACGTCGTTAGTTTTAACGGATGGGGACAGTATTACTTTGGGGTTTGGTGATTTTGATCCGCAAACACTGTTTGACCCGCAACATGCCAACAAAGATGAAGACAGTATCGCGCTTAGAAAAAAACTCAGACTCTACAGTATTCCTTATACTTGGCAGCTTGATGAGCCAATTTATCAACACAAACTAAGTTTGGCCAGCAGGGTAAGCTATTTAAATCAATCAGATTTCATTTCGCTATTTGATAATGTGACTGACGACTATATTTCAGAAACTGTATATAACGGCATGATCGGCTTTAATGCCGAAAAAGCACTTGGCTCGAAATGGTCATATCAATTTGGCTTTAATACTCACTACTTACATTACAACAATGACTATGAGTATAACTCTCCCGAGTCTAGGCGTAACTTTAAGCCTTTAGCTGAAAATCTTTACACCAACCTCAACAGTAATGCGCTGGTGTTAAACCCAAATGCGACCATGATCTATCGCTTACCTAGGCATTGGGGCTATTACGAGTACAAGCTTAACTTCAATTACTACTATGGATGGGCACTCTCTCACCCTGATGGAATAAATAATGCAGCACCTGAAACATGGCGCACACTTAATGGTATTAAAGCTAAATTTAACATGTTCAAAATCGGGGTTTTTGAGCAAGCTTTCTACATTAAAGGCCAGCGTATCGATTTAGGCGGCGATAGTCGCGTAGCATTTGGGACCGATCACTTTTATGAATATGGTATCGGCTTATTATGGGACAGTAGAAAGTGGACGTCATGGTTTGACAACTTTGGCATTGGTATCAACATTCACAACGGTAGTAGCCTCGATGGCGCTGCTATTGTCTTGTACTTTAACGAAATTTAATACTATTTTTTAAAGACAAAAATTTTAAACAGACTATATTCTTAGACATAGTTAAAATTCATGGAAGATTTATATGAAACATCACCTCGCAATTGCTTGTTCATTATTTGCCTTAACGGCTTGTGATAATCCCCCTGAACAAACAGCTAAAACCCTACCTCTGCAAGTGAGTGCTGCAGATGCTATTTATTATGGTGGCGATATTCTTACGATGGCTGGCGATGAACCAGAATATGCACAAGCAATTGCAACGCAAGGTGAAAAAATCATTTTTGTTGGTGATAAAAACCAAGCACTGGAGCATAAGTTTGGCAAAACAAAGCTGATTAATTTGCAAGGAAAAACCTTAATGCCAGGCTTTGTTGATGGCCATAGCCATGTCTATGGTGTTGGTTTGCAAGCCATGGTAGCCAATGTATTACCTAGTCCAGATGGTGATGCCAATACCGTTGAGCAAATCGTTAATATTCTCACAGCCGCACAAAATAACCCTGACTACACTACATTTATTGAAAAAACGGGTGCTATTTTAGGCTTTGGTTACGATGATGCTGAGCTTGATAGGTACCCGACTAAAATGGACCTAGACCGTGTTAGTATAGAAAAGCCAGTCATCATCATTCATACCTCAGGACACTTAAGTGTTGCTAACAGTAAAGCCTTAGCCATGGCCGGCATCGACGAAAACACCGGTAACCCTAAAGGCGGGCTAATTCGTCGTATGGCGAACTCACAAGAACCCAATGGGGTGCTCGAAGAAAACGCGCACTTTGGTTTACTGTTTAAACTCATGCAGTCGTTTGATCCTGACTTACAAGATTTAATGCTGCAAGAAGGGCAAAAACTCTACACAAAATACGGCTACACCACAGCACAAGAAGGCCGAGCAACTCAAGAAGCCTATGATTCAATGGTAAGGGCATCCAAAGCGGATAAATTTGTCATTGATGTGGTTGCCTATGCCGATATGGCCACCAGCAGCAGTTTTATGGACTCACCCTATAACACTAAAAACTACACGAATCATTTTCGTATTGGTGGTGTAAAACTTAACTTTGATGGCTCACCACAAGGAAAAACCGCCTGGTTATCTCACCCATACTTAAAAGCACCTGAAGGCCAAGAGCAAGGCTATGCAGGCTACCCTACTTTTAATGATGAACAAGCCTATCAGTATATTGATACTGCCTTTGCCAATGACTGGCAAGTGATGACTCATGCAAATGGTGATGCCGCTATTGAGCAATTTTTAAATGCTGTTGAAAATGCTAATAACAAGCTTGGTAAAAAAGACCGCCGTCCCGTACTTATTCATGGGCAAACAATTCGTCAAGATCAGGTAAACCGTCTTAAAGAATTAGGCATATTTCCATCGCTCTTCCCAATGCATACCTTTTATTGGGGCGACTGGCATGTAAATTCGGTGCTTGGTCACCCCCGTGCCGATTTTATTTCGCCCACTCATGCGGTTCTCGAACAAGGATTAATGTTTAGCACCCATCATGATGCACCAGTGGCCTTGCCAAACGCACTACGTGTATTAGATGCAACGGTTAACCGTACGACTCGTACAGATCAGGTACTAGGCCCAGATCAACGCGTTTCTGTGTATACTGCATTACAAGCAATGACGACATGGCCTGCGTATCAACACTTTGAAGAAAGCTCAAAAGGGCAATTAAAACAAGGGATGCAAGCAGATTTAATTATCCTTGATAACAACCCGTTGAAAATCAAGCCTGCAGAGCTACATAACTTACAAGTGCTAGAAACCATTAGCCGTGGTGAAACCGTCTACAGCAAAAATTAAACACTTTTCAAGGAGTAACATGAATAAGTTTATACAATTAGCCTGTGCTGCGCTGCTGTCATTTTCAGCATTAGCAGCACAAACAGCTGCTACGCAACTGGATATTTTGAATCTTAAGGCCCAATCTAAGCATGTGCTAACTTCAGGTCAGCCAAGTCAAACCGATTTTGCCAAGCTAAAACAACTTGGTGTTGAGAACATCATCAACCTTCGCGGTGATAACGAAACAAATTGGTCTGAGCAAGAGTTAGTCACTGAGCTTGGTATGAACTATTACCATATCCCTGTGCAATCTAAAGCTGATATTACCATTGAAAATGCTACGAAACTTCAGGCTTTGCTCAATGAGCACCAACAGCAAACCACCTTACTTCACTGCGCGAGCAGCAACCGTGTTGGCGCTCTTGTTGCGCTATACAATGCTATAACCTTGAAAAAGCCAATTGATGAAGCTGTCGAGATTGGTAAGCAATGGGGCTTAAAAAGCCTTGAAGGCGTGGTAAGAAGTAAAGTAAACGAAGAAGTTGGTCAGCTATAAGCTGACCAACTATGTATTATTTTTGCTTAAGCTAAAGCTGCCATGCATAGCTTAGCTTAGTGAAGAAGGTACGCTGATCACGCTCAAGATTCTTCAACGAATCATCTTGGTAGCCTTTATCAGAATAACCTAAATAAAACAGTGTCTGTGAGTTAATCTTGTACGAGTACACTAGCTGACTACCATAATCGCGGTTAGTACGGCTTACATCAAATCGATAAGCTTCGTTGTTCCGATCGACATCTTCAAACTGCAAAACGAGTTTCAGCATTGAGCGCATATTAAATTTATAATATACGCGTAGATCCGTTAAGTTTGCAGTATAAACACGTTCATTTTGCTGGTTATCTAGATAGCTGTAGCTGTGCTCTAGTTGCACCTGCCAATGATCGTTTATATCCCATGTCATCTCAGGTTCAATGCGAACCATAGTACCTAAAGCTGCATTACTGTAATCAATTTTACTGCCATATTGAGCATACAATAAAAAGCTAATGTCACGAATGGGTCTAAAACCGCCGTAGATATAACCTATGTTTTGATTAAAAAACTCGCCGGCATAAAACTCATTACGATGAATAAAGCCAATTTCTGTTTGCGACTGCATCTTACCTTTAAAGGTAAAAAAGCCATCGTATTCTTCTTCGAGTAGCTCGCCATTTTGCGCCCATGTTTTATCCCACTCAACATTGTAGCTGTACTCTGTGATTGCATCATCAGCATCAAGATACCAAGTTTGTCCACCGCCTAGTTGTACTTGCTCGTAATCAACTTTAGCTTGATAACCCAAATCTGAGCGGTATTCTTTACCTATATTTTCGTAATTAGCATAGACTTCGTAATCACGCTTAGTTCTTGTAAATTCAATGGCATAAGCTTGATCTGATTGATTTTTATCAATGCCATAATAATCAACTAAAAATTCTGAGTTAGTAGTATCTGTGCTTGCTACTTGATACTGCAAACTATCTGATTGATTAAACCAGTAACTACCATCTAAAGATAACACCGTATTATGATAATCATCATTTTCACGGTGAGTGCTCATCACACCAATTGTGCCTTTTTGGCCAATATCAAACTGATAGCGCCCTGCTACGGCTTGCGTTTTATCTGCTAGATTAGCAAAGCCAGAACCTTGATTCGTCGGAAGTAAGACACTGGTATTCTGATCGTCAGCGTACATAAAACCATAGCTGTGCGCGCCGGTTTTACCTGTTAACTTTAAACCCACATCAGGTTCAGCAATCATTCGCGTATATAAAAGCTCTAGTTGGCTGGTATCAAAATAAGAGGCGCCATCTAAAAAGAATGGACGCTTTTCAGCATAATAAATTGAGTAAGTAGTATTTACATCAAGTTCAAGTGAATCTGCCTCGACCTGCGAAAAGTCAGGATTAATGGTGGCATTAATAACCGCATCTTGCGTCACCCCCCAACGTAAGTCCATGCCCGCTTCAGTATCAATATCACCATTTTGCCAATCACCCGGCACTGTGTCTTTGGTATCATGGCGAAGCGCAGTTAAAGTTGGCGTAAGCTGAATGTTTTGGCTTTCTGTCATGTTGGCAAAGCCTGTGAGTTTATCAAACTGGCAAAAGCTACATT
Organism: Pseudoalteromonas sp. 0303; assembly: GCF_013349995.1. Classification (GTDB taxonomy): domain Bacteria; phylum Pseudomonadota; class Gammaproteobacteria; order Enterobacterales; family Alteromonadaceae; genus Pseudoalteromonas. The sequence continues at coordinate 58,192 of NZ_JABVXF010000023.1, forward strand.
TCACATCTCGGTCAAAACCAACATTCGACATTTGATAATACACATCACGCGGATAATTTCGCCAAACTGCAAAACTCCACGTTAACTCTGTTTGACCTTTTGGAAAACGAAGTGCAGTGAATGGAATACGCATTTCAACCACATAACCGTCGTCGGTAATTTGCCCTGCACTGTCCCAAATGGCATCCCATGATGGATCTTCCACCCAATCATCAATATCAGTCATGCGCATATCGCCTTGCGCACCAAGAGGGTTTACATAAAACTCATAGCCGGTTCGTTCATCATTGAAGGTATCAATCATCAAGGCAACATTGTCGTCTTGCCAAAGCGTATCACGATCTCGAAGGGCGGCACGAATTTGCGAAGGGTCATTATCTTTTGCAATAAAACCAACATACAAGTATTTACCATCTTCATACATGTAAGCATCGGTTTGTACGAGCGGCGTGCCTTTTTCGGTTGGCTCATTCTGATATTTTAATGGTACTTTTGTGGCGTATTGCCAATGCGACTCATCCATCACACCATCAACGCTAATAGACTCTTTAATATGGGCAAGGGAGAACTCTGCTTTATCAAATGCATTGGCAGAAAAAGGCACACTAGCAACACTAAGTAAAAAAGTAGGGGCGATTATTTTATTTATTATTCTTTTTAAGTACTGCATAAACATCCATTTAGACACTGACGCGCTAGAAACGCTACTTGACTGATTTCAAAGCGATTGTAATTCAGTAAGGTACATTTGTTAATCTAATTTTCAGCTTTATGTCATAAAATTTAACAAAATACTCCATTTGTACTAATAAAAGAGCCAAAAAAGCCCCATTGCCAAACAGCAATGGGGCTTTTTCATACGTTTGTTATCGAAATCTATTACTTTTTAAGGCTTAATTTATTGCCCTTCAAAGATTTGCGAACATTTGCGATTCGTGAACGGTTCTTTGCACGCGCTTCACCCGTTGCCTGACCCGAAGCCTTATTTGTACGGCTACGACGTAAATGCGACGGCTTTTTACTAATTTTATCAATCAGTACTTCACGGCTGCTTACTTCGTAACCTGGTAAAACAACACGCTTGATGCGCTGTCCGATTAGCTTTTCGATATCGAATAAAGTGTTTTCTTCTTCACGGCTCACAAACGAAATTGCTTGACCCGGCTTACCAGCACGACCTGTACGGCCGATACGATGCACGTAGTCTTCTGCAAGCCAAGGTAGATCGATGTTGATCACACGTGGCAACCCTTCAATATCAATACCACGAGCAGCTACTTCGGTAGCGACTAGTACGCGAACTTTACCTTCTTTAAACTCGCGTAAAGCGCGGCGGCGGTTACCTTGGGTTTTATCACCATGACAAACAACAGCAGGAATCCCGTCAAGATTAAGCTCTTTTACAAGCTCATCAGCGGTTTCTTTCATGTTTACGAAAACAAGTACCTGCTGCCAGTTTTTCTTACCAATCAATTCAGATAAAAGCTCTTGCTTACGGCGCTCTTCAACTGGATAAACAACATGTTGCACTGTTTCTGCAGTACTGTTTGTTTGATCTACACGAATGATTTCAGGCTGCTTTAGTACTTTACTCGCAAATTGTTTAATTGCCGCCGGGAAAGTGGCAGAGAACAATAAGATTTGACGCGCTTCATCACAACCATTAATAACAGTTTGCATATCGTTGATAAAGCCCATGTCTAGCATACGGTCAGCTTCATCAAGCACTAAATGCTTAACATTAGCTAGGCTGATGTTACCTAAACGTAGATGATCAAGTAAGCGCCCTGGCGTTGCAACCACGATGTCGACACCTGCTTTCAAATCGTTAGCTTGACCCGCTAGATTAATACCACCAAACAAGCACACTGTTTTGAGTTCGGTGTATTTTGCAAACGCTTTAAAATTATTAGCAATTTGCTCAGCTAATTCGCGGGTAGGTGCAAGCACTAAAGCACTTGGTGCATTATTTTCACTAACCGCTGATTCTGATAATTTTTGGATAAGTGGTAAAGCAAATGCAGCGGTTTTACCCGTGCCTGTTTGCGCACTAACAAGTACGTCTTTGCCTTTTCTTACCGCAGGAATTGCACTACGTTGAACGGGAGTAAGCGTTTCGAAATTAAGCTCTTCTAATGCCTGTAAAAGCTCAGAAGAAAAACTAAATGATTTAAAATTCATGCTGTATAACCTGCGGCCATCATATCAAGGGTCGCAAATTATACAGAAAAAAAATGACTTTAGTTAGTTATAACTTAACTAAAGTGCCTTTTAATGCCACGCCAGCAACAAATGTGCCCGCACCACATTGATATTCTGTTTGGCTAACGAACTCACGTTTTTTGTAGTACGACTGAATATTTACAACTGCATTCATGCCTTCACGAACAGCACGCTCTTGTAATGCTTTTAAAGCACTAAGCATTACCCACTCACACGCTTCTCGGTCAGTTTTATTAAATGCGTTGGTTTTCTTGTTGGTGATCACTTCACCATAATTGGTTTTAATGCTGTTATGACTTTGATCAGCAAAATACAGCGGAATATCTAACAGCGCTTGTTTAGCTTTGGTAGTTTCAAGTAATGCTTGTACAGGTAGCGTTTGTAAATCATCACGTGCAAAACTGTTTGTTGAAAACAAACAAGCTGCTAAAACACATGCAAGGGTCAATAACTTCATTTAAAAATTCCTTCTATAAAATTTCCATGCAACACCAAAACCAACCGAAACATTATAATCTTGCTTAACGAGTGGGCTTGCATCTTGTTGACTGTTAGCAAGGTGATGATATTTAACAAAACCACCTAACCAATACTTTGGTGTGTCAAAATGTACCCCAATTGATACATCAGCGCCAGAAAAACCTGAACGACTTGAGTATGCTTGGCGAGTTTCATTGCTATGTAAGTCACTCACTCCATAGTAATAATCAAGGTATTTATCGCTAGCAAAGTTGATATTGCCACGAAACGCTAATGAAAATTGTGAATCCGCCTTTTCGATGATCGGCACTCGATAATACACACTTGGCCCATAACGCCAGCCAATATCATCAATACCAGAGAAATCTGTCGCAATGGCTTTGCGTGCAAACAGGCTTAAATACAAATGCTGTTTAGCGTTTGGTTCACCTATTAGGTAGTAATTAAGTGAAGGCCCTAATTCAAACACCCAATCTAGATCATCCATACCTTCTCGGGCTTTGTTGTCTTCACTGTCAACTGCAAGACCTACGTTGGCAGATAAATCTAAATGGAGATTTTCTTGTTGCCACAAAAAGCCAGTGAAGTTATTACGGTCGATGGCCATTTTATCGCTTTGATAACGAAAATAAGGCACAGGCAATAGGTATTGCTCACTTTCATCTGAACCTAAATAATGCGGGATATCTGCATAAAAAAGGCCTGCACCGAACTCCATTTTTGCAGTGCCCTTTTCTACACTGTCTTCTGCAGCATAAGCATTAAAAGTTAGAATAAATAAAATACTTATGATGCAGCGCTTGATCATGCTTGCCACTTTTTAAAAATTAACGAGGTATTGATGCCACCAAACGCAAAATTATTACTCATAATGTAATCTGTTTGCATTTCACGGCCATTGCCCTTGATATAATCTAAATCAGCACACTCAGGATCGACATCCGTTAAATTGATAGTAGGTGCAAACCAACCATCATTCATCATATTGATACTTGCCCATGCCTCAATGGCGCCACACGCTCCTAAGGTATGACCTAAATAACTCTTTAATGAGCTAATAGGTTTCTTGCCAAGGGCATTGAAAGTCGCCTGAGACTCCGCAATATCACCCCGATCTGTTGACGTACCATGAGCATTCACATAGCCAATTTGGTCGGCAGTAAGCTGTGCATCATTAAGTGCCATTTCGATAGCCACTTGCATAGTTTCTGCGGTAGGTTGCGTCACATGTTGACCATCTGAGTTACAACCAAAACCGACGAGCTCCGCATAAATGGTCGCTCCGCGGGCTAGGGCATGCTCATACTCTTCTAAAATGAGTGTGCCTGCACCTTCACCAATAACCAGACCATCACGATTTTGATCAAATGGTCGTGGCGTGCTTTTGGCAGCATCATTTTTTGTGCTGGTCGCGTATAAGGTGTCAAATACCGCAGCTTCTGTAATGCATAACTCTTCTGCGCCACCAGCCACCATGGCTTTTTGTCGACCATACTTAATCGCTTCATAAGCATAACCAATACCTTGCGAGCCTGATGTACACGCAGAGCTGGTAGTGATCACCCGACCTTTTAAGCCAAAAAAGACACCCACATTCACAGGCGCTGTATGCGCCATCATCTGGATGTAACTGGTGGCCGTTACGCCTGTCATTTCGCCGGTTTCCATCATTTTTGCAAAAGCCAATAATGGTGGCGTTGACCCCGTTGATGAGCCAAAAGCAATACCTGTAGAGCCGTCGGTTAGACTTGAGTGCTCTAATAGCCCAGCTTCTTCTAAAGCAAGCTCTGTAGTACGGGTCGACATCATAGCAACACGCCCCATTGAGCGAACTTGTTTACGCTTATAGTGGCTTGGTTTACTAAAATGAGTAACAGGTGCTGCTAGTCGAGTGTTTAATTCTGGCGCCACATCCCAGTCAGTCATGTACTGAACGGCATTTTCACCTTTTTGCAAAGCGGTTTTAAATTCACCCCAGGTATCACCTAATGCAGTAATGGCAGACATGCCTGTAACAACAACACGCTTCATTACACCATACCGCCATTCACAGAAATAACTTGGCGGGTGATATACGCGGCGTCATCGGAACACAAGAACGACACAGTACCCGCGACTTCACTAACCGAACCCATACGTTTTAATGGGATCATTTTTAGCATTTCATCAACCGGTAAATCGTCTGTCATTTCAGTTTCGATTAACCCTGGAGCTACGCAGTTAACGGTGATCTTACGTTTTGCAAGCTCAAGCGAAAGCGCTTTGGTCGCACCAATAATGCCCGCTTTAGCGGCACTGTAGTTAACTTGTCCGCGATTACCGGCAATCCCTGACACTGACGCCATAGTGACAATACGGCCACCTTTACGACCTTGCACCATTGGCATCACCGTTGGATGCACCACATTATAAAAACCGTCGAGGCCAGTACGGATCACTTTATCCCAGTCATCACCTTGCATCGCAGGGAACGCCATATCATTTGTGATACCTGCATTACAGATCACCCCATAATACGCACCGTGCTCGGCAATATCAGCTTCAATTTGTTGTTTTGCAAGCTCTCTATCGCAAACATCAAATTGCAATAAGCTAGCATGACGACCAAGCGCACTGATTTCTTCACAGGTTTGCTCTGCTTCAGCCACACCACTGCGACAATGAACAGCAATATCAAAGCCATCGTTAGCTAATCTAAGTGCGATTGCTTTGCCAATACCACGGCTTGAGCCGGTGACTAAAATACGTTTTGTCATTGATTTTCTCTTATAAACTGCATTGGGTCTTGTGGTTGAAAAACATTAATTTTTGCTTCAGCTAAGCATGTTTCATCGCTATGTATTTGACACTCAAATACACTTAACCCTGATTCTTCTTGATATAATTTTGTCACCGATACTTTAAGCGTTTGCTCGTTTTTAAATACCGGCGCATAGGTTCTATATTTGCGCGTACCAATTAAAAAACCGATTTGTACTTCATTTCCTTTGTCTTTTGCCAGCGCACCAGCATACGCTGCGATAGTTTGCGCCATATATTCACAGCCAATATAACTGGCAACGCCATTTAAGCTCTCGTCATAAAACGGGCTGTGTGAACGTATATCCACTTCACAACAACCTGACTCTTCGCTGTAATTGGATAGGCGATTGAGCAATATCATTGGTTCGCTATGAGGGACTACTTGCTCAATTTTATAGTGATTCATTTAGATGTCCTAGTACTACACTGACATTATTGCCACCAAAGGCAAACGAATTTGATAAACAAGTGTTAATTTCTGCCGTTTCTGGTTGTGTTATTAAACCAATCTCAGCCAAAGAGTCGTCTGTTTCGACCTTATTACATACTAATTGATTAAAATCTGGGTAAGCCAAATAGAGCCAACATAATCCCGCTTCTAAAGCCCCTGCTGCGCCTAGGGTATGGCCGGTCAAATGTTTAGAAGAGCTCACTTTAGTATCTTTGCCAAATACTTCACTGATTGCCAGAGATTCCATGGCATCATTTTGCGGTGTGGCTGTTCCATGAGCATTAATGTAGTCGATATCTGAAGGCGTTAAATTCGCGTCTTGCAACGCCGTTGTCATAGCAGCAATTGCGCCAGAACCGTCTGCAATCGGTGCTGAAATATGGTGGGCGTCGGAGCTTTCACCACCACCTAAAAAGGCAATACTTTGTTTTGTATGCTGCTCTTTACTCATAACAAATAATGCTGCGGCTTCACCAATATTAATGCCTGCTCTGTCGCCACTAAACGGCTTACAAATTTCATCGCTAATAGAAGATAACGAATCAAAGCCATTGATAGTGAGTTGGCACAAGCTATCTACCCCACCACAAATTACCACATCGGCTAAATCGGCACTGAGTAAGGCGCGCGCACTAATAAGCGCCTTGGCACTTGAACTACACGCAGTTGAAATACTGTAACTTGGCCCCTTCGCAGCGAGTTTTTTGGCAATATAATTGGCGGGTGCGACGAGCGCTTGGTCGTAATAATCAAACTCCTCTGGCCACTTTCCCTTAGCTGCATGCGCTTTTCGGCCTCTCTCACCTTCTTGAATTGCAGCAGTACTAGTACCAATCACCACAGCAATACGGCTGCTCGGAATGTTTATGCTTGCTAAAGTGTCAGCAATTTGCGCCAGCGCTAAATCGATTAGCTGATAAAATCGCATTGATGCTGTTAATGGCAGTTCATTAACCAACCCCACAAAAGTTGGGCGCTGCTCAAATGCAAGCGACGTCACCTCTGTGAGTGTTTGTTTAGGTTGTAAGCTGATACTTTGCATTGTTTGTTGATGACCAACCCCCAATGCACTAACAATACCTAAGTCGTTAAGCCAAAATGGCATAATCAATTAACCCTTTGAAATTTAATTTTGTAATCTCGCTGAAAGTTTACAAGTTCTGTTGCACCGTCTAAATAGCGAATTTCACTAATTAACTGTTCACCTTGATATAAACGCCGTGTCGAGCCTTGTTCAACCAAGTTCAAACCATAAAGTTGCGAGTTCAGCACAGTAACCGGCCAGTGTACTAGCATGATATCAGCAAGAATATAGCGAGGATCAACCGCGTTGATAGGGAGCATTTTTTCGCTTTTAATCGGCCCTAGTGGCGCTTTTTCTAACTGAAATATCGGCATACCTTGAGCCGTCATAACAGCCAAGTTAATACCCGTTTCACTGTTTAAACTAAGCTGCGCTAGTAATGTATGCTGCTCATCGCCATGGTGTACTTCAAGTACTTGCTGCCAATTATCGGCAACTAATGACGGCGGTGGATCAAGCAAATAAATCCCTGCATTTGGCGCTAAATCAACACCCTTTTTTACTGCAAATTCACTGGCACAACTTGCCACTAATATGCTCAAGGTTAAAAGCAAAGAGCGTGTTAGTCGCGACATAATTCAACCAACGTATTTAAGCGTTTGTTGCTTTGTTTTACAAATGGGTTTTGTAAGTCCCATGCATAACCCGCAAGAATAGCACTGATCATCTCGCGCACTTGTTGGTTTTTCTCACTGTAAAAAATCACGTCTTGAAAAGAGCCATCATACCAAGCACTGACGTAGGTTCTAAAGCAATTAACCCCTTGTTGCAAAGGCTCACTGTAATCGTTTTTGAAATCAACTTGCTCACCACGTAAGTAGCTATCAACTAAAGGAGCGACCAATGAGGCTGATTTTAATGCAATCGTCACCCCAGATGAAAATACCGGATCTAAAAACTCACCAGCATTACCAAGTAGTGCAAAATGCTCACCATACAAGCTCGACACATTAGCCGAATAGCCTTTGATAGCGTGCGCTTCACCAATTACTTCACGGTTGGCTAATAACTCACTTAAATAGCTATCTTGTTCAATAAATTCATTTAAACCAGCGAGTGGTTGTTTATCCTCAAGCTGCTCTGGTTTACCAACAACACCAATGCTTGCCGTACCATCACTAAATGGGATCAACCAATACCAAATATCTTTATGCTCTGGATGAACATTAATTAAGATTTTTTCGCGGTCAAACTGTGTATCGCTAATATTATCTTTAAAATGGCTGAAAAAAGCCCAACGTACAGGGAAATTTGATGCTGACTCTAAATCAAGTAAGCGAGGTAATACCCTACCAAAACCACTGGCATCAAGGACAAAACCCCCTTTAATTTGATAGCCTTGCTGGTTTTCATCCGTAACATCAAGTAAAGCGCCATCCTCACAATTGGTAAACGCTAACACGCTATGTTGGTATCGTATTTCAGCCCCTTGCTGCATGGCACCATCGGCTAAGCATTTATCAAAGTCAGCGCGTTTTACCTGAAAAGTCGTGCCAGGGCCTTCGCTAAATTTCTCAGTAAAATCGATTGCTGTGTGGTCGCCCCGACGCTGAAACGCCGCACCATTTTTAAACTGAAAACCAAGCGATTGTGCCTTTGTTTGCACCGCTTGCTCAAGACCTGCTTCTGCTAAAAAGCTCATGCACTGGGGTAATAAACTTTCACCAATCGAAAAGCGCGGAAAGGTTTGCTGCTCTAACACCACTACATGCCAACCTTTTTTTACTAGTAAACTGGCAGCCACAGCACCTGAAGGGCCAGCACCAATAATAACAACATCAGCCTGTTGAACTTGATTATTCACCTATTATTTTTCCTTATTTTTAGGTAATGCAATACTGAGCGGCGCCAGGATATAGATACAAACTAGCCCCACTAATACCGTTAATCCGAAACTGAAAATGGCCGGGGTTTTCGAAACGGCCAACATGCCAAATACCCACATCGATGATGCCGCTGACAAACTAATTGCAAGTACATTGCTCGGGCTTAAATTATTGACCTGATAAAACACTAAGTAATCGATTGCCAACGCTAATATCAATAAACAGCCTAGCAAATTAAAAATCGATAACTGAGATTGCAGTGCACTGCAAAGTAGCAGTACAGCCGCGGTTGTTAGTACAAGCACTAGCGTTTGTTTACACGCCGTTTTAAAACCAAATTTGACGCTAAATAGTAGTAACGCAAAGGTCATCGCAATGGCCAATGTTATCAGTAACGAATTTGAGTAATGACTTAAACCTTCACTTATCATCGCGACTTTATCGTAAACAATTAAATCTGGGTAAGCGTTGGTTAAATCCATCAGCTCGGATTTATTTACACCGGTTACCATAAACCAGCTTGCGGTTAGTGTATTGTTTGAGATCACTTGGTTAGCGATTAACGGCGCTAACGGTGAATTAAGTGCCGCGTTTAAATCAAGCATTGATGTTGAAAGCTCAACGGGCGTCCCTGTCATTTGGCTAACCACGCTCATAGCTTGCTGGGCTGAATGCAACTGCTCATAGTTTTGCTGTTGTAATTGTTTACTAGGCACTAAGTCACTAAGCATCACTGCACTGCCATTAAGGCCGCGAATAGTTGCTTTTAATGCTTCTTGTTGTACTAATAACTGCTGCGCATTATCGGCAAATAAAATCATGATTTGGCCATTATCTTTACCTAATAAAGACATATGCAGCGCTTCGTTTTGCATTAAATCCGCAGGACTTGCATTTAACAGCTTTACATCATCATTAATCACAGGGGGTTTTAGTAAAGCAAAAGCACTCAATAACACTAGCATCAGCATACTGAGTGCGACGCGATAATGCGTTAATCGTTTTAAATAACCACTTAAGCAGTTAGCTAATCGATGTGCAGCAGTGTTAATGGTTAAACCAGTTTGCCAATAAGGCAATAAGATTCGTGTGCAGAGCCAAGCTGTAACTAGCCCTGCAACAACAAATACTCCCACTTGACTGAGTAACTGCACCGGTGAGAAAAACAAGCTCGCGTAACCGAGTGTGGTGGTTAGTAACGACAACAACAGTGCCAGCTTAAGCCCTTGACTAAAACCTTGCGGCTGCTCGGTTAAATCAAGCATGCCATGAAAAGCATAATCAATGGCAATACCAATCAGTGTCACGGCAAACACCATGGTTAATACATGCACCTGACTAAAAATACTGATCAGCGCAATGGTGCCGCCAATAGCGGCGCTTATCACGGTTACAGAGGCCAGCCACAATGCATTTATCGAGCGAAACACCCACACCACCATCACAATAAGAGCTAGCAAGCTCACCGAACCAAACAAGGTCATTTCAAATTTGGCTTGCTGTGCATTTGCTGCGGTGTGAAATAAAGCACCAGCATAGCGAATTTGTGTATCTGGATAGCGGCCTTCAAGCTCAGCGATATAGGCAACTATCTCATTGCTTAAAGCTATTGATTGATTTATTGAAAAGGCATTGTCAGCACTTTGCACGAATAACATTAAATACTCATCACCTTGATAGCTAATGTTAATTCGGCCATCTTGCAGCTCAAATTGCTGCATGTGCGCCATTGCTTCAGATAAGAACCCCGCTGTGGCAAGCGTAGGGTCTTGGTTGATAGTACTTGAAACAAAAGGATCTGCGACTTTACTCAACTGACTAAAGTAATACCGTTGAAAGCGATTAGCATCGCCAATTGCTTGCTTATATTCCTCGGAAACTAAATGCCCTGCGTACTGACCGTAAAATGCTGCCAACTGGGATATTTCGGGTAACTTAAAACGAGGCTCAATATGTTTAGTCGCCAGCCATTGATGTAAATCATCATAAGCTTTTACTGCATTTTCACCACGAAAAGAAAAGCTTAACTGCTGTTTATTAGCTGAAAAAAAGTGTTCTTCGACTTGCTGTAAACGCGGTTCTGACTTTGGCAACAAAGCCAAAATATCATTATTCAACGTCGGCTGTTTTAGAATAAAAACAACCACTAAGGCGCTAACTAATAGGCTCAGCCAAGCAAGCGTTAGGCCCCATGCTTTCACTGTTTTTGCTCATTGTGAGGATAAGCAAAGCGTAATACAGTAAAGTTACCATTTGCTTCTTGAAGACGCACACGGCTCACTTGCTCTGCTGCTACACATAATTCGAACTGACTAAATAGCTGCTTTAGCAAGTCATCTTTAGGCAATAAAGTCTGACAACCGGACTCTGCATGACCTGTCATCGAAAATTGCTCAGCAAGTGCCACTTCATCATGCTTTAAAATCGCTTGCAGTAAATTAACGTAAGGCTCAGCTCCTTTTTGTAGCTGCGGCTCACCTTGATCGTTAAGGGTATATACTTGCCCTTGCTTGATTAATAGCGTGCTTTTAACCGGAGATTCAACCTGCCAAGTGAGGCCATCTTCAGCAAGTTCAAACGAACCTGTTGAAATAAAAGGTTTACTAAATCCTTTAAAATGCTTCTCTTGGCTAAATGTGCCTTGCTCTGTCACTGCGCTCGATGCAAACACAGGAAAAAAAACTAGCACACTCAGTAACAACACGCTTAATCGCATTAAATCACCTTTTGAAGTTTTTCATGTAGCACAGGCGGCGAAACAAACTGCATTTCTTTTTTCTCTATATCAACCGCAACTTGGATAGTCGTTGCTTTGGTTAACTTTTTACCTGTAGCGCAATCAGTGATTACGTAATCGATACGTAATCGTGTTTCATATTCTTTTAAGTACGCATCGACGCGGATTTTTTGTGTAAACAATGCTGAGCCGACGTACTTAATATGCATATCAATAATCGGCCACGCATAGCCAGACTCTTGCATTTGCACATAATCATAATCAAACAAACGCAGTAATTCGCAGCGCGCGACTTCTAAATAGCGCGGGTAATTACCATGCCATACCACATTCATTGGATCGCAATCATGAAAAGGAATTTCAATCTCAACATGAGTGCTCAGCAACGAGCCTCTACTATGCATATAAACTCCAACGTTTTGTTTGAATAGCGTCAACCGTAAAGCGAAGAACAGCCTCTAGAGGACGGTCTTCATCAAGCAGCGGGAAAAACTCGCTAATGTCTTGATACATACTTTGTACATCACTAGTTAAACTAGCGAATTCAAGCTCACCGCTATTAATACGTAAACGCAAACCTTGAATACTCGCAAGCAAAGTACTTGCAACCACTTGCTCAGTTAGCTGCAATATACGTAAACAATCTCGTGCAGCGATGGTTCCCATGCTCACTTTATCTTGGTTGTGACACTCGGTTGAACGAGAAAACACACTTGCTGGCATGGTCAGTTTTAATGCTTCGGCCGTGTATGCACTGGCGCCAATTTGGACCGCTTTAAAACCATGGTTAATATAACGACGCTCATCATTACTCGCCGATAGATTAGAAGGTAAACCATTGTTATAGCGCGTATCAACTAAAGATGCGATTTGTCTATCGGCTAAGTCGGCTAAATTAGCAACAGCGGTTTTCATGCTATCCATAACCATTGCAATATGACCGCCATAGAAGTGACCACCATGCAATACGTGTTCACCTTCGCCATCGATGATTGGATTATCATTTGCCGAATTTAATTCATTTTCAATCATTTGCCTAAACCATGGCAAACTATCTTGCAGCACACCAATCACATGTGGAGCACAGCGAATTGAATACCTATCTTGTAAGCGGTCAGCATTACGCGGGTGTTCTACATGGTTTAAGTCTCCACGGATCCATGCAGCTACTTGCTGTTGCCCTGGATGTGGCTTCACCGAAAACAAAATATCATCAAAGTGATGACTGTTACCTTTTAATGCAAGGCTTGCAAGGGCTGTTATACGGCTGGTCAATTTAACTAGATAATCAGCTCTATCATAAGCAAGACATGCCAAAGCTGTCATCACGGCAGTGCCATTCATGACTGCCAACCCTTCTTTCGGGCGCAGCTTTAATGGCTGTAAGCCAAGTTCTTGCATCACCTCTAGGCTGTTTTTAATTTCGCCTTTGTAATACACATCTCGCTCACCAACCATAGCACCGGCTACATACGAAAGCGGCGTTAAATCACCACTGGCTCCCACTGATCCTTCTTGCGGGATCACCGGTACGATATTGTGATTTAAAAAGTCACGTAATAAATTCAACATCTCCCAGCTAACGCCAGAATAACCTTGTGAAAGCGAAGTTAAGCGGGTTGCTAAAATAGCGCGCCCTTGGGCTTGATTAAAAACATCGCCAAGGCCACAACCATGAAAACGAGTAAGATGCAGTGGTAACTCATTGACTAAATCAAGTGGCACTTTTACGGTTACTGAGTCGCCATAACCTGTGGTAACGCCATATATCACGCCATCATCTTCAAGCAACTTATCTAAAAAGGCCACGGCGCTGTCTATTTTATTAGCAAATTGACGGTCTGATGTTAACGCAACAGCACCTTGCTCTAATGCAATATGAACAATATCTTCGATTGATAAACGCTGTTGGCCAAAAACGGTAGTCGAGTGCTCTGACACCTTAGTTCTCCTTGTTTTGACTACGAGACACTTGCTCGTCATTTTGCCAAAAATCATAAAAATTAAACCATTGATACGGATAGGCCGCAGCATAAAAACTGAGCCTTTGCGCATAATCGCTAACAATTTGTTGTAATGTTTGTTGCCTCGTTTTACGCGGTAAAACGAGTTTGTCGGCGTATTTTTCAAAAATCACGCGGTAAAATGTTTCGCCATTGGGCTTTTTATCTTTTAAACAAAACAGATGAAACACCGGGCAATCTAACAGCGCAGCTAAAATAAATGGCCCTTGTGAAAAAGGGGCTGGCTTACCTAAAAAGTCAGCTTCGATAACTCTTCCTGCAGTGGTGGTACTGGTTCTATCACCGACAATCACCACAATTTCACCCTGCTCGACTTTTTCTTTGAGCATAATTGCCATATCAGGGCCAAGATCGGTTACTTGAATGAGGTTTACCGCAACATCCGGATTAATACTTTTCAGTAATTTATTAAATTCAACAGCATGATGTGTAAACACCAACACATTAATCGTTTTACTGTTTCGGTGTTGGCTAAGAGCTCTACATACCTCTAAGTTACCAAGGTGTGAGCCGATAAAAATAGCCCCTTGCTGTTGCTCATCAAGCTGTTTAAACAGCGCTTCGTTGGTGTAAAGAATATTATGTTGCTGAATTCGTCCAAGCCAGGCATCAATTTTGTCAAAAGCGCTGTCAGCAAAGCAGCGAAAGTGACGAAAGCTATCGCGCCAAGTAACCCCTTTGCTATTGCCATTCACTTTACGCGCTTGGGTTAAGAATGCATGAGACGCTTGGCGGGCAGTTTTGCCTGTTAAAAACAAATAAAATACCACCGGAAACAACACCAACCACAAGCCTTTTCGACCAAATACGCGATAACATACGAGCAATATTTGCATGCCTAAGCGATTGCCACGTTCTTGCATTTTTGACCAATGTTTTACAGCCATTAGCCAGTCACCTTACGCCAAAGTAGCTTAGGTGAGCGTAGCAACATGCCAAAGAATAAACGCGTATGCAGCCACGAAATTCCCACGTTATCGTGTAAGGCTCGAAAATGAGATACGCCATTTTCAGGGTAAATGACCTGGGTTGGCAAAAACGTGACTTTAACACCTTGCCAATAAAGCCTGACTAAAATTTCAATATCAAAGTCCATGCGCTTGCCAAGCGTTTGCTTAGTCATTAATTGTTCAACGGCTGCTAAGGGATAAACCCGAAAACCACACATTGAATCAACAATATCAAAGCTGAGCGTTTCTACCCAAACCCAAAAATGGGTGATGTAACGACTTAAATAACGGTGCTTAGGCACGGAGCTGTCATAAATTGGGCAACCACTGATCACCTTGTTAGGTGATGCATTACTTAATTCAATCAACTTACTAATATCTGCTAACGAATGCTGGCCGTCGGCATCAACCTGAATAGCATGGCTAAACCCTTGCTGATAGGCAGCCATCAAGCCTGTTTGAACTGCCCCACCCTTACCTTGATTTTGAGCATGGCTTATCAAGGTTAAAAAATCGTACTGTGCGTCAAGCTGTGTAAATACATGCTTGGCATCAGCGTCACTGCCATCATCGACCATGATTATCGGCAGCTGTAGCTCTTTTAGCTCATCGAGTACTGCAGCGATAGCATGGGTGTGATTGTAATTAGGAATAACAATACAAAACTGGTTCATGGCTTAATCACAAAATACAATTCGACCAGATGCATGCTGGCCTTTTTCTGATTGATAGCTAAATAAACATTTGCCTTTTGCATTGCGCTCAAGGGTTAGGTTTACCGTCATATCGGGGGTTGTTACTACCTGAAACTTTAACACTTCTAAATCTTGAACTAGTTTGCCAAAACCCAAATATTGCTGAGCATATTTTACTGCCCAATCCAGCTGTACTACGCCTGCTAAAATTGGCGCATCTGGAAAGTGGCCGCGAAAATAATCTAAATCAGCCGCAATGGTTAACGCTAAACTCACACTAGTTTCTGTTTGTGTTAAAACGGCCACCTCTGGGGTCACGTTATTCAGGCTTGGCAAAATACTGCTCCAATGTTTTTAAACTTAATTTAGCTTGGCTGTTAAAAGGAAGTGCATCGATGTAGCGCCATTTACGTGGTAAGCAAATACGTTCAAAGCGGTTTGAGAGGTGCGCTTGTAAAGCGCGGTTAACTGCCAGTTTACCCTGCTGTTCAAGCTCTTTATTAGCCTCATCACTGAGTACAACCACCGCACCAATTTGCACGCGCTTAGCTGGAATAACCACTACTTTAACTTCTTTTACCCAGTCGTGACTTTGCAGATAACTCTCAAGCTCATCAAGGTTTAAACGTTTTTCTTCAATTTTTATCGTTCTGTCTATACGGCCCAACAGTTTAAATTGACCATTTTTATGAATAAGTGCTCTATCATCTAAAGGGAAATTCGATTGCTCTAAAATCGCAGAATCTAGCATCAAGCGCCCTTCATGATTCAGCGATAAAAAATTACCATTAAACGGCTGCCATGGTACATCAACCGCTGCCTGTGTAACTTGTCGATAAGCAATACCGCCGGTTTCGGTACTACCAAATACTTGGGTAGCAGGGCGAGCTAACTGGTTAAATAAAGTTTCGGCATGTTCGTTGTTGAGAGGTCCGCCAGAGGAGAATAACCACTTAATTTTGTCGCGCTCAGGAATTAACACATTATCAGCACATAAACGGCCAAGTTGCGCAGGGCTTGAGACGAGCGCTGCATAACGAATATTTTTTAGCCTTTGCGCAATATGTTCAGGGTACTGAATTTGTTCACTATCAATTATATGGCCTTTCGCCAACGGCCAAAGTAAACGAAATAATAAGCCGTAAATATGCTGATGCGAAACAGTTGCTAAAAACGTAAATTGGCTAGGCAAGTCAAATGACATTGAAAGTACTGCAAGCTCTCGATTTAATACCCGCCACGGTTTCACTATCGGTTTAGATTGTCCTGATGAGCCTGACGTATAAAATATAACCGCTGTGTTTGTTGGCCATTGTAAACGGTTAGTTTGCAAAGGCGTGTGACCAAGACTTTGCTCAAGGTTAGTAAATAGCACATCATCATTGATATTGGTCGCATCGCCGGCAAAAAAAGCAGACTGTGCTAGCAATAAACTTAAGGTTTCGTGCTGACCATTAGGTGGCAAAATAACATTATAACCACTACACGCTAAAGCAAATAAGCGCACTGCAAATTGGTAGGTATCAGGATGGAATAACACCACATGGCTGCCAGCTTTAAGCGCTGTGAGCTTACTTTGATAAGCCGCAATATCAGCAAAAAACTGTGTTTGTGTTATTGGCTGCCCTGCAACAACAAATGCAGCGTCTGGGTGAAATTTCAGGTTACTCGCTACCATTACTTTTAACCTTTTGTCTTACAAGCCATTCCACAAGGCCTAAGAGAGCTATCAAAATATAGGCTATTAATCCGTTGTACAGAGTCCATGTCTGTAACGAAGTAAATAGGCTAGTGTATAACGCAATACTGCCATTAATAATAAAAAACGCGCACCATACTTTAGTAACTTGGCGCGTGTAATTAACCCCTTTTTCATCAAGATCAGGCTCTTTAATTCGAGCAAAACTTTCAATGACTGTTGGGCCACTTTTCAACGAATAAGCAAAGGTTATGGCCATCACTGTATTTATAATGACTGGGTAAAGCTTTAAGCCCAGATCACTGTTAAAAAACTGCGTTGTTGCTAAAGCGATAATAGCCAAAATAGAGGCTGGCTTTATCCATGGCATAGATTTCAGTAACTTCTTGCTAAGTAAAAGCCTTAAACCTAACAATACCATCAATACCAAGCTCACTTGCCTTAATGAGATATGCTGTAATCCAAAATACACAATAAATGGGTATAAAGATAAGCATACTAAGAGCAGTGTTGTGGTTATCGCTTTGAGCATAGTAATGTTTATGAAACGAGTTTTCCTACTTCGTTTACAACATCTTGCACAGTACGCACTTGCTTAAATGCATCTGGCTCAATTTTCTTACCAGTGATTTCGCGTAGTTTTACAACTAAATCAACAGCATCAATGCTATCAAGATCTAGGTCTTGATACAGGTGCGCATCTAGGCTGATATCATCAGCATCGATCTCAAATTCATCTACTAAAATGCCCTGTAAAACGTTGTAAATGTCAGCAGCGGTTTTCATGCTTATTCCTACTTCTAAGTCTGTATTATGATTGGTGTTGGTTAATAAATTCTGCCAATGCATCTACCGATGCAAAATGGGCTTTTGTTTGTTCTGAGTTTGCGTCAATCTTAACGTTAAACTCTTTTTTAATGGCTAAGCCAAGCTCAAGCGCATCGATGCTATCTAGGCCTAAACCATCAACAAACAAAGGTTGGTCATTTTCAATATCATCCACGGTAATATCTTCAAGATCTAAGCTGCTAATGATTAATTGTTTTATTTTGTTCTTTAGTTCAGTCATAGGTGCCTGAGTTCCTCTGAAAAGTAATGTTGCAAATCACGGGTTAATTGTCGTGCTTGCATGGCGGGTTGTTCATTATTAAATGTGTCGTTAAACGTAAATGGGTCAGTGGCAAAGCGCATCTCAAAATGCGCTTTTGTTGCGGCAACGCAATACCATGGTGTGCCTTTGGTCTAAGTGCTGGGTTTCATACTAATCAGCACTGAGGTAATTGGGGCTTTACAACGCGCAGCAATATTCGCAGCTCCACGCTTAAATTTTAACTGTTCACCTGGGGTTGTGCGGGTGCCTTCAGGAAAGATAATCAGGTTATTTCCAGCAGCGAGTGATGCTTCACAATCATTAAGTAACTCTTGCGGGTCTTCATTACTAATATAACCTGTGCCTTTAATGACACCGCGCATAAATGGATTTTTAAATAGGTGTGCTTTGACCACGCAGTCAGCATTTTTAATCACAGATATCAGCACCACAACATCAATTAATGAAGGATGATTGGCAAGTACTAACTGCCCTTTAAGATCATGAAATTTCTGTTTATCTTGCACAGAGAAATGGATAGCACCGGTGTAATGCATTAAGGCAACAAAGAATTTAAAACTATAGTGAACCGTTAAACGGGCTTTTTGCTTCCGTTTCGCTTGGCAAGGTTCAAATAAACGTTGTAAAGGCAAAACCAACAAGGTGAGTACAATACCGCCAAAACCAAATACAGCAAAACAAAACCCGGTTGCCAGTACCCGCCAAATTTTATTCAACTTAATGTAAACGTTAGTCGCCATGGTACTGTAGCATCCAAGCTGATTGTTGATGTGAAAGCAGCCATTGTGATCCTTTGCTTGTTAAAGCAGCTGCTAATTGCAGACTCAGTGGTAAACACGAGTCACTTTGAGTATGTTCTGATTCAGAAAGTTTTGTTAATTCAAAATACGGCTTACCGGTCTGCGCTGTTGATAATACGAACGATACACTATGAGCAATTTGTTGCTCGTCACTAAATGGTAAGTATTCATCAGGTAATACACTTTCGGCATGGGCAATTAAAATTTGCTGCTCTACACCACTATGAACACGAGCAAAACCATCTATCATGGCTGAAATAATGCTGTCTTGGCCACCAGCGATAGCATTCATTGGGGCTTTATTTTTTGCAATAATAGAGAACAATCCAGTTGCAGCATTATGTACACTCAAACCAAATGCGGTCGGAGAAAGAGGTTCTTGTTCAACAAGTGAATGTAAAAGTTGCGCTGTTTTTGGTAAGTCGCCATGACGCGATGAAAAATTAACAGCTAACTGCTGATGCTCACCTTGCGCTTGATGCATAGTATGAAGCGCCATTTTCATAAACGGGCTTAAGCGGCGGCGCTGCATCGGTGCAACCCAGCTAAAATCAAGGTCAGCAAGATTGAGATGGCTTAATTCTGCTATTTGTTGCTCAGGTGCCACCCATAAACTCAAATTCTCAACAACAAATTTCACAAATATTATTCTTATAACGCCAAACGATTGCTAATTTTACCTATTAGCTACAAAAAAGTAAAACAATGGTGCTTAATTACAGCCGCAATTAAGCACTCATTCATTTTTATCGTAAAATAACGTCTTTTTCGGTTAAAAGTTGTGCTTTTTCACCTACTATATCAGCAACATCAAGTTCGTTAATGTAACCTAAACCGATTTCTTGCTGCGCACTCGTTAGTGGCACATAAGGAAGACGGAACACAGGATTTACCGCGCCTGTCATCATCAGTGCCGTATTGATTGCAATTGGATTAGGCTCGCAGAATAACCAGCCCATAAGTGGCTGTAGTTTTGCATTAAGTGCATCATTTTGCTCATCCATTAACTGACGGAATAAGCCTGGAATAATATTAGATGTAACCGAGATAACACCGTGGGCTTTATGAATGTGTCTTGCATCATGCGCTTCATCGTCATTACCTGACCAACAAGCAATACCTTGCTGTTCATAATGAGCAATACGCTCATTGCCACCGCACTCTTTTACACCGATAAAGTTTTTGTGCTTAGCGAGTGGCTCAATGATATCGGGTGTTAAGTCTTGGCCTGTGCGACCTGCTACGTTGTAGATAAACGCAGGACCAATATCTAGTAAACGGTTAAAGTGCTCTTTCACACCCGCCAGCGACGTGCGCCCATAATATGGGTTAATTTGTAGCGCTGCATCCATACCGGTGGCAAAACCATACTCGGTTGCTTTAATCGCTTCGCGTGTATTGTTGCTACCTGTATTACCGACAATTAATAAACGGTCAGAGAATTTGCTAACACTGTGAGCAATTAGCATTAAGTGTTCTTCCCAATTCATTAATTGCCCTTCACCTGTGGTACCACCGACAATAATGCCATCAACACCAGCTGCAATTTGCTGTTCAACAAGGTCGTCATAACATGCAAGATCAATTTCACCATTGGTTAAATAAGGTGTTTTTATAGCGGTGATCAAACTTGCTCGTTTAATTGTTTCTAGGTTGCGCATAACTTTTTTAATGTTTGGAAAATTTGCGCTAGTTGTATCATAAACACAGGCATTTTCCGAGTAGTGTGCTGCAATAAATAAAAATACTTGAGAAAAAATCAAAGTTAAGCCAAAATCAAACACTGTATAAATTAACAGTGTTTATTGTGAGTATTTGATAATGCAACTTTCAAAATTTTTGGCAACCTACTTTTATACCACCGAAGAGCTGTGCCATACCCTCTCAATTGATGAGGAAACGCTATCGGCATGGCAACAAAGTAGTTTATTTCCAAAGCCGAGTTATTGTTTGCAGAGTCAATTAGAATGCAGTTCGTATTCGGGCATTTATCAATGCGAAGAATATCAAGACTATTACCCTCGTGGTGCCGCTAGTTGGGGGCAATTAATTATCAAACATGACATAAGCTCATCCTGCCAAGCGTTTAATTATTTTGCTCAGCAATATTCAAATCAACTCAGTAAGCTTGCTGAGCAAGGCTTTGCTATCGATGAAGAATTATTTGGCAGTGAAATTGACGAGCACTTACAGCAAGTTTGGCAGCAGTTTTTATGCAGTAAATACGGTGTGCTAACACAAAATGGCTTAGTTGAAGAAGCCGTGCAGCTCGACGTAGCTAAATTATTAATTGATGATATTACGGAATTACGCACTAAAACAGGTTTAAGCGTGGAAGAGCGCCAAAGCTTACATAAAGCGCTCAAATTAATGAACCGCGCGTTAAGTCATGGTACGGGCAACGAAGGTAAAAACACCTTGCGCCATCGTTATATTGATGACGTAGTGGCAAAATACGACCTATCGGTAAAATAACTGCTCATTTTGCGCTTTAAATGAAGCGCAACTGAACGACCGTACAAAGTTACAACAGTGTTTATTTTGTTACAAATAGGTTAATACAATTTGCTACCTTTATTTTGTAGGTTTTCATCTGCTTGATCGATAGATTGGTCTGGTTGAGTTATTGCTCTTGTCATATTTGTTGTTTTGACACCTAGCAATAACTCCTTTCTTCCAAACTAATTAAATCAAAATACAGGATGAAAAGATGAAACCTTTTCCAAGACTTGGTCGCTTAAAGGCGAGCTACTTAGCCATGCTCGGCTTATCGATTGCCCAACCAGCAACCGCAGAAGAATCATTTGTTACACAACAAAGTAAAGCGGATGCCCTTACATTCACTTTGATCACTGGGGACAAAGTATCGGCTGTTGTCAATAAAGACGGCAAGCTAGGCGGCATTCGATTAGTGAATGCAGATGGTTCAGATACATTCACCAGTATCTTTAAACGTGGTAACAACACCTATGTTGTTCCAAACCATGCTCAAGCCTTAGTTGATTCAAATGCGATCGATTTAGAGTTATTTAACATTAATAAGTTATATGAATCGGGTTACGATGATGCATCAACCGACGCGCTCCCCGTCATTGTTGAATACCGCGACGGCAGCCTTGCAGGACCGGCAGTCCCAGCAACGCTTGCTGGTATGTCATTAACCGGTGAAATTGAGCTAATCGACAGCGCCGCATTTGCAATCAACAAAGACAAAGCAGCGCAAACTTGGCAAACCCTGGTTGCACAAGCTGACGTTGAAGGTATTTGGCTTGATGCTGTCGTTCATGCTCACAAGGTTATCCAGTCAGAAACACTGACTCCAACAGTCCCACTAACCGGCGCATATGGTGAGTCAGCGATTAACTATAATGGCGCAGGTATTAAAGTTGCCGTACTTGATACAGGCTACGATACCGAGCACCCAGACTTACTAGGTCGTGTCATTGCATCCCGTGATTTTACGTATTCGAGCAACGGTGTAGATGACTTAAATGGTCATGGAACTCATACAGCCTCAACCGTTGCAGGCAATGGTCATGAGTCAGCAGGCAAATGGGCCGGTGTGGCACCAGCCGCCGATTTAATTATCGGTAAAGTACTTGGTAATACAGGAGGAGGATCAACCTACGGTATTTTAAATGGCATGCAATGGGCGGTGCTTTCAGAACAAGCTGACATTGTAAATATGTCATTGGGTGGCACAGCAACAACCTGTAGTGGCCCATTGGTTGAGATGGTTGAAGCGCTGAGTGATAAGGCTTTATTTGTTATCTCTGCAGGCAATAGCTTTACCCGCGAAACGATTGGTTCACCGGGCTGCGCGCCAAGTGCATTAACCGTGGGTGCTATTGATCGTGATGGCAATACGGCGTCGTTCTCTTCACGCGGTCCATCGCCAGATGGCCACTCAGCAAAACCAGATATTGCCTCGCAAGGTGTCTCTGTGGTTGCCGCGGCTTCTGGTGGCTTAGGTGATACGGCCTACCGCGTGTATTCAGGTACATCAATGGCTGCTCCTCATGTTGCCGGTGGTGCTGCAATTGTAATGCAAGCTCGCCAAGACCTTACGCCAAAAGAAATTAAAGACGTGCTTACATCATCTGTATTTAGTAGTGATTCTCACGTCCTTGAGCAAGGTGCCGGTGCCATGAATATCGACCGTGCCATTGACCAAGCTATTGTGGCCCCTGCAAACCGTGAACTTGGCTACTTTGATAATGCCAATAGTGCATTTACAGAAACACAGATCACGCTAACAAACACGTCTGATGAAAGTATTAAATTAAAATTGAAATTAGATTTAATCGGTGAAGATGGCAAAACTCAATTACCAGCGACCTTGGCAGGATTAGATATTAAATCTGTGACAATCCCAGCCAAAGGTGTTGCTCAAGTCCCTATGTGGATTGACCCAAGTGCGGCACTTAATAACAGTGCTTATGGTGCAATTACAGGTCGTATCACAGGAACAACTGTTGGCAATACTGATCAGCAAGTGACAGTGCCAGTGTCATTTTGGATTGACCAACCTCACGTTAATTTAACGGTAAACCTGACAGATCGCTGGGGTAATCAAGCAGGCTCGCCATCAAAGCTTTACTTAATTAATGAAGAAGATGATTGGGGCAGTCTTGTTAGGCTCACTGGCGGTAAAGCCAATATCGATGTACCTGCTGGTTACTATACGTTGATTGCTAACATTATGACTTACGATAATCAGCAAACCAGCTCTGGTTTAGTTGAATCAGCGGCACAAATGGCTGTATTAAATCGTAAGATTGACAAAGCAACAGAAATTAACTTTGATGCACGTAGTGCACAAAAAGTCACGTTCAAAGCAGATCAACCTCTTGATCCTCAAGGTTATTCATTCGGTTTTACTTATGCACTTGATGACCAAAAAGCAGCCAAACTTGCAGCTATCGAAATGGCACCTGATTACGTAAATGATATGTATGCATGGTCACAAGGTCATGACGATCGTTTTCGCTCATTTATCACCACCCGCGCGGTAGCTCCAGAAACAACCGTCACGATGCAAAATGGGGTTGAACTTGATTACATCAAACAAGGTTTAGCACTGTCTTTTCATGGTGAAGGCTCTGCAGAAGTAGTGCCAGTAGGTGATGCTGGTTACAGCACTGACTGGAGCCAATTTGAGTTAGACGGAAAAATTGCGCTTATTGCTAACCCTAATTACCTCACGTCTTACATGGTCGGTAATGCGATGAAAAATGGCGCCAGCGGTGTGATTTTTTATCGTCCTGGTCGTGGCGGCCGATATAAAGGGGCAATCACAGGCACACCAAAAGTCCCCGTGATTGGTATTAGTACCGAACAAGGTGAAGCCTTAATGGCAGAAATAGAGGCTGGCAACAATATCGTTAGCTGGTCTGGTATTGCGGCTGAACGCTCACCTTATGCTTATTCAATCAACCATATTACTGATGGCCGAATTCAATATGGGCAAATCAATATTGCTGAACATAAAATGCATAAAATGAGTGCGTCTTATCACTCGCAAAATGATGAGCGCCCTGCATGGACTGATGTTATGGCAATGACCAACAGTACCGGAGAGTTCTACTCAACAGGTAGCTCACAGTTAATTATGTTGCCTCATCAGCGTGATGAATATTACACAGCAAGTACAAAAAATGCATGGACGAATGTCGTTATGCCAAACTATCAAATTCAAAGTGGTGGCGCTTATTTTGATGGTCCACGCGCTATGACTGAAGGTGCTGAGCAAAGCACTACTTGGTTTAAAGGTCCACGTGCTGGTAGCTTAGGCAGCAGTGGCTCGGCGATTATTAGCCGCGATACCAATGTCCTTTACTTTAATCTTGCTTCGTTTGGCGATGCCGCAAACCATGATGGTATTTTTGGTTATATGGGTAGCTCAGCCTTTGGTTTAAAAGTAAATGGTGAGCCAGCATCTCCGTATCAAGGCACGTTAACGCTTGAACCGGGCTCTCATCAAATTACCTTAGAAATGCGTTCTTATGCTCGCGGTGTCGGTGAGCGCTCTCCAATAAATGATAAGCTAGGTTCTCTTTACCAAGGTTTCTATACATTTACGGCTGACGAGCAGCAACAAGGTGTTCAGCCAATTTTAATGCCTATGGTTGATTTACCGGTTGATATTAACAACAGCATGAAAGCGGGTGAAGCGGCTCACGTTAAGTTAACGGGTTTACTGGACGGTGTAGGTGAAGTGGCGCTGGCAGATGTACAGTTCCAATATGCGTACGGCCAAGAATGCACAATTGCTAACGTGCCTGCTTATATCTATTGCCCTGTATCAACCAAGTTCTCAAGCGAAAACTGGTTAGATGCACAGGTTGAACACATTGACGGTGAATGGGTAGCTACGATCCCTAATACTGGCAACGTCGGTGACTTTGTCCATATTCGAACGATTGTTTCAGATTATGGTTCAAGCCAAGCTGAGCAAATTACCATGCGAGCTTACATGTTAGATTAATTAGTTAGCGCTAATCAGCAAAGCCGCCTTCGGGTGGCTTTTTTCATGTAAAAACAACATGATCAAGTATTAAGAATCTAAATGCTCGTACTGACCACGATACACTTCGAAAGTCTTCACAACGGTGTGTTGCTCTTTACTTAGATTATCAAACCAGGTATCAAAACGCTCATCATCATCTTGTTCACTCAGAGCTAAATACTGTGCCAACAACTCAATAATATCGTTGTGAGTACACGACAAGGTGTCTACATGATTAGCTAAAACAGAATGGTCTTTATCGCGAAGCGTGTTCATTACATTTTGATCTAGTTCTTCACGGCTAGTTTTATCATTCACTTCCTTATCCTTCTTTAAAATAAGCACGCATACCTAGTTATAACAGCCTTATCGACAATATCCAGCTTTTTAAATCTAACTGCTTATTGATTGTTCAGCTTGTACAAAATTAAGACAAAACAATATAAATAAGAATCATTTTTATCTTGATCTAAATAGTCAACCACCCTATAATCGCTACATTATCACATAACAAAGAGCTCCATTATGAAGCCAAATATCCACCCTGATTACCAGCAAGTCGCGTTTCATGATACAGCGGCAGACAGCTACTTTATTATTGGTTCGACAATTAAAACTTAGCGAGCAAGTAGTTGCTATTAAGGAAAGAACATGAAAGTGTTAAGTTCATTAAAAAGCGCGAAGAACCGCCCGGGCTGCCAAATCGTAAAGCGTAAAGGTCGTGTCTATGTTATTAATAAAGACAATCCGCGCTTGAAGGCAGTTCAGGGTAAAAAGAAAAAGCGTTAAAAAAGGTGCCGAGGCACCTTTTTTAAATTAAAGTAAATCTAACTCGTTAGTTTATTTTTATTTGCCAAATAACAACTCCCAAAAACCTGGCGGCTCATGTAGCTCATGGTATTTCTTACGTAGCTCAT
The DNA here is from genome assembly GCF_013349995.1 of Pseudoalteromonas sp. 0303. GTDB lineage: Bacteria > Pseudomonadota > Gammaproteobacteria > Enterobacterales > Alteromonadaceae > Pseudoalteromonas. The sequence continues at coordinate 84,499 of NZ_JABVXF010000023.1, forward strand.
CAATAGATTTAAGCGGCGCTTTTGCAGCTTCAAGGCCACGGGTCGTTGCAAGTTGCTTAGCTTGCTTTGCTTGATTTATGACTTTATCAAGCCCTTCTAAAGACGCTGTTTTATGCTGTTTAAAATCAGCTGTTTTGGCAGTCTCTAACAACTCAATAAATTCATCGATAGCGGTATTAAAGGTGGCTAAATCAGTTGCTCGCACTGAGTTTTTATAAGCAAGCCCCATGTTTTTCATATTGGCCTCAAGGTCAATATTGTTGGCCGCACTCAGACTGGAAAAAACGATTAAAAAACTAATAAAAATGGCTTTCATACACTCTCAACCAAATACAAATTATGCACCCATTATAAAGCGAAACGCTACGTAAACCTAATGCCATTAAAATACCAAATACAGAAACAAAGTAAATATTCTGTAATCACCTTTTCACAACAAACAAAAAACACCTGAATCCCACAAAAAATCTAACATACTGTTTAAATTGAAATTAGATGTGTACAAATTGATACGTAGTTTTTGTTTGCAAATAATAGGGACAATGACAAAGTGCACCTCGTTAACATTTTAAGAACAACTGTTAACAACCCTTTAAGGGATAAAATAAAAACTAACAGGTGAAACAATGAAAAAACATAACATCTTAGGTGCAAGTATTAAGCTTGCCCTGTGCACATCTGCACTTGCAATTTCAGGTCAGTCATTTGCTGCTGATGAAGAAGGTGTACAAACAATCGACCGTATCGAAGTAACAGGTTCTCGTATTTTACGTGAAGGTGCTATTGCCCCTGCGCCAGTGACAGTTATCACTGGTGATGACTTAGTTAACACAGGCGCGGTTAATATCGGTGAGGCACTTAATAAATTACCAGCTCTTGGTAATACTTTTTCACTTTCAAACTCTGGCCGTTACATCGGTACTGCGGGTTTAAGTATTCTTGACTTACGTAATATGGGTACTGACCGTACGCTAGTACTTGTTAATGGTAAGCGTCACGTTTCTAGCTCTGCAGGCTCTCAATCAGTTGATACAAATACAATTCCAAGCACATGGGTTGAGCGTGTTGAAATTATCACCGGTGGGGCGTCAGCTGTATACGGTGCCGATGCTGTAACGGGTGTAGTTAACTTCATTCTTAAAAAGAATATTGAAGGCTTTAGCGCAAGTGTAACTCGAGGCGAATCAGACCTAAGCGATTACAGCAACGAAAAAGCAACATTCTCTTACGGCACAAACTTCGATAATGATCGCGGTAATGTTGCATTCTCTGTTGAGTATTCGGGTCAAGATACTTTAAATGCGTTAGACCACCCATGGACTGATGGCTCTTACCGCAATATGCGTAATACAGCTCAAACAGCTGAAAACAAAGATGATCCAGCTTTTCCTGACTACATTTATACGCCAAATGCAGGTTACTATGCGATTAATAACGCAGGTGTATTCGCGCTAAGTAATGGCTATGTAAATTCATTTAACCCAGATGGTACTTACCGTGAACTTAACATTGGTGACCAAGTAGATGGCCTTGCATGTGCTAACTGTGATTCATTTAACCTAGCACAGTTTAACCAAATTCAACCTGAGTTTGAACGCTACAACATTAACTTCAAAACGAACTACGATATCGCAGAGGGCATGAATGCGTATCTTGAAGCAAAGTATGTTAACAGCGAAGGCCAAAGCATTGGTCAGCCAGCATTCTTCTTCTTTAACCCAAATAACAGCATCAAGATTGACAACCCTTATCTTGACTCAAGCGTTAAAGATCTAATGGAACAAGAAGGTGTTAGCTCAATCATGGTTAACCGCATGATGACTGACTTAGGTCGTCGTGTTGAAGACAATACACGTGAAACAACCCGTTTTGTTGCAGGCTTAAAAGGCACGGTATTCAATGACTGGGAATTGGATGCGTCAGTTGTATATGGCCAAACTGATTTAGAGCGTGTTAATGGCGCTAACATGATCATGGCAAACTACTACAATGCCCTAGATGCTATTGATGATGGTTCAGGCAATGTTGTTTGTCGCAGCGAAGAAGCACGTGCTGAAGGGTGTGTACCTGTTAATATCATGGGCTTTGGTGCACCGAGCCAAGAAGCGATTGATTACATCAATACTGTTTCAGTAGGTACTTCAAAGATTACTCAAACAGTTGTGTCTGCTTCACTTGCAAATTCAGCAATTTATGAATTACCAGCAGGTTACATTGGTTTTGCAGCAGGTGTTGAATACCGTAAAGAAGAAAGCGAAACTGAAGAGCCAGACAACGCAGCCGGTACTTTCTTTAACGCGCTTGGTGAAGATAAAGGTGAGTTTGATGTAAATGAAATTTACTTCGAAGCATCAATCCCACTTCTTGCTGACTTACCTCTTGTTCAAGACCTAGTACTAGATACAGCGGTACGTTACGCTGACTACAGCACAATTGGTGATGCAACAAGCTGGAAACTTGGTTTAGATTGGACAGTTATGTATGGTACGCCCCGTTTTGCAAGTTAATAACTAAAAATAACGGAGATGGTTTGCGCTAATGTATTCAGAGTCTA
>NZ_JABVXF010000024.1 GCF_013349995.1 Pseudoalteromonas sp. 0303
AGTTAGTTGCCTAACTACGGATTGTGCATGATCATTCTGATCGGTCAACTGATCAACTTCTTAACTGATCAGCATTAGGCGAGCGTGCCGACTTTTTTTTTAGCTATTTTATAACGACTATTCGCGTGTCTGCCCTAAGTATCGTTTGGCTTTACTCGCTTTCACTTTATCTAAGTCGACAAGCACTAAACCATCGATGCAGTTATTAAACTCAGGATCGATGCTAAAACTTAAAAATTGTACGCCACCAGGTTCGCAAAGCTCTGTGTATTGTTTAAATAGGGTTGGGACTTGCGCGCCGATATTGGCAAGTACATGCTTAAGTTCAACAAAGTCTTCTTTAATATCATCCCCAGCAAATAACTGAGCACATTGCTTTTTTTGTGATTCGGTATGGCGATATTCATTCTTGGGGATAGCTAACACTTGTTTAGCACCATAATAATGCTGGTAATAATGAACGAGTAGTGATTTAGCTTGCTCGGGGAGTGCGTTAGATACGCTAACTGCGCCAAACAAATAGCGGTATTGCGGGTAGCGGTTCACAAATGCGCCAATGCCAAACCACAAATAGTCTAGGCTCTTTCTACCCCAGTATTTGGGTTGCACAAAGCTGCGACCAAGCTCAATGCCCTTTTCAAAATACGGCGCCATATCATCGCTGTAGCTAAATAGGCTGTCGGTATATAAACCTTTGCGGCCATGTTTTTCTATAATGTCTTGTGCGCAGGCAAGTCGGTATGCGCCGACTAGTTCAAGTTGCTTAGCATCCCACAGTACAAGGTGTTGATAATCCATGTCGTATTTATCTATATCTCGGCGTTTGCCACTGCCTTCACCGACTGCCCGAAACGCAATTTCACGTAGTCGCCCCAGTTCACGGAAAATCGGTGAGCTACCACAGTATTGATAAAAGTAAATTTTCATACCATCAGAGGTTTCTCCCAATAACTCACACTCTTCAATGGCTTTTTTAAGGTCTTTCGTTGCTTCTGGACTGGCAATAGGGGTTTGCGTTTTTAACGGCAGAGGCTTTTTTGTGATGAGTCGATACAACTGCTTTCTTATCAGCTGAGCTATTTCTTTGTCTTTTAAATTCTCGATTAAATATGACTCAGGTGGGATGGACGCGCCAATTTCAAACTCTAATGATTTTTGTCGTTGTTTAAACATCTCTTTGACTAACAGCAAACTGGCTAAGGGTTTGTAGATCATTGAGGTGCCGTAAAATAATGGGCTGTTTTTCGCTTTAATGTAAATAGGCAAAATAGGTGCGTTGGCTTTCTTTGCCATACGTAAAAAGCCAGTATTCCATTTACAGTCTTTAATACCAGTTGGACTTAAGCGTGACACCTCACCTGCAGGAAAGATTAATAACGCACCGTCTGATTTTAAATGCTTTTGGATATTAGCAAGTTCTTTCTTTTTACTTGTACCAGAGAGGTTATCAACGGGAAGGAGTAACGAGTGCATCGGAGTGATTGACATCAGCATGCGGTTTGCAACGACTTTTAAGTTAGGGCGTACACTTGATAAGACTTTGATTAGCGCTAATGCATCAAGAGAGCCGATAGGGTGGTTAGCGACAATAACGACATTACCTTCACTAGGAATATGTTCCATTTGCTTTGGCTTGTAGCGCGTGTCAAAGTCTAGCTCATCAAGTACTTGCTCTACAAACTCAAGTCCTTGTAAGTGTGGGTATGCATCACCAAAGGCAACAAACTCTTGCTCATGTAATAAATAACCCAGACCTTTCTTTACTAAGCCTTTTACTTTTGGTGAATTTTCTAACTGTGGTAAATTTGCTTCTATTACTTTATCAACACTGATCATACAAACCTCAAACATAAACGCATTCAGCGATGAGGTTAGGGTAAGAGTTCGCTGTGACAGTTAGGTTGCAGTTGTGTGACTTTTTAAAGAGCGCTTCGAGTACGAGGCAAAATGGAGAAGACAATGATTTTACTTGTAGCTGTAACAGGCCGAGATTGCAGCCAATTAATTGCCCGATTACAAGCGTTATTACCAGAGGTTGACGTGCAGCTTTGGTCTGAATGCACTGATTACCAAGCCGTGGAGTTTGTATTGGCTTGGAATGCCCCTGCTGATTTATGGCCTAAGCTGGTAAATTTAAAAGCGGTTTCTTCATTTGGGGCTGGCGTTGATAGCATCGACTTAACAAAGATAGCGGCGCACGTCCCCGTTGTTAGAATTGTTGATGATAATCTTGCAAATGATATGGCAGAGTACGTGCTGACCCATGTGTTGGCACACAAGCTGAGACTCAAAGAATATTATTTAAAACAATCAGCCAGTACTTGGAAGCCAAAGCGAGCGTATTCACATCAACATGTGGGTATTTTGGGTTATGGTGAACTAGGTAAAGTCTGTGCTAAGCGGTTACTCGCAAATGGCTTTAGAGTGAGTGCTTGGTCTAATAGTGAAAAACACGATGCTGAAGTAAGTACCTATTACACACAGCAGGGGTTAGATGACATGCTTGGTCAACTTGATTATCTCGTGTGCTTGCTGCCACTTAACCAACACACTCAGGGTATCATTAACAAATCACTGCTAAGTAAATTGCAAAATCATGCGGTGCTTATTAATGTTGCCAGAGGCAAGCATGTTGTCGATGAAGATTTGCTTGAAGCACTTGATAGTGAGCAATTACGCGGCGCTACCCTTGATGTGTTCAGCGAAGAGCCTTTACCTAAGTCGCATGCTTACTGGTCTCATGAAAAGGTGACCTTAACACCTCACTGTGCTGCATTGTCAGATTTAGAGACTGTGACTTTGCAAATTGCGGGTAATGTCAAAAGATTAATTGAAGGTAAAAATCTAATAAATCAGGTTGATAGAATAAAAGGTTATTGACAAATTACAAATTAGTTTAATATACACCTTGTTAACATCTGTAACTTTGCTATTCTGTTGTTGCTCAATAAAAAACAACAATAAAAAAGAGGCGTTATGAAATCTAATCAAGGTGGAGCTAAATTTAGTCTAGTCGTAGTGTCAGTAATCGTTCTTGGTGTTTCAGCATGGTTTAATCAAGCGAATGCGTCGGAGCAGCCAGCTCAGGCTATTGAAGTAAGCCAATCATAACCAACCAATCACAGTTAATATGTGCAGCATGTTTTTATGCTGCACTTCAATCACTTATTCTATTAACTTCTTTTTGAATGGATTTCTCTGTTCTCGTGTTTCTTCTCGTCTGACTTTTTAATCATCACATACGTCGCACCGCTACCACCATGATGCTTAAGGGCGCTATGAAAGGCTAAAACCGCTGGAATTTCTTGCAGCCACTTATTGGCATAGCTCTTTAAAATACCCGGCTGTGATTTATTTTTGATACCAATACCATGGCGAATTAGTACGACACGAATATTTCGTTTATGGCAGTCATCAATAAAATTAAAAAGCGTACTGCGCGCTCGTTGAAGAGGCTGACCATGCAAATCAAGCGTGGCATCGAGTTGATATTTAGCTAAGCGCAGATTTTTATATACTTGGCCTTGTACGCCATCTTTTTTAAATGCCAATATGGCATGAGGATCTAATAGCTCAACGAATTCAGTACGTAAATAGTTTTCATCAATTGCTAAATCACACTCAGCTGCTTTACGTTTTTCTTGTTGCGCTAAAGAAGGGCCCTGTTTCGTGGAATCAAATTGAACAGTGTCATGCTTAAGAGGTTTTACGTCTTCCATTGATGAGAGAAATAAGTCGAAGTCGTTTAATGACATAAGGTACCTCCAAATTAATTATACCCAAACCACCTCAAGGTGCGAGTTTCAGTTGGAATTAAAAGCGATTTAGGCAAGGCATTGATTGCAAATAATAGTGGTTCTATTGTTAAAATCAATAACGCAGTATAAATCGCTTTTAAACCAACCCTCTGGGCGTTTCACAGGCACTTACTCTCATCGTTGTTACTTCTTAAAAGGGACCACCATTCTTGCAAAGTAACGCCTTGATATTAAGCACCTGTGAAACGCTGAATTCTGCATCTTGAGGTGGCTTGGGTATATGTACGCCATTAATGGTATCTCAGTTCAATCATTTTGTAAGTAAAAAAAAGCCCAAGCAGAGGGCTGCTTGGGCATAAAAGCTGATAGATGGGATAGCCTATTCTATCAATTTATCTTAGGAGAAGATTAACCTTGATTGATATTCAATTGGCCAAATGTGTAGACCTTGAATAAATAAAATGTGTTGATCAACACCAAGCTCATATTTGAGATAACGCTTGATGACATCAGATCTAAACTAAACGATAAAAATAATAAACTACACGCGCTAATCGCTGCAAAACGCAGTAATGTAAGCTGGTTAATAAAAAATGCACCTAGTCCTAGTGCAAGTAACGTTAAGTTTAAAAGCCAATCTAGCTCGTTTAGCATGGTCGTATCTGATCGTGTCTGTGTTGAAAAAGGAGCGCCATTATGGTGATCTTTTACACAGCTTTCAACCAAGTAATTTTAAATTTTCGGATTAGATTTTTTAATCCATTATCAGCTTTTTCATGGCCGCAAAAAATCCACTTTGCTCTGTCACGCGATACTTCTGGCAGGTATCTGGTTTGCGCTTATCTTGGCACAGGTAAATAATGTTGCGGCTTAGGTCTGCACGGGGGCTGAGGGTTGAATCAAATAAGTTTGCACCATAGCCAAAAACCCCTGGCCAAAATATACTTTGTGAGACCATACCTAGCTTTTCATAAGTGATTAACACAGGTTTGGGCGTAATTAGCAGAATTAATACAACTGCTGCGAGCGCGTACCACCGTGTTTTACTTTTTTTAAGTTCGACTTCAGGAACGCTTTGCTGCGCAGCTTGTGCACGCGCTTGTTGCTGGGGGGATGGTCTTTGGCGCTTTGCTTGTGTTGGTTTTTTTCGTGCAGGTGTTTTACCAAGCAAAGATTGTTTTTTTATTTTATTAGACATAAAGCTTATCTGGCCTTTTAAACATAGGTCTCTATAATGAGATTATAACGAAGTTTTTGATATAATAGTCAAATTCAAATCACTTATAGCTTAAATGCGTTACACTCTACAGTGCAATGAGTGTTTATCTTCATAGTTTAAGAGGAATAGTATGGATACGCAGCTTTCAATTCTTATTGTGGACGACGTAGGCACAGTTCGCAGTTTTTTAAATCAAACATTAATGCACCTAGGTATCGATAATGTGCGTGAGGCTTCTACGGCCGCGCAGTGTTTAAGCGCATGTAAAGAAAAAGAGTTCAATATTATCTTTTTAGATATTGAATTACCCGATGGTGACGGCAAAGAGATTATCTCGCAAATCAACGAAATTTCGCCTGAAGCAAATGTGGTCATGGTTTCGGCTCATTCGACAGTAGAAAATGTTAAAGAGGCGATCGAAAAGGGGGCTAAAGGATTTGTTGTTAAACCTTTTACACCTAAGAAAATTGCAGCGATGCTGAAGAAGTTTTACCCTGAGCTGGAAATTGTCTAGCTAATTAATTTAATGAGGTAAATTGAGCGATTACTTTGTTAAATTCTAAATAAAAAAAAACCGGCATAAGCCGGTTTTTTATATATTCATCAAAAACAAATTATAGCGCTTTGATTTTAGCTGCTAAACGGCTCTTATGACGAGCTGCTTTGTTCTTGTGGATTAGACCTTTAGTTGCGTAACGGTCTAGGATAGGTGTTGCAACAGCGAATGCTGCTTGTGCAGCTTCTTTGTCGCCCGCTTCAATAGCAGTAACTACTTTTTTGAAGTAAGTACGCATCATTGAACGACGGCTTGCGTTATGTTGACGATTTTTTTCGCTCGTAATAGCGCGTTTTTTTGCAGACTTGATGTTAGCCAAGGTTTGCTCCTAACAATCTTAAAATAAGCTTAATTTAAAGGCCGTGGAATATGCCTGTTTTTATCATGAATGTCAACGAAATTTTGACATCTCAAGAAAAACTGCTCCTTATAACGAACATCAATTTGCCGCTTTAGCAGTTAATATCGCTATTGTAACAAAGGGTCGGGTTCGAGCCTAGTGCTTTAAAGATATTTTAGGCATAATCGCCCATCTTAGAAGTTTTTTGATAATGGGTTTAAGGTGGCAAAAGGATTATTTCGTTCTGGGATGATTGTTAGTGCAATGACGATGATCTCGCGTATTTTAGGGTTAGTGCGAGATGCTGTTGTGGCAAATCTGCTAGGTGCCAGTGCTGCTGCGGATGTGTTTTTGTTTGCCAATCGAATTCCTAACTTTTTAAGACGTTTGTTTGCCGAAGGAGCCTTTGCCCAAGCTTTTGTGCCGGTTTTATCTGAGATAAAAGAACAACAAGGCGATGATAAAGTCAGGCTGTTTGTTGCTCAAGCTGCCGGTACGTTAGGTACTATTTTATTAATTGTCACCTTGTTTGGGGTGATTGCTTCCCCTGTGATAGCGGCCTTATTCGGAACTGGCTGGTTTATCGATTGGTGGCAAGGAGGCGAAAATGGCGAAAAGTTCGTGCTTGCCAGTGCACTGTTAAAACTGACTTTCCCTTATTTATTTTTTGTGAGCCTGGTTGCCCTGAGTGGTGCGGTTATGAACGTATATAATCGCTTTGCTGTGGCTGCATTTACGCCTGTGCTGTTGAATGTGTCAATTATCACGTGTGCTGTTTTTCTACACGATAAATTTTCAGTGGGAGCATATGCGCTTGCCATCGGCGTGTTTGTAGGGGGCTTAGTACAGTTATTGTTCCAGTTGCCATTTTTGTATCGTGCCCGTATGTTGAGCCGGCCTAAATGGGGCTGGCAAGATGAAAACGTTAAGAAAGTCCGAAAACTTATGCTGCCAGCCTTGTTTGGCGTGTCTATCAGTCAAATAAACCTGTTACTCGACACCATGATCGCCTCTATGTTGATGACCGGCTCTATCGCGTGGCTCTACTACTCAGACCGTTTAATTGAGTTTCCTCTTGGCTTATTCGGTATCGGTATAGCAACGGTCATATTGCCTGCATTGTCTAAGTTACATAGCACCAATAGCACAAAAGATTTTCAACTAACCCTCGACTGGGGGGTGAGGTTTGTTATTTTCTTAGGCTTGCCAGCCATGTTTGGCTTAATGGTGATAAGCCCGCTCATTATTACGGTTTTATTTGATCATGGTGCGTTTCAAAACGGTGAAATTGATCATGTAAAAGCGGTAAGTTACGGTGTGATGGCCTACTCAGTGGGACTGGTTAGCTTTATGTTAATCAAGGTGTTAGCTCCGGGTTTTTATTCACGTCAAGATACTAAAACACCGGTAAAAATAGGCATTAAAACACTGGTGTTAAATATGGTGTTTAACATTATGCTAGCGCCCTTTATTGGCTATTTGGGGTTAGCGTTAGCAACCGCGATGTCGGCCAGTTGTAATGCCTATTTGTTGTACCATCAACTACGTAAAGAAGGCGTTTATCAGTTTTCTGCGATGAGCCTTGGTTTCACCTTTAAGTGTTTGTTTTCAAGTTTATTAATGGCTGCTGCAGTGTGGTATGTTGGCCAGCAATTTGCGTGGAAAACATGGTACTTTACTGAACAAGTACTGCTGTTGAGTGGGTTATTAGTGCTGGCTGTTTTTGTTTACTTTGCGGCCTTATTCATTTTAGGTGTGCGACTAAATACGATAAAAAGTGTTGCAACTACTGAATCAAACTAAAAAAAAGATTATAATCGGCGCTTCAAGCCCGATATCAATGTTTTGGGCTCGCTGATAAAGGCAAAAAGGTGGCATGGAGTTAATTAGAGGTATTCACAATATTCGCGCGCAGCATTATGGCTGTGTGTTGACCATTGGTAATTTTGATGGCGTGCACTTAGGTCATGCAGAAGTGATTAAAGGCTTGCTGCAAGACGCAGAAAAGCATCAATTGCCAAGTACCGTGATGTTATTTGAGCCTCAGCCACAAGAGTTTTTTGCTAAAGATAATGCACCCGCGCGTTTAACTCGACTACGTGATAAGCTCAGTTTGCTTGCTAAATTAGGCGTGGAGCGAGTGATTTGCATTAGCTTTAATCAGCAATTTGCCAACATGGAAGCAGAACAGTTTGTCAGCCAAGTATTAGTTGAAAAGCTAGGCGTTAAAGCATTAACTGTTGGTGATGACTTTTGTTTTGGCAAACGTCGTCGTGGCGATTTTGCGTTACTAAAAACCATGGGCGCTGAGCTGAACATGGATGTGAAAAGTACTGCAAGTTTTCGCAGACTCAATGATAGAGTAAGTAGTACCCTTATTCGCCATGCGCTTGCTGCAGGGCAATTAGAAGATGCAAAAACTATGTTAGGTCATGGTTATGCGATTTCTGGACGTGTTATTCATGGCTGGGCGAAAGGTCGTGAATTAGGGTTCAGAACCGCCAATATAGCTCTAAAACGCCAAGTATGCCCTGTAAATGGGGTATTTGCGGTTCGAGCAAAAGTTGGTGATAAAGAATTATATGGGGTTGCAAATATTGGCAACAAACCCACATTTAATGGAACACGCGCATTGTTAGAAGTCCATCTTTTCGACTTTGCGCAAGACATTTACGGACAATTTATGCACGTGGAGCTAATTAAAAAGCTTCGCGATGAGAAAAAATTCGAGACATTAACACAACTGACGGCGCAGATTGCAGATGATGTAACCGCCGCTAAGCAGTGTTTTGGTTTAAATTAGGTAGCCGATACGGAAAGTAGGATTAATGAGCGACTACAAACATACTTTGAATTTACCGGAAACAGCGTTTCCAATGCGCGGCAATTTGGCACAACGTGAACCAAAGATGCTTAAGACATGGTATGAAGACGATCTTTACGGTCAAATTCGCAGCGCTAAAAAAGGTAAAAAAACCTTCATTTTGCATGACGGTCCTCCGTATGCAAACGGTGATATCCATTTAGGCCACTCGGTAAACAAAATTCTTAAAGATATTATTGTTAAGTCAAAAACTTTGTCTGACTTCGACGCACCTTACGTGCCGGGTTGGGACTGTCACGGTTTACCAATTGAATTAATGGTTGAAAAGAAAGTAGGCAAGCCAGGTGTGAAGGTATCTGCTGCTGAGTTCCGTGAAAAATGTCGCGCATACGCAAAAAAACAAGTCGAAGGTCAAAAAACAGACTTTAAACGTCTTGGTGTATTTGGTGACTGGGACAAGCCTTACTTAACAATGAACTTTGACTTTGAAGCGAATGCAATTCGTGTACTTGGTCGCATCATTAAAAATGGTCACTTACACAAAGGTGCTAAGCCTGTTCACTGGTGTACAGATTGTGGTTCAGCACTTGCTGAAGCGGAAGTTGAATACCAAGATAAACAGTCTCCAGCAATCGATGTGCGTTTTCAGTTTGCTGATCAAGATGCTGTAATCAATGCGTTTGAACTTGCTGAAGGCCATGAAGGTATAGGTGCAGTTAGTACAGTTATCTGGACAACAACACCTTGGACATTACCAGCTAACCGTGCAGTAGCGGTTCACGAAAAGCTTGAATATGCCCTTGTTCAAATTGATGACGAAGGTGCGCAGCAACGTCTAATTTTAGGTTCTGAGCTAGTAAAAGATGCAATGGACCGTTATGGCTTCAAACATTACCACGTACTCGGTTATGTAAAAGGTGCTGCACTTGAGAACTTACAGGTTGCTCACCCATTCTATGACTTCACAGTGCCTGTGATTGTTGCTGATCACGTAACGACTGATTCTGGTACTGGTGTTGTTCATACTGCACCTGGTCATGGTCAAGAGGATTTCGCGGCAGGTCTTGCTTATGGTTTAGAAGTAGCTAACCCAGTTGGTGCTAACGGTGTTTACTTACCTGACACACCAATCTTTGCAGGTCAGCACGTATTTAAAGCGAATGCGAGCGTTATTGACGTATTAACTGAAAACAATGCGTTATTGCATCATCATGCGCTTACGCACAGCTACCCACATTGTTGGCGTCACAAAACACCTATTATCTTCCGTGCTACGCCACAGTGGTTCGTAAGTATGGACCAAGCTAACCTTCGTCAAGATTCATTAAGCGAAATCAAAAAGACTGAGTGGTTACCGGAGTGGGGCGAGAGCCGCATTGCAAATATGGTTGAAGGCCGTCCTGATTGGTGTATTTCACGTCAACGTACATGGGGTGTGCCAATTGCATTATTCGTTGATAAAGACACTGGTGCGCTTCACCCGAATACACAAGAGCTTATCGAAGAAGCTGCGAAATTGGTTGAAAAATCAGGTATTCAAGCTTGGTATGACTTAGACCCAGCTACTTTACTTGGCGATGACGCTGAGCAATACATGAAAGTACAAGATACGCTAGATGTATGGTTTGACTCAGGTGTGACTCACGCATGTGTGGTTGATGCACGTGAAGATTTAACCGGTCCTGCTGATCTTTACTTAGAAGGTTCTGACCAACACCGTGGTTGGTTTATGTCGTCAATGATGACATCGGTTGCTATCAATGGTCATGCGCCATATAAACAAGTGCTAACACATGGTTTCACGGTTGATGAAAATGGCCGTAAGATGTCTAAATCATTAGGCAACGTAATTTCGCCACAAAACGTGATGAACAAACTAGGTGCTGACATCTTACGTTTATGGGTTGCATCAACTGACTTTACAGCTGAAATGACTGTATCTGATGAAATCTTTAAACGTTCAGCTGACCGTTATCGTCGTATTCGTAACACGAGCCGTTACTTACTTGCGAACCTAAATGGTTTTGATCCTAAAACGGATCAAGTCGCCATCGAAGACATGGTTGAGCTTGACCGTTGGATTGTTGGTCGTGCAGCTGAGCTTCAAGATGAAATCTTAGCGGCTTATGACAAGTATCAAATGTTGCTTGTGACGCAAAAGCTAATGAACTTCTGTACTGGTGAACTTGGTTCGTTCTACCTAGACGTAATCAAAGATCGTCAATATACAGCGAAAAGCGACAGCCACGCGCGTCGTTCATGTCAAACTGCGCTTTACCACATTGCCGAAGCAATGACGCGTTGGATGGCACCGATTTTAAGCTTCACCGCGCAAGAAATTTGGGAAGCATTACCAGGTGAGCGTGACAAATTTGTATTCACTTCAGTGTGGTACGATGGCTTACAAGCATCTTCACAAGGTAAATTCAGCAACGATGATTGGTTAACAATCCTTAATGTTCGTGATGAAGTAAACCGTGTACTGGAAGCAGCTCGTAAAGAAGAAGTTATTGGTGCAACTCTACAAGCAAACGTAAGTATTTACGCAGGTGAAGAGCTAAGCGCGAAACTAGCTGCATTAGGTGATGAGTTACGCTTTGTATTATTAACTTCAGGCGTAACTGTTGAAACTGTGACAGCACAGCCAGAAGATACGCAAGCGACAGAAATCGATGGTTTATTCATTAAAGTTGCTGCAACATCCGCTGAAAAGTGTGAGCGTTGTTGGCATTACTGTGATGATGTAGGTGCTGATCCTGCTCACCCTGAAATCTGTGGCCGTTGTGTAAGCAATGTTGATGGCGATGGTGAACAGCGTCAGTTCGCATAGGAGTTGTTTGTGAGCAAACTAGCCGGAAAAAGTGGCTTGGTTTGGTTATGGCTTAGTCTACTACTTTTGGTAGTAGACTATGCGACAAAGTCACTTGTCGTTAGTACCATGGCCTACGAAGAGTCGATAGATATTCTGCCGTTCTTTAATTTCACTTATGTACATAACTATGGTGCAGCCTTCAGCTTTTTAAGTGATTCAGGTGGTTGGCAGCGCTGGTTCTTTAGTTTGATTGCAGTGTCGATCAGTGTGCTTTTAGTGTGGTGGCTTAAACGCTTACCAGCGTCGAACAAGGTGTTATGCTCTGCTTATGCGTTAGTGTTAGCTGGTGCAATTGGCAATTTATATGACCGCATCGCTTATGGCTATGTCATTGACTTCCTGCATGTATATTACGAAAACTGGCACTTTCCTGTTTTTAATATTGCCGATTGTGCAATTTGTATCGGTGCCGCATTACTTTTATTTGATGCCTTCACAGGCGAAAGTCCTAAGGAGCAACAAGCATGAGCCAAGCTGTAATTGGTGAAAACTCTGAAGTGATCTTTCATTTCTCAATTAAGTTAGAAGACGGCTCAGCAGCCGATTCAACTAAGGTACATAATAAACCTGCAAAATTGCGAATGGGTGATGGTAGCCTGACAGCAAACTTTGAAAAGTGTTTACTTGGTTTATCTGCTGGTGACAGTAAGTCATTTGCATTAGAGCCAGAAGATGCATTTGGTCAACCAAATCCAGATAACATTTATTATGTTGATCGCAGCAAGTTTGGTGCAGACACTCCTGCTGAAGTAGGTAATATCATTGCCTTTACTCAGCCTGATGGCACTGAGCTTCCGGGTCTTGTTCGTGAAGTTCAAGGTGACTCAGTCACGATTGACTTTAACCACCCTCTTGCAGGGCAGCGCTTAACCTTTGAAGTTGATATTTTAGAGGTAACAGGTTAATGGACATTTTATTAGCGAATCCACGTGGCTTTTGCGCGGGTGTAGACCGTGCAATTAGCATTGTGGAGCGTGCACTGGATATCTTTGAAAAGCCAATTTATGTGCGCCATGAAGTCGTTCACAACAGATATGTTGTTGATGGCTTAAAAAATCGCGGTGCTGTGTTTGTTGAAGAGCTAGACCAGGTTCCTGACGACAGCATTGTTATCTTCAGTGCGCATGGTGTTTCGCAAGCTGTTCGTAGTGAAGCAAAGCGACGTGACCTTAAAGTGTTTGATGCAACCTGCCCACTGGTAACAAAGGTGCATATGGAAGTTACACGCGCTAGCCGTAAAGGCACTGAGTGTGTGCTAATTGGTCACCATGGCCATCCAGAAGTAGAAGGCACAATGGGGCAGTACGACAACGAAGCAGGTGGTATTTACTTAGTAGAAACTCCTGAAGATGTTGCTGACCTAACGGTTAAAAACCCTGAAAACCTGTTTTACTGTAGCCAAACGACGTTATCTGTAGATGATACGGCAGATGTGATTGATGCACTTCGTACTAAGTTTCCGGCGATTGATGGCCCGCGTAAAGATGACATTTGTTATGCTACGCAGAACCGTCAAGATGCAGTTCGAGATTTAGCAGATAAAGTGGATGTACTGCTTGTAGTGGGGGCTAAAAATAGCTCTAACTCAAATCGTTTACGTGAACTTGCTGACAAAATGGGCACCACTGCTTATTTAATTGATGATGCGAGTAATGTTGAAGCGGATTGGTTTAACAGTGTAAATGCCGTGGGTGTAACTGCAGGTGCATCTGCACCAGAAGTTTTAGTTCAACAGGTTATTACTCGTCTAAAAGAATTGGGTGGTAATCAAGTTGTTGAAAATCCTGGTGAAGAAGAGAACATAGTATTTGCCGTTCCTGTTGAGCTACGCTAATCTAAGCAAATAGTAGTCAACAGTTAAAAGAGGAGCCCATGAGCAAACAGCCTAATTCTAACGGCTTGCTGATTGCGGCTCTTTTTCAATCTCGTGGTGTCCTTGCCACACTGATCGTCAGCCAAGTCATCGCTATTTTGCTCGCCTTCTCACCCATGAGCTTAGGTGATGTTTGGTTACGCCTTGCTATATTTAGTTGCTTTCTACATCTAATCTTTCTTTCAAGCTTATCGCTACTGTATGTGTGCCGAGCCTTACTTACAAAGCTGTCGCACCCTAAACAGTTATTCATTCTGATATCCACTTTACTGGCATTAACATCTGTTTTTAGCTGGCTGTTTTTGTCTGTGTTTTCAGATGTGTTCGCTATGGAGTCGAGAGCTCACTTTATTGTCAGTAATTTACTGATCATATTTTTGGTCACCGCGTTGTTCAGCCAATTCCTGCTTATTCATAATCAAAAAGAGCAACAAACGAAAGCGTTAGCGCAGGCTGAACTTGATGCATTACAAGCAAGAATACGCCCTCACTTTTTGTTTAATAGTTTAAACACTGCTGCTGAGCTTACCCACTATGATGCTGAGGCGGCTGAACAAGCAATTTTGGCGCTGGCGGCGCTGTCGCAGGCCGCAATGCGCAGCGGTAAAGCCATAAAGCTTGCTGATGAAATCACTTTATGCCAGCAGTATGTGGCACTTGAACGTTGGCGCTATGGCGAACGCCTAGCATTAAGCTGGAAATTGCCTGGTGAGTTGCCAGACATTGATATACCGTGTTTAACAATACAGCCGATTATTGAAAATGCTGTATTTTATGGCGTCGAGCCA
Source organism: Pseudoalteromonas sp. 0303 (assembly GCF_013349995.1). Lineage (GTDB taxonomy): Bacteria > Pseudomonadota > Gammaproteobacteria > Enterobacterales > Alteromonadaceae > Pseudoalteromonas. The sequence goes on from NZ_JABVXF010000024.1 coordinate 14,231, forward strand.
GCAGAACAAGGCAATATTTCTGTTGAAATGCATCAATCGGATAAAGCTTATACCTTTATTATAATGAATCCTGTAGCTGCAGAAGTGAATAACTCACGAACAGGAAATGGGATGGCACTGGATAATATCCGCCAACGTTTGGCGCTTTTCTATCAACAAAAAGCACAGCTGACGACCACAATTCGTGATGATGTATTTAGAGTGAAGCTGGTAATACCAAAGCAGAGGAATGCATGATAAAAGTTTTGATTGCTGATGATGAACCACTAGCAAGGGCACGTATAAAACGTTTATTAGCTGCAAATGAGGGTTGCACTATTGTTGGTGAAGCAAGTAATGGTGAGCAAGCAATTGAACTTTGTAAGCAACTACAGCCCGATTTAGTGATGCTTGATATTAATATGCCTAAGCAGTCCGGCCTTGAGGTGGCTGCAGAGCTAAAACAGTTTTCGATCCCGCCTGCAGTTATGTTTTTAACGGCCCATTCAGAACATGCTCTAACTGCATTTGAGCTCGCTGTTGATGGCTATCTAGTTAAACCTGTGTCTGAGCAGGCATTAACCAAAGCAATGACGCAACTGAGTAAATTAAACCGTACTCAAGTAACCGCCCCCGAAAATAACTACATTAGTTATCAACTTGCAGGTGTAATACGACGAGTTAATGTAGATGATGTGGTTTGCTGTATCGCAGAGCAAAAATATACCCGAGTAGTGTTTTTTGAAGGTGAGGCACTTGTTGAGCAAAGTTTAAAGCAACTAGAGCAAAGCTATCCGCTGCAGCTACTTAGAATTCATCGAAATACCCTTGTGAATAAGCAACATATTGTTAGCCTTAATACTCCATCTTCAGGTGGGCATACAGTTACGATGAAGCAGTTTGAAGAGCCTTTGGCAGTTAGTCGCCGAGAGCTAAAAAATGTTAAAGCTGTAATGGGTAAATAATAAAAATCTACATTGCTGCATCTCATCTTCAATAATTACTTTCTTTATTAGTCATTATCTAACTTTGAGTAAGGTTAAGTACCGTTTATCGCGCATTTTGACCGCTCGTCCATATACAGGTTGTTATTTATTTGTGCCGTAATACTCTTAATGTATGTAAAAGTATCCATGAAACTTACCATGATTAAACATTCTGAGCAGCAAGGCTTTACCCTTATAGAAGTACTTATTGCCTTTGTTATTTTAAGCTTTGGTTTATTAGGCGCGGTGGCCCTGCAAGCAAAAGCGAAGCAGGCAAGCTTTGATTCTATGCAGCGTGCAGCTGCTGTAGCTCTAGGTAATGACATTATCCAGCGTATGCGAGCGAACGACTCACCTGGCTTTGCAGCGTTATATAATGGCACTTTCGATAGTGATACAGCTCTAAATACGAGTTTGAGTTGCTATAACTCAGCATGTAGTGCTCAGCAATTGGCAGAATTAGATAAACAACAGTGGGTGCGTGCAATTCAGGCTCGTGAAAACACTGGCGCTTTAGACGATGCAACTGTGTGCATTAGTAGTACTCCCGTTGCTGCAGGCAATGCCAGTGAGTTTAATATTGAGGTTGTGATCAGTTGGCAAGGCCGTCAAGAACTTAGTGCTAATAAAGATACCGCTGCAATTGATTGTGGTTCTAAAGGTGATAAGCGACGTTTGATTGTTCTACAAAGCTATATTTATTTAAGGTCTTGATATGAAACAGCATAATGGATTTACTCTCGTCGAGATGATGGTTGCTTTATTCATCGGAGGTGTGGTGCTCGGCGGGGTGATGTTTACCTATATAAGCATGAAGGCAACGACTCGTGACACGATGACAATTGGTGAGCTACAAGAAACTGGCAGACTGGCTATGAATATCATGCAACGTGATATTGAACAGATTGGTTTTTGGGGTACGTTTTATGAAGACTCTTTCTCAGATGCAAATACAAACAGTTTAGGAAATCCCGGTAATGATTGTTCAGAAGGCCTTAATAATGGCAGCTTTCCAGATACGGCTGCAACCAGTAACTTTCGCTCCGTTTATGCAGTGCAAACAACCGGTAACTCAGCCCTTGGATGTATAAACAATGTTGAGAAAAATACAGATGTACTGCAAATTAAGTTTTTAGAAGGCTTACAAATTCAACCTGCCAATACTAGCGATAACTATTACTATTTTATTGCCGAGCAAGAGCTTGCTGAGTTTCAGCGCGGTCCAATCGCGGCTGCAGCTGTAAATGGTAATGCCACGATTTGGCGTTATCGACATCATGTTTATTACATCGCCAAGCAAACGTACACCATTAATGACCAAAGAGTGTCTGTTCCTGTACTTCGACGTAAACGCTTAACTCCTAACAACGGTATGACAACTGAAACCGTTATGGAAGGGGTAGAAAATATGCACTTTGTGTTTGGTCTTGATACTACAAATAACAGTCGTGTTGATACATATAAAAGTATCAGCCAGATGACCAACACTGATTGGGAAAATCGCCGTGGTATTTTGACTGTGCAAGTATTTTTACTTGTGAGATCGCTTTTACCAGGTTCAAACCTTAAGTTAAAAAATCAAACTTATACATTGGGTGAAGATGCAAATAGCCGCGTCCTCACATTTGACGATAACTACCGACGCGCATTATTTACGACCACTATCCGCTTGAACAACGTTGGGGCAAATTTATGGCGCATTTAACTTTGATGCATAAGCAACAAGGCGTTGTATTGATTATTGCCCTGATCATGGTTATTGCGATTACCGGTATTGCTGTGACTTTGATGAGTAGCAGTAGTGTAGATATTAAAATCACAAATGCCGCTCAAGAGAGAGAAACGGCAGAGAATGAATTAATTGGTGATGTACAAAATGTAATTGCTAATGAAGCAAAAAAATTAGGTAACAGCCGGTTTTTCTTTAGTAGAGGGCAAGTTCCTGAAACAGGCCTTGATTTAGGTAATACAAATGACACCTCCAACACTATGTTTAACAAAAATGAAGGCCCTATGGCTTTGAGGTGCCCAAGGCGTTTTGATGATACTGCAGGTTTAAGATGCAATATGGTTGAGATTAATTCAGTGATTGAATATGGCTCTAAAAGTAAGCATAACCTCACTATTACAACAGGGATTGCTCAAGAAATGCTGAGCTTAAATAGTGGAAATTAATGGAGTAAGGCGAGTATGAGAATGAAGCTAAACAGCCTATTTTTTATTTTTGCATGTGTATTTTGCCAAAATCTTTATGCTGAAGATATAGATCTATATGTAAATTATGAAGTAGCGGAAGATGAAAAATTACGAGTACTACTTGTTTTTGATACATCAAATAGCATGGCATTCTCTATAGAGACGGGCAAAGCCTGTAGAAATGAGGGGAAACTTATACTATGTCCAGAAGGAAGTCGTTTAGAAGTCGCACAGGAGGCGATGATTAAATTAATAAACGACAATAGTGATATTGAATTTGGTTTAATGCGGCTTATGAAAGATACTGGTGGATATGTTATTCATGGAATTGGTACAAGTCATAAAGAAATTAAAAATACCATAAGAAACTGGGATGTAACGTCGTTACAGGCAGGAACTCCCCTTGTTGAAACCATTACAGAAGCATGGCGATACCTAACGGGTGATGAAATATCCTATGCTAATTTAGTAGAATCCGTTGTACGTGATACTTCTATTGAACAAAGTGGTAAGTATATTTCTCCTTTCAAGCGGTACTTGGGTGATCCAATTCGTTGCGATAATAGCGTTAATATCATATTAATGACTGACGGTGAACCTTATTGGGATGTTGATCAAGATGACTTTATTAAAGACTTGTACAAAAGTATTTATGGTAGTGTACCTGAACCAGTTGGTAACAGTCATTTATCATCAATGGCAACAATCCTTCATGGGATAGAGAAAGAAAATAGGGACATATATCCCGCAACGAGTATTGTAGATAGCGCGAATGTATACACGATTGGTTTTGGTAAAGGCTTAGGTAAAAACGCACAAGCTATTTTACAGGTGACTGCTGATAATGGTGGTGGTAATTACATCTTTGCTGAGTCTGCAGAAGCGCTAAGTGATGCATTTGATGATGTCGTCGCGAATATCAGAGAAGTCAACTCAACTTTTTCTTCGCCAACGGTAGCATCAAATAATTCAGATAAATTATCACATCGTGATGCAGTTTATTTTCCTATGTTTTTACCTTCAAATAATGCTCGTTGGAGAGGCAATCTTAAAAAGCTAAAAGTTTCCGGTGGTGTCGTAGTCGATGCTAACCTTGACTCCGCCCTTGGTAATGATGGGGCGATTTTATCAACAGCGAAAACATATTGGCAATCCAACAGCAATCTCATTACTGACGGTGGCTCTGTTGATAAAGGTGGGGTTAATGCTTATTTAGCAGAACAATCGAGTATCCCTAATAATGGCCGGAAAGTAATCACAAATTTATCGGGCGGTCGAATGCTCAACTTTACGGTTTATAGAGTTATTATCCACTATGTGAATCGATTTAAAGCTGCCGTTGATTTTAATGCTGACCCAGATGAAGTATTTGATCTCATAAATTGGTCACGAGGACTTGATGTTGATGATGAAGATAAAGACGGTTCAACAGACGACTCTCGCCATGATATTTTTGGAGATGTACTGCACTCTAAGCCTGTTACGGTAGATTATGGCAACAATGATGTTCGTATCCTCATTGGTACTAATGCCGGTTATTTACATATGTTTCAGGACAAAAATGATGTTTTAAGCGAGAGCTGGGCATTTATGCCAGCGGAATTGTATTCAATTATTAAGCCATTACGCGATAAAAAGAAAAGTACAAAAGTGTATGGAGTGGATGGTCCAATAACCGTTTATTTTGATGATAAAAACGAAGACGGCATCGTTAATAATGATGACAGGGTATGGGCATTTTTCGGATTACGTCGAGGTGGTAGCAGCTATTACGGTTTAGATATAACTAACCCTAATTCACCTTCTCTGATGTGGGGAGGGCCATTAAAAAGTGATGATGGAAAATTTTTAGAACTAGCACAAACATGGTCTAAACCTCAAATTACATTTATCAACCTTAAAGGTTATGAAGATAGACCGCTATTAGTATTTGGTGCCGGTTACGACACGAATAAAGATAATTCAATCTCAGCAGATTCTAAAGGTCGAGGCTTATACATTGTAGATGCAGAAACTGGTAAACAAGTATGGGCGTTAACAAGCTCAGAAGGTGGCTTTAAAGGTGAGCATAGTATAGCGTCTGACATACATTTACTTGATTCAGATTACGACGGCTACACTGACAGACTGTATGCAAGTGATACTGGCGGTGGGATCTGGAGAGTTGATTTAGCAACAAACAACCTAAAAAATTGGACGCACTTTCAACTTGCAAAATTAGGCAACAATAACCGCCGCTTTTTTTATGAGCCATATGTTTCAAGAACTTTGTTCAGTAAAGTAACAGAAACAACACTTGATGGTGAAACAACTCACTCAAGAATTGATACCCCATTTGATGCAGTACTTATAGGCAGTGGTGATCGCACAGATCCATTGAATTTAAAAGTTGCTGATAAGCTCTACATGATTCGAGATGTAAACACGGTAACACGAAGTTTTGAAGAAGATGAAATTCCAGGTTTAATTTGGCAATCAGATTTAATGAATGTAAATAGTGATCCGTTCGCCAAAGTGACCGACAGTTTGAAAGACTTTGTTGAATTAGAAGCTGATTTAGCTGAAAAAGATGGTTGGTTTTATAATTTAGGGTGGGGTGAAAAGGCAACCTCTAAGGCTACCGTGTTAGGGGGCGTTGCTTATTTTACTACATATAAACCAGATACCAGTTCTTCATCGGATTCACAGTGCTCAATTGCAGAAGGGCAAGGTTATCTTTATGCATTTCATCTTCACTATGGGACCAAAGTGTATGATTGGTTAAGAACCCCAACAGCGGCAGAGTTACCAGATACACCAACCATGTATGTTGAAGATGGTGAAGTGTATATATTTCCATTACCAAATAAAGACCCAAATTGTACTGAAAACTGTGAGAAAATTGAAGCTAAAGTAGTTAATGGGCCTACCCCTAGCGTTGATGAAAATGGCAATGTTCAGCTTTATGATGAGGAACCACTTAAATTAGAGGTTCATCAAAGTTATATTTATAAGCAAGAAAGAAATGATAATAGCTTATGATTAAACTGTTTGTTGCTTGATTTTTATATTTAATTTTTCTTTATTAAAACTGTGTTTTCAACCCGGGATTTTTTCTGGGTTGAATGCTTTTTATAATCACTTTTTCATTGCTAATTATCTAACTTTATAATCTATCAAAGCAACTTTGTACTGAAAGATTTACACTTAAATTTTTGTAATATCGATCTTTTTTTTATTTTAGCTTTAGGTGGTTTGTAACATTTTAAATTGATTGTAATTTTCTTTTTTACCTTTCTATATTTTCTTGAATTAAATCTTTAAATTTTTTAATAAATAACTGGAATGATATTGTGTATTTATTATAATACTAATTAGTTAGCATTAATAGGTTGTGTTTTTGGAATTTAAAAACACTTTTTACCTGATTTTTCTGACTTAGATACTACTAGGCTAAATGTAGATGAAATATCAACACGAAGGTTTGCTATGAAAAACTTTTCAATTAATCGAAATAGAAAATACAGTGTTCCTAATATACGCAAACAACAAGGCATAGTGCTTATTATTGCTTTGATTATGGTCGTTGCTGTGACAGGTATAGCTGTGACTTTAATGAATAGCAGCAGTGTAGATATAAAAATTACAAATTCAGCTCAAGAGCGTGAAACGGCAGAAAATAGCTTAATTGGTACTGTGCAAAAAGTTATCGCAAATGAAGCAGCAGCAGGTGGCAATAGTGCTTTTTTAATGAAGGCATCTGAAATACCTGAGGGCGGTTTTGGTATGGATGATATGGATGGCGCATCTAATACTATGACAAATCTAAATAATGGTGCGCTAGATTTACCATGCCCACGTAAATTTAACTTTACCGCCGGTGTGTCATGTAACATGGTCCAAGTAGATACCACTATTACTTATGGCACTAAGAGTAAACATACCTTAACGATCAGCACAGGCGTTGCCCAAGAAATGGCTAGCCTCAATACCGGTGGTTAGTGGAGAAAAGTTATGAATTTAGAAAAAATAACTCAATGTATACTGCTAACTTCTTTAGCAGTGTTTAGTTTTTTGGGTCACGCTGAAGATATTGAATTATATGTCAATCACAATGCCAATCTAGATGAAAAACCTCGGGTTCTTATTGTTTTTGATACCTCAGGTAGTATGGCTTTTTCAACTAGTTCAGGTAACAGTTGTGGCTTCTCAAATGGTTTATACATTCCATGTTCAGATAGCCGTTTAGGCGTTGCGCAAGATTCTATTACTAAACTGGTTGATGGTAACGATGACATTGATTTTGGCTTAATGCGTTTTAACAGCACCAATGGTGGCTATGTACTTACAGGCATTGGTTCAGATATATCTGCCTTAAAGACCACAATTGCAGGGCTGCCAGCCGATGGCGGTACACCACTGACCGAAACACTCTGGGAAGCATATCTTTATATAACAGGGCAAAGTCTCTTCTACGGCGAAAAAGTTGATGCCGTACTACGTGATACGTCCATAGAGAAGACCGAAACAAGTACATATATGGAGGAGGTATGTGAATGGCGCTATAACAGTGGGTGGAGGTATGTTTGTTGGGATGAGCCTCGCATTGCTTATAACAGCTCATATATTTCACCGTTTGATAATTCAGAAGAAGTAAAGCGCTGTGATAACTCAGTTAACATTATCTATATGACAGACGGTGACCCATCAGCTGGCTCTGATAATGAACAAGACTCTAATATTAGCGCGTTACACAAGTCGTATTTTGGTAATTATTTAAGTGATAGCGATAAAATTGCCGGAGTGTATTTACACAAGCTTGCAAAAATTATTCACGGTACTGATGATGTTGAAGTTGATTTAAGGCCAACGACGACAGACATTCACGAAACAGGTCGTGTCTATACCATAGGTTTTGGCTCTGGCATGAGTGATAATGGTAAGCGCTTACTATCAGAAACGGCAGCTGAAGGTGGCGGTAAGTACCTACATGCCAATACTGCAGAGCAACTTTCTGAAGCCCTTAAAAATACGATTACTCAAATTCGAGAAGTGAACGATACTTTCACGGCACCATCTATAGCAAGTAACAACGTTGACCAAACACGCAGCCGCGAATCGATTTATTATGCGATGTTTTATCCTAAAACAGGGGCTCGTTGGCGCGGAAATCTGAAAAAGCTAAAAGTATCTGGCGATCAAATTATCGATAGAGATGGTAAATCTGCCTTAAATGAAGATGGTTTAATCGATAAAGACGCTAAAACTTTTTGGCTGCCTAGCGGTGAAAGCGCTGATGGTAATTCAGTTGAGCTAGGTGGTGTAAATCTGTATTTGTCTAACTCTTCTAGCGTGCCGAATGAAGGGCGTAAAGTACTAACAAATGTCAACGGGCGCATGCTTAACTTTACCCGTTATCGGGTTGTATTCCATTACGGGACTATAGACAAGGCTGCCGTTGATTTTGAAGCTGATCCGGATGAAGTTGAAGATCTTATTAACTGGTCAAGAGGTCTCGATGTTGATGATGAAGACAAAGATGGATCGACAACGGATTCACGTAAAGACATCTTTGGTGATCCACTTCATTCAAAACCTGTAACAATTGATTATGGTAATGATGATATCCGAGTTTTAATAGGCACTAATGCCGGTTACTTGCACATGTTCCAAGATAAAAATGATGTGCTAAGTGAAAGCTGGGCGTTTATCCCTAGAAGCTTGTATAAAATAATAAAGCCACTTCGTGATAACCAAGCAGATACCAAGGTTTATGGTGTTGACGGGCCAATCTCAGTATTCTTTGATGATCAAAATAGTGATGGAGTAGTAAATGGCTCAGACCGAGTTTGGGCATTCTTTGGCTTAAGACGCGGTGGAAATTACTACTACGGACTCGACATAACTAACCCAGACTCGCCAAGTTTACTGTGGGATCAACCAATTGTAGGTGGCACAGGTGACTTTAAAGAATTAGGGCAAACTTGGTCTAAACCTACAGTGACGTATGTGAATCTAGATGGTTATAAAGACAGGCCCGTGCTTATTTTTGGTGCGGGTTACGATACAAACAAAGACAATGTTATTCGTACAGATGATACCCATGGACGTGGTATTTTTATTGTTGACGCGCAAACGGGCAAAAAAGTGTGGGCATTAACGCCGAATGAAAATGGCTTTTTAGGTAAGCATAGTATTGCGTCAGATATTAGTATCTTAGATTCTGACTATGATGGTTATATTGATAGGCTATATGCAACGGATACAGGCGGTGATGTGTGGCGTGTTGATATGCCTTCTAACAGTCCCAGCGATTCAGAAAACCCATGGACACATTTTAAATTAGCAAGCTTAGGGAGTGCACTTTCAACCCAAGATCGTCGATTTTTCTATAAGCCTTTAATTGCACGAACTATGTTCAGCAAAGTATCAGAAACGGCCGTCAATGGTGAAACAGTAACTACACGAATTGATACGCCATTTGATGCTGTGCTAATAGGCAGTGGTAACCGCTCTAAACCAACGGGCACTGTTACCAACGATCAGTTATTTATGATCCGTGATATCAATACGGTAACTCAGCCATTCCTTGGTAGTGATGTACCCGCAGCAATTACACAAGCTGACTTGATGAATATGGATTCTGATCCATTTGGAAATGCACTGGACGACGTTGATAAATTTACTGACTTAGAAGTTGAGTTAGGTGAGTATCACGGTTGGTATTACAATTTAGCTTCTGCAGGTGAAAAATCCCTTGCAGCAAGTACAGTTATCGGTGGTGTCGCTTATTTCACAACCTATACACCAGCTTCATCTACAGAAACAGCGAATCAGTGTTCACTAACTGGTGGTTCAGGAAGTTTATACGCTTTCCACTTACATTACGGTACAAAAGTGTATGACAGCTTGAAATTTACTACCTCGAATGATGTTCCTGATACTCCTCAACTTTATTTTGGTGTAGGTGACAGCTGTGTTGATGGTAATAGCGATGGTTACTGTGATGACAATACAGACGAAAAGGTTAAAGAGCAAAGCCAGTTTTTAACCATTGGCCCAGGTATTAAAGGTGAACAAAATCCACTGAAAGTACAGGAGATCCAAGGTCCAGGTTTAGTTATCGAAGATGGTAAAATTAAACTTGTTAGTGATGCAGTTCCCATTGGCTTTGGCTTTAAAACACAACAAACTTTCATCTATAAGCAAGAGCGAAACGATAATAGCCAATAAAGCACTAAGCGACTGCTCTGCCTTACATGTTAAGGCGGAGCATGTGTTAGCTATTTGAATACTCGCCTTAATTGCATAATTATTATTAGCCATCTAAGATAAGAACAAATAGAGGTAAATCCTCTAAAAACAATTATATAGGTTTTAAAAAAATGAACTTTATAAGAACAAAGGGTCATAACGGTTTTACGCTAATCGAGCTGATGATTACTGTAGCTATCTTAGGGATTATCGCGAGCATTGCTATTCCTAGTTATTTTGAGCACGTAAAACGTACCGCTAGAACAGAGGCAATTACTTCGTTATTAGATGCAGCTAATAAACAAGAGCAGTACTTTGTCGATAATCGAGAATATACAAGCACAATTTCTGATTTAGGTATATCTACGACAACAGAGAGTAACTTTTACACCATTAGTGTCGAGGTAGATAACGATGCGGGTACATTTACATTTATGGCAACACCTAAATCAGGCCCACCATTACAAGATGCTGAATGTGAAACATTGTCTATTTCTGATACGGGTTTAAAAACGTCAACAGGGTCTGCTGACTCAAGCACCTGTTGGGGTAAATGAGCTTTATCAATTATCAGTTTGACATTTATCAGTATCAATTAATCTAACTCGGCCTATCGGGCTGACCCTAATTGCAAGCCCTTTGAGGCTTGCTTTACTATATTCTGGGCAGTAGATAAATGTCCCGTTACCTAGCCCCATCGGCATACCTGCTGGGCTAAACGTAACTGCATGACGCGGGTAAGTCAGCATGTCGAACTTACTTATTGCTTCGACTTCCATTAGTTTAGTATCACCACTTTCAAGTACACCAAGCACGCCTCTATCTACAAAAACGGTTAACGATTTGTGCCATATAGCTTTGTTGCATCTGTTGTGTTTTAACGCGCAAAAGGTTACATAGGCATCATTTGTTTGCGCTTTTAGGCGAGTAAACTGCAGCGCTCTTTTCACCGTTTGCATATTGCTTTCTAAACGGTTTTTAGAAAGAAGTGGCTTATATTCAAATAAGGCTATATGCAGCAGGAGTGATAAAATTGATAGCACTACGAGGCTTTCAAACAATGTTGCTCCGTTTAGGCTGCGCAGAGTTATAAGTGCCTTCATCCTTGAAGACTCCGAATAATGGTTATTTATTTAACTGTAATAGAGGTTAAATAGTTGTCAATCTAGTAGTGCTAATTACATGTTTTTGTTGTTTTTCCTTCATACATTGCGGTGCCTGATTTTGAAATAGATAAGGCTTTATTGTTATCATTACTGCTTTTTGAAGGGCAATACACAAATGTACCTGGCTCAGTCCTAATCATACCGCTAGTTTCAAATCTTATAACTCTTGCACCATCAAAACTTAGCGAACTGTGATCGGGTATCTCTTCCATCACGCGCAAAATTATATCGCCTTGGTTAGGGTTAAAAGTACCGTTAGGGCTCTTATCTACAAATACAAAAATACTTCCCAGACTCCAGTCCCCCGAACAAAATACATAGCTATTTTTTTCAATTGCTTCTGTATCGCCTGCGCAAACAATGACTAATTCATCACTACTAGTCGCTTTTGCACGAGCAAAACTAAGTGTGCGTTTTAACTCTAATAAATAACTTTCTGCACGGTCATTTTCTAGCATATCTGAGCTATCCCATAGTGCTATCAGTGCAACGATACCTACAATGGCAAGCGTGACCATCAGCTCTAATAATGTAAAACCCCGTTGTAATGATTTCATTGTTGTCTCTATTTTGAATCACTTTGTTTAATAATATCATGATTGCTGATTTAATCACCGTAATTCATAGCTTTGTTTGCCATCAGCAATGGGATTGTCTAAAATCGAGGCAATCGAGAAATAATAAGTAACCCGAAAATGAAAAAAATCGAAGCAATTATTAAACCATTTAAGCTTGATGATGTACGCGAAGCATTATCAGATGTGGGCATCACAGGTATGACGGTAAGCGAAGTAAAAGGTTTTGGCCGTCAAAAAGGACACACCGAGCTTTATCGGGGTGCTGAGTATATGGTGGACTTTTTACCTAAGGTTAAACTAGACATCGTATTAAGCGACGAAGATGTTGACCGTGCTATCGATGTTATCGTTAAAACATCGCAAACAGGTAAAATTGGTGATGGTAAAATCTTTGTCACTGACGTTGAGCGTGTCGTACGTATTCGTACCGCTGAAGAAGATGAAGACGCGATTTAATTCCAACTGAAAATCGCACCTTGGGGTGGTTTGGGTATATTCGATCGCAAACAGTAAAAAAGGCGCCTAAGGCGCCTTTTTTACTTTAGTCTATTTTAACGCTTGTTAGCTTCTCGCGTTGCTTTAGCGTGTTCACTTAGCTCAGGTAAGCCAAGCTTGTTATAGCTTTTTTCCATGATCTCTAGTGCTTGATCAAGGTAGCTGCTTTGTGAGTAGTGCTCAACCACATATTTACCACGGTTTGCAGCAGCAAGGTATGCCTCACGCTCATAGTAGTATTCAGCAACTTTTAACTCGTAGCGTGCCATTTTATTCAGTAGCCACACTAAACGTTTTTTCGCTTCTGGTGCGTAGGCACTGTTAGGAAAACGTTTTAAAAGTGTTGATAAATCAGTAAATGCGACACGAGTACGGTTTGCATCTCTGTCGGCACGGTCTACACCAAAATATTCTTGGAATGCGTTTTCATCCGCTTTGATGTTTACCAAGCCACGCATGTAATACATGTAGTCTAAATCTTTGTGGTTCGGGTTTAATCGAATAAAACGGTCGATAGTTGCTAGTGCTTGTTCAGTATTACCTGCTTGATAATGCGCAAACACTAAGTCCATTTGTACTTGTTTTGATAGAGGACCAAAAGGGTAGCGAGAATCAATAGCACTTAATAGCTCAATTGCACGAGCATACAAGCCTGAATCTAATGTTTGTTTTGCATCTTCATATAAAGCTTGCGCAGATTTATTAGGAACGCGTTGGATATCTTCTTGATCTGGCGCTGATGAACAGGCACCTAAGCCAAGTACAGATACTGAAAAAACTATGGCGAACGCACGTTTCCCTATTTTATTTATCATTTTATTTCTTACCTTCGATGTCTTCGGCTAGGCCAAGTGAGGAAAACCGAGTAAACTATACGTATTATATTAAAGCGATTCTAACCCAGTCGAGCACAGCTTGCACTGGTAAATTGGGTAAAGTTACTAATGTCAGAGCAAATTTCTCTCCAAGCCGAGGTTCCAATTGACCTTGGCGGTAAACGTCTAGACCAAGTATTAGCGCAATTGTTCCCTGATTATTCTCGTTCACGTATAAAAACGTGGATTTTGGATGATAAAATCACTGTAAACGGCGAAATATTAAACACACCGCGCGAAAAACTACTCGGTGGCGAAGTGGTGAGTGTAGAAACAACCATCGAAGCCCCTCGTGAATACGAGGCACAAAATATCAAATTAAACATCGTTTATGAAGACGATGATATTTTGGTGATCAATAAACCTATGGGATTAGTTGTACATCCTGGTGCGGGTAACCCAGATGGCACGGTATTAAATGCTTTGCTACATCATTACCCTGACATCATTAATGTGCCTCGTGCAGGTATTGTGCATCGTCTAGATAAAGACACCACCGGTTTAATGGTGGTGGCGAAAACAATTCCGGCACAAACTCATTTAGTTTCTGCTTTACAAAAGCGTGAAAACTTCACCCGTGAATACGAAGCAATTTGTAATGGCACAATGACAGCGGGTGGCATGGTTGAAAAACCAATTGGTCGACATGCAACAAAACGTACTCACATGGCCGTGCATGAAATGGGCAAACCAGCTGTGACGCATTATCGTGTTGCAGAAAAATTCCGTGCACATACACGCTTACGTTTACGCCTAGAAACAGGCCGTACTCACCAAATTCGTGTACACATGGCTTATTTAAACCATCCATTAGTTGGCGATCAACTGTATGGTGGTCGTCCGCGCCCGCCAAAAGGCGCGACACCTGAGCTGTTTCAAATGCTACGCGACTTTAAACGCCAAGCATTACATGCTGTTAAGTTATCAATTGCGCATCCAATCACTGGTGAGCTAATGACCTGGCAAGCGCCAATTCCAGATGATATGGCTGCAATGACAGAAGCATTACGCGCTGATACTAAAGCAAACCCAAATATCGAGTTTTAAGCGTTATGATCACACCAGCATGGACTGCCCCAAACTCTGTTAGCGCGCTGAGTACCACCCGACAGGGCGGTGTTTCGGTTGCACCCTTTGATAGTTTTAATGTGGGTTTACATGTTGGTGATGATGAGCAAGCCGTGCTTGCAAATCGTGCCTTACTTGCAAATCAGCTGCCTAATCCTGCTGTGTGGTTAAACCAAACACATAGCAGCGATGTAGTCGTAATTGATGAGCAGTCTGACTTAAGCCAAGTACGCTCTGCTGATGCGCTTTACACCCGTTTAATAAAGCAGCCGCTGGCGATAATGACCGCAGACTGTTTACCAGTATTGCTTTGCTCGAGTTCTGGGGATGAAGTCGCTGCTGTCCATGGTGGCTGGCGTGGTTTAGCGCAAGGTATATTGGCAAACACGGTTTCGCACTTTCAAGCGCCAGCAAGCGATATCATTGCTTGGTTAGGCCCAGCCATCGGTCCTTTACAATTTGAAGTTGGGCAAGAAGTTAAAGAGTGTTTTTGCTCACAAAACCCAGAGCATCAACAAGCTTTTACAGCCAAGCACGAAAAATACATGGCTGATATCTATTTACTAGCACGCCAGCAATTGGCACAATTAGGTGTGGTCAAAATATATGGTGGTGAGCACTGCACCGTCACTGAAAAATCACTGTTTTTCTCTTATCGCCGCGATGGACAAACAGGCCGTATGGCTAGCTTGATCTGGCGCAATTAATACGCCTTTTTTGCGATTAAATTTTCTTCTTTTACTTGAACAAATCACTAAGCATACCCATTAATTAAGCAATTAGATTTTTTAATAGGTAAACCCTTATGCGTTTAGATAGATTTACAAGTAAATTTCAATCTGCGCTTTCAGATGCGCAGTCATTAGCACTTGGGCGCGATCATCAATTTATTGAGCCTGTGCATTTAATGTATTCATTGCTTCAACAAAATGGTTCAAGTGTGCGTGCGTTACTTGCACAAGCAGGCGTCAGTGCTGATGAGTTAAACACTAAGTTATCCCAAGAAATCGAAAAACTGTTTAAAGTTGAAGGTATTGGTGGCGATGTTCAGCTGTCAAATAACCTGATTTCGTTAATTAACTTATGCGATAAATATGCTCAAAAACGAAAAGATAAATTCATTTCGAGTGAGTTGTTTGTTCTTGCCGCGTGTGATGATAAAGGTCCATTAGGTGACATTTTTAAAGCGCTGAATATTACTTCTAGCAAGATTGAAGCTGCAATTGAAGCCATTCGTGGTGGCCAAAAAGTAGAAGACCCAAATGCTGAAGAAACTCGTCAGGCATTAAAAAAATTCACCATCGATTTAACTGAGCGAGCAGAGCAAGGTAAGCTTGACCCTGTCATTGGTCGTGATGACGAAATTCGTCGTACTATCCAAGTATTACAACGCCGCACTAAAAATAATCCGGTATTAATTGGTGAGCCAGGTGTGGGTAAAACAGCGATTGCTGAGGGCCTTGCACAACGTATTATCAATGGTGAAGTACCTGAAGGTTTAAAAAACAAGCGAGTATTATCCCTTGATTTAGGTGCTTTGGTTGCTGGTGCTAAATATCGTGGTGAATTTGAAGAGCGTTTAAAATCAGTATTGAATGAACTTGCCAAAGAAGAAGGCCAAGTCATCCTCTTTATTGATGAAATCCATACTATGGTAGGCGCAGGTAAAACAGACGGTGCAATGGATGCGGGTAATATGTTAAAGCCTGCACTTGCCCGTGGTGAGTTACATTGCGTGGGTGCCACAACCCTTGATGAATATCGTCAATACATCGAAAAAGATGCGGCACTTGAGCGTCGTTTCCAAAAGGTGTTTGTTGATGAACCATCGGTTGAAGACACCATTGCAATTTTACGTGGTTTAAAAGAGCGTTATGAGCTGCATCACTCAGTTGATATTACCGATCCGGCCATTGTTGCCGCGGCGCAGTTGTCGCACCGTTACATCAGCGATCGCCAATTACCAGATAAGGCAATAGATTTAATTGACGAAGCGGGTTCTTCAATTCGTTTGCAAATTGACTCAAAACCAGAGTCTTTAGATAAGCTAGAGCGTCGTATTATTCAGTTAAAACTGGAAGATAATGCGTTGGCGAAAGAAAAAGATGAAGCGAGTCAAAAGCGCCGCACTGAAATGCAAGAACTGATCACTGAACTTGAAGCGCAATACCGCGAACTAGATGAAGTGTGGAATGCTGAGAAGGCCTCACTGCAAGGCACGCAAGTTATCAAAGCAGAACTTGAGCAGGCACGTCTTGATTTAGATGTGGCACGCCGTGCCAGCGATTTACAGCGTATGTCTGAACTGCAATATGGTCGTATCCCTGAACTTGAGCGCAAACTCGACCTTGCTTCACAAGCAGAAATGCAAGAAATGAGCTTGCTTAAAAACCAAGTAGGTGAAGACGAAATCGCTGAGATTTTATCGCGTTGGACAGGTATTCCGGTATCGAAAATGCTGCAAGGTGAACGTGAAAAGCTTCTGCAAATGGAAGATCAATTACACCACAAAGTGATTGGTCAAGATGAAGCCGTTGTAGCTGTTGCGAATGCAATTCGCCGCTCTCGCGCAGGACTTGCTGATCCAAATCGCCCAATCGGTTCATTCCTATTCTTAGGCCCGACAGGGGTAGGTAAAACTGAGCTGACCAAAGCACTAGCCAGTTTCATGTTTGACACTGAAGATGCCATGGTGCGCATTGATATGTCGGAGTTTATGGAGAAACACTCGGTGGCACGTTTAGTCGGTGCACCTCCGGGTTATGTTGGCTATGAAGAGGGTGGCTATTTAACTGAAGCGGTACGCCGTCGTCCGTATTCTGTCATTTTATTGGATGAGGTCGAAAAAGCGCACCCTGATGTATTTAACATCTTACTGCAAGTTCTTGATGATGGCCGCTTAACGGATGGTCAGGGCCGTACCGTTGATTTTAAAAATACGGTGATAATCATGACCTCTAACTTGGGTTCGGATATTATCCAAGAGCAAGCAGGTTCAAATGATTATGCCGGGTTAAAAGAAAAAGTGATGGGCGTATTAGTCAGTCAGTTCCGCCCTGAGTTTATTAACCGCATCGACGAAACCGTGGTATTCCATCCACTTGCTAATGAGCACATTAAGGAAATTGCTGACATTCAGTTAAGTAAGCTACGTGAGCGATTAACTGAAAAAGGCTACATTCTTGAAGTTACGGATGCAGCTTTAGACCGCATCGCTGAAAGTGGTTTTGATCCTGTTTATGGGGCAAGGCCTTTAAAACGAGCTATTCAACATACCATTGAAAATCCGTTAGCACAGCGTCTGCTCGGTGGCGATTACCAACCAGGTGCCATCATCCATATTGATGCTGATGAGAATGGACTTGTTTTCTCGAGTCGTTAATTAGCCCTAAAAACAAAAGCCGCATCAATTATGATGCGGCTTTTTTGTATCAGTTAAGTTTAAACTTTAAAGGTTAACAGCATATCGTTAACTTTGCGTGAGCCTTCAACAAGCCCCGCTGCATCTTTAGCTACGTTGTAGCTAAGCTTCAAGTTCTCTTCGCTGTGTCCTTTAATGCTTTCTACATTTTCGCGTATATCGGTGCTGACAACTTGTTGTTCCTCAGCAGCCGTCGATATCTCAGTGGCAAGACCTGATATTTCATCAATTTGCGCGAAGATGCTCGCAAGCTCAGTTTGAGTGTGTGCAGTCGTATCAACACAACTATCTGCTTGCGCTTTAGTTGATTGCATCACTTTAGACCAGCGAAATAACGTATCTTGGATCTCTTTAATTGAGCTATGTATTTGTGCTGTTGCATTTTGAGTACGTGAAGAAAGTGCGCGTACTTCATCTGCTACAACCGCAAAACCTCGGCCATGCTCACCGGCACGTGCTGCTTCAATTGCTGCATTCAGCGCTAATAAGTTTGTTTGTTCAGCAATGCCTTCAATCTCACTCATTACTTGGCCTATTTTGTCTGCTTCACTAGCAAGAGAATTAGCGGTAGTGGCTGCTTGCTCTACTTGGTTAGCTAGATCAGACACCATGCTGCTATTATCTTCAATATGCAGTTTGATATCGTTACAGCTTTGGTAAGTGGTTTTAACCTTATCAGCAGTGTGATGAGTATTTGCTGAAATTTCGCCAATAGTCGCACTCATTTGTGTCATTGCCGTAGCAATATCACTTAAACGTTGGCCTTGTGCAGCAATACCTTGCTCGGTTTGTGACGATTGTTTATCTAAGTTAGTAGCAATGTCTTTGAATGAGTAAGTAGAGTCTTTCACGCGACCCAATACAGTTCTAAGCTTAGCGAACAACATCTGCTGATTATAGGCAGCAATACTAAATGGATGAGAGCCCGAATACACATAACGTGAGACTGAATCAAACTCTGCACGTTGCTGCTTTAAGTGGCTTGGCGTAACAACCAGTTCGTCATAATTTAGCGCAAAAAGTAGTGCTAAAAGGACACATGCGATTAAAGCAACCATCCATGAGGTGGTCATTGCTAACCCAGTAATACCTGCAAGCAATAAAATCGCAGACACTATTTGTCTAAGTGAAATATTCTCACGAAATGATGCGATTGATTTACCGCCATTTATTTTAGTGTACAGTGCCATCGCACGGGTTTTTAATTGCTCAGATGGCTTGGTACGCACTGATTGATAGCCAACTAGCTGGCCATGCTCATAAATAGGCGTAACGAACGCATCGACCCAATAGTAGCGACCATCTTTACAGAGGTTTTTTACCATGCCACGCCAAGAGTGGCCCTCTTTAAGTTTTTCCCACATCTCTTTAAATGCCGCTTTAGGCATATCAGGGTGGCGTACAATATTATGATTTTTTCCGAGAAGCTCTTCTTCGGTGTAACCTGCTATAGTACAAAATTCCTTATTTACGTATGTGATTACACCGCGTAAATCTGTGGTAGAGACAAGCTCTTGGTTATCAGAGTATGTCACTTCTTGATTGACGATTTCTTGCCCACGACGCATATGAGTCCTCGAAATATACTTTTTTATGGTGTGCGGATTATAGTCTCAGAAAAATGTAAGGGAAGGGGTGGCGTAGTGTTAACAGTGATACTTTTAATAATTTCACCTTCCCTTTGATCTAAAACAATATCTTGTCTGAATTATTATGTTTAGCCTCAGTCTTTTATATTAGTTAAAAGACCTAATATCCTCAAGGAAAAAGCCTAAATTGTATTTTTAACCGTTTTAGCAACAATGAAGTGCCACCAAAGCAATTGTATATTGTGACTCACAATGGCAAGATTGAGCTTCAAGTGTATGGGTAAATAATGAAACTGATGTTTCTGACTTGAGTAATTGTTTTTTGCCCCCATACACTTAGGATTACAGCCACGCGGCTCGAGGAAGCATTTTTGATAAAACATGATTTAAATAAAACGCTAGAAGCGTTAACGGCACAATTTCCTAACGCAATTAATGGGATTCAACGTGGTATCGAGCGAGAAGCATTAAGGATAAAACCAAGTGGTGTTATCTCTCAGCAAGGTCATCCACAAGGCGTTGGCAGCGCTTTAACGAATGATCATGTCACCACTGATTTTTCAGAATCATTATTAGAATTTATCACGCCGGTTAGTACATCTGCAGAGCAAACACTCGCGCAGCTAAAAGACTTGCAAAAGTTCACCTTATCGCAGATGGGCGATGAGCTGTTATGGCCGATCAGTATGCCATGCTTTATTGAACATCAAGATGACATTGTACTTGCACAGTTTGGTGACTCAAACATTGGCCGCATGAAAACACTTTATCGTGAAGGCTTAAAGAACCGTTATGGTAGCATGATGCAGGCCATTGCTGGTGTGCATTTCAATATCTCTTTCCCTGAGAGCTTATGGCAAAGCCTATATAGCTTAAACGGTAAACAAGGTACATTAGCTGACTTTATTTCGAGTGGCTATTTAGGGCTTATTCGTAACTTTAAGCGTGAGCTTTGGTTGATCAGCTTTTTATTTGGTGCATCACCAGCATTATGTAGTTCATTCTTACAAGGGCGCGAAACTGATTTACCATTCAAAAAGCTAGGTAAAGGTACCCTTTATTTAGAAGTGGGCACAGCGCTGCGTTTGGGTAACCTTGGTTACACTAATAGTGCGCAATCGTCTTTACGTGTTATGTATAACTCACTAGAAGAATATGTAGCAGGCTTAAAAGAGGCAATTCATACGCCATCGGATATCTATGGTCATATTGATGATTACACGAGCGCGGAGCCAAAGCAGTTAAATAAAAATATTCTGCAAATCGAAAACGAGTTTTACTCGCCTATTCGCCCTAAGCGCAATGCAGCATCGGGCGAAACACCGACCGATGCATTACTTCGCGGAGGTATAGAATATATCGAAGTACGTGCGCTTGATGTTAACCCGTTTAGTGAAACTGGTATCGATTTACAGCAAATTCGTTTCTTAGACGTATTCTTAACTTATTGCTTATTAAATGACTCGCCAGAAATGGATTGGCAAGAGCAAAAGTTAAGCACCACTAACCTTGATGCGGTTGTCAATGAAGGCCGAGCCCCTGAGCTAATGCTTAACAAGCAGGGTGAGATGGTGCGTCTAACTGATTGGGCTGAGACAATTTTTACTCAGCTATCTGAAGTTGCCCGTTACATGGATAATGCATATGGCGTGAGTTATTACAGTGAAACCATAGCTGAGCTTGCAACTTGGGTGAACAGCCCAAGTAAAACTTTCTCTGGCAAATATGTTAATGCGCTGGCTAATGAGAACCAAGATAATGGTCATTTCGCTTTAGCACTTGCACAGCAGTACAAGCAAAGCCACCTTGATGCTGATTACCAATTTTATGATCAAGCATTTTTGGCAAAGCAAGCGGCTGACTCTGTACTTAAAGAGCGTGAAGTTAAAGCAGCAGACAGTGTATCTTTTACTGCATTTTTAGATGACTATTTTGCTAAAGCTTAGTATGGTGAAGGCATAAAAAAACGCAGCCTAGGGAGGCTGCGTCAAAGATTCTTCAGGGATGAAACAATGCTATACTGCTGCATTCATAAGTTCAGACTGACCTGATGAGAAAAAGTTCAGCGAGATCCATAAAAAAATGAAAAAAAGTATAATTATTTTATCGCTGGCCGCATCTTTGGCTGGTTGTGCAACGGCTCCTCCTGAGCAACCTCATGATATATGTAAGATTTTTGAAGAAAAACCTGACTGGTACTACGATGCTCGTGATGCACAAGAAAAATGGGGTTCGCCAAAACATGTGCTAATGAGCATGATGTATCAAGAAAGCTCATTCCGCCATGATGCAGCGCCACCAATGGAATATTTCTTGTGGGTAATTCCAATCGGACGTGCTAGCTCTGCATATGGCTACTCTCAAGCAAAAACCCCAACATGGTCAGATTACATTCGTGAAACAGGTAACAGCGGTGCAGACAGAGATGATTTTGATGATGCTATCGACTTTATGGCTTGGTTCGTTTACAAAACTCATAAAGTAAATGGTATATCGAAATGGGACGCCTACGCGCAGTACTTAAATTACCACGAAGGGTGGGGCGGCTATAAGCGAGGCACTTATAAAAGTAAAAAATGGCTAATGAGCGTTGCTAATAAAGTTAAACATCGAGCTAGCCGTTATGGCGCACAACTCAAAAAGTGTGAAGCCGATTTAGACAAAAACTGGTTTGAACGTTTATTTAGTTAGTAAATTAACACAGTTTTTGGATGTTAAATTTTTACAACATTGATTTATAAAAAAGGCTATCAAATATTTGATAGCCTTTTTTATGCTTTATTCGTATTCGAGAGGGTCTGTAACCTTATTTAATGCAAAGGCTTCTAAGCGCTCTTGGCAAGCCCCACATTTACCACAGGCTTTATCGCGGCCGTTGTAACAGGTCCATGTTTGGCTGTAATCAAGACCCATTTTTAAACCGTCTGTCAAAATGTCGATTTTGGTATTGTTTAGGTACGGGCTGAAAATTTCAACAGCGTCGTAGTTGGCAATACGGCAAACATCATCCATTTTTTGTACGAACTCAGGGCGACAGTCCGGGTAAATTGCATGATCGCCTGAATGGGCACCGTAATAAACTTTACTAGCTTTTAAAGACACCGCATAACCTACAGCAAGTGATAGTAAAATCATGTTGCGGTTAGGCACAATTGTGCTCTTCATGCTTTCTTCTTCGTAGTGACCTTCTGGTACTTCGATATCATCAGTTAGTGATGAGCCACCAATCAACTGGTTGATTGCTGAAATATCAACAATCTTGTGAGAAACACCTAACTTTTCACATACTTGAGCTGCTACTTTAAGCTCTTTAACATGACGCTGGCCGTAGTCGAAAGACAGGGCATATACTTCATGGCCTTGTTGCAGGGCTTTATTTAATACGGTAAACGAGTCCATACCGCCGGAATAAATCACAACTACTTTTTGCGTCATATCTGTTTTGCTCTTACTTTTGATAGAGGTTTACTTCAGGGCGCGATATACTACACGGCTCGGGCCTAAATAACAATTTTTGCGCGTGTTTTTGGTTTTTTTGATGGTATGTATTTTATACCGTTGCGTCGTAAGTGAGATGTCTTTTGTACAAAATTAACGAAGTGTTTGAAACAATTCAAGGTGAAGCGAGTTTTACGGGTACACCTTCAATCTTTTTACGTTTACAAGGCTGCCCAGTGGGTTGTGCTTGGTGTGATACAAAACAAACATGGGACGTTGATAATGTATATAAAGTGTCACTTGATGACACTGTTGAGAAAAAAGCAGACTCAGATCATTGGGCTGAAGCTACAGCGGAGCAAGTGTTAGCGCTATTTAAAGAACGTGGCTACAACGCAAAGCATGTGGTGATCACCGGTGGTGAGCCTTGCATGTATGACCTAAATCCAGTGTGTGAATTATTACACGCAAATGGCTATTCGACTCAAATTGAAACCAGCGGTACATTTGAAATTTTAGTCCCTGAGCAGACATGGGTGACTGTATCACCAAAAATTAATATGCGTGGTGGCTATAAAGTATTACGCAGTGCAATGCAGCGTGCTGATGAGATTAAACACCCAGTGGCAATGCAAAAGCATGTGGAAGAGCTCGAAGATTTATTCTTAAAAACAGGTGTGAATCCGCGTTTAGTGTATCTACAACCAATTAGCCAAAAAACCTCAGCAACCAAACTTGCCATTGAAACCTGTATTGCAAAGAACTGGCGTTTATCGGTTCAAGTACATAAGTATTTAGGAATTAGTTAGGGTTTAGCCGTCAGCCGTCCCCGATAAAGTAGACACGGGGTTTAATATTTCTAGTTAAAAACAAAAAAGCGTTGCACCATGGCAACGCTTTTTTACTATGTTCTCGTAACGATCAATTCTGCGCTAAATAGTCCAACACCACCTGATGATGGTCTTTGGTTTTGAACTTATCAAACACATGTTTGATTTTACCGTCTTGGCCTACAAGGAAGCTAATACGATGAATTCCTTCGTACTCTTTACCCATAAACTTCTTATAGCCCCAAATACCAAAGGCATCAGCAATCGCGTGATCTTCGTCGGCTAGTAAATCAAAATTAAGCTCTTTTTTGGTTTCAAAATTCTTTAAACGCTTGATTGGATCTGGGCTGATACCCACAACACGCGTATTTAATTTAGCAAGCTCAGCTTTTTCATCACGTAAGTTCTCTGCTTGTACAGTACAACCTGGTGTTGACGCTTTAGGGTAGAAATAAACCAGTACTTGCTGCTCTTTTAAAAGATCAGCTAGCACGATAGTTTCGTCATTCTGATTTTGTAAGCTAAAAGCAGGGGCTGTATCGCCTGCTTGTAATGGATTAATTGTTTTCATGCTTTGCTCCTTAGCGAATGCGTCTGAAAATATAATCTACGTTCAAACTACGAGAAAGATCTTCAAAGCTCACTTTAAAGTTATCAATATCGACTTCAACAGGAATATTAAACTCGAGTTCGCAGCGCATTTTAAGCTCGTCATCTTCATCGTAAGTGTCTGACTTAAGAGAGCAAATGCTGATGTTGTTATCAGCAAAAAAGCGCGTAACTTTACTTAATGTTCCTGGTGTATCAATACCTGTGTATTCGAGGGTGTAACCGGCACAAAATTCACATGCAACATGGCTTGCGGTGCGTTTCATCATGGTTAAAAGACCAAGTTCCATACCTTTAGTTGGCAATGTATGTTCAATACGGCTAATTGCCGACATATCACCTGCTAATAGCATGATAAAGGTAAATTCGTTGCCCAAAATAGCAATGCGACTGTCAATTATATTGCAATGGCAATCACTCACTAACTGAGTTAATTCGCTAACGATACCGGGTCTATCTTCGCCAATCGCAGTGAGCACTATCTGATGATTTGTAAAAGCAGTCATGGAATTTTAAATACCTAGTAAATAACAATACCAATGGATATAAGCTTAAATAAGCTTTGATTTCACGTGAGTTTAATACCGCACGGCGGCGAAGTTTAACATAATTTGCTCCGTTAACGATAGCGGCGATTAATTAAGCCGTGAATAAAGTGCGCTCTTTCTTGTTTTTAGGGGCATCAGAAAGTACCATAGTTAAAATTTTGCAAGGCGATAAGCAATCAAGTACGTTAAGCTAGCCCAATCTATTCGGGTTTTTTGCATAAAAACAATAAATGTAAAGTTAAAAGTGATTTTACAGTGAACCAAATCGGCATTACCCACTCATATATTTGTTAAAAAAATTAAGGGTTTGCTAAGGAGAAATATCTGTGCAGTATTGGATCTCAAAGGCGCTTGCTGTAAGCGTAATGGTAAGTTTAACAGGGTGCGGTGTTTTTACCGATGAAGCGCACCACAAACGCAATTATCGTGCTAACGAAGCGGTGAAAGCTCCAGCAGGATTAGCGCAACCAGCTCAAGATCCAACTTATAAAATGGATGTTGCGCAATACGACAACAACCCTGAAGCTAAAAACTATCGTCCGCCAGCTCAAGTGATTACTATCGCTCAAGGTAGCTGGGTTGAAGAAGGTGATAAAGATGCGCGTGTCTACTTTGATAAAAATGACGGAATTGTCGATTTAGATGAATTTATCTGGGATTCTATCAAAGCTGTTTTAACTGAAAAAAATACCGGGGCTCTAAAAGAAGATAAACTTTTAGGAAGTGTAGAAACTGATTGGTACAGTATTATAAAGCCTGAAGACACCTGGTTTTG
Organism: Pseudoalteromonas sp. 0303; assembly: GCF_013349995.1. Classification (GTDB taxonomy): domain Bacteria; phylum Pseudomonadota; class Gammaproteobacteria; order Enterobacterales; family Alteromonadaceae; genus Pseudoalteromonas. Next base: position 40,017 of record NZ_JABVXF010000024.1, read on the forward strand.
GGAAAACGATTTTGAAGTGTCCCAACAACGGTTTTTATTCACGATTGAAGAAAAGTCTCACCAACGTACTGCGTCTTTGAATGCAAAATTAGTTGATTACAAAAGCGATAGCCAACCACTTACACCGCTGTTGCAGCAACAGCTTGAAGTCCGTGCGTTAAATCAAGTCATCGCCGAATTTGATTATCGCTACCGCCAACTTGAAGTGGAAAACCGCAAAAAACAGGGCATTATTTCACTTGAAATGGGCTTTGATAACAAAGGAAATGCAGCATTAGTTACAGAGCAAGATTATTTTGTTGTATTTGATCGTTTCTCAGGTTTCTTAGAGCGTTTATCTTTCACTATCGTAGAGATTGATCAAGAACGTGGCTTGATCACGGCTGATTACAAAAAGCCTGAGTCAAGCGTGTGGGATTCAATTTGGGGCGAAGAGTTAGCTGAGCTGCCAATTGAAGATGGCCAATACCAAATACTTGTTAGTCGTACCAATGATGGCGGCACAAGTTTAACTTGGATGGACTCTGAAGGTTCGACATTAGAGCCTGGTACAATGAATGACCTCCAGCAAGCATTGGAAAATGCACTGCGTCAGCGCGGTATCAATATTTAATAACTAAAAAAGTCAAAACCACCACAAAAAGAGCTTAGCCGCTCTTTTTGTGGTTTTTACAGGTTGAAAATATGTCTAACTTAAACACAGCAAATCGCAGTGACTTGCGAACCTTGTTTACCTTTTTCGTTCCTTCACTTATAGGTGTCTTCTTGTTTATGACGCCGGTACCCATAGGTGAAGCAATGACCATTCCGATTGCTGTTATGGCAAAAGCAGTGCAAGAGTGGATTGGCCCATTTGCACTGGGTTTAATTACCAGCATTGTTTGCATTACCGGTATTTTATCTTTAGTGATAAAGTTGTTTAAACCGCAGCCATTACTTAAGTTCTTTATAATTAAACATTTATTTGATGTTAGTTGGCTTTGGCTGAGTGTTCGATTACTGGGTATGGTTTTTATCGTTTTGACCTACACAAAACAAGGGCCAGAAATGATTATTTCCGGTAATACCGGCGCACTGGTTTTAAACGACTTGTTGCCAGTATTGTTTTCTGTGTTTGTTTTAGCGGGCTTACTATTACCGTTATTACTAAATTTTGGCTTGTTAGAGCTAGTCGGTACCTTATTAACTAAAGTTATGCGCCCGCTTTTTGGTGTGCCAGGCCGAAGTGCGGTTAACTGTGTGGCATCATGGTTAGGCGATGGCAGTGTGGGTATTTTGATGACCGCTCGTCAGTATGAAGATAAACATTATACGCAGCGCGAAGCGGCCATTATTGGTACCACTTTCTCAGCTGTATCAATTACCTTTTGTTTAGTTGTGATTGGCCAAGTGAAGCTTGAGCACCTTTTCGCACCGTTTTACTTAACAGTGTGTTTAGCAGGTTTAGCCGCAGCGCTAATTGTGCCTCGTTTACCACCGCTACGCTTTAAAAAAGACCTCTATGTAGATGGAACAGAGCCTGATAAAGACGCAGAATCAGTGCCTGAAGGTAAAACACTGGTTTCTCATTCACTTGATGTGGCACTTGCTAAAGCACGCACTGCGCCGGGCTTTGCTGGTACAGTAAAAGAAGGCTTACATAACGCATTTGATATGGTATTTGCTGTATTACCTGTGGTTATGGCTGTGGGCACATTTGCCTTGATTATTGCTGAATATACGCCAATTTTTGAATATATGGGCAAACCGTTTGTACCATTCTTAGAGCTATTACAAGTACCAGAAGCTGAAGCTGCGGCACAAACAATTATGGTTGGCTTTGCTGATATGTTTATTCCGTCGATTCTTGCGGCTGGTAGTATCGAAAGTGATGTAACACGCTTTATCATTGCTGCAATGAGTGTGACGCAATTGATTTATATGTCGGAAGTAGGTGCACTGCTTTTAGGTAGCAAAATTCCGGTTAATATTATCGAATTGTTCTTCATCTTTATTTTAAGAACCTTAGTAACATTACCGGTGATTGTCTTAATGGCACACTGGTTAGTGTAAACTAAGCTGAAGTCTTAAATAGAAAAGCCCTGATTATTCATCAGGGCTTTTTTTATCTTCATTATCATCGCTTTTAGGCACTTTGAAGTCCATTTTTGCTGCATGCTTTAGCAACATAAGGTTACCAATTACTACACCAAATACGGCAACAAAAATGGCTATAATTTGCCAAGTTTCCATCTTTAAATCCTGCCGATATACATAGCGATATAGTAGCACTTAAAATCGTCTTGCATAAGACAGTGAAATAAAATCAAGGCCAGGGTTTGGGCTTTTGAAACCCGCATTTGAGTAATGTAAATATCTAAGTGCTAAGGTTGAGTTGTCACCTAAGTCTGTAACTAAACCCAATCTATCCTCAAACTGATAGTGAGTACTAACGTTTTTGCCAGCAAAATGGGTGTCATCCAACAGTGAAACGCCAATACCAAACTCTACATAAACAGGTATGTTTTTCACATTAAATACAGGGTATTGGATCACCGGAGAAATAGCTAACACGATATTTGTTTGATGTTTATTGTCTTTGCCATACTGCCAAATATTAAAACTAGACTCGAAGTACAAACGGGCGTGTTGAAAGGGCAGCTTTTCATTGGGGATATGGTATTGGTAGGCTAGCTTTAAGCCTTTTACATCACCTTCACCTTGAATGTAATCAACGGCATAGCCATGGTTTGAAGCAGCATAAGTCGGTGTTGCTAGTAGGGCGGCTACACCTAACATAAGTGCTTTTAGTGGGGGTTTTAGTTTCATCTCGGTACTTCTCATTATGACTGTGAGCAAGTAGATAAGGGCGGAGGTAAGAACTTTTCAATGTGCGTAAAAACACAGAAGCTGTGCACATTCTCATATTTTTTAGCAATTAACTGAAAACTATGGGAAAAATCGATTGGTGCTTAATTGGCATTAAAACGGTGTCGGATTGTTTCTTTTTTTATAGGTTTAATATCGGTATATTAGCGAAAATTTTCGTTGAGAGGTGAATACGATGACCAAACTAGTTAACTCATTTTTGCTAATTGCTGCGCTTTTTACTGCAACTGCTTTTGCCAGTGAAGACCGCTCGCCTAAGCAACTATTAGAATCAGTCACAGCAGATTTATTTGTTGATATCGCAAATGTAAATGCAAAAGGCGATGCAAGCTCAGAAGCAATGGCGAACATTGTAGAAAAACGCTTATTGCCGCACATGGATATTAAGTTTGTATCGTATAAGCTTTTAGGTAAGCACATTAAAGGCCTACGCCGTGAGCAAGCTGTTGATTTTATTGCTGCGGTTGAGCATTACTTAACAGTAACTTATGCTGGCGCACTAATGAAATACACAGGGCAAAAAGTTATTTTTGATCAATCGCAGCTCATCGACGATGGTTATGCAACTGTTAAAACGCAAATTGTTGATGATAATGCGCCAGCCATCGATCTGCACTTTAAATTACGTCAAGGCAAAGATAAGCAGTGGAAAGTATACGATATCGTTGCTGAAGGTATTTCACTGTTAAGCGCGAAGCAAAAAGAAGTATTGCAGCGCATCAGTCAAGTAGGTATTGACGAAGTCACAAGCGAATTAGCAAGTAAGTAAGTTAGCCAAAAGCTCGATTACCTTCACCTCATCGAGTATTTTAGCTACTTTCAGTCTCCAACCAAGCAGTGAGTACCGTCCATGTGCCGCTGCTTTTCTATTTTCTTTAAAAATCACCTACTTTGCGCTAGCACCTGTGACCCTCTGTGGTAGAATCATGCTACTTTTCTTGTTTACCAAAGTATCTGTTCAGATACTGTGTTATTGGTCGCAATATTAAGCAAACTGTCAGTTAAATTTTGCTATAACTAGTTGCTTAATAAGACATCGAATAATGTGCAGCGGAGTTGTGTTTTTTTAATGGAAAATGTACTGATTTGGCCAAAGGAATACCCGTTACTAATCAAAGGATTAGCTGAGCAAAACGGGGCCTATATTTTAGATGCTTTAGAAGCTTGGCCGGCATGTCGTTCTACTAATGAAGATGACGGTGTGTGTACGACGGTTCTTCCGCCTATTTACTACCTTACTTGGTTGACTCCTCTTGAACCGTTTGAAGAGTGTTATTTCCAACATATTTCTGAGTTTGATGAAGCTGCGTTGCATTATATTAATGCTATGAAAACGCATTTTTTAGAAAACGACTACACCCCTGAAAGTCTTGTTTTAATGTTATGCCAGCGCTTAGAGAAGTATGCTAGTGCATTTGCTCAATCGGCTGTTAAAACGCCTATAACTCTCATCCACCAGTTATTTAATCGTCGCTATTTTACTGTGATTGAACATGTTCTTAATCACGGTGCAAAAATGTCTGCGGACGATGTATTAGAGTTGTGGACCGAAGTTGACTTTAGAGAGCGTTTTAGTGGTTTTATTCCTGATTCAGTGGCTGATCTTGAACCATTAACAGCGCTTGCGGCTGAAAAAGTTGCTCACGGTGAAGATTACTTCACCTTACTAAAACTTGTATCACCAGATGTTGATTCAGCATCGTTACTTGAACAAGCTTTGCTTGCCCATTTAAGTCACGAAAATGCTAAACAAACCATGGCAAAGCGTTTTATTGAGCAAGGCGCAACCGGGGCATTAGCTGACGAAAACGGTAAAACTGCGTTTATGTGGGCAACTGAAAAAGGCTATGTGAATGTTGTTGAGACAATACTTGAACATCAAGATAAGAAGGCCCAAGACAATAAAGGTAATACAGCATTACATTACGCTGTATTAGCCGAGAATGGACCTTTACTGGTATTGCTTCTAAAAGCGGGTTATGACTTTAGAGTTCGTAACAACGACGGTCTAAGTTGCTATCGACTAGCAGTTAGCATTAAAGCGGATAACTTAGTGAAGTGCCTTGAGCATGACTTTGGCATTAAGGAACTTTCGCCAGAAGGGCAGTTTGATCGCGTTAAAAAAGTGCACTTACTACATGCGATTGTAACTGTGTTACTACCTGTGCAGTTGTTTTTCTTTTTTGACGATAGCATTGCTATTAAAAGTGAGTTAACGCTGAGTTTTACGCTGGTTTCGATCTTATGCTTTTTCTTTGCCACAAGCTTGAAACGCTGTGCGCTTTATCCGCATATTCGCCATCCATGGGGGCTGTTTATTTTAAGGTTGTTCTCATTATTTAGCTTAATAGGCCAAGTGGGTCTGGCAAGTATTGTCGCACTAGCCACCTTAGCAGAGTTGGTGTGATCGCATAAAAATTATATAAAGTGACATAAAAAAACGGCAACCTAAGTTGCCGTTTTTTGTTTCATTTTTTGATAAACGAATCGGTATTATTTATCGTGTTCATGAGCGGCTTTTTCTTCGGCCAGCTCTTCTTTTAATTTGCGTATCTTAAGGCCAAGCTCTTGTCCGCGATGGCGAGCATAATAGGTGCAGCCAATAAACATCAGACTAGCAAAGGTTAACTCAAGTAATACCCAAATCAGCTGTTCTTGTGCGACCCATAGTAATGTAAATCCATGAATAAAATAGAACATCACGATAAAGTTTGCCCACGCGTAGGTGTAAGGCTTATCTTGAATAATGCCCTTAAGTGGTAACAGTAGAGGCAGTATATAAACAACAAAGATAAAGGCGTTACTGTGGCCTTCTCTTGGGGCAATTAAAAACAGCCAAATTGGCATTAAAACTAATAAGCCGATATAACCAATCAGTGCAAAACGTTGGAATCGTTTTGTAATTGGTTTTTTGGCAACAGGCTGACTTAGCTCAGGTTCCAAGCTCATTGTAATTTACTCGCAATCAGTGCCAAGCGTTTTCCAACGCTTTGGCAAATTTTAATTTCGTCTTTACTTAACACATTGCTGTTATTGCTACCGGCCACATGACTCGCGCCGTACGGCGTACCGCCGGTTTCAGTTGCTAATAACTCAGGTACCTCATAAGGCACACCAAGCAACATCATGCCGTGATGTAACAACGGCAGTGATAGATTCAACAAGGTAGCTTCGTTACCACCGTGCATACTGCTTGATGATGAAAAAACGCAAGCAGGCTTATCTATTAGCTGACCTTTGAGCCATAGATCACTAGTGGTTTCCCAAAAGCTCTTAGCTTGTGAGGCCATCATGCCAAATCGAGTAGGGGTGCCAAAGGCTAAGCCATCACAATGAATTAGATCATCTTTACTGATCACAATATCGTGTGGCTGACGCTTTACGAACGTGCGCAATAAAGCTGTTGCACCGTGTTGCTCAATCGACTCGGCTATCTCATGTGCCATTGCTTCTACAGAGCCATGGCTTGAGTGGTATAGCACAACAATGTTTATAGCCATTAAAGTACGCTTAATACGTTTTCTGGTGGACGACCTAGAGCAGCTTTGCCGTTATTTTCAACAATTGGGCGCTCGATTAGTTTTGGATTGGCAGCCATTGCAGCAATTAATTTGTCTTCGTTTTGTTCGTTTTTAAGCTCAAGCTCTTTGTAGATGTCTTCTTTAGTACGCATTAATTCACGCGCTGAAGTAAAGCCCAGTTGGCTAATTAAAGTCGAGATTTGTTGTTCATTAAGCGGTGTTTTTAGGTATTCAACAACACTTGGTTGTACGTTATTGCTTTCTAATAGGGCAAGAGTTTCACGCGATTTTGAACAACGTGGATTATGATAAATAGTCACAGACATAGTGTGTTCTCACATTTAATAATTTGGCTTATTTTAGGGCAAGCGCCGCGAGACTTAAAGTCTCGCAAGCTCTTTTTGTAATTGACGGTATTGTGTAAGTAGGGCTTTTAAACGTTGTTGTTTAACTAGCTCTTCAGGCTCAACAAAGTTTAGTGCTTTTTGAATTTCATCAGCTGCTTTTAAATAAGCGCCATATTGGGCAAGCACATCGGCATGCGCTTCATGGTAGGAAGCCATATTTTCTTGCTTTTTATAGACATCAGCAATGAGCTCTTTGGCAAGATTGTTCTCAGGTTTTGCTAATAAATAAGATTTTAAGATACGTTCAGCAAGCTCAAATTGTTTAGCTTCAATAGCGGCATTTGCATAGTTTAAGGCAATCACCTGATTGTTAGGTCTATCGATATCTAGCTTAGCTAAAAACTCTACTGCTTCATTCGCTTTACCTTGCGCAATGAGTAAGTCGGTGTGGGTATCAATATAAAATAAGTTCTTTGGATCTTGCTCAAGCAATGGATTCAAAATGCTGGCTGCTTCATCAAGCTTTTTTTGGTCCAACAAGCTAACACCCAAACCATATTTAAGTGCAGTGTCGTTATGAACGGTATTTTCACGCATTAATTTACGAAATAAATCTTCCGCGGCTTTTGACTTTTGCTGATAGCGAGCAATGACACGGCTCTTAGCTAGGTTAAACTCTAGGCTGTCGGAGTAGTGTCTTTTTGGATACTGCTCGGCACGTAAGCGTACATCAGAGACACGGCTTTCAGGCAATGGGTGAGTGAGCAAAAAGGCTGGCGGCTTATATTTGTAGCGAATTTGTGCAGCAAGTTTAGTTAAAAACTCACTCGATTGGCGAGGATCAAACCCTGCATTGTTTAAGGTCTGCATACCAATACGGTCTGCCTCTTGTTCAGCAGCACGGCTATGAGTTAATTGACTAAATGCCGCTTGTGTTTGGTTTGCTGAGATAATGGCTATGCCGGCATCTGGTGCAACAACGGTTGCTAAAATACCTGCAATCATACCAGCGATAGTTAACGCGCTGTTATCTTGTTGCTGTTGAATACGACGGGCTAAATGGCGCTGCGTTACGTGAGCTATCTCGTGCCCAAGTACTGAGGCAAATTGGCTTTCGTTATCGGCTTGTGCGATAAGACCCGTATGCACACCTACATGGCCACCATAAAAGGCAAAAGCATTAATTTCAGCGTTGTTTAACCAGAAAAATGAAAATGGAAAACGTACATCGTTGGCGTTTGCGACTAAACGACGGCCCAAAGTGGTCAGGTATTCATCAAGAACAGGATCACTTACAACGGGTGATGAGCCACGAATTTGCATCATCATCACTTCACCGATCGCTTGCTCTTTTTCAATCGGCAAAGCCTGTAAAGCTGAGGTCCCTAAATCGGGCAGCTTGAAGTTTGTTTGCGCCTTCAACGGCTCACTATGCAGTATTGAAAATGTCAGCAATGCACTGCACAGTGTAATAAAGGCTGATTTTAGTCGCATCTTATTCCTTGTTGATTTGCTCACCTAACATGACTTTTGCTATGTCTATTTCGTCGCTGCATGCTCGGCTGTCTTTTTCGCACAATTGATAGAAATCTTTTATTGTGACTCCATCTAGCTTAACAACGTTCAACTCTCGTTGTAAAAAAGTTATGATTTTATGCGCTACTTTATGGGCGTGTAGAATTAAGGCTTTGTCAGCTTTATCGCCTCTTTCAAAGTAAAAAGCGATGAATTTATGAAGCTGGTTAAAGCGAATAAGGTTTTTCATGGTGTGCGGGTCCCACACCTTAAATTCCATAAAGCGGTTGTCTTTGATGTATTGGTCTACCGTCACATCTTTTGCATAAGGGTAGGCCCACAATTCGAAACCTCGGTCTGTAAAGCTTTGATGCAAAGCAATTCGCGGTTTTTGCTCACAGACAATTTCGCCCATGTCGGTTTCATGACCACCTAATAAATCAAGGTTCCAGTTGCGTGGGTTAATTAATTGCTTTACGGCATTATCAAAACCGTGGTCTAAAATCCCTTCAGATTCGCTAACCGATGATGCCACCATATGATAAAAAGGCGGTAGCTCGCCCCAGTTTATTTGTTTTTTATACCAGTTTATCTCTTTAAGAGTTGGATTCGCAGGTAATTGCGCTTTATTATGCGAGCCAGGCATGGAGTTTCCTTTACTACCAGTTATAGATTAAGGATAAACTATTGTTTTGCGTGTTTTAAGAAAAAAATGAGTTGTTTCTCATTATAAAGACTTATTTTCGCAAACGGCCTACACCTTATACTTATTATTCATATTAATAACGCAGTTGATTCGCTATGTTAACGGTTGATTTAAGAGGCTATAAGTGCCCTCAACAATTTATTCAGTTTAAATTAGGGTTGAATAAGGCAATATCAGTTAAACAGCCCGTGACTTTTACATTTAATGCTGCTGAGGCATCGGACGATATGCAGCGATTTTTAGAAAAACATCATTACCATTTTAAAATTGACCTAGAATTAGGTGTACTAACTGTGGAGCCCATTCGTGTTTGAGTATGTAAAAGCCTGGTACGAAAATAAATTTTCTGATCCCCATTCAGTAACCTTGTTGTTACTGCTTATTGCAACCTTTGCATTTTTCTACTTTTTTGGCTCGTTAATCGTGCCAGTTTTAGTTGCCTTGGTGATTGCCTATTTACTTGATTGGCCTGTTGCTCACTTAGAAAAGCTGGGTTTAAAACGCTTTACCGCAACGATTCTTGTTATGTTGGTATTCAGTGGCTTGATGATCATGATTATTGTCGGCATGGGGCCTGTGCTTTGGCAGCAAACCAGCAATCTAGTTCAAGAAACCCCTTACATGATTGAAAAAGGTAAAGCGCTGCTTTTACATCTTCCTGAAGATTACCCAAGTTTGATTACTGAAGATCAGGTTAAATCAATTGTTACCAGCGTAGAGACCAAAGCGATTGAGTTTGGTCAGTTGGTGCTATCGGTGTCACTTACCTCGATAAAAGATGTGGCAGCTTGGCTGATTTATCTGATCTTAGTGCCGCTCTTGGTGTTCTTTATGCTTAAAGATAAATTAGAGCTCACACAAAGTGCCGAACGCTTATTGCCTAAGCAGCGCCGCTTGATCATTCAAGTATGGCAAGAAATGAATCAGCAAATCATGAATTATATCCGCGGTAAGGTATTTGAGATTTTAATTGTGGGTACAGCATCATTTATTGCTTTTGCAGTGCTTGATCTTCGCTATGCGGCTTTACTCGGCGTGTTGGTTGGCTTATCTGTGCTTATTCCATTTGTTGGGGCGGCATTGGTGACCATTCCTGTCGCTGCGGTGGCGTTATTCCAATTTGGTTTAGAAACACAATTTTGGACCATATTAATTATCTATGGCGTGATCCAAGCACTTGATGGCAATGTGTTAGTGCCGTTACTGTTCTCTGAAGCGGTAGATTTAAACCCTGTGTTTATCATCGTTGCGGTATTGTTTTTTGGCGGTTTATGGGGCTTTTGGGGCGTGTTCTTCGCAATACCGCTGGCTTCATTAGTAAAAGCGCTTATTAATGCCTGGTCTTCTAAGCAGGTTGAGCTAATTGAAAGTTAGCTTAGTCTTAAAAAGTATAGAAAACGCACTTTACTGACTAATTGATTATTATAATTTAGCCGTGAAAAATGTAAAATAGGTTATAAGATATATCTTTTAGTAATATGGTGCGTTTTACATGGCAAATTTTTACCTTCCTGACGATGCTAATCAGCAAATATATTTAGATGCGAATGCAACGACTCCTGTACTTCCTGAAATTGCCGATGTGGTTTCGCACACGATGCAAGTTTGTTTTGGTAATCCATCAAGCTCTCATATTACGGGTATTCAAGCAAAACACTTATTAGAACAAACACGTAACAAAGCACGTGAAGTCATTGGCGCTACCGATGGCGATATTTTATTTACCTCAGGTGCAACAGAAGGTATTCAAACGGCGGTTGTTTCTACGCTTATTGCTGCAAAAAATCATCAAATCGAGAACCCTGTATTACTGTATGGGGCAACAGAGCATAAAGCGGTGCCAAATACCCTAAAACATTGGAACAGTGTGCTTGATATAAACGCACAGGTATTAGCTATTCCTGTCGATAATAACGGTATTTTAGATCACGATTTTATTCGCAAACATGCTGCGAATGCACTGATGATTTGTACCATGGCAGTGAACAACGAAACCGGTGTATTCCAAGATTTAAGTGCTATTGAGCAAGTCATTCGTAGTGAAAACAGCCATGTGGCTTGGATGGTTGACTGCGTACAGGCATTAGGTAAAACCAACTTAGCGCTAAGCCAAACAACCATTGATTACGCTCCATTCTCTGGCCATAAATTGTATGCCCCTAAAGGTATTGGCGTACTTTATATTCGTAAAGGCAGTGCGTATACACCATTTATTGCTGGCGGCGGTCAAGAAAGCGGTATGCGTTCAGGCACCGAAAACTTACCAGGCATTGCCGGTTTAAATAAGCTGTTCTCGTTATTACTTGATAAACAAAACCAAACATTCAAGCCAATTGAGCAGCTACATGCTTTTCGCGAGCAATTATTAGCTGCATTAACAGGCACCTTTGGTAGCATCACGTTTAATCACAGTTTTGAGCATTCAGTGCCAACAACATTAAACTTTGCTGTGAACGAATTAACCAGTAAAGAGGTGATGGATTTATTTGATGCGGCGGGTATCCGTGTTAGTGGCGGTTCTGCATGTAGCTCAGGCGCAAATCGTAGTTTTGTTTTAGATGCGATGGGAGCCAGTGATTGGCAAAGTGAAAACGCGATACGTATGTCGTTTGGCCCAGCTGTTAACCAACAAGAGATTGACTTTGCTTGCGATAAAATTCGTTCATTAAAACCGATTCTAGAAGCAAACTGCTTGGTTGTATCTGATAGTACATCGCCTCAACACGAAGTGTGTGCGATTGGCTTAACACAGCTACGTCATCAAGCAGCGTGCTGTTGGCTATATGTAGACAGCGATAAAAACGCAGTGGTGATTGATCCTATTATCGAGCTTATTCCGCGTATGGCGAAAATAGTCGCAACACAAGGTCTAACAGTAAAAGCGATTTTAGATACCCATAATCACCAAGAGCGTTTATCGGCTCGTTGTTTATTATCAAAAGAGCTCGCAGAACGCTTTGTTGCTAATGAAATAGATGAACTTGGCTGGCCTAAAGATTCAGCAACCATCGAATTAAGCGATGCACGCTTAACTAAAGTAGCGACATCGGGTCATAGTGACGATAGTGTTAGCTATTTATTGTCAGATACACAAAGCGGTGATATCAGCTATTGCTTCTGTGGTGATTTAATCTTACCAGGTGGCTTAGGTAACACAGCAATTAGCGGTGGCGATGCTGCGAAAATGGCTCAATCATTAAAACAGCTTGCTATGGCAATACAAGATTCTACGGTAATTTGTTCAGGGCATGATTATCAGCAATGTTTTGCTATGGATTGGCATGCTCAAAAGGCAACGACGCCGTTATTAGCAAAACTATTAAGTGAACAAGTATCAGATGATGAGTTTGTTGAATTAAAGCAACATGCGGATGAGCAAAAGCATACTGTAAGTCATTCTCTTTGTGGCTATGTTGAAACACTTGAAAGTGCGCCAATGAAACAGCTTGCTGCAAGTGATGCTAAAGTAATGCTAAACGATAAAGCCACTTACTTAATTGATACTCGTGAACCGTATGAGCATGGTGCGAATAATTTGGCTGAAATATTCACAATTGCTGATAGCAAAGTGATCAATATTCCACTCAGTCGTATGGCAAACGCCATCGTGCAAGGGCAGCTTGAGAAAGACCATAGTTATATTTTGGTTTGCCGAAGTGGTAATCGTTCAAAACAAGCGGCAAACAATCTGTCGCAGTTAGGGTTTGAAAACGTTTATAACTTAAATGGCGGTTTAGCATTGCTTTAATGTTTAGTAATTACATATAAATCAGTCATTAAAAAAGCCGCTATAGAGCGGCTTTTCCGTAACTTGAATAAATTAAGCTGAGGTTGGGCCTGAGCTTTCCCGTACCACTAATGAAGGGGTAAAGGTCGTGATGATGTCTTTATCTTGATTACGTGCACCACGGGTTTTTCTAAACAGTAAACGCGCTGCATGCTGCGAAATCACATCATTCGCCTGATGAGCTGTAGTGAGTTTAGGCCAAGTCTGACGCGAGAACGGTGAGTCCTCGAAGCCGGTAATTGATAACTGCTGTGGAATTTCGATCCCCATTAAGCGTGAGGCGAATAACGCGCCTGCTGCCATTTCATCGTTACCGCCTAGTAAGGCAGTGATGTTTTTAGGGTTATTTTCACCCAGCAATGCTTTTGCACCTTCTACACCTGATTCAAAAGAATACTGGCCTTCATAGATCAGCTCATCATTCATCGAGATGCTGTGATCTTTTAATGCGGCCTGATAACCCTCTAAGCGTTCAGTTGTTGATTTATGCTCTTTGTCACCACATAAAAAACCAATATTCTTATGGCCTAGCGAGAGTAGGTGAGAAGTAATTTCGTACGCAGCGGCGTAGTCGTTCACATAGATACAAGTGTCTTGGTCTTCTTCTGTAGGGCGACCAGAGAGTACGCGTACATAATGAATACCCATTTCATCAAGCATCTCGATGATACTGCTTTGCTCTGACAGCGGTGGCGTTAATACAAGGCCTGCTAAGCGAGAGCGCTTGATCATGGTTTTAAAGTCTTCTTCCATGTTGCCATCAAGGTAGTTACATGGATGAATCACCAGCTCATAGCCTTCTTCTTTACAGCGCGACAACACACCATTTTGCATATCGATGACATAATAAGCATTCGGGTTGTCATAAACTAAACCAACAGTAAAAGACGATGTGCCTGCTAGGTTTCGAGCTGCAAGGTTTGGTTGATAGTTCAACGTGTTAACAGCGTCCATCACTATGTCGTACGTTTTTTTTCTGACCGATGGCTCTTTATTAATTACTCGCGATACGGTTTTCATTGAAACACCAGCGAGTTTGGCTACATCATTTATGGTTACTTTCATACTGTTACTTTATAGTTAGTTATATTTGTATTATAATAATATTGAAAAGTGTTCACCAGAGCGCTTTTTCTGAATAGGTACATCAATATTTAATATAAGTTAGTTAGTGTATCTAATGTTCTACCAAATTAGCAGTAAAATAATTGAGATAATTTTTATGATACCGGTGTCAAAAGAGAAAAATTGCGCTATTATCTCGACTATAAAATGTAAAAGTAGAACATTGACAGCGTTGTCATTTTAACTTAGTGTTAATTTTCATCGTGTTTTTAATTGCTGTCTTTATTCAACATTAATAAAAAGATAGTTAAAAATCAGTTTGTTGCAAGTTTTGAGGGGATTATATATATGAGCAGCCGTTCGCAATTAGCTAGTTGGCAAGCACTATCTGAAAGTGCCAAGAAGATGAAACAAATTCATCTTAAAGATTTATTTGCCAAAGATAGCACGCGTTTCGAGCAATTCTCTGCTCAGATCCCAGGTGTATTATTCGATTACTCAAAACAACAAATTGATAAGACTGTTTTTGAACAATTAATTGCTTTAGCGAAAGAGTGCGATATCAGCGCATGGCGCGAAAAGATGTTCAGTGGTGAGAAAATTAACATTACTGAAGACCGTGCTGTACTTCATACTGCTTTACGTAACCGCGCTAACACAGCTGTAATGGTTGATGGTGAAAACGTAACAGACGCTGTTAACGCTGAGCTTGCTAAAATGAAAGCCTTTGTTGGCAAAGTACGCAGTGGCGAGTGGTTAGGCTACACAGGTAAAGCTGTAAAAGATGTTGTTGCTATTGGTGTAGGTGGTTCAAACCTTGGTCCGCAAATGGCAACCGAAGCACTTGCTGCTTATGCTGACGACACATTAAATGTTCACTATGTATCAAATGTTGATGGTGTTCAAATTGCATCTGTTTTACAGGCTTTAGATGTTGAGACAACATTATTTGTTATCTCATCTAAAACATTTACAACCTCAGAAACCATGACTAACGCTAAATCGGCTGTTGAGTGGTTTTTACAAACAGCACAAGCGCAAGAACATATTGCTAAGCACTTTGTAGCTGTAAGCACTAATTTAGAAAAAACAGCGGCCTTTGGTATCGCTGATGAAAACGTATTCACAATGTGGGATTGGGTCGGCGGTCGCTTTTCTTTATGGAGTGCGATAGGATTACCAATCGCACTGTACCTAGGCTTCGACGCGTTCGAAGAGATCCTAGAAGGTGCGTTTGAAATTGATGAGCATTTTAAAAATGCTGAATTTGAAAATAACGTACCATTGTTAATGGCGCTTTTAAGTGTTTGGAACACTAGCTTTTTAGGTTATACGGCACAAGCTATTTTACCGTATGACCAAGCACTACACATGTTACCTGCGTATTTACAGCAAGGTGAGATGGAAAGTAACGGTAAGCATGTTACTTTTGCTGGTGAAACGGTTCCTTACACGACGGTTCCAATTATTTGGGGTATGACAGGTATTAATGGTCAACATGCTTTTTACCAATGTCTGCACCAAGGTAATGTAATTGTACCTGCTGACTTTATTGCCTCAATTGAGCCGCAAGTAAATGTTGGTAAGCACCATGATATTTTATTATCAAACTTCTTTGCACAAACCGAAGCGATGATGGCTGGTGTTGATGCAGAGCAAGTAACTGCAGATTTAACCGCAAAAGGTAAATCTGAAGCAGAAATTGCAGAATTATTGAATCATAAGATTCACCAAGGCAATCGCCCAACAACGTCAATGTTGTTAGATAAAGTTGATGCGAAAACGGTAGGACGTTTAATTGCGCTTTATGAGCACAAGATCTTCTGCCAAGGCATTATCTTAGAAATCTGTTCATTTGACCAATGGGGTGTAGAGCTAGGTAAGGGACTTGCCTCTAAAATTGAAGCTGAATTATTTGATGACGCAGTCAGTCATCCACACGACAGCTCAACCAACGGACTGATCGCTTACTATAAAACACATCGTAAGCAGTAATAGATTCGCAGCAACAGCTGCAAACCGAATACCTTTGAACGGGTAGCGCTGGAGTTCTTAGGGCCTGTATTTTTGTGAGAGGATTTACAGAGCCCCTAAGACTCATTTACTTCAGCCAACATAAGAATAATGAGCAAACTACTTACAACAAATTCAACAGGCTTTGTTAAAGGGATCATCTAACACAGCCAATCAACCAGATAACAACACGCACTGCCATACTGTATGAGTCGATTAACATGGCATTGCCAATGTAGAGAGTGATATATGTTAAATCCATTTGATATCGTAATTTTTGGGGGCGGCGGTGATCTTGCGTTACGTAAGTTACTTCCTGCAATGTATCGCGCTTATCAAGAGGGCAACCTTCCTCAAGGTTCTCGTATCCTTCCTACGGTACGTGAAGAAAGCAAACGTAAAGAATACATCGAAACAGCACATAAAGCGTTACAAGACTTTTTAGGTAAAGGTGAGTACAACGCAAAAGATTGGAAAGCATTTTCAGCTTATCTTGTGCCAGTTGTAACGAATGTAACCGAAGCCGATGATGACTGGGATAAACTAAAAGATATCCTTGATGAACACGATGCTGATAAGTCTCGTGTTTTTTACCTTTCATTACCACCTGCAGTGTACGGTAGCTGTTGTGAAATCTTATCTAAGAAAGGTCTGATCACAGAAACGTCACGCGTTGTTGTTGAAAAACCGATTGGTTACTGTGGTGAGTCTGCTGAAGCAATCAATGCAAAAATTGCTGAATACTTCAAAGAAGAGCAAGTATTCCGTATTGACCATTACTTAGGTAAAGAAACAGTACAAAACTTAATGGCACTGCGTTTTTCAAACTCACTGTTTGAAAACCTGTGGGATGCAAAATCAATCGATAACATCCAAATCAGCTTATCAGAAACAGTGGGCCTAGAAAGCCGCGCTGGTTTCTACGATAAAGCGGGTGCATTACGCGATATGGTACAAAACCACTTGTTACAATTACTTTGCTTAGTGGCAATGGAATCACCAAACAAATTAAACGCGAACAGCATCCGTACTGAGAAATTAAAAGTACTTGAGTCGTTACGTCCGTTAGTGGCTGAAGATGTTGATGCAAACATTGTACGTGGTCAGTATGTACCAGGTAACTTAGACGGTAAAATCGTCCCAGGTTACTTAGAAGAATTAAACGAAGGTGCGAGCAAAACAGAAACTTTTGTTGCTATTCGTGCGCACATCGATAACTGGCGTTGGGCAGGTGTGCCTTTCTATCTTCGTACTGGTAAACGTATGAAAAAGCGTTGTGCTGAAATCGTTGTTGAATACAAAAAAGTATCTCACAACGTTTATACTGACAACGTAGGTAACATTGAGCCAAATCGTCTTGTTATTCGTCTGCAACCAGAAGAAACAATTCAATTAACACTGATGTCTAAGCGCCTTGATAACCTTGAGATGCAATTAGAACCAGTAACCATGAACATTGAGTTATCGCAAGCGTACAGTAATGGTTTCCATTCAGATGCTTACAAGCGCTTAATGTTAGATGCCGCAGCAAATAACCCATCACTGTTTATTCACCGTGATGAAGTGCGTCAAGCATGGAAATGGATTGACCCAATCATTGAGCGTTGGCAAGAAAAAGGTGCACCATCGTTATACCGAGCTGGTACATGGGGCCCTGAAGATGCAGATGAGCTTTTAGAAGAAAACAACCACGTTTGGTTTAACACAGGCGATAAGGCGTAATTAAGATGGCAACAATTGTTGAAAAATTCTTTGCAAACAAAGACGAATTAACAGCTGAGCTTTCTTCAAGCCTTGAACAAAGCCTTGTTGCTGGTATTAAAGAAGATGGTCGCGCGGTACTGATGGTATCGGGTGGCTCATCGCCAGCACCTGCTTATAAGCACTTATCAAACCTTGAGCTTGATTGGGCAAACATTGATGTTGCTATGGTTGATGAGCGTTGGGTTGATGCTGATCATGAAAAAAGTAATGAAGCATTTATCAAAAGCACGCTATTACAAAACCATGGCGCTGCAGCTAATTTCGTAACAATGAAAAATGACGCATTAACGGCACAAAACGGTGTTGCTGAATGTGAAGCTGCATACAAAGCATTAAAGCGTCCTTTTGATGTGACAATTTTAGGCATGGGTCCAGATGGTCATACGGCTTCTCTTTTCCCTCATGCCGAAGGCCTTGAACACGGCCTTGCGACAGATGATTTAGTATGTGCAATTAACGCTATTGAAAGCGATGTAACAGGTAAAATCACTGAGCGTATGACGTTAACTTTAGCTGCGATTGCAGACTCTAAAGTAGTGAAGCTTTTAATTAGCGGTGAAGAAAAGCTCGCTGTTTACAAGCAAGCGAAAGAGGGCGGTGCAGTTGCTGACATGCCTTTACGTGCTGTATTGAATCACCCACATATCAATATCGAAGTTTATTGGGCGCCTTAATCGCCCGATTAAACTCAATGTCAAAAGCGAGCTATTATGCTCGCTTTTTTGTTTTAAATTCTCATCTTTAACAAACGATTTTGCATAAATACGCTTTCTTTAAATAGCCCGATAAAGTGTTAGACAAGTACAAAATGGCTCTATATAATTAAAATGACAACGCTGTCATTATTATTGGTTGTTATTCTCAACATCCCCTTTAACTCATTCTGCCCAGAAAAAGTTAAAAATAATTTGAACATGACAGCGTGCTTTTAGGATTAGGTTAGTTTTTTAAGCTAATTTATTGTTAGATAACAGGTTTTATATAACTTTTAGTTATGGTTAATAAACGTCCAATGGAAACTAAAGCTTACAAAAATACATGTAATTTTTAGCAAATTTCAAAAACTCATCCTTTTGGTCTTTTCATCTGCAATATCACTCATGCTATATTTGCGCCGTTTATTTGTAACAATTCTTAAAAACTCAATATTAAATATTAGTTATATCAATAGCTTGATTATTTCGTTGTAAATTTTTTGCACAAATTAACCAAAAAGATGTAGCACAAATGTAATTTAGAGTGTATGGTTTGTTACTAAATGACAGCGTTGTCATCATCACTGGGCAGAAGTGATATAAAAAACCAACAAAATGATTCAAGGGGAATCCTGTGTTAGCTAAAAATTTTAAGAAAAGCTTATTAGCAGTTAATATCGGCCTCGTAATGAGTGCTGGGTTCACTGGCGCTGCATACGCAGCAGAAGAAACTAAAGTTCAAGAAGATGTTGAAGTAATTGAAGTTCGCGGTATTCGCCGTTCACTTGAAGCTTCAATGAATACTAAGCGCTTTGCTGACAGCGTTGTCGATGCTGTTTCTGCAGAAGACATCGGTAAGTTTCCTGATGGCGATGTAGGTGAAGCACTTGGTCGTATTTCAGGTGTTGCTGTTAACCGTCAATTCGGTCAAGGTCAGCAAGTGTCTATTCGTGGTGCTTCAAGCCAATTAACACGCACACTTTTAAACGGTCAAACTGTTGCATCAACAGGTTGGTATGACCAACAATCAATCGACCGTAGCTTCAACTACACGCTTTTACCACCTGAATTAGTTGGTGAAATCCAAGTTTATAAATCTTCTCAAGCTGACGTTGTAGAAGGTGGTGTTGGTGGTACTGTTATTGTTAACACTCGTAAGCCACTTGATCTTGACGCTGGTACAACTTTCTTAAGTGCAAAAGCCGACTACGGCACAATCTCTGAAGAAACAGACCCTCAAGTTTCTGGCTTATTTAGCTGGAAAAATGACGAAGAAACATTCGGTTTATTAGGTTCAGTATCTTGGGCTGAAACAAACTACCAACGTAACGGTATCGAATCACTGATCGGTTGGGGTGATATTGTTCCTACTACGTTCCAACAAGAGCGTGAGCGTACAGCATTAAATGCAACTTTCCAGTATCGTCCTACAGAAAACCTAGAGCTAGGTTTAAACATTATGAGCCTTGAGTTAGATGCAAACAATGCAAATACCTCAAACTTCGTAATGTTCCCTGACGACAAAGAAGCAGCTTGTGAGCAAACAAATGCATCAGGTACATGTACTTTCTACCGTCGTACTGGTGAAGGCGCAAACCCAGGTTGGGTTCAAACTTGGGCACGTATCGCAAGCATGACATCTGACACAGCAGATTTCAGCCTTAAATACGAGGGTGACTATTTCACATTAAAAGGTCGTTTCGGTACAACTGAATCAGAAGGTGGTACAGACCTAACTGCAAACTACGGTAACTTCATCGGTGTTCCATCTGATTACGCTGGTACTTATGATGCTACTGGTGATGTAATAAAAATTGATATCAATAACAAATACTTTGAAGCATCAGATTTTGCAGGTCCATTATCTCCAGCTGGTTGGGCACTTAAAAAGCAACCTAACACAGATGAAGAAACTTACGCACAGTTAGACCTTTCATTCCCTGTTGATTTTGGTGCTATCACAGCAATCAAAACAGGTTTCCGTTGGGCTGACCATGAAGTAAAACAAGAGACTTACTCAACTACGTTAGTTGATACATTACCAAGTGGTGATGGTGAGACTTACTACTCAGGTACAATGTCATCAGGTGCAGGTTTCACTTTACCTGAGCCAGATTTTGACAAAATGGTAGCTGATGCACGTGCTGCAATTGCAAGCTTCGATAATGATTCAGCTGTATACCGCTCAGGTTACGGTACAATCGAAGAAGAAAACTTCGCAGTTTACGCAATGGCTGAGTTCTCTGCAGAATCTATCCGCGGTAACTTCGGTTTACGTTATATCTCTACAGATGCAGAATCAGATTACTACGGTTTTGCAAATGGTGAGTACGAAAGTTCACTAAGCACAGATAAAGCGAGCTACAACGACGTATTACCTAGCATCAATATCGCATTCGATTTAGCTGAAGATGTAATTTTACGTACCTCTGCTGCACAGGTTATTGCACGTCCTAATTACACAGATATGTTCTCTGCATCATCTTTTGCAGGTTACGCTGATGGTACAGCAAATAACGAAGTACTAACTAAAGGTAACGTAGGCCTTAACCCATTCAAAGCAACTCAAGCTGATTTAGGTATCGAGTGGTACTTTGATGGTGACGGTATGGTAAGTGCAACTTACTTCTTCAAAGACATCACATCATTTGTTACTTCAAGCCAAATCTTGAATCAACAAATAGGTGTTGTAGACCCAGATACTCAAGGTGATAACTGGACGCTATCTACTAAGCTTAATGCAAGTGGTGGCCAAATCGAAGGTATCGAGCTACAAATTCAAGATGGCTTTGACAGTGGCTTTGGTTACTCAGCAAACTACACATTCGTAGATGCACCATCAGAAGCTGAAAACTACCCAGATATGATCCCATTATTCTCAGATTCGTCTAAGCATACTGTGAACTTAGTGGGTTACTATGAAACAGATACTTACTCAGCACGTTTAGCTTATAACTGGCGTTCAGAGTACATGATCCGTGAGCTACCTGGTTTCTATGGTAACCGTGAGCACCAATCATACGGTACTCTTGATTTCAGTGCTAACTACAGCGTAACTGACAACATTGACGTAACGTTTGAAGCTGTTAACTTAACTGAAGAAGACAGCGTACAAATCGGTGTTGCTCCTTCTGATGCAGAAGTCGTTCCTGAGCTTCGTAACGGCTACCCAGCATGGAGCTTTGAAGGTGAAGCACGCTACAAGCTAGGTGTATCACTACGTTTCTAATTTGATTTAGATAACGAAATTAAGAAAGCCCAGCTCGCACTGGGCTTTTTTGTGAGTAAAAAGTGGGCGAGTAAAAATGATAAAAAAAATCGCAATTGTTGGTGGCGGAACCGCAGGTTGGTTAGCCGCTAACCATTTGGGTCATGCGCTTTTGCAAAGTGGCATTGAGATCACGTTAATCGAGTCTCCTAATATTGCCAGCATAGGTGTCGGTGAAGGTACTGTTCCTTCGATGCGCAACTCTTTGCAAAAGTTTGGTATCAGTGAAAGTGACTTTATCAATGAATGTGATGTTACTTTTAAACAGTCAATCAAGTTTGTAAATTGGCTAGATAAACACAAACATGGTGCTAACTTTTACCATCATTTATTTGATCACCCACATATATTCGGTGAGGAGTTAACGCAGCAGTGGCTTGCTGAGGGTAACGGTAATGATTACGCCGAGTTTGTTTCTAAGCAACATGCGTGTTGTGAAAATAACCTAGCACCGAAAACAATTGCGACACCGCAATATGCAGGTATCAATGGCTATGCCTATCATTTTGATGCTAAAAAGTTTGCTGCATTCTTAGGAAGCCATGCAACGCAACATTTTGCTGTAAAACACCTGTTTACAGAAATTAAAGATGTCAGCTGTGATGAGCAAGGTTTTATTACACACCTAATCGACTCAGAAGGTAACGCCTTAGAGTTTGACTTTATTATTGATTGCTCAGGCTTTTCGGCTGCCTTTATTGGGCAAAAACTAGGGGTGGGCTTTGTTGATAAGTCAGATAGTTTATTAACTGATACTGCAATCACATTGCAAGTACCGACACAAAGCGATGATGAAATACCGCCTTACACTATTGCTACGGCACACCAAGCCGGTTGGATCTGGGATATTGCGCTCACAGAGCGAAGAGGAGTGGGGTTTGTTTATTCATCTAAGTATATGAGCGATGAGCAAGCACACGCTAAATTGCATCATTATTTAGGTAATAAATTTGAGCACTTAACGCCAAGAAAGATCCCAATGAAAGTAGGGCATAGAGAAAAAATGTGGCACAAAAACTGTGTCGCTATAGGACTGTCGCAAGGATTTGTTGAGCCACTTGAAGCAACTGCCATCTTAATTGCAGACTTTTCTGCGGGGTTATTAGCAAAGCGTTTTCCGCGTACCCGAGATGACATTAACTTAGTTGCTGATGATTATAATCAGCAGGTGAATTATGTATGGCAACAAACGTTCGATTTTATAAAAATGCATTACTGTATTTCGGATAGAACTGATTCAGCCTTTTGGCGTGATAACAAAAAAGCCGACCAGTTATCAGACAAACTAAAAAATAACCTAGCACGCTGGCATCGCTTTACACCAGTACGCGAAGACTTTGCCAGTAAGTTTGATTTATTCGACTTAGAAAACTACTTATATGTATTGTTTGGTATGCATTATGTACCTGCCAAACAGCAATCTAAGCAGGGCGACAATCAACAAGTTGCTGAATTTAAACAGCAACGCGTCAAGCAGTTATTAAGCGAGCTACCTAAGCACAGAGAACTATTAGATAAAATAAAGAAATTTGGCTTACAGAAGTACTAATTTGATTAACTGAGCTGGCTAAAAAAGTATTAGTCAGCTTAGCTAATTCTAAAAAATGAAGAGATAGATAAACGGCTGTTGCTTATATCATTGCTGTACTCTTTGTGATTAAAAAGAGCTGCGCTATGCAATAGGTTGCTCTTATAAATTACGAGCCTATTAATCTTCGCTTCAATATCCACCACTTTTTCAAAAAGCGCTGTTGTTTCATTTAAATAGCCTTGATGAGTTGCGCTGTGTTTTTCTGTATCAGCAATCATGTTATGCACGCTATTTTGGTTATCAGCTGTCACTTTAATAATATTCTCAGGCAGGTATTTGTATATGCCTGTGCCGCCCCATTCTTTAGGAGATAAATAATGCACTGCTGCAAATGTTTTATCATCCGTTGAATCAATATGTGGCATACGCTGTAAGGTATTTAATTCATCCGCATTTTGAGTAACTAATGAAAGCTTACAGCGGTGAAGATATAAATTATTTTCACCGCTTGTAATGATCCCTTGCTCTAAAAGCTCGTTAAGTAGCTGCTCAAAGGCTCGGTAATAAGGCGCAGGCATTTCATCTCGTTTGCCTGGGTAAAGTGTGCCATCGCTGCCAAAAGGCTGGAAATAGGCCGTATCTGTGGCAAATTGATAAATAGGCTCAACGCTGTGTAAAAAGTCATCAACAATAATGACAGTCTCATTAATTTCAGCAATAAACACTTGGCTTACTTTATAGTCTTTATTTAATTGATAGCCTTCCATTGTCTGCCTTAGTCTCCCCATAATTGTTGAATATACTAACAAAAATAGTGGCTTATGCGTGATAATATTTACTTGTTTATAGCTTGTTTTTTCATCATTTGGGGTTGATTGGTAATGTAGGTAAATTTGTTAATTTATAATGTACAAACTGCCACAAAATTTTCACTTCCTTTTTGTTGCCAAAACCTATAGGCTTTGGGCACTAACAGCAAAAACATATTATAAAATTAATGGAGCAGTATCATGGCGGAGCAACAAGTACAGCCTTTACATAACGAAAAACATGCCAACACTAAAATTCAAAATGGCATCAACATTGAGTTCATGAAAACTCAGCACTTAGTACCTGTGGTTGCACACGAATTTGCACGCATCGCAAATGAATTCCCAATGGCATTTGTTAAAAACAACGAATCAGGTCAATTCCAAGCAGTTGCTTTATTTGGTCTAGAGCCAGGCGAGAACCTTTTCATTCAAGACGACAAATGGACTGCTGCATTTGCACCTATGTCTATGACTCGTTACCCACTAGGTCTTGTTAAGCACCCAGAAGCTGACCAATTTGGTATCGTAATCGACGAAGCAAGCCCGCTTGTAAGCGAAGAAACAGGTAATGCACTTTTCGAAAACGGTGAAGAAACTGAGTACCTTAAGCGTCGTAAAGAAGCGCTTGTTTCTTTCATCGAGTTCTCTCAGGTAACTGAAGCATTCACTAAGTACCTTGCAGACAAAGAACTACTAGTAGCTCAAACGCTAACTGTAGAAATTAAAGGTGAGAAAAAAGACATCAACGGTATCTACCTTGTTGATGAGAAAAAGCTTAACTCACTAAGTGATGAAGAGTTCTTAGACCTTCGTAAGCGTGGCTACTTAGCACCTATCTACTCTTTCTTAACGTCTACTCACCAAGTAGCACGTTTAGCACGTTTAAAAGCAGCTCAAGCTTAATTTTAAACTGCTGAAAAAAGCGCCATTAGGCTAATGCTGATCAGTTAAGAAGTTGATCAGTTGACCGATCAGAATGATCATGCACAATCCGTAGTTAGGCAACTAACT
>NZ_JABVXF010000025.1 GCF_013349995.1 Pseudoalteromonas sp. 0303
ATTAGGTTAAATTTTGACATGTATGGATTCCTTATTGGTAAAAGTAATTGTCCAATCTCTTTATACCGTACTCACCCCATTTGGGGGAGGAGTCCATACATCTCCTGCCCAGTTATTAAAATAACTATGTAAGGCGCCCGCAATAATAGGGCCTGTTGCAGCCAATAAATACCCGATACATTGCGCCATACCCGATAACGCCGCAGCTTGCATTGAGTCATGAGTACGCAGGCTTACAAATGATAAGCCTAAGATAAAGCAGGCACCTGAGCAAAACCCTAAGGTGACTGACCAAAGCATAGCAAAACTAGGCGCAACTAATAATCCAACAGAACAAAGCGCGCCAAGTAATGCCAAGCTTAGGGTTAAGATGCGTTGATCTTTTAATTTGGCAAGTAGTGGAATAAGCACAATACCTGGTAGCGCTGAGGCTACTTGAAAGGCGCCTTGCAAAGCACCCGCGTGCTGCGCACTATGGCCGCCTTCTATTAAAATGCTGGGTAGCCAACCTAGCATGATATAAGTGAAAAATGAGTTAAAGCCAAGCAATAACGTAATTTGCCAAGCAAGTGCAGAGTGCCAAATTTTGCTTTGTGTATTGTTCGACACATGTGCCTGTTTTGGCATGGTATGTTGCTTAAGTTGTGGTAACCACACAACAATAGCCAGCACAACCAATAAGGCATAACTGGCAAGCGCCAATTGCCAACCAAGTTCTTTATACTCAGCCAGCGGAATGATGAGTGCTGAATAGCTGCCACCAAATATGCCCATCGCTAAAACATAACTAGACGTCATCACAGCGACTTTGTGTGGAAAGTCACGTTTTATTAAGCTTGGTAATAACACATTGCCAATCGCGATACCGACACCAATTACAGCGGTACCAATAAATAGTACGGTGGCAGAATCAATAACACGAGACACAACCCCTATGCCTATGAGTACCAGGGCAATAAACAGTGATACTTCAAGGCCGCATTTTTTAGCAAGGCTTGCAGCCATAGGTGAAGCAACAGCAAATGCAATTAAAGGTAAAGTCGTCAACATGCCGGCTTGTGATGCATTTAACTTAAATTGTTCAATGATCTGTTCAAGTACCGGTGCAATACCAGTGATAGGGGCACGTAAACTAGCTGCAATAAGAAAAATGCCCAGCACTAAAAGAAGGTTACGAATTAGATTTTGAGAAGATGACACGCTGTTTAGGAACTATAGCAATAGGTACATTTATCATACCAAAACACTAAACAGCGTGGGTGAACTATGAGATAGCTCACCAAATAATGCGGTTACTTAAAACTGATAACTTGCTGATAACATGGCGTTGCGCGGTCTACCCGGAAAGTAGCGGTCGCCACTAAATGTGGTGTAGTCAGCGCGCTCTGCATAACGCTCGTCAGTTAAATTGTTTATTCGTGCCGTCACACTAAGGTTAGCTGATAGCTGCCACGCTGCTCGTAAATTTACTAATGAGTGGCCTTGGTAACTATGCTGGTTTTCAGGGTCAGTAAAGTAGCTGCTGGTGGTATGTAGCTCAAGACCAACACGCGTCATGTCGTTTGCTTGCCAAAGTAGCTGCAAGTTCGCGATGTTACGTGGAGCAGTATCTATGAGATTACCATTGATATTAATCCCGCTGAGTAATTGGTCATAACTGTATGTATGTTTGGCGTGGCTCGCGGCTAACTGCATAGATAGACTTGGCGTAATGGCATAAGCTAACTCAAGCTCAACACCACGGTGCTGGGTTTGGCCATCATTGACGTAATAAAAATCACTGTCGCGGAAAATTACGTTCTTTTTATTCATTGCATAAAAGCTAACTACATAATGCAACTGTGCTTGTTGACCTTTTAAACCAAGCTCTAGGTTTTTAGCTGTTTCAGATTTTAGATCTGCGACATTTTGTTCACGCTGTAACTGATAAAGCTCTGCCGCTTGCGGTGCTCGATAACCTTCTGAAGCATTGGCGTAGATAAACTGGTTTTCAGCATATTGATAGCTTAAACCAAGCTTAGGCGAAAAGTTGGTAAAGCGATTTACACCGCTTTCTGGTCGAGAATAGCGACATCCACCCATTGCGCATTCTGTGCCATCTTCTTTTGTACGACCAGCCAACATATGGTTGTTGTAGTCATATCGCATACGCTCGTATCGGCCACCAAGGCTTATAAGTAACTCATCAAGTTGCCAATCAAGATTCACAAACGGTGCTAATAGGGTGCTTGTTACTTGATAATCATAATGTTTGCCTTGTGGCACGGTGGCGACTAAAAATGCTGAGCCTTTAGTTGGGCTATCTTGATATTGTAAAAAATCAGCATCCGTAAGCTCACCATCAAAGCCAACAGTTAACAGGCTAGAACCTGTTAACTTATGCTGCCAGCTTGTTTGTAGGCCAACACCTTGCTGAGCATTTTCTTCAAGGGGAGTACCCGGTAAAAAGTGCTTAAAGAAGGTCATGTTTTGATCGCGGATATAAGGCGTTAGGGTAAAGCTGTTAGCCTCATCTTGTGTCCAGTTTAGCTTTGACCAAACACGCAAAGAGCGAGCTTTACGAAATGCATCAGGATTAAAATTAGACTGAGCTATTTGCTCATCCTTATAGCTTTCAAAGCCCTCGATGTAGCCAGCTGTTTGCTGATCTAAATGGGTGTAAGTCAGGCCTGTACTTACACTTAATTTTTCGCCATCAAAACGGTGGCGTAGCGAAAGTTTTTCTTGATCAACACTTTCGTCATCACGATAACCGGTATCTCGGGTGAGCGTGGCATTAATGCCTAAACCTTGCTGGCCAAAGTCACGCCCCGTACCAAGTTTGTAGCGAGTGTAGCCAAACGAGCCATAATCAAAACCAAGTTGGTTGTGGTCATAGGTCGTATCTGGCGTGATCACGTTGACTACACCATGCACTGCATTTGAACCATAAAGGGCAGAGCCCGGGCCTTTCAGTACTTCGATACGTTCAGCCATTTCTGTGTGGGCTTCGAATAATTCATTGATGTTGCAAAAACCAGCTGCGCGAAGTGGAATACCATCTTCAGCGGTAAGTAAGCCACCGCAGGCACCAGCACCAGAAAGTACAGGCGAACGTAGAGCGGGTAAATACTCTTGGCCGTTACCGTGTTGAAGATTAGCACCGGCCACTTGCTTAAGGGCTTGTTCAATATGGGTAGGAGCGATTAGGGCTAGTTGCTTTTGTGAAATACTGCTGACCACAACTGGCAATGGATCTGCCAACACTTCGCTGCGCGAGGCGGTTGTTGTAATATGTTCTAGCTCATTATTAGCGAAAGCTTGATGGTTAAATAATGAGGTGCTCACAAGCACTGAGAGTATCGACAACTTCATGAAAACCCTTTGGTTAGGTACAACAAAAACCAAAGGGTAACTGCTTTTTAGGATGGGTAAAAGCTTTCGCGATTAATAACTTTGTCTGTTATGCGCTACGGCGATGTACGGCAAAACCTGCCAGTACTGCAACTAACCAAAATAAGCTACTGCCGCCAGTACCATTTCTGTGCGTGACATTAGCTACTTTTTCTTCTTTAACGCGGGTTTTCGTAAATAGTGCCAAAGAAGTTTAAAGAAATGTAAAGATTGGCTTTCTAATGAGTTGATATATAAGCAGTTGCGTTTTTAAATTGTAACCCTTCATCTATGATTCAGGCTAAAACGTTAGGCTTTTTATCAAGAGCAAACGTTGAGGGTCTCTATTATGAATAAATTACTTACTATCTCAGTTGCCATTTTAGGTTTGAGTTTGATGCCTATGGAAGCAAACGCGAAACATGATCGTGACCATGATAGATATGAACATAAGCACGAACGTAAAAAGCATAAAAAGCATAAAAAACACCACAAACATCACCATCATGACAGACATGATCGTTACGATAGATACGACCGTTACAGCTACCGTGATTTACCACCTGGTTTATACAAAAAAGTAGGGCATGGTGGTGGCTTACCACCAGGTTGGTATAAGCGTTATCACCATGGTGATATTCTTGACCGTGATATATATCGTCATGGGCGAGTGATTAAACGTCGCGACCGAAATGGGATTATTGCCATCGAAATCGATGACCGCCTTATTCATCTAGTACACGATACGCGAGAGATTTTATCAATTGTTACTCGCCATCGTTAATCCTGCCAAAAGCCGCTTAGCGGCTTTTTTTAGCTGTTTCATACCCAGTTCAGAAAAACTTGCTACGCTTAATTGGAACTAACAAAAGGAGCACTCGTATGAAAGCATTGTTAACAGTTGCAGTAATAGGTTTGAGCTTAGTGACGGCTGGCGCACTTGCGAAAGATAAAGACAAGGATAAAGACAAAGGTAAAAGCCTGCCACCTGGCCTAGAAAAGAAACTTGATAATGGTGGCGATTTACCACCTGGTTGGCAAAAAAAATTACGTAAAGGCGATATTCTTGACCGTGATATTTACCGCCGCGGTAAAGTGATTAAATCACGAGACAGAGATGGTCTAATTTCAATTCAAGTTGACGATACTGTCGTGCGTTTAGTGGAAGATACCCGAGAAATTATTTCTATTCTGAGCCGCTAATTTTGCTTGAATCGATCATGACTTATGGATTGAGTTCACTATTGGCCATGTTGCTAGTGGTCTCAATCTTGCCATTTTCATACTCCCAACATTACTTAATTCGCAGTTGTGACTTTGTACGCTTACAAGTGGCTTACCTTGCTTGTGCGAGTTTAATTACTGCAAGCTATTTAATCAGTCGAACGGGCTCTGTGTTTTATATTGGTTGCGCTCTGGCGAGTATCATCGTGCTGCTTTTACAAGTTGGCTGGATTTATCCTTACACAAGGCTCGCTAACAAAGAAGTTGCCTCAAGTAATAAAAGCGATAAGCACAGTATTCGTATAATGTCGGCAAATGTACTGATGTCGAACAATGAATATGACAAACTCATTGGCTTAGTTAAAACGCACCAACCTGATTTCCTCATTACGTTAGAGTCTGATCAAACTTGGCAAAATGAACTGAGCAGTTTAGAACAAGAGTACCCATATCGTGTTTACTGCCCAAAAGATAATCGTTATGGCATGCACTTGTACAGTAAGTTTAAAATCAAACAACAGCAAGTTTGTGAGCTTATAGAAAGCGATATCCCCTCAATCCATATTTTGTTTGAAGATGCCGATGGCGTAGAAGTACAAGGGCACTTTATTCACCCTGCTCCTCCGAGCCCCACAGAAGAAGACAGTTCACGACCCCGTGATACTGAGCTGATAATTTTAGCGAAAGCACTTAAAAACAGACAGCGACCTTGTATTGTTGCCGGTGATCTAAATGATGTTGCATGGTCGCGTAGTACCCGCTTGTTTATGCGTATTAGTGGTTTGTTAGACCCACGTAAAGGGAGAGGCTTTTTTAATACGTTTCATGCCAGTTATTTCTTTATGCGCTGGCCACTTGATCACCTTTTTCATAGTAATGAGTTTAGTGTTAAGCGTATTGAGCGTTTGGCTAAGTATGGCTCAGACCATTTTGCACTACTTACTGAACTTGTTTATAACCCCGATTCTGACAATCAAAAACAACAAGCGCAGATTGATAAAGAAAAAGCAGTGGATGAGTTAAAAATGCCAGCAGCGTCTAAGCAGCAAGTGCCAATGTTTGAAAAGTGATAACCTTATTCAGGGCGGACAATTAGATATAAGAAAGGGCTCTAACGAGCCCTTTTTTGTAGTTAGTCGTTGATCATAATGGTTTTGATATTAACAAATTCTCGTAGTCCAAAGCCGCCGTGTTCACGGCCATAGCCACTGTCTTTTACACCACCAAATGGTAAGTTCGGCTGCGCAAGACCATAGCCATTAATATTAACCATGCCGGTATCAAAATGGTGCTTTGCAAGCTCAATGGCTGCTTGTTCGTCTTTTGAGAAAATACCGCCACCAAGACCATAGCGAGAGTCATTAGCAATTTGCATAGCCTCATCATTATCTTTTGCTCTGATAAGCGATGCTACAGGGCCAAATAATTCATCATCATAGGCGGGCATGCCCGGTTTAATGTTTTCAAGCAGAGTCGGGGTGTAATAAAAGCCTGTGTGCTCAGCAACGTTACCGCCGGTAACAATGCTCGCACCCGCATTTACTGATTCAGTCACTTGCTGATGAAGTTTATCGCGCAGATCTTTACGGGCCATTGGACCGAGCGTGGTTTTTTCATCATTCGGATCACCAAGAACAACTTGTTCAAATTGCTCTTTAATTAAGGCTTTAAAATCATCGTATAAAGCATCAACAACAATAAAGCGTTTTGCAGCAACACAGGTTTGCCCGTTATTGATCAAGCGCCCTTGTGTACATGCGGTAATCGCGGTATTTAAGTCAGCATCATCGAGTACAACATAGGCATCGTTACTGCCAAGCTCAAGTACCGTTTTCTTAACCTGTTTACCTGCAAGCTCAGCCACTTTTTTGCCTGTTTCGTCGCTACCAGTAAATGTCACACCTCGGATAGCTGAGTGCTCAATAAGTTTGCTTGCGGTTTTGCCGTCAATCAGTAGGTTTTTAAAGCAATAGTCATCAAAGCCAGCTTGAGTAAATAATTGCTCAATTTTTTCCGCCATGCCAAATACATTGCCAGCATGTTTTAGCACCGTGGTATTACCCGCCATGATATTTGCACAAGCATAGCGAATGACTTGATAAAGCGGGAAGTTCCAAGGTTGGATACCTAAAACGACACCGATTGGTTGGTAGCTAATAATTGCACGGCCGTCTTGCATATCACGGCTTTTATCAGCAAGCACTTGTGGCCCTTGCTCTGCGGTATAGCGACAAATTGCAGCGCAAAGCTCAACTTCTTGTAGGCCTTGTTGATATAACTTGCCCATTTCATCGGTCATTAATTGGGCTAACTCTTGTTGATTAGACTCAATTACTTGTGCAAGTTGATTGAGTAATTTAGCGCGCTGCTCATGGGATGTGGTGCGCCACTTTAAAAAAGCTTGATGACATTGGTCAACTTCACTCTGTGCTTGTTGCAGCGACAATAAATTATACGTATTTAAGGTTTGCTCATTGGCTGGATTGATTGTAGTAACAGTATCAGTCATCATTATCTCCTTACAAAATTGTAGGAAAAGGTTTGCAAGGCTAATACCTAATTTTTCGCTGTTCTAGCTATTTGATTTAATTGCCTTTTATTTTAATTTAATCTTAGCTGGGCACTTTTTTTCTGTAAAAACTGCAACAGGCTGCAAAACTTACAAGGAATACGTAATGACAAATTCTGTGTTAAATACCAAGCTTGCGATTATTCAAGCGCCAATGGCGGGTGTGCAAAACGCCAAACTGACAGTGGCTGTTTGTGAAGCTGGGGGGCTTGGCTCGTTACCTTGCGCTATGCTCTCGGCTGAGCAACTAGTCTCAGAGCTTGATTACATTAGTCAGCATACGGACAAGCCGTATAACCTTAATTTCTTTTGTCATCAAACACCTGACTATACACAGGCTCAGCAAACTGCATGGCATAATGTACTTGAGCCTTATTTTGATGAGTTTGCTGTCGATGCCTCACAATTTACCCGTAACGCTTCACGTCAGCCTATTAATCAGCAAGTGATCGATATTATCGCCCCTTATAAGCCTGCCGTTGTGAGTTTTCACTTTGGTCTGCCAAGTAAAGAGATTGTTTCTCAGATTAAAGCCTGGGGCGGGACGGTTCTTTCATCAGCCACAACATTAGATGAAGCTCGCTGGCTACAAGCAAATGGTGCCGATGCGGTTATTGCACAAGGGATTGAAGCTGGTGGTCATCGAGGCCATTTTTTATCGATGGATTTATCGCTACAACCAACCACTGTGCAATTAGTACGAGAGTGTGTAAAGCTTGATATTCCCGTAATTGCAGCAGGTGGAATTTGCACAGCGGAAGATGTAGCTCAGTACCAAGCATTAGGTGTATCTGCTGTGCAGGTAGGGAGCGCTTACTTACTTTGCGAAGAAGCGACAACAAGTGCTTTACATCGTGAAGTATTAAAAACGGTTAAGCCAAATTCAACTGAATTGACAACCTTATTCTCTGGCCGACCGGCCCGAGGAATACGCAACAGAGTGATGCAAGAGTTAGGCGCGATGCCAGAGCAGGCGCCGCCTTTTCCGTATGCATCGATTGCGATGACGGCATTACGTGCAAAAGCAGAGGCTAAAGGCGACAGTGGTTTTTCACCGCTTTGGTGTGGTGAGCGCTTTGTGGCTCGAGAAGGTATTAACGCCCTGCAAATTACTGAATTACTAATGCAAGGTTGGCAATCTTGACAGATACCCAGTTACTTCCACTAGGTGATAGTTATCATCAGCTAGCCTGTGAATTTCGTAACAAACTTGCAAGGCAATGCGCTATAAAGCGGTACGCTAAAGGTGATGTTTTATTGCAGCAAGGCGACGAACAAGATGCAGGTTACTTAATTATATCTGGGGTGCTTGGGGCGTTACATGCATCCTCGCAGGGGGCGCAAAAGTGTAAAGAGTTTTACTTTCAAGATGAATTTGTATTACTTTATGGTAACTGGTTAACTAAAGCTCCAGCGCTTTATCAGCTAAAAGTAATACGTGATGCTGAGCTTATTAAGGTGCCTTTGGTTTTATTTGATAGTACCGACTGGCAAGTAATAAAACATAAACTAATTAGTCAGCAATTATTGTTTAAAGAAGCAAAAGAAGCGTTTTTATTACTCAATACTCCTGAGCAGCGTTACCAATATTTACTAGAACAAAAGCCGCATTGGCTTGAACAACTGAGTTTAAACGAGGTTGCTATGTATTTAGGGATCTCTGCGATTTCTTTATCGCGAATTAGACGGCGTCTTAACTTAAGTTAAGGCGCAGCAAAATAGTGAACATTACACTGCTGATTTTTCAGGAGTCGTTATGTTTATTTTATCTCAGTGCTTAGTTGCCATTGCCACATTACTCGATTTGGCTTCATTTCAGTTTAAACAAAGGCAGGCAATTTTAGCTTGTTTGTTTAGCTCGGTTCTACTGACATCTGTGCACTTTATGCTGCTCGATAACTTTAGTGCAGCTAGCTTAATGCTGATTGCAGCACTACGTTATGGCTATTGTATTTTTGCCCGCAAAAGCTGGGTGATGATAGCTTTTATGCTTTTGAGTATTAGCGCAGTACTATTTACTTGGCAAAGCTGGGTTAGCTTTATCGCGTTGTCGGCAACATTACTGCAAACTTATGCTTCATTCCAAGGCAAAGATTTTACCTTACGCATACTGATGATTGTTGGCACGATTGGTTGGATAGCCCATAACGCTTTGGTTTTTTCACCACTAGCAGTGGTAATGGAAACGGTATTTTTAGTAAGTAATTTAGTGGGCTTATGGCGCTTTTATGTTCACCCTAAGCCCGCTTAAATTTGATTTAAGACTTACCTAGCATGCGACTAAGCATGCCATCTTTGTCAACAAACTGGTGTTTAAGTGCTGCGGCAATGTGCAAGGCTAAAATCACCACAATGATTAGCACTGAACTGTGGTGTACAAAGCTGCCTGCATCAGCAAGCCAAGGTGTTTTCTCTGGTGCACTCAATAGCTCAAACTCAAAGAAGCTAATTGCACGACCGCCCGCATAGCTCATGATAAAGCCAGAAAGCGGCATAGCCAGAGTAGCAAGTAACAATAAGCCATGAGTGAGGTGAGCAACTGCTGTTTGCCATTTAGACA
Organism: Pseudoalteromonas sp. 0303; assembly: GCF_013349995.1. Taxonomy (GTDB): domain Bacteria; phylum Pseudomonadota; class Gammaproteobacteria; order Enterobacterales; family Alteromonadaceae; genus Pseudoalteromonas. The sequence continues at coordinate 9,726 of NZ_JABVXF010000025.1, forward strand.
TTGCAGATGTTGCAGGTAATGCACCTTCTTTAATACGCCAAATAAGGGTTGCGTAAAGTAATGTAAAGTAACTCAAAGAGTGTCAGCAATGAGTTTTAATAAAAAGGTTTCGCGCTGAATCGATAGGCCCTGCTTTTCACTCATTGCCATGGTGGTTTCGTTATGCGCGATGGCATCAAAAATATTCACCCACTTAGGGTGCATGCCATTTTGCACTTCGTAATGCTCCATTTTTGGGTCTGCAAATTCATCGCTAATTTCACAGTAGTAGCAATAGGATTTGATATGAACACAATTAAAGTCGTCTTTATACCAAGGCCTAACTTCTTCATATAATCCTAGTGGCTGCTTTATTTGAATTTGTAATGCGCCTGTTTCTTCATGTAACTCTCGTAGAAGTCCTTGTTCAATGCTTTCGCCTTCATCAACGCCACCACCTGGTAGGCTATAGTCATCATAACGGGCGGTGTATAAAAGTAGTATTTGTTCACCTTTTAAAACAATGGCGCGGGCAGTGTTACGAATAAACACCGTGCCATAGTCATTACTTAAACTTGGGTGAATTACTTTTCTTAATAACTTCATAGAATTACAACTTTAAATTAATGCGAGTACAGCTTAGCTTAATATTGAACGTGCCATAATAACCTTTTTTCCGCATTTAATTCATTATGCTTACCCCAAATTGAAACTAATAAGGTAATATAACTGGAATTAAGAACTATTTAGGTATCTAGCGCATATAGTTTTCATTTGCTTATAACTGTGCGTAGAATGATTAAAAAAGCTTAGGGAATGAATATGTTAAACGTACTTTTGGTTGATGATGACAGTGAATTTAGTGATGTAGTTTGTCACATTGTTGAGTTCCTCGGGCACAATATAAATACCGCAGCGAACCTTGCTGAAGCGGAGCAATGGTTTGAAAACAATACGTTTGACCATGTTTTTTTAGATTTCATGTTGCCTGATGGCAGCGGCCTTCATTTACTTGAACATTTAAAAGCTATCGGTCAATCGCCTCGTGTTACGTTAATTTCAGGGCACCCTTCAGTTAAAGGTAAGCTGGCTGAAATGTGTGAACCAAATGTAGGCCACCTAGTTAAGCCACTGCAACACGAAGACATTGAGCGTGTACTTAACCCTAAAAAAGCAAGTCCTAAGAAAAAAGCAACGCCAGCGATTAAACGCCACTTCGGCACCTTAATTGGTGAATCTGAGGTGATGCAAAAGCTTTACACTATGATCGAACGCGTTGCCGCGACCTCAGCCAATGTAATGTTGATGGGTGAAAGTGGGGCAGGTAAAGAAGTGGTGGCGCAGGCGATACACAATGCGACTGACTGTGATGGTCCGCTAGTGGCAACCAACTGTGGTGCATTTTCAAAAGAGCTGATTGGTAGCGAGCTTTTTGGTCATGAAAAGGGCGCGTTTACAGGGGCTATTGCGCGTAAAGAGGGTGTGTTTGAGCAAGCTGCTGGCGGTACTTTGTTTTTAGATGAAGTGACCGAAATGCCAATTGATATGCAGCCAAACTTACTACGCGTGCTTGAAAGCAAAAAAGTAACCCGCGTGGGGGGCACCAAAGAGCAAGCAGTGAATTGCCGTGTTATTTCTGCAACCAACCGCACCTTGACCGATCTTGCGCAAAACAATGTTATCCGTGAAGATATTTACTTTCGTTTAGCGGTATTCCCAATTGATATTCCACCGCTTCGTGAGCGAAAAGAAGATATTCCACTGCTTGCAAGCGCCTTTTTAGAGCAACTTAATGAAGAAAACGGCACTGACTTTAAATGGCAAGCGGCGCAAATCAAAGAGCTTGAAGCCCATGATTGGCCAGGGAACGTACGTGAACTTCGTCACGCTATTCACCGCGCCTTTATTATGAGTGACCCTAAAGGCACTGCTATTACCTTACCTGAATCGCTAGAGTCGCCATTTTCTAAAGTGAATAAAGAGAGCCAAGCAAACCAAGTTGTTGCAGGGCAAACCATTGAAGAAGTTGAAAAAGAATTGATCCACGCTACTTTAGATAAAGTACAAGGTAATAAGACGATTGCAGCACAAATGCTGGGGATCAGTACGAAAACACTTTATAACCGTTTAAATGCTTATGGAGGCATTGGCGAATACAAATAAAAGGATAGCTATGAATAATAACGAGTCTTTACGAAAAATGGTGCACGATGCCCGTGCGCCGCTGAACCGTATTTCAATGAATGCAGAGTTAGTTAAGCTCGTATTAGAAAATGATATGCCAAAACAAAAAGCACTAGAGGCATTAAATAAAATAATAGCTAATTGTCAGCAGTGTAGTGAGCAATTACAGGAAATAAGCGACACTCACGCAGCTGATTAAGCACTTAAAAACTGGGAAGCAAATGCAAAAACAAAAAGGAAAAATAGCAGTCAGTTGGGCTGGCTTTATTGCCGTGGTTCTGTGTATCGTGGTGGCTAATGCGTTTTTAGCCCTTAATAGCATTCGCTCACTCACAGAAACACAAAGTAGTCTTGATAACACCAACTCGCTTAACACAGCGATTGAGCGTTTGCATTTATCTGTAGTGCAAGCTGAGTCAGGTCAGCGTGGTTATCTACTTACTGACCGAGAAGATTATTTACTGCCTTACAATGATGCAATCGCTTCAATGCAGGCGCAGATCATGCTTGTGAAAAGTTTGCATTCTGAAATTGAAGGTCAAGCAGACCGCATTGCTCGTTTAATATATTTAGTAAACGACAAAGTGGCAGTGATGACTAAAACCACCGATCTGGCCCTTGCAAATAAAGACGTTAAAGCTCGCCGCTTGTTATTAACTGACCAAGGTCGCGATTTATATAAAGATATCCGCGCTGCAGTTGATGAAATTCAAATGCGTGAACTGAACTTTAAAATAGAGCAGTTTGCAAAGCTTTCTGAGATTAGAAATGAAGCTAAGCTAACATTTGCGATTACGGCTGTGACCAGTACCTTATTGATTATAGGTATGTTTGTATTAACTCGTATTAACCAACGTAACCAAGCTAAATATAGAGCTGAACTTGAAAGCCAAAATGAGAATCTAGCGGCAAAAGTCGCAGAGCGCACCCAAGAGCTAACCATATATTCAGACGAGTTAAGCCGCTCTAACAGAGAGTTAGAAGACTTTGCTTTTGTTGCAAGCCATGATTTACAAGAGCCACTGCGTAAGATTCAAGCTTTTAGTGACCGCCTCGAAAAGATGTTTAAAGATGAGCTTGGTGAAAAAGGCGTTGATTATATTAGCCGCATGAAAAATGCTGCTCAGCGTATGTCTAATTTGATTAATGACCTACTCGAATTCTCACGTGTAACCACCCGTGGTAAAGACTTTATTGATACTGATTTAAATGAAGTTGTTGCAGAAGTTCTTGATGCTCTTGAAATTGCGATAAAAGAATCTGAGACCACGGTTAATCTCGACACTTTACCGCATATTCAAGCCGATCCAAGCCAAATGCTGCAATTGTTCTTAAATATTCTTTCTAATGCTGTGAAGTTTAGGCGTGAGGATGTTGCGCCTGTGATTGATATTACATACCAGCGAACGTCAGAATTTAGCGAAACTCACAATAGCGATGTGGAGTGGGAAGTTATTACAATTTCAGATAACGGCATAGGTTTTTCTGAAGAGTACCTCGAAAAAATATTTGTTCCGTTCCAGCGGTTACATGGTCGTTCACAATATAAAGGCACAGGCATAGGATTATCGGTTTGTCGGCGTATTGTTGAACGTCATGGCGGAGAAATAACTGCAAGTAGTCGCGTTGGTGAGGGTGCAAGCTTCACTCTTAAATTACCCGTGGAAACATCGCTTTTCACATTACAAGGAGAGGCGTAATGCCACTTAATAAAGTTAAACCAATTACCATTTTAATGGCCGATGACGACGAAGATGATCGTTTATTAACCCAAGATGCATTGGCCGAAAGCCGTGTATTAAACGAGCTGTTTTTTGTTGAAGACGGTGTAGAACTGCTTGAATACCTTGAGCGTAAAGGCAAATTTAGTGAAAAAGAAAACTCGCCTCGTCCGGGCTTGATTCTACTTGATTTAAACATGCCGCGTATGGATGGCCGAGAAGCTTTACAAGCCATCAAAGCCAACCCTAACTTGAAGGGCATACCGGTTGTGATTTTAACCACATCAAAACAAGAAGAAGATATGGTTAAAGGCTACGACTTGGGCGCTGCATCATACATCACTAAACCGGTTACTTTTGAAGGTTTAGTTGAGTTAATGCAAACACTAGGGAAATACTGGGTAGAGTTTGTAGAGCTGCCAACATCACAAAACGATTAAGTCCAATTCGCATAAATACTTAATTAAGCAAATTGGAATAAGGAATAAGAATGTTAGACAAGGTAACCCGATTACTCTTAGTAGAAGACGACGAAGACGATTATATTCTTACTTGCGACTACCTAGACCAATTAGGTTCCCATACATTCGATGTTGAGTGGTTAAGTTGCCCTGAAAAGGCCATTAGTGAGCTTAGCGAAAACAAACATGATATTTGTTTGTTAGATTATCGCTTAGGCGCATCAGATGGCCTCGAAGTACTAAAACGGGCTGTGGCAAATGGCTTTCGCGGCCCGATTATCATGCTAACCGGGCAATCAGATGAAGCTCTCGATTCTGCAGCGCTCGATGCCGGTGCGGTTGATTATCTGGTTAAAAGCGAGATGAACTCTAGCCGCTTTGCCCGTGCTATACGCTACGCTTTAGCTCGCCGAGATGTTGAAGATGAACGTGTTGAGCGTTTAAAAGCAGAAGCTGAAAACCGCTCTAAAGACCGCTTTTTGGCCCATTTGAGTCATGAGTTACGCACACCTCTGTCTTCTATCTTGGGTTACACAGAGTTACTCATGCAAAGTGATAAAAATCACCATGCTCAAAATGAGTTGGGTGTGATTTACCGAAATGGTAAACACTTACTGAGTTTGCTTAATGATGTGCTCGACCTATCAAAGATTGCTGCCGATAAACTGGAGCTCAATTGCAGTGATATTAACTTAGATAGCCTAATGGCTGACGTTTATACCTTAATGCGCGTTTCTGCGCTTGATAAAGGCTTATCGCTTAAGTTTGAGTCGCAGCAAGCTCTGCCTTTAGTTATAAACACAGACGCTACTCGGTTACGCCAAATCCTAATTAACATCATCAACAACGCAATCAAGTTTACCAACCAAGGCGAGATCACAGTGCGAGCTTGGACTGCTTGGATTAATGAACGAGAAATGCTGTTTTTTAGTATTAAAGACACAGGCCTTGGTATTCCAGCTGAAAAACAAGCTTTGATCTTTAAACCATTTGAACAAATTGCTGATGTAGAATCACGAGATGTCGGTGGAGCAGGGTTGGGCCTTGCTATTTGTTCAGAGTTACTTAGTCGTATGCAAGGTTCTATTGAGCTTGAATCAACCCAAGGTGTGGGTTCTGAATTTACCCTTTCGATTTACCCTGGCAACATTCGCGATGTTGAGCGCCAAGTGCTGCGCTTTGATTCAAACCCCGATTGCCAGCAAAAACTAGCAACGTTAAAAACCACTGGGCGAGTATTAGTGGTCGACGACCTAAAAGATTTACGTAATCTCGTTGGTCATATGATCACCAGTACTGGCGCAGAAGTGGATTATGCAGAACACGGTAAACAAGCAATTGAAAAAGTAGCTAATGCAGAGCAAGCGGGTAAGCCTTTTGATATTGTATTTATTGATTTGCATATGCCGGTTATGGGCGGCAAAGAGGCTACCATTGAGCTTCGTAAAATGGGCTATCAAGGGCCAATTATCGCGCTTACAGCTGCCACCATGAAAGGGGTGAAAACTGAGTTAAGTGCGCTTGGCTTTAACGATATGATTGCAAAACCGGTTGATTCTGGGTTGCTTTACCAAGTTCTCAATCATTACATTTGCGAAGGCAATACAGAACCAGTAGTTGAGCAAGACGACAGCCCTGAAGTGACCTTACAGAGTACGCGCTATTTATTGGTTGAGGACGACGGTGATGCAGCGCAAATCACTCAATTATTGCTTGAAAGTTTAGGTGTTGAAACTGTTATAGCACCAAGTTGTGCTGCGTGTCTTGCGACACTGAGTGACGATCAAAATTTTGCTAAAGTGTTACTTGATATGCACTTGCCGGATGGCGAAGGGCTTGATTTAGCTCGCGAAATTAAACAGCGCCACCCTGACTTAAATCTAGTCATTGTTAGTGGCGCAGAGCCAGAGCCTGAAAAAATTGAACAACTTGAGATTGAACAAGTGCTATTAAAGCCAATTAACCTTGGCTTGTTATCTGAGCTGATTGGCGGCTAATTGAATGCCGAACTACCAGTTCCGGTTCAAATAGCGTTTGTAGTGGTGGGGTTTGTTTTTGATAAACATGATTTAACACCCAATCTGCTGCCATGCGACCCATCTCATCTATTGGGTAATTAACGGTGCTCAATTGTGGGTAAACGTGACGGGTGAAAAATACGTTATCGTAACCCATAATCGACAATTGCTTAGGTAAAGTTAACCCTAAATCGCGCGCGCTAGCCATGGCACCTACTGCCATTTCATCATTGGCACAGATAAGCGCAGTGAATGGGTGCGTTTGTTGATGAAGCGCTTTTAAACCTTCATAACCACTCGCTTCCATGAAGTCACCTTGGAATAAGAGGTTTTCATCAAACTCAAGATTAAACTCAGCAAGAGCCTGTTTATGACCTTCTAAGCGGTCTTTAGCATCTCGTTTCCATAGCGGCCCGCTGATGTAGGCAATATCTTTATGACCTTGTTCTAAAACATGTTTCGCAGCTAAGTAACCGCCTTTAATATTGTTAAGTAAAATACAGCGATCACTGAGTTCACTGATATAGCGGTTGATCAATACAAATGGCGTACGGCCTTTACTGAGTTTTATAAGGTAATCGTCGCTGACCGCTTCCACATGTAAAATAAGGCCATCGCAGTTACGGCTAATCAAAAACTCAATTCCTTGTTTTTCACGCTCTTCATCACTGTGGCCTGCAGCAATAATCAAATGCTTGCCTTGATTCCGAAAGGTATTTTCAATACCACTCATCATAGGCCCGTAAAACGGACCCTGTAATTCAGAGACCAGTAGGCCAACACTGTTCGAGCAATTTGATGCTAATGATTGAGCAATTGAGTTAGGTCTATAGCCAAGCTCATCCATTGCGGCAGTGACCTTTTTACGAGTTGCATCACTGACATTTGCATTGTTGTTCATTACTCGTGAAACGGTTGCAAGAGAAACACCTGCTAGTTTCGACACCTCGTAAATGGTGGCCATATTATTCCTTTTTATACAAAATTATGGATGCTGCTTTAACGATAAATCGGCACTGATCTGCTCAACTGTTTGGTTATCCAGAATATACCTTTTCATTATTAAAGCGACAAGCATACTACCTATTGCTGGGTAAAGGGTAAACGAAATTAAGATACCTGAAAGCGTGTGTTCACTGAGTTCGGTGTTAGCTTCATAGCCATAAAATGCCAGTAACCAACCTGCAATGGCACCGCCAAGGGCAAGACCAAGCTTTATAAAGAAGACCACGCTTGCGTAGACTAAGCCTGTTAGTCTCTCACCAGTTTTCCACTGCCCGTAATCTATGGTGTCGGCCATTTTTGCCCACAGTAGCGGGGTTGCCATTTGCGTGAAGAAACACCATAAAAAATACACCGCAAAGGCAAGTATCAGCTGTTCGCCCGGCAACCAAAATGCCACGCAACTAATAGCTGCAGAGATATATTGCAAACGAATATAGGCGGTTTTCTTATCAACGCGTTTGCTGAGTGGGTTTGCACAGGCACAGCCCAAAATATTACCTATCATGCCGATGGTAACAAAGTAGGTGACTAGCTCTGCTTCACCAAGTACATATTTTACATAGTAAATGGCAAGGGTGGTGCGCAGTACCATACTGGTTAACAACATAAATGCGGCAAAGCACAACACTTTAAATGGACCATTTTGCCATAGTGTGTTCATGCGGGTTTTCCAGTTCAACGATGAGCTGTTATGAGCTGTAACACGCTCTTTGGTAAAGCGAAAACAAATCAAAAATAAGATCACACCAAAGCCACTCATTAAAGCCATAGTGAGTTGGTAGCCGGTAGCGTTATCACCTTTGCCAAGCCAGTTTACCAAAGGCAAAGTACAGGCACTGACAATTAAGCCGCCCAGCATACCAAACACAAATCGATAAGATTGAATTGATACTCGCTCTTTCGGGTCGCCACTTAATACCCCACCTAACGCTGAGTAAGGAATATTAATCGCGGTATAAACCAGCATTAGCAAAGTATAAGTGACAAAGGCATAAATCACTTTGCCTGACTCTGGTAGGTCTGGTGTGGTGAAGGTGATCATGCTAATCACCCCAAATGGTATAGCAAGCCAAAGTAAATAGGGGCGATAGCTTCCCCATTTTGTGCGGGTTGAATCAGTTAAAGCTCCCATTAATGGGTCGGTAATTGCATCAACGATTCTCACCACCAAAAACAAGGTGCCAACAATAGCGGGTGAAATACCAAAGATATCAGTATAGAAAAAAGTTAAAAATAACATCACCGTTTGAAAGATGATATTACTTGCTGTATCGCCTAATCCGTAGGCTATTTTTTCTCTTTTTGTCAGCATGTGTGTTCTCGATTGTTGTTATTTTTATCGCTGTTTGAGTAGCGCGCGATATTGTTTTGCGCTTTCTTTTAAAATGCGTTGTTGGCTTTGATAATCAATATAAACTAACCCAAAGCGCTTTTCGTAGCCATACGCCCATTCAAAGTTGTCCATTAAGCTCCATGCAAAGTAGCCTTGAATATCAACGCCTTGGCGAATTGCATCACACACTGCATTTAAATGAGTATGATAATAATCTACCCGCTCGATGTCGTTCACTTCACCGTTTTCTAGTGTGTCGGCCATGGCTGCGCCATTTTCGGTAATATACATTTTTGGCAAATCATATTGCTGATGAAGTGATACCAAAAGTTCAGTTAAACCTTGTGGGTAAACTTCCCAGCCCATATCGGTAACACGAATATCTGTAAGGTTTGCTTCTTCAAACCAGTTATCAGCGGTATTTCTGTAGTGTATGCGGGTATAGTAGTTAACGCCAATAAAGTCGACAGCTTGGCTAATAACCGCCATATCGCCAGCAATAATAGCTGGCTTAACTGCATCAGCTAAATCATCCAGTAAAGATGGGTAAGCACCTTCTAAAACCGCTTTGATATACCATTGATTATGGTATTGATCAGCAAGCTCAGCGGCTTTTTTATCATCGGCGGTTAAAGGGTAGGTCGGGCTGAAGTTTAATACGATACCCGCTTCTGTATCCGGGCAGTTTTTACGTAATACTTGCATTGCAAGACCGTGGGCAAGCAGTAAGTGGTGCGCAGCTTGTCGGCCAGCTTGTTGCGATTTAATGCCAGGTGCATGTACACCCACTTCATAACCTAAGTAGGCACTACAAAATGGCTCGTTCAAGGTGGCGAATGAATCAACTAAGTGACCAAGGTGTTGAGTAACAAGTTCGGCATAGTCTTTAAATTTATAGGCTGTCTCGCGATTTAACCAACCGCCATTATCTTCAAGGTATTGGGGTAAATCCCAGTGATATAAGGTGACGTAGGTCTTAATATTACGTGCTTTTAACGCCGATAATAGCTGAACATAAAACGCCATACCTTGCTCGTTAACCGAGCTATCTTGTTGCATGACTCTCGGCCACGAAATAGATAAGCGGTAAGCATCGACAGCCAAATCTGCAATCATCTCGATATCTTGCTGCCAGCGTGCAACATGATCACAAGCTACATCGCCATGGCTGTTATCTGCAATGGTGCCATGCTTTTCGCAAAATGTATCCCAAATACAATCGAGGCGCTTATCGCGTGCCCCTTCAATCTGAAATGAGGCTGTTGCCACCCCAAAAGTGAATTCGGGCTTGAGCAAAGCCGAATCTGGTAACAGTGAGATTGATTTATACACAGTTAATACTCGTCCTTTGGGTTAGTGTAAGGCTTGAATATTTAGAGCTTTGACTCGGCTGTAAGCGCTTACATTTTTTCTGCAAATAAATTGCTAAATATGATTTATATGTTATAAATGTAAGCGCTTACATTTAATGTTGCAACATTTTTCGCTATTTGTTGTTAGTGATTAAGTACCAGAGTTTGCTGTAACAAACTGATAAATATAATTAACTAGAGAAGAAAATTATGGCTCATGTATCAACTCCTGTTTCGGCTGCAGCAGGCCAAGCAGATATGCCAAAGCAGCATTTTGCGCTGGCATCATTGACCACATTATTTTTTATGTGGGGATTCATCACTTGTCTTAATGACATATTAATCCCTTACTTAAAAGGCATGTTTTCACTTAACTATACGCAGGCTATGCTCATACAGTTTTGCTTCTTTGGTGCGTATTTTGTGATGTCGATTCCGGCAGGCAAGTTGGTCAGTCGTATTGGTTACCAGTTTGGTATTGTTGTTGGCTTAGTGGTTGCAGCCATTGGTTGTGCGCTGTTTTACCCAGCTGCGGTTGCTCATGTGTATGAGTTATTCTTACTGGCCTTGTTTGTACTGGCCTCGGGCATCACTATTTTACAAGTATCTGCCAACCCTTATGTAAGTGTTCTTGGTCCACAAAAAACAGCGTCTTCGCGTTTGACTATGACACAAGCGTTTAATTCTTTAGGAACAACAGTCGCGCCAATTTTTGGTGGTTGGTTAATTCTATCTGAAATTAGCCAAGCAACGGCAGAAGAAGTGAAACTCCCTTATTTAATGTTATCGTTAAGCTTATTGGTACTTGCGGTTATCTTTGCATTTTTAAAACTGCCAAAACTAGGTAAAGAAAGTGATAGCGAAGCGGCACATCAAGACTTAGAAGACTTTGTTGATTTAGGCAGTGTTTGGCGTTACCGCCACCTTATTTTAGGTGCTGTAGGTATCTTTGTGTATGTAGGCGCAGAGGTAGCGATTGGCAGCTTCTTAGTAGGCTTTTTGACCCTAGATAACATTGCTGGTTTACCTGAAAATGAAGCAGCGCATTATATTAGCTACTATTTTGCAGGTGCTATGGTTGGCCGTTTCATTGGTGCTGCTGTAATGCAAAAGTTTAATGCCGGTAAGGTACTGGCGTGCCACGGCTTATTAGCAGTACTGCTGGTTGTTATTGCCATGACAGGTGAGGGAAGCCTTGCTATGTGGGCAATTTTACTTGTGGGGTTATGTAACTCTATTATGTTCCCAACCATTTTCAGCCTTGCTCTACATGGCCTTGGTAAGTATACATCAAAAGGCTCAGGCATTTTATGTTTAGCGATTGTAGGTGGTGCGATTATTCCATTACTACAAGGTGTGTTAGCAGATTCTATTGGCGTGCAAATGGCGTTGTTTTTACCTATCGCATGTTATTTATACATTACTTACTTTGCGCTGGTTGGCTCAAAAGTATCGACTCAGACTCAGCAATCTTCATAGGTGTAAAAATGAAATTGAAAAAAACATTCACACTCTTCTCGTTAATGATGGCAGGCGCCAGCATGACAGCTTGCACTGGGCAAGATAAGGTGGCAAACGTGAGCGCTGAGCAAGAAATTTGGCCAAACATCGAAACGGGCATTGCTGCAAATCCAGAAATGGAAGCAAAAATTGCGAAAATGCTGGCAAATATGACCCTTGAGCAAAAAATTGCGCAAATGATCCAGCCAGAAATTCGCGATATTACCGTTGAAGATATGCGCAAATACGGCTTTGGTTCTTACCTTAATGGCGGTGGTGCATTCCCAAATAATGATAAACATGCCAGTGCCGCAGATTGGATTGATCTTGCTGAAAAAATGTATCAAGCCTCAATTGATGACTCGCTTGATGGCAGCTCAATTCCGACTATGTGGGGCACCGATGCCGTGCATGGTCACAATAATGTTATTGGTGCGACACTATTCCCTCATAACATTGGTTTAGGTGCAACAAACAACCCTGAGTTAATCGAAAAAATTGCCGCCGCTACCGCGCAAGAAGTGATGGTAACAGGCATCGATTGGGTATTCGCGCCAACAGTCGCAGTTGTTCGTGACGACCGTTGGGGCCGTACTTATGAAGGTTATTCTGAAGATCCTGAAATTGTGAAAGCATATTCAGCAGCCATTGTTAAAGGGTTGCAAGGTGCGGTTGATGACGACTTTTTATCAGATAAGCGCGTGATCAGTACCGTTAAACACTTTTTAGGTGATGGCGGTACCGAAGGCGGTGATGACCAAGGTAATAACACAGCATCTGAGCAAGAGTTATTTGATATTCATGCGCAAGGGTATGTGGGCGGCTTAGGTGCTGGCGCACAAACTGTAATGGCGTCATTTAATAGCTGGAATGGTGAAAAAATTCACGGTAGCAAATACCTACTTACTGACGTACTAAAAGGCAAAATGGGCTTTGATGGTTTTGTAGTTGGTGATTGGAACGGTCACGGCCAAATTCCAGGTTGTACTAATGGCAACTGTGCACAAGCAGCAAATGCTGGTCTTGATGTGTACATGGTGCCAACAGATGCATGGAAACCTCTTTACGAAAACCTTATCAAACAAGTTAAAAGTGGCGAAATTGCGCAAAGTCGCATCGATGATGCTGTAACACGTATTTTACGTGTGAAAATGCGCGCAGGTTTGTTTGATAAGCCAAGCCCTGCTAAGCGTCCGCTTTCAGGTAAAACAGAGATCATTGGCAGTGCGGAGCATCGCGCAGTTGCAAAGCAGGCAGTGCGTGAATCACTGGTTCTTCTGAAAAATAAACAACAATTGTTACCGCTCGCACCAAGCTCAAACGTATTAGTTGCCGGTCAGGGCGCTGATAACATTGGTATGCAGTCAGGTGGTTGGACAATCACATGGCAGGGTACAGGTAACGAGAATAGCGACTTCCCGGGTGGTTCTTCAATTTTTGATGGCATCAAAAATACGGTTGAGCAAGCCGGTGGTCAGGTTCAATACAATATAAATGGCGAATTTGAAGCTAAGCCAGATGTTGCGATTGTTGTATTTGGTGAGCAACCGTATGCAGAAGGTAATGGTGATTTAGATAACCTTGAATACCAACGCGGTAATAAAACTGATTTAGCCTTACTTAAAAAGCTAAAAGATGCCGGTATTCCTGTGGTGTCGCTATTTATTAGTGGCCGCCCAATGTGGGTGAATGCAGAGCTCAATGCCAGTGATGCCTTTGTCGCAACTTGGTTACCAGGTAGTGAAGGTGATGCAATCAGCGATGTTATCTTTAAAAAGCAAGATGGTTCTATCAATCATGACTTTAAAGGTAAGTTATCGTTCTCATGGCCAAACAACCCTGTAGGTAACCAAAACCGTGGCGATAAAGATTACGCGCCACTGCTGCCTTATGGCTTTGGTTTAACTTACCAAGATAAAAACACATTAGCAGATGACTTAAGCGAAAAATCACAAGTCGCCGCTAAATTAGAAGACTTAGTACTATTTGAGCGCGCCGTAAAAGCACCATGGTCACTGCAACTACAAAGTGGTTCTGAGCTCCAAGCCATGACTAGTAGTCGTGCAGCACTTAACGCTGTTAGCGTAAAAACCTTTGATAAAGACGTGCAAGAAGATGCGCGTGCAATCACCTTTAACGGTAAAGAAGAAGCTGCGGTTCGTTTAATGGCGGCGTTCCCGTCGGATCTTCGTTCATACGTTGAAAAAGCGGGGCAGTTAGAAATGCAAATTAAGGTAGACCAAGCTGCTGATGCGCCGCTGATGCTGGGTATGCAATGTGGTGAAAACTGTGACGGTCAATTTGATATTAGCAAACAGGTTAAAGCAGCAAGTGATTGGCAAACCCTGACAATCGATTTGAGCTGCTTTGCTGAGCAAGGTGTGCAACTTGGACAAGTGTTCTCACCTTGGCAGCTAGCCACTGAAGGTGCATGGCAGGTATCGATTGCTAAATTGAATGTGACAACCTCGAAGAAAAACGATACTGCTATTTCTTGCAACTAACTTTTTTCTCCCTTAATGTTCCTCATGGCTAACAGTTGCTGTCGCATCTGTTAGCCTTTTTTATGTAAAGCCATTATTTGGTATAAATTACTTAACGGAGGAATAATGCATAAGGTTAGATTTGCAGATAAAACGTTTTTACCTAGTAAAATCATTTGTGTTGGCCGCAATTATGCAGCGCATATTGCAGAGCTTAACAACGAAACGCCTACAAATATGGTGCTGTTTGCAAAACCAAATAGTGCGATCACCGATTCCCTCAATAGTGAACACTTAGGTGAGACTTTACATTACGAAACAGAGCTTTGTTTTTTAGTTAAAAATAAGCAACTGGCTGCGGTTGGGCTTGGGCTTGATTTAACCAAGCGAGACCTACAAAGCACGCTTAAAGAAAAAGGCCTCCCCTGGGAGCGCGCAAAAGCATTTAATGGTTCAGCGCTTTTTACTGAGTTTGTTGCTGTTAATTCCAACTTACATTATCAATTTAGTCTAAAGATTGATGATAAAGACACTCAACTAGGCGATACAAAGTTAATGCTGCATAACGCAGAGCAAATCTTAGCTGAAATCATTGAATTTATGGACTTAGAAGATGGCGACATCATTATGACAGGCACGCCTGAAGGTGTAGGGAAGGTTGTCGCTAATTCAACCTTTGTGGTAACACTTATGGATGGTCAGCAGGCGTTGCTATCTCATCAGTGGCAGGCTCTTTAAGCGGTTCTATAATGTAGCGCTGATAATATGTTGAAAACTCAGGAAAGCTTTGTTCGAGCCAAACTCGTTGACTTTGCTGATATCTCTCGCTTGGCAATACCTTGTTTTTCAGTGCCTCATTAATTTCTGTAAGCACTTTTTCGGCATAATTATTAGGTGCATTCGTTGAGCAACCAATGGCGCCAAAAACCACATTCTGAGCCGGATTAACAATGTTGAGTTTTTGAATATTCTGTTGGTTTTGTTGATTGTAATAATCAGCAACAAATGGGTAATCAATCGTGTAATCAATGTAGCCATGTTCTAACTGCGATAGTAGCGCTTGGTTTGCATGGCTGCCAGTGCCACTTAATGCTGCACTTTCATAAAGCTTGGTATTTTTCGCTATAGTATCAAGCTTACTGCCAAACTTTCGCGCATCATTTTGCCCAAACATAAAATTTGCATCAGTCAATAATGAGATTAATGACACTGGGTTACCGTGTTTTTGCTTAATTTTTAGTGCTTTTTCTTTGGTACTTAATACACTAAAGGGTGGGTACACTGTGGTTGGGATTGAGTAAGTAGCACGGTTGGTTTTTTTATCACGATGGATCATGCAGGCATAGCAGGCAAGATGTCCTTCGTCGAGATATTTGCTCAAACGTTTTGGTGGTAATAGTGATTTTTGGTGCTTAAAGTTTGGCATCGCTTCAATCAGCTGGTCGGTTATATTGTTACATAAGCCACCAAAAGGATATTGCTCTGATTTATCAAGAAAAAAAGGTTTGTTATCAGTTTCAAGCCAGGTAATAGAGAGCTTGTCGGAGGCATGAGTGATGGGAGCAAGTAATACCCCTGCAACTACGCATACTACTTGTTTTATGTATTTACTCATTAACAACCTACATAGTGAAACACTATGAATAACTATACACTAAAGTATGGGTAAAGTTGTAGGTAGAGTATAAAAATGATGAATAAGTATTAATAAGCCTGTCAGGTAACAGGCTTATACTAATGCAAATAATTGCTTAGAAAGGCATAGGATAGCGGGTAAATACATCAGCGATTTTATCGTTAGCTTCATCGCTTAATTGCACCGAGAAAGCATCGATATTTTCTTTTAACTGCGCCATTGATGTTGCACCTATAATCGTTGAGCTTACGCCATCCACTTGATCACACCAAGCCAATGCAAGTTGTGAAGGAGTTAAATTAAAGGCGTTAGCAATTTCAACATATTCAGCAATCGCAGCCCGTGATTGTGCTGTGTCTCTAAATAAGCCATTACGTTGCACTAGCGTCCAACGACTACCTTCAGGGCGAGCACCATTTAAGTACTTACCACTTAGCATGCCGCCACCTAGTGGTGACCAAGGTAGGTAAGCAATATCTTCATGAATACATTGTTCAATTAAATACGGCCAATCTTTGGCGTGCAATAAACTAAATTCGTTTTGAATCGATACCATGCGCGGAAGGTTATGCTGCTCACTTAAGCGTAAGTACTGGCTGATGCCCCAAGGTGTATCGTCTGATAAACCACAGTGCTTAATTTTACCAGCCTTGATACAGTCATTCAGCCCTTCAAGAATATCTAACATACCCGCGATATTTTGTTCAGTGTCAGCCTCTGAGAAGCACACTTTACCTGGCCATTGTTTACCAAAGTGCGGTGATGTACGGTTTGGCCAATGTAATTGGTATAAATCGATAACCTCAGTTTGTAAGCGTTTAAGAGATGCATCAACGGCTTCAACAATGGCTTGGCGAGTAATATCGCCTGCATCGCGTACCCAAGGTAAGCCGTTACCCGCAATTTTAGTGGCAATGACAAGATCATCGCGTTTGTCTTTATTACGCGCTAACCAATTACCAATGATCTCTTCTGTTTTACCGTAGGTGTCTGGAGAAGGTGGTACGGCATACATTTCGGCGGTATCAATAAAGTTAACGCCTTTATCTAATGCATAGGCGATTTGTTCATCGGCATCGGCTTGGTTGTTTTGCATACCCCATGTCATGCTACCTAAGCAAACACGAGATACATCAATACCACTTCGACCAAGTGGGCTATAAAGCATAATAGATCCTTGTTAATCGCTAGAATGGGCTTTAAGTGCAGTTAATAACTTATCATTTAACTGCGCTTTTTTACCCGTTTTAAAATTAAACATAACCACCTGTGATGAGCCAATGGTTGTTACTGCGTCTTGGCTTTCACTAAATACAGTGTAATGCATCATAAAACGATCTTGTTCAATGTCACTAATCTTTACACCAACATGCACAGTATCAGGAAATGTCACCGGGCGTTTATAGCGGGCGTTGTTTTCGCTGATCACCGGACCTACACCTGTTACTTGTAAATCTTTAAGAAAGCCGAGTTGAGTAAAAAAATCGATACGGGCTGTTTCAAAGTAGCGAAAATACACCACATTATTGACGTGCTGCAGGGCATCCATTTCGCCCCATGCAACATTAATTTTTGTTCTGATAGGGTGTTGTTCTATAAACGACTGCATAGTAAATCTTCGTTGATTGTGAGAAATCTTAGGTTAGCAATATGCTGCTTTTAGCTCAAGGAAATTAGAAAACTCAGTAGATTGTGCTAGATTTATAAGTTCACGCTTACGTAAAGTGTGAGCAAAATGAACACACATTAAAGGACCTTAATTATGCAGCAACTAACCTTGAGGGTGATAAAGTGGATTGCACTTTTCATCTTGCTAGCTCTAGCTTTGCTCTGTTATAGCATGGGCACAATGTCAGGATTTATCGCTTTAATTGTCGTGGGCTTGTTATTAGAAGCCGCGTTTTGGTTATTTGGTTCACGGCTTATTAGCCGTAAAAAACCAAACCAACAAACAAGCCAAACCTCTTAGCTTGCACTCTCAGGAAGTTTAAATATAATAACTGTATATATAAACAGTTGTTGTATTCCTGATGAAAAAATTCATTCACATCGATATGGACTGCTTTTATGCAGCCGTTGAGATGCGTGATAACCCCGCGCTTGCCAATGTGCCACTGGCTATAGGTGGTAATAGTCGTCGCGGGGTGCTTTCAACTGCTAATTATATTGCCCGTAAATATGGTGTGCGCTCGGCGATGTCGAACTATCACGCCAAACAACTGTGCCCCGATCTGGTTATCGTGCCCGGACGAATGCAGGTTTATAAAGAAATCTCCACGCAAATTCGCGCCATTTTTGCAAAGTACACCGACCTTATTGAGCCGTTATCGTTAGATGAAGCCTACCTTGATGTAACCGACAGTACTGCGTGCAAAGGCAGTGCAACACTCATGGCTCAGCAAATCCGCCAAGAAATCTATGACACCACCGGACTAACGGCCTCAGCGGGCGTCGCGCCAATTAAGTTTATTGCCAAAATTGCCAGCGATGAAAACAAGCCTAATGGTCAGTTTGTGGTATTGCCCGATCAAGTTGATGACTTTTTGGCGAGTTTACCGCTTGGTAAAATCCCTGGCGTAGGCAAGGTGACATTAGAAAAACTGCAACTTAAAGGGCTTTACACAGGGGCTGATGTGCGCGCGAAAGGGGTTAATTGGATGCAGCAGCACATTGGTAATTTTGGCGTGTCTTTATATCAAAAGTGTGCAGGCGAGTACGTTGGCAAAGTGTCAACTGAGCGAGTACGAAAGTCGCTCAGTGTTGAGCACACCTATGAATACAACAAAAATAATTTAGATGAGTGTCTAAGTCAGTTACCCCGCTTGATGGATGAATTAACTCGTCGTCTTGATAAACAACAATTAAACAACCGCATCAATAAGTTATCGGTGAAGGTCAAGTTTGCCAATTTTGTCGTGACCAGTGCCGATCAAAGCCACCATCAATTAGACGAACGCATTTTTGCTGAGTTAATGAGTAAAGCTTATGAGCGAGGTAACAACCAGCCAGTACGCCTGTTAGGAATAGGTGTCGGAATAAAGAGTCAGGCTCACGAGCATTTTCAGCTGAGTATATTAGACTAAAGGTTAACACCTTGGTGCTTGAAAGTTTGTTAGTGTCTAGTTGGGGTGCTAGGCCTGCCTAGTTCAACACCTTAGACAACATTATAACTTAATAAGAGAGATGACTATGCAATCGGTCGTAATCGTGCTGCTCGGAATAGTCGGTATGTTGTTCGGATGGTTCTTTTATTCGAAATTCATCGCCGAAAAAATATTTAAAATGGATGATAATTTTGTCACACCAGCTCATGAACTTGAGGATGGTGTGGATTATGTGCCAACTAACAAAGTTGTGTTATGGGGCCACCATTTCACCTCTGTCGCAGGTGCTGCGCCAATTGTTGGCCCTGCCATTGCCGTATACTGGGGCTGGGTGCCTGCGGTACTGTGGGTAGTATTTGGTACTATCTTTTTTGCTGGTGTTCACGACATGGGCGCTCTATGGGCCAGTGCGCGTAACAAAGGCAAATCAATGGGCGCTTTATCTGAAAGCGTAATTGGTAAACGCACCCGTGCATTATTTATGATTGTGGTGTTCTTAGTACTACTGATGGTGAATGCGGTATTTGGTGTGGTGATTGCCAAGTCATTTGTATCGCAACCCAACGCGGTATTCCCAGCTTGGTCAGCGATTGTCGTGGCCTTAGTTATTGGTCAGTTGCTACGCCGTAAAGTGTCGTTAATTCCGCTTTGTTTAATTGGTGTGGGAATTCTTTATTACACCATTTACCTTGGTAGTGGCATGCCGATTTCATTACCTGATGAAATGTTTGGCTTAAGTGCGAATGCGAACTGGATCATCATCTTATTTATCTATGCAGCCATTGCTTCATTATTGCCAGTATGGATGCTTTTACAGCCACGCGACTTCATTAACGGTATGCAGTTATTGGTTGGTTTAGTATTACTATATGGTGCGGTTTTTGTGTCAATGCCGGATATCACAGCGCCTGCGTTTAATACTCAAACGGCGGTTGATACACCAAGTATTATTCCATTGCTATTTGTGACCATAGCTTGTGGTGCGGTATCGGGTTTCCACGGTATTGTGTCTTCAGGTACCAGCTCTAAGCAGTTGAACAAAGAAACCGATGGTCGCTTTGTGGGTTACTTAGGTGCAGTAGGCGAAGGTATGCTTGCGCTTATTACACTAGTTGCAGTAAGTGGTGTTGCACTTGCAGTATCACCTGAAGAATGGCACGAAATTTACAGTCACTTAGGCGCCGGTAGTGTGAGTGCCTTTATTAATGGTGGCGCAAACTTAATTGAAAGTGGTTGGGGTATCTCGCAAGAGGTGGCATCAACTTTACTTGCCGTAATGGTGGTCTTGTTTGCGGGGACTACGATGGACTCTGGCGTGCGCCTGCAGCGTTATATCATTCAAGAGTGGGGTGATATTTATAATATCAGCATCATTCGTAATGGTATTGTAGCTACACTCATTGCAGTACTTAGCTGTTTACTGCTTGCTTTTGGTGCTGGTGGCGCTGACGGTAGCGGCGGTATGATCATTTGGCCATTATTCGGTTCGACTAACCAGATCTTAGCCAGCTTAACCCTACTGGTTATCTCGGTAATGCTTATTAAAGCGAATCGCCCGGCTAAATACACCTTGATCCCAATGAGCTTTGTACTAGTTATGGCGTTCTTTGCTGGGGTTATTAAACTGGGCGAGTACTACCAACAAGGTAACTGGTTACTAGTGACACTTGATTTGTTAGTACTGGTTGTGAGCGTACTGGTTATGCTTGAAGCTTGGTCTGTAATTGTTAAGCATCGTAAAGACTCAGCACACATTACAGAGCAGTAAACTTAGCTTGCCAGCCATATCGTAAGCTGTCTTACTTGGCTGGCAATAGCGCTCTAAATCAATGATAATAAGGTCCTATGTTTCTAACAGCAGGACCTTTTTTATGGCATACCCTCATGCAGTTGCAGCCCCGCAATTAGCGGATGCAAATCACGATGCATTGATTATTATCGGTGATGATTTTTCTTCTTTAGCAGATGCAAGCTTAAGCCAAGCTATTAGCGCTCAACAAGCTGTAGACGCACGTATTGGCAAACAAGT
Source organism: Pseudoalteromonas sp. 0303 (assembly GCF_013349995.1). Classification (GTDB taxonomy): domain Bacteria; phylum Pseudomonadota; class Gammaproteobacteria; order Enterobacterales; family Alteromonadaceae; genus Pseudoalteromonas. The sequence goes on from NZ_JABVXF010000025.1 coordinate 30,531, forward strand.
GACATTACTTGTTATTGACTCTAAACGCGTTATTTTAGCGCCTACAGGCCCTCTAAATCGTGATTATGATGATGTACGTCGTTACTTTGATGCAGCGAAGCAAGGTGTACTAGAGGCGAAAGCATCGGGTAGCACTCAGCCTGCAATTTTACTTGCTAACGTAAATCAAGATAGCCGTTACAAGCATGCCCTTGAAGTGGCTTATTTAGGTGCTTGCCAAGCGCTTTGGCAACCACTTGAGGCACGTGAGTTTCACGGCCAAGCGATTGAACCAATTAGCCAAATTAGCCTAGTGGGTGCAGACGAGACAATGAGCAAAGCGCTTAATGCTATTGCTGCAGGTCAATATGCTGCACGTGATTTATGTGGTACAGAACCTGAGCGTATGGCACCACCACGTTTTGCTGATTACTGCGTTGAGTTATTTGCTGATAGTAAGGTGTCTGTTGAAGTGATTTCAGATATCAACACTATCGATAAAGATTACCCAATGATGAGCACCGTAGCGCGCGCATCTTACGCTGTTGAGCGTCATCACCCACGTGTTGTAAAACTAGAATACGTGCCTGAAGGCGACGTTGAGCGTACCTTAATGTTTGTTGGTAAAGGTTTAGTTTACGATACCGGTGGTGCAGACCTTAAAGTGGGTGGCTTTATGGCAGGTATGAGCCGCGATAAAGGCGGTGCAGCTTCGGTTGCTGGCTTTATGAAATCAGTGGCTGACTTTGCACCAAAAGGCGTAAAAGTGATTGCTTACTTAGCCGTAGTTCGTAACTCAATTGGTTCTGATTGTTTTGTTCCTGATGAAATCATTACCAGCCGTGAAGGTGTGCGTGTTCGTATCGGTAACACAGATGCTGAAGGCCGTTTAGCAATGGGTGACCTATTAAGCGAAATGAAAGATCGTGCTTTAAACGAAGTAAATCCAGAGCTATTCACTGTTGCAACACTAACAGGCCACGCAGCTCGTGCGATGGGTCCTTACAGTGCGTATGTTGAAAATGGTCCAGCTCGCGCAGCGAAAATTTCACGCCAAATTGCTGACTTAGGCGATTTATGGGCAGATGGCGCCGAAGTATCTCGTAGCCGCCGTGAAGATTATGACTTTATTCGTCCTCGCACGTTAGCTGACGATGTATTATCAAGTAACAATGCCGCTTCTGCAGTGACAGCTCGTGGTCACCAGTTCCCAATGGCATTCTTAGCGATTGTTGGTGGTTTAGATAAACATGGGACTGAATCTGCAAAGCCATTACCGTATGTTCATATGGACATCGCAGGTAGCGGCGTAGAAGGCGGTGATTGGCAACATGGTAAGCCTACCGCAGCAACAGTAAGCAGCTTATTCGCTCGTTATTGTTTATAAGCTAAAAGCTATAAGTTTTTAGTTTTAAAAGCCCCGCACTGCAGTGCGGGGCTTTTTTTGGTGTTAGTCGAGCTTGAAGCGGTTAACGACATCACTTAACGCTTGTGAGCTTTGCTTTAAGTTTTCACTGGCGTTCGAGAGTCCTTCGGTATTCGACAATGATTGTTCGGTTGATTGTGAAAGCTCATTAATCCGTAAATTAACCTCATCTGCGGCGCTGGTTTGTTGCTCGGTAGCGCGGGCGATTTGGCTGTTCATATCTTTAATAATAGAGACAAGTCGCTCAATCTCACTCAATGAACTATTTGCTTCACCTGCTTGTGAAACCGTTTCAGTTGATAACTGTTGGCTTGCCGAAACTGCATCAACAGCAGCTTGTGCGCCTGTTTGTAGTTTACTGATCATGGCTTGAATTTCATCAGTACTTTTACCTGTGCGACTTGCTAATGTACGCACTTCGTCAGCCACTACGGCAAAGCCTCGACCTTGTTCACCAGCACGGGCCGCTTCAATGGCAGCATTGAGAGCCAGTAAGTTGGTTTGCTCAGCAATACTTCGGATAACATCAAGTACTGAGCCAATGTTGTTACTCTCTGCAGCAAGATCCGCCGTTACCTTACTCACTTGTTCAATATTATGCGACAGGGTTTCAATGGCGGTGATAGTCTTGTTAAGAACCTGCTTGCCCGCTTCAGCATTTTGCGCTGCTTCATTAGCGGCATGTTCAGCTTGGTCGGCATTTTGACTAACATCGTGAATTTGATGAGTCATTTGTTCCATTGCGGTTGCTACTTGAGTTGAGCTATCGTTTTGTAGCTCAATAAAGGAGTGATTGGTTTTACTGGCATCATCAACGCTATGGGCAAACTGATTTACTTGCTCGGCATTGTGGGCAACATGTTTCAGTGACTCACGCATTTTTGCGGTGTACAAGTTAAAGTAGCGCGACAAACGAGACACTTCGTCATTGCCATTTTCATCAAGCTTTTGGGTCAAATCGCCTTCACCTTGCGAGATGTCTTTCATCATGTCGGCGGCAAGTTGGGTCGGGCGAAGAATACTATTAGCAATTAGGTAGCTTAGCGCAACCAGTAGGGCAATGATCACCACTGCGGTGATAATGACATGAGTACGAAGCGAAGAGAATGCCTCTTCAATGGTATCAATGTAGACACCAGAGCCTACAATCCATTGCCATTTATCAAAACCTTTTACGTAGGCAATTTTATCAACCGGCTTATCTTTACCTGGCTTTGGCCACTTGTAGGGAATAAAGCCTTCACCTTGTTTTTTGACGATATTAACCATATCGACAAATAACAACACGCCATCTGGATCTTTACTGCCCGCTAGCGATTTACCATTTAATTCGGGCTTAAATGGGTGCATGACCATCACGGGTTGATAGTCGTTGATCCAAAAGTAATTGCTGTTGTCATAACGTAGTGCAGAAATTGTTTCGAGGGCTGCTTGTTTGGCTTGTTGCTCACTCATCTTACCTTGCTCAAACAATTCATAGTTATGCTCAATAATAGAGTAAGCAGACTCAACAAGGTTTTGGGTTTTTATGTATTGCTCTTGCTTTAGCGAGCTGTATTGCTGCGTTAAACTCGAGACGCTCAAAAATATCAGCCCTATCACGACCACACTCACTAACATGGCGAGGCGCTGAAAAATTGTAAAACGGCGTAAATTCATGTGTATTCCTTCGTCATGCCCATAGGAGCAATGTATTAAGCGTAGCTAAAATAGGTCGAAAATCTAGTTAAATAGTAGAATACATTGAGACAAAAAAAAGGCTGATTTAACAATCAGCCTTTAGTCTAAGTTACCGAAATTAAACGTGATTACTCAACGTTAAAGTGTCGGTTAAAGAAACTTGTGATGGTTTGGTGTAGGTGCGTTTGTACGCTCTTGCCACGTAAACTATGTTTTGAACCCGGGTAAGTCATCATTTCGAACTGCTTTTCCTGATCTTGCAGTTGTTTGAATAACTTAGTGGCGTGAGTGAATAACACGTTATCATCTGCCATACCGTGGTAAATCATCAGTGGGCCTTTTAAGCCTTCGGCATATGGGAAAACTGCACTTGCTTCGTAACCTTTCGCGTTAGTTGCAGGGTGACCTACATAACGCTCAGTGTAGTGAGTGTCGTAAAGTGCCCAATCAGTTACTGGCGCACCAGAAACACCAGCTTTGAAGTAGTCGCCCGCTTTAAACATAGTCATAAGCGCCATATAACCACCGTAGCTGTGGCCATAAATACCAATACGTTCAGGGTCAACGTAATCAAGGGTACGTAAGAACTCGACACCTTTGATTTGGTCTGCTACTTCAGCAACACCTAAGTGCTTATAAATCACGTCTTCAAACTTTTTACCACGGTTGTATGAACCACGGTTATCAAGTTGGAAAATAACATAGCCTTGTTGTGCCATGTACTGGAAGTATAAGTTTTTACTACGCCAGCTGTTCGTTACGCGCTGAGCATGAGGGCCGCCATAAACGTTAACAATAACTGGGTGCTTTTTACCATCTTGGTAATTAGTTGGCTTGAATAAACGGTAATGCATGGTTTGTCCGTCTTCAGCCTTTAACGTGCCGTATTCTGGCGTGATCAAATCAGCTAGGTAAGGCGTTAATGGATGTGACTTATCTAACTTGTTTTCTTCAAGCCAAGTGATAAATTCGCCATTAATTTTACGTAATGCTGCAGAGCCAGGCTTATTCACTGATGAGCTGTTATCGATAAAGGTTTTGTTATCTTTAGCAATCACCACATTATGGTAAGCACCTAGCTCAGTTACGCGTTTAATTTCGCCTTTTTTGAATAGCGGTACGCTGTAAAGGTGGCTCTCAAGTGCTGTATCTTTGCGACCTGCAAAATAAACGATGCCTTTTTTCTCATCGATACCTTTTAAGCTATCAACAACCCATTCACCTTGGGTGATTTGACGGATCATTTCACCGTTTGTGCGGTATAAATAAAGGTGTTTAAAACCGTCGCGCTCAGATGCCCAAACGAAATGTTTTTTATCGTTTAAGAACTGCAAATCAAAGTGCAGGTTAATCCAAGTATCACTGGTTTCTGTTAGGGCAACGGTTTGTTTTTTAGTGTCGCTATTATAAAAACGTAACTCTAAGTTATGTTGCGAGCGGTCTTGCCACTGATAAGAAAGTGTTTTGTTATCTTTTAACCATTTTGCGCGAGCGATATAAATATCTTGATCGTCGCCTAAATCAACCCAGTCAGTTTTTTGATTGTTGATGCTTACAACACCTAACTGAATTTTAACGTTGTCGGTACCTGTAAACGGGTAGCGTTGATTAAATAGCTTTACTTCATCGGCGTAAATTTCATTACGGATAGCTTCTTTTACTGGGCTTTCATCAACACGGGTATAAGCGATTTTAGATTCATCACCAGACCACCAGTAGCCAGTCATACGGCCCATTTCTTCTTGCGCAACAAACTCGGCCATGCCATTTTTAATAACGCCGCCGCCATCTTTACTTAATTGGATTTCTTGACCCGTTTTTAAGTTAAGTGCATATAGGTTTTGCTCGCGAATAAACGACACATAATGGCCTTTAGGTGAGAAACGTGCATCGGTTTCAAATGCTTCTGTGTCGGTTAATTTACGGCTTTTAGCTGAAGCAAGCTCATAATAGTAAAGGTCGCCATTAAGTGGGAATAAAAGCGCTTTACCGTCTTTTGACCATTTATATTCTAAAATCCCTTTACCAAAAATACGCTGGCGCTCACGGCGTGCTTTTTCTTCATCAGATAAGTTTTCTGGACCAGAAAATAGCGCAGCAGAGTCAACTAATAGGCGGTTTTTGTTATCTTTTAAGTTGTATTCCCATAAGTCGTAGCGATTGTAATCATCGGTTTTACCTTGCAGGTAAGTTACACGACTTCCGTCTGGAGAGAATTTAAGTTGTACAGGCGCTTTACCTGCTAAGCTTGGATCGTCAAAAATACGCTCAAGAGTGAGTGGTTCAGCGGTCACACTGAATGCTGTTGCCACCACTGGCAAAGCAAGTGAGAGAGATTTAATTTTTTTTAGCACAGGAGTACCTTCGCTCGAATAAAAACTGCCACGATGGTAATGGTAAGCTTAGGCAACTGCAACAAAATGCTATAAAGTAGGGGATGTTTACCCAATATCAAAGGATTTATTGATGAAAAATACTGATACGCCGTTTTCTCTGGCCCCAGAACTACAACGCGACTGCATAGAGCTTGTGGATTGGCCACTGTGTAAAGTATTGCTGATGAATGATAGCCAATACCCTTGGTTTATTTTAGTGCCACGCGTCGCTGGTGTTAAAGAGATTATCGACCTTTCTGAAGAGCTACAAATTACCTTATTACAAGAGTCGGGCAAACTGAGTAAACTATTACAACAGGTGTTCAACCCAGACAAACTCAATGTAGCAGCACTGGGAAATATGGTACCGCAACTACATGTTCATCATATCGCGCGTTTCACAACTGATGCAGCTTGGCCAACACCAATTTGGGGTAAGTTACCTGCAGTACCTTATAGCGACGAACAAATTGCCGCATTAAAAGCTCACTTTTAAACTGTTTGTTCTAGCAAGGTTGGACTAAGCTAAATGGATGATGCACGAAGGGAGACAGAATAAATGAAACACACAGTGTTTGCCGTGTTGCTTATTCTGAGCTCTTTTTCTTGTTTTGCAAAAAGCTATTACTTTGTTGGTAGCCACTTTCCTGCCATTTTAGAGCAAGATCAACAAGGCACTGCGGTTGGCTTAGGTGCCGATATTGCTCACGAAATTTGCAGGCGTTTTGGGCATGAGTTGGTAATTGATATCATGCCACTAAAACGCGCTCTAAAAATGGTAGAGCAAGGTCAGGCTGATGCCATTATTGGTCCTTACAAATCCATTATACGTCAGCAGTATATGCAATTTAGTGACTTGCCCTTTTACGAAGACCCGATTGTTTTATATACCAAAAAGAACAATGATGTGACTTGGGTTGGAAACTTTGCCAGCCTTCGTAAAGATATTATTGGTACAATTCGAGGTTGGAACTATGGTCCTGAATTTAAGCGTAACGAGGCAAATTTATCGCTATCTGAAGTGGGTAATGTGCGGGCTAGCTTTTTACAATTGATGCATAACCGAGTTGACTTAATTCTTACCCATCCTCGGGCTGCAAAGCCTGTGATCGACAGTTTAGATATAGCAGATAAAGTGATTATGTTATCGCCGCCGGTGACGGTTAATCAGGGCTACTATGGCTTTAGTAAACAACGCGAACTCGATGAATTTATTGATGCTTTTAATGCCGAGTTTCAAAAAATGCTGATCAACGGGGATATTGTAGAACTAAACTCCAAATATGGTTTGAACTTCGTTGCACACTAGTCGTGTTTTACTCGATTTCAGGCAATAAAAAACGCTGCAATTGCAGCGTTTTTTATTAGAGGAGAATAAGGCTTAAAGGCCTAATACTTCTTTACCTTGTTTGAAAGTAACATCAACAGGGATATTAGCTTGGCTTAGTTTTTCTAAGTCTTTAGCTAGTTCAGCTTTGATTTCGCCATGAGTTGCGATTAGCTGATCAACTTTTTGGTAATCACCGTCACCTTGAATAGTAAGGATTAGGTTAGATAGTTTCTCCATTGCTTGGCTCATTTTCTCCATGTTAACGCTGTATAAGCCGTCAGCATTTTTAGAGAATGCACCTTCTTCAGCGAAGAAGTTAAAGCGGATCATGTTCGCTTTACCGTGTGCGCTTGATGCACCAAAACGCACTGAGCGGAAGATACCAGCCATAAAGGTGATGTAGTAATCTTCTAACGTACCGTCAGTGATCTCGCCTTTCTTAAGTAATTGCTCAACCATGTAAAGGCCTAAGATATCCGCTTTACCTTCTTCAAGGGCACTTGCATGCTCTTGCAATGATTGGCGAACAGTTCCTTTACCAGTAATGGTGTTTTTAATACCTAAACCGTGCGCTACTTCGTGGAACATAGTGTTTGCGAAGAAAGCATCAAAGGTAATGTGTTTACGCTGCTCAGGAACAATTAGCTGCTCTGAAATTGGCACTAAGATTTTATCGAATTTAGCGCGCATTGCATTTTTAAGCTGTAAACGACGAGTGCCTTTTTCTAGTTGTACTTGCTCATCATTTGGCAGGTTGATAGCAATTGTTTTACTACCTGCATTTGAGTGACCTGCGTAATAAACAACATCGTAAGCATTTAGGTCAGCATCAGAGCCTGGAACTTCTTGCTTGTACTTTTCGTCTACAGGTAAACCTTTTTGTAGCTCAGGTAAGAAAGCAGCAAATTTAGCTAAACGCTCGCTCCATGCTAAATCTTTAATTAGTACATAAGATTCATACGCTGCACGATAACCAAATAATTGATCTTCATAGGTTTCGATAGGGCCAATAACCACGTCAATAGGGTTATTTTTCATATCCATCCATGCAAAATCAGATGGTTGGAAGTCATCACTTACTAGTGCGTCTGCGCGCATGCTTAGGTAGTTAGCAAACTCTTTATCATCAGCCAGTTTACTTGCTTCGCGTAATAAATTAGCTGCTTTTTCTAGTTCTTGTGCATACTCAACTGAGTAAGCCACGCTATAAAGAAGACCTTTTTCATCGCGCTTGATCACCGAGTAAAGACCGGTTTTGTCATCCACGACTGCGTTGTTTAATTCTTCTTTAGTGATATCGCTTGGGTAAAACTCAGCGCCTAGTGGCTTTTCTTCATAACCCGATAAGAAAACCTGGTCACCGTTTAAGCGATCCCAAGGGCCATAGTTAATATCTGCAAACTTCTGAACTTTTTCATCATTAATTTTTGCTAAGAAAGCGTCTTTGCTCTCACCAAATGCTTGGCGCCAAAATAGCTCATCCATGATTTTTGAGGCATCGATTAACTTGCCAATCATTTGCTTCTGGTTATCGCTTAAGTGGCTAAGATCAGAAGTAAGCGTAAAGTCAGTGTAAATGTCTAAGCGACTTTTCTCAGCATTGATAAGTTGTGGGTTGTTTTGTTCAGTAGTTTGCTTTGTTTGCTCTGCAGCAGGCTTAGTTTGAGAAGTGGTGGCTTGCTCGTCAGAACATGCACCAAGGAAAACAGCACCTGATAAGATAAGTGCTTGGCTAATTTTATTTAATGTCATTTTTTTGCCCGTTAAAAAAAGTGAGAGTCATTGCTTAGAAAACAAAAAGTCTATGCATTAAAGCAAACCTGACATATATATGGCAAGTTTACAGCACTAGAAGCAATATTTATTAGGGCGTGTTGACCTTTGTGGATTAAAATTTGTTCACTCTAGGGGCGATTTAATCGCGGCGCGAGATTTGTAACCTAGTGGGCTAAGTAAAAATCGAGCAACAAAGAGTTAATCGCCCCTAGGAAGAACCTGAAGGGCAGCGCGTGTTTGGCATTGATGCTGCGTTATCGCCTATTTATGTGGAACAACCACACTACATAGGCTCTGCCTTGCCTAAATACCAAACACACTGCTGCAAAATTAATCACAAAAGGTCAACACGCCCTAGTTAGTTAAAAAATATAAAAAATAGATAATTTCTGTGAATTTCTTAACTTTAGCGCTAAGTTAGACAATACTAAAACTATAACTAATCTAATAATGTCAGTCATTAGTCTGTCTTTGTTTGGGCGGGCTAACCCAAGAGGATGGCGCGCATATGTCAACAGAAAATGCATTACTGACCATATTGGTCGACAGAATAAATAATGACACTTTAGTGTTACCTACCTTACCAGAAGTTGCAGTGAAGGTAAGGCAAGCCGCGGATAACCCCGAGGTAAACTTGATGGATATGGCAGATGTCATCTCTCATGATCCGGCATTGTCGGCACGGATGATCAAAGTCGCTAATAGTGCATTTATGGGGCGCTCAGTTAAAGTCACAAACCTACACCAAGCTGTAACACGAATTGGTCTGCGTCAAATAAAGAACATTGCAACTGCAATGGCAATGGAGCAGCTTTTTGTATCGCATAATGAGCTGATCAAGGGCTATATGGACAAGGCATGGCAAAAAACGCTTAAAGTTGCGTGTCACTCAATTACCTTAATGGATTTCTTCTTACGCAGAAATAAGCAAACCTCGCTTAATCGCGACACAATTACCTTAGCGGCATTAGTTTATAACATTGGCGTACTGCCCATTTTAACAGAAGCTGAAAAGCACCCTGAGGTGTTCGCAAACCCAAGTTTCCTTGCTCATGCCATTCAAAAGCTGGGTGGTAAAGTAGGTGGCGCAATTATGCGTGCTTGGGGCTTTACTGATGAGTTTGTAGAAGTAGCTGAAAGCTGGGCAAATCCAAACTATCGTCCAGAGCATATTTGCTATGTTGATTTTATTCGTATTGGCGCGATTTTAGAAGGCATCTTACAGGTGTCTGATAAGTCTGCGGCATTGCAAACTTACATGGACAAAGGCGTGATTGAATCACTAGATATGTTCAGTGACGATGAATATAACGATATGCTTAATGAAGTAAAAGCAATTTTTACTGAATAACAGCAACAAAAAGCGCGACTTAGTCGCGCTTTTAAATTAATTAACTCTCAGATTAATTTTATAAATCTTCTGCGTCGCCTAAGCCTTGAGTCAGCTCTTCTAGCAATTGCTTAATTTCTTCTGACGCTAAGATAAAGTCAGCATCAAGTTTGACCGCCATATCTTCTTTTGGAATGTCGGCGTTTTCTTCTTTTAATGTTTCTGAGTAGCTTAAACGCTTAATTGAACCATCGTTTTGTAGCATGAACTTAATGCGTTCTTGCCAATCAAGAGCCAGCTTAGTTACGCGCTTCCCATTTTCTAAGTGTGACTTTACTTCGTCGCACGATAAATCATGGCCTTTTAATTTAACCTGAGCGCCACTGTCATCGGCTTCTTCAAGCTCTGCATCATTACCGATAGAAAAGCCTTCAGGGGTACTGAAATTAGTTAACCAGTCAGTTAAAAATACATCTAAATCGTAATTCGCAAATGCAGGTACGACAGGTAACGTGCCAAGTGATTTACGTAATAGGGCTAAAAGCTCTTCTGCCTTATTAAAGCTTGCGCTGTTAACCACAACCCAGCCATTCTTTTGATCAATAAACGCAAACTGTAGGCTCGATTTTTTGAAAGCTTGTGGCAGTAAAGTGTGTAGAATATTTTCTTTTAGTTCGTCTTTTTCTTTTTTCTTTACTGGGCGGTTTTCTTCAGCTTCGATTTGCTCTACTTTCTCTGCAACCAATTCGTTGATAACGGCAGCTGGCAGTACTTTTTCTTCACGTTTAGCACAGACTAAAATGCTGTCTTGAGAGAAATGAGATAGGGTTTGACCATGTTTACCAAAGGCTTTTGTCCAACCGAAAGTTGAAAGCTCTTGGCCTGTACATGAGCGGAACAAGTCTTGTTCTAGGGCTTTGTCGAAGTCTTCTTGAGAGTATGAAACGTCTTGTTTAAAACGGTAACAGATAAGGTTACTAAACCACATAATTAGGCTAATCCTTTCAATAAATTTGCCCAATCATAGCAATAAAAAACTGATGCCGAAATGAATCATTTCGGCATCAGCGCTAATTGCTTATGAGTTAAACATTGAAAGTGGTTTTGGCATGTTTTTCGGAAAACTAATATGGTAGTGCAAGCCTTTACCGACTTCGCTTGATACCTCAATATCGCCACTTAGGGTTTGTTTAACGAGGTTAAAAGTAATATGTGTGCCTAAGCCACTGCCGCCTTGGTCGCGCTTGGTTGTAAAGAATGGGTCGAATAGCTTTTCTAACTGCTCTTTTGATACGCCATTACCATTGTCTTTAAAGTCGATAACGACTTCGTCATCTTCTTCTTTAATAACAATATCAATGATGCCACTTTCAATCCCTTCGAAACCATGAATGAGTGAGTTCATAATCAAGTTTGTGAAAATTTGACTAATCGCACCCGCAGGCAGGTTAAGTGTTAAATCATCAGGGCAATCTAAATTAATATGATGCGATGTTTTCTTAAGCTTTGGATGGAGTGAGCGGATCACCTCACCTAAATACTCTTTAAAGTTAATGGTACGTACGGCTTCACTGGCTTGGTCTACTGCAATTTGCTTAAAGCTTGCAACCAGCTCAGAAGCTCGGTCTAGGTTACTAGTGAGTAGGCTAGTACTTTGCTTGGCGTCATTAATAAACTCTTCAAGCGCTTTTGGCGATAGGGTTTTTTCTTTATATGCCGCTTCAATTTGGTCCAAGCGTTCTTGTAAAAATGACGTTGCGGTAACACCAATCCCAATAGGTGTATTAACATCATGAGTAATACCCGCCACTAAGCCACCTAAAGCAGCCATTTTTTCTGAGCCAACTAAGCGCTCTTGCGCCATATTTAGTTCATCAAGGTAGCGTTGTAACTCAGTTTGCTTGGTTATGAGTTCTTGTTCAGTTTGTTTACGTAAATCAATTTCTTCAGTCAGTGTCAGCTTTTGTTTTTCTAGCTCGTATTTTTGTTGCTGCAAGTCCATCATCGCTTGGCTTAAGTTTGATGTTTTGCGTGCTACTTCTTGCTCTAACTGTAAGTTATGTTGGTCGAGCTTTTCGTTGCTTATTAAAAGCTCTTTTTGCGTATGTTCAAGCTCTTCACGGTAAAGTACTACCTTATCAATTAAGCGGTTGAAAGACTCTTCCATTACTTTTAATTCGTTGTGCTCAACGGTTTTGATCTCGATATGGCGGCCTTCTAGGTCGTTTAGTTCAAGATCTTCAATTTGTTCTGTGAATTGTGCCAATGGCTCGGTTAAGCGCTTTCTAAATGCAAGTAGGAAAAGAATGATCAAAAAGGTGGTTTTGATCATTGCATTACCAATTAAAAAGTAGATAGAAATCATGATGCGGCTAAATACCACTTCACGACTTGAAAACAGGGTTACATCACCTACTTGGGTTGTTTTACCTGAAAATTCAAAAATGAGTGGGAATGTGTAACCGAATAAGCCTGATGGCGTATCTTCGATAATCGCTTCTTCTTGCACTAACTGTTGACTATATAGCTCGTGAATATCTAACGAACGACCTAACTGAGAGAGTACCTCGCCGCTATCATCACGCACAATAATACCCTCGATCATAGGGATTGCCAGCAAGCCTTCAGCCGTAGTGATGGTTTGTTTATCGTTCAGTTCCCAAATAGCGCGGGTTAAACTACGGCTAAATGTTTTTTGTAAAGTCGTTAATTCGTCGCGAATGTAATCTTTGGTATTAACGTACTCAGCAATAACTTGTCCACAGGTCACTACAAAAGTAAGTAAAAAGTAGACTGAGAGTACATTTGTTAATAATTCTTTAGACAGGCTTTTTTGTAGCATGGAATATCCATAGCTCCTTGGTGACAATTGTAATACATTCAGCTAGTTCTAAAGTTAGCTAATAAATGGTTAAAAAGAAATAAATATATCCTTTTTTACTGGAACATTTATAAATTGTTAGTAAATTTTAAAAAAAACTTGCCCTTACTGCGCTTGAAAAAGTGTGTTATAAATTTATTCCATCTTTAATTTAGCCTTTTTTGATGTTGTATTTGCTACAGCGAAGATTTTTATTTCATGAATAATCCTAATTTTTCAGTACTGGTCTGTGATGATTCAAATATTGCCCGAAAGCAGGTAGTACGCTGTTTAGGGGATTGCTTGGATGCAGATGTTCAACAAGCCACTAATGGCCGCGAAGCTCTTGCCTTATTGCGCGAGCAAAACTTTGATCTATTGTGCTTAGATTTAACCATGCCAGAATTGGATGGTGTTGCAGTGCTCGAAACAATCAAAGCAGAGAAAATAGAGTGCTTTGTTATAGTGATTTCGGCTGATATTCAGGCTGAAATGAAACAAAGAGTAGTAAAATTGGGTGCTATTGACTTCATTGATAAACCGATAGATCTTGTGCGACTAAAAGCTACTTTGCATAAATTTGGTATTCACTAATCTTTTATATAACACAAACGCATAATTTATCTTTTCTTTAAGGGTTGACAGGCTGGCTACATTTAAGGCAGTCTACAGTCTATGAAAACATTTAATCACACAACGACCATTATTATTACAACCATCATCCTTACGGGATAGTGGCATAGGTCGGTGCAACAAAATTATAGGCCTGTGTTCACTAGAACACAGGCCTTTTTCGTTTATGGAATGAGGAAACATAAATAATGCGAGTATTAAAATTTGGTGGGTCGTCCTTGGCCGACTACGCATGTTTGCAACAGGTAGCTCAGTTAGTCAAAGAAGAATTACGCGATGAAATGTTGTTAGTGCTGTCAGCGCCGGGTGGCATGACAGATTCATTAGTAGCATTAGCAAGCGCTGCTGAGCAGGGGCAAGATTTTAGTGAGTTATGGCAAGCTTTGGTTGCACGCTGTGAACAACTAAAAGCTGCTGTCGAAGCTGACTTTGGTCAGACAGCAAATTGGCCTGATCTGAGCGAGCTTAAGAATAAACTAGATGGTGTTGCACTTTTAAAGTGTTGCCCAGACCAAGTACGTGCTTATGCAATCAGTTTTGGTGAGCGCGTAAGTGTTGCCTTGATGGAGTGTATGCTTAAAGACAGTAATGCTCGTTATTTAGAAGCGACAGATTGTATAGCTTCAGTGGGTGGCTACATTGATGCTGAAGCTGACTTGAATGCAAGTAAGTTACGTTTTCAAGCAGCATTAAAAGCGGCACCGAGCACAATTTATATCATGCCGGGTTTCACTGCTGCCAATGAGCAAGGTGAGCTAACAACACTTGGTCGTAATGGTTCAGATTACTCAGCAGCCATTGCAGCAGCATGCCTAGAAGCTGATGTATGCCAGATCTGGACTGATGTTGACGGTGTTTACAATGCTGACCCGCGTTATATCAAAAAAGCATCTAAGGTTGATTCGTTATCTTATAAAGAAGCAATGGAGCTTTCTTACTTTGGTGCGAAAGTATTGCACCCGAAAACGATTTTACCTTGTGCTAAAGCAGGCGTGCCGTGCGAGATCAAAAATACTCATAACCCACGTGCAGAAGGCTCAGTGATCAGTAACGACAGTGTGTCGAATGATCCAGTTAAAGCGTTATCAAGTTTACAAAACCTCGCTATGTTAACGGTGTCTGGCCCAGGCATGAAAGGTAAAGTTGGCATGGCGTCAAAAGTATTTAATGCACTGGCGCACGACAATGTTTCAATTGTGCTGATCACTCAATCTTCGTGTGAATTTAGCATCAGTTTCTGTGTGCATGAGAGTGACCTATCTCTTGCTTTAGAAGCATTACAAACTGCTTTCGAATTAGAATCACAAGCCGGTTTAATCGAACCAGTACAAGTACAGCGTAACCTTGCGATTGTTACTCTAGTTGGCGATAACATGCGTGCGCACAAAGGTTTAGCGGCTAAGTTCTTTGCTTCATTAGCTCAAGCGCAGGTTAACATTGTTGCTATTGCACAAGATTCGACTGAAAGCGCCATTTCAGCGGTTATCGACGGTGAACTGTGCAACGACGCAGTAAAAGTGTGCCATGAGAACTTCTTTACTCACATTCCTTCAATCGATGTGTTTTTGCTTGGCTGTGGCTTAGTGGGCCAAGAACTTATCCAGCAGTTAAAGCGTCAGCAAGCATGGCTTGAAAAACGTAACATCAAGCTGAACTTGTACGGTGTTGCTAACTCAAGACAGCTTTATCTAGATAGTGAAGGTATTGCTTTTGATGGCTGGCAAGACAAGCTAGCCGAGTCAGAGCAGGCATTTGATTTAAATCTGGTTGAGCAATTTGTTAAACAAAACCATTTAATTAACCCTGTGATTGTAGATTGTAGCTCAGCCGATAAGCTTGCTGCGCAATATGTTGATTTCTTGAATGCCGGTTTCCATGTGGTTGCGGCAAACAAAAAAGCCAATACTAGCTCGTATGCTTACTACCAAGATTTAGTAGCAGCAACACAAAAGAATAACCGTAAGTTTTTATACGAAACAAACGTAGGTGCAGGCCTGCCGGTTCTTGATAACTTGAAATCATTATTTGGTGCCGGTGATGAGCTTATTAAGTTCAGCGGTATCTTATCGGGTTCATTATCGTATATGTTTGGTGCACTGCAAGATGGTTTATCACTTAGCGAAGCAACATTAAAAGCAAAAGAAAGTGGATTTACAGAACCAGATCCGCGTGATGATTTATCAGGCACTGATGTTGCCCGAAAACTACTGATCATTGCTCGTGAGTCGGGTCTTGAGTTAGAACTTAGCGATATTGAAGTTGAATCAGTTTTACCAAAAGGGTTTGCAGAAGATGATTCTGTAGCAGATTTCATGGCAAAACTACCATCTCTTGATGCACAGTTTAACGACCGCATTCAAAGCGCTGCAAGTGAAGGTAAAGTACTTCGTTATGTGGGCACTATTGAAAACGGTCAATGTAAAGTAGGCATTGAAGCCGTAGATAGTAGCCATGCTCTTTACGATATCCGTGACGGTGAAAATGCATTGGCAATCTTAAGTCAATATTATCAACCACGTCCGTTTGTGATTCGTGGTTATGGCGCAGGTGCTGAAGTAACGGCTGCAGGCGTATTTGCTGATATCTTAAAAACGTTAACACGTTAGGAGCTGGTGATGATCCGTGTATATGCACCCGCTTCAATCGGGAATTTTGCTGTCGGCTTTGATGCGCTAGGTGCCGCGCTGGCACCTATCGATGGTACGTTATTAGGTGATGTTGTAGAGGTGAGTGCCGCTGAGCAAGATACTTTTGTATGCTCTGGCGACTATGCCCATAAACTGCCTGCTAATGCTGAAGAAAACTTGGCTTATCAATGTTTAATTCATTTTAAAGAACACGTTGCGCCAGCTATGCCAGCGGTAAAACTTGAGCTTAAAAAGAACCTACCAATTGGCTCAGGTTTAGGTTCAAGTGCTTGTTCTGTGGTGGCAGCATTTGCTGCCCTTGATAAATTTGCCGAAACCAACTTATCTCAAGAGCAACTTATCGAGTTGATGGCTGATTTTGAAGCCATTGTTAGTGGCGGCCGTCATTACGATAACATCACACCCTGTTATTTAGGTGGTTTGCAATTAACTGGTGAACTGATTCCGAACAAGTCAATTTCGTTACCCGTTGATAATCAATGGTATTACGTAGCGGCTTTTCCAGGTTTTTCACTGAATACTGCAAAAGCGCGTTCGGTATTGCCAACGCAATTATCAATGCACGACAGTGTTGAGTTTGCACAGCGACTGTCTGCATTTAGCAGCTTATTGCTAACAGGTCGTTTTGATGCTGCGTTATCAATTATGACAGATGAAATCGCTGAGCCACATCGCGCACCATTAATCCAAGGTTTTGCCGAAGCTAAAAGTGCCTTGCCAGAGCTTGGCGCAGAGATTGTCAGTATTTCTGGTGCTGGCCCAACATTATTTACCGTGTGTAAGAGTCTTGAAGCTGCTCAAAAGTGTGCAGCTTGGCTTAATGATAATTACGTAAATGAACAAGGTTTCAGCCATATCTGTAAACTTGATCAGCTTGGCACACGACAGCTTTAAAGATTTTAAGGAATAAACATGCAATTACATAATTTAAAAGATGAAACACAACAGGTGTCGTTTGTTGAAGCGGTAAAAACAGGGTTAGGGCGCAACCAAGGGGTGTTCTTCCCTGAAAGCCTAACGCCAATTCAAGACATTGATGCGTTACTTGATTTAGACTTTGTTAGTCGTAGCAGCAAGATTTTATCGCACCTAATTGGCGATGAACTACCTGCCGATACCGTTGCACAGATGGTACAAAATGCCTTTAACTTTGATGTGAAACTGGTTGAAGTAGAAAAAGATATTTATTGTTTAGAGCTATTTCATGGTCCAACACTTGCGTTTAAAGACTTTGGTGGCCGTTTTATGGCTGAGTGTCTTGCACAATTTAACCAAGGCGAAAAAGTCACTATTTTAACAGCAACATCAGGCGACACAGGGGCTGCAGTTGCTCATGCATTTTATAATAAGCCAAATATCGATGTCGTGATTTTATACCCGAAAGGTAAAATTTCACTAGCGCAGCAAAAGCTATTTACAACGTTAGGCAATAACATTCATTGCTATGCTGTTGATGGTAGCTTTGATGATTGCCAAAGCATGGTAAAGCAAGCTTTCTTAGACGATGAAGTTAAACAAAAGCTAGGTCTAAATTCTGCTAATTCAATCAACATCAGTCGTTTAGTTGCACAGGTTTGCTATTACTTTGAAGCCATTGCTCAATTACCTAAAGAGCAGCGTAGTAAAGCGCATATCTCAGTACCAAGTGGTAACTTTGGTAATGTGTGCGCTGCGATGATCGGTGCTGTGCTTGGTATGCCAGTAGCGAAACTAAGTGCTACAACTAACCAAAACGACACTGTGCCACGTTTCTTACAAAGCAAAGAGTGGGCACCGAATGACACGCTTGAATCGTTATCGAACGCTATGGATGTGAGTAAACCGAATAACTGGCCACGTGTTCAGTTTATGTTGGATAACAAATGGTTTAGCTATGATGACTTTTATTCAAGCTGTGTTGGTGAAGAAGAAACAAAAGAGGTGATGAAAATAATTCATCAAACGGGTTACATCGCAGAGCCTCATACTGCAATTGCTTATCAAGGCTTGAAAGAAAATCTAGCTGATGGCAGTGCAGGTATCTTTTTAGCGACTGCACACCCAGCTAAATTTAAAGACAGTGTAGAAGAAATTTTAGACATCGAACTACCTATGCCGAAACCGCTCGCTGATGCGCTAGCAAATGAGTGTTTGGCTGAAGATATTAAGTTTGATTATCAATTGCTTCGAACTGAGCTGTTAAATAAATTAGCATAACCCTGATTATAGAGCGGCTAAGCCGCTCTTTTTTATGCTGTCTTTTAATAAAGCTCTCAATGAAGTAACGAATGGCTATGACGGTTTAAAATCCGCATGCTTAGAATGACCCCTGCCGAGATACACAGCAAAATGCTGATCACCGAGATGAGTTCATTTTGCGTCCATTGCATCAAAGTGAATGCCGAAATAAAAATAATAAAGGGTTTAAATTCATAGTAATAGCGACGTTTTTTTTGTTTAACACGCTGGCTTGAATGATCGGTTCTTCTGGCTTCTGAGCGCATCCGCCAAATGTTAGCGCCTAATAAGAATAAGACCACGCCGATCAAAGTTGGCACATAATCATTGGCTAAAGTGATACAGCTGATACCAAGAGAGAAGTATGCGTAGGGGACTAATTCGTATATTGGTTTAGCTAGCATGAAGTTATACCATCCTTGATATTGAGCAATTCTATAAGCTTAGTTCGCCTCAATGAAAACGCAATAAATCGTAAACAATTTCATGAAGAGTGACATTTTAAAAATCTATGTAATATTTTAAATTTATAAATTTTTATTATGTATCAATAAAAAAATATCATTATTAAAACACTGTGAAATAAATTCAATCCCTGTTTAAATATGTTCATCTTTACAAGATAGGCAAAAGTGCGTTTTAAGCGTACAATACAGCCTTTAAAAAACACCATACACGTTGCCTTAGGAGACCCCATGTTAGAACGTAGCATGAATATTTCGGATTTCGATCCAGAGTTATTTGCAGCCATCAATAAAGAGACGGCTCGTCAAGAAGAGCACATCGAACTGATCGCGTCTGAAAACTACTGTAGCCCACGCGTACTTGAAGCGCAGGGTTCTCAGCTTACCAACAAATATGCTGAAGGTTACCCAGGCAAACGTTACTATGGCGGTTGTGAGCATGTTGACGTTGTTGAGCAATTAGCAATTGACCGTGCAAACGAATTATTCGGCACAGATTACGCTAACGTTCAACCACATGCGGGTTCACAAGCAAACGCAGCTGTTTTCCAAGCACTTCTTCAGCCACACGATACAGTACTAGGTATGAGCTTAGCTCATGGTGGTCACTTAACTCACGGCTCACACGTTAACTTTTCTGGTAAAACGTACAATGCAATTCAATACGGCCTAAACGACGAAACAGGCGAAATTGATTACGCTCAAGTTGAAGCACTTGCATTAGAGCACAAGCCAAAAATGATCATCGCTGGTTTCTCTGCATACTCAGGCGTTGTTGACTGGGCTAAATTCCGTGAAATCGCTGATAAAGTAGGTGCATACTTATTCGTAGATATGGCTCACGTTGCTGGTCTTATCGCGGCTGGTGTATACCCAAGCCCAATCCCTCACGCACACGTTGTTACAACAACAACTCACAAAACATTAGCAGGTCCTCGTGGCGGTCTAATCGTTTCTGCATGTGGTGATGAAGAGATCTACAAAAAGCTAAACAGCGCTGTTTTCCCTGGCGGTCAAGGTGGTCCTTTATGCCACATCATCGCTGCTAAAGCGGTTGCTTTCAAAGAAGCATTACAACCAGAATTCAAAGCGTACCAAGCACAAGTTGTTAAGAACGCACAAGCAATGGTTGAAGTACTGCAAGAGCGTGGCTATAAAGTTGTTTCTGGTAAAACAGACAACCACTTATTCCTTCTTGACCTAATCGATAAAGATATCACAGGTAAAGATGCTGACGCTGCACTAGGTAACGCAAACATCACTGTAAACAAAAACTCAGTACCAAACGATCCACGTTCACCGTTTGTAACGTCTGGTCTTCGTATTGGTTCTCCGGCTATTACTCGCCGTGGTTTCAAAGAAGCTGAGTCAAAAGAGCTTGCTGGCTGGATCTGTGACGTACTAGACAACATCAACGATGAGTCTGTACAAGCAGAAGTAAAAGAGAAAGTTAAAGCTATCTGTAAAAAATTACCAGTTTACGCTTAATTACTAGTTAAACCGTAATTAAGATAACAATAGCGTTGTTTTTTGCTATTATAAAGGCCGCTTACTAAGCGGCCTTTTTTTGTTTTTATAAACGGAAGTTGAACCCTATGCATTGCCCTTTTTGCACCGCAAAAGATACTAAAGTAATTGATTCTCGACTTGTTGGCGGTGGTCACCAAGTGAGACGTCGACGTGAATGTAACGAATGCCATGAGCGCTTTACCACCTTTGAAGGCGCTGAACTTGTGATGCCAAGAGTCATCAAGCAAGACGGTAGCCGTGAACCATTCAATGAAGACAAGTTACTGAATGGCTTGCATCGCGCTTTAGAGAAACGCCCAGTGAGCACTGAGCAGGTCGACGAAGTCGTTAACATCATTAAATCTCAACTTCGTGCTACGGGTGAGCGTGAAATCTCTAGCCATTTAATTGGCGAATGCATCATGGAGTCACTAAAGAAACTCGACAAAGTAGCCTATGTGCGCTTTGCATCGGTTTATCGTTCATTTGAAGATATTCGCGAGTTTGGTGAAGAAATCGCTCGTTTAGGTGATTAATCATGTCGTTTACAGAGCTTGATACGGCTTATATGGCGCGTGCCATTGAGCTTGCTAAACTAGGTCGTTTTACTACGACACCAAACCCGAATGTTGGCTGTGTTTTGGTTAAAGATGGCGAAATAGTCGGTGAAGGGTTTCATCAATTAGCAGGGCAGGGCCATGCTGAAGTGAATGCCTTGGCTGTAGCTGGCGACAACGCGAAAGGCGCCACTGCATATGTGACTTTAGAGCCTTGTAGTCATTATGGACGCACTCCACCTTGTGCCGAAGGTTTAAAAGCCGCGGGTGTAAGCAAGGTGATTGCCGCTATGGTTGACTCAAACCCTGCGGTGAGTGGACGCGGCCTACAAATTTTAGCCGACGCCGGTATTAGCGTTGCATCTGGTTTACTTGAACAACAAGCGCGCGATTTAAATAAAGGTTTTTTAAAGCGTATGGAATCTGGATTGCCATATGTGACTTGTAAAATGGCATGTAGTTTAGATGGTAAAACCGCGCTAAATAACGGCCAAAGTAAATGGATAACAGGCCCTAAAGCGCGCCAAGATGTGCAAGCATTTCGTGCCGAAAGCTGTGCTATCTTAACCGGTGCAGACACCGTTATTACTGATAATGCCAAACTTAATGTTCGTGTTGATGAGTTGCCATTTACCATGCCAACATCGTTGCCTTTGCGCCAACCAACCCGAATCATTATTGACTCACAAAACAGGTTAACGCCTGAGCTTGCGTTATTCAGCATCGAGAGCCCGGTGATAATTTTTACCACTTCGCTTGATAATCACACCAAATGGCCTCACTTTGTTAAACACGAAGTAGTACCAGCAATTAACAATAAAGTTGATTTATCGGCGGTTTTAAAGCGTCTTGCTGAACTACAATTTAATCATATTTGGCTCGAAGCGGGTGCAACCCTTGCTGGGGTGTTCGCAGAGCAAGATTTAATTGACGAATACATTGTTTATATTGCCCCTAAGTTAATAGGTGATATGGGCAAAAGCTTACTAAACTTTGCAGAAGTCACCATGATGAGTGATATCACTGAACTGACCTTTACTGATACAGTGATGATTGGCGATGATATTCGCTTAACAGCGATAAAAGCAAAGCAAGCCACAGACATTGAAAATAAAGAGTAGCACTATGTTTACTGGAATTATTGAAGCAACAGGTAAAATTGTTGAACTAACACAAAAGCAAGGTGATCTAGCTATTCGTATTCAAAGCCCTAATTTGGATATGAAAGACGTCAAGCTCGGTGACAGTATTGCCACCAATGGTGTGTGTTTAACGGTTGTCGCTAAACATAGCGATGGTTTTAGTGCTGACTTATCAAACGAAACAATTAGCTTAACTGGGTTTGCACATTATAAAAAAGGTCAAACAGTTAACCTTGAAAAAGCCATGCAACCGGTTTCTCGCTTAGGTGGGCACTTAGTGTCAGGGCATGTTGATGGTATTGCGACTGTCGAAAGTATTAGTCCTAATGCTCGTGCAACTGAGTACTGGTTAAGCACAGACAATGATTTAATGAAGTACATTCCGTACAAAGGTTCGGTGTGTATTGATGGCATTAGCTTAACCGTTAACGAGGTTGAGCAAAATCGCTTTAAGCTGACGATTGTTCCGCATACTGCAGAGCAAACAACGATTGCAGAATTTCAGGTGGGGACTCAGGTGAACTTAGAAGTTGACCAGATTGCTCGCTATTTAGAGCGCCTAATTAAAGGGGCTGAACAACCTTCCCGTTCAGACATATCAATGAGCTTGCTAGCACAAGCTGGCTTTATTAAATAAGCACAGATACGTCACTATTAATCATACTCTCATGGGCACATTATGAATTTACACAGCGCGCAAGAAATTATCGATGACATTAAAGCCGGTAAAATGGTTATTTTAATGGACGATGAAGACCGAGAAAACGAAGGCGATTTAATCATCGCAGCAGAGCACATTAGTGCTGATGCTATCAACTTTATGGCAACACATGGCCGTGGTTTAATTTGTTTAACAATGACACAAGAGCGTTGTCAGCAGTTAGAATTACCACTTATGGTGAAAAATAACGGTGCTGCTTTTTCAACTAACTTCACAATGTCAATTGAAGCGGCGAAAGGTGTAACTACAGGTATTTCAGCGGCCGACCGCGCCCGTACCGTTCAAGCTGCAATCGCTAAAGGTGCCGTGCCGAGCGATATCGTACAGCCAGGGCATATTTTTCCAATTATGGCGCAGCCTGGTGGCGTTTTAACACGTGCAGGTCATACTGAAGCAGGTTGTGATTTAGCGCGTTTAGCAGGTCTTGAGCCTTCATCTGTGATTGTTGAAATCTTAAACCCAGATGGCACCATGGCGCGTCGCCCTGATCTTGAAGTATTTGCTAAAGAGCATGACTTAAAGATTGGCACCATTGCAGATTTAATCGAATACCGAAACCTAAACGAAACCACCATTGAGCGCGTTGCTAAATGTAAACTGCCAACAGATCACGGTGAGTTTGATTTAGTGACCTACAAAGACACCATTGATGGTCAGCTTCACTATGTTTTACAAAAAGGTGAAGTATCGAAAGATGAACCAACGTTAGTACGTGTTCACTTACAAAGTACCTTTAACGATATTCTATTATCAGATAGAAGTGCTGATCGTAGCTGGGGCTTATCAGATGCTATGGCTTATATCGCTGAGCACAACGGTGTGCTGGTTATCTTGGGTAAACAAGAGTCAACTGAAGACCTAGAAGCAACCGTTAAAGCCTTTGCCGCTGAAGATGCTGGCGAAAATGTGAGTCATCGTAAATTCCAAGGTACATCGCGTACTGTGGGTGTGGGCTCGCAAATTTTGGCTGATTTAGGTATTGAAAAGATGCGCTTAATGAGCCGTCCTAAGAAGTACCATGCGTTATCTGGTTTCCACTTAGAAGTGGTTGACTATGTTGAGCCACAGTCTTAGTTAGGGAAAACAGATTTACTAGGCTACTTTTATATTTTTGTGGTATTATGCGCCGTAATTTTTGCGCAATCGCAACCGCTTAAACTTATTTTTTAGGGTTATTAAATGAAAATTATTGAAGGTAACAAATACGCACCGGGCAAAAAATTTGCCATTGTCATTTCTCGCTTTAATGACTTTATTGGTAGCAGCCTATTAGCAGGTGCTGTTGATGAGCTTAAGCGCACAGGTGGCGTATCTGAAGACGACATTACAGTTGTTTACGTACCAGGTGCCGTTGAATTACCTTTAGCAGCGAAACGCGTTGCGGCAAAGAAAGAACACGATGCAATCATCGCTTTAGGCGTAGTGATCAGAGGTGGTACACCACACTTTGATTTAGTCGCTGGCGAATCAAACAAAGGTCTTGCGCAAGTATCTCTTGAGTATGATATCCCGGTTGCATTTGGCGTATTAACCACTGAAAGCATTGAGCAAGCAATTGAGCGCGCAGGTACCAAAATGGGTAACAAAGGCGGCGAAGCTGCTTTAGGTGCGCTTGAAATGGTTAATGTGTTAGACAAAATTTAAGTTTAAGGAATCTCTGTGAAACCAGCAGCAAGACGTAAAGCACGTATCTTAGCACTTCAAGCCGTATACTCTTGGCAGTTAAGCGGTAACCCAATTGCTGATATTGAACAGCAAATGTTAATTGAAAATGATGTGACTAAGATCGACGTCGAATATTTCAAAGACCTAGCACGCGGTGTTGTTGTTAACTGTAAGCAATTAGATGAAATCGTTGCACCACATTTAGCACGCCCAGCTGATGAGTTAGACATGGTCGAAAAAGCAATTTTACGTCTGTCTGGCTATGAGCTGAAATTCCGTGAAGACGTACCTTACAAAGTGGCAATCAATGAAGGCATTGAGCTTGCTAAGATGTTTGGTGCTGAAGACAGCCATAAGTTTGTCAACGGTGTACTTGATAAAGCAGTGAAAGAACTGCGTAAGTAAGTAACCCCGTAAAGGAGAGCCGGCTTGGGCCGGCTTTTTTGTGTATGAAGGAATTTGAACTAATCAATCGTTACTTTAAGGGGCGTGGCATTATTCGCCGTGATGTGAACCTAGGTATTGGTGACGATTGTGCCTTAGTAACTGTGCCTGAAAACTGTCAATTGGCGGTAACAACAGACACCTTAGTTGCGGGCGTACACTTTTTTGATGACATCTCTGCGCGTGCCCTTGGGCATCGAGCTTTAGCTGTTAACTTAAGTGATCTTGCGGCAATGGGTGCTGAACCTACGTGGATTTCGGTAGGCCTAACTTTGCCTGAAGCAAATATAGAGTGGCTTGAAGAGTTCACTGAAGGCATGCATGAAATTGCAGAGTACTTCAATGTGCAAATCATTGGTGGTGATACCACTCAAGGCCCTTTAACTATTACGATTTGCGCTAAAGGCATCGTGCCTGAAGGCAAAGCACTGCGCCGTAGCGGTGCTAAAGTTGGCGATTGGATTTATGTAACAGGTCCGTTAGGTGATGCTGGTGTAGCCATTGAAGCTCGTAAACAAGGCCTCGATATCGCCCCAGAACACTTAAGCTATTTAAATAATCGTTTTGATTATCCGACTCCACGTGTTGCAGCTGGTCAGGTTTTGCGAGGCGCTGCCTCTGCAGCAATTGATATTTCCGATGGCTTATTAGCTGACTTGGGCCATATTTTAGCGCTATCGCAAGTTAGTGCGGTGATCAATGTTGATAAAGTGCCTGTTTCAGATGCATTAAATTCGTCGATTCCACGTGCAGAGCAATTTGACTACATTTTAAATTATGGTGACGACTACGAGCTGCTGTTTATCGTGCCAGAAAGCAATAAAAGCATGGTTGATATGAAGCTACGCCAATATGGTGTTGAAGCAAGTTGTGTGGGTCAAATTAAAAGTGGTGAAGGTGAGATTGAGCTATTACTTGATGGTGAGCAATTTAATTATCAAGGTAAGGGCTTTCAGCACTTTACGAAGGAGCCGGTTTGAGCAGTAACCGATTATTCAATTTAAAACGCCCACACCAATTTTTTGGTTTGGGTTTTGGCTTAGGCCTTGCCCCTAAAGCACCTGGCACCTTTGGTACCTTTGCTGCCTTGCCATTTATTTTTACTACTATGTACTTTCCACTGTGGTTACAGATTGTGTTTGCCATCGTGATCAGTGTATTTGGTATTTGGGCATGTGGTAAAACAGCAGATGACTTAGGGGTACATGATCATCCAGCCATTGTTTGGGATGAAGTTGCTGGTTATTATATCACCATGATTGGTGCTGCACTGAGTTGGCAGTCACTGTTGGTTGGTTTTTTATTGTTCCGCTTTTTTGATATCGCTAAACCAGGCCCTATCCGAATTCTCGATAGACGTTTACACGGTGGCTTGGGCATCATGGCTGATGATATTTTAGCTGGTATATTTTCATTAATTTGTGTTCAAGCCTTGTTTAAAGCAGGCTATTTGCCTTTTTAAACGATGAGTTAAGTGTTACTTGGTGGCAAGTATATGATGCGATTTCTAGTTGTCTGTTTGTTGATGCTTTGCAGTACGCCTGCGTTTGCATCTATTACTGACTATGTCGTCAAACAGTGGAACATCCAAAATGGCTTGCCATCGCAATCTTTAAAAAGCATTGCTCAAGATGAGCAAGGCTATATGTGGCTGGGCACTCAGTTTGGCTTAAGCCGCTTTGATGGTAACACCTTCACTAACTTCAATACGCAAAACAGCGATTTCCTACCAAGTAATGGTATTAATAAGCTATTAGTTGATAGTACTGGGTTACTTTGGGTTGGTACCAAAAATGGATTGGTAACACTTGACCCTAAAACCATGATGTCGCAAACCTTTAACGTTAAAGGTCCGGTTCGCGATATTCTTGAAGATTCCAAAGGCAGTATTTGGATTGCAGCGAATGGTCTTTATTATGTTGCTCGAAATCAAGTCACACTAAACCAAAACTCCGCGTTAATTGTACCGGTATCTAATGCCACTGCTATTACGCAAATTGTGGGTTCAGTGAGCCAAATGGCGTTGTCGCCAGAAGGCATTTGGCTGGTCAATGAGCGTCACTTATTGCGTTTAACCAATACCTCTTCTGACTTTGCAAAGTTACGATTAGAGCTGACTGCCAAAGTTTCATTACCTGAGCGTTTAGCACAAACCATTATTCATGACATGGCTTGGCTTGAAGGGAATTTATACCTTGCTTCAGAGCTGGGTGCTTACTTTCTTGATTTAGATGACGAGCTGCGTCCATTCCCACTGCCAAATGCCAGTAATTCTGCCGTTTATAAGTTTATGAGCGACTCAGATGGTGCGCTTTGGATTTCGACCTATGGCCGGCTGTTATTTCGTGATAACTCAGGAGATTGGCAATGGGTTGAGCCAAGCCAGCTCGATCAAAGCATTTGGTTTGCCGATATTTTCCGTGACAATCAAAATAACATTTGGCTGGCAAGCTTCAGTGAAGGCTTATGGCTTGCTCACGAAGGGCGTATTGAACGTCACTCAGCTATCTCAAATATGACCGAAGCGGTGATGGCAATTAGCCAAGCACCTGATGGCAAATTATGGGTGGCTAACCGCAGCAGTGTTGGTTACTTCGATTACAACAAGAATTTTGTAAATCAAATTCCGAGTAACCAGTTTGGTCGAGCAGCAGTGCACGACTTACAGTTTGACGGTGATCGTTTGTACATCGCAACAGGCCGCGGTGTGTTTTATTACGAAAACCAAAACTTGTATACGGTACCGGGGCGAGCGCTGCGTGATAACCCTGTATTCGCAATTAGCCGTTCTAGCAAAGGCGGTTTTTGGCTCGGTACTGGCCGTGGTATGTACCGCTTAAGCTACGGTGGTTTAACACCCTTTGCATACAATGCCTTCTTAAGCAGTAAATTTATTACCTATGTTCTGGATGAGCAAAACTTTGGTTTAATTGGCACCAGTAAAGGGGCTTATTACTTTACCGACCGCGGGATTGAAAAAATTGGCGACCAAACCAGCTTAGAAAGTGCCTACGTTACCAGTATTTTGAATATTGAAGGGGTGGGGATATTAATTGGCTCACTTAACGATGGTTTATTTTATCGCAGTACCAAAGGTCAGTGGCGTCAGTTAGATGCGACAGATGGTCTGCCGTATGGCTCTATTTTTAGTCTTGTTTACGATAAGCAATTAAAACGTATCTGGGTCAGTACCATGAAGGGTGTATACCGCATGCCAGTCGAGCAGTTTGGTACTGATATCGAGAGCTTAAAAGTAGAGCAAGTGATCTCATCGTTCGACCGTCAACTTGATGGTAAAGCAAGTCAGTGTTGTGCTGGCCTTGGTCATGACGCTGTAGCAGATACCGGTAACTCTATTTGGTATCCAAGCCTACAAGGTGTGGTAGAAATACCAAAGAGCGTTGAGCTTTTTGGTGTTCAAGCTCTTAAGCCTCGTATTGAAAGTTTGATCACGCCGCTTCGTCATTTAAGTACGGCTACTTTAGGCAGTAAGCCAGAGCTACATATTGATGAACGCGATGTAACGTTAAAATACACTGCGATTGATTATTATGCCCCTTCAAGTATCGAGTTCCGTTACCGTTTAAGTGGCTTAGACAGTGACTGGCGTTATGCCAATACTCGTCGTGAGGCAATCTATACCAACTTACCACCGGGGTCGTTTTTATTCCAACTTGAAGCAAAGCGCCGTGGTGAAGATTGGCAAAAAGCACGTCGTACTGAGTACAGCTTTGTAGTGCCGCGCCGTTTTGATGAGACTATTTATTTTAGACTCTTGATCACTAGTAGCTTTATTTTACTGTTCTACCTTGTGTTTTGGGTATTTAGAGCGCAAGAGAAACGTAAGCAATTAGCCCTTGAAAGCTTAGTAACAGAACGTACCGTAGAGCTTCGAGAAGCTAACGATAAGCTTAACCAAGTGAATTCACAGCTTAAGCTAGTAAGTCACTCAGATGAGCTTACAGGCCTACGTAGCCGACGCTTCTTGTTTGATCAGCTCCCTAAAGATATCGAACACTTCCAGCGTAACTCGCAGTCATTGCAAGCGCAGGGTAAGTCGCTCGTGCTATTAATAATTAACTTTGATAACTTTAGTCGCATTAATGATGCATATGGCCCGCTTGCTGGCGATAGCTGCTTACAGCAAATGGCGACTTTATTGAATAGCCGTACTCAAGGTTCTGACTATGTTGCACGCTGGAGTGGCGATGAGTTTTTACTCTTACTACGTGATTTCAAACGCACAGCGATAGACAATTATGTGGCCGATTTATGTGAAGCAATTGCAGCAAACCCATTTAGATTACCGAATGGAGAATCGACCACGATTACTGCATCTATTGGCTGGTCTTTCTATCCATTACCTTTACTGGGGGGCCAAGTTATTGGTTGGGAAACCTCAGTTAACCTTGCTGATATCGCACTGCATCAAGTTAAAAAGCGCGGTGGTGATGGTGTAGCAAACATTACCTTTGACGAGCAATTAGATGCCTTTGAATTCGAACAAAGCCACAATGTTGATCAGCAGCTTAGTGCACTACAAGCTAATGGCTTAGCCGATATTAAAATTTGGATGCGTTAAATATAGTGTTGTTTACACGATGTTTCGAGGGCGTTAATTTTTTTGGTGATTAAGTTTTTTATAAAAAGGGAAGGATATGAAAAAAATAATTGTAATGTTCATTAGCATATTGGGTTTTTATTCATCAAACGGTGTGGCTGATATTCAATCGGAGGCTTTTTTTTGCAAACAATGTACTAGTAAAGAGATTGCTAGGACAATTGCCAAAAATGAGTACATTAACCCTAAAAAATGTTATCCAGAAGATCCAAATCGCCCAATGAGCATTGATAATATGATATGTGGCTCTGTTCAGAAAAATGTAGTTTTAGTAAATCCTGTCACTAAAACAGTTTATAGCTTTTTATTAGGGCATAGCAAAGTTGCTCCAACGTTTTCTGCTCAAGCATTAGATAGAACACTAACTCAGAATCAAATTGAAGGCTATCAAGCTGTTGTTGATTATAATGAAGCTCTTAGTTATGCGATAAGTAATATTCAGAATTATGAGGCGAGTAATATTCAAAATACAATGGTTTTTAATTCAGTGCCAATGACTTCATCATCAGATACTTGTCCTGATAATACAGCTCTATCGATGTTAGTTGATCCAAATAAAATGAATCATCTTAAAGAGTTAATGAATTTATCTCTAATGTTCAACTTAGAAGGTGCTCCGACCGGAGAGGTAGTAAAGCGCATTAACAACTCAGGGCGAGTTAGCCCTTCAAGTGTTGGAGTCAACTTAAATGGTGTCAGTTACAATGTGAAATACACTGAAGAAACGAAAAAGCCTGTTTTGATTTGGGAGTTTGAACAAAGTGAAAAAGAAAGCTCATTCAAAGATGGTTTAGTTTTTGACTATGAAATCTACCTTTATGACTCTAATGGTGCTCCACGTACTCGTTACACTGTAATTGATGAAGCATCAAGAGTTGCCGGAATGACCTTGTCTGCTCTAAAAGGTAGTGATACAGGACCTGCACTCATTGATAATGAATGCACTCTTGATAAGTTAGCAGAATTGAATGAAACAGGGGCGTTTACCAATTCGAACGGAGGTGTTGTAGGATTCAATGGTTCATCTGGAGCTACTAACACTATTATCAACGGTAGTGGTAGTGGTGGTGAAACTTGCACGATCTTTTTTAAGCAACATGGAACTGGTCAATCAATAGTATTCCGTGTTCCTAGATCACTATGTAATTAGAAAAATGCCTTATCTAGAGCTAGATAAGGCATTGGAGGCCAACAGAGGCGTTCGTTACCTAAACACCTTTTGATGGTTAGTGATTAAGCCAAGCAGGTAAAACAGCCACAGACTCTGGGGCGGTAAAGGAGTAGCTAACTGTTGCTGCAATGTCACCGCTAGGACTATTTAATATATTATCAAAGCGCAAAACTAGGCCATTCGATTTTTCGGCAACATATAAATCATTACCCGTGTACATAATATCGACAGGGTTACCTAATTGGCTTGCAGGACCTGCGATATTTACACTTACATTGGTTAAACCACTGGCCATAGCGGCACTATTAATCACATAAATTTTCCCGTCGGTGGCATCGGCTGCAGAGCCAACATCAGAAACTATTAGTGAGTCACTTAATGGGTCATAATCAATACCATGAATATTGGTTGGTGCAGCAAATGCAGTGCCGCCGGATGCTGGGGTAATTAAACGATCTTCACCTGTAATGCTTGTCATACCTGACATCCACTTACTTTTCACTTCATCAAAAACAGCAATTGTGCCATTGGTAAGTGCAACAAATGCTCTGTCAGTTGATGGATCATAGTCTACATCCCAAGGGCGTGCACTAGCACTGGGTGTTAGGGTCATTAATGGGCTTACATCACCTGTTGCACAGCTAGAGAAAATGAGAACACCAGGCGTTGTTGCATTAAATTCAGCAACAAAAATCATGCCTATATCTGAAGCTATATCAATACCTTTTGGTGAGATAATACCAGTACTTGCTCCCATGATTGTTCTATCTTGGTTGGTTGCGTAACTTTCAGCGTTGCGCTGTGTTGCAACCTTGTTTGAAATAACGATACCACCCATAGATGTAGCTGCATCATCAAATGTCGCATAGCTAGTGCCAGACTTATCAAATGCTACACTTTCAATTGTTTGATTTGCATTATACGTTGCCAGTTCGGCTGTTAAAGGAGCGTTTAAACGACTGATTTGACCTGTTGTTGGACCTATAGTACCTGGGTTACTACTTACCGCAACGCCTAGCAGGGGCATGTTAACCATAATACTATCAGAACTATCTTGCATATTATTATGCATAACGGTTTCTGTGATTGATTCAGGTTTTGTTGTTGGCGTGATGAGATCTGGCGATACATCACCACTTTCGCCCGCAAAAATATTACTAAATACTAGAACTGCATCATTTGATTTTTCAGCCACACGCAAGTCGCTGCCAGTAAGACTTATATCCACAGGGTTACCGAGCATAGACATTGGGCCTGCTATATGACGGTCAACCGTAACCATACCATCTGCTTGAGCAGCATTTGAAATAACAAAGAGTGCACCATCTGTTGCATCAGAAGCACTACCTACATCAGACAGCACAAGCTTGTTACTGGTCATATCTAAAGCAATACCATGAATATTTACTGAGATTTTTGTACCAGTATCATCACTTGGGGTAATGGTTCGAGTTGGTGTTGCAGCAAAACCGCCCATTACATAACTGTCATAAACAGCGACATCACCGTTAGTTAATGCAACGTAAAGACGATCGTTATTTTCATCATACGTGAGATCCCATGGCTTTGCATCGGTTACTGTTGTTGCTAATGGTGCTACATCTCCTGCAGCTTCTTTGCCAAATACTGTTACTTGCATTGCATTGAAATCAGCAATAAAGACAAGACCGTATTTATTAGAGATATGTATGCCCTTCGGATTTACCAGTGTGGTGTTTGTGCCAGATAACATACGATCAATATTATTGGTGTACATGCCATCTGCACGGTTTAACACTTGGCATACTGTAGTTAGTGCGCCATTGCCAGAATCAGCAGCTTGCACTAAATTACCTAAGCTATCGAAAACAACACCTTCATTAGCACCAGTATTAAATGTTGTGAGTTTAGCGGCGTTTTGATCAATGAGGTTGATAGTGCCTGCATTATCAGAACCATTGTTGGCCAATATAAATGTTGCTGATGCAAAGCCCGGTGCACCATCGTTGCCATTCATACCATCTGCACCATCCTGACCATCAGAGCCATCAGTTCCATTTTGACCATCGACACCATTAGTTCCGTCTTGCCCTGCTGCACCTTGAGCTCCCATAGCACCATCTTTACCATCATCTCCATCACACCCTGTGATACCCAGCATCACAGCAAGAGCAATGGCAGAAAACGTGATTTTAGATAGTTTTGAATTAGCGAGTTGTTTATCTTTAATAGCATTACTTTTAATCGTATTCATTTGTCTATACCTTTTAAATATTCCATCAAATGTGAACAAACAACCTGTATTGTTTAACTGCAAATACGTGCTCACGAGTTAACCTCAGTGAATAAACGGCTAGCTAAAGATATTGGATGCAAGAAAATAGAAAATATGTAATTTATTTTTTATGTGTATGGTTTTAAATAATAAAAAAGGAGCCTTAAGGCCAATGCCAGTCAGTTAAGCTGACTGGCATTTCTTTTTTTATGTGGGTACTTTGATGGCTTAGGCTTTATCGCTCTTG
>NZ_JABVXF010000026.1 GCF_013349995.1 Pseudoalteromonas sp. 0303
AGAAAAAAGAAAATGGCAGGGCTAGACGATGATTATCGCTCAACCCTGTTAGAATCTGGGATTAAAATGCGCTAGCCGTGGCCGTTAGCCTGTTGCACGGCTGAAAACTTCAACTGCACACCCGCCAATGAGAAGCGCATCGGCGAGAAGCGCATCGGCGCTTCAATTTTCGTTTCATCGTCAATGCCTTGATGCACATTAGGTGGCAGCGCTTCACCATCCGCCGGTTCAACCGTGATCGCGCCAGCTAAATCCTGCCCTAGCACCCACAATAGAAAAAACTCCCGTGCTGGGTTCACACCAGCACGCTCAGCCAGGTAATTACGCATGGTTTCTTCTGGTAAAAGGTTGGAGAAAAACGGGGTTAACTTAGTTTGGGTAGGTTTGAAGCTAGTCAGCAGGCCACCGAGCGAATCTTTAAAGCCAAGCCCTAACACAGGCCGCGATTCGTCATTAATGTACGAATCCATAAAGGCAAAAAGTGTTCTGTCATTACCCACGTTGGTGATCGTTGCGATCGGTTCACCATAGAGCAACACGTTGAGCGTAGAGACATGGTTAGTCATCGTCGTCTTCCTCTAACTGATACGCGGGCGACATTGGCTCACCCTCATCGCTGATGCCGTTAATACCTTGGCCACTTCGAATGATCGACTTGATGGCAGGTACAGACTTTTTAGGCGCAACCAATAGCTCTAGGTCTACTACACGGGCAAGTGCAATCAAACTGGATATTCTTAAATCAACACTGCCAGACTCGATTTTCGAAATATGGCTTTGAGGCACACCCGAACGAGCACTTAACTCTCTCTGGCTAAACCCCTTTCGTACCCGAGCTTCTCGAAGACTTTCTAGTATCTGCTCTGTTACATAGCTCATTTCGATACGCCTTAATGCATCACTTAAGAATAATTATATACAAAAACATATCACAGTAACTCAAATAACACAAATTCGATTAGCCATTACATATCAAAAGCCATGACCTGATACATAATTACATATAAGTAGAAGGAGATTTTTGTCATCGACAAAAGAGCGATACTCTCGCTGATAATCGCGAACTGACGCATCAAACTCCCTAAGTACTTTTGTCGCTCAGCCCTTATACAGCAAGGGCTACAGAAGAACTCGCGTCAAATCGCCAGAAGATAAGTGCAACAAAGAGGAAGTTTGTACACAGTTACAGGAAATTTTGTACACACAAGTCGAAAAACAAGTGCAAAATGATGGTGTAAACAGCAACTAAATTTGAAGGTAAGTCTGATATCTCAATTAGAAATAACCGTATTGGTTCGCTTCAAGCATCTTCAAAAACAAACACTAAAGCAAAAATTACACCAACAATAAACTCCCTCATTAAATTTTGTAATTTGGTACAGAAGAAAACGTTTACCAAAAAAGAGACTCTTTTTAACGGTAGTACTTTTTACGTCAAACCCAGTAACCACAAGGCCTACAGACAGGTTTGTGTCATGGAATTTTCGCCAAAGGCCTCTAAAACGGAATTTGTACTCAAGTTTGTACACACTTTCCGAGGTTACGCTTGAACATCATTGAAAAGCAAAGAAACGAGAAAAAGACAAAAAGCCTTTAAATTCAGTACGTAGAGATGTGATTGTGGTGTGCAATGAAAGGTGATTTTAAGCGTTGAAAGGCTGGGCGGCATCAGGGTGGGAGATGATCGCAAAGGTGCGTCGTTTATTAATTTCGGTAGTTAAATTAGACATGTAAGCTGCTTTTAGTCATAACAAAGCGCACTTAACTGCCTTATAAATTATAAAGCTCGGTGCGCACTGTAAAAATAAAATAGAATTGCTGAGCATTATACCTTGTTTGTCTTAGCCAAAAAAGCAGCGATTGTAAGTAATTATTCACCTTTCGTTGAGGATTTTCGTTGTTCACTTTTTTGCTAAGCTTGTGTAATCAAGTTGTAACGCATACTATTGGTAAATTGCACGGAGGGATATCAATTTAGGTCATGAAAACCAGTAAGCTCAGTATTCGATTATTATGGTATATCACACCATTAGTGATCTTACCTTTGTTGTTTTTAGGTGGCTTTACGTTAACCAATGTGACCAATTCAACAAAAAAACAAGCTGAGCTGATTGTCAGTCGCTTTGTTGAGCAACAGCAGCAAAAAATCTTCAATTACATTGACTCATTTCACTCGATTACCCGCTTGCTTTCGACCTCCCCTGTATTGGCAGACTTTTTAGCCCGCGAACCTGAATCAAAAAATCAATACATTGAACGCCTTGGCGAATTAATGAATGTATTTGCAAGTTATTCAGAAGCTTACCCTGATATAGTAAGCATTAACTATGTTGCCCCAGACGGTAAAAGCGATGCATTTTATTCAAGCCAATTAACCCCTGCGCCGAAAAGTTACCCGTTTTTTGATCAAGTACTGCAATCAAATTTGCGCCAACAGCAATTTATGATCTCCAAAGAAGATGGCTCAACTAGCCTGTACTTTGTGCATCCAATTTATAATATCGATTACTACTTAAAACAGCCGCAGCAACTTGGGTTTATTGTTGTTCATGTTGAACCATCGATATTAAATGCCAGTATTTTAGAAGCGCCATTTAATAACACTCTAAATTTGTTTTTGACCACTAAAGGGCAAATTTTATTTAGCTCAGACTATGACCTACGCGGCAGTTACCTAAGTGAATACGAGCTTGAACAAATTAAGAGTTTGGCCGATTACGGCAAACTAGCCAGTATTGAGCTGTCGAGTATCGATAAAGAAGAGCGCATCATCTACGCGGTACAAATGACCGACGGTGATTATTTTATCTCTACCACTCCCAAAGATTTGCTATATCAGTCTGGTAAAGCCATCAGTTTAATTACTGCATTAATTGTTATTATTTCAGTAATTTCACTGCCTATTTTGATCTACATTGTGGTGCGCAACTTACTACTTACCCCAGTCGAATTATTAGGGGCTGCAAGTCATCGAGTTGGGGATGGTGACTTATCTGTATACCTACCCGCCCATACAAACGATGAAGTAGGTGTGCTTTTCAACGATTTCAATCACATGGTGAACCAAATTCGTCATTACCAAGACGAGCTTGAAGAATATAAACATCACCTAGAAGAAAAAGTTGAAAGCCGTACTAAAGCCCTCGAAGCAATGAATAGCAAGCTAGAAGTAGCAATTGCGCAAGCTGAGCAAGCAAACCAACTGAAAAGCCGCTTTTTAGCGAATATGAGTCATGAAATTCGTACTCCACTTACCGCAATTATGGGCTTCACAGAGCAACTTCTGCACAACAAAGATGCGGTGAATGATGAGCAGCATTTAAGCACTATTTTACGTAACTCTAAGCACTTGCTTGAGCTCATCAATAACATTCTTGATTTATCAAAAATTGAAGCTGAAAAACTCGCCGTTGAGCGCGGGCCATGTAATGTAGTGCAGCTTATTCATGATATTGATTCGATTATTCGACCACTGGCTAATGAGAAGCAACTGGCGTTTAATATCAACTACAAGCTACCAATACCCAAAACTATTAATAGCGATACCACACGTTTAAAACAAATCTTGATCAATATTGCCAGTAATGCAGTTAAGTTCACTGAGAAAGGCAGTATCTCGATTGATATTAGTTACAACAGCGAAAAACAACATTTACAATTTGCGATTCAAGATACCGGTATCGGTATGTCTGAGCGCGAAGTTGAGCGGGTATTTAAACCGTTTGAACAAGCCGATGCGACGACAACTCGCCGCTTTGGTGGTACGGGTCTTGGCTTGTGTATATCGAAGAACTTAGCCCAGTTATTGGGTGGTGATGTACAGCTTATTAGTGAACCTGGAAACGGCAGTTGTTTTACCATACAAGTTGCTGCTCATTTAAATGCCGAGCAGTTACAAAATGAAGGCTTTATTCATAGCTATGAGCAGCTCTCACCAAGTAAAGACGTTCAGCTGTCATTCGCAGCGAATAGCTTTGATGCCAATATTCTGGTAGCCGAAGATAACCCAGATAACCAGTTACTGATCAAGCTACTGTTACAAACTTGGGGGCTTGAGCCTGACATCGCGAAAAATGGGGCTGAAGCAGTAGAAATGGCATTGGTAAATGATTATCAGCTGATCATCATGGATATGCAGATGCCTGTCATGGGTGGCTTAGAAGCAACGCAAATGCTACGTCACGCAGCCTATGATGGCCCTATCATTGCGCTTACGGCCAATGTAATGAAAACCGATGTCGATACCTACATAGAGGCTGGCTGTGATGAAGCACTAGCCAAACCAATCGACAAAGATGCTCTAGAGCAAGTTCTTGTAAGCTACCTACACATTGAAAAAGACAGTCAAAACAAGTGGGAAAACTTACTAAAAAGTGAGAAGTTCCAACAAATTAACGACAACTATCGCTCAAAACTACCTGATTATTTAAGCCAAGTCGTGCAGTTGTATCGTGCTAAAGAGTGGGAAGCACTCCGGTCATTGGCGCACAGCTTAAAAGGCAGTGCGGGGTGTTTTAGTTTTGAAGCTATTCACAAGACTGCAGGTCAGCTTGAAAATGCGCTACGCAGTAATCAAACTGATCAGGTAGAGCAATGCTACGATGCACTTATCAATGCCCTTGAAGAAGCATCTTAAAGGGAAAAGCTCATCCCCATTAAAATAGCGTCTTCGTTGCCTGTCGCGGTTGGGTAATAGTTCTTACGCACCGACATATGTGCAAAGCCAGCGTTTTCATACAGGCCAATAGCGGGTGCATTCGACTCACGCACTTCTAAGAATAGGTTTTCAGCTTGGTGCTGCTCGCCGTGCTCAATAAATGCATTTAACAACTGCTTAGCAATGCCCTGCCCTTGGTACTTCGGCGCAACACAAATATCCATTAAAGTGTAATCTGGGCCCGCTTGTTCACCAATATAAAAACCTAGCATCTCATCACCTTGAAAAGCGGCTAGGTTAAAATAACGCCCAGCTAAACACGACAGCATAGTTTTCTCTGTCCACGGGTGACTATGGCAGGCGTTTTCGATAGCCATTAACTGGCTAATATAGGTTGCATCTACAGGTTTAAAGCTTATCAAGTTGTTCACCGATTAAAGACCAAAGTTGTTTTTTCTGTTCGCCATTGAGCTTATCGCTTGGTAAGCCTAAGCAGCCCTCTTGCCAGCTAATATTTGCTGTTTTAACGATTTGGGTAATAACTAACGGTGCAAATGCTTTTTCGAGGTCTTGGTGAAACTGTAACGGAAGCGTCAGTGTTTCTTGTTGAGTGTTTGGTATCTGTTCGCCAGAAGTATCAGGCGCAGTTCGATAGTGTTGATTCAACTCTAAAGATTGTACAGAGAATATCGCAGCGTAACTTGGATTCATAACAACTCAATCATGATTAAGAGCAAGTAATATAGGGAGATTTGCGATTAAAGTAAAGAAGGAAGAAATGGCAGGGGCGGAGAGATTCGAACTCCCAACCGTCGGTTTTGGAGACCGCTGTTCTACCAATTGGAACTACGCCCCTGCAATGACGACGAATTATATAGAGCTTTTTTCAAAGGTAAAGTAAAAAAACACAGTTTTTAGTTTAACTGCTTCTTAAATAAACAAAACGGCGAATTAGCAAGCTAATTCGCCGTTTTTGTACCAATTCAGGTCAAAATAATAAAATTATTCCCACTCGATTGTTGCCGGTGGCTTACCTGAAATATCGTAAACAACACGTGAGATACCATCGATTTCGTTGATGATACGGTTAGAAACCACACCTAAGAACTCATAAGGTAAGTGTGACCAACGTGCCGTCATAAAGTCGATTGTTTCTACACAACGTAGCGATACAACCCAGTCGTATTTACGCGCATCACCCATTACACCTACCGATTTAACTGGTAAGAATACAGTGAAGGCTTGACTTACTTTGTGATAAAGCTCTGCTTTGTGTAGCTCTTCAATGAAGATAGCATCTGCGCGACGTAGTAAGTCACAGTACTCTTTCTTGATTTCACCAAGTACACGAACACCTAAACCAGGCCCCGGGAATGGGTGACGGTAAAGCATGTCGTATGGTAGACCAAGCTCAAGACCAATTTTACGTACTTCATCTTTGAATAGCTCACGTAACGGCTCAACAAGACCCATTTCCATATCGTCTGGTAAACCACCTACGTTGTGGTGAGACTTGATTACGTGTGCTTTACCTGTTGCTGATGCAGCAGATTCGATTACGTCTGGGTAGATAGTACCTTGACCTAACCATTTAGCACTTTTCAGCTTTTTAGCTTGCTCGTCAAAAACTTTAATGAAGGTATGACCAATCGCTTTACGCTTATCTTCTGGGTCATGTTTACCAGCAAGATCTGCTAAGAATTGATCTTCAGCATCTACTTTAACAATGTTTAGGCCAAACTTATTGCCGAACATGTCCATAACTTGCTGACCTTCGTTTAAACGAAGAAGACCGTTATCAACGAATACACACGTTAGCTTGTCGCCGATTGCACGGTGAATAAGCATGGCAACAACAGATGAATCAACACCACCTGATAAACCTAAGATAACTTCGTCATCACCTACAGTTTCCTTAATACGATCAATAGCATCGTCGATGATTTTAGCTGGTGTCCATAGCTTTTCACAGCCACAGATATCAATCGCGAAGCGCTCAAGTAAACGTAAACCTTGGTGAGTATGAGTTACTTCTGGGTGGAACTGTACGCCGTAAAAACGTTTTTCTTCCCAAGACATTGCTGCATGTGGACATGTTGAAGTTTTAGCAGTTGTTTTGAAAGTCTCTGGTACTTCCATCACTTTATCGCCGTGGCTCATCCAAACGTCTAGTACGCCTGCACCGCCGTCAGTAATGTGGTCTTCGATAGCATCGAATAACGCACAGTTACCTACTTTTTCAACTTGCGCATAACCAAACTCTTTCTTATCAGAGCTGTGTACGCTACCACCTAGTTGCGTTGCCATTGTTTGCATGCCGTAACAGATACCAAGTACTGGAACGCCTGCGTTAAATACATACTCAGGAGCACGTGGGCTGTTTTCAAGTGTTGTAGACTCAGGGCCACCCGACAAAATAATACCTTGTGGATTAAATTCGCGGATTTGCTCTTCAGTTACATCCCATGCCCATAGCTCACAGTAAACACCAATCTCACGTATACGACGTGCGATTAACTGTGTGTATTGCGAACCAAAATCTAAAATGAGAATTCGTGAATCGTGAATGTCTTTGCTCATGGAGTATCTCGTTAGTCAGGAACTGCTCTCCCAAAGGGAGATGATCAATAAATTAGGGCTAGCAGATGCTAGCCCATGTAATTTCAATACCTTAAGGTAATTAACCTAAGCGGTAGTTTGGCGCTTCTTTAGTGATTTGCACGTCGTGAACGTGTGACTCACCCATACCAGCTGAAGTTACGCGAACAAATTGAGGTTTAGTATTTAACTCTTCAATTGTTGCACAGCCTGTTAAGCCCATTGCACTGCGTAGACCACCCACTTGTTGGTGAATGATTGTCGCGATAGGACCTTTATAAGCAACACGGCCTTCGATACCTTCAGGAACAAGCTTGTCTGCTTCGTTCGATTTTTGGAAGTAACGGTCTGATGAACCTTCTTTTTGGTCCATAGCACCAAGGCTACCCATACCACGGTATGATTTGTAGTAACGACCTTGATATAGCTCAACTTCACCCGGTGCTTCTTCAGTACCGGCTAACATTGAACCCACCATTACACATGATGCACCAGCAACAAGTGCTTTTACGATGTCACCAGAGAAACGGATACCACCGTCAGCAATAACAGGAATATCACGGCCTTTTAAGCCTTCAACTGCGTCAGAAATAGCAGTAATTTGTGGAACACCACAACCTGTTACGATGCGAGTAGTACAGATAGAACCAGGGCCGATACCAACTTTAACAGCATCAACACCCGCATCAGCAAGAGCAATAGCGCCTTCAGCTGTTGCAACGTTACCTGCTACGATTTGTAGATCTGGGTATGCTTGACGTGTTTGTGCAACACGGTCGATAACACCTTGTGAGTGGCCATGTGATGTATCGATAAGTAATACGTCAACACCTGCTTCAACAAGTGCTGCGATACGCTCATCAGTACCCGCGCCAACACCAACAGCTGCACCTACACGTAGACGACCTTGCTCGTCTTTACATGCATGCGGCTTGTCTTGTGCTTTTTGATAATCTTTTACAGTGATCATGCCTTTCAGTTTAAATGCATCATCAACTACGAGAATTTTTTCGATACGGTGCTCGTGCATTAGACCTAAAATTTCATCACGGTCTGCACCTTCTTTAACAGTCACTAACGATTCTTTTTTCGTCATTACTGTAGAAACAGGTTGCTCAAGTTTCGTTTCAAAACGCATATCACGGCTTGTCACAATACCAACAAGGTTATTGTCAGCGTCGGTTACAGGGAAACCTGAAAAACCTTTGTCTTCTGAAAGCGCGATAGCATCAGCAATTGTAAGATCCGCAGTCACAGTAACAGGGAAAGAAACAATGCCAGCTTCGTAAGTTTTAACTTTACGAACGTTTTTAGCTTGCTCTTCAATTGTCATGTTTTTGTGGATGAAACCTAAACCGCCCTCTTGCGCTAAAGCAATCGCTAAGCGTGCTTCTGTTACAGTATCCATAGATGCTGAAACTAGCGGCAAGTTAAGATTGATACCACGCGTTAAGCGAGTTGAAATATTTGCCGTGTGTGGCAAAACAGTAGAATGACCTGGTACTAAAAGTACGTCGTCAAAGGTAAGAGCTTCTTTAGCGATTCTTAGCATAGTGCAACTTCTCACATGTGGATCTGAGTATAAGGAATTGCGGCCAAATTTTATCAGCGTTGCGAGCACGAGTAAATAAAATTATTCATTTATTTGTGTTAAAGTACACAGAGAATTTTTTACTGGGGTTTTTAATGGCTTTTACGCAATCAACACAGCCTGTTTACACGGTCTCGCGCCTAAATAAGGAAATTCGCCATGTTTTAGAACAAGGCTTTTCATCGCTTATCTTAAATGGTGAAATTTCTAACTTTATAGCCCCTGCATCTGGACACTGGTACTTCACTTTAAAAGACGACCGAGCACAGGTAAAAGCGGCAATGTGGCGCGGCAATAATCGCGGCCAAACTTTTCGCCCGAGCAATGGTGCACAAGTAACTGTACGTGCCCGCGTATCTTTATATGAACCTCGTGGTGATTATCAGCTGATTGTTGAGCATATGGCCCCTGCTGGCGAAGGCTTATTAAAACAAGAATTCGATGCGCTAAAAATGCGCTTAGCTGCCGAAGGCCTATTTAGCTCAGCCCATAAAAAACCATTACCAACCAATATTAATCGCGTTGGGGTGATCACCTCAGCCACTGGTGCAGCTATACGCGATATTCTAACGGTACTTAAACGCCGTGCTCCGCAGCTAGAAGTCGTGATTTACCCAGCTATGGTGCAAGGCGCAGATG
Organism: Pseudoalteromonas sp. 0303; assembly: GCF_013349995.1. Lineage (GTDB taxonomy): Bacteria > Pseudomonadota > Gammaproteobacteria > Enterobacterales > Alteromonadaceae > Pseudoalteromonas. Next base: position 9,486 of record NZ_JABVXF010000026.1, read on the forward strand.
CACACAGCCAATTAATAGAAAAAATAAACATCGCCAATCAGCGTAACGAAGTAGATGTGCTTATATTAGGTCGCGGTGGTGGTTCACTAGAAGATTTGTGGTGTTTTAACCATGAGCAACTAGCTCGCGCTATTTTTGAAAGTCGCTTACCTATTGTTAGCGCTGTTGGTCACGAGGTCGATACCACAATTAGTGATTATGTTGCCGATATTCGCGCCGCAACACCTTCTGCAGCCGCAGAGCTAGTTGGTCCAAATACCGAAGAGCTACATAACAAAGTTACGCAGTTAGTTAGGCACTTAAATCATGCCTTTAAACACGCTTTAGCTGTAAAGCGCAGTACTGCCACTCAATTTGAGCATCGCTTGCAGCTATGCCATCCCCGTAATCAACTCAATCAACAAGCGCAAAAACTAGATGAACTTAGTTTGGCCTTACACAGCGCAATGAGTGGCAAAATCCAGCGATGTGAGCGAGTACTTGCCAACCTAACACCACGCTTAATGCAACGTTCTCCTGAAAAGCAGTTAGCGAAAAGCGAGCATCAACTGGCTCAATTGCATGCCCGCCTCACACAAGCGATGCAACAGCAACTTTCAAGTTCTCGAAACCAGCTTTCTTTACAAGCGAGCCGTTTAGATTCTGTGAGCCCACTCAGTGTGTTATCGCGTGGTTATAGTATTACTAAAAACCAACAAGGTGGCGTAGTAAAATCGGTTAACGATGTAAGTTCTGGTGAGCTTATAACCACCGAGCTTGCAGATGGGCAGCTACAATCAAAAGTTTTTTGATATCTTTGATATCACTGCGTGCTTGCGATGATTGTTAGACTATCGTCACTTGAGGTGGTGGAGGTAAATTTGAATTGTTTCCACCAGCTTTGCTCCATCATTTTATCGGTCATATTACGCCAATAATGGCTTGGCAAATCATCAACATCCTCTGGTTGCAATAGCTTAAACTGACACACAGAGCTTTTGCATGTTGAGACACTAAGCTGTGGTTGCACTGGTAAATCGGCCATGATTAAAAAATCACTCATAGCTGTTTCAACTTGGTAGGCCCAAGCCTCATCCCGAGATTGCTCTTCTAACAAGGTATAAAGTTCATCCAGGTGTGAGTCGATTTGCTGCGGAGGTATCGCGCTTGATCGGTAACTGGCAATCACTGCTTGTTGGTTTTCGACTTGTAACTTCAGCTCTGCTACTTGTTGCTCAAGCTCGCTTTTGCTAACAGCTGCTGAACTATTTGAATTGACTTCAGCGACTTGTTTATTAATAACAGGCGCTATAGCAGTGGCTTGCTGCTCTGGTGCTTGAGCTATTTGCTCTTCAACAAGTTGTTGCTGATAAGTTTGCGGCTGTTGTTGTGGGTCTGATTGAAAAAGTGACATAGCGACAGCGCCACAAATAAATGACGCTGTAACAGCTAATCCGAAGGATAATTTAGACAATTCCATTGCTCTTTTAAAGTGTAAAACTACAACATAGCACTGGTGTGGGAGGCATTACTAGCGGTAGTCGTACCATCATCTAAAAAGTTTTGGTTCATGCTCTCTGCTGGACAGGGACAGCTCGGTTTGCCGACCACTTTAGCAGGTACCCCAACCACAGTTGTGTGTGCTGGAACCGCACTTAACACGACAGAGTTTGCACCAATACGTGCCCCCTCTCCCACTTCGATGTTACCTAGTACTTTTGCACCCGCACCAATCAATACACCGGCGCGAATTTTTGGATGACGGTCACCTTGCTCATTACCTGTACCACCTAAGGTTACAGATTGTAGAATCGATACGTTATCTTCAATAACTGCTGTTTCACCAATTACAATCCCAGTTGCATGGTCAAACATAATACCATGACCAACTTTACAAGCAGGATGAATGTCAACGCCAAATACTTCTGAGGTTCTGCTCTGAATGAAGCGAGCAAGCTCTTTTCGGTTTTGTTGCCATAAACAATTTGCGAGTCGGTGCGCTTGTATTGCATGGAAGCCTTTAAGGTTCAAAATAACAGTTAAGTAACTATCAGCCGCAGGGTCGCGATCTTTAACTGCTTTTATGTCATGAGCCACATGCGTCAACATTAGGTCACATTTAACAAAGGCTTGGTCGAATAATTCACGGATAGTAAATGCTGATACCACCGCATCTGCAAGTTTATTTGCAACAATAAAGCTCAGCGCCGAACCTAAGCATTCATGATTTAACACACACGAATAAACGTGACTTGCTAAAAGCGGTTCGCGGGAAACGACTTCGTTTGCTTCATCTCGAAGCTTTTGCCAAATTTCATGACGCATAATATTGCCTTTCTGGTTGTACCTAACTGCTAAGCCTTAAGTTTAACGGATTTGTAGCAAGATGTACTAACCCGTTGTTTATTTGTTCTGGTTATATCTAATAACCAGAGTAACAATACCTATTTTTACTCTTTTTGCTGTGCTTTTTTGCCAATCGCATATGACAGTAGCAAATGCTAGCTCTAGCCGATAAACTTAATTAAAGTGCTTATTTTTCAATGACAAAACAGATATGACATCTTGCCTGTCATATGCCAAAATAGGCACTGGCATATCGCTGACGGCGTAAAAAACAAAAATAATCATTAAATTTACATCATCAACTTAACAAGGAAACGATGATGAAAAACGACGTACTAAACTCACACAAGCTAGGTTATAAATTTTACTTTCAAGATGGTGACAACCAAATCGCCTGCTTTGGTCATATCATGAGCGGTAAAGAACAAGTATATGTTAACGACGAATTGGTTAGTGAAAAGCGCAGCTTTGGCTTTAAAAGTCATCATGACTTTAGCTACCAAGGTAATGCTTATGCAGTCAAATTCGAGATGCAAAATATACTCACAGGCAAGCTTGAATGTTCGTTTTACAAAACTGGCAAATTAGTTAAACAGAGCACACAAACCTCACTTACTGATAATCCAAAACAAGTGGCTGTGGTTACCTTAGGCTGTTTTATTGGTGGTGCAATATTTGGTTTTACCCTGATCACGTTATTTGAACAGTTGATTTGGAAGTAACTGATGCAGTTGAACCCTAATACAATAAAAGCACTTAGACTTAAATTCGATTGGACGCAGCAGCAATTGGCCGATGCCTGTGATGTAAGCCTACGTACCATTCAACGAGTTGAAAAAGAAGGTGCGGCATCAAAAGAAACCACCATGAGCCTATGCGCAGTTTTTGAAGTGCGCCAAGGCGAGCTTATTAAGCTTGATGACGAAGCACCAGAACAAAGCACAACACATGCAGTGAGTAAGCAGAACCTCGCTGCAATCGTAGCGGCTTCTTCGTTTGTCAGTTTTGCCCTTGGTATGGCAACGGTATTTGTTATTTTTTAGGAGTGATAGATGACCAAAGAACAACGCGGCTACGCTACACTTATCGGCTTTGTAATAGTAACCATGCTATTTGCACTAGCAGTTAAAATTGGTGCAATGCTGTAACTTAGAGAGTAAATATAATTGTCGGCTCCGACCTTTAACTTAGGAATCGACATTTTTTATGTAATCACAATGAAAACTCAGTATTTATTGCTAACCTCTTATAAGAAAAACTAAATAGGTGTTTATGTGGTTGAGTCAAAAGAGTTCTTAAAATCAATACTTGATACTATTTCCGAACATATTGTGGTGATTAATGACACAGGTGATATCAAGTTTGTAAATCGCAGTTGGCAAACCTTTGGCGATGAAAATAATTGCCAGTGTAACACTCAATGGGAGGAGCAAAACTACCTTGCTATTTGCAAATCAGCTGCTGCCAATGGCGATGAATTTGGTGCAAAAGCCTACACCGGAATAAACCAAGTAATTAATCTACAACTCGCCGAGTTTTACCTCGAGTACCCTTGCCACAGTGATACCGAAAGCCGCTGGTTTATGATGCGTGCAGTACCTTTAAAACTTGGCACAACAGGTTATGTTGTGATCAGCCACTTAAATATTACCGAACGTAAAATCGCAGAGCAGCAAGTACAAGAACTCGCCCGTAACGATGGCCTAACACAAATAGCTAACCGACGTCATTTTGATGATTTTTATAAACAAGAATGGAGTCGTTGTGCACGTTTAAAGCACCCCTTGTCGTTAGCCATGATTGACCTTGATAACTTTAAGTCTCTTAACGATAACTTTGGTCATCTGGTGGGTGATATTTGCTTAAAAGAAGTGGCAAAACTATTACCAGATTATACTCGCAGACCTGGTGACTTGTGCGCTAGATACGGCGGTGAAGAATTTGTACTGGTACTCGGTAATACGCAAAGCCATCAAGCACAAAAACTCGTGACGCGTTTTATGGCAGCGCTAAATACGCTTCAATTAGCAGAGCTTGCCGATCACCCCTTGACGGTTAGTATTGGTTTAGCAACTATCTACCCTAGTAGCAGTGATGATGCCATGTTACTCATTGAAATGGCTGATAGCGCGCTTTATCAAGCAAAAGAAGCTGGCCGAAATCAGCTTGTGGTTGCTGATAACATCGAGCCATTAAACATAGAAAAATGCCCCTGATTAGGGGCATTGTTTAGAGCTTGTTTATTCAGTTATTACTGAAATACTTTTTCGACATCAAGTACTGAAATGTTTTTCGCTGGTATTGCAAGCTTATAGTCTGCAATCACTTTATCTTCAGCAACAAGTGCTGCTGGTTTTTCAGCGTTATACACCATAGGTGATGTTTGCTCTGAAGCTAGGCGCTTTTGCATGTCTTTGCCATCACCTGTAATAAACACATAATGAATATTCTCTGTTTGCAGGTTATCGCGAATAACACGGTTAACATCATCAAGGGTTAGCTTTTCAAGCTTGCCGCGCACATAGTCAACAAAGCTCTCAGTGTTATAGAACTCACTATCAAGTGCATAGCCTAACTGGCGATCTTGGCTTGCAACCATTTGTGGCACAAAGTTAATTAAGAAGTTACGAGTCGCTTCAAAATCTTCTTTGCTGATGCCATTTTTAATTAGCTTATCAAGCTCAAATAATGCCGTACGCGTTGCAAAGTGCGCATCGTTATTTGAACGAAGCGGACGTAACCACACTTGGAAAATTTGCTCTGAACGACCTAAGTTAGCATCAGGTTTAGTTTGGAACATACCACGAGGGAAGTACTCAATGTATGCATAATCACCATAGTTCATACCACGGGTTTGACGAATGCGCTGATACAAGAAGCTGTTTGAGCTGCGGTGTTCACCAAAGTAAGAGCGCACCAACCAAAGCGCTGTCCAGTCATCGCTACTACGAATTGTATCGATTGGGAAACCAAATGACACAGCGGTAGATTGCGCTGATTTTTCAACAATCGTTGCATGATGACCTTTAAGTTCTGGCGCATCAGGGATCGTTAAGCGGCTTTCTTTACCTTGTGGAAGCGATGTTAAATCTTTCAGCATAGTCGATTTAACATCACCCGGGATCGCACCAATTAGACCCACTGTTAACTTAGATTGAGTAAACTGGTTAGCATAAAACGCTTTTACATCGTCAAGTGTCAGTGCTTCAAGATCTGATAAATCGCCATAGTTATAGCTTTCATACGGATGGCCTTTATAAAGCTGATGATATAGCACTTCTTTACCTAGCTCTTCGTCATTTGACGCTTTCAGACCTGCTTTAATGCTATCAATAAGCTCTTTTTTCAGGCGTTTAAAATCATCTTCTCTAAAGCCAGGGTTTAACAACTGGTCGCTAACAAGTGCATACCACTGCGCGGCATTGTCTTTATGTACACGGCCGCGTAGTGAAATCATCTCTTTATCGATTTGATAGCCAAAGCTTCCCGCTAGTGGATATAACGCTTTTTGAATATCTTTGTAGCTCATAGTTTCTGAGCCACCTTGCGCTAGCATCGCTGCAGTGAGTGCTGCTAAACCTTTTTTACCATGTGGATCAGCCGCTGCGCCGGTATTAAATAACCAGTTAACATCAACCAGTGGTGAGCTATTTGTTTTATCAAGTACTTTAAAATGACGCTCTGTTGGGGCTTGCTCGATACTGGCAACCAAGGCATTTAAATCAACTTCTTGCTCAAAACCAGCCACTTTATCAAGCGCCGACATTGTCACCGTAGTACGGCTTGGATCAACAAAGTACTTGTTTGCTACCGCTTTGATATCTTCTGGCGTGATGCTATCAGCAGTGGCATAAAGTTGGTTAATCACTTCAGGGTCACGCTCAAAGTGCATGTAGCTTGCAAGTGTTGAAGCGATTGACTGCGATGAATCAAGACCATTTATAAAGCTGTATTTTAAGTTAGATTTTAAATCAGCTAACTTTTGCGCATCTACTAACTCAGTACGTGCTTGCGCATAAGTACGGTTAATCGCATCACGGGCTTTAGCAAGGTCCGCTTCGTTTTCGACTTTTACAAAAACATGCAGTAAACCCGGATCTTTAGTATCTGGGTTATAGGTAAACATTTGGCTGGCAATTTGTTTATCAACAACAAGCTCTTGATAAAGTGCCGAGTTATTAGAGAAATACAGCTGTGAGATCAAATCAAGAGCGGCACGGTCTTTTTGAGTAGGATCCCATGCAGTGCCTTTATAAGACACAAGCAACCAGTGGCCTGGTAAACCATCATTTTTTTCATGTACATATTTTGCGGCTTGTTGCTTTGGTTCAACAGGAATATCTGCTTGGTAATCACCTTTTTTCCAATTACCCCAATGCTTTTTCACCATTGCCATGGTCTCTTGTGGATCAACATCACCAACAATGACTAAAGATACATACTCAGGCTTATAAAATTTAGCGAAAAACTCTTTACCATAGGCCATTTGATCAGGCATAGCTTCAATGTCTTCGAAAAAGCCCATGGTGGTGTGCTTATAGGTATGCTTTTCGAATGCTTCGTTACGAACCGCAGAAAGTAACTTACGAATTGGGCTAGCATTATTCTTTAAATACTCACCTTTTACAGTCAGCGCTTCGGTGCGGAACTGCTCTTCGCTGTAAGTCAGGTTTTGGAAAATATCAGCTTCAATTTCGAGCACTTTATCTAAGTGCTCTTTTGAGAAGTTTAAGTGATAGTTAGTGTAATCGTTGGTCGTATACGCGCGATTATCAACACCCGAGTTTTTTAAAATATCTGAATACACATCTTGTGGGAATTTTTCAGAGCCTTTAAACATCATATGCTCAAAGAAGTGTGCAAAACCGGTTTTACCTGCTTCAACCTCATTACGTGAACCAACCGATACCGGAATTTGCAGTGACACAACATCTGGGTAATCTGTTTTAACTACCATCACGCGAAGGCCATTCTCAAGCTCTTCTAATAGATAATCTTGGCTAAATACACGGTTATCACCTTGGCTTACTAGCTGCTCAATTTCGACTTCTTTAACCATAGTTGACTGTGAGTTACTTACGCAGCCACTTAAAGCAAGTGTTACAGCAACACTGGTTGCTAATAATCTAAATTTCATAATGTTCCCTTGTTAGTTATTTTTCTCATAATCATTGCTGCTTGATTATGCATCAAAGCACCAGAAAATATGAGGGTCAGAGCAATAATTTATGTAAACAGGTGTGTCAATTTTGCGAAACGGTCAGCTTTAAACTTGAGTAAAATTCATAGTCATTGAAAAACTTTCAAGAAAAAAATCTATCTAGACGTCTAAATGGCTGCTATATTGTTTGGCATAGACATTAGCACGAGCTGGAATGAGGATTATGGCTTTATCATTACAAGAGAAAATTGAAGACACCAATCAAGGTGTCTACCTAATTGGTACCACACCACCAAAGTCAGGTACTGATAAAGCACAGCTTGAGACCATTGCTCAGAAGCTACTTGGTCGTTTACACGAAATTGAATACGACGGTGTAATCATCTACGACATTCAAGATGAAAGTAGCCGCATTGCAAAGCCGCGTCCTTTTCCGTTTAAAGAAACGGTAGATCCACGTGAATACAGTCAATTACTTCGCAGCTTGTCGCAACTTGATGTGATCACATATAAGAGTGTAGCCCAGCGTGGTGAAGCAGAATTTACCGAGTGGTTAAACGAAACACGTAACGACTTTGAACTAAAAAACTTAGTGTTGGTAGGTAGTCCATCATCTCATGGCGACATCAAATTAAGCCTACCAGATGCATATAAAACGCTTGCTAAGCAGAACAGTGATGTATTTTTAGGTGGCGTTACGATTGCCGAGCGTCATGCCAGGAAACGTAATGAACATGAGCGTTTAGTTGAAAAAACAGCGCAAGGTTGTAAGTTTTTCATCTCACAAGCAGTTTACAATGCCCAAGCAACGATTGATTTGATCACTAGCTATGCGCGTAGCTGTAAAGCACAAGGCACAGCACCAAAACGCATAATTCTGACGTTTACCCCGTGTGGTGGTGAAAAAACCTTAGAATTTATGGAATGGTTAGGTATTTCTGTACCAGAAGCGACTAAGTACCGTATGTTAGATTCGGCAAATACATTGAGTGAATCAGTGCGTATTTGCCGTGAGAATCTCGACTTAATTTTACAAAGCTGCGCACATTTAGATGTACCGCTAGGTTTAAATATTGAGAGCTTAACCAATCGTAAAGAAGAAATTGATGCGTCAATTAACCTTTACCGTTTACTTAAAGCAACCATGGAACTAAACCTAGCTGAGAAGCAAATAGCTTAACGTGCAGCCTTAGAGGCTTGCTTTTTCTCATACATGTCTTCATCTGCTCGTTTTAATAGCTCAGCAAAGTTTTCTTTTGGCTGAGCTATTACCCCTGAACCAATACTTAAGCTCGTAACAGGAATGCCCCGCTTCTCTAAATTAGATTGATAGGTGGTGTTGAGCTTATCAGCGATGCTGTCTATGCAATCACCGGGCTGAACTTGCAATAACGCAATAAACTCATCGCCCCCTAAGCGGCCGATAATATCGGTTTCACGTAGGCATTCTTTCATGGTGTCAGCTAAACAAATCAGCGCGAGATCGCCCACTTCATGGCCATACGTATCATTGAGTGGCTTAAAGCTGTTTATATCGATAAATAGACAACTAATATCAAAGCCAAGTCGTTTCGATATATTTAATTTATGTTGGCAAAGCAGATCTATTGCACGGCGGTTATAAATATTGGTCAGTGAATCGAGCATGGCAATTTCACGCATCTGCGTAAAGTTGTCTAACAGTGCAAGGTCATCTTCAACCATATCGCGAAGCTGCTCTATTAGTTCTAAAAAGCTCTGTTGATAATGGGTTTGTTTAAAATCCATAACACAAAAGGTGCCAAACGGATCACCACTTGGCCAGCTAATTGGCACCCCAAGATAAGACTCAAAACCATCTTTTACCAGTGGGCTGTCATCCCATTGACTATCTTGACTGGCGTGATCAACATAAAGCGGTGCCATGTCACGCAGTACTTTTTTGCAGAAGATATTATCGTCGGCGCTTAATTCAGCCCCGGCATCATAGGGATTTTCTTGTTGCTCACTGGAGACGATAATACGATATACATCATCTGTTTTATGAACGATGAAGCCTGCGGGAGCAGAAAACAACTCGGTCATGAGATCAATTGTTTTCTGCCACTTTTCTAAGGAGAACTGTTTATCAGCGCGGCGGAACGTCCATTTATTCTCTTCTAACATACTAAACTCTCAACTTTAGCCGGAGGATAGTATAAATATATGCCAGATTTAGGAACGTCTCCTACTTTTTTGCCCTAAAATACGTTTTTTATCGCGAGAGCGGCGTGCCTTATTCGTATTTTTACGAACTTGCTTTGGCTCTTTGGTTAAATCAGGCTCATAGCCTGGTAACCACTGCGGCGTGAGTCTCGTGTCGAGTAAGATATCTATTTCGTCCAATAGCCACTGCTCATCGATGCTAACCAGCGACATCGCCATCCCTTTCTCGCCAGCACGTCCTGTTCGACCAATACGGTGTACGTAGTCCTCAGCCACATAAGGCAACTCATAGTTAATCACATACTTGAGTGAGGCAATATCAAGACCACGCGCAGCAACATCTGTCGCAACCAGTACTCTTGTAGCACCTGATTTAAAATTTTGCAGTGCTTTATCACGCGCACCTTGGCTTTTATCGCCATGAATAGATTCGGTTTTTAAGCCGTCTTTACACATTTCTTTAGCAAGCACATCGGCGGTTTGTTTAGTGCGAGTGAATATAAGTACTTGCTGCCAATTTTTCATGCCAATCATGTGTGATACCAGCTCGCGTTTACGGTCTTCATCAACCGCATATACTAGCTGCTCAACTTCAACCGCTGCTGAGTTGCGTTTATTCACTTCAACTAATTTAGGATCATTTAATAACTGCTTACTGAGTTTAAAGATGCTGTCGTCAAATGTGGCTGAAAAAAGTAAGGTTTGGCGTTCTTTTGGCACATGGCGCAAGATGCGTTTAATTTCGTCAATAAAGCCCATATCAAGCATGCGATCAGCTTCATCAAATACCAGCGCATTGATACTTGAAAGCTTAATACTGCCTTTGATCACATGATCAAGTAAACGCCCAGGTGTTGCCACTACAACCTGCGCCCCTTTTATGGCTTTAATTTGTGGGCCAATACTAGCACCACCATAAGCCAGTGCTGCTTTTATTTCAGTATGCGCAGCATAACGCTCTACACTTGCAAATACTTGCTGAGCGAGCTCTCGGGTAGGTGTTAAAATTAGGACTTTAACGGCATCAGGGAGTACTTCAGCAGATAGCAAATTATGCAGTAGTGGTAAAACAAACGCGGCGGTTTTGCCCGTTCCCGTCTGTGCACTGCCCATTACATCAGCACCCGCTAAAATAAGTGGGATTGTTTGCGCTTGAATTGCAGTGGGGGTGTGATAATTCTCTTCTTGCAAGGCTGTTAGCAATGCAGGGGCAAGATTTAACTCTGAAAAGGTCGCTACTGACATAGTCTGAAGTACATTTGGCTATAAAAGCGCTATTGTACGCGGAACGCCAACAACAAAAAAGGCGCAATCAGCGCCCTTTATAGCAAATGTAAAGATTACGCTGGTTTAAGCGACTCTTTACGTTGATTATAAAAACTAATTAAGTCATCAACCGTTGCTTGGCAATAGTCACGAATGCCAGACACAAGCATGTGTTTTTCACCCGACCCTACTTTTTCGCCATTTTCTAACAGGTTGAAGCGAAGCGTGATTTTGCCGCGTTTGCCAGTAAACTCAAAATCAGGCTCAGCAAACTCTAACTCAGGTGCGCTGATATCAAGACGGTCAAGGTTAATCAGCATTGATTCGTAAATCACCATTGGACGGGCCGGATTGATCATCACATCCTGCTTACCCATCAATGGAATAATCACATGCGGGAAGGTCGTGCCAGAGAACTCAACATAGTTTTTGATTAAGCTATTTGTTAACTCAGGACATTGGCTAACAGCCCCTTCGCGTTTCACTTTTAGCATGACTTTTTCGCCATCGGTGATCGCAAACTCATCAGCACCTTCAGGGAAAGTCAGCTTTGAATTTTCATCAACCATGCCTGCAAACGTGAATTCCATTTTTTCACTGATGCCATAGCGGTTTAAAACCAGCGAAAAAAGTAAATCGCCCGGCACACAAAACTTTTTGGCATCTTTATCATGTAACGGATTGAAATCATCAGCCACTAACTTGGCAAAACGACAGCCTTGCTCACGTGAGATAGAAACGTAATCAGCATGTTGCTGATAATAAGGACTTAACATAATTGTTCACTGCTTAAACTACTTATAACCTGACTATACTACCAGATAAAATGAAAATAGAGGTCGAATCTGTTAATTATTAATCACGTGCTCAGCATGTGTTTAAATGCACCAGCTAAAATAGTGGCTTTGATAGGCTAAATTTAAATTGTATCAATTTGTACGAAACAATTAACAAATAACGCAGAATAGTAAAGACTAAGGCCCAACTAAATTTAGTGAAAAACTATTAGCTAAAACTAAATATAAATTCAGTTTCCCTTTTAAAACAACAAGCTAACTTTAGAATATAAAGAAAATACGCCAATAGGTTGAAATTACTGGCTTTGCATAGCACCTATTTGTAGCTATAACGATAAATGAGGTATGATAGACACGCTTTTTTATCGTGTAATCGCCACTCATAGGCTGCATAAATAATAATTATAATAAACGGCAAAAAAATGAGTACTCAAAGTGAGTTGGGCAGGTTACATCAGCTTTCGATGGTTATTGTTACTTTGAAGAAAAGACTTTTAAAAAACAGAGACTTGGTTAAATGATAAACCGATTTAGTTGGCTATTACTGTTTTTTTGTCTTTGTTTTTCGTCGCTTTGTTTAAGCGATGACAGTCCCGAGCAACCTTTTTTTAAAGTCTCACCCACTGTGTGTGTGACAGATGCAAAACAAAAAGCCTGTGAGTTTAATATACAGATTCATTTTCGTGTTGCTCCCTTTAAAGAACTTTGTTTAGAAATAACTCAGCGTCCTCAATATACGCAGTGTTACAAACAAGGTGGCTTAATTATCGAGAAATTAACGATTAAGACTGAGCATCCGCTTACAGTGAAGTTAATCAATCCATTGAGCAATCAAGTTGTTAAGCAACAACTACTGTCAATAGCAAGCTATGAAGCTAAAGATTACCGAATAAAACGGCGCTTTGGCTGGAGTTTATAATGCAGCATATTTTTTTAATTGAAGATGATGTGAAATTAGCAAGCTTAATACAAACGTTTTTGTTAAAGCATGGCTATACCATAGATGTATTTAATACTGCCGAAGCGTACCGTAGCAGTGAAATCACCTTTATGCCTTCACTGATCATCTGTGATGTGATGCTACCGGATGGCAATGGCTTTGAGTTAATATCTCAATTGAAAGAAAAGTACAGTTGCCCTGTTATTTTTCTAACGGCACTGGATTCCGTGCAATCACAAATTAAGGGCTTAAACCTAGGTGCTTACGACTACCTTGTAAAACCCATTAAGCCTGAACTGTTACTCGCCAAAGTTAAAACGATTATCGCCCACACCGTCGGCCAAGATAACTTTTCACACCAAATTGATATTTTGCGTATCGATAATAAAAAACGCGATATCTATTTTCATAACACAGCATTGAATCTCAATGAAAGTGAATTTGAGATCATTGCCTATCTTGCGAAAAACACCCCTGAACCGGTTTCTCGCGAGGTATTATTCAAGCATGTTATTGGCCGTGAGTATGACGGACTTGACCGAGCTATTGATTTAAAAATTAGCCGTTTACGTAAAAAGCTAAAAGAAACCATTAGCGAGCAAAAAGAAACGCTAGATATCAAGTCTGTACGAGGTAAAGGATACAGCTTGGATATTTCAAAATTATGAAGCAGCAATTTTTTAAGCTGTACTTAATTATCACAGTAAGCTTAATTGCCTTAGTTTTAGCTTTTGGCCAGCTTTATAATCAGTTTTTTTCTGAGCACATACCGAGTGTGCAAATAAGTGTTGCAGAACTTGCTCAAATTGCTGAGCAAAAAGAAACGAGGATCAGCTCCTTTAACCAAAACGAGGTTGTTTTACCTGATTCATTACAAGCCAAATTCGATAAAGATGGCATTATCAGCGTCACCGAAAACAATCAGCAGTATATATACCTCAAAGGTAATAACGGCAGCATCCAAAAAGTTGGCCCCATTTCTTTGATTTCGCAAGCCAAAACTGACTGGCTTGCATTTTTTGCCTTTTACTTTTTACTTGGTGCGATGATCTTATTATTTATTCGCCCAGTATTTCGCGATTTGAGCTTATTACAACGCGCAGCTCATCGCTTTAGTAAAAAACCGCAACGTATAGAGCTTGATATAAAACCAAATTCATCTATTGCGCCATTAGCCAGCACCTTCACCCATATGTCTGAGCGCATCAATAAGTTTGTTCAGCTACATAATGACTTATCGCGTATTATTTCTCATGAAATTCGCACTCCCCTTACCCGTATGCGATTTGCTTTGTCGATTGCCGATTTAGAATCTCAAGAAAGTAGCCAAATTGAGCGTGATATAGATGAGATTGAATTACGTCTAGAGCAGTACTTATCATTCGCTCGCTTAGAGCACCAACAAAGTGTTTTTAATCAGGAGAAAGTTAACTTAGCTAAACTGATCAACACAGAAATTGCTAAATTCGATTTATACAAAGAACTCAAATTCATTCCAGCCCTTGAAGTAGACACAGCCTATTGCGAAGCAAGCTTTATGGCAATCGCGGTACAAAACTTACTGATCAACGCCACAAAATACGCAAAACACATTATCCATATAAGTAGCACAGAACAAGCGGGTTATTACAGTATAAGTATTACAGACGATGGACCTGGCTTACCAATTAATGCGGATGCGTTAATTGAGCCTTTTAAACAAGGTGAAGGAGATAAGCTAGCGAGTGGGTATGGATTAGGACTGTATATAGTACATCGTATTGCCAGCTGGCATGGCGGTAAGATTAGCTTGGCTAACTGTTCGCAAACAGGCGGTGCAGAGATCACCATTCGTTGGCCTAAAAGTGGTAAGTAATTCCCGTAAAACCTGAGAAATAACCGTTTTTATTGATCATATGTGAGTTAGCTAAGTTGCTATCAAGCCATGTATGTTTAAGTTTAAAATCAAGGCTGAAACTGTCGCTGATCGGATATTCGTAACTTACTTTTAAGTAGTAGTTCGTGGCACTTTCTAAATTGTAGCTTAGTAAACGCGTTTTGCTTTCTGATGGATTAACCGTGTAGTAATAATCGATCAGCTCTTCATTTTTGTAATTAATACCCGCTTCAAGACCTGCAGTACCAGAAAACAATTCAAATACATGATAGCCGTTGAACAAGATTTCATAACCATTATGAACATTGGTTACATCGTGCACATACGCAGCACTTAACCACATGCCATCGTAGACGTTTACCGCAGATGACAGCCCCGCCATGTAAGAAAGGTCACGCTCTATAGGCGTTAGGTTAATCGGTGATGCGGTAGGTAATGTAGGTCGCCCAGAGCTCGAACGAACAACACCGGTGGCATAGAGTTTATCTACCCCATCCAACTCAAAGAAAAAACCATCATCATTAAAGCGCCCAAGTAAATCAACGTAGAAGTTCTCAGTTTCATAGAGGCTGTAGCCAACAGAGAAATCATCGAAATACCAGTTATCACCGTAATAAGCAAAGCTTGGCAGAATTGGCGAAGTGACATCATCAGCATCAAGTACCGGGTTTTCAATGCCTCCGTAACCCACAGTGATACTGGCATGTATTGTCGACTTTTTAATTAATTGTGGTTGTTTAACATCAGCCTGCGCAAACGCAGTTGATGCAGTTAAACAACATACTAAGCCAAACAATTTCTTCATTAACGCAATTCACCTTTATGTCATAAATAACAATTACTATGACAACTTAATACTACCAAAAAGTCTTTAGTCTTTACTTAATCCGGGACGATCATATCGCTTGCGCGCTTTATTGTATAACTTTTTTGACCAACAAAGCGGCGTAGACTGTTAATTTACGCCCTATCTTCAAACTAACACACTGAAAAAAATATAAAATAGCCTGTACATTTTGCTACATAGGTTTTCAGTTGTTAGTTATTCTTTTTAGTTATTAAAATTTTATAGACCAAAAAAAAGGGCCCGAAGGCCCTTTGTCACATAACATACTTAGGGAGTACTTAGCCTCGTTTTACGCGGCGACGAACACCTGCAAAACCAGCTAATAGAACTGTTAACCATGCAAGTGAACCACTTGATGATTTCGCTTTTTCTTCAGGAACAACGGTTGTCTCTTGTGCCGTTACCGTCACTGCTACACCTAGTTCCATCGCTTCAACACCGTCACTTACCGTTACAGTAAACTGATGCTCACCAGCTGTTAAACCTGATACTTCAGTGATTGCTGATGTTGGACTTGCGATTGTACCTGGGCCTTCCCATGAGAAAGTTAACTCATCGTTATCTAAATCATGTGATGCTGATGCATCTAGGGTAATAACGCTGCCTTCAGTCACTTGTTGAGCACTCGCCTCAACTGCCACTACCGGTGCATCATTAACTGCTTCAACCGTTAACATAAAGGTTGTGCTTGCAGCATCTGATGGGTACTCAATATCAGATACCATTACAGTTACTTCGGTCTCACCAGAGAAGTTATCATTTGGTGTAATCGTTACTGTATCGCCATCAACTTCATAGGTTACGTCGTCAGAAATTACAGATATTTCATTCTTCGAGTTCTTTTCATCAATGTGATGAACATCAAAGCTAATCGGTGTTTCTTCTGTTGTTACCATGTCATCAAGCGCTACCACAGTGATGTTGCCAGGAATGGCCAGTGTTGCTGTTGAAGTCATGTCATTCAGACCAGAGATTGCTGCTTTAGCTGCAACTTCAAGTGTTTGACCTGTAGCTGATGGCATAACTTCGGCCCATGCTGTTACTTCAAATTGTGATGACTCTGGACCTACATAGTCCATACACACCACGTAACCATCGCTGATCACTTCATCTAGATTGTTATAAGCGATTTGGATGCCACGGTAATTCTCTAGTGGACCATACTCATACTGCGCACCACGGAAGCCTTGTAGACCGATACTACCGGCAGGACGTGTCGACCCATAGTCTAGGTTATCGTATGCATAGTAAATTTCATGCTCACCTTTACCAAAGCGTGTATTTGCATTAAACAACACTTGGAAGTCAAATGAGTTATCACGTTTAGTGTAAGTGTATTTACCTGTAGTACGATCATACACTGGATCATCGTAGTCTGATGCATTATCCCACTCAATAATACCCCAACCAGTTGTCGTACTTGCAAGTGAAATACCTTCGTTAGACGATAAGCCAACTGACATTACAGAGCGTAATAAGCCATTATCAGTGAACTCCCAACCACGCCATAATGGACCCATGTTCTCATATGGGAATGAGTTATAAGGGAACGGATTATGAACAGGGTAGAAGTAACGGCTACCATTAGTATTCACTGTACCCATACCACGAATTTGGATTATCGAGTTTTGGATATTAGTATTTTCAGCATTGTTGTACAGGCTGAATGTGTCATAAGCACCATTATAGAAGCTTGCGATAGGTAACGAGTAACCACTTTGTGAGTTGTAAAGGTTGTTTTCATCGAAACCAGAAAGAATTGGCGTAATACCAAACTCTGATAAATCGACATAACCACCTGGATTTGAGTTACCAAAATCAGGCGTACGACACATTTCATCAGTGATGTTATCTGTCACGATATAATCAGGTTCAACATCGCGAGTATCCGCTTGCGTACCCGTTACAATGACTTTACCGTCAGCAATTTCAACGTTGATTTCTGATGCAGTTGAAACCATTACATTTTCTGCTTTAACATCAAGACCTGCAGGGATATCAAGCTCTAATGAGAACTCACGGTCTACACCTGAGTTGTTCGCTAACACTTCAAATGTGTAAGGCACCATATCACCTACTTTTGCACCAGTGTATGGCGCATCAAGGTGAGCAACATCATTACCACGGTTAAGCTTAAATGGAATTGAACCTAAGTTACCATGGTTTACAGCCGATGTACCTACATCTAGTAGTGAGTAGTACACGCTATCTGCATCAAGGTCCATGTCCCAATCTACAGTCATTTCAACTGTGTTTTGACCATCACTTCCCGGCAGGCTTGCAGTCATACCTGATGCAACTTGGTCAGACACAACTGCTGTAGCAAGTTCAAAGGTTTCTTCAACTGCATCAACAGATGATTTATTCGTATTATAAGCTACAACCCAATACTCACCTTCTTCAGGGTTGTTTATATTACAGAAGTTTTTATAAATCTTATGGTTAGATACACACAAGATTTCGTCTTGTGGCTGAACAATACCGTCACCATTGTAGTCTTTACCTACATATAAAACAGGGTTACCTACGTTCAAGGTGCCTTCAAGTTCTGACTCAACACCGACTGTTTCTGCAATAAAACGTTTTGAGTTAGCTGGCACAGTAACAAACTTAGTAAATGTTGCTTCATCTAAAATATCAGCCGCATCAACATCATCAGCTCTGTTAATATCCCAAGGGAAAGTACGGTCATCGTCTTTTGGTAAAGTTACCGTAGTGATATCTGCTTTAACTGGCTCATATGCGCGAGCTACAGGTGCTTCAACGCTTGGTAACACAATACCTTTAGCAACATAAGTACCTACATTTGAGTGAGCTGTCGTCTCTAATGATGATGGTAAGTTACCACGGTCATATTTAAATGCCACAGGCCAATGTGCATCAGGGATATCCGCTTCTTCAGCTTGGAAAACAAGGTTTGTATGAAGCTCAACTTCAGAGTTACTGAACCAATCTTGAGTATCCATGATTGATGCTTTAACAATGATTGTTTGTGTTTCACCTTTTTTAAGTGTGAAAGTTTTCGGGAAGATATCGATGTTCACACCATTTTGTGCTGTTTGTGTGTTTACATCAAAAGCCCAGTTTTCAACATCTTCATGGCTTACAGTCCAAGTGCCATCTTCTGTTGCTTTAATGGTACGAACCCACTGACATTCAGGCGCACATGAGAAGTTAACTAGATTTGGTAGGTTTAATTTATGTGGTGTACCACCATTGTATGGATCTGCAGCTAAGAAGTTATCAGCCGTTTCATCCATTACAAATCCCGCTTTTGCAGCAAGAGCAACATTGATGCGGCCCGCGCCCGAGCGATAGATTTTCGCATCTGCAACAACATCACTTTCGCTGTTTAGGCGGTGATATTTAACCACGTTTTCAGCAGTCATTGATAATGCAGATTGAATTTCAGCAGCAGTCCACTCTGGGTGAATTTGACGTAATAACGCCATTGTACCTGCAACATGTGGTGATGCCATCGATGTACCACTAATTGCAGCGTAATCTTGACCATGCGGAGTCACAAACGGATGCTCATCAGAGTATGCCGCGTAAATATCAACACCAGGAGCTGCTAGCGCAGGAGCAAGCACTTCAACATTAGAATAAGACGGGCCGCGTGATGAGAATTTTGCCAACCAATCAGCATCTTCAGCATCAACACGGCGCTCAATTACTGTTGGTTTGATAGTGATCATATGACCAAGTTCTGAGTAACTATCTACCCAATCCTCTAAACCATCTTCTGGATAAACACCATTCCATTGCTCATAAGTAAAGTGAACACCTGGTAATGAGTAACCTTCAGCTACAGTACCTTGGTCACGGACACGGTTGAACATGATGAAACCATCTGCACCACCGGCTTTTACGTGATCAACTTTTGCTGTACGCGCATTCGCTTCTGAATCGTTTGGATCGTGACGTTGACAGATTACAATAACATTCGTGCTACCATCAGACGCACCTTCGATTTCAGTACCATCTTTGTAGAAATTGAAAGTGTTTTCTGGGTAATCTGCAGTACAGTAACCGTTGTAATCTTTAAAACCATTGACGTCTTCGTAATCTTTAGCCCAAACAACAACACCTGTAATTTCTTCGCTGTTAATTGAACCACCAACAAGGCCTGTTTCTGACCAGCTAGGTACTTCTGAACCCAGTGTTTCGTCTGCAAAGCCAGCAAACTCAACGGCAGTTTCAACAGCTACAGTACGACCATGCGTTGTTGCTGCAACTTGTGCAAGCCAAGGAGACGAGTTATCTAAATAACCAAAGCATTCAGCTGCGCCACATGCTTGACCATTGTTACCTGCAGCCGCTGCAACGTTGATACCTGCTTCACGCGCTGCTAAGAAAGCAAGTTGCACGGGATCTGCCCAAACATTTGAATCGGCACCACCAATTGAGAAGTTGATTACATCAACACCATCAGAAATTGCATCTTCGATACCAGCAACAAGTGCTTCACCTGGGCAGCCTGCGTATTCTTCACTTGATGGGTAACATACTTGATAAGCAATAATATTTGCATGCGGTGCAACACCTGAAATCTCAGGGAATAAACCTTCTTTTAAGATATTACCATCAGTGTTTTCACCGTAGCTTGCTAGCATAAATGGCACGTCTTTGACGACGTTACCCGCTGCTGTTGAAGCTACGTGTGAACCGTGACCTTGGTAATCTTCACCAATTGCAGGCCAGCCTGGGATCATGGCATCAAATGCATCTGTGATCACATCATAAGAACGCACACCGATCAATTTATTATTACATTGAATTTCTTCAGGCTCTTCAACACAGTCACCTACATAAACACCTGAACCAAACGGGTTTTCATGCTCGTAACCATCACCACCTACAGCTGCAAATGAAGGGTGGTCTGTGTTAATACCAGTATCGATGATACCAACGATTTGGCCTTCACCTTTACCTTTGATGCCACTTGGAACGCTTGAGCCATCCCAAATTTGATCAGCACCGATATGCTTAGGACCTTCATCAGAAAGAAGATCATAATTCTTCGAACGCATTACAGAAACAACTGCACCAAGCTCTGCAACGCGCATCGCTTCTTGCTCTGTCATTTTTACAGAGAAACCATTTAATGCTTTAGTGAATTGACGGCGCATCTCTGTGCGGCCCGTTACTGCTGTCACGCTTTGCATTACAGTACGTTGTTTTGAAAGTAATTTGTTTTGATAGTCAGTTACGGCTGAGACCGCCGCTTGACCTTTTTCAAATACTTTTGAAACGCCTTGTGCTTGAAGTGTTTGTGATAATGGCGAGGTTAAATCGCGGGCTTCAAGAGCCACAGAGTTATCACGTAAACGAATAATATAAATATGTTCACCATCAATGCCTTCTTCAGCAAATTTATTTGCTTTGCTATTTAGCTGAACATTTAGACCATCGTTTTGTAGCATGTTGCTAGAGTCACCTTGATTAAACTCTTTGCTAAATGCTTTTACTTCTTCAAATGTGATATTAGGAGCTCTTAATTGGTGTTTAACTTGGTTGTTATCTACACCCGCCGCATGAGCAGCACTGGCACTATAGAGAGCTGCGGCAACAGCAATCGAGAGTGTTTTCACTTGCATAAAGTATCCCCTGGATAGTTAATTAGAATAATTATTCAAGCTCTGTGAACATCCATTTCACCGCTTGCGATTACAATATAACCACAGGGACAATTAAAAACAGGCGTACATTTGTGTAGCGTTTTGTACACACTGGTAACATTAAAGTTACTTTTAAGCTATAAAAAGATACAAACACACCAATGTAAGGTAATAATAATAAACGAAAAAAGGGCCATAAGGCCCTTTTGTTAAATCACTCATTTTTGCAAAGTTTAATCGCGTTTTAGTTTACGACGTCTTACTCCAGCAAAACCAGCAAGTAGTACCGTTAACCATGTAATTGAACCACTTGAACCTTTGTCAGAGTCAACCTCTGGTTCAGGCGTTACTTCTGTTGGTTTCTCAATACCATCTGAGTTTACAGTTAACACAAACGATGTTTGCGCTTTATCTGATGGGTTTTCGATATCAGAAACCACCACAGTTACCTCAATGTCACCATAGAAGTACTGATCTGGTGTAATCGTCACAGTATCACCTTCGACAACGTAGCTTGCGTTTTCAGCGATAATTGAGATTTCATTTTTAGAGTTTGTTTCATCAATATGATGTACTTCAAAGCTAATTGGTGTCTGCTCTTCAGTTACCATATCGTCAAGCTCAACAACAGTGATATTACCTGCAACTTCCACTGTATTTGTCACAACTTTATCAGCCGTTCCCGACATTTGCGTACGCGCTTCAAACTCCATAGTTTGCCCTGCACCACTTGGTAAAACTTCCATCCATGCGGTTACTTCAAATTGTGAAGACTCAGGGCCTACATAGTCCATACATACAACAAGGTCGTCTTGAATTACTTCATCTAAGTTGTTGTAAGCAATATCAACACCTAAGAAGCCTTCTAATGGACCGTACTCATCGATAAAACCTTTGTAACCTGCAATACCAATACTACCGCGCGCATCAGTTGAGCCAAAGTCTATATTATCGTATGCAAAATAGATTTCATGCTCGCCTTTACCAAAGCGTGTTTGCGCATTAAAAATAGTTTGGAAGTCAAAGCTATTGTCACGACGCACACCTTCGTACAGACCTGTTTCACGGTTGCGGTTAAACTCACCGTAGTCAGCTGCATTATCAAACTCAATAATAGCCCAACCACTTGATGTACCTGCAACAGTAATACCTTCTGATGAACTTAAGCCCATTGAAAGGATATCACGGTTATAAGTACCATCAGTGACAGCAAAACCACGCCATAGCGGTGCAATATTCTCATATGGGAATGAGAAGTATGGGAAACGGCTATGTGCAGGTTGTAGATAAGGTGAACCTAGGTTATCAATGGTACCGATACCTTTAACCTGAATAAAGTTGCTATACCAGTTTACGTGATCATAGTTATTGTAAAGACTCAAACGGTCCCATTGACTACCCCAAACTTGGGTTACAGGAATAATCCAACCACGACGATAATTTGGTAATCCATTGTCAGCAAAACCTGATAGCACAGGGGGCATACCAAACTCGCTTAAGTCAACATAACCACCAGCGTTTGAATTACCAAAATCAGGGGTGCGACACATTTCGTCAGTGATACTGTTTGTTACGATATAATCTGGTGCTACATCACTAGTATCAAGCTGAGTACCCGTTAGAGTTAACTTACCATCAGCCACTTCAACATTGATATCTGATGAGCTCGAGATAAGTACGTTATCTTCGTGAAGCGCTAAACCATCTGGAATATCAAGCTCGAAGCTGTATTCACTATCGATACCAGTATTGTTCGCCAGTACTTCAAATGTAACAGGAACATAGTCGCCAGCTTTCACTTTTGCCTTTGGTGAATCAACATGGATGTGGTCTTTACCACGAATAAGTTTAAGTGGAATTGAACCTAAATCACCCATATTTGTAGCAGAACTACCAACATCAACAAGCGAGTAGTAAACGCCATCAACATCCATTTCCATATCCCAGTTGATAGTCATATCAACCGTATTTACGCCATTACTTTGTGGTAGAGTTGCGCTTAGTTGCTCTGATATCTGATCTGTTACAACCGCAGTAGTGAAGCTAAATGTCTCAACAATATCGCCTTCTGGGTAATCATTTTTGTATGAGTTATAGATAACAGCCCAATACTCACCCTCTTCAGGGTTGTTGATATTACAGAAGTTGTTATAAAGCTTATGATTAGATACACATAAGATCTCGTCTTGAACTTGGATTTGACCATCACCGTTGTAATCTTTACCGACATAAATAAGCGCATTACCAGCATCGTTTGTGCCTGCTAGTTCTGACTCAGAGCCCATGATTTCAACCGTTAAACGCTTAGCATTCGCTGGTACACTAATAAACTTAGAGAATGTTGCTTCATCAAGTACATCAGCTGCATCAACTGAACCTTCAACACGATTGATATCCCAAGGATAAGTTTTATCGTTATCTTTAGGTAGAGAAATCGTCTCTAATTCAGCTTTTACCGGCTGGTATACACGCGCAACAGGTGCATCAACATTTGGTAGTTGAATGTTAGGGGCTGTGAAAGATCCCTGATTTGTATGCACAACTTTATTTAAGCGCGATGGTAAATCACCACGGTCATATTTAAATGCCATTGGCCAATGAGCATCAGAAATGCCTTCTTCGGCCGCTTTAAAGTGTAAGTTTGAATGTAGCTCAACTTCAGAGTTACTAAACCAATCTTGGGTATCCATGATTGATGCTTTCACAACAATTGTTTGCGTTTCGCCTTTTTTCAGTGAGAAAGTTTTTGGATAAACATCAATGTTTACACCGTTCTGAACTGCTTGATTATTTGTATCAAATGACCAGTTCACCACGTCACCGTGCTCAACCGTCCACGTACCATCTTCAGTTGCTGTGATAGTACGAACCCACTGACATTCAGGTGCACAAGTAAAATCAACTAGGTTAGGTAAGTTCAATTGATGTGGAGTACCACCATTGAATGGATCTGCAGCTAAGAAGTTCTCTGCTGTTTCGTCCATTACAAAGCCGACTTTAGCAGCTTTAGCAACATTAATACGACCCGCGCCTGCACGGTAGATTTCAGCAGTATCAACGACGTCAGTTTTATCATTTAAACGATGATATTTAACGAGGTTTTCTGCAGTCATGGTTAATGCTGACTGCACCTCAGTGGCTGACCAATCAGGATGAATTTGGCGTAGTAACGCCATGGCACCTGCAACATGCGGTGAAGCCATAGAAGTACCGCTAATTGCGTTATAATCTTGGCCATGAGGCGTTGTGAACGGGTGCTCATCTGAGTAAGCAGCTAAAATATCTACACCTGGAGCAGCTAAAGTTGGCGCAAGAATTTCAACATTAGAATAAGATGGGCCACGTGATGAGAATGTTGCTAACCAGTCAGCATCTTCATCATTGACTTGTCGTTCAATTAGAGTCTCTTTGATAGTGATCATGTGGCCTTTTTCTGAGTAGCTATCAACCCAGTCTTCTAAACCATCATTAGGATAAACACCATTCCACTGATCATAAGTAAAGTGCACACCCGGTAATGAATAACCTTCTGTCACTGTAGCCTGTTCTCTATCGCGGTTAAACATGATAAAACCATCTGCACCGCCTGCTTTTACGTTATCTACTTTTGCAGTACGTGCGTTTGCATTAGGGTCGCTAGGTTCATGGCGTTGACAAACTACAATAACATTGGTGCTACCATCTGCTGCACCTGCGATTTCAGTGCCATCTTCATAAAAATTAAAGGTATTTTCTGGGTACTCTGCAGTACAATAGCCATTGTTATCTTTGTAGCCATTTACATCTTCATAGTCTTTAGCCCAAACAACTACACCGGTAATTTCTTCGCTATTGACCGCACCACCAATTAAGCCTGTCTCTGACCAGCTAGGCACTTCTGAACCAAGCGTTTCATCAGCAAAACCAGCGTACTCTACAGCTGTTTCAACGACAACAGAGCGACCATGCGTTGTTGCAGCTACCTGAGCAAGCCATGGCGATGAGTTATCAAGATAGCCAAAACACTCAGCTGAGCCACATGCTTGACCACTGTTACCTGCAGCCGCTGCAACGTTGATACCCGCTTCGCGCGCAGCTAAGAAGGCAAGTTGGACAGCATCAGCCCATACATTTGAATCAGAACCACCGATAGAGAAGTTGATTACATCAACACCATCAGAAATTGCATCTTCAATACCGGCAACCAATGCCTCACCCGGACATCCCGCATAGTCAGCACTGTCTGGGTAACACACTTGATAAGAGATGATGTTAGCGTGCGGTGCAACACCTGAAATTTCAGGGAAAACATCCTCTTTGATGACAACACCGTCAGACTGCTCACCTAGCCCCATTACCATGTATGGTACATTTTTAACTACGTTACCCGCCGCTGTTGAAGCAACGTGTGAGCCGTGACCGCCGTAATCTTCACCTATGGCCGGCCAGCCAGGGATCATGGCATCATAAACATCAGTGATCACGTCATATGAACGCACACCGATTAATTTGTTATTACATTGAATTTCTTCAGGCTCTTCAACACAGTCACCGACATAAACACCGTCACCAAACGGGTTTTCATGCTCGTAACCATCACCACCTACAGCTGCAAATGAAGGGTGATCTGAGTTAATACCGGTATCGATGATACCAACGATTTGACCTTCACCTTTGCCCTTAATACCACTTGGTACGCTGTTACCATTCCAAATTTGAT
The DNA here is from genome assembly GCF_013349995.1 of Pseudoalteromonas sp. 0303. GTDB lineage: Bacteria > Pseudomonadota > Gammaproteobacteria > Enterobacterales > Alteromonadaceae > Pseudoalteromonas. The sequence goes on from NZ_JABVXF010000026.1 coordinate 35,202, forward strand.
CAGCACCAATATGTTTTGGGCCTTCATCTGACAATAAGTCGTAATTTTTAGAACGCATTACCGTTGCAACAGTACCAAGTTCTGCAACACGGCGAGCTTCTCGTTCAGTCATTTTCACTGAGAAGCCGTTTAATGCTTTAGTGAATTGACGACGCATTTCAGTGCGGCCTGTTACGGCTGTTACAGAGCTCATTACTGTTTGTTGCTTACTTAGTAATTTATTTTGATACTCAGTCACTGCAGCAATTGCAGGCTGGCCTTTTTCAAATACTTTGCTTACACCTTGTGCTTTCATAGTGCGTGCTAATGGCGACTCAAAATTGCGCGCTTCTAAGGCAACTGAGTTTTCACGAAGAGTCACAATATAAACATGCTCGCCATCAAGGCCTTCTTCTTTAAATTTATTCTTTTGGCCATTCACTTGTACATTTAAGCCGTCGTTTTGCAGCATATTTTGCGAGTCAGCAGTATGGAACTCTTCTGTTAACTTGACGATTTCTTCAGTTGTGAAACTAGCTGGTTTTAAAACATTAGCTTGTTTAAATGGCTGGTCTACGCCGACAGCATGGGCTGCACTGGCACTATAAATTGCTGCTGCAACAGCAATCGATAAGGTCTTAACTTGCATAAGTATCCCCTGGATAGTTGGTAAGTATAGTTATTCAAGTTTTGCGAATATCCATTTCACTACTTGTATAGACAATTCAATCACAAAGGGAGTTAAAAGAAAGCTACATACGTGTAGCATTTTGTACTTCAGGTTAACAAATAACTTGCCAAAATAACGAGAACATCAACTTTAAGCTTATAAAACAAGCTATAACGTTAAACAACAATTCTCAGCTATTGTCTGAATGTGAACTTTTTATCGTTTTATTTAAAACTCAACAAATTGATTCTATTAACAAATATGCAAGCTCAGTTACATTTTTATTCGTATTTAATCCAAGTAAAAGTGCTTATAAAAAGTGACTTATGCAATCTAGCCAACAATTTTTAACAACAAATATGTGCTAACAGCGATAAAGTAATTGCATTAAATTGAGATGAAAATCATGACTAGACTACTAATTTTAATCACCAGTTTTTCTCTTATATCAGTCTGCGCCATCATGGGTTTAAGGCTAAACAGTCCCTGAAACTGGTTTACCCATGAATTAAAAAAAACAGCGCTTACAGGAATTTATAAGTGAACAACAGGCTATTTAAAGTGGCGCATATTATTTAGGTGAAGTTGAAGGGCTTAGTTGTCTTGGTAAGCGTTCAGTACAATCTGGTGGTTATAGCACTACAGAGATAAATAGTATTGCTATTGAGCAGCTAAAACTTGAAGTAGTAAATATAGGTGGCAATGGCTACTTAGTTGAGAGTTGTAAAGACTTTACCAGGGATTATCAAAACTGCGATGTTGCAACCTTGTGTTCTGGTAAAGTCTTTGCTTTTTAGCGGTTTAACGCTTGCTTTGAAATCATCTCAGCAACACTACCCACTTGTACTGACATACTCTCTTGGCTAGGTGGAAAAGCCTTAAAGGATTTTACAAACTCTGTAATTTGATTACCTGCTGGGCCTAAGATCCAACTACGGTTTTCTGCCCACTCATCATAACCCCTAGCATCAATGAAACGCTCAAATGGATCCATTTTTAAGTTAATAATATAAGGTGAAGTAAGAGCTTGCTGTGTAGACCTAAACCAATGATTTTGTTCTGTAAAGATTAATTTCCAGTCACCGTAACGCATTCCATGAAAGGTAGTTTCGGTGAAATAATAAAACTCTTTACGCTTTGTTTTGCCATTATTTAGCAAAATATCACTTTGATCGAAACCATCTAAATGAACCTTATATTTTTGACCATTGATTTTGGTGCCTTTTAATAAATTAGCTTTTAAATCTTTATCGCCAACCCATGACATGATCGTTGGCATCCAATCTTCCATTGTCATGAACTCACCTGTGCTCACGCCTTTAGGAATATGACCAGGCCATTTAACAACCATAGGTACTCTGAAGCCACCTTCCCAGCCACCAACGCCTTTTTCACCATGAAATGGCTGGTTGCCACCATCAGGCCATGAATTTGAAGCTGCACCGTTATCTGTAGAAAACATCACTATTGTATTATCAGCTACTTTAAGTTCATCAAGTAAGTTAAGTAACTCACCTACATCATCATCCATTTCGGCCATACCATCAGCATATAAACCAAAGCCAGTTTTGCCGTCATAAGCTTTATTAAGGTTAGTTTGGTAATGCATACGAGTTGTATTATGCCAAACAAAGAAAGGTTTATTTTGTTTTACTGCATCACGGATAAAGCGTTTTGACTCTACAAGTACTTCTTGGTCTAAATTGCGTTGACGCTCTTTCCCAAATGGACCAAGATCTTTAATCTCTTGCTTGCCATTACCAAGCGCTTTTGAATGAATGACCCCACGCATTTTTAAACCAAACTTCTCTTGTGTTTTAGCGTCTTGAGGATAATCTTGCTGTTCTGGGTACTCACCGGCATTGAGGTGATATAAAATACCAAAAAATTCATCAAAGCCATGATTTGTAGGTAAGTGTTCATCACGATCACCTAAATGGTTTTTACCAAACTGGCCTGTGACATAACCCTTTGATTTGAGCATAGTTGCTAAAGTCGGATCTTTCTCTTGCAAGCCTTGTTTCGCGCCTGGGAGCCCTACTGTACTGAGACCAGTACGCATTGGATACTGACCTGTGATAAATGCAGCGCGGCCAGCAGTGCAAGAGGCCTGTGCGTAATGGTCCATAAATATCATGCCATCATTAGCAATTCTATCTATGTTTGGGGTACTGCCTCCCATCATGCCTCGATGATAGGCACTAATGTTCCACATACCAACATCGTCACCCCAAATAACAAGTACATTGGGTTTATCTGCAGCAAAGCTTGGTAAACTAAAACCTAAAATGGTCAAACAGACCAATACGTATCTAAACATCACTTTCTCCTTGAAATCTTACTAAAGCATTTGCCTCAGTTTCAAAAATCCCTCGCTTGCAGTTACCTTATACTGCTTCATTAAGATATATCTACAAGTGATAAATTGTGTATATTTAATACTATTAGAGCAGCCCTTATTTACAAGTTAAATCTGCATTAACTTTGATTTAAATATAAAAAAACCGAGCATAAAGCTCGGTTTTGGGAGTTACATTATGGTTATACTTGTGGATAATCGCGGTATGCACGCTCAATTTTTTTCGCTTGCTTTTTAGACACACCAAGATGTGCTAGTGCAACACGTAAACGAGCACGTGATAAATCAGAACCTAAAATTTCCATCGCATCAAGTACTGAAGTTGAAGATGTCTTACCTGTGATAGCCACAAAGATTGGCTCAAGGAAGTCTTTAATCTTCAATTCATGGAAAGTCGCCACTTCTTTTGCGATAGCAAAAATCGCTGGTTTTTCCCAACTGCGTAAACCTTCTAATTGCCAGATGAAGAACTGTAATGCTTGACGGATTACATCTTCATCAGCTTTACCTGCCGTTAATAGCGCAGGATCATAGCTTGGAATACCACCTACAAAATGACCGGCAAGGTCAACCATATCAGAAAGCGTATTAATACGCGTTTTTGCTTCTGGTAATACTTTAGTGAATAGCTCTGTATTAAATTTCCAATCTACAAAACGCTGCATTAGCTCTGCATCAGATAAGTTTTCACGGATCCACATACCGTTTAGCCAGCTAAGCTTATCGATGTCGAAAATAGGGCCACCAAGCGACACACGTTTCATATCAAAGTGTTCAATCATCTCTGCTAGCGTGAACTTTTCACGCTCATCAGGCATTGACCAACCCATGCGGCCTAAATAGTTTAATAGTGCCTCAGGTAGGTAGCCCATCTCTTTATAGTAATTGATTGAAGTTGGGTTTTTACGCTTCGATAATTTTGACTTATCTGGGTTACGAAGTAACGGTAAGTGACCTAGTACAGGCGCTTCCCAACCAAAATCTTCGTATAATTTTAATAGCTTAGGCGCTGAATTGATCCACTCTTCACCACGGAAAATGTGGCTAATTTGCATGTGGTGATCATCAACAACGTTGGCAAGGAAGTAAGTTGGGAAACCGTCAGCTTTAAGTAGCACTTGCATGTCTACATTTTCCCATGGGATCTCAATTTCGCCACGTAGGTAGTCGTTAAACTTGAACGTGCCTTCGCTTGGGATCTTCATACGGATTACGTAAGGTTTACCCGCTTCAAGGTTTGCTTTAATTTCATCTTCAGAAAGATTTAAACCACGACCATCGTATTTAGGGCGTAGGCCTTCGGCCATTTGCTCTTCACGCATTTGGTCTAGTTCTTCGCTCGTAGCAAAACAGTAAAAAGCTTTACCCTGTTCAACTAACTGATGCGCAAATTTCTTATATAAATCGCTACGCTCAGATTGACGGTATGGACCAAACTCACCGCCGACATCTGGACCGTGATCCCAGTTTAAGCCTAACCATTGTAAGCTATCCATAATAGCTTGCTCTGATTCTGGCGTACTACGAACTTGGTCTGTATCTTCAATACGTAACACAAACTCACCGCCTTGCTGCTTAGCAAAACAGTAGTTAAATAATGCGATGTATGCAGTACCTAGGTGCGGGTCACCAGTCGGTGACGGAGCAACACGGGTGCGAATTGTCATGGTTATATCTCTCAAAAGACAATTAAAAATTTGCCCAAATGCTAGCACAGCACGGGCTATAATCGAAGTGAAAAGCCGCTTTATGCCGCGACTTTATCTAAATAAGCAATGATATCATTTGATTCATACAACCAAGTTACTTGGCCGTTTTCTTCAATACGTAAACAAGGCACTTTCACTTTGCCGCCCTGCTCTAAAAGCTCTTGGCGAAATTGCTCGTTACCTTTAGCGTCACGAGTTTCAACTGATAGACCTTGGCGCTTAATAGCACGACGTACCTTCACGCAAAATGGACAGGCTTTAAATTGATAAAGCTTAAATTGTGACGTCACTGAGTCAAGCGCTGCTTGCTCTGCTGCTGGACGCTTTTTACTGCGTGGTGTGAATACAAAATCAAAAAACAAAATGATGCGGCCTAGTAACCAACGAACAAACTTCATCTTACCTTCTCATGTGGCTCTAAAAAATAGTGGGCAATTTTAACACAGCTAAGCGCGCTGCAACACCTTAAAACAGCTCTATAGAATCATCTTGAGGTTTGATTTGTTGAATATCTAACTCTGAATGGGCAGTGACGCAATTACGACCACTGTTTTTAGAATGGTACAAGGCCTGATCGGCTTTTTGGACTAGGCTGGCAACCATTTCAAACTCGTAAATTGGCATAAAACCACTACTCACAGTTAAGTTACCAACTTGAGGAAAGGGGTATTCTGCCACACAGCCTCGAAAACGATTTAGGGCATTACGTGCATCGAGCTCGTCACTTGCTTGAAATAACACAGCAAACTCTTCGCCGCCATAGCGAAAAACGAAATCTTCAATTCGAAAATTATTTTTTAATAGCTGCGCTACTAACAAGATCACTTCGTCGCCAATAACGTGGCCATAGTTGTCATTTACGCTTTTAAAATGGTCAATATCGACCATCGCCAAATACCAATGACGTTGCTTTGACTCATGGCTTTCATGATCCACAGCAGCATCGGCTGCAATTTCAATCACCTTTTTATCAAAGGTTTGCCTGTTTAAAAGCTCTGTTAAAGGGTCAAGTTGCGACTTATAAAGTAATGACAGTTGATTCGCGTAGATATTTAGCATGTAGATGGCGAGCATGCTACAGCGTTCTGAAAGCTCTTTTTCAGACTCAATGACCAGTACACCAACCACATTGCCCATGTAATAAATGGGCACATAAGTAGAAATAAAACCGTAGTTGCGACTGATGCGAATTTTATTGCGGCTGACTTTTTCGATGAGCTCATTGACTTCGTGTTCACTGAGCTCTTCGATAACCGAATCTTTATTTAGCAGCCTTGCAGGCAGGCCAGGTTTAAAAAACTTATTGATGTAAATAGCAAAACGAGAAAACTCATCTAATTCACTGACGGCATTAATAAGCGCCTGATCGAGCTCAGGCTCTTCTTCTTGTTGGGTGATTTCTACAACCCAGTCATGTCCGCAAGCGTTAGCCGCCATCTAAAAAGTCCCCAAAACTGCTTATTACTTTAGTTTAGTTAACTTTATCAGAATTACTAAAAAACTATAACAAAATCATATCATCTCGGTGAATTACTTCGCTGCTTGGTGCAAATGCAAGCAACTGGGTAATTTGCGACGAATGACAGCCTTTAATTTGATCTACTTCTTGATGGTTAAAATTAACAAGGCCTTTGGCTATACATTGCCCTTGACACGTCACTACTTCAATCACATCACCGCGTTCAAATTGCCCTCGCACAGTTTTTACGCCTTTTGCCAGTAAGCTTGCACCACGCTCTTTAAGTGCAAGGCTTGCGCCATCATCAATCACTAATTGCCCCGTGCTTTTAGGTCCTGCAAGTAACCATTTTTTGCGGCCATCTTTTGGTGCGGTGAGTTTTAAAAAGCGTGTACCAGGGAGCTTGTCGGCCATACAATTAAGTATCACATTTTTGCCTGCGCCTTTTGCAATAATGACCTCAACACCAGCGCGACGTGCAATATCGGCTGCTTGCAGTTTGGTTGCCATACCACCGGTACCTAGGGTGGTGCCACTGCCACCAGCGAGCTCTCTTAGCTCATCATTAATATGCTCAACTTCGTTGATAAGTGTTGCATTAGCATCAGAGCGCGGATCGCCTGTAAATAAACCTTCTTGGTCAGTTAACAGTAACAGCTTTTCAGCATTTGCTAATATTGCGACTAAAGCAGATAAGTTATCGTTATCACCCACTTTAATCTCGGCGGTGGCTACAGCGTCGTTCTCGTTAATAATTGGCACCACATTGTGAGCAAGAAGTGCATTTAAGGTATCGCGGGCATTTAAGTAACGTTCACGGTCTTCTACATCGGCGCGGGTCAGTAGCATTTGTCCAACATTCACACCATACAAAGCAAACAGACTCTGCCAAATATGAATAAGCTGTCCTTGGCCGATTGCGGCAAGCATTTGTTTTTCAATCAAAGAACGACCACAGGGGGTAATAAGTTGCTCGCGACCTGCAGCAACTGCGCCGCTTGATACTAAAACAACCTGATAACCCTGTTTTTTTAATTCACAACATTGGCGAACAAGTTCAACCATGTGTGCTTTATCTAATTTGTCGGTACCGCCTGTCAGCACGCTTGTGCCCAGCTTTACAACAACGACGTGTGGCCTTTGCATTTGATTTTTATATTCTGTAATTAAAATAGAGAATTTATATATACCAGCTAACGGTTTTTGAACAAGTTAAAAAAATTCATGCTAGGATCGCGCTCTCGTTTTTTTACTCAATAGCGACACCTATGCCAGCCAGTTTATGCTTAATTATCGCGACCTTTTTATGGGGTAGCTCCTACATTGCTCTAAAGCATGCAATCAATGTTTATGATCCTGTGTTAGTGATTTTTTTAAGAATGCTAACCACCCTATTGATTAGCTTATGTTTATGGCGCTATATAATCCGCTTTGAGTTTAAACAAGGTGACTGGAAGTACTTAATTGGTATGTCACTGGCTGAGCCTTGCTTTTATTATTTATTTGAAGGGCATGCTCTTGAATACACTTCGGCATCGCAAGCTGGGGTAATAGTCTCTTGTTTACCTATTATCGTCGCTATTTTGGCGTTCTTAATATTAAAAGAGTACATCAGTAAAGCCATCGTCGTTGGTTTTACCTTATGTATTGGTGGCAGTATTTTATTAACGCTATTATCACCAAGCACTGAGCAAGCCCCAAACCCACTGCTTGGTAACTTTTTAGAGTTGATGGCGATGGTGTGCGCGGCGTTTTATACCGTGAGCGTAAAACACCTAGTAGCTCGTTACTCACCACTTACTTTAATTGCAATTCAAGGGCTTAGCGGTAGCATATTCTTTGCGCCTTTTTTATTTTTCATCGAACTACCCAGCGAAAATCAGCATGATTTAAGTGCCCTACTGAGCATTTTATATTTAGGCTCATGTGTCACTTTAGGCGGCTATGGCATGTACAACTACGCCATTAGTAAGGTGTCGGTATTAACTGCTGCTGCTTATTCAAACCTCATTCCAATTTTTGCGTTAATTTTGTCTGGCATTTTACTTGGCGAAGTACTGACACTATGGCAATGGGTGAGTATTGCAGTGGTATTCGCCGGTGTTATTGTTAGTCAACGTCATCAAGAGCTGAAAGTTGACGTATACAACGATAATTTATCAGCCGACACCAATAGCCTAAACTCTGTCCCTGAAGCTAACGAGTCAAAAGGGTAACAGGTTAATAAATAAAGGCCTGATTGTGCTAAAAAGCCCTGTTCGCTTTGATGAATAACATCAATGCTACGAACTTGATAGTGCTCAATCTGGCCACTTTGCAACTGCATACTGAACTGCTCACCCACTGCGACATGTTTTAAAAATGCAAAGTGGGTGTCGTTATGACCAGCTATTAACCCCCCTTTTGAGCTGCCAAGTTCACCGCTTGGCAAAAAATGCCCCGGGGCAAACGCAAGGTTTCGCCCCGATGCACCAGCAAGTACGGTCAACTCTTGCTGCTGGCTTGGCCAATTTATGTGTGCAGTGACATAACCATCGGCGTAAAACCAAGGCCTCACTTGCTGATTAGGACTTTGCAAAGCTTGCTGCCAAGCAGATTCGATCAACGCCTGTGCCAGCCAAGCTTTCGCCTGCATATAACCGCCATTAACAAACAATGCGATGCCAAGTAAGGCGCTGCAAACTGGCAGCGCTTTTTTTAGCGTCGCCATTGCCATAACCACGAGAAAGAAAGTAACAACAACCCAAGTAACATAAACACCCGGCTTTGTCCGTCGGTTTGCGGTAGCGTCATGCCGTTAGGAAGTTTGTTTTGTACTTGCATTGAACGCTCTGCAATCTCATTCCCCGCGTAGTTATCAACTGCAATAAAGGCCGTAAAAGGGCTGAGTAAATGATGCTGAAGTGCTAATGCTTCGACTTCTGCGCGTACCGTTTGTTTTTCGTTATAAAGCAGCAGCGATTTAATTTTTTGTCTGGCCCAGAGTCTAGCGATACCTTCGCCGTTTGCAGCATTGGCTGTTGCTAAATTAATCGTCATTGGCCCTGTGTTTGTCTGCCCCTTTAATGTTAAGTGCTGACTGCCATCAAGCTTCACGGCAACCAAAACCGGCTCTGAAAAATACAAGTCAGGTAATGGCGATGGCCAATACTCAAGGGCTGCTTTGTCGCCTTCAAGAGCAAGCTCAGTAACAGCTGGATGCGCCAGCTTATCAAAAAGTAGCTGCATTTTTGGCTGTACTTGGTTGGTGCTACTTATAAAAGTAAATGTACCACGACCAATGTCAGCAGCTCTGGTCATAAAAAAGCTATTAGGCGCGCTACCAATACCGACGGTAAAGAGTCGGCTGTCACCTAAATCTGTTTGAATTTGTTTAAATAGCTGCGTTTCGTTACCCACACTACCATCGGTTAAAAACACCACTTGGCGTACAAAGCCATCATGCTGTTTACCATCAAGTACCTGAGTCAGTGCTTTTGCTATTTCGGTGCCGCCATCAGCTTGTAAGCCATAAATAAAGCGCTCTGCACGGCGAATGTTAAAGTCATTGGCAATCATTGGCGCGTCACTTAACACTGACACTTCGTTATCAAAGCCTATGATGTTAAAACTGTCATTTTCATCCAATAACGAAAGGGCATAAAACAAGGCTTGTTTAGCCTGCTCCATTGATTGGCCATGCATTGAGCCGGAGGTATCTACAACAAACACCATTTCACGAGGAAGACGAGCTTGCGAGATAAAGTGGTCGCTTGGCGGTACTAACATCAGTAAACCATACTCTTGACCTGCAACTGTTTCGGTAAAAAATGCAGCCTGAGAGTGGGCTTTATCAAGGGGTTTAAATGTCAGCTCAAAGTCTCTACCCATTGGAACATCACGATTAAGTGATAACTGGTACCGACCAAAACTTGGGTTATCGATTTGCATACCCGCTAAATTAGCGCTGATATCACTGAGTTCAAGGCCAATATCCATCGCAATTGCAAGGTTTAGGCTCGCATCAGACTCTTGGCTTTGTGCGCGATGAAAAACAGGTTTCAGCCACGCTGATGCCATTTGCGCTGTGTTAGCTGTTGCGTCGTTCTGTTGTTCTGTGTCTTTTGTTTCTAGATTCGCTTTTTGCTGTAGTTCTGCCGTTAAAGGTTCGTAGCGCGGCGTAATAGTGGTTGGAAAACGCAGTGAAAACACACCATCGCGAAAACCGATTATCTCTTGGTATTGCAAGGTAATTTCAATCTCTTCCCCTGCTCCAAGGTTTGCCACATCAGTTGAGAAAATGTTCGCACGCTGCTGACGAACTAAAGCGGCGCGTTTACCCTGTTTTTGAGCTTGCTTAAATTGCTGTTCTGCCTGCTGCTTAAGGGCAATGTTACCGGTGATAATACGCTCACCAATTTGCATTTGCATGGCATGAACTGCGCTTTCATCAGGTAACGGAAACACATAACGGGCATTAACCGCAAACGGGTGCGGGTTTTGATAACGTTGTTTAACAACAACATGATTAATAAGCCCAGTGAGCGTCATTGTGACATCGTTTTTCACTAATAAGCCCGACGACACTTGGCTATTTGAATCATCATAAAATCGCAGTTCGGCACTGGCATTGGCCGCAAATGCGGGGTTAACTGCATAACCTAATAAGAAGATAAAAAGGCTCCCAAAAAGGAGCCTTTTGGTACGGTTACTCAACATAATATGTCACTCCATCGACAGATGAATTAGTGGTTACTTTGTGCTGTACGTAAGCTGCTTTGTGACACAGGGCGTGTCGTTAAGGTTACGCGGCGGTCAAACACGTTGTCTTCGTAGTTATTTGAATCGGCAACACTTTGCTGCTCACCAAAGGCGGTTGCGGTTAAGCGCGTATGAGGTACACCTTGTTTAATTAAGTAGCTTTGCACTGCATTTACACGCTGTTTTGAAAGCATTAAATTAGCCAATTCATCACCACGCTGATCTGCAAAGCCATTTAAGTCGATAGCCAAATTTGGCTGAGCAATCAATAACTGCGCGACTTTGTCGAGTTGATTAGCAAAGTGAGGGGCAATTTCGCTAGAGCCAGTTTTAAACTGTACCGTCATCGCCAATAAGGTGTTCAATTGGGCTTGTAGTAACTGCTCTTTTTCGTCAGCTAATAATTCAAGCTGCTCACTTAGGGCGGCGTTATCGGCAATCACTTGTTGGTAATCAGCGGTTTGCTCCTTCATTACAACTAATGCGTGAGCTTGTTCATCAATGGTGTTGTCTGCCGCTTCTTTTTCGCCAATTAAGCCACCAGCAAACGCGCCAATAAATGCCCCCACTGGGCCGCCGACTATGCCGCCAACAAGGGCACCTGCACCTAAGCCAATGGCTGTTTCTTTTGGTGTTTCTTGTTTACTTTGACTCGCAGCGTCTGCAAAAGGGGCTACAGATACAGCAGATGTGATAACAGCGGCAATAATTAATTTTTTCATGGTTTAATCCTTTTTCTACTTAATTGCTTGGCAACATTGGTTGGTGTTGCGAACTTGGTATGGAGCTATTAAAACAAGTCGAAATGGCAATAAAGGGGATCAAAAAAGGCAAACTGCTGAGCAATTGTGGCAGAAAAATGGCAATCGCGTTTTTGCCAGTACGCAAGGCAAAAAATTAGGTATAGTTCGCTATAGAAAGAATTTAAGTAAGTATTAACAATGAAGAAAATAGCAATCGTTGAAGATGAAACAGCAATCCGCGAAAACTACACTGAAATGCTCAGCGCTCAGGGCTATCAGGTTGTAGGTTTTGCTGACAGAGCCAGTGCTGAATTAGCATTTAGTCAATCTTTACCAGATTTAGCCATTGTTGATATTGGCCTTGGCCATGAAGTGGATGGTGGTTTTTTACTTTGCCAAACATTACGCAGTCTTTCTAAAACCTTACCGATTATATTTTTAACCGCCCGCGATAGCGAAATTGATACCGTATGTGGCCTGCGCATGGGTGCTGACGATTACTTAACCAAAGACATCAGTATGGCGCATCTTGCTGCTCGCATAGGTGCCTTGTTTAGACGCCTTGATGCCTTCGATCAACCCGCCGATCAAACCGCTCTTTTGCATCGCGGCATGTTAAAGTTAGATACTCAGCGCATGCAGGTTTTTTGGCAAGAGCAACTGGTTGATTTAACTGTGACAGAATTTTGGATGGTACATTCACTTGCACAGCGTCCAGGCCATGTAAAAAGCCGCAACGAATTAATGAGTGATGCGAAAATTTATGTTGATGACAGTACTATTACCTCTCACGTAAAACGCATTCGTAAAAAGTTTATTGCTTTAGATGATGCATTTGACTGCATTGATACCGTTTACGGTATGGGTTATCGCTGGGAGCAAGCTTAATGCTGCGTTTGGGGCTTAGAACTAAGTTTATTTTCTTATCCTGCTTTTTATTTTTATTGCCTTGGCTTGGCTATGAATATGTTTGGGAAATGGAAAAGTTCTTAAGGCAAGGGCAAGAAAAAACCTTAGTGGGCACCACCCGCGCACTTGCAACGGCATTACATGAGCGCCCTGCTTTGTTTGACTCGCAAACCAACTTTTTAGATCAAGTTGTAAAAGGCCGAGATTTATATGCCTATAATCTGAATAACCCGATTCAACTTGATGGTAAATTGTCGGAATGGCAGCCTTATCAAAGCTTATTTTGGCATTACGACAAGCGCTACTTACAGGGGTTAAATAATGATCATCAAGATAGTGATCTAAGTTTTGATCACATGGTGGGCAAATACGAAAACTACCTTTATGCGGCATTTAAAGTCACTGACAGCTCACTGGTGTATCGCGCTAAAAATGTGCTCAGCTTTACCCGTAATGATCACTTACAGATCATGTTAAAAACACCAGAAGGTGAATTTAAAAGTTATGTGGTGGCCGCCCGTCAAGATGGCTGGGTTAATGCCTTTGATGCCACAACACAAGAGCCTGTCACAAAAATTCAAGGCTATTTTAAAAGCACCGACACGGGTTACAACATAGAGCTGCGTTTTCCGCTTTCGATGCTAGGTAATAAGCTTGGTTTTGCGATTGAAGATTGGGATGAAGACAAGGTTGAGCCTCAACTTATGTCGACTTCAAACCTACAAAATCCCAATGATATCGGCTCTGTTTTAGTACCTTCGCCAGAAATTAACCGTATTTTGAAAGGCATGGGCCACAGTGGCAGCCGAATTTGGGTCGTCGATAACCATCATCGCGTACTTGCACAATCAGGCTCAATTCATCATGCCGATGGCGTTTGGGCAGACGGCCTAAAAGATGCGCCGGCAACAACCTGGTGGCAACGCTTTGAGCAAGATTACTTACACCCACTTTACTATAAAATTTTAACTCGCCCAGAAAATGAGTTTATTGATACCTTACATGATGTCGCTGCGATGCAAGGTACTCACATAGCCAGTGCTTTAAATGGTAAACCTGCATCATCATGGCGCTTAACTCCAGATAACAAAGCCGTTATTTTATCGGCGGCCTACCCTATTTGGATCCAAGATAAAGTCATTGGTGCAGTAATCGCAGAAGAAACCACCAACGGCGTGCGCACCCTACGTAATAAATCGTTAGAAAAGCTCTTTAATGTCATCTTAGCGGTGATGCTTGTAGGCACTGTGACGCTATTCTTTTTTGCTTCAAGAATTTCCAGCCGTATTCGCCGCTTACGTGATAATGCCGAGCAAGCTATTGATGCCCAAGGGCGGATCACTGGCAAGATTACTTATGCCGATTCGAATGACGAAATTGGCGACCTTTCTCGCAGCTTTGCCAACATTGTTAGCCGTTTAAGTGGCTATACTGATTACTTAGAAAATATGTCATCACGACTCTCCCATGAACTGCGTACGCCCGTGGCTGTTGTACGCTCATCACTTGAAAATTTACAAATGCAGCCGCAATCTGAACTGAGTCAAAAATACCTCGACCGTGCCAGTGAAGGGGTTGAGCGGTTAGGTAAAATTATTACCACCATGAGTGAAGCAACGCGCCTTGAACAAAGTATTCAAAGTGCCGAGGCAGAAGAGTTTGACCTGACCAAGGTGATCACCGGCTGCATGCAGGGCTATCAAATTACCTATGGTGAAAGCCTATTTACCTTGTCGCTTTGTAATGAGCCGTTAAATGTTAGTGGCGCACCAGAATTTATTGCCCAATTACTCGATAAGCTCATCAACAACGCACTTGAGTTTAAAACCTCGCAAAGCACAATTTCAGTCAGCTTAACCAAGCAAGAGCACCATGCATTATTAACAATTAGCAACCAAGGACCTCTGCTCCCTGACGGTTTAGTTGAACACATTTTCGACTCAATGGTTTCAGTGAGAAGTCAGCAACATCAGCAGCAGCCCCACTTGGGTTTAGGTCTTTATATTGTAAGGCTTATTTGCGATTACCATCACGGTAAAGTATTGGCAGAAAATTTAGATGATGACACAGGTGTTGTGTTTACTGTGGAGTTGCCTATTAAATAAGCATATTTGCGTTACATATGATTACAGTTTAATGACTGGGTATTCACCGATAATTCAGATTACAGGACGTAATATTTGTAATACAAAAGGCAAATTATTCTTTGGAGGGCATCATGCGATCTGGATTACAACGTGAAGAGATTGAGTTCATTATGGGGCTATTTAGCTATAATGAAGCAACCGATAAACCAGCGGCTCCAAAAAAGCAGCCTGTAAAAGCTGACACAAAAAAAGTTGATACAGCGCAATATAAAGCAAACTACAAAGCAACTTATTTGACCTGAATAAGCTGAGCTAATTACAATGGCGCACCTTTGGAATATATCGCCTTGTAATGAAAAAACACTCACCTAAAAAAGAACTGATTTTACTGCCCGTTTTATTCGTGGCTATTTTACTTTGTGTTGCAGGTCACTTCCTACTCCAGCCTAACTACCAAGACAGCCATACCGTTGAGTATTTACTCGCTGCACTGCCATTTGCTTTGTTTGGATTGGTGATTATCGCCTTTAAAGTTGCCAGTAAAAACGATAACCAAGAATAGATCAAAGAACGTAATAGCCAAACCAATCGGGTTTCATTGCTTGAGCTTGCCCGCTTGGCGTTAATTTGATTGATAAATTACTATCAAGTAAGTCAATCGCAAAACAATCGTCTACATCGTGTAAATCATCTTTATGAAGATGAGTCATTCCCGCCAATAAAGACTCTTTAGCGCGTTGCTTTGCTTCTTCACTGCTACGGGCAACGTACAATGCAAAATCATGTTGCTCAGCAAGACTATCTGCTCGGTAAGCACCTAAGTTCACAAAATATAGTTTTTCAGCTTGGTGATGCGCAGTATCAACCACTTCGACCTGATAGCCATCGATGTGCTGAATTTGCATGTAGCTATCCATGTGCACATTGTTTTTATCACCCACCCATTGTGCTTTTAATTTTGAATAGGTTTGTTCAATGTTATCACCTACGACAAATCGAACGTCGTGCATTTCAATGTGACAACCTTGAATACGACCGCCCAGATAGACTAAAAAAAGCGCCATGTTTTTCCTTATATTAAGCTTTCAACATTAATGTTGTGCTTTTTGATTAATTTATAAAAATCTGAGCGATTACGTTTCGCAAGCTTTGCGGCTTCGGCAACATTACCCGCTGACATTTTCAGCGTATTAATTAAATAGTCTCGCTCAAATTCTTTTTTTGCATCATTTAACGAAAGTGGCTCAGCAATACTAACATTACTGTTTAAAGCACTCTCTACTAACTGAGCGGCAATCACTTTACCAGGTGTAAGGGCTACTACCTGCTCTATCACATTTTGTAATTGACGGATATTACCCGGCCAGTCATAGCGCACCAGCGCATGCATCGCATCATTGGCAAACTGCTTTTGCTCTTGCCCCATACGTTTAGCAATTAGACCTGCAAAATGCTGTGCTAGCAAACTTATATCTTCTCGGCGTTCACAAAGCGGAGGCAGTTTTAAGTTCACCACATTTAATCGGTAGTATAAATCTTCACGGAACTGCTGGTTATTGATTGCCTCAGGGAGGTTCTTATGAGTCGCCGACACCACCCGCACATCAATTGGGATCTCTTCTTGAAAGCCCACAGGGCGAATGGTTTTCTCTTGTAAAACCCTCAGCAGTTTTACTTGTAAATTTAGCGGCATATCACCAATTTCGTCTAGAAAAAGGGTACCACCTTGTGCTTGTTGAAACAAACCTTGATGGTCTTTGACTGCACCTGTAAATGCGCCTTTTTTATGCCCAAATAATTCAGACTCTAAAAGCTCTCCCGGCACTGCGCCGCAGTTAATTGCCACAAATGGCCCATCACTAACATGGCTGTGTTGATGTATTGCTTGTGCAAGCAGTTCTTTACCTGTGCCACTAGCACCGGAGATCAATACATTCACTTGCGTTGGACCAAGCAATTTAACTTGCTCAAGTAGATGCAACATCGCACCGCTACGGGTGACAATATTCGTTTGTGTAGGTGTTTCATCACCGTGTACACCATGGATCTCGATAGCTTTAGCAAGGCTGTCGAACAGCTCATCTTTATCAACCGGTTTGGTAATAAATGCAAATATACCTTGCTTCGTCGCTTCCACGGCATCAGGTATCGAACCATGGGCTGTCATCATAATCACCGGCATTGAAGGATAACGACTTTGTAACTGGCGATGTAGAGCCATGCCGTCCATTTCATCCATTCTTAAGTCGGTGATCACCGCATCATAGGTTTGGTTTTTTAGCGTTTGTAGTGCCTCAATGCCACTTTCAACGGTACTAACCAAATAGCCTTTAGACTCAATTCTAATCGCTAGTAACTTTAATAAACTCGCATCATCATCTACTAATAAAACCCGTGGTTTTGTTACTTCATTCATGGTTACTGCTCCTTGGTTTCTTCACGTAGCAGAAGTTGTTGTTCGATAGTCGCAAGCGACGATAAGGTTTTTTCCATTTCATCACTCAGTGCTTGCTTTGCTTGTTTTGCCGCTAAATTCTGTTGTAAATATTGCTTTTGTAACCATAGATACTGCTTAATATCATCTGGCCAATAAAAAGCATGGTCACTTTTTTCAAGCTGATTAAGGGCTTTATCTGGCTCAGAAGCACCGAGTAAACAAATTGACTCAAACAGACGCTTTAGCTCATTTTCGCCGACATAATTTGCTTTATCAGACCCCGCTTTAAAGCCACCACACTTGGCTGCATGCCAAGCAATGACTGTACTTGCAGGCGGGTATAGCGGCTCACTTTTAGGCCGAGGCTTTGGATTAGGTTGCCCTTGAGGTTTCACACCTGTTGTCGGCTCTACTTGCTTTGGCTCAACATGCTTTTGCGTGATCGTGCACCCTGTTATAAATAGCGTGCCTATAACAAGCATAAAACTGGCTTTATTCGCTAAGCCCATATCAGTTAACTCCTCGGGTTAATTGAATTGGTAAAATGGCTGTAAATACACACCCTTGTGGCTCATTATCTGTAATAGAGAGCTTACCGTTTAATTGTTCAACGGTTTCTTTAACTATGGTTAAACCGAGTCCGCTGCCCATTTCAGTATGTTGTTTTGCATTTTTGCCTTGGTAAAAAGCCCCAAATACAGCGGCTTTTTCAGTATCCTCTATCCCTACTCCTAAGTCGCTGACACTCAAAATTAACTGTCCCTGTTTTAAGCTTGCTTTTATTGTCACTGACTCATGTTCCGGCGAAAACTTTAACGCATTTGAAGTCAACTGAATGAGCACCATTTCAAGTAGCTCAATTGAGATAAACAAGGCTTTATTTGGTAACTCGTTCACCCACACAATGGATAAATCACGGGCTGATAATCGGTGCTCAAAATGACGCTCAATTTTATTCATCATCAAGTTAAAGTTAAGCTCGCTTAGGCTTTGCTTACTCGTTCGAATGGCGTTGTAACTCAATAAGCTTTCAATCATGGCTCTGAGTCGCACCATACTTTGTGTTATTAACTCGAGGACAGCTTGTTGCTCGCTATTGATTGGGCCAACAATTTCATCAGCAAGTAAATCTGTGCCTTCAACCATCGAAGCTAGGGGGGTTTTTAACTCATGTGTCACATGGCGTAAAAACGTATCTTTTTGCTGCTCAAGCATATGTAGCTGTGCTTGAACCCACTCTAATTTATTACCTAATTCAACTAACTCTGACGAGCCGCGAACTTGAATTTTTTGCTGCCAATGGCCTTGCCCTAGTTTATCAATCACATGTGTAAGCTCTCTCAGACGTCCGCTGATCCGCCAAAGAAACCCGCCCCCAACCAATAACGTGAGAGGAATTAACGCAACTAACCAATTAATGAATGAAGTTTGAAGTGCTTTTAATTGCTGCTGATTTTTTGTGATGCGTAATTCATTTTGCTCTTTGAGCCAATTTGTTTGCTCACTGATAAGCTTGCTGGCAGGAGCAAATAACTCACCGTCTTGCTTTTGTTCTATTAATAAATGTTGATGCGCAAATTGTAATACCTCAGCCAATTGCCGCCACTGCGAGACATAATCAGCGGTTGGGCTTAAAAATATAAGCTCATCAATACTTTGCAGTGAAGATTGCCACTTATTGGCAATCAAGCTATCGAGGGATTCACTTTTAAGCACCCAATTTTGTCGAGTTGCCCTTTCTAAGCTATTTAAGTCTTGTTTGAGGTTATTAAATGCTTTAGTGATTTCGTAATTGTCACCGACGATTTCTTGAGTCACCGCTAGCTGCTTATTAAGCGCATTTAAAAATAAAATCACCACCAAAGATAACGGTAGTAAAGACAGCAAAATGCTACAGACGAACTGGCCAATAAGACTAGGTCGCCAATTGAGTAACTGTTTTATTTTTATCGCTACTGTATTTTGCATATTCACTCTCAACATAATTTCAGATGCTGATTATTAGTGAACAAACTTAGACACTCGCTGAATCCGACCTTAAAAAGTACTGATTTTTACCCAAAAACCGATACAAGGTTGCTATTTGGAAACAGGCTAACTCATTGAAATAAAATGGATAAAGTTTTAACACCTGAAAATCGTTGCAAAAAAGACACAACACCCTGTAACTATTTCGCATTCAAAACCACATGAAAACCATAAATTATTGATAATTAAAAACTTTTAATTTTGGCACTGATTTTGATTAGTACTAAGCAAATTAGTTATTTACGACACAAAATGAAAGTAACGGCCCAGGTAGCCACTCTGCTTATAAGTCTCATCTCGGTAAGTAGTTATGCACTAGATTTGCAAACAACGTTTAACGAGCTTGATAAAGACAGTAATGGTTTTTTGAGTGAAGCAGAAGCATCTGAAGACGCATTATTACATGGCAACTTTACGCAAATTGATATTAACCAAGATGGCCAAATTTCATTTTCTGAGTTTCAGTCGTTTATTCAATAGGAGATTGTAATGAAACAACTATTAGCAGCATTCTCGCTGATGTTTTTAGTTATCAGCGCTACCGTTTTAGCATCACAAATGGATGTTCGATTTGCTAAATTTGATACAAACGCCGACGGCGAGATTTCATTAACTGAAGCAACCAAACACGATAACTTACTTAAGCAATTTGCCGATCTGGATGAAAACGGCGATCAGGTTCTGTCTGAACAAGAGTTTGAAAAATTCAAACCTTAACGGCTTAAAGTGCTTGCCATAATCCCAGAGGGAATGTGTAAACGGATTTAAATTTTGGGAGTTAAATTATGGCAAGCACTTTTATTTATAAAGGGGTGTAATTATGAGTATGAATAAAGGAGAGTAATTATGAGAATTTTCTGGCTTGCTTCATGTACCTTAATTACTATAAGCTTCAATAGCTTAGCATTGGATGTAAAACAACGATTTGATCATCTCGATAAAGATAAAAATGGTTTTTTATCTGTGCAGGAACTGTCATCGCAACCGCACTTGCAAAAACGCATAGCACAGTGGGATACAGATAAAGATCAACAAATCTCGCTCCTTGAATTTAAACACTATTTAACAAACAAGAGTTAAAATAATGTCAAAATTAACCTTTGCCAGCCTAATTTTATGTTGTGTAACTAGCACAGTGAGTTTTGCTGCAGATAGTATTGGTGAAAAATTTAAACAACTTGATCGTAATGACGATGGCTACCTGACTCGTTCAGAGTCAGCGAGAGACCCAGCTCTGTGGTCACGTTTCAAAAACTACGACAGTGATAAAGACAATAAATTATCGCTCAGTGAATTTAAGGTCTACGCAAGCAAATAAAGAGTTACAGTTAATTATTTGCTTGCTGCAGAGTTGCAGTTTACTGCAACTCTGATAGTGTTTTCATAAATCAATAAAAACTATTAGAAGATTATGAAACTCATCATCAGCTTACTAGCAACAGCTTCACTTAGCTGCTTTGCCAACACCACTGTTATTTATAATGTAAATGGCTACACGCCTACCTACAAAGGCGAAACCCAACACTTTTCTGCACTGGTTTTTAAAGACGGTAAAGTCGTAAAAACAGGCAATGACTCAATTAAAAACAGCTTCCCTGACGCCACCTCTATTGATGGTAAGCAAGCCACGTTGTTACCTGGCTTAGTCGATGCTCACGGCCATGTAATTGGTTTAGGTAATAACCTTTCACAACTTGATGTCAGAAATACAAACTCGGCAGATGAGGTTGGCAAAATGCTGGCTGAGTTTGCCAAAGATAAACAAGGTTGGATCATTGGTCGCGGTTGGAATCAAGAGCAATGGCCTGGCGGTGAGTTTCCAACTTCAGCTGATTTAGACAAATATGTAAAAGACAAACCAGTGGTGCTTTCTCGCGTTGATGGCCATGCTGTGTGGGTTAACTCAAAAGCCATGGAACTTGCAGGTATTGATAAACAAACTCCCTCTCCTGCCGGCGGTGAAATTTTAAAGTTAGATTCTGGCTTACCTTCAGGGGTATTCATTGATAAAGCCGAAACGCTTATTACTCAGCATGTACCAAAAGCAAGCCATGCCAGCATTAATACGGCATTAGATAATGCAGGTAAACACTTGCTGAGTTTGGGCATTACATCAACCCATGATGCTGGTATCGATTATGATACATGGCAAGTGTACAAGCAGCGCTCTGAGCAAAAGTCTCTTCCCGTTAGAATCGTTGCTATGCTAAGTGCAGCCGATCCTCAGCTAGAAACCATGCTCAAAGCGGGCAAATATAAAGACATGAATGACATGCTGTCGATTCGAAGTGTCAAAGTGTATGCGGATGGTGCTTTAGGAAGTCGAGGCGCAGCCCTTATCGAGGAATACGCAGATCGTAAAAATCACCACGGCTTAATGCTTGAAACCCAAGAAAAACTTGAGCAACTATTCAACTTAAGCTTTGCTCATGGTTTTAGTGCGAACACCCATGCCATTGGTGATAAAGCCAATCATGTTGTACTCGATGCCTATGAAAATGTGTTTAAAAAAACCGGTGGCATTTTACTGCGTAATCGAATTGAACACGCACAAATTGTGACTCCTGAAGATATCCCTCGTTTTAAAACGTTAAAAATTATTCCATCAATGCAGCCTGTTCATGCAACCTCTGATATGCATATGGCAGAGCAACGCCTAACTGAAAAACAACTTGAAGGGGCGTATGCTTGGAAAACCTTTTTAGCGCAAGGCTCAGTAATTGCCGCAGGTTCTGACTTTCCTGTAGAGCTTGCTGATCCGTTTGATGGATTATATTCAGCCATTACACGAATGGATCATAATCAACTTCCTGAAGGTGGCTGGCGACCACAAGAGCTGCTATCGCGTGATGAAGCTTTGCGTGCATTTACTTTAGGTGGTGCTTATGCTGCACATCAAGAATTTAAGGTAGGTAGTTTAGAGCAAGGAAAGTGGGCTGACTTTATTTTGATTGATAAAGACTATTATAAAGCCCCAGTTTCTGAGATCCACGATATAAACGTGACACAAACTTGGATTGCGGGCGAGCTGAAGTATAAAAAAGAGGAATAATATTACTCGGCGTCAGCTTTTTGCTGACGCTTTAATTTAACGATGTGGTAAATATTTACAAACGCCAGTAAGCCATTGGTAAAGGCTACCGGAACGGCACCAATTGCTAGCCCGTAGAAGGTAAATGCAATACATCCTGCGAGGTTGAGCCAGCGTAGTTTTACTACATCGCTCATTGTCAAAGAAGCAACCAACAGTGCTGACGCTAAATAGCCTAAATATTCCCAACTCAATTGTTCTCTCCTAGGCTTTAGGTTAGCATTGGAGCTTGTCATTTTTTTTGACGCACTCAGTGCTACTTTGACAATAAAATAAAAAAGCTAACTTACTAAAAACCTTGTAAAGCTGCAGAATAATCTTAGCTTTAAAATCATTACACGGGAAATGAAGGTATCAGTAACGTGAAACACCTTACCAGCAAGTTAGCGTAAATTCTTAGAATCTTAATGCTAACGTCATTAAGATGTAATAAATAGGACAATTGTCCGAAGAGCGGCGTTAATGTTTCAATATCATTTTTCAAGCTATCTTGTTGACCAATTACTGACATTTGCTGGCAGTAGTTTTCAACAAGCTAAAAAAGAAGTGCTGATCCATCAAGATCAACCCTTGTCAAAACTCGTATTAGTGAGAAGCGGCACAGTGTCGTTCAGCTATGACGTGGGTAATGGCCGACGCCTTCTTTTAGGCCAGCTTGATTGTAACAACACATTGATTGGTGAGATTGAAGCACTGAATAACTACCCGTGTATTTATACAGTTACGTGCTTTAGCGATGTAAGTTATAACCTAATTGAGCTTAAACATTGGCGCGCACTACTATTAGAAAAGCCAGAGTTAAGCTTATACACGGCGCAAACAATTGCCGCTAAATTCCAAGAAAACCAAAAAATAAACTTAGATAAGCTGCTATTACCACTTAGCTACAATATAGCTAAAGATTGCTTATTAAGAGCTGAAAACAGTAACCCAACGTTACTGCGTGCCTACCCTACCGTAAATGCCGAAGCAGAACGCTTTGCCACCACAGAAAGAGCGTATAGACGCGTAGTTACAGAGTTGGTTGAAAAAGGCTTAGTACAAAGAAGTAATCAAGGTTTACAAGTAGTAGATATCGACAAGCTTAGCGACTACGTCGAAAGTTTTGCGCAGTTATAAGTGTAGAACACACTCATAACTGCAAAAATATTCAAACTTACTTTTCTAAAAGTATGTCATGAATATTGGCTAAATCAGACTTACCTTCGATAATTTCGTCTGGCGTTAGGCCTGAAAGCTCATGAGGGAACACTAACCACTCTTCAGACTCATGAATGAAGTAATCTGGCACCATATCTACCTTTGAGTTCTTCGGCTTGTAGTACGGGCATGCAACGCGAATATCACGTGGTAGGTTTAAACGCATTAACTCTGAAAGCTTTTCTTTCAGTGCAAAAATACTGCGGCCAGAATCGAACACGTCATCAACGATTAGTAATGAGTTATCTGCATTGGCATTTTCAATGATGTAATGCAAACCGTGAACTTTGATCTCTTTCGACTGCTGGTTGATACCGTAATATGACGAAGTACGTACTGCGATATGGTCAGTTTCGATGCCTTTGTAATCGTAATATTCTTGAACTGCGATACCAATTGGAGCACCGCCACGCCAAATACCAATGATGAAATCAGGACGGAAACCATCTTCATAAACTTGTGCCGCAACACGAAATGAATCTTCAAGAAGCTGCTGCGCAGTGATATAGCACTTATCTGACATAAATAGAGACCCCAGTGTGAATTGATCATTCAAGTGTAGCTAATTTAATAAAAACTAACCACAGGATGAGAAAATGTGGGGCGGGATTTTATACTAATTTACTCAAAAAAGCTTGTATCAGTTTGTAAAATTACCCTTTAGAACAAAAAAGCCCCTTAACTTAGATAAAGTTAAGGGGCTTAATGAAAAAGGAAATTGCTTATGCTTTTTCTAGTAAAGTTCTTGCAACGGTACGCATACCTTGTGTTGTTGCGCCTGCAGCCCACTCGCTTGTGCTACCCATGTTAAATGCAGCAGCAAGGTCAATGTGAACCCAACCTTTACCTTCATTTGGCACAAAGCGTGATAAGAAACCAGCCGCATTAGAAGCGCCACCGTAACCACCACCTTTTTGTGGACGACTATTTGCGGTATCTGCATATGGCGACGGGCAGTTTTGTTGATGCCATTTTTCAAGTGGTAATGGCCATGCAGCTTCCATTTCTTGCTCTGCAAAGTCTTGTACGTCACGTACAAGCTCTTTATTAAGACCGAACAATGCATTGTATTCTTGACCAACAGCAACAAGCGCAGCGCCTGTTAGCGTTGCTGCATCAATGATTAATGGCGCGCCAGACTCACCTGCAGCCATTAAGCCATCAGCCAGCACTAAACGACCTTCGGCGTCGGTATTAACGATTTCAACTGTGGTGCCATTTTTATACGTTAAGATATCACCAAGTTTGTAGGCATGACCTGAAATTAAGTTTTCAGCACAACATAAAAACAATTTAATACGTTTGTTGATACCACGACTAATAGCAAGTGCTAAACCTGCAGTTACTGTAGCAGCACCGCCCATGTCGCACTTCATGCCTAACATACCTTCACTTGCTTTGATTGAGTAACCACCTGAATCAAACGTAATGCCTTTACCAACTAAAGCGGCCGCAACAGGGGCATTTTCGTCGCCCGTTGGGTTGTAATCTAATGCTAATAATACCGGTGGACGCTCACTACCACGGCCTACCGCATGGATACCAATCCATTGTTGCTCTAATAAAGCATCACCTTTAATAATTTGGTAACTTACGTGCTCTGGCGCTAATGACTGAATAAATTCTGCCGCTTTACCAGCTAGACTCTCAGGGAAAATGTCATCCGCAGTGCCATTGATCATTTGACGAGCCCAAGTCGCAGCTTGTTTTAAAGAAGCCAGTTCTTTGCCGTCTGTTTTTGCATTTTCAACAAACTCAATAGCATCTAAATTTTTTGGTGAAACAAAGCCTTGATAGAAAGCCCATTGTGTTTCTGTACACCAAACATCGCCCACTAAAGCAATATTTTTTAAGCCTTGATTAGCTAACGTACGTGCTGCTTTTTGTACGTTCTTGAGTGTATCTTGCTCAGTTAAATGAACAGTTGCGCCTTGTTCAGTAAAAGAAAGAGCGGCTTTTTCGCCCCAATGTGCGGCAGCGCCCTGCTCGCTAAGTTGAACTAGAAATTTTTCTGACATGTTAGAATACTCTTTGCGCTAAAAATGTTGCTCGAGTTTACTACAGCCAACGTCAGTTCCCAACAGCTTGCGATAAATAGCATTATGAGATGTGGTTCAATCCTCGTAATGAATCACTTACAATAAAGAAAAACGAATTTATAAAAGCCATGAAGTTTACTCCCGCATTACAAATAGCTACCTTAATTAAACGCTACAAACGTTTTTTAGCCGACTTAAAAACAGCCGATGGCGCAGAGTTTACAGCTCACTGTGCCAATACTGGCAAAATGACGGGCTGTGCAGAGCCAGGGTTTAAGGCTTTTTATTCAACCAGTGATAACGCCAAACGCAAGTACCCTCAATCCTTGCAATTAACTCAGAACCAATTCGATCACTTAATATGTGTTAATACCGCGATTGCAAACAAGGTTGTGCAAGAAGCCTTAAATGCAGGCACGATTGCTGAATTTGTTGACTATCAAACCATTGCTGCAGAAGTAAAATACGGCCAAGAAAATAGCCGAATCGACTTTTTATTAACAGATGAACATAAATCCCATTGCTATGTAGAAGTAAAATCTGTGACATTACTTTCACAAACAGACCCACACTCTGGGCAAGGTTATTTTCCAGATGCAAAAACTGAGCGAGGCCAAAAACATCTTCGAGAGTTAATAGAAATGGTGCAGCAAGGGCATCGTGCAGTGCTATTTTTTGCCGTTTTACATGAAGGTATCAATCACGTACGTGCGGCAGAACATATCGACCCAAAATATGCCCAACTATTAACTGAAGCTATAGAAAACGGTGTTGAAGTCATTGCTTACAAAGCAAAAATTTCTGCAGAAGAAATTAAACTGCAAGAAAAATGTGATTTTATTAGCTAAGCAACTCTTTTACTAAAAAGACAATAAAAAACACGATTTAAGTTGTATTATTTTTTTTTGCCTATATAACTTAGCAAATTTATTAAAATTATGGGTAGTGGCTCTACTCATGGCAATTTATGCAATCAGGGGTCGAGGCATACACGGCAAGATCATTATAAATTGAACTTATAGAATATGTAGTGATCAGATCAAGGCATAATAATCACCTTGGTCACG
>NZ_JABVXF010000027.1 GCF_013349995.1 Pseudoalteromonas sp. 0303
CCTTCAATAACAGAAACAACAGTATTGACCAAGAACCTGCGTTAAGCGGTTAGACCCACCCTTGATAGCCTGTAAAGCCGTTAGTGTGTTAAAACACCGAGTAGGAGAAGAGGCACAAGGGCGCAAATACATCATAGGGCCGAGGTAGCTTGGCAAGGCCTACAAACAACACAGTTTCTACTTAAAACTCAAACCATTGTTTTATCTTTTCGATAATCTCAACATTCGCGGCAGGGAAGCTGTAATCATCAAGCTCGCTGAGTGCGACCCATTTGCCTTGTTGGCCTTCTGCGCCATGGGCTGTGCCTGTGAAATCATCAACAATGTGCACATCTAAGCGTACGCATTTATCGCCGTAGTCATGTTCGATAACCATTAGCTCTTCACTGGCGTTTACGGTTAGGTTTACTTCTTCTAACAGCTCGCGCTGTAGCGCAGTAAATACACTTTCGCCCTGCTCTACTTTGCCGCCTGGAAATTCCCATAAGCCGCCTTGGTGTTTGTCGTCTGGGCGCTTACAAATAAATAATTGCTGATCTTTATAAATAACGCCAACAGCAACATGCACTACTTTTTTAGTCATTTGTTGTTTCCTTAATCATAAAAAAAGCGACGCAAGCGTCGCTTTTTATCACCGTGTTTTGGTTATTTTAATTTACCGCAACACTGCTTATATTTATTACCTGAACCACAAGGACACGGCTCGTTACGGCCTACTTTTGGCTCTGCACGTTGTGTAACTACAGCACCTTCTGGTGTTTCACCACCGATGTGCTCAGCTTCTTCGTGTTGGTATTCACGTGGTGCATTTTCGCTACGACGATGTTGCTCTTCAACTTTCTCAACATCTTCTTCAGCGCGCACCTGTACTTTACTTAAAATACCCACAACGTCGACTTTTAAGTTCTCTAGCATTTCAGAGAATAGCTCGAACGACTCGCGCTTGTACTCTTGCTTAGGATTCTTCTGTGCGTAACCACGTAAGTGGATACCTTGACGAAGGTGGTCCATCGCAGCTAAGTGATCTTTCCAGTGTTGATCTAGGCTTTGTAGCATAATCGCTTTTTCGAATTGACGTAGTACAGACTCGCCTACCATCTCTTCTTTTTGCTTGTACGCTTGCTCAACCGCTTCTTCGATACGCTCACGAAGCTTCTCTTCGTATAGTTTGCTATCTTCAGCTAGCCATTGTGAAATTGGCAGCTCGATTAAGAAATCTTGTTTTAAGCGCTCTTCAAGACCTGGGATATCCCACATTTCAGCAAGGCTTTGCGGTGCAATGAATTGGTCAATCACACCATTTAACACATCGCCTCGAATTGCAGTGATTGTTTCTGAAATATCGCCTTCTTCAAGTAATTCGTTACGTTGCGAGTAAACAACACGACGTTGGTCATTTGCTACGTCATCGTACTCAAGTAATTGCTTACGAACGTCGAAGTTACGTGCTTCAACTTTACGTTGTGCGTTTTCGATTGCGCGGTTTACCCAAGGGTGCTCAATCGCTTCACCGCGTTGCATACCTAGTTTACGCATCATGTTAGTCATGCGCTCACCAGCGAAAATACGCATTAGCGCATCGTCCATTGATAGGTAGAAACGGCTTGAACCAGCATCACCTTGACGACCAGAACGACCACGTAACTGGTTATCGATACGACGAGATTCGTGACGCTCAGTACCAATGATGTGTAGACCACCCGCTTCGATTACTGCATCGTGGCGTTTTTGCCACTCATCTTTAATCGCTTTGATTTGTTCATCTGTTGGGTTTTCTAGCTTTTCAACTTCGCTGGTCCAGTTACCACCTAACACGATATCGGTACCACGACCGGCCATGTTAGTTGCAATAGTTACTGTGCCAGGTAAACCGGCATCGGCAACAATGTCTGCTTCTTGCGCGTGGAACTTAGCATTAAGTACGTTGTGCTTAATTTTTTCTTTACGTAAGAACTGCGATAAGTACTCAGAACTTTCGATAGAAATAGTACCCACAAGTACCGGTTGACCACGTTCTTGGCAATCTTTGATATCAGCAAGGATTGCTTCGTACTTTTCTTCTTGTGTTAGGTATACAAGGTCAGCACGATCGTCACGGATCATCGGTTTGTTAGTTGGCATTACTACTGTGTCTAGACCATAGATAGACTGGAACTCAAACGCTTCTGTGTCTGCTGTACCTGTCATACCCGCTAGTGTGTCGTATAAACGGAAGTAGTTTTGGAATGTGATTGATGCCAATGTTTGGTTTTCGTTTTGAATGCGTACACCTTCTTTTGCTTCAACAGCTTGGTGTAAACCTTCTGACCAACGACGACCTTCCATTGTACGGCCTGTGTGCTCATCAACGATGATAACTTCGTTTTCTTTAACAACGTAATCAACGTCTTTTTGATAAAGCTTGTGAGCACGAAGTGCCGCATACACATGGCTTAATAATGTGATGCTAGAAGCTGAGTAAAGTGAATCACCTTCTTGAATTAAGCCGCGCTCAATTAGTAGCTCTTCAACTTTAATTTGGCCACGCTCTGTTAGGTGAACTTGCTTAGACTTTTCATCGATCGTGTAATCGCCGTCGCCTTCAACGCCTTCTTCATCTTCTTTTTCTTGAAGCTCTAGGTCAGGCACAATTTTGTTGATTTCGATGTAAAGCTCAGAGCTGTCTTCAGCTGGGCCTGAGATAATTAGCGGCGTACGCGCTTCATCGATTAGGATTGAATCCACCTCATCCACTACAGCGTAGTAAAGTGGGCGTTGTACACGCTCTTCAATGCTAAATGCCATGTTATCGCGCAGATAATCAAAGCCAAATTCGTTATTGGTACCGTAAGTGATGTCGGCAGCGTAAGCGATTTTCTTTTGCTGTGGCATCATGCCTGGTACGTTACAGCCTACTGTTAGGCCTAAGAACTCAAATAATGGGCGGTTAGTTTCGGCGTCACGTTTTGCAAGGTAGTCGTTCACGGTAATTACGTGAACACCTTTACCTGTTAAACCACGAAGGTATGCAGGTAATGTTGCAGTTAGTGTTTTACCTTCACCGGTACGCATTTCTGCGATGCGACCTTGATGTAAAACCATACCACCTAGTAGCTGTACGTCGAAGTGACGCATGCCGTTTACACGCTTAGATGCTTCACGTACCACAGCAAATGCTTCTGGTAAAATGTCATCTAGGCTTTGTCCGTTATCGTAACGCTCTCTAAATTCTGCTGTTTTTGCTTTTAAATCTTCATCAGAAAGCGCTTCTAATTGCTTTTCAAGCGCATTAATTAGAGCGACCGTCTTTCTTAGGTTTTTAATAGTGCGGTCATTGCGACTACCAAAAATCTTGGTAAATAAATTAGATATCATGATAAAACCGTTACAATATATTCTTTGTTAGCTAGTCATTAGCTAACCCACTTTCTTCAATTGATAATTAATATGCGCTTATGCTCATGATGTAGGGCATATTAATTAACAATTTATCAGTACGCTGTTCAAAACACCGCTTATTTCGTGCGCTATCATACCAGAGTCTGCGCAACATCAAACCTTCTGTGTGTGAAGATATGGAATTTCGGCAAGAAAATTAAAAAATCAGCCATAATCTTTGATCTAACCCCACAAAAAGGGTGAAAACAAGATTACTGAATAGATATGGCGACAATCGAAATAAAATCAAGATCAGGGAAGAAAAAAGCGAAGTAAGTTAATATTCACAAAGAGGCCAAGAGGTGCTGCGAATTAGAGAAAACAAAGCATTATTATCACTTCCTCATTCTCTTCTCATTCAGTTCTCTTTGTGCAAAAAGATCTTACACGCGAAATAAATTTCACGCCTATATCAAATGTGGGAATGGCTTTAGCCGTGAATTGTTCAAACACTTAGGCACTAAAGTACCTACATGCATTACAACAAACGTGACTGCTCTCGAGTGATCAGGCAACTTACTACTTTATCCTTTCCCCTTGAAACTTCCTACAACCAAATCTTTTGTAGCTCTGGCCATTGTTTTTCAAATTGTGCACTTGGTTTTGCTTTAAAGTCGCTGCGCACGAATTGATTCATCTTACCTTCTACATAGGCGAGTAAGAAGTTGGCTAGGGTGCTTTCGTCTGACTGGAATGCTTTACCTTCGCGAAGTTTGCGTTCGCGTAGCACTTGCTTGAACTGAGTTTCTAGCTTTTCAAATAAGCCTTGTACACGCTCACGTAAACGCTCTTGCTCACCTTGTAAGGCATCACCGGTCAAAATGCGGGTAATGCCCGGGTTTTTCTCGGCGAAGGCTAACAATAACAGCAAAATATTGTATACACGTGTTTGGCTTTCTTTCTCATTTTCTAAAATGAGGTTAATGCGTGATAACAGGGTATCTTCAATAAACTCGATTAGGCCCTCAAACATCCGTGCTTTACTCGGAAAATGACGATATAACGCAGCTTCAGACACACCTACCTCGGCCGCGAGCTTTGCGGTTGTGATACGTTGACCTGGGCTGGTTTCTAACATTTGTGCGAGTGCTTGCAGAATCTGCTCTTTGCGATTACTTCTTTTTGTCGCAGGCATGACCATTCCTTTCTTATAATTTATTACTTGCGCTGTTGGGAGTCAGACAAGCCATTTTTTGTGCAAATGAGTGGCTTATGTTAATGTTTTATTCAGTTTCTTTCCAGCATTTTTACAAACGCTTGGCAAGCTCAGTCATTACGCTCATGGCTAAATCTTTTTTACTTCCCATTGCTAAATCTAGCTGCTCATTGTGCCAGAAGAGTGTTAAAGCATTATGATCAGAATTAAAGCCAAGGCCTTCTTTTGATACGTCATTTGCGCAGATCATATCGAGATTTTTGTTCTTTAATTTACCTTGTGCATAGCTTGCAACATCTTGAGTTTCTGCCGCAAAGCCAACGGTATAAGGGCGGTTTTCGCTAAGCGCAGCGACGTTAGCGATAACATCTGGGTTTTTAACTAAGGTAAGGGTCAGTTCATCACCTTGCTTTTTCATCTTTTGCTCATGAATTGCAGCTGCACGGTAATCAGCCACTGCTGCACAGCCGATAAAAGCATCCGATTGCACAGCAAGCTTCATTGAGGCGGTAAGTAATTGCTCAGCACTTTCTATATTAGTAAGCAGGGCATTAGCAGGTGCTGCAATTGTTACGGGGCCTGAAATCAGATTTACCTTTGCACCTAGCGCAAGTGCAGCTTCTGCAAGGGCATAACCCATTTTGCCTGAGCTGTGATTAGAGATATAACGAACAGGGTCGAGGGCTTCTCGGGTTGGTCCTGCTGTAATCGTGATGGTTTTGCCTTTAAGTAGTGGCTCTACTTCAGGTTGTGTACAAAGCGCGACTAACTCATGAGGCTCTAACATGCGGCCTGCTCCAACATCACCACAGGCTTGCTCGCCTTTACCTGGGCCCCAAATAGCCACGCCACGCTCACTAAGTGTGGCAAGATTGGCTTGTGTAGCAGGGTGGGCATACATTTGTTGGTTCATTGCAGGTGCAACAGCTACCTTTGCAGGAGTAGCCAGTAGTAGAGTTGTTAGTAAGTCATCTGCAATACCCATCGCCATTTTGGCTAAAATATTACTGGTTGCTGGGGCGACTAAAATAAGGTCTGCCCATTTGGCAAATTCGATATGGCCCATTGCGGCTTCTGCTGCGGGGTCGAGTAATGAATCAGAAACAATCTCACCGCTAACCGCTTGCATAGTTAAAGGAGTAATAAAGTGTTTTGCTGAGTCGGTCATGACGACTTTTACTTCACAGCCTTGATCTTTTAAACGGCGAACAAGTTCTGCACATTTATAGGCTGCAATACCACCACTCATACCTAGCAGGATTTTTTTATTTACTGATTTTGTCATTACGTGAAATTTAACCTTTTTCGATATGGGCTAACGATAGCAAATCTTTACCGATAGCATGAAGTTTTCTTTTATACAGACAGGAAAAAATTGGATTTTATAGTACAGTTTAATAAGTGGAATAGTTGTTTTAAGGATGAAGCAATGCCATTAACCGATTTACCTTTATCAGCAAGGCCGCGGGAGAAGTTACTTGCCCAAGGAGCCAAAGCACTCTCAGATGCAGAGTTATTAGCAATATTCTTACGTACCGGTGTGCCGGGTATGAATGCCATTGAGCTGGCGGAGCACCTGCTCGATATAAACAGCACTTTGCACGACTTATTTAATGCATCTGAACAAGAGTTCTGTGCCCAAAAGGGTTTAGGAGCCGCTAAGTATGTGCAGCTTCAAGCGGTACTTGAGCTAAGCCGGCGCTATATGCTTGAGCAATGTAAGCGCGAGGCACTATTTACTTCGCCGCAAGCCGTGTATGACTATTTAACTATTCAGCTGCGAGGCTTACAGCAAGAAGTATTTATGGTGCTGTACTTAGATAGTCAAAACCAGCTAATTAAAGACGAAGTACTTTTTTACGGCACTATTAATGCCGCTTCTGTTTACCCACGCGAAGTTGTTAAAGCAGCACTGCGTAATAATGCGGCGGCACTAATACTTGCTCATAACCACCCAAGTGGGGTTGCTGAACCTAGTCAGGCCGATAAATTAATCACCACAAAATTACAGCAAGCCTTAGCCTTAATTGACATAAATGTGCTGGATCACATCATAGTGGGTGGTGAAAATTGTGTTTCGTTTGCTGAAAGAGGGCTTATATAGAGCCAACTGTATTAGAGAGTGTGTTAAAAATGAGCAGTTTAGGGCGATTTTAGAAATTAGTTTAATTTAAATGCAGTTTTTACTTTCCCTAAGGGCATTCGATCTTTATAATTAGCCGCTATCAAATTTACACATGAGCTGATTGGATAAGATCTGTTACTTGATCTTTGCCTGTATAAGCTGTATAAAGAGCGCCCTTCGATTTATCCCGGGGCACAAATACTGGCCTAAGGGAAAATTAAGCTCGAGCGAAGTTATTGGAGATATATAGACATGTCTAAAGTATGTCAAGTTACAGGTAAGCGTCCAGCGGTTGGTAACCACCGTTCACACGCGAGAAACGCGACTAAACGTCGTTTCCTACCTAACCTACAAACTCACCGTTTTTGGGTTGAAAGTGAAAAACGTTTTGTAACATTACGCACTACTACTAAAGGTATGCGTATTATCGATAAAAAAGGCATCGACGCGGTTCTTACAGAAATCCGTGCTCGTGGCGAAAAAGTTTAAGGAACTGAATCATGCGCGATAAGATCCGTTTAGTTTCAACTGCTGGTACTGGTTTTTTCTACACTACCGACAAGAACAAGCGTAACATGCCTGAAAAAATGGAAATCAAAAAATACGATCCTAAAGCTCGTAAACACGTGATTTTCAAAGAAGCTAAAATCAAGTAATTTTAGTTTTCAGAATATCAAAAACCCAGCTTCGGCTGGGTTTTTTGTTTTTAGCGTTTAGAAAACCTTAATAGGGCACAATAATCTAGCTTGGCTTGCTGTTTTATCTTGCTTAATTATCAATCTAAGCGTAAAATGCGCGCTCATTTCGGCTTATTAAATTTAATTCCTTGCCTTAAACCGACTGGCCGAAACGGTAGAAGGCTCTATTAACCGTAAGGAATATCCATGCGTCATTACGAAATCGTATTCATGGTTCACCCTGATCAGAGTGAGCAAGTACCTGGTATGATCGAACGTTATACTGGTTCTATCACTGAAGCTGGTGGTACTATCCACCGTCTTGAAGACTGGGGCCGTCGTCAATTGGCTTACCCAATCGACAAGCTTCACAAAGCTCATTATGTTCTTATGAACGTTGAAGCACCTACTGAAGTAATCAGCGAGCTAGAAACTACTTTCCGCTACAACGATGCAGTGCTTCGTAACTTAGTTATGCGTACTAAAGACGCTGTAACTGAAGCATCTCCTCTTGCGAAAGAAGAGAAGAAAGAAGCACCAGCTGCTTAATCGTTTTGAGTTCAAGCATGGCGCTTGCAGTTGAGATAAAAAGATGAGCCAACCGCTTAATCCTTATATGAATCAGCTGACACTATCTGGGGTTGTTTGTAAAACACCTAAATATAGTCAAAGCCCTGCTGGTATACCGCATTGTATTTTTGTTCTTGAACATAAATCGATGCAAATTGAAGCAGACCTTAACCGTAATAGTTATGTCAGGCTTCAAGTTGTTGCCAGCGGCACGCCAATGCAACAACAAACTCAACAATTGCACGTTGGGCAACAAGTGCAAGTGACGGGGTTTTTAAACCGTCACGAAGGCCGAAACGGCTTAAGCCAATTGGTCTTGCATGCTCAACATATAGAAAGAATTTTTTGAGGAATTTTACTCATGGCACGTTATTTCAGACGTCGTAAGTTCTGCCGCTTTAAAGCGGAAGGCGTACAACAAATCGATTATAAAGATCTAGCTACTCTTAGAAACTATGTTACAGAAAGTGGCAAAATCGTACCTAGCCGTATCACAGGTACTAGCGCTAAATATCAGCGTCAGCTAGCAACTGCTATCAAGCGTGCTCGCTACTTAGCCCTTCTTCCATACACTGACTTACATAAGTAAGCAGCGGATTAACAGTTTTTAAAAGGTGTAGAGACATGCAAGTTATTCTACTAGACAAGATCGCAAACCTAGGTGGCCTAGGTGACCAGGTTGTAGTTAAATCTGGCTTCGCACGTAACTTCCTTTTCCCACAAGGTAAGGCAGTTCCTGCAACTAAAGCTAACATCGAAACTTTCGAAGCACGTCGTGCTGATTTAGAAGCTAAGATCGCTGAAGATCTAGCTGCTGCTCAAGCTCGCGCTGACAAGTTAGAAGCATTAGCTGAAGTTACACTAGTTTCTAAAGCTGGTGACGAAGGCAAGTTATTCGGTTCTATCGGTACTCGCGACATCGCTGAAGCTATTTCAGCTGTTGGCGTTGAAGTTGCTAAATCAGAAGTTCGTTTACCTCTAGGTACTATCCGTGAGACTGGCGAATTTGACGTAGCAATCGCAGTACACTCAGACGTATCGGCTACTATCAAAGTAATCGTTATCGCTGAAGCTTAATAGCAATATTAAGTAAAAAAAGCCGCACTTAGGTGCGGCTTTTTTGTGCCTGAAATTTATGAATTGTAGCATTTTGTACCGCTATTGCTTCCTCGGTTACCATCTAATAGTATTAGTTTCTATATTTTAAACACACAAATACCAATCCTATAATCTTACCTATTTTACAAACATGCGTTCTTTTTTCTTAATTTTCTTGTTCTTATTAGTATAATCGAATGAGTAAAAGTAAATTGGTTAAAATTGACACTGACAACGCTGTCATTTATATTGTGCTGGTTAAAAAGTATTAAGGGGTTGAGGTTGAAAAGTGCATTAGTACCACATGGAATGGGTAAACAAACAGGATTTACATTAGTAGAAATTCTTATCGTGATCGCTATTTTAGGGATTCTGTATAGCGTAGCACTACCTGCTTACACTGAGCACATGCAACGTAGTCGCCGTGCTGATATTCAACAAGAGTTACTGCAATACAGCGCCAGTCTTGAACGTATTTATTCACGAAATGGCGGGTACCCTAATGCATTCGTAACCCAAAATACTGATTATTACACCTTTACCTACACAGCAACAGATAAAGTATCAGGTGCTGTAAGCGACTTTAAAAATCGTGGCTACAGTTTAAAAGCCGCTCCTAAATCGGGTTCGGCGCAAGCAAGTGATCGCTGTGGTGACTTAACCGTTAAACATGATGGTAGTTATAGCGCTTCATTTAGTGATTGCTGGGAGTAACACAATTGCGTCGAATTGCAGGGTTTACCTTAATTGAGTTAATGGTTGTGCTGAGTGTTATTGGCATTATGGCAGCCCTTGCTTTTCCGTCTTTTAGCCAACAAATTTTGCAAGATCGCGTGGTAACAACTGCAAATCAATTAAATAGCGCCTATAAATTTGCACGCAGTGAAGCGGTCAAACGCGACAAACCTATTAACCTAGTTGTCAGTAATAATAGTTGGCAAGTGACCCTCAACGAGGGGGGCGTAGACACGATTTTAAAAGAATTTTCGGTCACAAAAAGCGGTGTTACCGTCAACTTAGTCGCATTGTCCATTAGTGCCAGTGGTGAAGTTGATAAACAAGCTGAAATTTTAGTGAAAGATGAACACACAAACACCACAGATTACGTGATGTGTGTGCTTAAAAGTGGCCAAAACTGGTTAGTAGAAAATTCACAGCGAGGATGTGCATGAATAAGCAGGCAGGCTTTTCATTATTAGAAGTGATGATTTCAGTGGTGATCGCTGGCATCGCATTATTAGGCTTGGCGGCAGCGCAGCTCAAATCGCTGCAATATGCAACCAATAGCTTTAATTACACCGTGTCACTTATTCAAGGGCAAAATACCATTGAGCGTTTGTGGCCGCGTATTTGTGAAATTCAAAAAACCAATACCGCACTTTTTCAAGACGCGACATTTAGAGCTTCGCTCGCGCCACAAGTGAGTGATTATCAACTGACGATCCCAGCTACTTACAGTGATGATATGCAAGTTAATGTGGCTTGGGTCGATAAGCGCATGACAGACAATGCAGAAAATCAAATTAGTCTAAATGCCAGTTTCCCTGATTTAACGGCGGTGTGCTCATGAATAAACGCGTTCAGGGTTTTACCTTAGTTGAACTGATGGTGGCATTGGCAGCAGGCGCTTTTTTATTAGCTGGGGTAAGCTTGTCTTACTCGGCGATTAAAAGCACGATTGAAGTGAGTAAAGAGCTTGAAAACGCTCAAGAAGTGATTCGCTATACCAGTAAAGTATTCAACCGCAGCATAAAGCAAACACAACTAACACCGACTATCAGTGCAGATAAAAGCACGATTACTATTACTCAGCCTAGTGGTGTCATTGCCTGTGATGGATCTGCGACAACTGCGCAGGTGGTTGAAGTATATAGCTTAAATGGTAGCAACTTAATGTGTTCACTCGATGGTGCTGCCTCAGAGCGATTACTGACAGGTATCGAAGCTTTGTCATTTGATATCGCCGGTGAGCTTGTAACCGTTACTGTAAAGCCAAATGATTTACCTGCTCAGTTCGGCAATGGTATTAATATTGATATTGCGTTAACCAATGCAATATTAGTCAAAGCATACGGAGCTGGCAGTGTATAACAAGCAAAATGGTTTCACCTTAATTACAGTGTTGATCTTAACCAGTATGGCCAGCATCGTGGTGCTTAGTTCGCTACGTGAAAACGTTGTTCAAGAGCGCTTAAGTGGTAACTTCCAAAAGAAATTAAACAGCCGCTTATTGGCAGAAAAAGGTGTGTTTGAGCAAGCTAAGTTATTGCAACAAACCTTGAATGATGAAGGCGTATTAGCGGTTGAAGATTTGATCAGTAAAACCAGTAATGCATCGGGCTCTGGTGTTATCGCTGATGATGCCATTTTTAATGCCAGTTTAAGTCAAAATGCTGACGGTGAGCTTGAAGTTGCAAGCTTAGGGCAACGATTTGATGGTGACGCACAAAGTAACTTAGTCGCCCGTTTTGCAGTACAAGGCGCGAAAGGCAGTTCTGTTTTCACTAATGCGATGGTGGGCTGTAAAGGGGTTAACTTGTCGGGTAGTGGTAGTATCGACAGCTATGATTCGAGCAAAGGCACCTACGAAGAAACAAAGTCGAATGATGGTGATGTTTCAACGATTGCTGGTGATTCAGATGTGGTGCTATCGGGTCATTCACCGATAAAGGGCGATGTGAAAGCGACCGGGGTTATCTACTTAAATGGTTCATCACCAATTATTGGTAATATCCATTCAAATACCGGTGTTTATATTTCTCCTGGCAGTGGTTTACGTGTTGACGGTAATGTTTATACCCGAGGTTATTATACCCATCGTGGTGGGACTGTTTCGGGGGTTGTGCGAGCAAATGGTGATGCAAAAATGCAGTGGTCTACATTCATCACTAATAGCCAAGACGAAGCTCTGGATATTATGTATGGCGGCTCAGGCGATTTTAAAGACACCTACAATAATCAACAAGATGGTGTGCACTACAGTGATAGCAAGTTTAATGTAAACCCGAATGTTGAGCCGATAACTGTTGCTGACCCAACAGCCCCTGATTATGACCCAACAAATCCAGACACCAGCTGCGACCCGTTAATTTTGCCAGAGAAAATGACAGACATCACAGACCAAGTGAGCAGTTATAGTTCTGTTTCGATTGGTCCTACGCAACAATTTAAACTTAATACTGAAAAGGGCTTTTTTAGTAGCGGTGGTAGCCAAGTTATTTTGCCAAGCCTTGCCGATGTTTTCTTGTTTAACTCTAAAGCGCAAAACCAAGCTAATGGCAGTAACAGTAAAGAGTATATCTTTGCACTTGATAGGCTCAAAATGACCAGTGACGGCAAAATGGAAGTTTCTGGTGGTGATGTTATTTTACTGATTGATGGCGACTTTTCGATGGAAGGGGATACCAGCTTAACAATCAAAAAAGACAGTAGCTTAACAGTGTTATTAACCGGAAAAGTAAATATTGGTGCAGGCGCAAAAGTCATTACTGAGCAGGAAGGATTAACCACCAGTGGCCATCCGTCGTTATCATTTTATTCATCATTTAATGGTGTAAATGGCGTGCAATTTAGTGGTGCTGCGAATTTATATGCGGCTATTTATGCACCTTTGACAACAGTGAAGCTATCGGGCAGTGGCGAGCTGTTTGGTAGTGTACGTGGCTCAACAATTACTGCATCAGGGGGCAGTGGCGCTCACTATGATGCAGGTTTATTACAAGTACAAAATGGCGGCACGCCTGCTTCTTCGGCACGCATCGTATTTTTAGGTTGGAGCTACAAAACCGCAGAAACAGCTGAAGAAGAAAGCGAAGCATCACCTGGAGAATAACGCAAACCCCAAATAAAATTGTGTAAGCTCAATTATTTGTAGCTTACACAAAAAAAATTAATTTCATTTAAACCTTTTGAATCCCTCCTTACGTCTAATACACTAAATTCACAACAATAATCATAAAGGACAACATCCAGGATGTTGATAGATGCAGAACAAGCGTTCGCCCAGCAAAGTGAGCATGCCTTGATAGAGCGCGTAAAAAGCGGTGATCAAGCTGCCTATGCAACACTTTATGAGTTGCATGTGAAGCGAGTTTATAGCCTTTGTTTGCGATTACTTGCAGACAAAGAGCACGCCGAAGATGCAACACAAGAAGTGTTTGTACAGTTGTGGCACAAAATCGCTAACTTTGATGGACGCTCACAGTTTTCGACTTGGTTACATAGTGTTACCAGCAATATTGCGATTAGCTACATTCGCAAACATAAAAGCTGGTTTCAAAAAGTAGTGAGTTTTGAACAAAGCGGTATGGATGAGCAAAGCGCAGCAGATTGCGATGGTTTTAACGGCCTCGATAAATTAGTACTGAGACTACCTGAGCGAGCGCGTATGGTGTTTGTACTTCATGCAATTGAAGGTTATCGCCATGAAGAAATAGCAAGCATGCTTGATATGGCGGTCGGTTCAAGTAAATCGCAATTTCACCGTGCAAGGCAGTTATTAAAAGAGTGGTATGAAAATGAGTAAGCCAGAATTTGAACAATTTTTAAATGACTCGCTTAACCATAAGCAAGATATTAGCCCAGACAAAGATCTCTGGCCCGGTGTTGAGCGAGCAATTGCAACAGGGCAACCTGATAAGCCAAACCATGGCTGGAATAAACTCGCTGCAGTTGCCGCTTGTTGTATTGCCGCACTATTGACCGTACAGCTTTTTGTTGGCCAAGGTGAGCCAAATAGCATGATGGCAATGAGCGACTATTTTACCAAGCAAAAGCAAGGTTTGTTAGTGCAGTATCAAAATCAACCTGCGTTAACCGATAACTGGCAGCAACAACTAAAAGAGTTAGAAGAAGCCGAAAGTGCCATTAAGCAAGCACTTGAGAATGAACCTGAAAACCCAGCTTTATTACAAATGCTGTCGCAGGTTTATCAGCAACAACTGGACTTAATTAACAAGGTGCATGCACCGAAGTGGCAAACGATTTAGGAGTGACAATTATGAAATTACTAGCCTTAACTTTAGGATTACTGCCACTGATGGCAATGGCGGGACAAACCATTAATGAGCAAATTGATGTACCTGAAAATAAACGCATTTTTATTGAAAACCAACGTGGTGATGTACGCATTGAAGGGTGGGATAAACCACAACTTAAAATCGAAGGTGAGCTTGACGATAAGGCACAAGGCTATCGCTTAGAGGTTGAAGGCAGCCGTGTTGAATTTATCGTAAAAATGCCGCGTAATTTAGGTGGTTGGAATAGTGGTGACGGTTCTCGTTTAACCATTTACATGCCAAAAAGTAGTGAGCTTGAATTTGCCGGAGTGAATGTCACAGTTAGTGCTAAAGAGCTTGAAGCAGGCGCAGAGATTGATACCGTCAACGGTGATATCACAGTGCAAGATATTCGCGGCAACATGAGCTTTGAAACGGTTAATGGTGATGTGAATGCTCATGATTTAAACGGTGATATTCGCTTTGAAACAGTCAATGGTGAAATTAACGATAAAAACTCGCAAGGTGCTTTACGCTTTACCGCGGTGAATGGCGACATTAAGTCAAAAACCCAAGCAAAAGATGTTCGCCTTGAAAATGTAAACGGTGATATCGACTTTGCATTTGATGCAATTAAAAAACTGCGCATCAATACCGTAAATGGTGAAGCTGAAGTTCACATCAATAAGCTGCTTGAAGATGCTAATATTCGTTTTGAATCAGTCAGTGGTGACGCCGAGTTTTACTTTCCAGCTGATGTATCGGCAAAGTTTGAAATTGAAGCTCATGCTAACGGTAAAATCGTTAATGAGCTTAGTGATGACAGAGCAACGAAGGCGAAATACGGCCCATCTAGCGACTTAGAATTTAGTATTAACGGTGGGGATGCTGATATCGAAATGGATACGATTAGCGGACGCATTGAACTTCGTAAACAGAAATAACGATTAGGGTTACAATAAAGCGGGAAGTTTTCCCGCTTTACTATTTGCACAGCCATTGCAAGTAGATAGAATAGAGCCATTCAATTTTAGTTTTGTGATGTTATGGCCAAACCAGATAAGCAAGTCGATACGTTAAAAGTCCCTCCCCATTCAATAGAAGCTGAGCAATCTGTTTTAGGTGGTTTAATGCTTGATAATCAGGCGTTTGACCGTGTTGCTGAGTTAGTGGTTGCGCAGGATTTTTATACCCGAACCCATAAGCTGATTTTTGAAGCGATGGTGAATCTTGCTGAAGGCGGTGATCCAATCGATTTGATCACTATTTCTGAGAGCTTAGAGAAAAACAATCAGTTAAGTAGTGTTGGTGGCTTTGCTTACCTCGCTGAAATTGCTAAGAACACACCAAGTGCGGCGAACATTGATGCTTACGCGAATATCGTGCGAGAGCGCGCTGTTATTCGTGAAATGATTGGTGTTGCGAACGAAATAGCAGAAGCTGGTTTTAGCCCAGAAGGGCGTACCAGTCATGACCTACTCGATTTTGCTGAAAGTAAAGTATTCAAAATTGCTGAGCAGCGTAGTAAAAGCACCGAAGGCCCACAAAACTTACACAGTATCTTAGAAAAAACTGTTGATAAGATTGAAGAGCTTTATCAGTCGCCACAAGATGGTGTGACGGGTGTAAGTACCGGCTATGCTGACCTAGATAAAATGACGGCGGGTATGCAGCCATCTGACCTTATCATTGTGGCGGCACGTCCATCGATGGGTAAAACAACCTTTGCGATGAACTTAGCCGAACACGCAGCCATGACACAAGATAAGCCTGTACTTATTTACTCACTAGAGATGCCTTCAGAGCAAATCATGATGAGGATGCTGGCATCGCTAGGTCGTATTAACCAAACTAAAGTTCGTACCGGTCAGCTAGATGATGACGATTGGGCGCGTCTGTCGTCAACCATGGGCTTGTTGATGGAAAAAGGTAAGATGTATGTTGATGATGCATCGGGCCTAACACCAACAGATGTGCGTTCGCGTGCACGTCGTATTGCCCGCGACCATGGCGGAATTAGTATGATCATGGTCGACTACTTGCAGTTAATGCGTGTGCCAAGCTTGTCGGATAACCGTACCTTAGAGATCGCTGAAATCTCTCGTTCATTAAAAGCACTGGCAAAAGAGCTGCAATGTCCGGTTATTGCACTATCGCAGCTTAACCGTACCCTAGAGCAACGTGCCGATAAACGCCCAATCAACTCCGACTTACGTGAATCAGGCTCAATCGAGCAGGATGCCGACTTAATCATGTTTATTTACCGTGATGAAGTGTATAACGAAGACAGTACAGAAAAAGGCGTGGCCGAAATCATCATAGGTAAGCAACGTAACGGTCCTATCGGTAAAGTACGTTTAACCTTCCAAGGTCAATTCTCGCGTTTTGATAACTACGCGGGTCCAGCTATGGACGACGAATACTAATGCGCTTAGCCATTGCCGAAATCAATCTAAAAGCACTTGCTCATAATTTAGCGCAAGTGAAGCGCTTTGCGCCTGGTTGCAAAGTAATGGCGGTGCTTAAAGCCAATGCTTATGGCCATGGCTTAGTTAAAATTGCTCAATACCTAAATGATGCGGATGCATTTGCGGTTGCTCGAATAGACGAAGCGTTAGCGCTACGTGCAGGTGGGCTGACAAAACCGATTGTATTGCTTGAAGGTTTTTTTCATAAAGATGATTTACCTATCTTGCTGGCCAATAACTTTCAAACCATTATTCACGATGAAAATCAGCTCGCAACGCTTGAAAATACAAGCCTTGATGCACCAATTGCGTGTTGGTTAAAGGTGAATACGGGGATGCATCGACTGGGTATTGCGCCATCGCAATTTGAGTCTTTCTACAGTCGCTTAAAAGCAAGCCCAAATGCCCGTGATGACATTAAGTTAATGACGCATTTTTCGTGCGCCGATGACATCAATGATGAAAAAACCGCTCAGCAAATTGCCTTATTTGATTCTTTGGCAGATGGCAAAAGTGAGCAGCATTGCCTTGCAAACTCTGCTGGCATTATTGCTTGGCCAAAAGGTCATGGCGAGTGGGTGCGCCCTGGCTTGATGCTGTATGGCGTATCGCCAATGCTTAATGGCGTAGGGCAACAGCACGGACTAGAGCCTGTTATGCGTTTAACAACGCGAGTTATCGCGATACGCGATGTCGATGCCGAACAGTGTGTTGGCTATGGCGGGCGTTGGCATAGCGATAAACCGACTAAGCTTGCGGTGGTTGCGATGGGCTATGGTGATGGTTATCCTCGTCATGCTGAGCAGGGCACACCTGTGGTTATTAAATCGCAACGCTATGGTATTGTTGGCAGTGTAGCGATGGACATGATCACGGTGGATATTGGTGATAACCGCGACAACATCAAAGTGGGTGATGAGGTGATTATGTGGGGGCCTGAGCTACCCGTTGAAGAGATTGCCCAGTGCGCAACAACCATTCCTTACGAGTTACTGTGTAATATCACCCCACGTGTAAGCTACGAGTATCAAGAGTAACTTTGTTACTCTTTAATAAAATACACGTCACTGAAACCCATTCGTGCGAATTCTTGGTCACGAAAGTTACGTACTGCTGCAGAGCCTTTTGAAGTCATTTCGACTTGCTGTTCCATCTTTAAATAATTGGTTAAATCAATGCCTTCAGCCGCTGCAATAGCATGGTACATATCGCGGTATTTATCTTTTGCAAAATTGATTTCGCGAGGCTGATTTTTAAATTTGTAGGTAATGCGGCGTGCCATAATGAATCCTCAATGTTTATCGGGGCTAATTTTACACTAAAAAATAACCATAGCCATGACTTGTTAGTATAAGCGGGTTACAATGCAATACTTTTCAAAGACTCGGTAAATCATAATGAAACTTTCAGTAGAGATCAGTAAGTACCCACTACATCAAGACTACATTCCGTTTATCAAAGGTTTTATTGACCGCGTAAACAGTTACGAAGGTCTTAAAGTGATCACCAACACCTTATCTACTCAGATTTTTGGTGATTATGATTTAGTGATGTCTGTACTCAATACTGAAATCAAACGTTCTTATGAAGAGTTTGGTAAAGCTATTTTCGTCTGTAAATTCTTACATGGTGACTTGTCGCCTAGCGAAGACTAAACCCTAAAGTAGCGCGTGTTATGGAATTTTTAAGCGAAACCTTCTCTGGCTTTACTGCCATGTCGCATTGGGAATATATTGCTGTTGCCTTATCGATGGCGTATTTACTGTTAGCGATTAAAGAAAGCTTATG
The DNA here is from genome assembly GCF_013349995.1 of Pseudoalteromonas sp. 0303. Classification (GTDB taxonomy): domain Bacteria; phylum Pseudomonadota; class Gammaproteobacteria; order Enterobacterales; family Alteromonadaceae; genus Pseudoalteromonas. The sequence goes on from NZ_JABVXF010000027.1 coordinate 18,297, forward strand.
GTGTTGGCCAGCCGCGTTTGTGAGCACCTTTATTTATACCGTAATGTACTGGAATGGCGCACTGTTGATGGAGTCGCTACTTAATTTTTACTACATGTATATGGCGGTATATGGTTGGGTGGTTTGGCGCAGGGGCATGAATAATAAAGATCATCTGCCCATTATTTCATGGTCGTTAAAGCGTCATGCGGTGATTTTGCTTGCCACCTCACTGGCTTCAGTTGCCATAGGTTTTGTGATGACCAATTACACTCACGCTGATTTTGCTTATTTAGACAGCTTTACCACCTGTTTTGCGGTGGTGACAACCTACCTTGTTGCCAAGAAGGTACTGGAAAACTGGTTGTACTGGATTGTGATTGATGCAGCATCTATGTACCTATACTTTGAAAAAGGGTATTACCCAACCTTAGTACTTTTCGTGTTTTACACCATTATGGCCGCGTGGGGCTTTAAAACCTGGTATGAAGAATACGAGCAGCATCAGGCTAAGCCGCTTGCACAGCTATAGATGAAAACTGAGCAACAAATTCACGCGCTTTTTACGCGCTTCAACTCACGTTTAGTCATCACCTCAATCAGTCCACTGGTTGAGGGGTTAAGCAATGATAACTACCTAGTTAAAACAGCAAGCCAAGATTTCTTGGTTAAGCACTATCGCGACCACTGGCCGGCGATTGGTCTTGCAGCGCAAGCGCATTTTGCAAAGCAAAGCTGCTGCCCAGACCCACTTTGGTTAGAGCAAGCAACCGATACGGCTATTTTCGAATACGTGGCAGGTAGTATTGCCAGCGGTGAATTTTGTAGTAGCTTATTGCCCGACTTAGTTAATTTACACCGTTACCCTGTGCTTACTGAGCCGATGGATATAGCTTACGAAATTAACTACTACCAGGAAACAGAGCGTTACCAGCAACATGCTGAGCTAATTGAACGGTCACTGGCTTATATTGCTTCAGCGCCTAAAGACATGGGCTTTTGTCATAATGATTTAGTGAAAGAAAATATCATTGTGAATGAGTCGGGTATGTTTTTAATCGACTTTGAGTATGCCAAAAGCAACGATGTTTATTTTGACTTAGCTGCGCTGGTGGTGAGCTTTGCGTTAAATGATGAGCAGCAACTGGCGTTGCTTAAACGCTATCAAGCGTTAGTGTGCGAACATCACGAGTTTTACTTATCAGTTGAAAAGCTTGCGGCATTTCATGCGCTGTTTTTGCTTTTATGTATTTGTTGGTACGAACAACGTGGTGCGATGGATAAAGTGGCGCCCCTGCTAATACAGCTTAACCACTTCATAGAAAAAGCTAAAAATTAAAGACCGCCAATTCGCTCGGCAAGTTCTTTATATTTTTTTACGTCTTCTGGATCAAACAAAGGCTCCCCTTTGTCATCTTGTGATTTCGAGATCAGTAAATGCTCGCGAGCAAGACGTTTTACGCGTTCGACTTTTACACCTAAAAACTCCGCGACTTGCTCTGTAGACATTAAACTCATGATCAAATTCCCCTTACATGGCAATACAGCCACCTTGTTATTAATTTTATTAAGTATACGTTAATACCTTGGTTCTGCACGAAAGTGAAGTGTTTTAATGCAAATTGCTGAATTTATGTGCATATAAAGGCCTCGATGCTAGCATTTAGCACAAGATGCCATTATCATTGCCGGGTTGTCATGCTGATATCGCGAGTCAGTATTGACGACGACAAATGTGCTCTCGTGGTGAAATGGATATCACGTGGCCCTCCGGAAGGGGAGGCATCAAATGACGGGAGTTGTTGGATAGTGAACTTTAAGCATGCTTACAAGAGTTCACATTATGACATTAAGTTAGTTTTTACTAACATTGTGAGCGCCTAATATATTGACCACCCGTAGCTCAGCTGGATAGAGCACTGCCCTCCGGAGGCAGGGGTCAGAGGTTCGAATCCTCTCGGGTGGGCCATTCTCTCTTTTAGCCTTTGGGACAATTCTGGGACACCAAGATTTTTTTTGGGTCTTATTTGTCATCACGAGGCGTATACCATGAATTTTTCAAAATATTTCTATTTACCATACTGGCAGCTCTGTAATTGGGGCAATTTTTTCAATTTTCTTGCCCCAGACTTATTTTTTAGCATTTGCGATGATGTTCACCGTTGGCATTGCAGTTAAAAAAGGAGTTTATTTATGGCAACAATCACAAAGCGCGACAATGGTAAGTGGCAGGCGAAAATTCGCCGTAAGGGATACAAAACACAAACAAAGACATTTGCTACTAAGACAGATGCAAAACGCTGGGTTCGTGAAGTTGAAACCCAAATGGATCAGTCAATCTTTAAATCAACTGACGTTGCAGAAGAGATGCTGGTATCTTCTGCTCTGGAACGCTACTGGGATGAGCACCTGATCAATGCTAAGTCTGCTGATAATATTCTCTCGATGATTAATCGTTTGAAAAAAGTATTTGCAGGTCTTAGCTTGATTGATGTGACTGTCCACACGATTCGAGATTACAAAGCCTATCGGCTTGAAAGCGTCAAAGGGGATACGGTTCGGAAAGAAATGAGTCTGATCCAACGGATGTTCACTTATGCAATGAATGAGTGGGATATTTATTTACCCGCTGGCAATCCTGTAGCCCCTGTCTCGCTGCCACCTAAAGGGCGTGCCCGTGAAAGAAGACTGTACAAAGTTGAGAAGGAAGAAGAGCGCCTGTTAGTAGAGGCAAGAGCATATGGCGGCCCCTTGCATGATATTATTGTTATCGCACTGGAAACGGGAATGCGTAGAGGGGAAATGGTCAACTCACGGAGAAAAACAGCTTTGGCAAAGTATGGGTATGCCTGTATGCGCTGGGAGCACTTCGACGAAGAAGGATCTACAATTTTCCTTGAAGATACTAAAAATAAAGAAAGTCGAACAGTTCCTCTATCAGAGAAAGCGAAGCAGATCATTTTGGCTCAACCTAGAAAACCTTCAGGGCCAATTTTTGATATTCGTGGTGATTCAGTTGGTGCTGCCTTCAGAAAGATCGTAAAACGAGTTGGTATTGATGACCTTAGGTTTCATGACCTGCGCCATGAAGCGACCAGTCGCTTGTTTGAGAAAGGACTTCAAATGATGGAAGTAGCAGCTATTACTGGCCATAAAGATCTTGCCAGTTTGAAGCGCTACACTCACTTATGTCCGAAAGATTTAGCTAAAAAGTTGGCAAAATCAGCATAGGAAAACGTAAGTTGAATTGGCTCCTGATGGGGCTGATTCTAACTTGTTCACTATACTATACAAGCTATTTGAAAGTATTAAGTAATTAATGGCCAGTTTACAAGATAGCTTAAATTGTACTCTGTTTAACTCATTGCGGCTGTCTAGAATTTCTGAGGCTGTATTTAATCCAATCTAATCAGAAATTTTTTCGATACTAAAATTGAACTCGCTAAGTTTATCAATGAGACTAGTAATGCTTTTCAAGCTCCATTGGTTACTTATGACTATCTCTTCACCTGAAGCTAACGTAATGATTTGATCATCATTTGAATGAAAACGTTTTAGTCTATTATCTGGTACTTCATCCAAATTTTTTGCAATTCCTCGATGAACCGCCTTTGGGAAAACATCCAGTAAACTTTCTAAACTACTTGGCTCATGCTTTTCAATCCAGTCTGTCATGACAGCTAAAGCGAGCTTTCTCTTGTTGTACGTTTCACCTTGATAGAGGTATGTTGAATAGTCACGGTTAGAAGCATTAGTCGCTGTCGCTAGTACTTCATTTGTCTTCTCTCTGAATCTGACTAAATACTCTTCGGCTTCTGGGATGGGAATTATTTGCTCAGCATTAATCAATACTTCATTGCCATGTTTGTATGGGGTTAACCTTACACAACTAATATCAATTTGCTTGCTACGTAGCCATAATACCGATGTCGTTAACTCTTTAGAAAAATCAGCAGAAGCTAGTATAACCCTGACATCACGACCAAATTCATCTAAATCGTCTTCACTCAGATCTACAAAATTCAACAAAATTGATTTTGCATCTCGGCCATGTTGTTGACTGTCCAAGTAGTTTTGAAAATGCTCCGCAGCCTTATTAAAAGTTAGTGTCGATACCATCGATGCGTAGCGAAGTGCTTGCAGCTCCATATGAGCGCCAGTTTCATCACGTTTTAGTTCAATTACTACAATATTGGCGTTTTTATCTATTGCTAGTAAATCAATTCGCCTACGACTTTCTTCCCAGAAAGAAAACTCTTCAGATATTACGATGCAATCAGGAGCAATAACCGATATGTTTTTCTTTAATGCCTCCTGTATATCTTCTCTTTCACGCAAGTTTTCGGCTGCAAAAGATGTTCTTTGTAACGTAGATAAATCACCATTTTCAATTTTAAATAACGCCATACATATTGCTCTTCATTCTTAATAATTTTTAAATGATTCGATCATTAGAATTCATTTTTAAAAACATCAATTGTTTCTCGCCTTGGTATTTCGGGTTCCACTCAATGTCTTGATTATCACCTTCATAATGGTACTCAGTAGTTGAGAAAACGACTTGAACAGAATGCTGAGCGCACAATCCTTTAAGTGCTTTGATGTATTGGTTTAGATCATCATTGTGAATTTCGTGTTGCTTAGGAGTATCTAGAATTAAGAATTTAAAACAGAACGAGTTATGCTGTGCCATTAACTCAATTAAAGCTGCGTGGTACGCTAATACAGCTCTAGTTCGAGTACTCCCTTTAAGTTGAGATATAGTCTCTGTTCCTAGATACGGAGTAAAATCGTCTTTAAACGTAATGTTACGGCTAATGTTGTTTGTGTTTAGCACTTCTAGCCAGTTTAAGAAGAACTCTCGAAGATCAGCCTTTAGCTTTACCAACCCTGGAATAGAGTTCTTATCCGTACCAAAAGACTGATATTTTTCTAGAGCTTTATTGCGCTCAGCGATAGTTTGAAAATGCTTATTTTCCAGTAACTCAACTTTTTCGATATCACTCTTTTGGCTTTGCAGTTCAAATATTTGATTCTTTAGTTCGGATATAGCATCTACCAGAGCTGATACCTCACTTTTTTCCAAAGATTGATTTCTCTCATCGATAATCGTTTGGATTAGTCCCTCCAAACTTTCACGTTGCTGCATGATTTGCTCGATTTTAATCTTATCGATATCCGCATTTCTTTCTAGGTCTTTAATTTGATCTTTTAAATACAGTAAATTTTTACTGTATGCATCTGAGCTTGAAGAAAACAGTTGGCAATTACTAGAGCCACAAATCTCATTAAATGATAGAAATACTCGTCTAGCTTCTTCATTTAAGTTAAGTGTTTCAATTTCCGTGTTAATTTCATGTACTATCTGTGCAATCCCGCTTGTTCTCTTATTAATTTCAGCGATTTCAAGCGTTAATTCTCTTATCGAAGCTTTATGCTTTGAAATTAAACGATCTAGAACATTTATCGAGTCATCATGATTTGCGCCAGAACTCTTAAGTTGCTCTATTTCACTTTCCAACGTACCTATTTCTTCTTCTAACTCTTCTGAGCTTTTAGTTACTAATGCAGCTTCCTGCTTAGCAATTTCAGCTTGACGTGAATGAAGCTCTACTTGCTTATCTAAATAATCTAAGCGTTCTTTTGCCTTAAACTTTTCTTTCTTTTGGTCGAATGAATGTTTCACAGGCAAATCAAAAATCATTCTCATCATTTCTGAGAACTGGTCTTTAATAAAGTTACTTGGTGGACTATAAAACTTGTTATAACCGTCATCTTGATCTAAGTAGTAGATTGGCAGCATTGACGCTAAATAGGGACTAGTACTTTTATTATTGTTGGTGACAAGGCTATCTACTGTCAGACCCAGCTTTTCAAACAGATATGACGAATATTCCTTTTCATCAAAAAACCTCTGCTTCTCGCCATTAGGTTCTGTAACCTGTATATCTACACCTTTGCTGTACACCCTCTTTAATTGTAAGTTTCCGATAGGCGATGATACTTCTAAGATAGCGTGATTACATCTTTCGTAAATATCATTTCTAAATACGCTCGGGTAGCCTAAGCAAAAAGCAATCGACTGTACAATCGGAGTTTTACCGCAACCGTTCTTACCGAATAGTTGTGTAATATTGTCGCCAAACTTAAGTAAATCTGATTGCCAGCCAGAAAGACCATTTGGAAAAATTTGTATACTGATTAACTTCATTCCAGCTCCATGTCTAGTTGCTTAGAAACACATAAGTTTCTGTATGCCTTTGCTATCTCAGCTAGGTTATATGTAAGGATATCTTCTTGGTTTAAGGCTTTATCAATCACCTTCTTACCTAAAGGTGTGATTTTAATTCGTCCTTTATTATTCGGGATTTCTATCAAGTTTGAATATTCCAAAAAGCTAACTGCCTTCACAGTTCTAACTCGTAAATTTGCTGACCAACCAACGTGTTGAGCCGAGCCTTTAAAGCCGGGCATGCTTGTTTCTAAACTTTCACCAACAAGTTGGCCGATTTCTGATACTTTGGGTTTTCGTTTATCTTTCGCCATAAGTAGCACTATCAAACTAATCAGTGGTAGCTGGAATAGTGCTTCGTTGTTTAACAAATTTGGCTTGTTATAACTGGAGCTATCGACGTGAATTTCGGTACCGGATTGTGCAATATTTTCAAAAAATGTATCGAAATTCATGATTTCCCCTTAACTAATTCCGCAAATATGCCTCCGAGAATGAGCTCAGGATTTAGGTCATACATTAAGCCCTCAGACTCAAGCTTACTGACTAAGTCTTTTATTGGAGATCTCAAGCTGGCTAAATGAAGTGAGCCATCACTACGAATGGAGTTATTTAAAAGTTCTCTCACCATGCTATTTATGGACTGTAAATCGAATTCTAAAAGCACATGGCGATTTTTTCTGTGCCATAGATCCCAACTAGTTTTACATCTTGATATATACTCAATTTCCTCAATACTAGCCCCAGCCGAGGACAGCGTGCGTTGAATAATTGATGCGCTTTTTATAGCTTTACTGTCTCCGCCTTCTAGCAAGTTATCGTATGCATCCTTTGATATACTTAGTATCGATAGTAAGTCTTCAATAGCTATTCCTGCATATTGCTCAATACTTTCTTGAGTTAGTTCAGCTATTACTCCACTTGATTTATTTTCTACCAATTCAAGCAGTTTCATCAGTATTTCACGAGTCTCAGTGTGGCCTAAATCTACTTCGCTAAACTTGTATATCGCATTCTTTGCAATAGGTTCGAAATTATCATCGCCGCTTTTTAAATGCTGTACATCAGTTTCAAACTGAAGCTTTGATAACCTTAATTTGATTTCATCTTCGGATAGTTCACTAGAGATTTCTTCTGGGAAACATTTGTTGAATCGATCAATCAATACTTCTGTGAATTTATTTTGAAAATTACCTTTTTCAATGTCTTCTATTACCTTTTCAACATCATCGCTATTGTTGATGTTGGTCTGAAAGACAACTGAATTGCAGTAGTTATCAAAAACTACTGTGTGCAAAAGTAGCTTACCAATGAAGCTATCTTTTATTTTCTCAGTACACTGCTTATTCTGGTCTTTGGTTCGAGCTTTAAGGCCAAATAATTCATTCAAAGTCCAATTGTGGTTTTGCTTGCCATTTGTTTTAACTTGGTAAAACACATAGCTATATCCATCATCATCTTTCTTGCGAATAACAAAATCATCGTGCAGGTCACAGTAAACTCTATCGATACCATCGTTTTCTAGAATAGATAAAGACGCCATTGCAGCTGATCTAACCTGCGCACGGTATGCGCTAAATGAATGTCGTCCGCTTTGTTCCCTTGGTTTCTTTTTTTCTAACATCCTGTAACCCTGTTTGAATAGCGTGGTTAGTTATTTTTTCCGTGTATATTTATACACTTTTAAAGGTTTCTTTACTACAAACATGGTTTTAGCTTCTTTAAAGGTGAAACTGCACTCTGTAAATATACCAGAAAACTGAGTTAGTTAAGTTTGAAATTCCATTACATTTAAACCAATGCTACATAGGTAGATTATAAACCCACTAAAGCCTATATCTCACCTTACTCTTAAAGACTTAAAATATTTTTCATTGCTCACCCGTCCGTTTGTCTGAATTACGATATATTCAAGAAAGAACAACGGAGGTTCATATGGAACAGTTTATTACCCCAATGATAGTAAAGACGAATAGCCAAGAGGACTATCACTCAGTCAGGCCTTTATTCAGAAATAAGTACATCAATGCATCGTTTTCTTTTATTTCACAAAACGACGGGCTTAGCACCGTCGAAAAAAAAGCAGTGTTAAAAGAAATCTGGCAATTGCTACAGTATTTAACAGCTCCTGAGGATCATACCTGGGTAGAAAAAACGAGGGTTTGGCAAAATGCTTCTTACAGGGAGTTCCTGTTAAATGCCTATTACGTCAAACGCCCAGAGTCAAAGGAGCAGGTTGAACTGCATATTGAGAAACGCCTGAGTCGTCTCAAGGCTAGTTATTGTCGAGCTTGTAGTGAACCTTTGCCTGCGGCCATAGATGATCTTCCACCTCTTGAACCTTTGGCGGATCTTTAAATGAAAGGTTCACCAAAGGTAAGTGTTCGCTGTCGTTACTATAAATCCAAAGCTGCTAAGGCTGTACTTGATCATGCCGATGCAAATCGTAGCGGGTTTACCAATTCCGATAATGTTCATTGGGAGCGTTCAGTAGACAATATTGGTTACTATTTTCATTGTGCTAACTCATGTACAGAAGCACTTGATCTGATGTGTCAAAGGCACAAGGAAGTGACCGGTAAGAAAATCCGTGTGGACAATAACATTCTATTTGAACATGTATTGTGTTTGAGCGAAAAGCACTACTCCCAACTGGAAGAACTAAACGGTGCGGATAAGGTAAAGCAAGCGACGATGAATCGCTTAAAGCGATACGCTAAGGCCGTTAAAGCAGAATTCGGATTTGAGCCTTTGGGTATCGATTTTCATCTTGATGAAGGGCGATATGAAGCTCTGGAGGGTAATCGGTTTGTACGGAACGTGCATGCGCATATTCAGTTCATTAACTACGATTATTCGAAGAAAATTGCACCGCTCCGCTATTTGATGGCTAAAGGGCTAAATAAAAGCGGTAAAACTAACTCACTCAACCCGCATTTTGAGAAAATGCAGGATCTTGCTTTTGAAACATTTAAAGACTGCGGGTTTCAAAGAGGGGAGTCAAAAAGCATTACCAACAAACAGCATCTCAGCAAAGAACAGTTTGTAAAACAGAAAATTCAGCAACTCAAAGAGCAAGCTATTGAATTAAGTCACGCTAATAACGAGTTGCTGGATGATATTAATGTTAAACAGCAAGCGCTTAAACAGGCGACTCAGGATATTGCGGTGCTGGAATCTCAATTAGACAGTCTTCGCTATCAGGTTGCGAATATTCATTCCCTGAAAGCCGATATGGTTAAAGTCTTAGCGGAAGGTACGGAGAAAAAGCTTAAAGAATTTATTGAGAAAAAACTGGCTCCAGCCATGGGGGAAACATCTGGAACCAGTTTGCATCGAGAGGCGGTGCGTACTATTTAACTATCGCATTGAGGCGCATCCTCCAAATTTACGTTAATTATGGTAATTGGTTGGCAGTCGCCGTTAATGCAAGTGCGCATACCATAGTCAAAATTTATCAGGTCACTCTGGTCAAACTCACGCAATATAGAAGGGCGATGGGTGTCTTCAATGACAGTTTCCATTGATGAATTATCCATACTTAATTCGCCGCCTTGCTCAACACGATAAAGTGAATAAGTAATATTTTTTTTATTCTGAGCCAGTGAGTTAAACGACACTTCAAACAAGCGACAACTCGGAACGTCTGAACTCAAAAAGTCATGGACGATATCGGAAACGCATTTTTCAGTACCAGCAAATGCACTCTGAATGTAACTCAGTTCACCTGATTTGAATTTTACAGCTGCATCAACAAATGCTTTGGCATTCAGCCCACCGGCACCACAGGCTTTACCTTCCAGTATGCAGCTTGAGTTTTCGTTGTAATTGTCAGAAGTTGCAGCAAGCAGAAATTTAATTTCCTCGATGCTCAACGACCCGGCCTGACCGATTGCGGTTGCTACAGCTGAGGCTATCATCGGCGCTGAAAACGACGTTCCGCTATACATATAAACCTGTTCGTCACCTTCAAATTTTTGAGTGCTGTAGGCAACTACATCTGTACCGTGTGAGGATACCGCGATCTCATCACCGTAATTGGAAAAGTCAGCGCGATCATTTTGCCAATTGGTTGCTCCGGCTATAATCACTCCATCGCAGCCGGTTGGCAGGTGGTCTTTTACGTCGACATCATCATTACCGGCAGAGACAATCACAGGGATGCCACGTTGAGTTGCGTAATCAATGCTATCCTGAACATACTGAGTACAGCCCCCCGGGAATTTGGCACCTAGGCTTAAGTTGATAACGTCGACAGGCTCTGAGATATCCTGCATACCCTCACCTAATGAGTCACCCGCAAACCAGCGTATTGCATCGGCAAAAATAGCTCCGCCGCTACCACAGTCTAATACTCTAGCTGGAACAACTTCTGTATTAACTGCTGTACCTGCAAGGCCAAACTCGTTGTCTCTTATGGCGGAGATAACGGAAGAAACCCCATTCCCGTGCGAACCACAATGACGCTCATCGATAGCTTCATCTGTTTGGAAAGGATCATTGTCTTGTTCTCTTACGTCCAAACCCTCGTCGCTGTAAATAATGTCGGGGTGGCGGGTAAAGTCACCATCGGCCACGCCGACCCGAATAGTTTTTGCGGTTATATCCGCTGTGCGCCACACCCCCTCAAAATTATGCCCAGTTAAATATTCTCCGGTGTAGTTATGGCCTTTGCCCAATGGGCCAAGGTATGGCTTTTGGTCATCGTAATAAACATCATTGGGCAAACCGTCATTATTGTTGCTATGCACTTTGAATGATGGCTTAGCGACAGGTTTGGGGGTATGAACAACAATGTCCTGCTCTACGGATTCATATTGGCCAGTCGCCTTTAACATTTGTATTGCCTGTTCAGGGCTATCAGCTTCGACAGTGATCAGACTGTATTTGGAATCATTGACCACTTTATGAGTTGATCTTTGCACCTTCAGTGGCAGCGCTGCTATTGAGTGCTGCATCGCTTTTTTTGATGCTGAACTTTTACTGTATTTAGTCGCAGGAATGTTTTTGTACTTTATGATCAAGTTAACAGTTTCGGCATGTGCAGCGGTACTTAATACAAGGCTTATTGCGACTGAGACTAGTGTGGTGTTTAATATTTTCATGGTAGTTAATCCTTATATGTGATTAGTTGCTGTAGCAAGGGCTGGTAACGACTTGGTTTAGTAGCTGATACTCTTGCTTAAACACCCAGGTATCTCCTTCCCATGAGCCGTATTGCTCATTACCAATAAATCCTGAAACGCCAAGAGGTGACGCTGATACTATGTATGAAGGGAAAGGTGCGGTGCTACCAGATTGCTCAGCAATACCGTTTGCAGCTTCGATTAGATAAGCAGCCCCATTGGTTAACTTGTCACGGATTGAGTAAAACAGCGTGTCTAATTCTGGCTCGGCGATTTCGCTGTTTTCATAGTTTGCAATGCGTTCATCGATACGACCGACATTGACGTCCATATAGACATCAAAACCCCACATATACGATTCGCTTTTGGCCGAGGCCAAACTTTCGCTTTGTTTTATTGAAGTACTTTTTGATATCTCGCCATTCAAATACTGCATAGCTGAATATGATTTCGCTACTAGCAAAATATCGTTATAAACAGCTCGCTGCTCAATTGCGTTTCTAAGGGCTTTAACCTTATTTAAGATGATTTCACCCGAAGTATTTATTGCACTAACAGGAATGCTGAAAGCGACTTCATCATCACTATCCTTAACCGTAATAGGGATGTCTTCGGACGCATTGTTATCCAGTACCGGAAGAGAATAAGTGACTGATATAGTCGAACCGTTAATAGTGCTGGAAACGGTGCCTATGCCTGCATACTGAGATAAATTAACCGAAAGTGATCCGGTTACATCATTTGCAGTTAAGGTAAAGGTGACTTCTTCATTCTCACCTAAAGTGATGGTTTCGATAGACGAAGTCACAGTCATATCTTTAATTACTGGGGGATTGTTACCTGTCGGTGGGTTAACGCTGCCATCAGAGGAATTGACGTCGCTTCCTCCACCACAGGCGGTCACTTGTGTCAGCGCAATTGCGCAATAAAGAGTTTTCAATTTCATTGGATATCTCCATTTCGTTTTTAAAGTGCAACATTCAAAACCGTTGCTTGAAATGGATTATCCAGAGCTATCCGCAGTGGCATTGCGGATGGGAAATTTTTACGAATTTATTTTTCTTGGTTCCTCAAGCGATGCTTTAGATAAAAATTGAAACTTTTTTGCTATCCGCAATCTGACTTCGGATAGCTCATTAATATAAGCAATGTTCAATTTGGCAATACAGACTGGAGACATTGCATGACACTCACATCATCACAAAAAAACAGCTTATTAGTTGCTTATTACAAAACTTTCCCTGTCTCGATTAGACAACGAGTATTTACCTCTGGTTTGTACAAACAAAGCGAATTGCTGGCGGTGTGTCTGGCCCACTATTTGGGGATGTATAAACCCTATGATGAAGATGTGGCGTTTAAGCTTAAGTTTAATGCTGATGCACTATTTAACGTCACTGTTTCATGTATTGATGTTTCGAATATGGAAAGGCTTCGGCTTGAGCTAAGCAATATTGGCGAAGACGCAGCAGAAAAATGGGCAACTGCGACTTTTGATGAATACGTTTCAGGTATTCGAATCTTCACCTCCAGCCTTGAAAAAAATGGTTATTTTTCGTTTGAAGAATTCGCTGAATTTTTAGTTATAAACAAAACGGTTAAATATGAGGCATCGATTGATGAACTTGATTACGACAACCCTGAAGCCGGTTTTATTGGTGAAGCAACAAGTAGTAGCTGTGATGAAAATGCAGATCCATTTGCAGAGCGACAATTAGCGCTACATCAATCTGAGCAAGCTTCTAACCGATTAAGCATAATCAATGTGTCGGAGCTGATTAAACAAGGTGACAGTGATGTGCAGGAGTTGCTTAATAACCTGTCGTGGATGATAAAAGCCAAACATGATGTTGATGGCACAACACAAGATAAAAACCCTATTCAGATAGGTGAAGAGTTGTTACTCACCGCTGCTTCTGGCTGTATTGGATTTATCAATAAATTTGCTCAGGCTTTCGGTGTTCCTGCTTTCACCCTTCGTTTTCCAGCGCAATGCTCTCAGTTACGAGCTCAATTAATGGAGCAAGTCTTTGAACGCACCACAGAGACAGGCACCGGATCACTTAGAGGGCCAAGTAAAAACTGGTTTGCTATTGCTGAACACTCCTTCAAGCAAAAGTTGGTGATTGAGCGAGATACCCAAGAGCTATTAAAGCAATTACTGGTAAAAAAAGAAGATCACAGTATTGGTCTAGATATTGGAGTTATTTCTGAGTTCCAAAACTGGGTTGACGAACAAAATATCACTCATCGTTTCTTCGCTAACAATGACCTTTTGTTCAAAGGCTTTATCGAACAAAACCAGACAGAACCATCTATGCCTTATTTACTAGCTAAGCGAGTTAAGCAAGCGCTACATGACAAGGTTATAGGGCAGTCCTTAGCCGTTGAGAGTGTATCCGCACACTTATCTTCTTTGCTGGTAAATGGAGCTAAAGCTCACCTTGGAGTATCGACCTTCTTTGGAGCAAGTGGTACAGGTAAGACATTTTTGGCAGAAACGATTGGCGATGTATTCACAGGCTCGCTGGAGCTGGATTATCAGGTGAATGTGCTCAATATGGAGCAGTATTCAGACGCCAAAGATGTATTGAAACTCTTTGGTTCTGGCTCTCAATTTGTTGACTCTGCATTAGGCGACTTAACCTTGTCGGTAATGAAGCAACCGCGTTCAATCATTGTCTTTGATGAAATAGAAAAGGCGCATCCAGAGGTAGTGCAGTCTTTGTTAACCCTTATAGATAAAGGTTATGCAGTTGACCAGACCTCCAACAGAAAAGTGAATTTTTCACTTTGTTACTTTGTTTTCACCACTAACATTGGAAGTGGCGAATTAACCGGAAATAAAGGTGCAAATGACTTTGATCCTTTAGAGCTTTTAACCCGAAAGAAAGTGAGCACTGATCGAGTGCTTTCACCAGAAATGGCTAACCGCTTGGCTGCCGGTAATATCGCAGTATTTAAGCCATTTAAAGCAAAGGACTTAGTGGCGATCGCTCATGAATCGACTCATGGTAGCTCTGAACGCAAAATACAATGGCCAGTTGGCAAAACCGCCGAAATTATTTTGGCTACTCTAGGCGGCCCTGTTAGTCCTAGAACTATTGCTAAACAATTGGATAAACTGGAAGGTAAGATAATCGATAAGCTGATTGATGAAGTACCGCAATATCAATTGTCGGCATTAAACAATATCCGCTTTGCAGACAAGCCGGTGATTGATCAGGTGCGTCCAATAATTCAAGTCGTGTCTTCACAGGCCTTTGCTTCTGAACTAGCAAGTGAGCAGGTAAGCATCACTCCTGATACCGATCTTGCCGCAATAGAGGAGGCACTAAAATCAAATGCCGATGCCATATTGATTGATGAGTCCAACCTAGTTGCTGATATCGCATCTTTGGCGGAACTGATTAAACAGCATCCCGAGAAAGCAGTGTTCACCTGTAGTTTTGATGCCGAAGCGCCTAAGTTGAAGCAGTATAACGCGGGTCGTTTATTGCAAAAACACTACCGAACAACAATGGCAGCGGAGCAAGGAGTTTTTAATCATATTTTGTTGGGAGTGAAATATCAGGCTGAGCTGATTAAGCACACGGCAGAAGCCATTGCCAGAAACACCAGTGTTCATTTTGAACTGACCCATAAACTTACTGACAATGGTGTAGAGGTTGGTTTTAAATCATTTATTCATAAGCAAAGAGTACGGGCTGAGGATGCTGATTTACACTTTTTGGACTTCGCCGGTAAGCCTGAGGGATCGCTTGATGATGTGATTGGTCTCGATGGTGTGAAAAAGCGCTTAAAGATCATTGTGAAGACGATGCAGGAGAGCCAATCCACACTTACAAGTCAGATTGAAATTCCCAAAGGCTATTTATTTACTGGTTTACCTGGCACCGGCAAAACTCATTTGGCACGCTCATTAGCAGCCGAAAGCGATATGTTTTTCTTTGCGGTCAATGCTGCCAATCTTTTGGTGGGAGATGTTGTTAAAAATATTAACGACCTTTTTGCGGTTGCCAGACGTTACCAGCCTTCGACCATCTTTTTAGATGAGATCGACTCGATTGCAAAGTCGCGCAACTCATCAGGCAGTAATGCCATTGCTGTCAACGCGCTACTCACTGCCATGGACGGGTTTAGCAAAGCCGACAGTAAAGTATTTGTGCTTGCCGCGACGAACAATCCAAGTCAGCTGGACTCTGCGTTAACCAGAGCTGGGCGCTTTGACCGAACCGTACCTTTTAACCTTCCGTGTAAACAAGCAAGAGCGGCTTGTGTACAGCAATGGTTTGATAACAAAGAAAGTAAACTGGACGCAGAGTTAAAAGACGAACTGGTTACCATGCTCGAAGGAGCTACGATCGGCCGAATTAATGAAATATTCAATAACTCGGTACTTTCCAGTCTGGCGGATGATTATGAATGGCAACCACAGCTATTAATTGAAGAAATACGCTCTGCCAAGCTTGGCTATGTCAGTCAGTCGCTAAAACAGTCGAAAAAGCAGATCGCCAATACCGCTTATCATGAAGCCGGCCACTTGGTTGCTCATAAGCTGTTGTTACCAGATGTCCCAGTTGAATTTGCATCGATTCAGCCAAGAGGGGCTGCCCTTGGTATGGTGGTTCCGGGTCAGGCAGAGAATGAGCCGGTATTGTCCAAACAACGAGTAAAAGCGTATTTGCAGGTGTTTCTTGCTGGTATCGCCGCCGAGCAAATGCGTGGCATGACAGGTGATGCTCAAAATATTGGCGGCACCGATGATCGCCGCAAAGCGACCAATTTAGCCAAAAAAGCCATTGTAGATTGGGGAATGTCAGAGCAGTTTGGTCTGGCAATTCCATCTGAGCTGACCATTGATACCACTCAGGTTAATAGCGAAATAAATGTTTGGCTTTCATCAGCATATAAAGATGTCTGTGACCTGTTGGTAAATAACAAGTCTTTGCTTGAGAGAGCTAGTAATGCCCTTCTGGAAAAAGAGCAATTGGATAAAAGCGATATTGAAGGATTGTTCGCTATCTCTCAGGGATTTCAACCGGCTGCAACGGCTGCGTAGATAGCCCTATACTGGGGCATTTACCCCAGCTTTGTTCTTTAACATTTTGAATTTCAAACTTGACAGTTCCATTCACATCTTACGTTTTTTATTTTTGTATAAATGATCGATACGCAATGAATAATGAATTGGAGAACTAGTGAAGAATCGTTTCATGTTAGCATTAAAAATAATGCGAAACTCATTATGAAAACTATCTATATCAATTGAGTTCGGATATTTTGAAAAGTAGCTTTTTATATTTTCAAGCATCGAGTTATCAAGGTCTTGATAATCATCTTTATCTATTAAGCTTCGGACTTTTAGGTGGCCAACTGCAAAAGGTAAGTCTGTTTCAGTAAAGGGATATAATTGAAAACATCTTAGTTCAGGAGTTTCAGAAGAGCCGGTGAAATAGCATATATGGGAAAGCTTTGAGTCTTTCAATAGCTCCATATTTTCGATAATTCTTCTATGATGGTTTCCAGTTAAACAACAGCCAATACCACATTCGTATTCTCTGTTATGTATTATCAAATCGATTTTTAATGGCCCTTTCTCATCAGGGAGAGTATTTTTATAGTAAATTTCCTCGTTCTCTAATTCATATTTAAACATATAGTTATCAATTCCATAGCCATACATTTTTAGAATATAAAAAGCTTCAGAGTGATCATCGTATGTATATGAATATTTGTATGAGATGATTTTATCACTTAGTTCACAAAGAGCTATTACATGAATTTCTTCCGCTGTCTTAGGCTGCAAAAACTCGATATCTCCATTTTTAATCCGAGAAATAACCGACTGTCCAACTTTAAGGCGTTTAGCTAGGCTGAGTTGATTCCAGCTTTTATCTGACAATATTTTATCAGTGAGCATTGAATAATTACTTTGTAGTGTATTTGTGGCCTTTATAAGGCAAACACTACATACATATAAAGAATATTTATTTCGATTTTCATGAGAGTGAGTTAGTTGTTTCTTTTTTCTCTCTGATTTATCAAGGCTTTTGTCTGTGACATATTTGCTACGTGGCAATCCGCTGAATAATTTATTTCTGTGAGTGGATAAAAAGACTTCGTGTATTGTTGGAATTTGAGTTTTGTCGACATCTATATCTTTCCTTAGCCAATTGTCAGGATGTGCTTTTCTGTTAGAAAAGCCGCATAGCTTGCAAGTCCTTTCACCTTTTACTATCGGGGCGTTTTTAACGAAATTTATCTCATTATCAAAAAGCTTATCATCGAAAAAAGTTTCCAACCTAGATAATGTACTTTCTTTAATCGTATTACCTTTCATAAGCCGAAAGATAGTTGCTCTACCAATGAATGTTAATTTCTCTAATTTAACATGTAATTCTTTCTTCAATATTTCTTGCCGTTGAACTAGATCGCTATTGGACAACCCTAGTCGAGAGAGTGAATCAATTCTTTTGGCAAAAGCTTTTTCAAGCGCGGCTCTTTCGAAGTTATAAAGTGCTTCTGGCAGAGCATCGATAGCCATGCACTTACTTTTTAAATTCTGCTTTAACCATTTTTCAGGGCTCATATAAGCTTCGTTCATATAAGTATCAAAGTTAACATATATATATTATGTGGATTTTGATACTAACTCTATCAGTCTATTGTTCGCTTACCAACACAAAGTACGAATAAGTGAGAACGATATGGCTATTACATCAATCAATTCAATCGCTAAAAACCAATTTAACCCTGAAAACTTAAACAATGCCGTTCGCATGATTTGCGCGACTTATGGTGTGTCGGACTATCAGGTTCATGATGCTTTAAGGGATGTATATGAATACGGGTTAGATAGATCATCTTGCTCTGCACAACGCATTATTTACCTGTGGGAAGACCACTGTGCTGATCAGTTCGCTTATGACTGTGAAGAATATGGTTTCGCTGCCTAATCGGTAATCGAACTAAACCTAATCACTAACATTTATATGGCAGAGGCGGCAGATATGAACCAGTCAGAACGCAGAAGATGTATTGAGAAAAACGACTTATCGACCCGAACTTCAGTGACAATTCCACAATTGGCCTGCAAGTATGGGGTGTCAGAAAACACCATAAAGGCGGACTTTATCGCGTTAGAAACTATTGGAGTGGCCTATTGTGCTAACCCAAATGGGAAGCCTCAGCGTTGGTTTGCCGTTCAGCCTAGTAACTCGTTGGATATGACGTTAGAGCTGGCGTTTGTATTGAAATATGTCAATGAAACGGTAAAAGCCATGCTGCCGGATGAAATCTATCAATCGATTGAGCATGTGTTTGAAGCGGCTCAAGCCACTTACCATAAAAAGCGCAACGCTAATCACCAAAGCAAGGTCGTACGGTTTGAGCGCCTGACAGCTCAGGTAGATTTAAGTAAGCACCTTATCCTCAAGCATAT
Source organism: Pseudoalteromonas sp. 0303 (assembly GCF_013349995.1). Classification (GTDB taxonomy): domain Bacteria; phylum Pseudomonadota; class Gammaproteobacteria; order Enterobacterales; family Alteromonadaceae; genus Pseudoalteromonas. Next base: position 37,078 of record NZ_JABVXF010000027.1, read on the forward strand.
TAGTCATGATGCATTAAATACCGTGAAATCTGCTATTAGCTCAGGTAGTCAATTATTGGTCGAAACGGCCAGTGGTGAGCATGTTCTCAATGACGTATCGGTATTTGAACTTAATAACATCTTGTTCCTCAAGGGAAGAAGCTCAGGTTTTAATGGCAGAATCGAACAGTTCAATGCCTGTGACATAACAGCTGTAAATGAATTCGACTCGCTGACTAACTTGCGCCCGACAACCAGACGTGTTGCCTGACTTATGGCGTTTATTTGATTTTCATTGAAATAATTCAATTCTTTAAGAGGTATTTGTAATGCGAGCTATAGGCTTATTATCTTTTGGCTATGTGCCATTCATCATCATCGTTGCAATTGTTGTAGGCGCGTTTTCTTATGTATTTTCTGTATTTGAAGTGATGGATCGGTTTACAAGCACATACCTGACCATGGGCTTACTACAAGCTTCCATATTGTACGCATCACTGGCGCTGGTTAGTTCGATCGTCGCACCTGCTTTGATTTTCATTAAAAGAAAAACACGCAGTGAAATTTATCGTGCATCTGAAAACTATTTCCTCCAAAGCCTGATTTTCTTTGGCAGTTTATTCGGGTTAATTATTGCGCTACTTTATACATACGTCAGTATTCAATTATCTCGGTTTTATACGTTAGATCTGGCCACACTGATGGCATACATGTTTCAGTTCATCGTTTTGTACCATGTTTTTACGATTTCCTGGGCGCTGTTAAGAGATTCATGGAAAACCAAGGAACGAACATTGAAAACGGTATTTTATTTTGGCCTGTCAGCTTTCGCGTTAATTGTTGCAACTCAGTGAGGGAAAACCAATGTCATGGCCAAATAAAGAACAGTTAGCTCACTATTTGAATGTCGAATACCAAGGGGAATTTGGTGCTTACGGTGATGACTTGTTGGAATCTTTTAATCAGCTTGATGACTATGAGATTCAGCAACATATTTTGGCACTGTGGGAGATTATGCCTCTGTTTGTTGATGAATCAGACTGGATTCCTATTTCGCAAAAAGAGCGCCAACGTGTCATTCATGCCAGTATTCAGCAGCGTAAAATATCAGACAACATAAAGTCGATTGAAATCACATCGATGACCAACACTTATTAGGAAAGAGCATAGTTACCCTTACCCGTACTTAAGTACGGGTAAGGGTAACTATTATTAAATAAGGAGAGCTATTGATGTCGTAAAAGCCGAAAAGCTTTGGTTTTACCTTCTTGCTTATCCTCAATCTTCCCCGAATTTTTCAGATAAGTACAAGCATTGGATACACGTTTGCTTAAGGAACTTTCAGGTAATGAAGGTTGTAACTTTCTCAGCGCATCAATAATGTCAGATCTTGGAACCCAGTCATTAGTTTGTTTAATGACGTCAACGATCAATGCTGCATCTGATTCCGATTGTGGCAAAGAAGGACCTGCGAATGTAGGTTTTACATTACTTACCACCAGTGACGTAACAGGCCGCCCCAAATTGTCATCAATTCCAAGTTCAACAACTTCCATCTCAAATTCATGAGCTACTTGTGAACAGGAGTCCTTAGCTTTTAGCACGGAAAGTTTAGTGGTAATACGGTCTTTATCTTTCGACTTTTTGGTCTGTAGAGCAAAGTCTGCATTGCCGATCAGGGCAGTACTTCCACGGTAGCCCCCATCTTTGTTTCTGTGATGAACATTCAATACAGAGATTCCAAACTTATCTGCAATCTCTGTGCAAGACCTCATGTAATAGGAAACATCTTTCGCACTGTTTTCATCAATTCCAGAAGCGCATTGTGAGAAAGTATCAAAGATCAATAGTGCGGGGGCTAACCTCTGCCTCTCTGACTCTAGACGGATGAGGGCTTCAAGCTCAGCTCGATCTTCATAGCATGTTGGAGATAGAGCTCGATTGACGACGATAATCCCATCACCGATCTTAGTGTTGTGTTTTAGCTCAACAGCCTTAAGGCGACGCGATACGCTACCAGGACTTTCACCTGCCACGTAAATGACTAATCCTTTTTTCGTTGGTAGGTTTCCAAAACGTCGGCCCGTCGCAATTGATGCAGCCATTTGTAGAGATAAAAAGGTTTTACCATCCTGTGACTCGCCAATTAGCATGCCGACTTTACCTGCTGGCAAATAATCTTGGACAAGCCATTCAACTTTGGAATCCCACCCTTGAACGCCATAAGTGTAAGGTAGCGTGATGTCCGAATAGAGAAATGGGTTGGACTCACTAATTAGATGAGTTGCGTCATTGCTTTTTAACATTTTTTACTCCTTGTAGATGTTAATTCGACTGATTGGACTAAATACGGTTGATTGTTTTTGGTTGAGGCTGTGATTTGGGGCTGAATCCCGTTTCACATTGATTCGTTAATTGAGCTGAGATCCATGCTTTTACTTCGGATTCAGGCCAAAGGCGGCGGCGACCTAATCGAATGCTTTTGGGCAATTCAGTGCCTTCATCATCTCTGCTTAAGATGTTATAAATTTGCGCAGGGCTTGATCGAAGAAATTTAGCTAGTTCCTCGGCTGTAAGAAGTTTTTCGTCCATGTTCACGTCCTTGTGTTGATTGTGAGATAATTCTCTCAAAGAATGAAAATTAAGACTGGGGCAATAATTTTGAGTAATTTGCCCTAATTGTTTATGGGTAGTATTGGCATGTTTGATATTTTGAAATACCACAGAGCACAATATTGGTATTGGTTTGTTCGCGACAGACTGATTTCACTTGAGCTGGAAAGTAATGTGGATTCAAAAAAAGTGAAGCGATTTAATCAGCTAATAAAAGCCCCATTGACCACACGCATATACTCTGATGCAGCCATTGGTAAGAAACTGTCAGAGCTAGACCCTTACTCAAACTTTGACAGTGAGTTCAATAATAACGGAAAAGATTATAGAACTGGTAATAGAGGACTACCTCAGCATCTTTGGAAACGAGTAAATAATGTCATCCCGAATAGTGCGCAAGCTTTTACTGATGGTCCTGCTGGACTATTCCTTATATTTGAAGCAAAAAACCTTACGGAATCGGCTTGCTTAATAGCAAAAGTGTTATTGACTGTGCTTGAAGCAGAACAGGAAGTTTTTAAGGACGATAGTCAGTTATTAGGCCTTAAAAAGTTGCTTAGTAACAGAGTTCAATTTGGGATCTTTGGTGGCACTATTAAGCTACTTAATACAATAGAGGATATTATTAATTATCTTTATCCTACCAATGACTGGGATAAATTTGTTCCAGTGGTATCCAGTGTTGATAGCAGCCAGGATGAGTTTGATCCAGATAAGCTGCTGAAACCAAAGTATTTTGAATTAGTCGCAATCGCTCCGATAGTTATAGGCTTTGGCTTTTTTAGAGCCAAGTTTTTTGATGAAGTACATTACTTGTCTAAAGTTTGCTATCAAGAGCAGTATCTGAAACTCCTTCATAATAAATTTTTAATTAAAGAAGAGCATTGGTTGTTTGAATCAAGAAACAGAAAAGAGGATATTGATTTGACGACTAACGTAAGGGAAGAATCAATTTTAAAAAATCTTTTTCTACAAGCCTCAGCAATGGCCCATCCAACATGTTTGGCTGATGCGTTTCGTGAAAAACAATAGCGACATTCTACAGTTGATTTCTGCTGGAGCAGGGACAATAATGGGACACTGCTCCAGTTAAATATAGTTATTTAGAATTAGCTCAAGTTAGCTGGAAGCAGCGAAGTTTCAAGGCTAGAAGAGAATTTTCATTATTTATCAAGCCCCTGACTTGGCCCTCCGGAGGCTAAGTTGCAGGTTCGATCCCTGCCGAGAGCGCCATTTGCTCTTCAATTCAATGTTTAATTCCCCAATAATATCAGCCTATCGTTTTTTAAAATTTTCTTTTAATCTTTAGAAAAGTCGATAAAAAGTAATTTAATCGTTTTTTCTATCTTTATAAGTCTATTGTCAGGGAATGAATGAGTAAAAATATTAATCACCACCAGCTACCTTTATTTGAGTTTGATGGATCAAATTCTAAGAAGCTGGATAGCAAAGATGATTCTGAATTTTCTAAATATATTGTTTATGTAGATGAGAGCGGGGATCACAGCTTACAAAGCGTTGATGATAATTATCCTATTTTTGTATTGGCATTTTGTGTATTTCATAAACGTCATTACAGCGAATCTATAGTTCCAGCTTTAGAAAAATTTAAGTTTAACTTTTTTGGTCATGATCAGCTCGTATTACATGAGAATGAAATTAGGCGTCGTAAGAATACCTTTAAGATACTTAATAATCGTTCACTACAAACAAGGTTTTTAGATGATTTAACTGAAATAATTGAATTTAGTAACTTTATTTTAATTAGTACGACTATAGATAAGCGTGAAATAAAGCGTTTAAATCCTGAAGAAAATGCTTATCATATTGCTCTAGGTATGTGTATGGAATCGTTATATGAATTGCTCTTCGAAAAACAGCAGCATGAAAAGAAAACACATATTGTAGTAGAGTGCCGCGGAAACAAAGAAGATAAAGAGTTAGAACTTGAGTTTCGGCGAGTTTGTGATGGGAATAATAAATTTAAAAGAAAACTACCTTTCGAAATCATTTTTTCAGATAAAAAAGTGATGTCATCAGGCTTGCAACTTGCAGATTTGGTTGCTCGTCCTATTGGCCTAAATCTACTAAAACCTGAACAACCTAATAGAGCTTTTAATATTTTAAAGAAAAAATTTTTCTGTAGCGGTGGCAGAAACTGTTTAGGGGAAGGTTATGAAGATTTTGGAATGAAGATTTATCCCTACCCAAAAAGCGAAAAACCCCGATGATTCCACCGAGGTTAAAACGCCGACCGAGATAGCTCAATCCATTTAATAATGATTATGGTAAAATAATGCTACATCGTCAAGAGTTATAAATATTCCTAAAGTATTTTTGAAATATATATTAACTCAAATTATTTACCTTATTTGCAGTTTATAGGGCTTTATAGCCATTTCTTATTTTTAAAGTAAATGCCAATCCCAACGGTTAGCACCACCAAGAAAATAATAAATAAGCTAAATGCATAAGGGCTTTCAGTGCCCGGAATACCGCCTACGTTTACACCTAGTAAGCCAGTTAAAAAGCCAAGTGGTAAAAACAGTGCAGCAACTACCGACATCACATACATGCGTTGGTTTAGTTGCTCAGATACTTGGCTTGTTATTGCTTGTTGAATAATTTGCGCGCGTTCAATTGAGCTATCTAGCTCTTCTAAATAACGGATCAACATATTGGTTGTTTCGTTTAAGCGTGCTTTATCGTCTTCATCTAACCACTTATATTTGTTGTTTAACAAAGTAATAAGTGCTTCTTTTTGTGGCCTTAAATAACGTTTTAACGCGATTGTTTGGCGGCGTATTTGTGCTAATGATTGATGATCAAAGCCTTTGTTTGGCTCGTCAATTTCATCTTCAAAACCATCGAGTGTGTCATCTAAACTGTCGATAACAGCTTGCATACGCGATGTTAAGTTTTGCGCCAATTGGCACACTAACTCAGAGATTGAGCAAGGACCATTGCTGCCATCGAACGATTCAACAACATCCTGCACCGATAATAAACGGCGCTTACGGGTTGTGATCACAATATTTTCGTTAATAAATAAGCGTAACGAGACCATGTCTTCTGGGCTTTGCGCAGGGTTTAAGTTAACCCCACGTAAAAACAGCATATTACCATTGGTGACTTTGCTTAAACGCGGACGTGTTTCATCGGCAATCAGGGACTCAAGCTCGTAATCAGTTAATAAATTACTTTGCTCAAGCCAGTCAACGGCTTCAGCTTGACTGTAGTCCATGTGGACCCAAAGTTTTCCGTGTTCGGGTTGCCAATTTTGCAGCTCAGTACTATTTTCAATAGCACGTGCGCCGCCTTGTTCGTCTAAAATTAAGACATGAAGTAACCCATTGATCATATTGAACTCTCGTTTTACAAATAGTGGGGTATAGTTGATTATAGTTTAGGCTACGTCAATTAAATCGATTTATCGAGGGGATAAATATATTTCGTTGGTGTTTCTAGCTCTGTAGCGTATAAGACACTTTTTTATAGAGGGCACATTAATGAGCGCAAAAATTATTGTTGGCTGGCGAGAATGGCTTGGCCTGCCTGAACTGGGAATAGAAAAAATCAAAGCAAAAGTTGATACCGGAGCGAGAACTTCATGTATTCATGCTTTTGACATTGAGGAATTTTCAGTAAATGGCGAAGCATGGGTGAAATTTACTACCCATCCTCTACAAGACGATGTAGAAACAACGGTAGAGTGTCGTGCCAAAGTAGTTGAGCGTAAGTATGTGACCAGTTCAAGCGGTCAGCGTGAGCTACGCTACTTTATTGAAACAAAATTAGTCGCAGGAACCCAAAGCTGGCCTGTAAGGGTGACTTTAAGTAACCGTTCAACAATGAAGTTTAGAATGTTGTTAGGGCGTACAGCAATGGAAAATCGCATAGTCGTTGATCCGGCTTTATCTCATTTATTATAGGAAAAGGACTTATCACACGTTGCTACGTGTATGAGTTTATCAGTTAAGGTTTTTAACTTATGAAACTTGGTATTTTATCTCGCAACCAAAATTTGTATTCAACACGTCGCTTAATTGAAGCCGCAGAGCAGCGTGGCCACGAAGTGAAAGTAATTGATGCACTTCGTTGTTATATGAACATCAATTCCGAGCAGCCAGAAATCCATTACCGTGGTGAAAATTTAAAAGATTTTGATGCTATCGTGCCGCGTATTGGTTCGTCAGTAACTTTCTATGGCTGTGCGGTATTACGTCAGTTTGAAATGATGGGTGTATACCCTGTCAATGAATCTGTAGCGATCACTCGCTCGCGCGATAAGTTACGTTCACTACAGCTACTTTCGCGTAAAGGTGTAGGTATGCCAGTGACAGGCTTTGCAAGTAAACCAGATGATGTAAAAGACTTATTAAGCATGGTGGGTGGCACGCCTGTCGTTATTAAGCTACTTGAAGGTACGCAAGGTATTGGTGTGGTATTAGCTGAAACACGTAAAGCTGCAGAAAGTGTAATTGAAGCGTTTATGGGCTTAAAAGCCAACATCATGGTGCAAGAGTACATTAAAGAAGCGGGCGGTGCTGATATTCGCTGCTTTGTATTAGGCGATAAAGTAATTGCTGCGATGAAGCGTCAAGCGCAAGAGGGGGAATTCCGTTCTAACTTACACCGTGGTGGTAGTGCGACTTTGGTTCGTATTACTCCAGAAGAAAGAAAAACAGCTGTTGCTGCAGCTAAAGCGATGGGCTTAAACGTTGCGGGTGTTGATTTACTTCGCTCTGCACGTGGTCCATTGGTGATGGAGGTTAACTCATCACCTGGTCTTGAAGGTATTGAAGTTGCAACCGGTAAAGACATTGCAGGCATGATTGTCGAGTTTATTGAAAAAACAGCAGCATCAAAGAAAACAGCAACTCGTGGTAAAGGCTAGGCCTTTGGTATTAGCGCTCTATTAAAAGGAAAAGTGCGTGGCTAAGGTTAAGAAAAATACACCGTTTTCAATTTTGGGCGATACGGTGGGTGTTGGCGAACGTAAAACATTTGCAATTGAAGCTGCCAAGCTTTACACCCACTCGCCGTTAAATATTCCAATTGAAGTCGTCAATGGTGTGCAGCAAGGACCCGTATTAATGGTGTGTGCTGCAATTCACGGTGATGAGCTCAATGGTGTTGAGGTTGTTAGGCAGTTGCTTGCTAAAATCGATCCTGAGCAATTGCGCGGTACTATTATTGCGGTACCGATTGTGAATGTGTTTGGTTTTATTCATAAGTCACGCTACTTACCTGACCGCCGTGACATGAACCGCAGTTTTCCGGGCTCAACGCGTGGCTCGCTAGCTGGGCGAATGGCGAATGCGTTTTTTACTCAAGTGGCGATGCATTGTACGCATATTATTGATTTACATACAGGGGCAATTCACCGAACTAACTTGCCGCAAATTCGCGCTAATTTGAGCGACCCTGCAACAGCAGCCATGGCAAAAGCGTTTGGCACTCCTGCGGTGATTGATGCGTCACTTCGCAATGGTTCATTACGCAGTGAAGCGGCAAATTTAGGAATACCCGTTATTACCTACGAAGCCGGCGAAGCGCTGCGCTTTGATCCAATTGCCATTGCAGCAGGTGTGCAAGGTGTTGACTATGTGATGCGCCATTTAAAAATGGTGCGCGGCAAACGTGCTAAAAAGCTACCAGAGCCGATTATTGCAAGCTCGACCAGTTGGATACGTGCCGAAGTTGACGGTATTGTTCGTGCACAAGTATCACTGGGTGAGCGAGTAATGAAAGGGCAGGTTCTAGCTTATATAAGCAGCCCACTTGGTGATGCTGAACTTGAACTACTCGCGCCGCGAAGTGGTATTGTCATTGGTCAGCAAACTATGCCGCTGGTAAACGAGGGGGATGCTGTATTCCATCTTGCTTACTTTGCTCACGCAAATAGCCTAGTTGAACAACAGCTCGAAAACTTTATTGATGAAATAAGTGATATTGAAGACGAGTTAAAAACCGCAGATTTAAATAACTAATACCCTATTCTGTAATTCAAAAAGCCAAACTGCCTGTTTGGCTTTTTTGTACCCACCAGTCCTGACCTATTACTTGACCTTAGAGCAAGTACAAGGTTTATAGTTTTTTTACTTACTTAATTTTCGTAAGAATGACTAAAGGATCAAAGATGAAAATATTGCTATTTTATACAGGCTTATTCACGCTTGCTATTTCACTTACGCACGGCTTTTTTACTGAGCAAAGTGTTGTTCACATTGTGTTATTTCACCCTTTAGTCATTCTATTTAGTTTTATATTAATCGCCTATGGAAGCAGAAAAAGATCACCTTTTTAGCAAGTATCTCGTTAACTTTAAGCCGTTACTTTTTTGGGCCTAAAATACGTTTTATGGTTGGCGCTTTAGTCGCTGTTGGTGGGTTCTTTAACACCATCACAGGGCGGGTAACAAATATGTTGTTTGGGTAAATCACTTTGTGACCATCAACATGCTCAAGTACAACATTCATTAAGCCCATTTCGATAATGCGGCCTTCTAAGAAGTTTGCACCGTCAATTACTCTTACCCAAAAGCCAACGCGGCAATCGTTTTGAATAAACATCAACAAGAAGGCTGTTAGGTTACTTAGTAAAGACCAGGCGGCAAAAAGCGCGACACCTAACATGGCAAAAATTGATGAGCCAAGTACTAATAAGCCGCGTAGCTCTATGCCCCAAAAAACCAACACTAAACACAGCATGACAATGGCAAGAATAATATTCAGCAACAACTCCGCACGGTATTCGCGATGCGGATCAGCCTTGCCTTTAATTGCTTTTAACAGCAGATTTTTGGTGGTTTTACGCAGTAATGGATAGAGCAAAACCGCGATAACAGTCACGATTAAATGATATTGCTCGTTAAAGAATTCGACGAAGTTCAAAAGGGTTCCTAAGTTAATATTTTACGTTTTGATTTTAGCTTAACAATACCACTACTTTAAAAGGTATTTTTAACCGTTACTAGCCATTGCACTGAGTCAATATCGTCATCTTGTTTGTTAATTGGTGCGGCAATATCTAGGTGGATAACCGTACCTGCATTGGCACGGCTTGGCGCTAAGCGTAGGCCCACACCCACATTTTGTAGCACGTTACCATTGGCACCATTATCTTTGTCGTTATACCAGGCTCTACCAATATCATAAAACGCGGCACCACCCACTTTAAACAATTGCAGTAAGTCATATTCCCAGTAGTAGCGTTTTTCTAGAGTCACTAAAAAGCTGCGGTCGCCTACTTGGTAGTCAAGCGGGTAACCACGTAGGCCATTTTCACCACCAATAGTGAGTTGTTTATCAGCAGTGAGGTTTTCAGCATATTGTAAGCGTACTTTGGCATACCAGCTTTGCCTTAGTGTGGTATTGAGATAATATTGTAGCTGCGTGCTAGCGAATAGGTTTTCAACATCATCGGTTTCTTCATTCCAGTAGCCATCAAGGTCTGCTTTAAAGCGCCATAACTGGTTATCTCCAGAGTAATGTGCTTTTGATAAAGATAACGAATAAATAGTACGGCTGGCATCGTCGCTAAAATCATCACTCGAATAACCGAGCAAGGCATGGATATTCCAACCGAGGTTTAAATCTTCAGTACGATAGATACTATCGAAGTTTCTAACTTTAACGTAGTGATCTTCAAACCATTGGCCACTAACGTAAGGGTAACTCAGCGTTCTATCTTCAGCGATAGGAAAGCGCGTGAATGGTGTTTCTTTAAAGGTTTCTTCGCGGTTTTCGATGCCAAGCTTAATACGTTGAGTCCAACTATTACCAAGTTGTGATGAATGGCCAAAGTAAGCGCGGTTTAATAAGGTTTTTTGTTCAAACTCACTAACTACATCACCGCGATAGTAAAGTGACTCTCGGCGTTGATCAGAGTAACTTGTAACACCGTAGCTGTACGGCGTATCAATCGAGAAAAAAGGATAGCTTACATCGAGATAATGACGTTTACCGTCATCGTTATCTGAATACTCTAAACGGCCTTGATAACGGCTAGAGAATATATGCGGATCGTCATACACAAACAGGTAACCAGTACGATCAGCATCACGGGTACGACTAAACGACACTCGTTTACCCCAGCCTAAAAAGTTAGATTCTCGAAAGCCAATGCTTGATTCATTCTCACCACCACTGCGGCTAAAGCTTATTTCGGGCAGTAGGGTCCACAGATCGCGCGTAATTACTTTTACATGTACGTTGCCGTCACAATCGAGCTTTGCGTTGATACGCGCATCATATAAGTAGCCTTGTTTACGCAGTAATCGCTCTGACTCTAGCAGTTTACGTGGATTGTAAACATCACCTTCTTCGAACAATAAAACGCTGTGTATTACCTCTGGCTCTGTAGTCATGTGAGCGCGATTGGCAAAGCGGAATAAAAAGTTATTTTCTTCTTCAAGCTCAGTGTTAAATACGTTCAGCTGTTCAAGTTCAATAGAAACTATTTTACGGTTATTAGCGGCATCGGGTAGTGGATTATCAGCATCGAGCTGGCGGCGTAAGTTATTATCTTGTGATTTAAGCGTACGTTGGTTTTGACAATAATTACTATCGTCAGTAAATAACTGCTCTGCATGAACATTGGCTGCTATGCAGACTGGTAATAGTGTTATTAACCTAGCAACAAAGTACGACTGCTTAAATCCCATTTACACCCTTAGTTGAGTATGTCCTATGCAACTACTACATACTAAGCGTGGGAAAATGTCTAGCTTATTATTGTAATTGCGCGACTAAATACTGATGAAGTTGTGGCAATGCAGCACTGGCTTCTATGCCCTCAGCATTGATCCAAATACTTTCACTGTAATGTTCAAAGTTTAGATTAAAACTATGATCTGTAAAGTGAAAGCGTAATTGATGACGATCAGCACCGGCATCAAAGTCGGCAGTTGTTATGGCTGGAGCATGTAAGAAAAGGGTTGCCCAAAGCTCAAAGTCTTCATCGTGTGGAAGCTCACTCGACGTTACAAGAATGATCTCATGCTCGGCATCATAGGTTAGTTCAGTCATAGCAGTCCTAATTGGTGGCAAGATAGTCGCGAATGGTATTTAAAAACGGTGCGCCGTACTTATTGAGTTTAGTGAAACCAACACCCGACACCTTCAAAAACTCACTGTCGTTGGTTGGCATTAACTGCGCCATTTCAGCGAGGGTTTTATCATTGAATACCACATAAGGTGGAACATCATCGGCATCTGCCAACTCTTTACGTAAAGCGCGTAATTTCGCAAATAGCTTTTTATCGTAATTAAACTGAGCGAGTTTATCTTGGTAAACGTGCTTAGCTTGTAAGCGAGGTTCAGCAAGTTGCAGTGCATATTCACTTTTAAGAACTGCACGGGCGGCTTCGGTTAAGCGTAATGACGAACCTTGGGTAATATCTTGGCTTAATAACCCTTGATGGATAAGCTGCCTTAAAATACTTAGCCAAAACTCTACACTGTGCTCTTTACCTATGCCATAGGTGCTTAGCTGGTGGTGATTGTTATCTCGAATGCGGCTAGTGTTTGCACCACGAAGTAACTCAACGATATAGCCAATACCAAAACGTTGCTCAGCACGATACACACACGACAAGGCTTGTTGCGCTACAAGTGTGCCATCAAAGCTAGTAGGTGGGTTTAAGCAAATATCACAGTTACCACAGGTTTCGCGTTTATATTCACTAAAATAATTGAGCAAGATTTGTCTGCGGCATGTTTGTGCTTCGGCGAAGCTTGCCATGGCATTGAAGCGCTGTTCTTCAACACGACGACGTTGCTCGTCTTCAATATCTTCAAAAAAGCGGCGTACGCGGCCTATATCAGCCGGATCAAAATACATAATCGCTTCTGCAGCCAGGCCATCTCGACCTGCACGACCAGTTTCTTGATAGTAAGCCTCGATGCTTTTTGGAATATCGTAATGAACCACAAAACGTACGTTTGGTTTATTAATCCCCATGCCAAAGGCAACGGTCGCAACCACAATTTGAATATCATCACGGGCAAAGCCCGATTGCACAAATTGGCGTTGCTCGTTACTCATTCCCGCATGGTAGGCGGCGGCATTGAACCCGGCGTCTGCAAGTTTTTCGGCTACATCATCAACCCGTTTGCGGCTGGTGCAATAAATAATGCCACTTTGATTTTGCTGCTCTTTTAAATATCGAAGCAGTTGCACCATAGGTTTGAATTTTTCTTCTATGGTGTAACGAATGTTCGGTCTATCGAAGCTACCAGTGTGCACGTAAGGGTGGTTAAGCTGAAGCTGTTCAATAATATCGTAACGAGTTGCTTTATCTGCCGTAGCTGTAAGTGCCATCATGGGCACATGCATAAAGCGTTGCTTTAACTCGTTGAGCCGACAGTAATGCGGCCTAAAGTCATGACCCCAATGCGACACACAGTGAGCTTCATCAATTGCAAAAAGTGCGAGTTTTAGATGACTCAAGCGCTCTAAAAATTCGTGTTGCAGTACTTTTTCTGGTGCAACATATAACAGCTTAATTTGCCCATAGTGCAATTGCTGATAGACAGCTTGCTGCTCTTCAAAAGGCAGGCTGTTGTTGATGTAGGCCGCTTGCACGCCGAGTGCTCTTAGTTGGGCAACTTGGTCTTGCATCAAGGAAATAAGCGGCGAGATAACCACAGTCACACCATCAAGGATCAAAGCAGGTACTTGATAGCATAAAGATTTGCCTCCACCCGTTGGTAGGAGTACAAGCGAGTCTTGTCCGTCTAGCGCTGCGGCTATAATCGCTTCTTGGCCATCACGAAAGTCCTTGTAACCAAACACTTGTTTGAGTACGGCTTGTGGTGATCGAACGGGTGTGTTGGACATTGCGGTATTGGTATTCATCGCCGAGCATTTTAGTGGTTTTTTATGGCGATGTCTGTAGAAATATATCCAAACGACCTCAAGATGCAGAATTCAGCGTTTCACAGGTGCTTAATATCAAGGCGTTACTTTGCAATAATGACAGTCCCTTTTAAGAAGTAAATACATGGGTTTATTTAGCGTGTTTTGGTTGCGTCACTGCTAAGGGGGCGTAAAATAGCGTTTTTAAACTATAAAGCCAAACTTATGCCTACCAACATTGAGCAGCGAAAAGGCGTTATTTTCGCTTGTTTAGCCTTTTTTATGTGGGGTCTTGCGCCCATTTACTTTAAGTTTCTACAGCAGATTTCTGCGTTTGAAATCTTAATGCACCGTGTTATTTGGTCGGTGTTATTTTTACTTCTTATTATTGCTGCTCGTCATCAATGGCAGCGTATTCGCGTTGTACTCGGACAACCTAAATTACTTTTGATGTTGGTAATAACAGCAAGTTTACTTGGCTTTAACTGGGGGTTATTTATTTGGGCTGTGAACAATAATCATATGCTCGATGCCAGTTTAGGTTATTACATCAACCCACTACTAAACGTGTTATTGGGTATGTTGTTTTTAGGTGAGCGACTGCGTAAATGGCAAGGCGTTGCGGTAGGTCTAGCGCTTTGTGGTGTGTTGCTACAGCTTGTGAGTTTTGGTTCATTCCCTGTTGTTGCTTTCTCATTAGCAGGATCGTTTGCTATTTATGGTCTACTACGTAAAAAGTTACCAATCGAATCATTGCCAGGGTTATTGCTCGAAGCACTTATTTTATTACCGGTTGCGCTAATTTACTGGTGGTTGATGACGCCATCAGCAAGCTCTGATTTAACTGCAAACGATTGGCACATTAACGTGTTACTCATTAGTGCTGGTGTGGTGACAACCTTACCGTTGTTATGTTTTACCGGTGCAGCAAAGCGCCTGCAATACAGTACGCTTGGCTTTTTTCAATACATTGGCCCAAGCTTAATGTTTATGCTTGCGGTGGCTTTTTATGGTGAGGTATTTGATGCTGAGCGTGTGGTGACGTTTGCGTGTATTTGGAGCGCTTTGGCATTGTTCAGTTGGGATTCGTACCGCCAAAGTCGTAAGCAACGTAAGGCGCAATTAGAGGCGGTAACTAAGCCTGTGTAGGCTTAGCTTACTAGTTTATTGCGTCCAGTGTCTTTTGCTTGATAAAGCTTTAAATCGGCCTGTTTTATTAGTTCATCCAAACTATAAACAGGCCCATTATGAAAACCAATCGACAGTGTAAACTTGATATGGTCTTTACTGAACTCAGGACTGTGTTTTTCGACAAATAAGCGGAATTTTTCTAAACGTTGCAGAGATTCTTGCGGGTCTTGATCTGCAAAATAGACTGCAAACTCTTCACCACCAAAGCGGCCTACTAAGTTATCTTCAAAATACTTTGCCATACATTGCGATAGGCCCTTTAGTACGTCATCGCCGGCATCATGACCGTAGTTATCGTTAATTGACTTAAAGTGGTCAACATCAATCATGGCTAAAGAGACTGAGGTATCTGACACTTTTGCAGCTTTTAGATGGCTGTTTGCTTCACCAAAGAAATAGCGGCGATTAGGGAGTTTTGTGAGGTAATCAGTGTTTGCTTGTAAACGAATCGTTTTAATGTTTTCAAGCATGTCGACGTTCTGGCTGAGCCGACAATAAAACTCTTCATTGTTGAATGGCTTACGAAGGTAATCGTCTGCGCCAGATTTCAAAAAGCGCGTTGATAAATGCAGAGTATCGAGTGCAGAAATGCCGATTATGGCCTTTTCATCGTTGGAGTATAAACGACGAATTTCAACACAGAGTTCATCCCCATTCATATTCGGCATTTCATTATCGGTAATGATCACCGATATTTTTGGGTTTTCAGCCAGTACTTTTAAAGCGTCGACACCATCAACCGCTTCGAGTGTTTGGTATTTATGACGGGTTAATAAGTTGCAAATATGGTGGCGCGTTGCCGCTGAATCATCGACTACTAATACTAATATTTGCTCATTACGAGGCAAGCGAGCCAGTTGTTTTTCTAGGTATTGATAGGCTTGTTTATTTTCTTTGGTGATGTAATCAATGATGGGGTGTTTTTCAACGATATTACGTGTTGTTTCGTCAAGGTTGCCAGTCATTACAATGGTCGGGATATCGGCTTCGATGGTGCAAGGAACTGCTTCACCGTTTGGCGCATCAGGTAGAATAAAATCTACTACGGCACAAAAGTAACTGTGCTTGCTAATAAGCTCTTTTGCCTCAGCTAAGCTACCGGCTATGTCGGCTTCATAGCCAACTTTTTTCGCGATGTGCTTTTGCACCCGCGCAATGGTTGGCGTATCTTCAATTATTAATATTCTTCGAGTCACAGCTTGCCTTGTAATAACTTATTGGCGAAACAAAAGTTATTTCAAGTTTTAACCCTAAAAGGGTAAAAAAGCAAATTGTTATAGGCTGTCTGACTCAGAATAATATTCAACACTTTGTGGTGTTGAGGTCGCAATGCGAGAGCGCCCAAATAATGTGTGAAACTTGGTTTTACAGGTTGTTTGCTTAAGGTATTTTATCCAAGCGCGCTCAATCGGATTGGTCGCTTCAAGATTACCGGTAACAACTTGTACAAATTGAGTTTGAAATTCATTTTGTGGTTCTAGGGTTTTGTTGTATAAACCCTTTAGAACAACACCATGCTGCTCGAGAATGTCGGCTTCTAGCAAAGTGAAGTGACCACTACGACCAAAACCGCGTGGGAAATTTTGATCATCATAGAATTGACGTTGGCTTGCAAATGCCTGACGAAGTGATGAAATGTCATTGCTCATGGCTTTATCCTCATGCCCTAATTTCTTGCTGGAGTATGGATCAAGTTGTCGATTTTATTAAACAAATTATTTTTATCGTAAGGGTAAAAAATGGATATCGATTTATTGAAGACTTTTGTTGAAGTGGTTCGTACACGCCATTTCGGTAAAGCAGCTGAAAATTTATATATTACACAGTCTGCGGTGAGTTTTCGGATCCGACAATTAGAGCAAGGTTTAGGCGTTAACTTATTTATTCGTCAACGAAACAACATACAGTTAACGGCGCCGGGTGAGCGACTACTGCCACACGCACAAATGATCATTACGGGTATGCAGCGCGCAAAAGTTGATGTGGCACTTGCAGATAATATGCATAAGCAAATTAGCTTAGCGGGAACACCTAATATATGGGATGCATTTTTACAGTTTGGTATTACTAATATTGTTTCTGCTATGCCGGGTGTGTCGTTAGTTGCCGAAGTCAAAGCACAGCAAGAGAGTACTCGCTTATTATTGGAACGTACATTAGATTTGGCGGTGTTGTTCGATCCTCCTAAAGTAGATGAACTGGTTGTACAGCGAATTTGTGAGCTACCTATTATTCCTGTGAGCGCCTTTGAAACTGCAAATAGTGAAAACTTTTTCGATAACCAATATGTTTATGTCGACTGGGGGACCACCTTTTCTTTATGGCATGCTCGTGAGTTTAACGGCCACGCTCCTCCTTATTTTAGAACCAGTACAGGTCGTATTGCGCTTGATTTAATTTTGAAATGCGGCGGTAGCGCGTTTATTCCTCAGTTATTAGTTGAAGAGCAGCTTAAATCTGGTGAGCTTTATCATGTTGAAGATGTTGCGCATACCTCGCGCGATGTGTTTGTTGCTTACCACAGAGATAACGAACAAACTCCTTTATTAGAGAAGTTAGTGACCTTATTAACTGAACTACAAATAAAAGCTTAAAATTAATTTAATTTAGCTTTCATAAAAATTTAATGCTTCAACAGCAGGTTACGCTTTTATTTCAAAAATAATTACATTTTATGAAGCTAAATTGACGCTTTTATTTCAATTGTCATCTTTCTGTCATTTTTCGCTGTCACACTGCGCGCATTGAAACACAACATGTGTTTTTGTTGCGATTATTGAGGAAACGACATGAAATTTGCAAAGTCTAGCTTATTCCTAGCTTTATTTGGTGGTTTATCTTTTTCTGCATTAGCTGATGTAGATGTATATGGTAAAGCAAACGTGACTGTTCAATCATCAGATGATGGCGAAGGGTCTTTCACTGAAATTAAAAGCAATAACTCACGTTTTGGCTTAAAAGGTTCAGAAAAAATTTCTGAAGGCTTAGAAGCTGTTTATAAATTTGAGTTTGGTGTAGACGTATCTGACGCTGATTCAAAAGGCGACAATGATGATAACATCACTGCACGTAACCAATACGTGGGTGTTAAAGGTAGCTTTGGTCAAGTTGTTATCGGTCGTAACGATACAGCAATGAAGCAGTCTCAAGGTAAAGTTGATTTATTCAATGACCTTGAAGGTGATATCAAGAACGCATTTAAAGGTGAAAACCGTTTAGGCGACACAATTTCTTATGCTTCTAAAGACTTCAGTGGCTTCAAAGTATTAGCAACTTATGTAGCTGAAGATGATGTAGACGCTGATAACGGTTACTCAGTAGCGTTAACTTACGGCGATGCAAAACTTAAAGAAAGCAAACTTTATGCATCAGTTGCAGCTGATAGCGAAGTAAAAGGTTACGACATTGTTCGTGCAACAGTACAAGGTAAACTAGGTGACTTTAAACTAGGTGCTATGTACCAAACACAAGAAAAAGTGGATGGTAGTGCAGAAGCTGATGGCTACTTAGTAAATGCTGCTTACCAAATGAATAGCAATACTTTCAAAGTGCAGTACCAAGTAATTGACTTTGATGAAGGCGATAAGAAAACAGCTATTTCTGCAGGTGTTGATCACAAGCTTAGCAAAAACACCAAAGTATTTGGTTTCTACTCAACGTTTGATACAGACAATCAAGTTGACCAAGACTACCTAGGTGTTGGTATTGAATACAAGTTCTAATCCAACCTTTGGATAACTCCCTAACTTGTCAGCCCAGCTAATTAGCTGGGCTTTTTTTGTTCTAGTAGAAAATTTATAAATCAGATAGCGCTTTGATTTGCGATCAAGCCTGTGCGTAGTTTGATTTGCCAGCAAGCCAACGTTGAATCAATTTATCGGTAAGCTCTGGATAGTCGTTCAAAATTTTGAAGGCAATGGGTCTTACATGATCGAGTGTTTGTTTATCGCGATTTAAGTCGGCGATTTTAAATTCAGCTAAGCCTGTTTGCTTGGTACCAAGAACTTCACCGGGGCCACGAATTTCGAGATCTCGCTCAGCGATAACAAAGCCATCATTACTTTCACGCAGCACACCTAAGCGCTTTTGAGCCGTCGCTGATAATGGTGCATGATAAAGTAAAACACAGTGTGATGCCGTTGCCCCACGACCTACACGGCCGCGCAGCTGGTGGAGTTGTGCAAGGCCTAACCGTTCAGGGTTTTCAATAATGATAAGGCTGGCATTAGGCACATCAACACCTACTTCAATTACCGTTGTGGCAACGAGTACATGAATATTGCCCGCTTTAAACTCACTCATAATGGCTTGCTTTTCGGCGGCTTTCATCCGGCCATGCACTAAGCCAACGTTTAGCTCTGGCAATGCCGCTTTTAATTGCTCTGCGCTATCTTCCGCTGCTTGGCATTGCAGTACTTCAGATTCATCAATCAGAGTGCAAACCCAATACACTTGACGACCTTGCTCTGTACACGCTGTTCTCACACGTTGAATTATTTCGTCTCGGCGTGCATCAGGAATAGCCACCGTTGTAATAGGCGTTCTACCGGGTGGTAACTCATCAATCACTGAGGTTTCTAAGTCAGCGTAGGCTGTCATTGCTAGCGTTCGCGGGATAGGTGTTGCTGTCATCACTAATTGATGTGGGTAACAGTCACCAAAGCGGCCTTTTTCGCGCAGTGATAAGCGCTGATGAACACCAAAGCGGTGCTGCTCATCAATAATAATTAAAACGAGATTGTTAAACTCAACCTGCTCTTGGAATAACGCATGGGTGCCAACAATCATTTGAACTTCCCCAGAGGCGATTTTTTCCAAAGTCGCTGCGCGCTCCTTACCTTTACTTTTGCCACCTAACCAAGCGACTTCAACGCCGAGTTGATTAAACCATTGGCTAAAGTTGATGCCATGTTGCTCCGATAAAATTTCTGTCGGTGCCATTAGCGCTACTTGATAGCCTTCGCTTATCGCGGTGAGTGCACTGAGTGCTGCAACTAAGGTTTTACCGGAGCCTACATCGCCTTGCACTAGACGCATCATCGGAAACGGGTGTTGTAAGTCACCTTTGATTTCTGCCACTACACGACTTTGCGCGTTGGTTGGGCTAAAAGCTAAATTAGCTAAAAACTGTTGCTCAAGTTGGTTATGAGGCTTTAAAGCAACCGCTTTTACCGTTTGCCCTTTTTGGCGCAGCTTTAAAAGACTTAAGTTTTGCGCAAGCAGCTCTTCAAACACTAGCCGTTGCTGGGCAGGGTGCATACCTTGTTCAAGGGCAGTTAAATCAACATCGTTTTGTGGACGATGTAAGGTCATGAGTGCATCGGCTAAACGCATTCCGGTCGGTTGAAACTGTTCTGGCAGTAACTCTTCGACAGGGTACTTAGTTAATAGTGCAAGTGCTTGATCGCTTAGTGCACGAATAGATAACTGTTTTAGCCCTTCGGTAACAGGATAAACTGGCGTAAGTGTTGTATTAGTTGGTTGCTCAGAAGGGGTATCCGATAAGCTGTATTCCGGATGTGTCATTTCAAAGCCAACACGACCACGGCGGATCTCACCAAAGCAACGAATGATTTTACCTGTACTTAAGGCATTTTTTTGAGCCGCGCTAAAGTTAAAAAACCTCAGCGTTAAACGGCCCGTGCCATCATTTACTTGGCAAACCAGCATGCGCCTTTTTCCAAAAGTAATTTGGCTGGTTTCAATGGTGGCTTCAACACTAACATGGCTGTGCGGTTGGAGTTCGCAGATTGGGTGAATGCGGGTGCGGTCTTCATAGCGGTGAGGCAAATGAAAAAGCATGTCTTGCACCGTATGAATATTTAGCTTAGCAAGGCGCTCGGCCATTTTCGGGCCGACGCCTTTTAATTCTGTAATTGGGTATAACGCTAAGCTAGGGTGACTCAAAGGTGACTCAAATTATTAATTAGTAGACTGTTTTTCAGTTTACTTGCACTCGTTAGTGGCTTCAAGCGGTTGCGTGTGTTTTAAAATGTTCCAGAACGTTTCATCAGCAACAATTTCACCACTTTCATCAAGCTCAGGGTACGGTAGCTCTTTTTCACGGCATTGTTCAGCAATGATAGGGTGGCAGCCTTCAAACAAGATACGGTGCTTAATTTTCGCATCAAGCATATCGCGGTTATAAAGTCCGGCTTCTTCACGTTGGCGCTGTGCTTCAAATAGAATAAGTGCCGCAGCAACAGATACATTCAGAGATTGCACCATTCCTTGCATTGGGATAATGATATTTTTATCAGCATGAGCGAGGGCGCGTGGTGAAATACCATCACGTTCTTGGCCAACAATAACAGCCGTCGGTTTGGTGTAATCAATTTCACGAAAGTCGACAGCATCGTCGCTGAGATGAGTTGCTAAAATTTGTACTTCAGGATTTTGTGCACGCATCATGGATACAGCTTCATCGATATTGCGATGCAAGTGAGTTTCTAACCAGTTTTTACTACCACCTGAGGTATTGTTAGTTAACCATTTTTGATTCTCTGGCCATACAGCATGTACGTGATGGCAGCCAGTCGCGTCAGCTGTGCGGGCAATGGCCGATAAATTATGATGCTTATGTACTTCTTCTAAACAAACCGTTAGGTCCGTTTGGCGGCGGTCTAACACGCGCTTAACACGCTCAAAGCGAGTTGTATCCATAGTTGTGTGCTCGTTGACGGATTCTAATTGGCGCTGATTATACCCTAGGGAACAACAGCACGGCTAATTGGGTTTTGTAATGAGATCAGCGTTTCTGTTGACTGAATAGCTTCGATGGCTTGTATTTTGTTAATTAACACATCTTGTAGATGATCAATTGAGCGCGCCATCACTTTGATAAATATACTGTAATTACCTGTGGTGTAATAGGCTTCGACAACTTCTTCTAGTTCTTTTAAATGCAGTAAAGTTTGTGGGTAATCACGGGCATTGTTGAGGTTAATACCAATAAAGCAGCAAACATCGTAACCAAGCTGTTTGGCATCAATACTGACTTGGGTGCCTGTAATAATTCTCGCTTGTTTCATCTTTTCGACCCGAACATGAATAGTTCCGGCACTGACTGCAAAGCGTTTAGCGAGTTCTGCATACGCTGTTCGCGCATTTTCCATTAAAGCATTAAGGATGTTTTTATCGAGATTATCGATTTGATAATTTTCCATGGTATTTATTAGTGTTAATTAGTGAATCAATAAATTTTATAGCATTATTTTTATGAAAATTTCAATGTTAAGTTCTTTTTATTGCGGGTTATTGAAAATTATCTTTGTTTAGTTGAGGATTGTTTTAACAGGAGGGGCCAAGCAGCGGGTTTCTCTAATTAAGCAAGTAACAATAACTGGGAATGAGGCCAATTATTATGAGTTCACACTACCTGCAGCAACAGCAGCAAATTAGTAAAGTAAAACAGTTTTTTTCAAGCCAATTAGAACAACAATTAGGGTTAGTTGAAGTACAAGCACCAATCTTGGCAAAAGTAGGCGATGGTATTCAAGATAACTTAAGCGGTACTGAAAATGCTGTATCGGTAGCAGTGAAAACAATTCCGGGTAGCCAATTTGAAGTAGTCCACTCATTAGCTAAGTGGAAGCGTAAAACTTTGGCTGATTACGATTTTTCGGTAGGTGAAGGACTCTATACGCACATGAAGGCGCTTCGCCCAGATGAAGAGTCTTTAAGCCCAATTCACTCGGTGTATGTTGACCAATGGGACTGGGAAAAAGTGATTTGCGAGAGCACTGAACGTACTTTAGACAAGCTAAAAGAAACCGTGACATCACTTTATCAGGCGATTAAAGCAACCGAACGCTTTGTCGCAAGCGAGTTTGATTTAACGCCGTTTTTGCCAGAGCAAATCACCTTTGTACACAGTGAACAGCTACGTCAGATGTATCCAGACTTTACTGCGAAACAACGTGAAAAAGCGGTAGCACAAGAGTACGGTGCGGTATTTTTAATTGGTATAGGCGGCACACTTGCAGATGGCAAAATTCATGACGTACGAGCACCGGATTATGACGATTGGTCAACACAAACCTGTAGTAAATTTGCAGGCTTAAACGGTGATATTTTAGTTTGGAACCCTTTGCTTGAAGATGCATTTGAAATCTCTTCAATGGGCATTCGTGTAAGCCCTGATGCATTAGCTACTCAATTAGCGATTACAGGCGACCAAGCTCGGTTAGAGTTTGATTGGCATAAACAGCTACTGGCGAAGAAATTTCCGCAAACAATTGGTGGTGGTATTGGTCAATCACGACTCGCTATGTTGCTGTTACAAAAACAGCATATCGGGCAAGTACAAGTTGGTGTTTGGCCTGAACAGCTAAAACAGCAAGTGGAAGGAATTCTTTAAAGAGTAATGACCCTGGTAAAAAGAGGCTTTCAGCCTAATGCTGATCAGTTAAGAAGTTGATCAGTTGACCGATCAGAATGATCATGCACAATCCGTAGTTAGGCAACTAACT
>NZ_JABVXF010000028.1 GCF_013349995.1 Pseudoalteromonas sp. 0303
CCTTATTGGTAAAAGTAATTGTCCAATCTCTTTATACCGTACTCACCCCATTTGGGGGAGGAGTCCATACATCTCCTACCTCACATCTCGTACCTCGCATTTCGCACCTCACACCTCGCATCTCGCATCTCGCATCTCGCATCTCGACTTTTATCTGATGGCTGACGGCTGAAAGCTGACAGCTAGATTCTCTACCAACTTCCGCTTATTTTCATTACACTGCTCCAATACAAAAATAATTATAAAAATTGAGAATGATCATGACGTCGAAACTGTTTAAACCTCTGTGCTGTGTATTTGCACTAAGCCTTGTGGGCTGTGATGGAGGTGAGGTGTTTACTGCCCCTGCTAGTAGTGAATTTGCCCATGGCAATGAGCTACTAAGTGCCACGGCGCTAACCGAGGATGCGAGTCACGCGTTAGTGGCAACCCAATCTGAGGTGTGCGTTTGGGATAATCAGTTAGAAGCGCGTTTATACGATTGTATAACAGGGCAGGGCGCTGAACATGTTGAGCTTGCGGGCTTTAGCGCTAACAAATCTCGTTTTTTCATTTCAAATCGATTATCGGTGACTTTATACGATACTCGCACTGGGCGTAGTATTGGTACTTGGCTTACCGGGCAAGAAATCGCTAGAGACATCGCTATTTCAGCCGTAGGCGATACTTTGGTTATCGCTTATCGTAGCGGCAAGGCTGAGGTGATAAATACCCGTACAGGTGATACTAAGCGTTTTGATATTCATCGTTTAGATATTAATAGCGTGGCGTTATCGGCTGATGGTCAGTGGGCGTTTACTGGCTCAAGCGACAAGTACGTTAAGCTTTGGTCAACAAGTGATGGTAGCACTCGCTTTGAAGAGCGTTTAGCGACTAGAGTGAATCACGTTACTTTAAATAAAACAGCAAGCTTGGGCTTTGCAATTGACTCGGTTGATGATCGTGTATTCTTTGATTTAGCTAATAAAAAAGAGCTATCAGAAGTGGCCTCATACTCTAACTTTATTGAATTCACTGCATCGCAATTTATCAATCAAGATAAATGGCTATTAACGGGCTCACCAAAAATGAAGATGCGTTTATACCGCGTTGCAGATGGTGAACTAATCGCTGAATACGAAGCTAAACAACAGCGCCAGCGAACGTCGGTTCTGAGTGTGGCTTACGATGGTAAGCAACTATATTCAGAAACCAGTGACGGCCTATTGCAAGCTTGGCCTTATAAAGCAAATAAAAGCTAAAACAAAAACGCCTACTTTCAGTAGGCGTTTGTTTTTGAGTGCGATTAAATTAGTAATCAAACTTATGCTTGGTAAACAAGCTTTGCACTTGTTGCCAAACTGCACCAGGTTTACCATCGCCAACTAACTTGCCATTTACTTTTACAACTGGGCCAACTTCTTTAGTGGCGCTGGTGATCCATACTTCGTCGGCATCAAGTAACTCATCTTTACTAATAATGCGCTCTTGCACTTTAAAGTCACTGTAACTGTGAAGAATATTGAGGATTAACCAGCGGGTGATCCCCGGTAAAATTTGGTTATCAAGTGGTGGCGTACTGATCACACCCTCTTTTACAATAAACACGTTACTTGAACTAGCTTCGGTAATTTCTTCTAAGCGGTTAAATAGAATGGTTTCTTTGTTACCTGCTGCTGCACCGTGCTGGTAATGGATCACGTTGCCAAGCAGTGCCGTTGATTTAATATGGCAGCGTTGCCAGCGACGGTCTTGCTCAAGCGATACAGTGTAAGTTGTTGCATTGTCGATCTCGCCTTTTGGCTCTGCTGGAATTTCAAAAGCAAACGCGAATACGGTCGGGGTAATATTAGTTGGGTAACCGTGAGCACGTTTAGTATCAGCGCCGCGGCTGACGTGCAAATAAATCCCTAGGTTGTCACCTTGGTTTTTCTCGCATAAATCATTACAGATTTTACGCCATGTATCGGCACTGTAATCGAGCTTAATTTCAAGTTCGTTTAAACCGTTATTCATACGCTCAATATGTGCGCCAAAGCCTAGCATTTTACCTTGGTATGATGGGATCACTTCATAGATGCCATCGCCAAATAAGAAGCCGCGATCCATTGGTGAAATCTTTGCTTCATCAGCGCCAAGGTATTCACCGTTTAGGTATACCGTGCCCATAGTTAAACCTCATTCTCTGTCGTAAAGCCGCCAAGTTGGCGAAGCCGAGTTATTAATTGTTGACCATGCATAGCATGCAGGCCGTCTTCGGTGAGCTCATTTTTATGGGTGACGCCATCGACACTACCGCGCTCACTTAGGTAATGCAAAATGTTAAGTGGCTCAATATCAGCCAGCAAATCGGTGTTATGCCAGCGACTTAAAAAGGCAATGAGCCCGTATGCTGCCCAGTTAGATACATCGGCGAGTAACAGCTCATCACAGGTTGTTAAACAAGGAGTGATGTTTAGCGCTTGCATATGCTTTGCGAGGTTACCCATGCCTATTTCGTTACCGCCATCACCAATCGCTATGGTGGGGCAAGGTGCTTCTGTCACAAAAAAATCAAAGCAGCCGCAATGCTCAGAAATATCAATACCGCGCATATTATAATAACGCTGATGCTCGTTAAGCCCCGGGCGTTCTATTGATAAAACGCAATCAGGTTTTAGCTGCGCAAGGGCTTTAATGCTAAAAGTGTGTGCATTATCAATGCTATTAATTGGCAGCTCAAAACAGTTAAAGTCATTTTTTAGGGCACTGTAAAGGGGGTTGCCAGTAACCAAAATGGGCTGTTTACCAAGCTTTTCGAGTACCTTGTAAAGAGCTATCGCTCCAACAGGGCCGTCGGTTTCGAAAGTATTGTTAACCGCAAAGCCCGTACCTATCAACACAGTACCTTGTGCTTTATAAAGATGTTTTGCCGCGCGTAAATACGTCCCCGTTAGTTGTTTTGCGTATAAATGCTGCATACCACGCGGGTTCTGTTCAACCATCATGGTTTCAATTTGTTGGCTGAGCGCTGCGTCGCTTAGACTTGCTGACATAGTGCCTTGATCTCTTGAATGAGCGCAATACCCGCTTCATTATCGCCGTGAACACATAGACTATCGGCATTAAGTGCCAGCTGCTGACCACTTCGCGTTGTAACTGTGCCATGTGCAACTAACTGTTTTACCTGTGCCATTAGCGCCGCTTTGTCGTGTACACTGCCGGCTAAAGAGCGCGCAACAAGTTTACCTTCGTCTGTGTATTGGCGGTCGGCAAACGCTTCTAAAATGAGTTCTAGTTCAAGCTCTTTTGCTTGTACTTTGTGTTTGGCAGCTTGGTTGGTAGCTAAAATCATCAGCTTTAATGGCTTTGCATAACTTGCCACTGCGCGCATAACAATATTCAGCGTTTGCTCGTCACTCATCATATCGTTATACAGTGCGCCATGTGGCTTAACGTATTCGAGCGTTAAACCATGTACTGCAGCCATACCATCAATTGCAGCAATTTGATAATGCAGGCAATTGGTCAGCTCTTTTTCGCTCATAGCCATTGAGCGGCGACCAAAGCCTTGCTTATCTGGGTAACTTGGGTGCGCGCCAACCATTACTTTGTGCTGCTTGGCGAGGGCTAGGGTGTTTGCCATCACATCGGCATCGCCAGCATGAAAGCCACAAGCAATATTTGCCATATCAATATGTGGCATAACTTGCTCGTCTAAGCCCATTTTCCACATGCCAAAGCTTTCGCCAAGGTCACAGTTTAGTTTCATCGTCATTTATAACGCTGCCATTTTACTATTTGGAATATCAGTGATCAGCATGTGTCCTGGGCTATGCGTGATACAAAAATCAGGTGCTGCGTTGGCAATCGCAACTTGTGGAGTAACACCACAGGCCCAAAATACGGGCACTTCGCCTTCTTTAATGGTCACCGCATCGCCAAATTCAGGCTTGTTAATATCTTTTATGCCAATTGCTACAGGGTCACCAAAATGCACTGGCGCACCATGTACACTTGGAAAACGACTGCAAATTTGGATCGCGCGAATAGCATCTGCAGGTTTCATTGGGCGCATGCTAACGACCATATTGGCGTGGAAAATCCCCGCACTCTGGCAGGCCATATTGGTCACATACATAGGCACATTTTTTTGCTCGCTGATATTTCTGATCTCAAGACCTGCGGCAATAAGCGCTTCTTCAAACGAGAACGAGCAACCAATTAAAAAGGTGACTAAATCATCGCGCCAATGGCTTGTAATATCAGTTACTTCTTCAACCATTTGGCCATTTTTAAAGACGCGGTAACGAGGTAAGTCGCTACGAATATCTATATCTTCACCAACGGTTGGCATATCGGTAACGCCCGGTAAACGGCTAGTAGCAATGATCGGGCAAGCTTTCGGGTTTGCTTGGCTAAACTGCAAAAAATCAAACGCATATTGTTTAGGTAAAATCACTAAATTTGCTTGCACAAAACCCGGTGCAAAACCCGATGTATTTCCACTGTAGTCACCCTCACGTACCATTTTACGAATAGCCGCAGGAGTGGTTAAAGATGCATTTTTTTGCATGTGACTCTCCTTGAAGTTAACACTTGCCCATAGTTGCTACAATAACACTCAGTTCAGGTCATTAATAGTAACGGGCAGCTGCCCTTTAGCAGGGGCCTTCCCTAGTAAAACTTTTGCTAGTGCTGTGAATGCAGGACCAGCAATCTTTTCATCTGTATCTACATCTATATTGTAAGCATAGGTGGCAAGTACAGCATCACCAAATTTTCCGAATTGAGCAATATCGTAAGGGGCACGTAAGCTTACAAATACGGTCTTCTTATGGGCTAATTTTGCTTGTTTTAGCAATGATTCTAATGCCGCAGATTGATCTGCTTTAGCAATTGCAAATTCTGGGTTATCAGCTAAATCGTCCATTCCACCTACTTCAACAGCACTTTGTTTTGGTGAGGCATTTGCGGCAATGATTATATCGGCTTCGTTAATTTCTTTTAACGTGGCAAGCTTCTCATAGCCTTGCAAACTAGTGCAGCTAAAGCTGATTAACTTATCAGTGTTATCAACTAACGCCTGCTGTAGGGCATAGCACTTGCGGGTATCTGGCATAATAATATGCACTTTGCTGCCTGATTTAATGTCGAGTGGTAGGGTATTTTTTTCGTTTTTAACTTCGGTGATAGCTGCTAATGCTAATTCGGCTTCTACTTTTCTATGGCTTTGATCACCCAGTAAAAGCTGTGCTTTTTTGATTGCTGCCTCGTCATCAAGTAAAGAGGTGAGTTTAAACTTTTCTTTAAGTTTTAAAATGCGTGTTGCAGAAGCACTCATCTCGTTGGCATTTAACGTGCCGCGTTGTACTTCTTGCTCTAATCGCTCAATCAGGGCTTCAAGTACTGTTAAGTCTTTAGGGCTTCTTATTTCAATTGGCATAAGCG
Source organism: Pseudoalteromonas sp. 0303 (assembly GCF_013349995.1). Lineage (GTDB taxonomy): Bacteria > Pseudomonadota > Gammaproteobacteria > Enterobacterales > Alteromonadaceae > Pseudoalteromonas. The sequence continues at coordinate 5,410 of NZ_JABVXF010000028.1, forward strand.
CAATATCAACACCCGCTGCAAAGGTATTTATCACTGCTTCAATTGGTTCAAAGAAGTGGCTAATCCCCGCCATATCAAGTGCATCGGTGATCACAATACCTTGATAACCGAGTTCATCACGCAATAAGTCGGTGATGATTTTGCGCGACATCGTTGCAGGTTTGATCATGGTTTTGCCTTCTTTACTGACAAACGTGCTGTCATCAAGGGCAGGGTATTGGATATGGGCAGTCATGATCATACCCGGTTGTTGGTTTTTAATAATTTCTTTAAAAGGGGGGAGATCTTGCTGCCAAATGGTTTCTTTATCATGCATTACTTTTGGCAGGCCTGTGTGGCTATCTACGTTCGTATCGCCATGCCCCGGAAAGTGCTTTAACGATGAAATAACGCCGTTGTTTTCAAACCCTGCCACTTGGGCACCACCTAGTTTTGCAACCAATTGCGGATCTTCACCGTAAGAGCGCACGTTAATAACGGGGTTATCTGGGTTCATGTTTACATCAACCGTGGGTGCATAGTTAACATTAACACCCAGTGCCAATAGCTCGTCGGCAATAATGCGTGCAGATTCAGTTGCGAAGTGGGTACCATGTTCTTTATAGGTCGCGCCAATCGACATGTTACCGGTAAACGACGTTCCTACATCACGAGGAATACGGGCAACTCGGCCACCTTCTTGGTCTATCGAAATAAACAGCGGTAAGCCTAACTCTGACTTAGCGGCGGCTTTTTGTAGGTCATTGTTAAGTTTGATCACTTGCGGCACAGTATCGATATTTTCTGCAAATAAGATCACCCCACCAATGTTATGTTTAGTGATGATATTTGCTAAATCGGCCGGCAGTTCTGTCACCGGTGTACGGCATTTTTGCTCACCCGGGTCTTGCTCGCAGTAATAACGTAGGTCAAGCATGAGCTTTTGCCCTAACTGTTGTTTTAAAGTTAATGCAGACTCAGCAAATGATGATTGTAATGGCATGAAACATCCTAATCCGATAACCAGTGACGATAGTGCAAACTTATTTAACACAGCAAGCTCCAAAGCAAAACGCTTATTTAGTTTTTAGAATAAATTATTCTTGATGTTAATGGGTTTTTAAATATAAATACAGTATTTTTTTGCTACCCTAGCGGTTTTTGAGTCCGACTGCAAAAAGCTAAGTTAGATCACCAAATAGGGCTAACAGGCATAAATAACCAAACCTTTATACTTATTAAAAGCGTGGCAAGTTGATAATTTATCAATTTAATGGGTCGCTTTTTAGTACAATTTAAAGTAATAATATATTCCATAATCATCAGCGTAAATATGACAAGCCTGGGGGCGAGATGGCTTTAACTCGGTTACACGCATTTAAACAGCAAATTAAACCTTTTTTACCAGAGTCAGCATTAATAGAAGATTACTCGCGCCGCTATGCGTACGGAACAGATGCCAGCTTTTATCGATTAATCCCTGAATTAATTGTATTAGTTAGCAATCAAAATCAAGCACGGCAAGTGATCATTGCCGCCAACGAGCAACACGTACCCATCACATTTCGCGCCGCTGGAACGAGTTTATCTGGGCAAGCAATTACTGACTCTGTATTGGTTTTACTTTGCGATAGTTGGAGCAAGTTTGAAATCCTTGATGACGCCGAGACAATACGCTTACAACCGGCTATTATTGGCGCTCGAGTAAATCAAGTATTAGCCCCGTTTGGTAAAAAAATAGGCCCTGATCCCGCTTCAATTAATAGCTGCAAAATAGCGGGGATGGCGGCAAATAATTCATCGGGCATGTGTTGTGGGGTGGCGCAAAACAGCTACCACACAGTAAAAGATATGACCCTCATTTTTGCCGATGGCACTGTGCTTAATACGGCTGATAGCCAAAGCTGTAATGCTTTTTTGCAAAGCCATAGTCTTTGGGTTGATGAGCTAATGAGCCTGGTTGATAGCGTAAAGCAAAACCCCGATTTGAGTGAGCGCATCGCCCATAAATACCGTTTAAAAAATACCACGGGCTATGGTTTAAATGCGCTGCTGGATTTTTCTGATCCAATCGAAATCATTAAGCACCTCATTATTGGCTCTGAAGGTACGTTAGCTTTTATCGCTGATATCACCTACCACACCGTAGTTGAGCATAAGTACAAACACACAGGTTTCTTTATTTTTGACGACATCAGCAAGGTGTGTGAGCTGGTACAAAGGCTGAGTGAACTTGATGTTGCAGCCGTTGAGCTACTAGATAAACGTGCCCTGATGTCGGTGTCTGAGCACGCCATCATGCCAAAAGAAGTGGCTAGTTACCCAGAGCAATCAGCGGCACTGTTAATCGAGTTAAGAGCTGAAAATGCACAGGCACTCGATGCGCTCACAAAGATCACCGAGCAACTTCTTGCCGAGTTTAAGCAAAGCCAACTGGCAGCGATTGAGTTTTCAGCAGACAGCGTCCGTAATGCGGCACTTTGGAATATCCGTAAAGGCACGTTTCCTGCGGTTGGCGCAGTGCGCGAAACTGGCACCACGGTGATTATTGAAGATGTTGCTTTTGCCCTTGATAAATTAGCTGAGGGCGTGAATGCGCTTCATCAACTTTTTGTTAAATATGGCTATGATGAAGCCATTATTTTTGGGCATGCACTTGCCGGAAATCTGCACTTTGTATTCACCCAAGCTTTTGATACACCAGAGCAAATAAGCCGATACGAGCAATTTATGGCTGATGTGGCGAACTTAGTGGCGGTTGAACTAAAAGGGTCATTAAAAGCTGAGCATGGTACAGGGCGGAATATGGCGCCGTTTGTTGCCACCGAATGGGGAGACGATGGCTTTGCGGTGATGGTTGCGCTTAAAGCATTATTCGATAAACAAAATATTCTTAACCCTGGCGTTATTATTAATCACGACAAAAATGCTCACACTCAGCATTTAAAAGTCATGCCAAAAAGTGATGATATTATCGATACCTGTATTGAATGTGGTTTTTGTGAAGTTGTTTGCCCGTCAAAAGGGCTTACCTTAACACCGAGGCAGCGTATTACTTTATGGCGACACCGCACAGAGCTGCACAATCAATTACTTACAACCGAAGATGTAGCAAGCAAACAGAAGTTAAATCAAAAGCTCAGTGTTATCGAGGCCGACTTTAAATACCTTGGTATTGATTCGTGCGCGGCAACGGGTCTTTGCGGCCTTAAATGTCCGGTGGGGATAAACACAGGTGAATTTATAAAATCACTCAGAGCAGAGCAAGCTTCTTCTAGCAAGGTTGCTCGATCATTATCACGCTTTGCGGGCAAGCATTTTGCGGTTGTTGCTAATGGTGCACGGTTTGGCTTATCCGTAATACAGGTGCTCGAAAAAGCAATCGGTAGCAGTAACCTAAGAAGCCTGAGTAAACCTGCTAATAAGTTGCTTGGTACACCGCTGTATTACTCGGCGTGGCCAAGGGCTGAGCAGCCAATTAATAGAAAGCTTCAACAACCCCAACAAGCGAAAAAGTTGGTGTATATGCCAAGCTGCGCAAGCCGAATTTTTGCGGCCGATAAACGTGCTGATGATAAGCGCCCACTGCTTGATGTTATTTATTCACTCGCAGCCAAAGCTGGCTATGAAGTGATACTTCCGACACAAGCAGATTCACTTTGTTGTGGTATGCCATTTGCTAGCAAAGGCTTTAATAAAGAGTCTAAAAATAAAAGTGAGCAGTTACTTACTGAGCTCGAGGCGCTTTCAAATAATGGCCAATACCCCATTGTTTTTGATGCCAGCCCTTGTGCGCTTACTACTCTAAATGCCACGCAAAATACGGCACTCAAAATTTATGAAAGTGCTGATTTTGCAGCCCAGCATTTACTGCCTAATTTACAAGTAACGCAAGTGAATGAGCCGGTAATGCTCCATGTTACCTGTAGCTCAAAGCGATTAGGTAAAGAGCAAAGCCTAGTATCACTTGCCAAGGCATGTAGTAATGAGGTGATTATTCCAGCTGATATAGAGTGCTGTGGTTTTGCCGGTGATAAGGGTTTTAACTTACCAGAACTCAATAGCAACGCGTTAAAAACCCTTAAACCACAAGTACCAAAAAACTGTAGTCGTGGCGTGTCTAATAGCCGTAGTTGCGAAATTGGTTTAACTGAACACAGTGGCATTAGCTACCAGTCAATTTTGTATCTACTCGATAAGCAAAGCCATACAATATAACAAGGCTTAATTGCTAATTTGATGAGCCAGTTACTGACTGGCTCATCTATTTTTAAAACTTACACTTTCCAAAAAATGCCTTTGCGGTAGCAGCTGTACATCACCCCATAAGACACCACTAAAAACAGCAGTGAAAAGCTAAAAGAAGCGAGGTAATCATTGCTGAACACTAATTGTATTAGGCCATAAATATAGCCTTTTAAACTGCTATCGCCGAGCGGGATCATAATTAATAGCCGTGCAAACACGCCTGCGAACATAAAAAATAATATTGCATTCGCACCAAATACAATAAACGGAGCGCCCCAGCTGCGCAGCTTATAAATATCTAAAATAGCACTGCACAGTGCATAGAAAATCGCTGCCAGCCCTGAGCTGAGCAGCACATAGCTCGGTGTCCATAAGGCTTTATTGATAGGCGTTAATGGCGAAATAGCATAGCCGGCAAGAACAGCCAATGTGCCCAGAAAGATAAGTGTACGGGCTTGTTTTTTAAGGTCGGTTTGCTTAGTTAAATAAACCGCAGCCAAGATACCGCTAAGTGCACTTGCAGTGGCAGGTAGTGTTGAGAATAGCCCTTCAGGGTCAAATGGCAGTGGCTTAGCGTTGGCATAATACAGGTGATGACTACCAAGTACGGTATTGTCTATGAAGGCGCTTAAGTTATTGCCATGTAACCATAAGCCACTCACTACCTCGCCGTTTGGCAAGGTATAAGGGATATAAAGCATGGCGGCGCCATAAAATAATAAGAGAGCGATGCAAGTAATGGCTATTTTCTTAGGTGATAAATAAAGATAACAACACAGAGCGACTAAATACACCAAACCGATACGTTGCAGCACGCCCAACACGCGCAGCTGCAATAGCTTGTCATCAACCCAGCTAAAAGAGGGGTCTCGAAAGTTGTAATAAAACAAGGCTAAAAACCAACCGAGGGCAATGAGTTTAATGGTGCGAATAACACCCGCTTTTAGTATTTGCTGATCACTGACTCCTTTAGCACGCAAGCTATTTACTGAAAGCGTGATAGACATGCCGACAATAAAAATAAAAAATGGAAAAATTAAATCGGTAGGCGTCCAACCATGCCACTGTGCATGTTTCAAAGGCCAATACATCGCTCCCCAACTACCTGGGTTATTCACTAATATCATGGCGGTAATAGTCAATCCCCGCATGACATCTAACGCCATAAGACGATGTGAAGGGAGTTTATTGATGATTTCAGCACAGTGTTGACGCATAGGAAAACTTTATTGTTGTATTTTTCTTATAGTGTAATAAATTATTACATCAAAGCAAACTGCTATTTGAACAATATAAATCGCATGTATTAGCTGTTCTTTTAACAGTACTAAGCTTTATAGTTTATTAAATTCAACATGTTAAATAACGAGGGTTGTTGGTAAGTGACTTTGATGTTGTTCATATTCAACGAGTGCTTGGTAGCTGAAGTTATTAAACAGAGTTACTTTAATTAATTAGAGTAATTGCACTCATTTGTTTGCGCTAAATCAAATTATGACAAAAGTTTTATAGAGGTACACAGAACATCTTGCTAGTATAAAGGTATTAGATATTCCCAATATGGACTTTGGGCCTGTATGTGAGAAGTATCGTGCTTAATAGTCTTAGTCGTGGTTTAAATCTACGCCGCTTAATTTTAGTGTTAGCGTTTTCAGCAACGCTTATAACCTTTCTAAATAGTTATTACTCGAGCTACCAAGTTCAAAAGCAACAACTAATAGATAAAACCCTTAATAATCATAAAGCATACGCCGCTAAGTTGGTGTCAGCGACCGATAATTTTTTACTTAATGCTCAGCAACAGCTTGCTTATGTTGGAAAAATTCTTGAAGACGATTTTAATAATCAAGGCTTAATTAATGCTGAGGCAGACCGACTAAGGCTACAAACTAATAGTTTTAATTCGACCATTATTGTTAATGCGCAGGGTGATATTCTAGGGGTTTCTCCAAAGTCATTGAAGCTACAAAACCGTAAAGTAGATAGCTTTGGCACTAAAGCCGCTTTATCGTATCGCACCCCAATGATCAGCGAGCCGTATATTTCGATGGCGGGCAATTTACTGATCTTTATATCGCAGCCTTTATTCGACAAACAAAGTAATTTTATTGGTTATGTAGGCGGCACCTTATACTTAAAACGTACCAGTATTTTAAATGAACTGCTGCAAGTTCATTACTATCAAGACGGCTCTTATTTGTATGTGGTTGATGAAAATCATCGCTTACTGTATCACCCAGATAAAAGCCGTATTGGTGAGCAAGTGTTTGATAACAAAGTAATTAAAGAAGTACTAAAAGGAAACGCCGGCACACAGCTTGTTACCAACAGCAAAGGCGTTGAGATGCTTGCAGGCTACGCACCTATGACGGTCGCTTCTTGGGGGGTCGTCACTCAGCGCCCACTCGAAAACACACTTGCTCCGCTTGATAATTTAATGTGGCAAGTGTTTGTAAAAACTGCCCCAATTGGTTTGCTGACTTTTATATTCATTTGGGTATTAGCACGTTTAATTGCTCAGCCTTTGAGGCAGTTAGCCGAAACCGCAAATACTTTAGATCGCCCTTCAACGTCACTTGAGCTGACACAAATTCGCTCATGGTATTTTGAAAGTAATGAACTCAGAAAAGCCATGTTAAAAGGGGTAGGGCTATTACAAAGTAAAATAGGGCTATTGCGTCAAGAAGCGCAAACTGATCCCCTCACTTGCCTTCATAATCGCCGAAGCCTTGATATGCAAATTAGCCATTTGATAGCTCAGCGTTGTCCTTTTGCTGTATTGGCTATCGACATCGACCATTTTAAACGGGTAAACGATGAGTTTGGTCATGACATTGGTGATGTGGTACTGCAGTCGTTGGCTAAAATTTTGTTAGATGTCACTCGCGATAGTGATGTAGTTGCTCGTACAGGCGGTGAAGAATTCATTGTGATCATGCCAAGAGTCGAAGCAAAACGTGCGTATCAACTGGCTGAGCGTTTGCGTATGCGGGTGTCAGAAAGCTACATAGACCCCGTTGGCTGCATTAATGTATCGATTGGTATTTCAGGCTGGCCAATTGAGCAATTAAACATTGATGAAGTATTTAAGCTTGCTGATCAGGCTTTATATCAAGCTAAAAAAACAGGGCGTAACCGCTCAGTTGTCGATGCCACATATAGCCAAGATCTTGCTCCAGTTTCTGAGCTTTCAATCTTGGAATAAGTTATTTAATGTGCAATAGTGGATGCTATTAAGTTATTTATGGAAAATCAAAATGGCATTCACTTTGTTGGCTCGTTTAACTAAATCTACTTCTCTGTTAGGTATTGCGCTTATGAGTGCAAGTGCTGCTTGTGCAAACCCTAGCGATGATAAACGTAGCGAATTTGTGGATGTAGGTTCTTTGCTACCTAATGCCGTGTTAGATATCCGTTATTTTGGTCATCATAACTTTGTTGGCAGACCAGTTGATGGCTATAACGCACCTAAATGTTTATTGCATAACAGTGCTGCCACTGCTCTAAAAAATGTGCAAATAGCAGCGCAAACCCAAGGCCTAAGCTTAAAAATATTTGATTGTTATCGTCCGCAGCGCGCCGTTGATCACTTTGTGCGTTGGGTTAACGATTTAGAAGATACCCGCACTAAAGCTGAGTTTTATCCAAACTTAGGCAAAGACCAGCTGCTTGGTGATTACATTGCTGCTAAATCGGGTCACAGCCGTGGTTCAACGATTGATTTAACCTTAGTTGATACAAAAGGCAAAGAGCTCGATATGGGTTCACCGTTTGATATGTTCGACACTCTTTCTAACACCGACGACTCACGTATTAGTGCAGAGCAAAAAGCCAATCGTTATAAACTAAAAACCCTGATGACAGAGGCCGGCTTTGCCCCTTATTCAATGGAATGGTGGCATTTTACCTACCAACCGCAAGCATACCCCGCCACCTATTTTGATTTTGTGGTGGAGTAGGTAAAACAGCTTTAAGCTTTCAGCTGTAAGGTTTAAGCCGAAAAGTATTGTTTTTGAATGTTGAGTTAGCTTGATCAAATGGCGTTGAATGTTAGACACGCCATGCAAGCATGACGCCTACGGTTTGATGTAGGCGTGAAACTTGTTTCGCGCGTCTGGCGGCTGATAGCTGAAGGCTGACAGCTTCTTTACTACATCACCTCTTTTATCGGTGAATAATCAACTTTAATTTCAACGACATCGACATTGGCATTTTGTTTAAAAGCGTTTTGTACTTTTAATAAATCAGTGTCTTTTTCAGCAAGGTAGCGATAGCTTTTGTTGGTCATTTTTTTCAGTGTATATTGACTGCTAAGCTCTACTGGTAAGCTGTTTTCTTTTAGCGTTAAGTAAATTGCCCCAGTGGCGATGCCGCGCTCTTGCATTGCGTGATTAAATACTTCTGTACCTTTGGTTAAAGTAGTCGCATCAAAGGTAATTTTTTCGCCATTATTACTAAAAGCATTCGTCGATTTTTGTTTGTTGATTTCGACTGCATTTTTAACATCTTTTTCTAAACTTTGTTCTTTTTGTGAACTAGCTGTTGGCTGTTGTTCTGTGTCTTGATCAGATATTTCATTTTTTTGACAGCCTGACATTAGCACTAATGTTAGTGTAAGTGTTTGTATATTAATTATTTTTTTCATTTTTACCCTGTTGGCCTGTTACTTTTTTTTACAATTAATTCTGTTTTTTAATTGCTGTATTGGGTACATTGGACTTGGTTATGATTGTTAACCGAAAATAAAAATATAACAATAGGGAACGTAAGGAATGTCTCAATTTAAAGTAACAGCAGTTGCTACCATGGTAACGGCTATCTTGGCATCATCTCAAGTACAGGCAAGTGAACAAACTCGCTTTTATAATGCTTCAAGCGTTAGCTCTCAAGTACAATTTAATCCTCAAGTATCTCAGCAACGTGCATTGGCTGAGCGTCGCACTGTATCGGGTCACAAATCTATTTTCGATGCGCAATTAGGTAAAGCTACTTTCCTATGGAATGCAGTAGGTCAAGCTAAACCTGATATGGCAATGGTGCTTCCTGAGCAACGTAATGCTTACGCTGCAGATTTTTATTTAAATGCCTTAACAGGTGTTAGCACCGCTAAAAAAGGTGTATCAAGCGCAGTATTAGCAGATTTATCTGAGCAAAAGCTTGGCTCAATCACAGCTAAATACAAGCAAAAAGTTCATGACATTGAAGTATTCAACCGTGAATACAACTTGATCATGGATAAAGAATATAACCTAGTTGCAGGTTCTGGTTATTTCGCGAACACAAGTTCAAATGCAACGCAGTCGTTCGCGCCACTTGCTGAGTTTGTCGGTGCTGAGCAAAGCATTAAACGTGCAATTAAAGAACTTGCTGATATCAATGTGTCGCTAACTAAATCAACTGAGCAAGGTGACTATGTTAAGTACACTGTGTCTAACCAAAGTGGTGACAAAGTTGTATTAGGTCAGCCACGTGCTAAGAAAGTATTCTTTGAAGTGGCGGGTGAGTTGCAATCTGCATACTATGTTGAAGTAGAAGTTGCTGATAAAAACAGCCTAGAAAGCGATTACTTCAGCTATGTTATTGGCGCGCAAAACAGCAAAGTTTATTTCAAGAAAGACTTAAAAGCACACGCGGCAGACTTTAACTACCGTGTATGGGCTGACGAAGATGGTTATCCGTGGGAAGGTCCACACGGTGACGTGATCCCAGCTGATGGCCCAGATCAAATTGATGAAACTGAAATCCTAGATGCACCACTTGTAAGCTTGTCTTACTACAAAAAATTAAGCACGATGGATCCGTGGCTTGCTGATGACGCTACAACAACATCAGGTAACAACGTATTTGCTTATGCTGATGTAATTGCACCCCAAGGTTACACTGAAGGTGACTTCACTGCTGAAACTACATCAGATTACACATTCGATTACCCTTACCAAGTTGATCAAGTAGCAAACAGCTATGACAACCGTAAAGCGGCGATCGTTAACTTGTTCTATATGAACAACTTCTTACACGATTTCTTCTATGACCATGGCTTTGACGAAACATCAAATGTTGCTCAAGTATCTAACTACGGCCGTGGTGGTGTAGAAGGCGACCCAATCGAAGCACAAGCGCAAGATAATAGCGGTTTAAATAACGCTAATATGGCAACACCTGCTGACGGTGCAAGCCCACGCATGCAAATGTACTTATACAACTCGAAAGATGCGAAAGTGGGTGTAGATTTCGGTGTGGTTGTAACATCAGATGAAACAATTGGTCTACTTGAGTCTTCTAAAGTATCTGGCTTTGGTCAAATGCAATTTGCTGATATCGCAGGCGAAGTTGTTCGTTTAGTTGACGGCAATGATGTAGATTCTGGTAGCGTAACAGACGGCTGTGAACCTGCAACAAATGCAGCAGAACTAGCTGGCAAAATTGCGCTAGTCGATCGTGGTTCTTGTAACTTCACAGCAAAAGTACTACACGCTCAAGAAGCGGGTGCAATTGGTGCTATCGTTGTAAACAACAACCCAGATACAGATGAGCCAGCGCCAATGGGCGGTGAAGACGATGCAGTTATCATTCCTAACATGGGTCTGAACTATGCTGACGGTCACGCACTTTACGATGGTATCGCTGCAGGCGACACTGTTACTGTTAATATGTTCAACAAAGCAACGTTAAAAGACGGTACGCTAGATAACGGTATTATTGCTCACGAATGGGGTCACTATATCAGTAATCGTTTAGTGGGTAACTCATCAGGTCTTATCAACTTCCAAGGCCGTGCGATGGGCGAAGGTTGGGGTGATTTTCACTCACTAATGTTCATTGCTAAAGCTGATGATATTAACATCCCAGGTAACGACAAGTTCCAAAAAGCCTACGGTAGCGGTACATTCGTAGAAGATTTCTACTATGGTATTCGTCGTGTTCCATATTCAACAAATATGGAAGTAAACCCGCTGTCTTTCCGCCACATTACTGAAAATGAAGGTGCTGATGTAGGTATTGCTCCAACTAATGTTGGTTCGCCACACGCAGCAGGTGAAATTTGGGCAACTATGCTTTGGGAAAGCTATGTAGCACTTATCAACGAGCACGGCTTTGAAGAAGCACAAAACCGCATGGCTAACTACTTAGTTGCTGGTTACAAGCTAACTCCGGTTGCTCCGCTATATACAGAAGCACGTGATGCTATCTTGGCTGCTGCGTACGCAGTTGACCCAGAAGATTACAAACTAATCTTAGGTGCATTTGCTAAGCGTGGTATGGGCTTAGGTGCTAAAGCGCCAGAGCGTTTCAGCGAAGATTTAACAGGTGTTGTTGAATCAGACAAAATGAAACTTGCTAGCTTCACATTGAAAGATGTGGCAATGAATGCAACCTACAACGGTGCAGAACTAGGTTATTGTTCAAATGATAACGTGCTAGATAAAGGCGAAACAGGCACATTAACAGTTAGCATCATGAACACTGGTAGTGAAGTGCTAACGGGTACACAAGCACAATTAACTGTTGTTAGTGGTCACGATGTAACGTTCGAAAATGATGGCTTAATCACATTTGACGATACAACTCCTTACTCTTCACAAACAAGCGCGCCTATCACGTTTACACTAAATGATGCAGACACTGCTGATACACTTGAAATCGAAGTGTCATTCCCAGAGCTGTCTGCAGATGACGAAATTGTTGAAGCTGCAAGCGATACAGTATCTTACCTTGTTAACATGGACTTTGAAGATAAAGCACCAGTTAGCTCACAAACTGCTGACGATATGGAAGTAGCAGGCGCTTCATTACGTGACTGGAAAGAAAACGTAATGACAGGTGATGACTTAGCTGTTGGCACACAAAGCATGGCAACTGGCGGTAATGTTAACTTCTTCAACAGCTTTGGCTTCGGTCTTGGCGAGCAAACAATGTACCTAAACAACAATGACTTCCAGTCTGACGTTGCGGTTGAATCAAGAGAGTTTGATATCGGTTTTGCTGGTGATTTTGAAGTTTCATTCTGGCACTTCTACCTAATCGAAAACGAATGGGATGGTGGTGTTGTAGAGATTAGCGTAAACGGTGGCAACTGGGTAGATGTTACTGAAATGGGCGGCACATTTGATGTTGGTTACGATGGCCCACTAATCGAAAACGATGCGCAAGCGCTACAAGATCGCGATACCTTCACAGGTAACAATGTTGATGGTAACGGTGTTTATGGTAACTACGAAACAATTCGTTTCGGTACTGAACTAAACGGTAACCGTGCAAAATTACGTTTCCGTATGTCATCAGACAGCGCAGTACGTGAGTTCGGCTGGTGGATTGATAACGTAACTGTTAGCAATGTAACGTCACCAATCTTCTCAAACGTGATTGCTGGTGATGCATTAGCATGTGATAACGCACTACCATTGCTTTCTGTATCGGGTGATGAGTCTGTTTCTGAGTCTGCTTCAGGCACATTAACGGCAACAGCGTCAGACCGTAACAGTGATGACACGCTAAGCTACACGTGGACGCAACTAAGCGGCACAACAGCAACACTTACTGGTGCTGATACTGCAACCCTAGGCTTCACGCCAGGTGCTATCTCAAGCGATGACGAGTTAGTATTTGAAGTAACAGTAAGCGATGGTACAGACTCTGTATCAGAGCAGTTCACTGTTGCCGTAACTAACGAAGCTGAGCCAGTAGAAGAGAAGAAAGTAACTAAATCTAGCAACGGTAGCTTTGGTTTCTTAACACTACTACTTGCACCACTAGCGCTTATCGGCCGTCGCCGTAAACGTAAATAAGACTTTTAAATAGTGATAACAAAGCCCTTACAGTTCGATGTAAGGGCTTTTTTGTTTTAAGTTAGCGAGGGGAAAGTTAGCGAGGGGAAAGGTACGAGATACGAGGTAGCAGCGATTTTATATCGCGTCCTAGCGCCTTTTTGTAGGCGTGAAACTTGTTTCGCGCGTCTGACCGCTGATAGCTGAAGGCTGACGGCTCTTTTTACTATCGTTGTGGGGTTATCAACACTCGATAACCCCACATTTCTGACTTACAACTTGCAGCTTAGAGCTTAAAGCTATTGAACCGTTGCTTTTAGGCCGCGGCGCTTTAATAGCGCTGAGGTGTCTGGCTCTTGACCACGGAATGCTTTGTACGATTCCATTAGGTCACGTGAGTTACCCACTTCTAAAATTTCTTTGCGGTATTTATCACCCATTTGGCGAGTTAAACCACCTTGCTCTTGAACATAAGCAAAGGCGTCTGCCGCTAAAATTTCACTCCACATGTAAGCATAGTAACCCGCTGAGTAACCGCCGCCCATTGAGTGTGAGAAGAAGGCTGACTTATAACGTGGTGGTACAAATGGTACATCAACACCATGTTTAGCAAGCGCTTGTTGCTCAAATTTTTCAATGTCTTGTAATGGTGCATCAGCAGAAAGTGAATGCCATTCCATATCAAGTAATGCAGCTGCAACGTACTCTAGGGTATCAAAACCTTGGTTGAAGCTACGTGATTGAATTACTTTTTTCAGTAGCTCATCAGGAATTGGCTCGCCAGTTTTATGATGTTTTGCATAGTTAGCGATTACTTCAGGGTACATGGCCCAATCTTCTTCAAATGTTGATGGGAACTCAACGAAGTCGCGTGATACTGAGGTGCCAGATAGAGTCGGGTACTTCACGTTTGAGAACATGCCGTGTAAGCCATGACCCAGCTCGTGGAAAATCGTTGTAGCTTCATCGTAGCTAATAAGCGTAGGTTCGCCATTCGCACCTTTTTGAATGTTCATAACGTTTACGACAACCGGCTTTTGTTCTTTAAGGCCCGATTGTTTAACGAATGAGCTCATCCATGCACCTCCTCGTTTGCCTTCACGAGCGAAGTAGTCAGCAAAGAAAATGGCTAAGCTCTTACCATTTTCATCAAATAACTCATAGGCTTTTACATCAGGGTGGTAAACCGGAATATCGTTACGCGGTTTAAAGGTGATGCCGTATAAACGGTTCATGGTGAAGAATACGCCGTCTTCTAAAACTCGGTTGAACTCGAAGTATTCTTTCACTGCATTTTCGTCAAGGTTGTATTTATCTTTACGTACCTGCTCTGCGTAGAATAACCAATCCCATGGCTGTAATTTGAATTGCTCACCTGACTCATCAATCTTAGCTTGAATAGCCGCCGCTTCTGCGTTGACGTTCTGCATTAATGCAGGGATCATGCTTGCAAACATATCAAATACAGCTTGTGGTTTTTTCGCCATTTGTGACTCTAAACCAAAATCAGCCCAGCTGTCGTAACCTAATAGTTTCGCTTTTTGAGCACGTAACTGAGCAAGTTCTGCCACAATATCACGGTTACTATTTTCGCCCGATAATGCACGCTCAGCCGATGCACGCCATACTTTTTCACGTAAATCACGGTTTTTCAGTGTTGCCAGAATAGGCTGACGCGTGGTGTTTGTGATCTTAATTAGGTATTTACCTGGGTGACCTGCCTCTGCTGCGGCATTGGCAAGCTGCTCAATTTTACCTGCAGGTACGCCTTCAAGCTCTGCTTTGTCATCTACTAAAACAACATTTGTTTTAGTCAGCGCTAATAAGTTTTGTGAAAACTGAGTTGTTAAGCTTGAGTGCTTCGTATTGATATCACGAATTTGTTGTTTTTGCTCTGCACTTAATTTTGCACCTGCACGCACAAAACGTTTGTAATAAACGTCTAATAAACGCTTTTCTTCAGCCGTTAAGGTAAGGCTGTCAGCTTCGCTGTGAATAGTAGCTACTTTTTCAAAGAGTGCTTTATTTAAGAAAATATTGTCGTTATGAGCAGCTAATTTTGGCGCTAATTCTTTTTGTAATTCACGACGAGCCGGATTTGAATCAGTACCTGCTAGGTTATAAAAAATGCTGCGTGTGCGTGTTAATAGCTCACCACTTTTTTCAAGCGCAACAATTGTATTAGCAAAATCAGGCTTTGCTGGGTTGTTGATAATAGCTTGCACTTCAGTCATTTGCTCAGTCATGCCTTTATTAAATGCAGGCATGAAATGTTCATCTTTAATCGCACTGAAATCAGGCGTTTCGTATTGTAATACGCTTTTCACAAACAGTGGGTTAGCTTGCTCTTTTGCAGCAACAGGTGCTGATTGCTCTGATTTAGGCGTTGATGTTGTGGTTTTTGGCTCTGAACATGCTGTGAGTAATAGCGCAGAGCTTATTGCTGTCGCGAGTATATGTTTCATTATTTTTCTCTTGTCTTTATAGGTTAAATTGTCCAGTTAATGCGCAGTGATCACTTAGCATTAAAGGTGAATCGTAATGGTGAAAATGTACTGAAGAGGGAGTTAGTGCTTGTTCAAATGGTTTAGAAAGCACCATATGATCAATTGGGTCAGGGTACTTAGGGTGACAACTTTGAAGGTTGTCCGTTGCAATATTAAGGTTTTGCTGTGATGTTGATAAGCTCAAAAGCTCCTGTCTAAAGCGATTACCTTTTTTTGCTAAATGATGATTAAAATCACCTAGTACAAGCCAATAGTCTTTTGCTAAATTTTGCTTATTTAGATAAGTTTGTAAATGTTCAGCTTGCTGCTTAAACACCACACAACTTGATTTTTTTGAAGTTTTATAATTTTCAACAAAGCAACCACTTTTCAAATGAACATTGAGTAAATTTATATTTTTACCCTCATGATCAATTTGTAGATGAATCGCTTCTCTAGCACCCACTTTCGCATCAGCAAATTCAGTTAGGTGATTTACTCCCTTTATCAAGATGGATTTTTTAACGACAAATGCAACTTTTTGCTGGGTTGACGCTAATTTGTTTTCTCGACATGTATAGCTCGGCGAGTCTGTGCGAGATGACATTATTATTTGCCATTGCGAGGCTGGAAATACCCGTTCCACAGCAGCTAAAGAACCAACTTCTTGTAATGCAATGATATCTGCATCGAGTGATTGAGCGTATTTGCGCATCTGAGTGTAACTTTCAGTGTCTCTGGCTTTACAGCCTGCACCATTGTGAGCTGCTAAGTGTTCTGTGTTCCAAGTGGCTACGCGTAAGCTTTTGGCATTTACCAAATTGCTGTTCAAAGCTGCGAGAAGTAGCAATGCCAAACAACTCAAATGCGGATGTTTAATTATTTTCATCTACGACTATTATCTAAGAATAATGATGTGGTATGTTATATTGTAACAATTTAATCTGCAATCAATCTTGCCATGGAGTGCATTTTTTTACGATAAGTTGCAAATGTTGCTGAATAAGCAAGGAGTCATATGGCTATCATAATTAAACATGCCTGCGTTGTTAATGAAGGACAGCGCGAAATAAACGATGTACGAATTATTGGCAATCGAATCGCTGAAATTGCCGCAGATATCAGTGCCAAGGCCAATGATCAGGTAATTGATGCAAGCGGCCTGTTGCTATTACCTGGCATGATCGACGATCAAGTACATTTTAGAGAGCCAGGCCTTACCCATAAAGGCACGATTGCCAGTGAATCTGCCGCCGCAGTGGCTGGGGGCATTACAAGTTTTATGGAAATGCCTAATGTATCTCCCTCGACTACCACGGCAAAAGCACTTGCAGATAAATACGCGATAGCGGCGCAAACGAGCGCTGCGAATTATGCGTTTTACTTTGGTGCAACACCAGACAACCTCGATGAAATCAAGGCTCTTGATGCCAAAAAGGTATGTGGTGTTAAAGTGTTTATGGGAGCATCAACAGGCGATTTACTGGTTGAACACCCTCATGCTCTTGAAGCCATTTTTCGGGAAAGCCCAGTACTCATTGCCACCCATTGCGAGCAAGGGGAGGTTATTCAACAGAATCAGCGTCGTTTAGAAAAACGTTATGGCGAGTTACAAATAGAGCATCACCCGTTAATTCGTGATGAGTTGGCGTGTTATGCATCTTCATCCTATGCCGTGTCGCTGGCAAAACGCTATGGCTCGCAGTTGCATGTTTTACACCTAACAACAGCAAAAGAGCTAGAACTATTTAGTAACGCACCCATAGAGCAAAAGCACATAACCGCCGAAGCTTGCGTACATCATTTGTGGTTTAACCAAGACGATTACGCAAACTATGGTAATCTAATTAAATGCAACCCCGCCATAAAATCAGAGCAAGATCGCCAAGCGCTACTCGCAGCAGTGCGTGATGGTCGTATTGATATTATTGCCACCGATCATGCCCCTCATACTTGGCAAGAAAAGCAGCAACAATACAGCGCTGCACCAGCTGGCCTCCCTTTAGTCGAACATGCATTACTATCGTTACTTGAGCAGGTAAAACGCGGTGCGTTGAGCCTTGAGCAAGTCGTTGAGAAAACAGCGCATAACGTGGCAAAGCGATTTGCTATCGAAGAGCGAGGGTTTATCAGAGAAGGCTATTTTGCCGACTTAGTTCTGGTTGACCCAAACGCAGAAAAGTACGTCGAACACACAAACACACATTATTTATGCCAATGGACGCCATTTAATGGCACTACTTTTTCAAACCGAATCACACATACCTTTGTTAATGGTGAG
The DNA here is from genome assembly GCF_013349995.1 of Pseudoalteromonas sp. 0303. Taxonomy (GTDB): domain Bacteria; phylum Pseudomonadota; class Gammaproteobacteria; order Enterobacterales; family Alteromonadaceae; genus Pseudoalteromonas. The sequence continues at coordinate 23,169 of NZ_JABVXF010000028.1, forward strand.
TGTGTCTTTGATGGGCAGCACGTAACCCCGCACAAACAGGCCGCTATGGCCTTAACATTCAATCGTTAAAAGAAGTTGATATGCAATTACCCGATATTACCTCGCACTCTAATGTAGATTTTCAGTCGCCTTTAAAATGGGTTGGTATGGAAAAAATAGCATTGCCTTTGAAGCTTGCACAAACTCATGTTGATGTGCACCTGAATGCCAAAGCTGATGTGTTCGTTAGCCTTGATAGCGATGCTAAAGGCATTCATATGTCGCGTCTTTATTTACTACTAAATCAGCTATTGGCTAAACAAAGTTTAACGACTCAGCGTGTTAACGAGTTTATGGAAGCCGTTTTAGCATCACAAAAAGGCTTAAGTAAAGGCGCAAAACTGGTGCTGCATTTTGATTTACCTGAGCTAAAACCAGCGCTACTTAGCGACAATGCAGGTTACAATGCTTACCCTGTCGTTTTAACTATTACAAAGCAGCAAACGCTTGCCATTAACTTAAAAGTCGATATTGCCTATAGTAGCACCTGCCCGTGTTCAGCAGCATTATCAAGGCAGCTTTTGAGTGAAGCGGTCGATAAGCAATTTAGCGATGCGAATATAGATAAAGCATCTTTACTCAGTTGGCTTGCAAGTGAACAGGGTTCTATTGCAACCCCCCATAGCCAGCGTTCTTATGCTTATATTGATGTCACTTTTAGTAGTGAGAAGTTGCCAGATATTGGCGGCTTTATCTCAGTATGTGAGCAAGCCATAGGCACCCCAGTACAAACCGCCGTTAAACGTGAAGATGAGCAAGCATTTGCCGCCCTTAACGCTAAAAATTTACTGTTTTGCGAAGATGCAGCAAGGCGATTAAAGCAGTGCTTCGAAACCATGCCGAGCATTGCTGATTACCAGTTTAAGGTTGAACACCAAGAAAGCTTACATGGCCACAATGCCGTGGTTCATGAATCTAAATATTAAGCTCATGAGTCTAAGTGTTAGGCTCATGAACCTCAAATGGTTTACAAATTTTGACATTAGCGGTCGCAAAATATTGCTATTCATTTTCACAATGATAATGATATGAGCGCTAAAAATGATAAACATAATAATATAAAGGACGACTATGCGTTTTAAATTTATTGCTGCTGCAGTGGGTCTCGCTGTAGCTAATGTTGCTGTTGCCGACGAAGGCATGTGGCAACCTCACCAGCTACCAGAGCTTGAATCAGTGTTAAAAGCGAAAGGCTTAAGCATTGATGTAGAGTCAATTTCTAAATTAACAGAGTTTCCGATGAACGCGGTAATTAGCCTTGGTGGCTGTACTGCTTCGTTTGTTTCTCCAAAAGGTTTAGTGGTAACTAATCATCACTGTGCTTATGGTTCGATTCAATATAACTCGACCACCGAAAACAATATTTTAGAAAATGGCTTTTTAGCTAAAACAACGGGCGAAGAAGTCCCTGCTGCGCCGGGTTCTCGTGTTTTTGTAACAGAGCAAGTAACTGACGTTACAGATAAAGTAAATAAAGGGACTGAAAAGTTAACCGGTAAAGCACGTTTTGATGCTATTCAAGCAAATGAAAAAGCACTTGTTAGTGAGTGTGAGCAAGACAAGAGCTACCGCTGTAATGTGTATACTTTCCATGGTGGTCTTGAATATTACCTTATTAAATCGCTAGAAATTAAAGATGTACGTTTAGCGTATGCACCTGCTATGGGCGTAGGTAAATACGGCGGAGATATCGACAACTGGATGTGGCCGCGCCACACAGGTGATTTCTCGTTCTATCGCGCGTATGTTGGCAAAGATGGCAAGCCAGCTGAATATTCAGAAGATAACGTGCCGTACCAAAGTGATGCGTTTTTAAAAGTAAGCGCTAAAGGCGTTCAAGAAGGCGATTTTGTGATGGTTACCGGTTACCCGGGCAGCACAAACCGTTACCGTATTTCGCCTGAAGTTGACTATGTGTTTAACACAGCCTACCCATTAGCGCGTAAATATAATTCTAAATATGTCTCTTTAATTGAAGAAAATGCGCCAGAAGGTTCAGAGGCACGTATCGCTTATGAAAGCACGATTGCGGGTTACAACAACTACATTAAAAACTATGGCTCAATGATTGAGAGCTTTAACAAAGGTTCAATGTATAGCCGTAAGCAACAATTCGAAAAAGATCTCACTGCCTGGATCAATGAAGATAGTGAGCGCAAAGCCAAATACGGACACGTACTTGCTGATTTATCTTCACTAGTTGCACAGTCGCAAGAGCATAACCAGCGCGACCGTATGTTAGGTTACGTACACCGTTCACAAATGATCTCAACTGCTCGACGTTTATACCGTTTAGCTTACGAAAAACAAAAGCCAGATGCTGAGCGCGAAAGTGGTTATCAAGAGCGTGATATGCCGCGTATTGAGTCACGTTTAAAAAGTATGAGCCGTCGTTATGATGAAACCGTTGATAAAGCCATTTTACTGTACTTTATTGAGCAGTATGCAGCTTTACCAAAAGATGAGCGCGTTGCAGAGGTCGATAAAGCGCTTGGTCTAACAAACGGTTTTGATAAACAAAAACAACAAGCTTTGCTTGATGATATGTATGCTAAATCGGTTCTTGCAGATGAAAGCAAACGTTTATGGATGGCAGGACTTGACCTTGCTCAGTTAAAACAAAGTAGCGATCCATTCATTCAGTATGCGCATGCAATCTTTGCTGCCACAAAAGATATTGAAGATGCGAAAAAAGAACTGGCTGGTAAACAGCAAGCTGCTCGCCCTGCATTAATGGAAGCAATTATTGCTTATAACAAGGCACTTAATAAGCCTGTTTATGCTGATGCTAACAGTACCCTGCGTGTAACTTACGGTACGGTAGGCGGCTATTCACCGCAAGATGGCTTAGTGGCAACCCCCTTTACATCTTTAGAAGGACTACTTGCTAAAAATACCGGCGTTGAACCATTCAACTCACCAGAAAAGCAAAATCAGTTAATTAAGCAAAAGCTTTATGGCGATTACACAGGCGGTATGAATACGGTTCCGGTTAACTTCTTATCGAACGTAGATACCACCGGTGGTAACTCAGGCTCTCCAACATTAAACGGTAATGCTGAGCTCGTTGGTTTGTTGTTTGATGGTGTGTACGAAAGCATTATTGGTGATTGGGATTACGACGAAAACTTAAATCGCTCAATTCACGTTGATTCACGATACATGTTATGGGTGATGGATAAAGTTGATAATGCTCAAAACCTACTTAAAGAGATGACTATCGTTAAATAATCTAAGTTTAACGTTAATTTAAGTATTAAAATGCCAGTCTAACAGACTGGCATTTTTATTTTCATGAGGTTGAAAAATATTTATAAAAATTAATTTTTCTTAAGTTTTATTTAAGTTTCGCTCGATAAATTTTACACATAACCTAAGTGGAGCGAACAATTATGCTTTCAGTTCAACAATCACATCAAACTCAAGTTCAAGAGCCTGCCTTTGTTTGCACGCGTGAAGGAGGTCAATTCCGTGACCGTCTTGAGCGTAATATTAAGCAAGGTTTTGCCGCAGCTTATGACGCGAAAATTTCGCAGTTCATGCCGCTACTGTGTGAGCTTAATGTTGATGATGAAGTATGTACGTTAGGTCTTCGCTCTGCATCACAACCTTTGTTTATTGAACAATACCTCCCTGCGTCTATTGAGCACTTTGTTGGTGCCAAGCGTGAGCACATTTTTGAGTTAGGTAATTTATGCTCAACGCATCGAAAAGCCACCTTGGCACATTTTGTTTTAATGAATGAAGCGCTCTATCAAGCGGGCGCAAAATATTTAGCGTTTTGCGCAACCCGTAAAGTGAGAGCGCTATTAAAAATGCTGGGTGTTAATTGCAAAGAAATAGGTGTTGCCAATGCACAAGCACTTCAAGATCCAGCAAGCTGGGGTAGCTATTACGACAATCAACCAACCATTTGCGTGGTTGACCTAAACGAAGCGCATCAGCGTGTATTAAATACCCCCGTTTTATTCAATATCAAACAGCAGTGTTTGCAATCATCCCTTGAGCTTGCTGTATTTTTGGAGGTGTTATGAGTTGGTTGACACAATTACCACATAAGGATAGCGATATCTTAATGGTTTGCCACAAAAGCGATGGTGTGCGCTCACTAACTAAACAAGAATTTACTGAACAAGTGACTCGTTTGCTTCCTACCTTGGCTGAATTTGATACCCAAGGTGTTGCTTATCAGTTAGATAACACACCTGCTTGGTGTGTATTAGAAGCTGCGCTTAGCGAGCTTAAAAGAGTGGCAATTCCGCTACCAACGTTTTTTACTGCCCAGCAAATAGCGTTTGGTTTGCAAAACAGTGGGGCAGGGTTATTTGTATGTGACCGCGCTTACGAAGGTGAGCATGCAAGGTTAGTGGCGTTAGTCGATGTATGTAAGCATTATCCTTTATATGTTTACCAATTGAGTAATACACAGCCTGTGCCATATTTTGCAAACACGCAAAAGATCACCTTTACGTCTGGCTCAACGGGCACACCAAAAGGCGTGTGTTTATCGCTTGAAAGCCAATTGCAGGTGGCAACATCACTTTATCAAAGCATTGGTTTAGAAAAACCAAACCATTTGTGTTTACTGCCACTACCGGTCTTGCTTGAGAATTTAGCCGGTGTGTATGCGCCGCTATTAGCGGGCGGTACGGTTAATTTAGTGCCTTTAGCTGAACTTGGTTTTTCTGGTGCGCAGCTACTTGAACCACATAAATTAATAGTCGCAATTGAACGTACTGAGCCAAATACTCTTATTTTAGTGCCTGAACTACTGACTAGTTTAGTGGCTTTTGTAAAGCAAGGCTGGCAAGCACCTAAAAGCTTAAAGTTTATTGCAGTAGGTGGTGCTGTTGTAAGCCAAGCGCTTATTAAGCAAGCCCGTGAGCTCGGTTTACCCGTTTATCAAGGTTATGGTTTGTCTGAATCGTCATCGGTAGTGAGTTTAAACACTCGCGATGATGATGACATCGACACCGCAGGGCGAGTGCTTAAGCACATTCAATACAAAATTGAAAATGGTCAGCTTTATATCAAAGGCTCATTGTTTTTAGGGTACTTAGGTCAAGCTGCACAAAATGCTGACGATTGGTATGCAACTGGCGATCTCGTCACTGAGCAAGAAGGTCGCTTGGTTATACAAGGCCGCTTGAAAAACCAACTTATCACCAGCTTTGGTCGCAATATCAGTGCTGAGTGGCCAGAGTCGTTATTGCTTAGCCACAGCCAGGTACAACAAGCGGTAGTGATTGGCGAAGGCCAGGCATTTTTAGCCGCACTTATCTATGCAAACCAAGCGATGAGTGACGCTGAACTTGCTGCCCATATTAGGGCACAAAACGCGCAACTACCCGAATACGCACAGATCAGAAAGTGGCATCGAATGGCAGAGCCTATGAGTCACACGCAAGGTTTATTAACCAGCAATAATCGCCCCAAACGCGATGTTATTAATCAATTTTTTGCTACAGAGATTTCAGCACTTTATCAAGAGGCGACGAGCATGAGTCAATTTTTCAATACATTACAAGCAGAAACACAGAAAGAACGCGACTACCTTTTAGCTGCGCCGATTATTGGCCGCGTTTTTAAAGGTGAAGTAAGCCTAAGTGAATATGCATCGTTCTTAACGCAAGCTTATCACCATGTGAAGCATACAGTACCACTGTTGATGGCAGTCGGTGCAAAGCTGAGCGATAAACAAGAGTGGTTGCGCGAAGCTGTTGCAGAATACATCGAAGAAGAATTAGGCCATCAAGAATGGGTGCTAAACGATATTGCAGCCTGTGGTTTTGATAAAGAGCTAGTGCGCGATTCTCGTCCACAGTTTTCGACCGAATTAATGGTGTCGTACGCCTACGATACAATTAATCGCGGTAACCCTTTGGCATTTTTTGGCATGGTTCATGTGCTTGAAGGCACTTCGATTGCATTAGCCGATAATGCAGCAGGGCAAATCCGTGAGGTTGTAGGTTTACCTAAAAAGGCGTTTACCTACCTTACTTCACACGGTGCACTTGATATTGAACATGTGAAGTTTTTCGAAAATCTCATGAACAAAATTGATAACGAGGACGACCAGCAAGCCATCATTCACGCCGCAAAATGTTTTTATAAACTGTACGGCAATATTTTCCGTGACCTCGATATCGAGCCTTTCTTTAGCGAGGCTGACTTGGAGCAAAGCGCATGAGTAGCCCAGTTTGTGTGCTAACCGGTGCAACAGGGGGCATTGGCCGTGCTATTGCCCTTCGTCTTGCAAAAGAAGGTTGGCGTTTATTACTCGTTGGTAGAAATATTAAGCAACTTGCTGCACTACAATTGGAATGTGGTAATGATGCTGAGTATTTTCAGGCCGACCTAAGTAACAGCGAATCTCGTGATGATCTTGCTAAGTTTGCTCAGCAAATTGGTGGTGCAAGGCTGCTTATCAATAACGCGGGGGTTAATGTGATGCAGGGTTTTACTGAAATCAGCGAGCAGCAAATTGATCACCTGTTAAATATTAACCTGCATGTGCCCATTAAATTGTGTCAGTTATTTTTACCACAAGTGACCCGCAATAAAGGCACGATTGTCAATATTGGTTCATCGTTTGGCAGCATTGGTTATCCGTATCAAACCTTGTACTGCGCAAGCAAATTTGGCCTAAGAGGGGTGACCGAAGCCCTTGCCAGAGAGCTCAGCCACAGTGATGTGAAAGTGTTGTATTTAGCGCCTCGTGCCACCGATACCGCGATTAATTCGCCGCAAGTACGCGCGATGAACAAAGAGCTGGGTAACACCATGGATCCGCCAGAAAAAGTGGCTGATGCATTAATAGATTTAATTAAATCAAAAAAACGTCGTCGTTTTATTGGTTTTCCAGAAACATTATTTGCCCGTATTAACGGGGCATTTCCATCATTAGTTGATAACGCAATAGCAAAACAACTTCCTAAAATTAAAAGTTTTTTTGCCAACTAAATTGATTAAGGTGAATGATTATGACTAAACTAAATTTTAAAGCCCTAATGATGTTAGGTGTTATCATGGCTGCGCCTGCAAAAGCCGACTTTAATAGCGATTTAAGTTCGGTGCAAAAGCAGTGGGCAGTGGTTAATTACGAATTAGTTGATGATGCGCAGTTAGATGCATTCGAAAAGTTAGCGAGCGAAACCGCAGAGTTTGCCAAAGCCAACGACCAGCAAGCAGCCAGCCATATTTGGTACGGCATTGTGTTATCTAGCTATGCAGGTGCAAAAGGGGGTTTAGGTGCACTAGGTCTTGCAAAAGATGCGAAAGCACAATTTGAAAAAGCGCTAAGCTTAGATCCAAAAGCGCTTGATGGCTCAGCATACACAAGCCTGGCAACCTTATACGGTAAAGTACCGGGTTGGCCAATTGGTTTTGGTGATGATGATGAAGCCAAAAAACTGTTTAAAAAAGCGCTTGAGCTAAACCCGCGTGGTATCGATAGCAACTATTTATATGCGTCATTCCTATATGACGAGCGCAAGTATAAATCAGCTAGAGAGTTTTTATTGGTTGCACAGCAAGCGCCAGCGCGCCCTGAAAGACCAAAAGCAGATCTTTACCGCCAACAAGAAATTACTAAACTTCTGGCTAAGGTAGAGAAAAAAATAAAGAGATAAACTATGCATTTATTGCTCGTTGAAGACGACCACTTAGTGGCAGAAGGCCTTTGTCGTTCTTTACGTCAACAAGGATACAGTGTTGAACATAGTTCGACCGTTAAGTCAGCGATGCAATGGCTGCAAAATGATGAAATTGAGCTGGTAGTCCTTGATTTAGGGCTACCAGACGGTGATGGCATCGACATTTTAAAACACATCAAAAAGCATCGTAAAAACCTGCCCGTGGTTATTTTAACGGCTCGGGGTAGTATCGATGATAAAGTCATGGGGCTAGATTTAGGTGCTGATGATTACCTTGCAAAGCCTTTTGATCCCGCAGAATTATTTGCCCGTCTTCGGGTTGCCAGCAGGCGTGTGACCCAAGCTCAGACCAGCACTTTAAAAGTCGGTGATGTTGAAATGGACACCGCCGCTTTTACCGTGAGTTTTCAAGGTGAGCCAGTAAACTTGCCACGTAAAGAGTTTATGCTTCTTAAAGCTTTGCTAGAAAACCAAGGCCGTGTGCAATCAAAACAGCAGTTAGAGAATAAACTGTATGAATGGGGCGAAGAGGTGGGATCAAATACCATCGAAGTGCACATTCATCACTTGCGTAAAAAATTCCCAAAAGAGTTTATTAAAACCTTACGCGGCATTGGTTATGTGGTGGGTAAACGCTAGTGTCAATTCGTAAAAGACTGACTCTACTTATTTTGTCTATGGTGATCTTAACCTGCTTTTTGGCATTTACTAAAGGTTACCGTGAAAGTATGAATCAGGCTGAAGCACTGCTCGATAACGAGCTGGTAACGCTGGCACATGTGTTAATCGAGCAGCCACTCAGTAAAGAAACCCCAGCTTATACCAGTGATTTACCGCAGTTATTATTTCAAGTTTGGGTTGATGATAGCTTGGCCTCAAGCTCAAAATCATTGCAGCAAAATCTTAGTAATCAAAGTCAGTGGCAAACCGGGTTTAGTGTTGAGAACTTGGCTGGGCAACGAGTCAAAGTGTATCGCTTAAGCGAAGGCAATAAGCGAGTGCTTATTGCAGAGCCTTTGAGCAAACGTGTGGCACTAACCGAAACCGTGATTTTGTCGGCCATGACGCCGCTGTTATGGAGTGTGCCTATCCTTGCCCTTCTTATTAGTGTATTTGTAAAACAAGGGCTTGCACCACTAACACGGTTATCAAATCAACTCAAACATCGTCAAGCAAATGACTTTACAGCTATTCCTTGGCAAACCCCAGAGCAAGAAATAAAACCCGTAATTAGCCGCTTAAATGATCTATTCAAACGGGTTGAAAGTGCCTATTTACGAGAGCGCTTTTTTGCCTCAGATGCGGCCCACGAACTGCGTACTCCGCTCAGTAGTTTAAAAATCAATGTGCATAATTTAGTGGCTCAAGGTGTTGAGAGTGTTGAGCTTGATGCGATGGAAAAAGGCGTTGATAAACTAAGCAATATCGTTGAACAAATGCTGATTTTGGGGCGTACCTATCCAGAGCAATGGCAAGCGCAATTTAGCCCTGTGTCGGTGTTAGAAATTAGCCAGCAAGTTGCCTCTCAACTTTATGATCGTATTGACGAAAAAGAGCACACAATTAGCATTGATGGCGATGATTTTATCATCGCCGGTGACGAATTCACCTTAGTTACTTTGTTTGGCAATTTACTAAGTAACGCCATAAAATATACCCCAGCTGCGGGAGAGATTTGTATTACTCTGAAAACCGAAAATAATCGTTTTATCTGGCAAATAGATGACTCGGGCCCCGGCATTGATGAAGCTCAAAAACAGCGTATTTTTAACCGTTTTTACCGTGTGGGTGGCGATAAACATCCATCAGGTGAACAAGGAGCCGGGCTTGGTATGGCCATTGTTGAACACATAGTTTCGATTTATAACGCTGATATTACTTTAGCTGACAGTCACCTTGGTGGCTTGCGGGTGAGTGTCTCTTTTATGCAAGGAGATGTCAGTGAATAAATGGATTTTGGCAATTTCTATGCTGTTGCTATGTATGTCGTCTTGGCTTGCCTATGCCAAAGAGTACAAGCTAATCTTAAAAGATCACTTGTTTTACCCTGCTGAAATTAAAGTTCCTGCAAATAAAAAGCTACGGCTTTTGATAGAAAATAAAGATGACACTCCCGAAGAGTTCGATAGCTTTGACTTAAACCGCGAAAAAGTGCTTTATCCGGGGCGTACAAGTGTCATTTATATCGGACCGCTCAACCCAGGGCGTTATGACTTTTTTGGCGAATTTTCGCCTAATACAGCCCGAGGAACTGTCGTGGCTACGGAGGTGAATAATGCTGATAACTAGTTTATTAATGAGCATTAATCAGCTTTTGCCTGTGGTGATTTTAGCCGTGCTTTTGAGTTTAATTGTGCCTTTAAGTCAGCGCCAACTGAGTATTTATGCAGTGATTGGTACGCTACTAAGCTTAGTGTTTGTGCAAGGCGCTGCTTGGCTGAGCCAGTTGTTTGATCACAGAGGCTTAGAGTTCATTCAAATGCTGCTGTGTATTGTCATTTTTATCGCTGCATTAATTAGCTGTCAGCAACGAAAAATGGCGGCTGCGCTGGCCTTGATTGCAACCATGACGTTGTATTTAAGCCATTACATGATTTATTTAGTCAGTTTTTGGCATAGCAGAGATACTGCTGAGCCATTGCTACTGGGGACATGTTTAGGTGTGGGCATTTGTATTAGCTTTGGCGTGTTGTTGTTCTTTTTGCTTGAGAGTATTACTAAGCGCGTGGGCGTGCAGCCTTTGGTTGTGTTACTTGCTTTAAATGCAACAGCAAAGCTATTGATATTTCTTGATTTAGCGAGTCAGATCGATTTACTCGATGTGACCTCAAATTATTTAGATTGGCGTGGGTTTTTAGTTGAAAATTCAGAGCTTGGGCGCGTATTAAAAGCCTTAGTTGGCTACGAAGCCACGCCAAGTAAAACCGCGCTTTGGGTGTATATCATTGCTGCATTGGCATTTATCACCTTAGTTCGCGTGTTAAAAATTAAAAAGACCAAGGAGCCTGTATGCGGTTCTTAATAGTTAGTTTAAGTTGCTTGTTTTTAATAAGTATCAGCCAATTTGCGCAGGCAGATGGCATGGTGGTTGATAAGGTATATCACCCTTATGTGATGCCGTTTGAACGTGAAGTTGAGTGGCGCTTGGTGTCTAGGCAAACCGATAGCGGCAATGTGCTCGCACAGCGTGCAGGCTTTGGCGGCGCAATTAACGACACCATGAGCCTTGAAGGCTACTTGGTTGGCGAGCGCGATGATAACGGTGACTTTGGTTTATCTTCATATGAAGTGGAGTTACGCTGGCAGTTGGTCGAGCAAGGCCGTTTGTGGGCCGATTGGGGTGCGTTATTTGAGCTTGAAAAACAGCATACCCTAGATGCTTACGAAGCAACGACCGGCTTTTTATGGGAAAAAGAGTTTGGTCGTACAAGTCTGACTATGAACGCTTTTTTAGTATATGAATGGGGGGCTGATATTGAAAACGAGTGGGAAAGTGAGTTTCGCTTACAGTATCGTTATCGCTATCGTTCGGCTTTTCAACCATCAATAGAAATCTACGCGGGTGAGGACTTTATTGGTGTGGGTCCAGGCTTTATTGGCTTACACAGATTTAGCCCTAAACGCCAGCTAAAATGGGAAGCAGGTTTTATTAGTGAACTTAGTCAATCAGGCAAAGATCATAGCTTTCGCTTGGCTTTAGAGTTTGAATTTTAATGTCGATAGTGTTTGACTTATCTAACTAACTCTATATAGTGGGCACCAGCTAGAAAGAAAGCGTGTAATTAATAAATCTTTATTTCGTTGTTGTATAAGTAATACTTGTAGTACCGTCCTGAAGTTTTTAAGTACCATCTCATTTTTTGCTACACCCGCCCATTAGGGCATGTTTAATTTTTTATATCAGGAATAATACTATGTCTAACATCGTATCAGGTACAGTTAAGTGGTTTAACGAATCTAAAGGTTTTGGTTTCATCGAGCAAGAAAATGGTCCAGACGTTTTCGCTCACTTCAGCGCTATCAAAAGCGAAGGTTTCAAAACTTTAGCTGAAGGCCAACGTGTAGAGTTCACTCTTTCACAAGGTCAAAAAGGTCCTCAAGCGGATAACATCACTCCGTTATAATTTTTACTTTTAGTAAAAATTAAGAAGAAGCAAGCTACGGCTTGCTTTTTTTATGCCTAAAAATTGACTGGGCTAGTGAATATTTCTATATTTAATGCAGCTATGTCATTAGAGTGTATTAATTATCTTAAAATATTTGTTGTTAGCATGCCTAAGCTTTGCACCTGTAGTATTGGCAAAAGATAGTGTCACCATCTACACCGAGCAATTTCCGCCGTATAACTTCTCAAATAAAGGGCATTTAGAGGGCATTAATCTAAAGTTTGTTAAAGCAATGTGCGTTGATGCAAACATTGAATGCAAATTCGAGCTCTTACCTTGGTCTCGGGCATATCATTTAGCCCAGCAAAAGCAACTATCAGGTTTGGTCTCTACGGCACGTATTCCCGACCGTGAAGAGTTATTCAAGTGGATTGGTCCAATGGCATCCTCTCGTAACTTTTTTTATCGTTTACAATCAAATGACCGTATTAATCCTATCGATTTATCGCAAGTGAAAGATCATAGCCTGTGTGTTGTTAGAGACAGCATTTACGAAAAATTTGTAGAGAGCATTGGCTTTGAAGGGGATAAAAACCTCCTCAAAGTGAGTCACTATTACGAGTGTATTAATTTATTTTTCAAAAATAAAATAGAGCTCATTATTGGATCTGAGCTTTCGTTTAAGTACCAATTAATGCAGTACGGTCACCAAGGGCGAGAAGTGGTTAAGTTAGTTGAGTTGCCTCTAAATGGCACGGTAGGAAACTTTCTCGCCTTAAATAAAGCCTTACCCGAAGAGCTAGTCAGCCGATTACAGGCAAGTTATGACAGGCTGAGTAAGCAAGGGTTATTAGAGACTTATATAGAGCAATATAAAGCAAATTAAGGGCGCTGTCCTAGCATCATCACAGCATTGTATTTAGGTGTCATTATTACTTCATTAAACGCTGCTTTTAAGGCATCGATATAGCGTTGGTCGGTATTAATATTTGCTGCGAGATAACCTTTCATGGTTAAAAAGTCGATTGCATGAGCAAAGCTGAAACGAGCTTCATCCAGTGCTAATTGCTCAGCCATAGCCGCAATATAGTTCTTATCATCAATGATTAAATCAACCTTACCCGACATCAACAGCTGATACGACTTATTAATATCAGATGTATATACCACAGTGTAACCACGTTCTGTTAGGCGCTGCGCCGCTAGGTCATGACGCTGAACCGCTATCTTATATTGCTTGGCTTGCTCATTTGAAGTGATGTTTATATCGCTGCGAGAGCTCAACTTAACAAAGCCCATTTGGTAGGTTGCCACTTCACCAATCCAATGAAAGTGTTTTTCGCGCTCAGGGGTTTTCGCCATACTGTAAATAAATATATTCGGTTTCTTCAATGCCATATTGTAGGCACGGGCCCAAGGGTAAAGCTCTATATTCGCGTTCAAATTAGCTTTAGCAAAAACTGCTTTCACAAGCTCGGTGCTCTCACCGGCAACTTGGTTATTAAGTAAGGTTTGGTTGGGAGGTGACAGTTCAGTCACAACGGTTAGGGTCGGCTTACTCAGTGCTGGCCAACTAAAGAAAAGAATTAGCAAATAAAGTCGTAAATAGTTCATTTATGTACTTAAAAGGACTTAGTAATTAAATCTTAGCACATAAAACGATAAAAGGGCCTTGCGGCCCTTGGTGAAGTATCGTTCAAGTCAGATAGACCTTTAACCCCTTAAAGTCCTATCCTATTGTTTTGCAACTACGGCTCATCTCATTAAGTTTCTAAGCTAGCGAGAGGAAAAAACCTGCAATTGCTGCACTCATGAGGTTAGCCATAGATCCTGCTAACACTGCTCTGAGCCCTAAGCGTGCGATATCCTTTCGCCGACTAGGCGCCATACCGCCTAATCCACCTAGTAAAATTGCTATCGATGATAAGTTAGCAAACCCACATAACGCGAATGTGACAATCGCTTGTGTGTGCGCACTTAACGTATCGCGATAATTAATAAAGTCGAGGTAAGCAACAAATTCGTTAACTACAACCTTCTGACCTATAAAACTGCCTGCGATTACTGCTTCGTTCCACGGTACACCTAATAACCATGCAACTGGAGCGAATACGTAACCTAAAATTTCTTGTAGCGTTAATGTTGGATGATCAAACCAACCACCAATACCGCCTAATAACCCATTTAGAAGTGCAATAAGTGCTACGAAAGCAAGTAACATCGCACCTACATTTAGTGCTAAGTGCATACCGTTTGCGGCACCTGACGCTGCTGCATCAATTACGTTAACCGGTTTTTCTTCTTGTACGTCTAAATCAGCTAAATCTTCTTTTGGTGTTTCGGTCTCTGGCACAATCATTTTTGCCATTAAGAAACCACCCGGTGCCGCCATAAAGCTGGCTGCAATTAAATATTTAAGCTCTACACCAATTGTTACGTAACCTGCCATAACAGAACCGGCTACAGTAGCAAGGCCACCAACCATTACCGCAAATAGCTCTGACTTAGTCATGCTGGCGATAAATGGTTTAACAATCAATGGTGCTTCTGTTTGGCCAACGAAAATATTGGCGGTCGCAGAAAGCGATTCAGGGCGCGAGGTTTTCAATAGCTTTTGTAAGCCACCGCCTAGAATCTTGATTATCCAATCCATCACCCCGATGTGATACAACACAGCAACGAGTGCTGAGAAGAACACGATAACGGGCAATACTTGTATCGCAAAAATAAACCCTAGGGTATCTTGCGATGCCAGTGAGCCAAATAAGAAGCTAATCCCGTCATTGGCATAACCAATAACTGATGATACGCCTCGAGACATACTTGCCAGTACGTTTTTGCCCACTTCGAAGAACAAGACAAAGCCACCAATTAACACTTGAAGTAAAAAGGCGATGCCTACAGTTCTTAAATTAATTGCTTTACGGTTCGTTGAAGCCGCAAAAGCAATGCCTAGTAGCACAACAATGCCTACTAAGCTCATAAATGTTGTCATACTGACTGTTTCCCGTTGTTATTGTTGCAGTAAATATTTTATTTTACTTTTAATTATATCAATGGCAACGCGATTCATACCGCCGCGTGTGACTACGAGATCAGCTTTGTGCTTTGATGGCTCAATAAACTGATAAAACATAGGTCGCACTGTCGCTTGATATTGATCAACAACGGACTGTAATGTTCTGCCACGCTGCTCCATATCTCGTTGCATACGGCGCATAAGGCAGATATCTAACGGTGTATCAATGAACACCTTAATATCAAATTCTTTTCGAAGTGCCGGATCACTCAGTAGCAAAATACCTTCAACGATAAGTACTTTTGCAGGTGCCACTCGACGCGATTCATCGCTACGGGTATGCATTGCATAGTCATAAGTTGGTACGTCTACTGATTTTCCAGCGCGTAACTGAAGTAAGTGCTCATGCAAAAGCTCATGCTCGAAAGCATCAGGATGGTCGTAATTGGTTTGCGTTCGATGATCAAACGGCAAATGCGACTGGTCTTTGTAATAAGCATCTTCTTCGATCACTGCGATCGCGCCCGGTTCAAGCTCATTGACTAATTCGTTATAAATTGTCTTGCTAAAAAGAGACTTGCCCGACGCAGATGCGCCAGCAATAGCTATAATTGTTCGTGTCACTAAAGTTCTCGCCCACACAGAAGGAAACATTGTTAGGTAGATCACAATAGCAAAAAAGACACGATTAATCTCTTTTGCTTCGCTTAGAGATGCAAATTTATAATGTTTCTGTTTTATGAAACAGGACTTATGTCCTGTACCAAAAATTCGAAGAGCATATAAAGTATTCACATATTGATAACGAGGTACCCATGACAAGAGCACTCATCTTAATGGCAGATAGCCTAGGAATTGGCGCAGCACCTGACGCAGAGCAGTTTGGTGACGTAGGCGCAAATACCTTTGCTCATTTACTTGAAGCCTATGCAGAAGAAACTGGTGAGCACTTATCGCTACCTAATCTTACCCGTTTAGGTTTAGCTGATGCATGCGAAGCCGCAGGTAAAGAACCTTGTTTAGTCAGTGACCGACAAGCACCTATTGGCGCATGGGGTTACGCTAAAGAGTTATCAAGTGGTAAAGACACGCCTTCAGGGCACTGGGAAATGGCCGGTGTACCTGTGTTATTTGATTGGGGTTACTTCCCAAATACACAGCCGTGTTTTCCACAAGAATTTGTTGACGAGCTAATTGCTCGCGCAGGTATTCCTGGCATTTTAGGTAACTGTTATGCCTCAGGAACTACTATTTTAGAACAGCTAGGTGAAGAACATATGCAAACCGGCATGCCGATTTGCTACACCTCAGTTGATAGCGTGTTTCAAATAGCCGCGCACGAAGAATCATTTGGACTGGAGAAACTTTATCAGGTTTGCGAAATCGCACGGGCGCTGCTTGATGAAATGAACATAGGAAGAGTGATTGCGCGGCCATTTTTGGGTTCGAGCCGTGACGATTTTGCCCGTACAGGTAATCGTCGTGACTATTCGGTGTTGCCACCGTCACCAACCTTGCTTGATAAATTATCGCAAGACGGCGGTGAAGTGATCAGTATCGGTAAAATTGCTGATATCTATGCGCACCAAGGCATCACCCAAAAACACAAAGCGCCAGGGCTAATGAACTTGCTTGAGAAAACCTCAGAAGTAATCGCAAGCGCACCTGACCATAGTTTGATTTTTACAAACTTAGTTGATTTTGATGAAAAGTACGGTCATCGCCGTAATGCAGTTGGCTATGCTAAAGCATTAAAAGAGTTTGATGATTATCTACCGACCATCTTAAATCAGCTAAATAGTGATGATGTGTTAATTATCACGGCCGATCACGGATGTGATCCAACAGCAGCAGGCACTGACCATACACGTGAATACGTGCCAGTACTTGCTTACCAACCGGGAATGACAAACACCCCGCTTGGCGAACGAGCTAGTTTTGCAGACATAGGTCAAACCCTTGCCCAGTGGTTTAATCTTCCTGCACTTGAATACGGTGATGGCTTTAAAGATAAGCTATTAGCGAACAAAAAAGGAAACCAATAATGAGTACTCCTCATATCAGCGCCAATGTAGGCGAATTTGCAGAAACGGTATTAATGCCGGGTGATCCGCTTCGCGCTCAATACATTGCTGAAAACTTTTTAGATGACGCAAAACAAGTAACAGGCGTTCGTAATATGTATGGTTTTACCGGTACCTACAAAGGTAAACCAGTGAGTATTATGGGCTCTGGGATGGGTATTCCATCAATGTCAATTTATGCCCGTGAATTGATCGTTAGTTACGGCGTTAAAAATCTAATCCGTATTGGTACCTGTGGCGGTATTGGTAGCGATATCAAAATCCGTGACGTTATCTTTGCACAAGGTGCAAGCACAGATTCAAACGTAAACCGTGCGCGCGTTCGTGGTTACGACTTTGCCGCAATTGCTGATTTTGGTTTATTACTTAACGGCGTAAATGCAGCGAGAGAATTAGGCATTGAAGCAAAAGTAGGGAATGTATTTACAACAGATACATTCTACCAAGCAGATAACACATTCTATCAAGAATTAGACAAGCTAGGCGTACTTGCTGTTGATATGGAAACAGCTGGCATGTACGGCGTAGCCGCTGAATACGGCGCTAAAGCGATGGCACTATTTACAGTTAGTGACCACGTAATCACTGGTGAAGCGACACCAAGTGAAGAGCGTCAAAGCACCTTTAACGAAATGGTTAAAATTGCTTTAGAATCAATTTAAATAAGTTCCTTGGTAACGTATTCACTGAAATTTGGAAACACGCCCAAAGTGAAGTGAGACTAACCTCAAAGCCGCATTTATGCGGCTTTTTTTATAGCTACCTGTTTATCTTGCGTAAAATCATCCTGCTCGCAACCGCCCCTTAAAACTTGAAAATTCAACTAATTGTTGCCACTTTTAATAGAGGAACAATAATTGAGGATGTGTATGTCTAATTGGGTTGAAGCTAAGGTAAAAGACGTTAAATGGTGGACCGACTCATTATTTAGCTTAATCGTTAATGCCGATGTTGAGCCATTCACTGCGGGGCAGTTTACAAAGCTTGCGATGCAAGTGGGTGATAAACGTGTAGCTCGTGCCTATTCTTATGTGAATGCGCCGAACAATCCCGACCTCGAGTTTTATCTTATTAATGTGAGAGACGGTCAACTTTCTCAACAACTCGCAAAATTAAAGCCGGGTGACTCTGTGACTATAGAGCGCCGCGCGACAGGCTTTTTTACCCTTGATGAAGTACCAAGCAGTGAGCAGCTTTATATGCTGAGTACAGGTACTGCGCTTGGGCCTTTTATTTCAATATTAGAGCAGGGCGAAGTGTGGCAAAAGTTTGAGCATGTTCATTTAGTGCATGGAGTTCGCTTTAACGAGGACTTAAGCTATCAAGAACGTATTAAAGCGCTACAGCAGCAGTACCCAAATCTTTACTATTCGCCTGTAGTCAGCCGGGAGTCAGCAAAAGTCGGTTTTAATGGCCGGATCACAGACGTAATTAAAGACCATCGCTTATTTGACGTAATTGGGCGCCCAAGCGTACCTGAAACCGCACAATTTATGATTTGCGGTAATCCGCAAATGGTAAAAGATACCACAGCTATTTTGTTAGAGCTTGGTTTTAGCCGCAACAGGCGCCGTGAACCAGGGCAGATCACAGTAGAGCAATATTGGTAAAAAACTATGACAAGTAGTCATAATTTGCTACCTTAGCGCCTCAATCAGGCATGATGCATTTAGGAAAAGTATGAAACCGTTATTTTTGGCAATTAGTTTATTATTCTCTTGGCAGTCAATTGCAAGTGAAGAAACCACTGAACAAACCGAACCTCAAACGAGCCATGAACAAAAAGCCGAAAAGAAAGACGTACCTAGTTTAGAGTTTATTGAAGAAAAACCTGCAACAGAGCAAAAATTAGCATCTGAAACTGAAAAAGCGACAGCAGAAGCCACTAAAGTAGAAGAAAAAGCTGAAGAAGCTGCGAAGGCAACGAGTGAAACAACCACAAGCAGCGACGAACAAAAAGCGACAGCCGCAGCCTTAAAAGCGGTTGCAGAAGTTGATGATAGCAAAGTACTCGGTACACAAACCCCTGCACCTGCAGAGCAACCAAAAACAGTTGCCGAAAAACAGCAAGCCGTTGCAGAAGCAGAAAAAGCCGTTAACCAAGCAAAAGAAGCGCTAACAGCGAAGCAGCAAGAAAAAGCGCGTCAGTCCCGTGAGTCAATGGCAGTGATTGAACAGCTAATTGCAGCTTATAACGCGCGTAATATTGATGCATTCATTAAGATGTATGATGAAAACGTTGAGTTTTATACATTCCCGAATGAACTGATGTTCACCGGTAAAGAAAAGCTCATTGCACGATACGGCATTATGTTTAAAAAGCTAAAGTGCATTAAATCATCGCCAATTAAACGCATTGTACTCGGTAACATCGTGATTGATCACGAACTCTCAGAAACCTGTTCACAAGACCCGAAAGTCGTCGACAAGCGCTCTGAGTTCGTCACCAGCTACAAAATAGAGAACGGCAAAATAACCAAAGTGTTATTCTTCCGTTAGAAAAAAGAGCAGCTCAGCTGCTCTTTTTTTATGGGTGAAAGTTAGTTGAATTCAAGTTACAAGTCAGCGAGTTACAAGGGGAAAGGTGAAAGTTACGAGGAGGTAGCAGATTTTACATCGCGTCCTAGCTCAACGTAGGCGTGAAACTTGTTTCGCGCGTCTGACCGCTGAAGGCTGAAAGCTGAACGCTCCTAAACGTTGGTTGTTGCTTCGCTCGTCCCAACGAACTAGTCGGCCTGAAAATAGTTTTGCACTATTACTCTTCTACACTTCATTTATTTCAGGAATTACACCTTTTAAACGAGTGATATCTTCATCACTAACGTCGGCAAAATGTTTAAAGTGAGCCGGCCAATCTTTGCAATATTCTTCAATCTCTTTGATGATGTTTTTTGCTGCTGAAGTTGCTAGTCCAAATCGCTTAGCCTGAGATAAAAAATTGCTTTTACTTGCATAACGCCCATCATTACCAAAGCCAAGACCATGTTGTTTTGAGTTGTTGATTGGAGTGATGTCATAGGCTGGACTTAATCGCCAATTTTTTTGTGAAAATGAATATAGGAATGCATGATTGCGAGTGTGATCATCTGTATTACCAATATACGCATTGAACACCATTCGCTTAAACAGCTCTTCAGCATCACCTGCATTTTGCATTGTTTGGTGCCTAATAAATTCAGCTAATTGACCATATGAGTAGTCATTTGAAAGATCACTCATAGCAACTTTGGGTTTTTGAAGTAAGCTATTCGCACTTAAAAAGTGGTGTGTTGGTAACCCATTACTAACATCAAACCGCTCAACAAGTAGCACATCACCGGTATGTGTTTTATGAATAAAGGTAGGAGCCGTTCGAATACCAAGCTGTTTCGCCATTTTCATTGCAGCATGTTCAGCTCTGACTAGATTGAATAAATCATCTTGGCGATTGAATTTTGCTAAGTAGAGTTTGTTGTCAATTTGTATAGAGGTCTTTGGTCTAGCTCCCCCCATGCTTTGGCCAAATTCAAATGCTTTCTTAGCTTCATCAGAAATTGTTTTATTCGCCAGCAAGTCATCTTTAGCTTGGTCTAGCAAGGCTAAATCAGACAAGGTATTTTTGTTAGTTTTATGCTTTGAGGCACTTCGCGAGAGACTAAAAACAAGAGCTCCTACGCCATACCCAGACCCGGCTAATAAAAATTCTAACTCGTTTTTGGGTTTTGTAGTATGAAGCGAAAGAATTAACTTGCGCCCCCACGAATCAGCTCCTGCATCACTCAATACGCCAAATACACCTCTGTTTGCACTGTAATTGAAAATCCCCGACTTTAATGGCAGATGTATTGGATCTAGAGCAAAGGCATCGCTTCGGGCTAAATAGCTCTTACCATAGTTGAACTCACCTCGACCTGATTGATTATCTAATTTAAAGTAACCACAGATAACGGGTTTTTCTTCTAAACCATCTATAAAAACATAGCACTCAGAAGTCATCATTGATTTCCTGTGGTGAATTTCGTTTGCGTTGGCGAGCATTGTATCCACCTACTTCGGCCGCTAATTCATTTATTTCATCAAGAAGCGATCCCTGTAAGTTAAGTACAACCAGCGCTTCAAAAAGAATGTCACTTTTCACAACATCACCTTGCTCTAACTTTTGTACAGTCGAGCGTGATACCCCAATCATTTTCGCAAATGTACTTTGCGTATAATGAAGTGTTCGGTGCTGGCGTATCAAATCTCCCAGCTTTTGTGCCATTTTTGTTGCCTGTTCAGAACGCATATTGATTACTTTTATAATCATTAGATATTTAATGATTAGTTTAGCGGTATTTGGTGTTTTTGCAATAGAGGGGAATAAAGTTACAAGTTAGCGAGTTTCAAGGGGAAAGGAGAAGGTTACGAGATGCGAGATGTAGGAGGCGTTTTAACGCCGAACAAGTAGAAGCGATTTTACATCGCGTCCTAGCGCCTAGGACCTAGAGCCTAAACCCTAGCGCGTCTGAGAGCTTACGGCTGACAGCTGACCGCTCCTATACGTTGGGCCTTGCTCTGCTCGGCCCAACGCATCCTTCTTTCGTCTTGGCTAAACCGTTTCGTTTAACAACGAATTAAAGCTGTCGTTGTCGTGTAGGCTGGCAAACGCGCTTTCGTGTAATAGCTCGTTACGTAGGTTAGGAGAATACTCAAGGGCCATACGAATATCAGCCATTGCATCGGCGTGTTTGTGCAGTAACGCATAGGCACAAGCACGTTGCCAGTATGCATAGCCGTAGTCGCTATCAATTTCTAATGCTTGATTACAAAGCTCGATAGCTTCACCTGTTTCGTTTATTTCTAACAGTGCATCTGCTTTGTAGGCAATGGCTTCTACGTCTTCTGGTTTACGTTTTAAGATTTCGTCAAAAATCTCAATCTTATTCGCAACATCGCTTTCTAAATTGGCACGCATCCATAAAGAATGAACTTCATTGGTGATTGAGATCTTTTGTTGGTTTAATAAGATCTCTTCAGATCGCTCACGTAGTTTTTCTTCGAGTACTTTTAAACGCTCTTCATATTCTTTGGTAATCGCACTCACGCGTGTATTAACAATATCTTCTACTTTATTTTTAACATCACGCAGTGAATTCCAGCCGACTAAAACCAAAATTGAAGCAGTAATCGTAATAATGAAAAATACATTATTAATAGTGTCTGTTGTATAAGTTAATGCACGGTCGGCAGTATCTAGTTGCGTATGAGCAACTTGCTTTGTCACATCTTCGCGCAGCTTTTGTTGGTCTTGGCGCACAGCTTTTAATTCATCAAGAATATAGCGCTCTAACAATGGCTTATACATAGGTTCTTGAAGCTTATCGAGAGCTTGCTGCTGCTCTGCTTCAGAAAGTACAGGGCGATTCTCTGGTTCATTTTGAGCTGCTGCAAGTGTGCTAAAGCTCATTAAAAAAGTGATTAAAATTAAGGTATAACGCATGACATATAAAATTTTAGTGATTTCTGAGGTAACTGTAACATGCGTGGGCACTGCGGACTAGGCAAAAAAAAACCAGCTCGGGGGAGAGCTGGCCAAACTGCTTAAACAACATAAAGTCGTAAGGGGTATCAACAGGAGTTAGGTACAATATACCCTTTTTAATCTGAACAACTACTTAATACTAAATGAGTTTTTAAAAACTTAACTTCGTTCTGTCAGAATCACAATGTTCGTCTAGACTTAAGGAATCGTAAAACTAAAAGGTGAGAGTATGCGCCAACAACTAGTCCAACTGCTGTATGGAGTATCAATTTCTTCTGATCTTGATAGTGGCAATGTTGAATTAGCTGAACGCTTAATTCTGAATGCTGTACTTGATGGCCTTGAAATTGGCCGAGCAGGGATCTGGCTGTTAAATGAAGAAAACACCGCAATTGAATGCCGGTTATTACTCGATAGAGAAAACGGCAAAGAAATCCAAATGTTAGTGCTCCCTCGTGATGCATTTCCTGATTATTTTAAAGCACTCGACACACAACGTACGATTACCGCAGTAGATGCTCATACCGACCCTGCCACCTTTGAATTTAGTGAAAGTTACCTAAAACCTCTTAACATAGGTGCAATGCTCGATGCGCCAATTCGTTATAAAGGAAAAATGATAGGTATATTTTGCTGTGAGCATATAGGTGGCAAGCGGCAATGGACAGAAGATGAATGCTCATTTATTGGTGCTTTGGCAGATCTTTATGGCAGAGCGCTCTCGGCACAAGAAAACGAACGCATCAATGCTGAACTTGAACGTGCCAATCAGCACCTAGAACAACGTGTTGCAGAACGAACGCGTACGCTTGAAAAAACCTTATCTGAACTGACCGCAATGCAAGAAAAACTCATAGAAGCCGAAAAAATGGCTTCACTGGGTAATCTTGTTGCGGGGATTGCCCATGAGGTAAATACGCCGATTGGCATAGCTGTCACAGCAAATAGTTCGGCAAAAGATAAGCTAAATACGCTTAATAAACAAATAGATTCAAATACCTTAACAAAAGCGGCCCTACTTGAAGGCATGAATCATTTAAACGAGTGTATAAAAATATCGTTTACCAACCTTGAGCGGGCCGCAAAGCTCATCAGTGACTTTAAACAAACGGCGGTTGATCAATCATCGCTTAATTTACTCGAAACCAACATTAAAGATTACTTTGAAAACATCTTACATAGCTTAATGCCACTTACACGTAGTCATAGTGTTGAAGTAAACATCAACTGTGTTGATGACCTTTCACTTATAACCGTTCCGGGGGCGCTTAGCCAAATATTCTTAAATCTTGTAAATAACAGCTGTGTACACGGATTTGTTGGCCGTGAGCAAAACCGCATAGATATCGCTGTAAGCATAGATAATGACAATCACAGCTACACTATTACCTATAAAGACAACGGTCATGGCATGACTGAAGATGTGATGCACAAAGTGTTTGAGCCATTTTTCACTACCAAGCGAGGCAGTGGCGGCAGTGGTTTAGGTATGTCGATAGTTTATAACCTTGCAACGCAAGCGCTACAAGGCGAAGTGAGCATTGATAGCAAACCTGATAAGGGCGTTACTGTCACCTTCAAATTGCCGCAAAAACTCACATAACTAATTAATATTTATACAAGTTGTAGGCTAAACAATCTGGTGACTGGGTAATAAAATTAAAAATTAATCAGTTTGCTTGGCAAGACAAGAAATATCCGAGCATTTGTTATCTTTGCAAAACTGTTTAATACGTTTTTTAGAAAATAAATAATTAATGCTCAAAGGCGTTATCAACAGCGCTAGCCAAAACAACACCGAGCTTCTAAAGGTTAGCGCCACAAGCGATGCGACTACCAGCCCTGTTAACATCAAAATAGGTAAATTGGCGATAAAAAAGTTAATGCTTAGTTGTCTAGCAACGTAAGGATTAATGGTTTTCATAAGGGCTACTCGCTGTTAAAAAATACCCTTATAAAATGGACGGTTTTGTTAAATGAATCAAATCAGATTTTTCTATCGGTGCAATCGATTTAAAACCATGTTCTGGATCTAGCTTTATTTATATACAACTCCTATAGTTTTAAACAACAGGAACTTATTTGCTATTAGTTATTCATAACTATTAGAAAATCTCTCTTTATGACGAAAGGGATAAAAGCGACTTTTTAGCGTTTCGTCATATTTTTAGCTTATGAGGAGCATATAATGAGTAATGGAAAAACGGGCCAATGCCCGGTAATGCATGGTAGTAACACTGTCACCGCTCAATCAAATACTGACTGGTGGCCAAACGCGCTCAATTTCGACATTCTTCATCAACACGACAGCAAAACGAATCCTTACGGCAAAGACTTTAATTACGCAGAAGCTTTCAAATCTCTTGACCTTGAAGCCGTTAAAACCGATTTAAAAAATCTAATGACCGAAAGCCAAGAATGGTGGCCAGCTGACTGGGGCCATTACGGTGGTTTAATGATCCGTATGGCATGGCACTCAGCGGGTTCATACCGTTTAGAAGATGGCCGTGGTGGCGGTGGTACAGGTAACCAACGTTTTGCGCCATTAAATTCGTGGCCAGATAACGCTAACTTAGACAAAGCTCGTCGTTTACTTTGGCCAATCAAAAAGAAATACGGTAACAAGCTTTCTTGGGCAGATTTAATGATCTTAGCCGGTAATATGGCATATGAATCAATGGGTTTAAAAACCTTTGGCTTTGCCGGTGGCCGCGAAGATATTTGGCACCCAGAAAAAGACGTATACTGGGGCGCTGAAAAAGAATGGTTAGCACCCAGTGATGAGCGTTATTCAAATGTAGCTAAACCAGACACTATGGAAAACCCATTGGCAGCGGTACAAATGGGCTTAATTTATGTAAACCCTGAAGGGGTGAATGGTAACCCTGATCCGCTTAAAACAGCGGAGCAAGTTCGCGAAACATTTGCCCGTATGGCGATGGATGACGAAGAAACTGCAGCGCTTACAGTCGGTGGCCACACTGTGGGTAAAACTCATGGTAATGGTAGTGAAGAAAACGTAGGCCCTGAGCCAGAAGCAGCTGATGTATTCGAGCAAGGTCTTGGCTGGAACAACCACAACTCACGCGGTATTGGTCGCGATACGATGACATCAGGCATCGAAGGCGCGTGGACCACTCACCCAACTAAATGGGATAACGGTTATTGCTACTTGCTGCTTAATTACGAGTGGGAACTCAAGAAGAGCCCTGCAGGTGCGTGGCAGTGGGAACCAATCGATATTAAGGAAGAAGACAAACCAGTTGATGTAGAAGATCCATCAATTCGTTTAAACCCTATTATGACCGACGCCGATATGGCGATGAAGATGGACCCAACCTATCGTAAAATTATCGAGCGATTTAATGATGATTTTGAATACTTTAGTGATGTGTTTGCACGTGCATGGTTCAAACTGACGCACCGTGACCTAGGTCCTAAATCACGTTATTTAGGTGCCGATGTACCAAGCGAAGATCTGATTTGGCAAGATCCGATCCCAGCGGTTGATTACACCTTATCAGACAGCGAAATTAGCGAGCTTAAAACCAAGCTTCTTAATTGTGGTGTAAGCCAAGCAGACTTAATTGCAACTGCATGGGATAGCGCGCGTACTTATCGTGGTTCAGACCATCGCGGTGGTGCAAATGGTGCTCGTATTCGCCTAGCGCCACAAAAAGATTGGCAAGGTAATGAACCAGAGCGTTTAGCCAAAGTATTAAGCGCACTCGAGTCAGTACAAGCGGGTTTAAGCAAACCAGTAAGCCTCGCTGATTTAATTGTTCTGGGTGGTTCAGCTGCGGTTGAGCAAGCAGCAAAAGCGGCGGGTGTTGATATAACCGTGCCATTTGCGCCTGGCCGTGGTGATGCCACAGACGAGATGACAGATGCAGACTCGTTCGACGTACTTGAGCCAATTCACGATGGTTTCCGTAACTGGCTGAAAAAAGACTACGCAGTTTCAGCAGAAGAGCTAATGTTAGAGCGTACGCAATTAATGGGCTTAACAGCACCAGAAATGACCGCTCTTGTTGGTGGCATGCGTGTTCTTGGTACTAATCATAACGGTACTTTACACGGTGTATTTACAGATAACGTAGGCACACTCAGTACTGACTTTTTCGTTAACCTAACCGATATGGCTAATACGTGGAAACCACTAGGTAAAGGCTATTACGACATCATTGATCGCAGCACAGGTGTAACTAAATGGACAGCAACACGCGTTGATTTAGTGTTTGGTTCAAACTCAATCCTACGCTCATACGCAGAGTTTTACGCGCAAGACGACAACAACGAACGTTTTGTAAAAGACTTTGTCGACGCATGGGTCAAAGTAATGAACGCCGATCGATTCGACATTTAACTTAAAATTCCGTTAAGTACAAAGGCCACACAGTTTAACTGTGTGGCCTTTTTTATTTAGAGAAGTTAGCGAGTTACAAGGGGAAAGGGGAAAGTTACGAGGTAAGAGATGCGAGATTCGAGGTGGCAGCGATTTTACATCTCGTCCTAGCTCCTAGCGCCTAATGTCTTCACCGTAGGCGTGAAACTTGTTTCGCGCGTCTGACCTGAAGGCTGAAAGCTCCTTTACTTCTCAACCCCAAACCAGTAACTATTTTGAAAAATACTCTCTTTTAACTCTCTTTCACTGTAGGCATACGTGCTTTGCCAAAACAGACGATCAAAAAGGTACTTATCACCTTCTTTAGCAAGAATTTTAAAATTGAATAATGATGAATAGGCAACTTCTTGATTTGCTAATACTTCATCTTTACAGCTAGCGTAATCAACCGCATTTGGGCACTGAGACATCATTGCAAAGCTAATGCTCTTATCAGCTTCTAATTGCCAATAACTACTTGGTGTAAAGTTAGCTCTGTTTTCGAGGCCATATTGGTCAGCGTAATAGAAGCTGCCTTTACCATCATCATTTATATACCAGTATATCTTCTGGTTGCCGCTGGTATAGCCTTGACGTAAGTAACTAAATAGCTGCTTATAGTCATCAAGTGTGATGGTTGAATCATCAATCACTTCCATAAATTCATAGCCTAAGCGAGCTTGGCGTTCGTCTTTATTTCGTTCGCGCGCCATGATCATTTTGCCATCAGGCTGAGTGAAAAATTGTAAGCTCGTATCTAGGCCATTGCCTGTTACTTTAACGGTGTCGCCATTATTGTCTAAGTCGTAATGCCAGTTAAACGAGTCAGTATTTTCAGGCGTATTAAATGTTACCGTTGCAGTATCGGCGGCAGTGATGGTGAAAAATGTTGGTAAATAGCGGAACGTTAGGCCTTCACCTGTATCTGAATTTTTGTTATTCAAACGGCCTGTATATGATTTGCCTACTGTAAGCTCAGGAACTGCAATAGGGGTGAGTTTTCGCAGTGCGCTAATCGTTGTTTTTACTTGCAATGCTTCAGCAAGTTCGGCTGACTCATTAATATAATTCTGAGCACTTTCATCTTGATAAGTTAGAGCATGACGTAGTTTTAGCACTAAAAAGTCATCAAATTGGGCAATGACTTCTGCATCAACAAGATCAAGATCAAATGCAACATCTACCTCATGACCAAGGTTACTAAATTGCTTTGTGCTTTGAGTTACAACTAATGTATCACTCTCAATTTTTAATGTTTTGCCATCTAACGACGCCGAAAATTCAGCATGAGGGAATGACGTAGTATTTCCTGAAGCCGTCGGAATAAAGCTTGCTAAAGGTACTTCAAAATAACTTTCCCCGCCCGCTGCACTTAAATAATTAACAGAGTGGAATGAGCTTTGCTCTACATCAGCGTAGTACGCAGAGCTAAACTCTGAATTTGATTTATAAAGGGTAACTACTTCGCCTTTATCGGTTGAAACATTAAAAAGCTCAACACGAATAGCATCATCGCGCTTAGCCAACACTTCCATTTCAAGAAGGGCTTGTTGATTACATTCATGCAAGCAATCAATCGCTTGGGTATTTAATGCAATCACATCAGGGTTCGACCAATCAAAACGGCTTAGCTCACCATTTTGAGCAATTACCCCGGCATCTTCAGTAGCAAATACCAGCTCTACGCTACCATCGCTTGACTGCCAGTTACCCATCACTTCGCTATTGCTAAGCTCAATCGGTTGCCATGCTGCACGGTTTTCGGCAACATTAACGGTTAAGGTATATTGGTTACTTGCTTTACCATCAGACACTTCTACAGTAAAAGCGTGGTTAGCTACTTCGAATAGGCTTGGCTCTGCACTAAAAGTTACTTGATTACTGCTGGTGGTTACATTTAGCCACTCTGGCTTATCAATAATCGTTGTAGTAACACTGTCGTTTTGCTCATCTTTTAAATCAACAACTAAATTAGTTGATTCAAGCGCTTTGGCTGAGAGAGTGAGTGAGCCAGAAAGTGTCGGTGCAGTATTCTGCCCTACTTTTACATCTGGCGTTTTATCTGTTGATGAACCGCCACCACAGGCTGTTAGAGCCAGTGTTAATGTCGATACGCTGAGAAGCTTTTTCATTTAGGTCCCTTAAATTTATTGTTCTATTGAAATCAAAGAAATTTAAGTTACCTAAAACGGGTAACCCAGTAAAGTGAATATGTAACTGAACGTAAACAAAAAAGGTGAGCTAACTTGCTCACCTTTTAGGGGAAAGGGTTATTGCGCTTGTTGCGCAACATGGTCCATATATTCGTCAAACGTGCCCTGAAAATCGATAAGCTGTTGATCTTTAATATCGATGATACGAGTCGCTAAAGACGATACAAACTCACGGTCGTGGCTTACAAAAATTAGCGTGCCTTGGTAATCTTTTAATGCATTATTGAGTGCTTCAATGGCTTCCATATCCATGTGGTTGGTTGGCTCATCCATTATTAGCACGTTGATGTCTTGCATCATTAGCTTACCAAACAATAGGCGGTTCTTTTCACCACCCGAGCAGTTACGGGCTTTTTTGTTAGCGTCATCTGCGGTGAACAATAAACGGCCTAACATAGCACGCACCATTAAATCGTTGTGCTTAGCGGTGCGCCACTGCGACATCCAATCAAATAAAGTTAAGTCGTTATCAAACTCTTTACTGCTGTCTTGCGGGCAATAACCAATGCTGGCATTTTCAGACCACTTAACCACACCTTCGTTACTTTGTAATTCATTCACTAGGCAGCGTAATAGGGTGGTTTTACCAACACCGTTTTCACCAATAACCGCAAGCTTAGCACCAGCTTCAAGTAGTAGCTCACCGCCGCTGAACAGGGTTTCGCCATCAAAGCCATGACCTAATTTAGTAAGCTCTAATGCTTGGCGATACATTTTTTTGCCTTCGTCAAAACGGAGTGACGGGCTAATACGGCTTGACGCTTTTACTTCATCAAGCTTAATTTTATCCATGCGCTTAGCACGAGAACTCGCTAGTTTTGCTTTTGATGCGTTAGCACCAAAACGGTTTACGAACTCTTGTAACTCGTCAATTTCAGCGCTCTTCTTAGCGTTTTCAGCAAGTAGCTGTTCGCGTTGCAAGCTTGAAGCTTCGATCCACTTTTCGTAGTTACCTGGGTAAATTCGTAGCTCACCGTAATCGATATCGGCCATGTGTGTACACACCGAGTTTAAAAAGTGACGGTCGTGCGAGATAATAATCATCGTACATTTACGCTGGTTAAGCTCGTTAGCTAGCCAAGTGATGGTGTGAATATCAAGGTTATTGGTTGGCTCATCAAGAAGCAAAATATCAGGGTTTGCAAATAGCGCTTGTGCTAACAGCACACGAAGTTTCCAGCCCGGCGCAACGTTTGCCATTAAGCCATAATGAAACTCTTGCTCAATACCCGCTTGGATCAAAATTTCTTCTGCGCGGCTTTCTGCTGTGTAGCCATCCATTTCGGCAAAAATGCTTTCAAGCTCAGCGACTTTCATGCCGTCTTCTTCACTCATTTCTGGCAGTGAGTAGATACGGTCGCGCTCTTGTTTTACTTTCCAAAGTTCTGCATCACCCATGATCACTGCATCAACCACAGTGTATTGCTCAAATGCAAATTGATCTTGGCTTAGCGTACCTAGCTTTAAACCCGGTGCAATCGACACATTGCCAGACGTTGGCACAAGCGCACCACTTAGAATTTTCATAAAGGTCGATTTGCCGCAGCCATTCGCACCAATTAAACCATAGCGGTTACCGTTACCAAACTTAGCTGAAATGTTCTCAAACAGAGGCTCTGCACCAAATTGCATGGTGATATTTGCGGTTGAAATCAACGAATTGTTCCTAGAAAAATACTGACAGGGTTATGGGCGCAGCAACTGCGAAAATAAACAAGCAATAGGGTAAATAATAGGCCGCGGATTATACAGATCAGCCCCTAATAACGCTATTAAAAAAGAGAAAGTTTCAAGTTACGAGGGGAAAGAGTAAAGGGGAAAGTTGCTAGATAAGAGATGCGAGGTAGTAGCGATTTCACATCGCGTCTTAGAACCTAGAGTCTAGCACCTGATGTTTCCCGCGTAGGACTGGCTTTAGCCGGGAAATGTCTTAAGTTACAAGGGGAAAGAATAAAGATGCGAGATACGAGGTAGCAGCGATTTCACATCGCGCCCCAGCACCTAGCGCCTATGTTTCAATCGTAGGCGTGAAACTTGTTTCGCGCGTCTAAGAGATGAAGGCTTAAAGCTCTTATTTATTTTTGGTTCGGCACTGAAGTACCTCCTACAAGACCTCCTACAAACGGAACAAATTACGAAAAAAACCTGAAAATATATAAATATAGTTAATACTTTAGGGAAATCGGGCGATAATACTAAGTAATATGACAGCAAAGGTGGATTCAATGTCTGCAAGTATTTCATTCAATAACTTGAGCATCACAAAAAAAATACACGCCATAACATGCATTGCCATAACGGCATTTGTCATTATTGTGGTGACGAACTATATCGCGATGAATGACAATAAAATCTCGCTCGACGAGCTAGAAAAGTCGTCTTATCAGGTAGTAAAACTTACTTCAGAAAATGTAGCATTACTCGAAAAACTAGATGAGTTATATACTCAAGCAGTCACGTTTGGTGAGTCAGACTTAGTGGATAGTGCTGCGCAAACATATAAAACAATTAACGAAAATCTACAAAACATCATCAGCATCAACGACAGCTATGTGCATGCCGATACCAAAAAACAATTAGAGCTTTATGCACAAACCTCGTCGAGTATTGCAACCTCAATGATCGATGGCACTGCTGACTTTAGTAAAATTCAGCAGCAAGCACAGCAAAAAACACAGCAATATGAGGCTGTTTTAGCGGGATTTAAACGTGCACAAACCCGCGCAGACGACCGCTTTTTTGAACTAGTGCAAGCAACCAAAGCGCGTTCAGACAACGCACTAAACTTAATGCTTATTGTGTCTGTAGTGTCACTGATTCTGCTTATTGCTACCTCAATTTGGATTGCCCGTGGAATTGGCTCATCAGCAAGTGCTGCGGCAGATAACTTACGTCTATTAGCCGACGGTAAAGGCTCACTAAGCACACAACTTGAAGTACACGCTAAAGATGAAATTGGCCAAGTGTCAATTAACTTTAATGCGTTTATACAGCTGTTAAAAGCGGCGGTACTTGAGGTAATAGCGGTTTGTGAACCATTAATGGAGAACTCAACGCGACTTGTGCAAGGTATGGAACGTGCAGAGCGTGCAACAACCAAACAAACATCCGATGCTGAAATCGTGAAGCAGTCGATGGAAGAAATGCGTCAAAGTGTTGCTGATATTTCTCATTCAGCGGCAAATGCATCGCAAGCTGCGCAAACAGCCGAGCGCGAAGTTGAGCAAAGCAGAACGCAAATACGACGTTCTGTTACTGAGTCGAAAACATTAAGTGATGAGATTAACCAAGCAGCATCAACAATTAATCAATTGGAGAATGATACTAAAAATGTCACACAAATCTTGAATGTGATCACTTCAATTGCCGAGCAAACTAATCTGCTTGCTTTAAACGCGGCAATTGAGGCTGCGCGCGCAGGTGAACAAGGCCGTGGCTTTGCGGTTGTAGCTGATGAAGTACGTGAGCTTGCCTCAAGAACGTCGCACTCAACCAACGAAATCAGAGAGCTGCTTTCAACACTAACAACAGCAGCAAGCGACGCGGTAATTGCTATGAACTCGGCTCGTGATATGGCTATAAACAATGCCGAAGCGGCTGAAAATACAGGGCAATCGATTGATAAAATCTCTGAGCAGATTTTAGAAATTAACGGTATGAATTCACAAATTGCAGCGGCCACCGAAGAGCAAACATCGGTTGCTAGTATGGTTGTTGAGAACGTGTCGAATATGCATATGTCGTTTGAAGAAACAATGGATTCATTGTCGGCAGTACGTGATGTCGCGAAAAACCTTCATTACCTGTCTGACTCGTTACTCGACGCCACAGCTAAATTTAAAATTGAGTAATTTAAGCGCATAAAAAACCAGGCATTGCCTGGTTTTTTATTAACCGTAGTAAGGACTTAAAAAGTACCGACTACTTTAACTTTATCAGTTACTTTTGCTGCATCGATATAACCAATGGCGTCGCCGTTGGCTGCAACAAAATCAATAACAGCTTGATCGTTTGCTAGTTTCTCAGGCGGAGTACCTTTACCAGTAAACACCAGTTTCGACCAATAAGCGTTAAGCTGGCTGCTCGACTTACCAACAACCTTATCGTTAAACTCATCGCTTACGCTGTTGCTGTCTTGGTTTACCGGGTTTACTTTAGTGCCATCGTCAAACGATTTTGTCTTGCCAAGGTAAATCTTTTTGATTGTTCCTTCATCAATAGCATTGCCATTTGCAGGATTTACAATAACAGCAACCTCAGCAAATGCAGCGTGCGAGCAAAGAGTCATTGCTGTAGCGATTAATAATTTTTTCATCATGAGCTCCAATTAAAAAACTAAATCAACAGCAACAGCAACAACGTCGGTTTCTGTATCTGAAATGTCATCTTCAAAGCGGCTGAAATCTACTTTTAATGCAGCAGATGGGTGGAAGTCATAACGAGTACCAATGGTATATACATTGCTTTTTGCTCTAACGCCTTCAAGCACCTGATTAATACCCGCGTTTAAAGCAGGTACTGCAGGTAGCGCGTTGTAGCGATTGCTATCGTGTTTGTCGTCGTTATTTTCGTAAGTTAAGTGCACAATCCACTCATCCATACGGTAACCAACAGACGTGTAGTATTGAGTTTGTTTAGCAAGAGCACTGTTTTCTACTTCAAACTCAGTGTATTCAGCATCAAACAGAATGTCGTTGTAATCAATTGAAAAGCCCACAGCGAAGAAAGAACCATCATCTTCGTCTACAGCAATATCATCTGCTTGATCAATAAAGCCCGCAGCGCGAAGAGTTTGCTCAAGGCCATTAAGTGCAACACCTGCATCGGTGTCATTTTCAATTGCAATTGTTGTATCAGCTACAAAGTAAGCAGCACGAG
This sequence comes from Pseudoalteromonas sp. 0303, assembly GCF_013349995.1. GTDB lineage: Bacteria > Pseudomonadota > Gammaproteobacteria > Enterobacterales > Alteromonadaceae > Pseudoalteromonas. The sequence continues at coordinate 57,047 of NZ_JABVXF010000028.1, forward strand.
CGCTGAACCAGTCATAGCTCATTGTCCAGTTTATACCAGCAATATCATTAAGCTCTGTATCGCCATTAACCGATACCACAGCAATGTTGCCATCGAAGCTACCGTAAATAACTTGCACGGTTGAATCCCAATCACCTAATTGGGTGTTGTGTAATAGGCTTAGGCCTTCATACGTCGAAAACGGGAGGTTATAAACAGATTGCGGCGGACGAACCCAACGGTAAGTGTAACCAACGTCTAAGAAGTCTGAATAACGGTAAAAAGGAACACGCATTTTACCTGCACTCACCTGAAGCTCATCGCTGAACTCATAGGTTAAATAAGCCCATTCAAACTCAGCATCAAAATCATCGCTACCACGAGCCACAATTTGTGCCGTAGCGCTTAGCTTTTCTTGTAAATCTGCTGAAAGTTGCAATGCGAACATACTTTCGTTTTTAAACGAAATATCGTCATCGTAACCGTAAAGAGTAGCGTCGTCGTCAAGGGCTTTACCGCCAACAATAGAAGCAAAGCCGTTTATGCGAACCTCTGCCATTGTGTTTGCAGACACAAAAGCAGCACATAGAGCCAATGCAATAGGAAGTTTTTTCATTGTGTATCCCTAGTATTTAGTGTGAAAATGTTGATTTCGCTTAATGTTATAGTAGTACGTAGCGAAATGGGCGACACAAGTTACAGATAAATTGTAACTACATCAATGAATACGTCGTTATTTTTCACAAAAACGGTACTAAAAGTGGGGAAAGAGTAAAGTTGCGAGATGCGAGATAAGAGTTTCGAGATACGAGGAGAAAGTTGCGAGATGTAGGAGGCGTTTTAACGCCGAACAAGTAGCAGCGATTTAACATCGCGTCCAAGCGCCTAGAACCTAGCGCCCAAAACCTAGCACCTAATGTATTCATGCGTCTGAGGGCTTACGGCTGACCACTCTTGTTTTGTCGCAACTCGATTCTCGTTTCAACCACTTACCCCAACTTACTAAAATCTACTTCTGGTAGGCTCTCAAATCCAGGGCGAGCGAAGAAATACCTTTGCATTAAACTTACGCCGGCTTGGCGCAACCATTGATATTCTTCAACTGTTTCAATGCCTTCGGCGAGGGCGGTAATGTTGAGCTCTTCAAACATAGCAATACAATGGTTCACTATGATTTGGCGCGCTTTATTTAGGTGAATATCGCGTATTAGCTCCATATCGAGCTTAATAATATTGCTCTGAAAATCAGCCAACAAATTTAAACCCGAATACCCAGAGCCAAAGTCGTCGGTTGCGGTAATAAATCCGAGTGATTGGTAATATTCGATCACGCGTTTTATGTGCGTACTGTCTTCAACCTGTTCAACCTCGGTAAACTCAAACATAATCTGTTCTACTGGAAAACCATATTGTTTAGCAGCTTCAAGGGTTGTTCTAATACAGCGCTCAGGTTTGTAAATCGCGTTAGGTAAAAAGTTAATACTCAAAATAGAATCAAGCTTAAGCTTAGCGGCAAGCGAAATAGCTTTAATACGACAAAGCTGATCGAAGGTATAGCGGTTCTCATCGTTAACTTGTGAGATAACAGAATAAGCCGGCTCATTATTAGGCCCTCTAACCAAAGCCTCATAGCCAAAAATGTGTTTATCGGTGCAATCAATAATTGGCTGAAAAGCCATTGTAAAATCAAAACCAAGTTCTAATTTGTCTTTACAGTTATTGCAACCTGATGGCTGGCAATGAGTTTGCTTGTCGTGCATGCTTACCTCAGACTAAAGTCTTCTTAATACATAATAGTGCAAGTAAATTGCCAATTGTGCAATGTTGTTGAGTTAAAAGTATAAAACTATAAAGAAAATATGTAGCTGCCGTTTTACACAGTTCAAACAGGCATTTATTCACTGTAGGTTCTTTATTCACAAAGATAAGTGAATGAGAAGATAATGAGGATTTAATGTACTTCTCTAAAGCGTAGCGTATCTTAGCCTCTTTGTGAGTATTGGTTTTTCTCTGCGAAGAGCGAAGCGCCTCGGCGCCCTCAGTGGTTCCAGTATTTTTTGCACAAAGAGAAGTGAATGAGAAGACAATGAGGATTTAGTGTATTCCTCTAAAGCGCAGCGTCTCTTAGCCTCTTTGTGAGTATTGGTTTTTCTCTGTGAAGAGCGAAGCGCCTCGGCGCCCTCTGTGGTTCCGGTATTTTTTGCACAAAGAGAAGTGAATGAGAAGACAATGAGATACAAGTTAAGCCAATTAGTTTCTTCCTCTAAAGCGCAGCGTTTCTTAGCCTCTTTGTGAGTATTGGTTTTTCTCTGTGAAGCGCGAAGCGCCTCGGTGACCTCTGTGGTTCAAAAATTCTTATGCACAATGAGAAGTGAATGAGAAGACAATGAGATACAAGTTAAGCCAATTAGTTTTTTCCTCTAAAGCGCAGCGTCTCTTAGCCTCTTTGTGAGTATTGGTTTTTCTCTGTGCAGCGCGAAGCGCCACTGTGCCCTCTGTGGTTCCAATATTTTTTGCACAAAGAGAAGTGAATGAGAAGACAATGAGGATTTAGTGTATTCCTCTAAAGATAATTGGACTCCCCCAACCACCGAAGGTTGGACTAACATTTAAGTTAGCAGACCAAAATGTTATGGGAGTCCAT
>NZ_JABVXF010000029.1 GCF_013349995.1 Pseudoalteromonas sp. 0303
GTTGAATCAGCTCGTGAAAAACTTGAGAGGGCTTATGGTGCCCTCAACTAGTCAGAACTTGTGTGATGGAGTACTAGAGCCTAGAGCCTAGAGCCTAGAGCCTCCGGCAGAGGGAGACGCAGCACCAAACAACCCCACCGCGCGACTGATCGCTGACGGCTGAAAGCTGATAGCTCTGTGATGTGTTGGGTTTCGCTGCACTCTACCCAACCTACGCCAGATCCTCAAACTTTACTCTTTCTAACTCATATCCTTCCCCTTTATTTCCCCTTCTAACTTGCAACTTTACTCTCGCAAACTTGCTTCCCTTACCTTGTTATGCGATAAAGCGTTTTATATTTGTAATACAATTAAGGTTTGCTGTGTCTCGTAAAAAAACAACCAAGTCAAAAGGCTCTTCAGGTTTAAATCGTAAAAATAGTGAAGCATTTATTGCTAAGTTCTCATCGCATCCAGATACACATCTATGCCCGTCGGGCTTAATGTATAAAGTGATTGATGAAGTTGAAGGTGATCGACTAACAGAGTTTGATACAGTGGTTATTAATCAACGTATTATGCTTGCTGATGGTAATGTGATTGCCGACAGTTATAAAGCGGGTATGCCTGAGGTGTTCGCTTTAAGCGAAGCTATAGAAGGGTTAAGAGAAGGATTGTTATTAATGAATATCGGCTCTCGCTATGAGTTTGTGATCCCTCCAGAGCTTGCTTGGGGTAAAAAAGGTAACGGTGGCAAGATTGGCGCAAATGCAGTGCTACATTTTGACGTTCGTTTAATGCGTTTAGCTTAACTCTCTTCGGATGAGTCCCTTAGCATAAGTCGACAGAGGACTTAAAACGCGTTAACGTTCACTATTGGTTTACTGAGGAGCATTATGGGCGCAATTACTTCACGAGTTTACTTTCTTCGCCATGGCGAAATCGCTACGCCTGGAATTCTTTCTGGGCAAATCGATGTCGGTTTATCTGAGCAAGGCCTTGAACAAATGCGCCAAGCTTCTGCCGATCTCATACATTTAAATGCCATATATAGCTCTCCGCTCAAGCGTTGCTCAGTCCACGCTGATTATTTAGCAAATCAACACTCACTGCATGTACAGTATTATAACGCGCTAAAAGAGTTTAATTTTGGTGATTGGGATGGCCAAGACTACCAACAGCTTTGGCAGCAAACGAGTAAACCTCATATCGGTGATTTTTGGCAGCATCCTTGGCAAGTAAAAGTGCCCAATGGTGAATCTATGGCAGACTTTTACGCACGGGTGGAGGCATGGTGGCAAACATTTTTACAATCACTATGTGAATCTAAGCATGAACAGTCATTGGTAATAAGTCATGCAGGTGTGATCAAACAAATCCTCGCTATTGTTTGTCAGATGCCAAAACAATCAGCCACGCATTTAAATGTTTTTCATCTTCCTTATGCAGGGCTTATTACACTCGATGTATATATAGATGAACAAGGACAAGCTTGGCCTAAAATTGTTTTTTAGCCATCTGGAGTGATATTCATTGAATTATTTACTTAGCCCGCCATAATACTCATATGCTATGGAATGGAGTGAAATTCTCCAGCTGTTCCCGCAACTGTAATCCATCTTAATAATGGTCAGCCAGATACTTAGCACTAACAATTAATCATCGAGCGGGTCAACTCACATCATTTTCTGGTACTAACCAGTGCTTTCTTGTGCGTTGCGATTACTCGCCAAGAGAGAATAAGCTTGCAACAAAATAGCCTTAGCGCTGCGCCATTAATATCAGTGTCTGATTTAAGTTGGGGTACTGCGAATAAAACTATACTTAAATCAATTAACCTTGAGTTAAAAGCAGGGCAATTTATCGGTCTACTCGGCCCTAATGGGGCGGGTAAATCAAGCTTGCTGCGTTGTCTTTATCGTTACTTGAAACCTCAGCAAGGGGTTGTGCTACTAAGCGGTCAAGATATTTGGCAAATCAGTGCTGATGAATATGCAAAGCAGGTTGCAGTGGTTTTACAAGAGTCTCCATCGCAGTTTAATTTGTCTTTGTTCGATGTAGTGAGTTTAGGCTTAACACCTCATAAGCGACTTTTCAGCGGCACGTCTGCCAATGATAAGCAGCGAATATATCAAGCTATAGAGCAGGTTGGTTTGTCTCATCATAGTGAGCAAGCATTTGATTCGCTCTCAGGTGGCGAAAAGCAAAGAGCGCTTATTGCACGCTCTATCGTACAACAACCTAAGTTGCTCATCATGGATGAACCTACCAGTCACCTTGACGTTAAATACCAAATTCAAATAATGGAATTAGCAAAGTCCCTCGATGTGACTGTGCTTGCCTCTTTCCATGATTTAAATCTCGCGGCGAGTTTATGTGATGAATTATTGGTGATTGATGAAGGGCGTTTGGTTTGCCAAGGGCAACCAAAAGCGGTGCTAACAGAGCAGCTGTTGAGTGATGTATTTGGTGTCTGCGCAGCGGTATCTGCTCACCCGCAATCAAGCACTGATAAGTTTATTCCGCACATCACTTATTTTTATGGCTATCAGACACAGGAGCATCAAAATGACTGATGCAATGCGTTTAAGTATCTGTGTTGTCGTAGGGCTTATTAGTTGTTTTTTAGCATTGAGCTTTGGTGCTGCAAATACGCCACTGAGTGATGTTTTTAATGGTTTGTTTAGCCAAGGTAGCGATGAATTTGTGCAGCGTATAATTTGGCAGTTGCGTATGCCAAGAACGGTGCTGGCATTCTTAGCAGGCTCAGGGCTTGCTCTGGCAGGACTAATTTTGCAGACCGTAACCCGAAACCCGCTTGCTGACCCTTACTTGTTTGGTATTTCTTCTGGAGCTTCATTTGGTGTGGTGTGCTTTATTGCCCTAACCGGTGTGAGTTTTGGCTTTAGTATGTCAGTTGCAGCATTTGCCGGAAGCTTACTTTCTATGCTGTTGCTTATTGCTATTGCAGGGCGTCGTCATGTTGGCCAAGTTGAAGCCATGTTACTTGCTGGTGTTGCTCTATCTTTCTTATTTAGTGCTCTGACTAGTCTGCTGCTTTATTTTAGCGATCCACAAGCCATCACCGCCATTTTGTTTTGGACGATGGGCAGTTTTTCTCGTGCCCAGTGGGACACTCTTTGGCTGCCATTTACCGTTATTATTGCCTGCATGACACTGATGGTTGCATTTCGTCGTCAGCTAAATGCAATGCTGCTTGGTGATGAAAGTGCTGCAACCTTGGGTATTCATGTGCAACGCTTTCGGATCATGATGCTGCTGCTAAGTTCATTAATAACAGCGGTGCTTGTTGCTATGTGTGGGGGCGTTGGTTTTGTCGGCCTGATGATCCCACATATTGTGCGCTACTTTTCGCCGCAAGGCAGCAGCCATAACTTAGTTATGACCTCCTTGGTCGGAGGTATTTTTATGGTATGGGTCGATGTGTTATGCCGAACCCTATTGAATAACCAAGAACTACCTGTTGGTGTGATCACAGCCGCTATCGGTAGTGTGTTCTTTTTATTCTTACTTTATTTTCGTAAACAGAGCAGGTAGCTAATGTTTAATATCATGCCTCTTAATCAGCAATTTTCGGCTGTAATTCAACAAAAAATAGACCTTAAAACAAAGCCGCTAGGCGCTTTAGGTCAGCTTGAAAGTTGTGCCAAACAATTAACGCTTATTTTTTCAAAGCAGCTTGATAATGAGCAGGCGCTAGTTGCCTTTAAACCGGTTATTTCAAACCCTTCTCTCGTTGTATTTGCGGGCGATCATGGTGTGGCAAGCCAAGGTGTGTCGATTGCTCCTAGCAGCGTTACATCGCAAATGGTGGCAAACTTTGCAGCAGGAGGCGCAGCGATCAACGTGTTTTGCCGTCAGCTGGGCTGGCAGCTAGAAGTTGTTGACGCCGGAACACTCAGTACTTCACACGATAAAAGTGTGCATAACCAGCGTTTAGGTGACATCACTGCACCACTGAATACTGAAATGGCTATGTCTCTTAATCAGGTTGAAAAAGGGTTTGAATTAGCTAAGCAGCGAGTTCATTCACTCTATGAGCAAGGTTGTAATACCATCGCCTTTGGTGAGATGGGCATTGGCAATACCACAAGTGCTGCGGCATTAATGGCTGCCATTTTGTCTTTACCTGCCAGCCAATGTGTTGGTAAAGGCACAGGTGTGAGCGACGAGGTTATCGCTAAAAAAATTAAAGTTGTTGAGCAAGCCCTTCAATTACACCAAACTCATTTTGACGACCCATTAATGACGCTTGCGGCATTAGGTGGTTTTGAAATTGTTCAGATCACCGGTGCCATTTTAGCTGCTGCCGAGCTTGGCATGGCGGTGATCGTGGATGGCTTTATTTGTACTGCAGCAGCGCTTGTTGCAACTCGGATTAATGCAAACGCTCGCGATTACATGATATTTGCTCATGCCTCTGATGAACAAGGGCACAGAGCAATGCTCAATGCCTTGCATGCAGCACCTTTATTGCAGCTTGATTTACGTTTAGGAGAGGGCACTGGGGCTGCGCTTACCTTACCTTTACTGCAAGCATCTTTGGCGTTTTATAATGGCATGGCAAGTTTTGCCGATGCCAATGTTGAGCAAGTTGTCTGATATGAGCGCTGAACAACACACTTCTGATTCTACCCCAAGTCAGCTTCAGCTATTTTTGCTAGCGCTTAGTTTTTTAACGCGTATCCCCGTTAAATTAAACTTTGCAGTATCGAGTCAGGCACTCAATCAGGCCAGCCGCTATTTTGCATTGGTCGGTGTGATATTAGGTGCACTTTTAGCGCTGAGTTTTTTACTGTTAAGTTGGTTATTCCCTGCAGCCATTGCAGTCGCGTTAGTTATGGCGTTTAGCTTGATAATCACAGGGGCATTTCATGAAGATGGCCTTGCTGATGTCTGGGATGGCTTTGGTGGTGGTTGGCACGTTGCAGATAAGCTGAGCATTATGAAAGACAGTCGCTTAGGTACCTATGGTGCTGCGGCGTTAGTGATGGCCTTTTTAATTAAGTACCAAACACTCGTCGCACTTAGCGAGGCAACCAGTACGCTGATTATTGCACTTGTTTTAGGACAAAGCTTAAGTCGGGTTGTAGCAACAAGTTTAATTGCAGACATGGACTATGTAAGTCACGACGCCACATCTAAAGTAAAACCCATTGCGATGCATTTAAGCACGCAAAGTTATCAAATACTGTTAGCAACTGGCGGTGCGGTATTAGCAATTGCATGGTTGTTTTTTGGCTTCACTCTAGGGCAATTATTAATACTCGTCATTGTGCTTATTGTTACTCGTTTACTATTAAAGCGCTGGTTTGAAAAACAGTTATCTGGCTACACCGGCGATTGCTTAGGTGCAGCCCAACAAGTATCTGAGCTTGTTACCTACCTTTGCTTGGTGAGCTTATTATGAGCCAGCAACATACTTTAATTTTAGGCGGTGCTCGCAGCGGTAAAAGCCGTTTTGCAGAGCAGCAGGCAATAAGTTCAAACAAGCCGCTTATCTACATTGCCACAGCCAATGCGGGTGATGAAGAAATGACAGCCCGAATTCATAGGCATCAAGCAGAGCGCGCTAAGCATTGGCAACTAGTTGAAGAGCCTTTGTATTTGGCTAAAGCACTACAACAATATAGCCATGCTGGAAACTGTATTTTAGTGGACTGTTTAACCCTATGGTTGAGTAATTGCTTATGCCAGCAGGGTGAAGCATTTTGGCTTGAGCAAAAAGCGGCCTTACTCGATGTGCTATCGCAATTGCCGGGTGAGGTGATTTTTGTCAGCAATGAAGTGGGTCATGGTATTGTGCCGCTGGGTGAGTTAAGCCGTCAGTTTGTTGATCATTCAGGTTGGTTGCATCAAGCCTTAGCACAGCAAGTTGCACGTGTTGAGTTTGTGATTGCAGGTCTTGCACAAACCTTAAAAAGAGAACAATGATGAAAACAATAATGGTGCAAGGCACGACCTCAGATGCAGGTAAAAGTACTCTTGTAGCAGCACTTTGCCGAATCTTTGCTGAGCGAGGCATAAAGGTTGCGCCCTTTAAGCCACAAAATATGGCGTTAAATAGCGCTGTAACCGCAGATGGTGGCGAGATAGGTCGCGCACAAGCTTTGCAAGCTGTAGCGGCAAAAGTGCCCGCAGAAGTCGATTTTAATCCTATCTTATTAAAACCTAACAGCGATACCGGAGCGCAGGTAATCGTTCATGGTAAAGCGCTGTCGAATATGGAAGCGGGCAGTTATCACGACTACAAAAAAGTGGCGATGGATGCAGTTCTTACTTCGCAACAGCGCTTAAGTGAGCGTTTTGAATTACTGGTTGTTGAAGGTGCAGGGAGCCCTGCAGAAATTAACCTGCGCGAAAACGATATTGCCAATATGGGTTACGCCGAGGCGGTTGATTGCCCAGTGATCATTATTGCCGATATCGATAAAGGCGGTGTGTTTGCCCATTTAGTCGGAACGTTAGCCTTGTTGTCTGAGTCGGAGCAGGCTCGCGTTAAAGGCTTTGTGATTAACCGTTTTCGGGGTGATATTGCGTTATTGCAAGGTGGCCTTGATTGGTTAGAACAATACACCAATAAGCCAGTACTTGGGATATTACCTTATTTACATGACTTAGCACTCGATGCTGAAGATGCCGTTGCTATAACTAATCAGGTCGATAAACCGCAATTACGCATAGCAGTGCTGCTACTTCCTCATATTAGTAATCACACAGACTTTGATGCACTGCGATTACAACCAGAAATTGATTTACAGTATGTACGTCATACTCAGGCTATTCCAAGTGTTGATCTGATTATTATACCGGGCAGTAAAAATGTACTCGGCGATTTAGCGTTTTTAAAAAATGAAGGCTGGCATAATCAAATAACACGTCACCTGCGTTATGGCGGTAAAGTGCTTGGAGTATGTGGTGGGCTGCAGATGTTAGGCAACTACCTTGCTGATCCACATGCTGTGGAGTCTAATTTAGGCAGCGCAGCAGGGCTAGGGCTTGCTGACTTTGAAACGCAATTAGGGCAACAAAAAGTACTAAGCCAAGTCTCCGGCATTCTTCATTTAAACAATAGCGATAAAGTAATTTCAGGTTATGAAATTCACGCCGGGATCAGCCAAGGGCCGGCACTTGAAAAGCCATTTTTGAGTTTTAATGATCACCCTAGTGGATTCAAAGTAGATGGTTTTATTAGTGATGATAACCAAATAGCAGGTACTTACTTACATGGCCTGTTCGATACCCCAGAGGGCGTATCTGAGCTAATAACTTGGCTTGCAACAAATAGCCAAATAAAGCCAATTGATATTAACTTAAACCGTGAACAACAGTTAAGCCGTTTAGCTAGTGTAGTAGCAGAGAATCTCGATATTGAACAAATCATCAATATTTATGAGAACTTCAATTTAGAGACATAAGGAACAACAATGAGCGAACAGAATCAAGATAAGCACCAACAACGCCAGCAAAAAGTAAAACAAAAAGTCGACGAACGGATTGCTGCTGCACAAAAAGAGCAGGGTATTTTTCAGGTTATTACTGGCAACGGTAAGGGTAAATCGACTTCTGGTTTTGGTACTGTTGCACGTGCGGTAGGTCACGGAATGAAAGCCGCTGTGTGTCAGTTTATTAAAGGCACATGGGAGTGCGGTGAACGCAACCTACTGGAAAAAGCAGGGGTTGAATTTGTTATTATGAACACCGGTTTTACTTGGGAAACACAAAATAAAGAGTCAGATACAGCTGCTGCGCAAGTGACATGGCAAGAAGCAAAAAGAATGCTGAAGGATGAGTCAATTAACCTCGTTATGCTAGATGAAATAACCTATATGATCACCTACGGCTATATTGATTTAGACGAAGTGCTAGAAGCCGTTAGCTCTCGCCCTGCTATGCAATCAGTGATTATTACAGGTCGTGGTGCGCACCGCAAACTAACCGACTTAGCTGATACAGTCAGTGAAGTCAGAAACGTAAAACACGCTTTTGATGCAGGAATAAAAGCGCAAAAAGGGTTCGATTTTTAACATGAGAACCATCAAGTTTGCACTCTTAGTGATTTTATTTTATTTGCCTGCATTGGCTCAGGCTCATGAAATTAAAGAGCCACAGCGTATTGTTGCCTTAGCACCGCACATCGTTGAAAACCTATTTGCGATTGGAGCAGGAGAGCGCATTGTCGGTACCGTTGACTATGCAGACTTTCCTCAGCAAGCGAATGGTATCGAACGAGTAGGCGGCTATTACGGAATTAACATGGAAAAGCTGTTGTCGTTAAAACCAGACCTAGTTCTGGCTTGGAAAACGGGTAACAAAGCCGAAGATCTCGCTTACATTGAAAAATTAGGTATTCCGGTAGCGTACAGCAACCCAAATCAGGTTGATAATGTGGCTGATGAGCTGCGTAAACTAGGCACGCTTACGCACTTGCAAACCAAGGCAAATAAAGTAGCTAAAGAGTTTGAAACTAAACTCAATGCTATTCGTACTGCGCAAGAAGGCAAGCCGAAAGTGTCGGTGTTTTATCAATTATGGCCTGAGCCAATGATGACAGTTGGCGGAAACACTTGGATCAATCAGCTATTAACTATTTGTCATGCGGATAATGTGTTCGCTAATAGTGATACAGACTACCCGCGCATTAGTATTGAAAATGTATTGGTTGCCAATCCAGAGGTAGTGATTATTCCAGATGAAAAATCGAAAAAGCCTCAGCCTAAAATTGATTGGCGACAATGGCCTGAATTGCCAGCGGTGCAACATAACCAGTTTATTAGTGTAAACGCAGACTTATTGCACCGTTTTACAACCCGAATGCTTGATGGTTTGACCGACATGTGTGGTAAAATAGACGTTTCTCGACAGCAAATACAGGCTTCAAAATGATCGATTGGCAAACATTTCTAGATACCGAGCTTGCTAAGCCCTACATGCAAGAAACCTTGCAATATGTGGCCGATAGACGCGCAGCAGGCGTTACCGTTTATCCGAAAGACGAACAGGTATTCTCAGCTTTTGAAGCCACACCTCTGAATGAAGTTAAGGTGGTTATTTTAGGGCAAGATCCTTACCACGGAGAAGGCCAAGCCCATGGTTTGTGTTTTTCGGTATTGCCTGAAGTTAAAAAGCTGCCGCCGTCTTTGAAAAACATGTACAAAGAATTGGCAACAGATATCGAAGGTTTTGAGATCCCTCACCATGGCTATTTACAAAGCTGGGCTGAGCAAGGCGTGTTCTTACTCAACACGGTATTAACGGTTGAGCAAGGGCAAGCTCATTCTCATAAGCACCTTGGTTGGGAGCAATTTACCGATGCAGTAATTGCGCTTATTAATCAGCACTGTGACGGTGTGGTGTTTGTGTTATGGGGCGCGCATGCTCAGAAAAAAGGTAAACACATTGATACCTCGCGTCATCATGTGATCCAAGGCCCGCATCCATCACCGCTTTCTGCACATCGTGGCTTTTTTGGTTGTCAGCATTTTTCAAAGACAAACCAGCTACTTACTGATCAAAATAAAGCGCCAGTAAATTGGTCGTTGCCACAATAAATACCCAAACCACCTCAAGGTGTGAGTTTCAGTTGGAATTAAAAGCGATTTAGGCAAGGCATTGATTGCAAGTAATAGTGGTTCTATTGTTAAAATCAATAACGCAGTATAAATCGCTTTTAAACCAACCCTTTGGGCGCTTCACAGGCACTTACTCTCATCGTTGTTGCTTCTTAAAAGGGATGGCCATTCTTGCAAAGCAACGCCTTGATTTTAAGCACCTGTGAAACGCTGAATTCTGCATCTTGAGGTGGCTTGGGTATAAGCACAAATGCAAAAGGCCCTTGCGGGCCTTTAATTAAAAGTCTAATTCATCAAGCTCAATGCTGTCTGTGAAATAGTCTAACTCCTGTAGTTCTTTGCGAAGTCTATGCTTGTCTTTCAAAGCTTCGATTTCGCGCCATTTTCTCTTTTTATTTTTTGTAGAGGTCTTTTTTGTTTTACTAGGACCTTCTAATATTTCTAAAATATCGTCTAGGCTATCCATGAACTTCTCCTATTGATTTTTTGAACCTCGGAAATACCTATACCACAGGCTGCTCAAAAATAGAATAAAAAAGTGACAATACTGTTACAGAAGTGTGATTGATAGATGAATAGATCAAAGGTTTAGTTATTTTAGAAACAAAAACGCCACCTAGCGGTGGCGTTTCAAAAAATGCTGTAATTTGAATTACATTGCTTTAAAGCGTGCTTCTAATTCAAGCTGTGCTTGTGCAAAAGAACGAATACCCTCAGCAAGTTTTTCTGTCGCCATAGCATCTTGGTTATGTAACCAACGGAACTGGCTTTCAGTTAGTGGTGCTGGTTTTTCTTCAACAGTAAAGTTGCTCTCTAGTAGGTACTCTTGTGCATCCGTTAATTGGCCTAACTCTTCTAAAAGACCTGGGCTAATCGTTAACTTATCACAGCCAGTCAGTGCGATGATCTCGCCTGTGTTACGGAAGCTTGCGCCCATAACAACTGTTTTGTAGTCGTGGCGTTTGTAGAATTCGTAAATGCTACGTACAGATTGCACACCAGGATCGTTTAGCGGATCAGTTGGTTTTTCCATACCGTTAGCAACGTGCCAGTCTAAGATACGGCCAACGAATGGTGAAATTAAAAATACATTTGCATCGGCACAAGCGCGTGCTTGTGCTTCAGAGAATAACAGCGTTAAGTTACACTTAGTGCCTTCTTTTTCAAGCTGCTCAGCGGCTTTGATACCTTCCCAGGTTGATGCAACTTTGATTAAGATTTTATCTTTGCTAACGCCTTCTTTTTCGTAAAGGCTCAGTAAAGTGTGGGCTTTGTCGATAGTCGCTTGGGTATCAAATGATAAACGTGCGTCTACCTCTGTAGAGATATAGCCCGGTACTATTTCGCTAATTTCTTTACCAATTAATACAGCAAAGTAATCACATGCTAACTCAAGTTGTTTAGCTGCATCTTGCTCGGTTTCTTTGGCATATTGCCACGCTTTATCTAAATAAGGCTTATACGCTTCAATTTCACTGGCTTTTAAAAGTAGAGATGGGTTTGTTGTTGCATCTTCTGGTTGGTGCTTTTTGATAGCTTCGATATCACCTGTATCTGCAACAATAGATGAATGCTGTTTAAGCCTTTGTAGTGCTGAAGTCATTTGCTTTCCTCATTCCAAGCAAGTTAAAAGAAAATCCATTATAGCGGCCTTTATGCTGCAACACTATGACAGTGTTTAATAGGTCAAATGTCCTTAATACAGAAAACTAGAACATTATGTATGAAAAGAACAGCGGATAAAGGCAGGACGAAACAAAACGTGCATTTTGATTCAATTAATGTTGAAATTGACATCAAACAAATTACAAGTCAATAGCTAAGTATGATCACTGTTATTTCACCTGCAAAAAATTTAGATTACGAAACACCAGCCACGACCGATAAATTCACTCAACCTGAATTACTCGAGCACAGCGAAGAGTTAATGTCAGTTTGCCGTGATTTAACACCAGCGCAAATTGGTAGCCTAATGAAAATCAGCGATAAACTAGCTGGTTTGAATGCGGCACGCTTCGCCGAGTGGTCACAGCCATTTACTCAAGATAACGCAAAACAAGCCGTGCTAGCCTTTAATGGTGATGTATACGGTGGCTTAGATGCGCAAACTCTAAGCGATGCTGATCTTGATTACGCACAGTCGCACTTACGTATTTTGTCTGGCCTTTATGGTGTGCTTAAACCATTAGACTTAATGCAAGCTTACCGCCTTGAAATGGGCACTAAGTTAGAAAACCCACGTGGTAAAAACTTATATGAGTTTTGGGGCAGTGTTATCGCCGAAAAGCTTAATACAGTGCTTGCTGAGCAAGATAGCAAATACTTGGTAAACCTTGCTTCGAATGAGTATTTTAAAGCGGTTGATAAAAAAGTGTTAAATGCACAAATCATCACTCCACATTTTAAAGACTGTAAAAACGGCCAATATAAAGTGATCAGCTTTTATGCGAAAAAAGCCCGCGGCATGATGGCACGTTACATCATTGAAAATAAAATCACTCAATTAAGTGAATTAAAAGATTTCACCGTTGCAGGTTATTACTTTAGTAGCGATGCAACAGCAAAAGAATTAGAGCCTGTTTTCTTACGAGAAGAGCAGAACTAAATTTTTAGTAAAATGATTTAGAACAGCCGTGCGAAGCACGGCTTTTTTGTGCTTGTATGAAACTGGCGCTTATTTTGCAAAACACCTGTTATGTTTCTTAATGTATCAGGTAGTCGCATGTTAAAAATACCAACCGTCGGTGAGGCCGAAAAACTTATAGAAGAAAAGCTCGGTGGCTGGGTTGATATCATCATAAGCCATATTCCAAACTTCATTGTCGCAGTGATCATCACCATTGTATTTTCATTGCTGGCGCGTCTTGTCGGTTCAATGCTTAGAAAGCTATTACGCCGCTCGTTAGAGTCTTCGCAAATCGCAGACTTAATGTCATCGATAGTAAAAGTCATCGTGTTATGCGTTGGCTTATTTGTAGCCCTTGATTTCTTGGGCCTCAGAGGCACTGTCACCTCATTACTTGCTGGTGCGGGTATTGTTGGTCTTGCGATTGGTTTTGCCTTTCAGGACATGACAGAGAACCTTATAGCGGGTATTGCTATGGGTATTCGCAAACCATTTAAAATAGGTGATGTGATTCGCACCGAAAGCGTGTTTGGTACTGTACGGGCGATTAACCTTAGAAATACCCTCATTGAGAACTTTTATGGGCAACTTATATTAGTGCCTAACAAGATTCTATTTAGAAATATACTCAGTAACTACAGTACCTTAGGTGTGCGTCGTATCGAAGTGCCAGTGGGGATTTCGTATGCTGACGATCCAGAGCAAGCCGCTGAGGTGATTGTTAAAAAAATCAATGAGTTTGATTTTGTGATTAAACAAGAAGAAACCGCCGTTTACGCCGAAAACTTTGGTGATAGCAGCGTTAACTTACTGGTTTGGTTTTGGATTAAATACCCCGGCGAAGCGGATTTCATGACCGTTCGTCACAAGGCTGTTGTGGCTGTTAGAAACGCTCTAAGCGAAGCTGACATGACCATCCCATTCCCAATCCGCACGTTAGATTTTGGCATCAAAGGCGGCGAGAAATTAAATGCCATGATAAGCGAAAAACAGCAAGATAAAGACGCTGAGGCACCGCAAGCCGATGAGTAAAATTTACTGACTCATCGGCGTGATTTACACAGGGAAGTGTGTTTGAGGTGGGGAGAGTTTATTTTTGACTAGACAGAGTGAATCGTTTTTGACTCTAAAACCTTTTTGTCCAAATACAAGCTTGCTCTCACTTTTACTGTTTATTAGAAATGATAGGTGTTTTATTTGTGAGAAATAAACCCTCGCGCGAAATAAATTCACGCCTACGATGAGCTATTTTGACTTAGAGTTTAAAACTTACGGCTTAAAGCTTTTAATTAATGCGTTGGTTTTTGCTCCGCTTCAAATTTTAGTCTACGGTTATTCCCTCTAAGCGAGGGGACTATAATTAAGGTGGACACCTGTTGCGCAGCACGCTACACTTTGGCAATGATCAAGACATTCAAACATAAAGGCTTGAAAAAATTCTTCGAGACTGGAAGCAAAGCAGGGATTCAAGCCAAACACGAGCGCCGTTTGAGAATGCAACTAGCCGCTATAGATACCGCTTCGATTATTGAAGATATCGACTTACCTGGGTTTAAGTTGCATCCATTAAAAGGCAATCGTGATGGTGTTTGGTCAATAACTGTAAATGGTAATTGGCGAGTAACATTCGAATTCAAAGATGGTAACGCCTACATATTAAACTACGAGGATTATCACTAATGACTATGCATAATCCACCGCATCCGGGTGAATTTATTTCCGATGTATATATGGAGCCGTTCGGTTACAGCTGTAGATTTGTCGCGAAACAATTGGATGTCTCACCTTCAACTCTTAACAGAGTCCTTAAGGGGCAGAGCTCTATTACTCCTGAAATGGCATTAAGATTATCTAAGGCTTTGGGTAGAAGCCCTGAAAGTTGGCTATCGATGCAAGATAATTACAATCTTTGGCAAGCTAAACAAAATGTTAACCTAACCAAGGTACACCCTATTAGTTTTGCAGTAGCGTAATGAGAATAATCACAAGCTGTTGCTACTTTGGCTGTTCACCTGAAATTTCTTGTGTGTTATTTATAAGAAATAAGCCATCGCGCGAAATAAATTTCACGCCTACGGTGAGTTATTTTGACTTAGAGTTTAAAATTTCCGGCTTATACTCAAACCAACCTACCTTAAAGTTTTGTCCTACAAAAAAAGCGCAAGCAGTTTAACTGGTTGCGCTTTTTATTTATTTGTTATACCAACGATTAGTGAAGGATACGTGCTCTGATAGTCCCTTCAACAGCACTTAGCTCTTTAAGAGCGACTTCTGATTGGTCTGTATCTACATCAATTACTACGTAACCAATCGCTTCGTCAGTTTGTAAGTACTGGGCTGCGATATTAATGCCGTGCTGTGCAAACGCTTGGTTAATTTGCGTTAGAACACCTGGGCGGTTGTGGTGTACGTGTAATAAACGGCTGCGGTTTGCAAGCTCAGGCAGTGATACTTCAGGGAAGTTAACCGCCGTAATGGTTGAGCCATTATCTGAGTACTTAGCAAGTTTGCCTGCTACTTCAATACCGATATTTTCTTGTGCTTCTTGAGTTGAACCACCAATATGCGGAGTCAGAATCACGTTATCGAACTCGCGAAGCGGTGATACGAACTCTTCATCATTTGATTTTGGTTCTACAGGGAACACGTCGATTGCAGCGCCGCTCAGCTTTTTATCACGCAGTGATTCTGCTAGAGCGTCAATATCAACAACAGTACCGCGAGAAGCATTAATCAAGATGGCGCCTTGCTTCATTACTTCAAGCTCAGCCATACCTATTAGGTTTTTTGTTTGCGGTGTTTCTGGTACGTGTAAGCTAATAACGTCAGCACGTTGTAGTAACTGAGTTAGGTTATGAACTTGTGTTGCATTACCCAGCGTTAGCTTGTCTTCGATATCGTAAAACTCAACGTTCATACCGATATTTTCAGCCATGATACCTAGCTGTGTACCAATGTGGCCGTAACCAATAATACCTAACGTTTTACCACGTGCTTCAAATGAACCGTTGGCTGATTTTAACCAACCACCACGGTGTGCTAGGGCATTACGCTCCGGAATACCACGAAGTAATAATAAGATTTCACCAAGTACTAATTCTGCAACAGAGCGTGTGTTTGAGAATGGTGCGTTAAATACCGCAATACCACGCTCACGAGCACCTTGTAGGTCGACTTGGTTAGTACCGATACAGAAGCAGCCGATTGCGACTAGCTTTTCAGCTGCTTCTAATACCGCTTCATTAATATGAGTGCGAGAACGAAGGCCTACAAAGTGCACATCTTTAATGCGCTCAATGAGCTCGTCTTCAGGTAAGGATGTTTTTACGTAATCAATATTACTGTAGCCATTACGCTTAAGCGTTTCTACAGCACTTTGGTGCACGCCTTCCAGCAAGAGAATTTTAATTTTGTCTTTTGCTAACGATACCTTACTCATATCCTCATTCCTATTTACTTTATTTGCGGCCCGTTTTTGGTGCCGATAATGACTTTATCTGCGCCGCGATGGGCAAATAAGCCGTTTGTTACTACACCAACAATCTGGTTGATTGTTAGTTCTAATTCTTTGGCGTTGCTGATATCTAAATTGTGCACGTCTAAAATGACGTTACCGTTATCTGTTACAACACCCTCACGGTAAACAGGGTCACCGCCTAGTTTTACTAGTTCACGAGCTACATAGCTGCGTGCCATTGGGATCACTTCAACCGGCAGTGGAAATGCGCCTAATGTTGTAACTTCTTTAGATTCATCAACAATACAAACAAATTGTTTTGCTACCGCTGAAACGATTTTCTCGCGTGTCAGCGCTGCACCACCGCCTTTGATCATCTCATTGTGTGGGTTGATTTCGTCTGCGCCATCAACATACACATCAAGGCTTGATACATCGTTTAGTTCGAATACTTCAATACCCAGTGCTTTTAACTTTTCAGTTGAAGCCTCAGAGCTTGAAACCGCACCAGTAATGGTGTCTTTTACTGTATCAAGTGCATCAATAAAGTGATTCACTGTAGAGCCTGTACCTACACCAACAATGGTATTTTCATTTACAAACTCTAGGGCTGCCCAGGCAGCGGCTTTTTTTAATTCATCTTGCGTCATAATTATGTGCTCAGTTAGCTGTCAGAGAGGGCCTATAGTATACAAACAGTTTGCTTACCATTGGTAGATTTTCTCTGGGGTTATAATGTGTTTTAACGGTACATCCCACGATTCAATTGGCAATGCTGAAACATGCTGACATTGATGGGCAAGGCCTATCAAAATCGGTTTTTGCCAGTTTTCTTGGTAATACCGAGCCAACGTTTTGTCATAAAACCCACCGCCCATTCCTAAACGGTTACCTTGATCATCAAATGCCACTAATGGCATAAGTAAAATATCAAGCTTGTCTAAAGGACATATTTGACTGCAATTTAACTTGGGCTCCAAGATACCATAGCGGTTTGCAGTCATGGGTGAATTTTCTTCATACCTCTGAAAGTATAAAGTTGTGCCATTGAAGGGGTGGATGATAGGCAGATATAAATGCTGATCTTGCATCCATAATTCTTTAATTAACAATGAAGTGTCTAATTCGCCATCATTGCTGAAATAAATGCCAATATGGGCATTTTTAGGTGTTTTTAGCGATTTTAAGTATTGAGTAAAATTCACTTTTAGCGCAATTGCTGCATTTTTTTGTTGTTCAACAGTCAGTGTATTGCGCTTTTTTCGAATAGATTGTCTGATTTCTGCTCGTGTGTTGCTCATGTCAATATTAGTGTTAACTTTCTAAAAAGGAGAAAAGTTCAGGAAAAAGCTCCACTACACCCAAAATGATCAATAACACAATGACCATTGCAATAAGCGAATAGAGTAGGGTGTTTGAGCGTTTTTTAACAGGCTCTGTTAATTCGTCTTCAAGTAGCAAGTCATCTTCTTGCCAGCTATCGTCGCTATCAGCAACGCTGTTATTTTCAAGCTCAGGTAAACGTTGCTCTAAGTCATCCAGTTTTTCTTCCAGACGAATAAGACTACTAGTGATGTAATCGAGGGCATCAAAAATACGTTCTTCACGCTCTTTGGTCTGTGCGGCTGTATTGCTTGATTGGCTGCTGGTGGCTGCTTGGTTAATCGGTTGGATCTTGGCTTTAATGCCAACACTGGCGAGTAACTTTGCTTGTTTTAGTGCTTTATCTTGCTCGCTTGGTGCAAATAATGGCTTATGCTCAAACAGGGTCGCAACTTTATCTGTTGTTGTTTTTAGTTTTGCAGCTAGTTGCTCTGTTGCTTGTGCTTGATCTACACCGGCTTCAAGCCCTGCAAACATAACGCGAAATTTTTCTGCCATTTGCTGATTATCCAAATCCTTAAATCAATGACTTGAGTATATACCCAAAAAGATTAGCGTAAAAACAAAAGCCCGTATAAAACGGGCTTTTTCTGTTATGGTTTTGCAAATACGCTGTTTAGTATTTTGCAGCTTTACCTTCGGCAGGCAGTGATTTAAGGATAAAATCACGTAAGTCATTGTTTGATGACTCAAGATCAGCATGACGTAAATACATCATGTGACCACTGCGATAGCCTTTAAAGCTTAAGCGATCTTTCATTTTGCCACTTGGATCTAACTGCCACATTGTGTATTTAGCATCAAAGTAGTTTGTTGCACCATCGTAGTAGCCAGATTGAATCATCACGTTTAAGTATGGGTTTTGTGCCATTGCTAAACGTAAGTTTTCACCTGTGTTATTGCCTGAGCGGTCCCAAGGGTGAACATTACCAAATAGGTTATATTTGATATCGGTTTTGTAATTAAGCTCTTCACGTAGGTAATAGTTAATCGCTGGCGTGAATGAGTGTAACCATGAAGTAAGCTCAGCCCAGTAATCAGGTGACTCACCTGCATCACGCTTGTCGATTCCTAGGTAACGAGAATCTAAACGGCCCACAGTTTGGCCGCGCTCGCGTAATAGCTCTTTCCAGAAGAAGTTATTTGGAATATCAAGGTTATTTTGCTCAACAAACTTTTCAGATAAACCTGCGTATTTTGCTGCTTGCTTGATGATGGCACGTTTTTCATCAGCAGGTAAAAAACCACCTTTAGCAATTGCAGGTAAGAACTTATTAACGGTGAACTGTTCAACTTCAGGTAATAATTCGTCTAAGTCTTTTGCCTGTAAGTCTGCGCTAAGGGCTTTGTGGTACCAAGCGGTTGCTGCAAAGTAAGGTAGGCGATTAGCAGCTTCTACCGGGCCTTCACGTTTAATACCAATTTCAGTTGGTGATACTAAGATAACGCCGTTGATATACATCCATTGGCGATTTTGTAATTCATGAGCAAGACCAGAAACACGAGTCGTACCATAGCTCTCACCAATTAAGAACTTAGGTGAACGCCAACGCTCGTTGCGAGAAACAAAGGTGTTTAACCATTCTGCTAAGTATTTGATGTCAGCGTTAACACCAAAGAACATTTTTTGTTGGTCTGACTTACTTGGCAACTCACCTTTTTCGTTTTCAAGAACGCGCGAGTAACCGGTGTTAACTGGGTTAATATAAACAATATCAGCCACGTCTAAAATTGAGTAAGGGTTATCTTTTACGCCATAAGGTTGGACTGGGTAACCTTCGTCATCAATTTTTAATACACGTGGTCCAGTATAGGCAAGGTGCATCCATACTGACGCAGAACCTGGGCCACCATTAAACGAAAAGACTAAAGGACGTTTTGTTCTATCGTCTACTTTATCGCGGGTATAATAAGTATATTGCAGCGTTGCAATGGCATCGCCTTGCTCATTCCAAACCGGTTGTGTGCCTGTGGTTGCGGTATATGAAAAGCGCTCACCATTAATGCGGGCTTTGTGCTCTGTTACCACTTTGCTGTCAACGTCAATACGACGTCCGTTATCAGCAAAGCTTGGAGTACTGAAGGTCAGTGTTAGTGCTGTCACTGACAAGCCAATAAAACTAACTAGTTTCATGTTGATTCCTTATTATTCGAATTGCAGCTATTAAAAAGTAAAGCTAACTCGATGACAAACTAATGAGACTAGTGACCAATATTAGCTGTTAAACAGAAAAATAACCGAAAATGCTGAGCTGGTTACAAAAAAGTGCATTTTTTTAGCAAAGATATTTTGCTTAATTATTTAGCTAGATTAAAAAATGGCGTATATTTAGCGTGTTTATAATCTGTGTACACGTGCTTAAGAAAGAGAAGTTGCAATGCAAAGAGTATTAGTAGTTGAAGACAGTAAAGTAGTACAGCAAGTGTTACGTCACCTCGCTGCTCACTATTTAGATGTGGCTGTCGACTTTGCGTGGTCTTTAAAAGAGGGCGTCTCTTTAATTTCTGAGCACGATTACACCTTGGCTTTAGTCGATTTAACGCTACCTGATGCGATGAATGGCGAAGTAGCTAAATACACCTTATCAAAAAACATTCCGACCGTTGTTCTAACCTCAAAAATTGATGAATACATTCGCCAGCAAATGTTAGAGCTTGGTGTGGTTGATTATGTGGTTAAAGATAACCGCGACTCATACCATTATGCGATCAAACTTGTTGCACAATTACTTAGAAACGATGGTAGCAAAGCGCTGGTGGCTGATGACTCAGTACTAAGTCGCACTTTAATGAAGCAAATGCTCGAAAAGCAGTTGTTTGATGTACGGGATGCTCAAGATGGTGAACAAGCATTACAAATGCTTAAAGACGATCCGGAAATCAAGCTACTACTTACTGACTATGCAATGCCAACAATGGATGGTTTTGAGCTCGTTAAAGCGGTACGTAATTTCCGCGGCCGTGATGATTTAGCAATTATCGGTTTATCAGGTGCCGGTAAGCATGGTTTATCGGCGCGTTTTATTAAATACGGCGCTAACGACTTTTTAACTAAGCCGTTTATGAATGAAGAGTTTCATTGCCGTGTTATGCAAACCATGGAGCAGCTTGCTTTAATAGCCGATATAAAAGAAAGCGCATACCGCGACCATTTAACTGGCTTGCACAATCGTCGTTATTTTTATCAATACGCAGAAAAATTGCTTAAAAATGTTGAGCAAGAAAACGTATTGGCTTTGCTTGATATCGACTTCTTTAAAAATGTGAACGACCAGTTTGGTCACGAAGCGGGTGATCAGGCGCTAAAACAAGTGGCTTCATTTTTAAAGACTAAGTTTGATGACTTCACTATCGCGAGAATCGGCGGCGAAGAATTTGCCGTGGTACTGCATAATATGGACTTAGCTAAGGCCGAATCAAGGCTCAATACCTTCAGAGAGCAGTTAGCAAGCCATGCCTTTTCAATTAACGGTGAGCCTTACTCATTAACCATGAGTATTGGTATGACTCAATTCCAAAAAGTATCGCTTACAGCTGCGATGCGCATTGCTGACAAGGCTTTATATCAAGCCAAACAGCAAGATCGGAACTGCTTAGTTAAACTATAGTTGTGCTAATTGCACCAGCGCTGGTTAATTGTTAAAAAAATGCACCAATAGGGTGCGTTTTTTTTGTGCAAAAACCAATTTTTATTTTTAAGTTATTGAAAATAAGTAATAAAAAATAGTGGCACAAAGGTTGGATTGTATAAGCCAACAGGATAACAATAAGCGTCCGAAGGGGGCCACTATGAAAATGATTAGTGCAATAATAAAGCCATTCAAACTTGATGATGTACGTGAAGCATTGGCTGATTTAGGCATTGAGGGGATGACAGTTGTCGACGTTAAAGGCTTTGGCCGTCAACGTGGTCATACTGAGCTATATCGTGGAGCTGAATACCAAGTCGATTTTATTCCAAAAATCAAACTTGAAATTGCAACTCGTAGCGAAAATTGTCAACGCGTTGTTGAAACCATCACAAAAATTGCTTCAACAGGCAAAATTGGTGACGGCAAAATTTTTGTTTACGACCTAGACCAAATCGTTCGTATCCGTACGGGCGAACTTGATGAAGAAGCAATTTAAGGGGGAATTATGGAAAACACTATCGTAGAGTTGAAGTTCTCACTCGACACTTTTTACTTTTTAATGTCGGGTGTTTTAGTAATGTGGATGGCGGCTGGTTTCGCTATGCTTGAAGCAGGTTTAGTTCGTGCAAAAAATACAACAGAAATCCTAACTAAAAACGTTGCACTATTTTCTATTGCCTGCACTATGTTCTTATTAGTGGGTTACAACATCATGTATGTTGATAACGCAGAAGGTGGTTTCATCCCTTCATTTGGTGCATTAATCGGCACTCAAGCTGCAGATGCTGATCACTCTTTAGAGTCTGATTTCTTCTTCCAAGTTGTGTTCGTAGCAACAGCTATGTCAATCGTATCTGGTGCGGTTGCTGAGCGTATGAAGTTATGGGCATTCTTAATTTTCACTGTTGTTTTAACTGGTTTCATCTACCCAATCGAAGGTTACTGGACTTGGGGCGCAGGTTTCTTATCTGAAATGGGCTTTGTTGACTTCGCTGGTTCTGCAATCGTTCACGGTGCAGGTGCAGCAGCAGCGCTAGCTGGTGTACTTTTCCTAGGTGCTCGTAAGGGGAAATACGGTAAAAACGGTGAAATCTACCCAATTCCTGGTTCTAACTTACCGTTAGCAACGCTAGGTACATTAATCCTTTGGATGGGTTGGTTCGGCTTTAACGGTGGTTCACAGCTACTTGTTTCTGACGCTGAAAACGCAACAGCGGTTGGTAAAATCTTCTTAAACACTAACGCAGCAGCAGCGTGTGGCGCAATTGCAGCACTATTTGTATGTAAAGTGTTATGGGGTAAAGCTGATTTAACTATGGTTCTTAATGGTGCACTAGCAGGTCTAGTAACGATTACTGCAGAGCCTGCATCTCCAACGCCATTACTTGCTTGTTTACTTGGTCTATTAGGTGGTTCACTGGTTGTATTTAGCATCGTTGCTCTTGATAAAGCGAAAATCGATGACCCTGTAGGTGCTATCTCTGTACATGGTGTGTGTGGTGCATTAGGTATCATGTTAGTACCACTTTCAAACTCTGATGCAACCTTTGTTAATCAATTAATTGGCTTAGTATGTATCTTAGGATTTGTGTTCATCGCGTCATCAATCGTATGGGCAATCCTGAAAAATACCATGGGTATCCGTGTTACCGAAGAAGAAGAACTAAACGGTATGGATCAACATGACTGTGGTATTGATGCTTACCCTGAGTTTGTATCAGTTCGCAGTAACTAATCTTGGTGCGTGCAAATAGCACGCCCATAACAATATCATTGTGTGTTCAAATCAAAGCTCTACTTAGGTAGGGCTTTTTTGCGTTTAAATAAGTCTTTTCTGATAGGCGAAATCGCTATTTTTTGACTATGCTTAATGTTCATTTCTAACAAGGAAAAACGATGGATAACAAACTCTTGCTTATAATTATTTCGCTGTTTTTACCGCCTGTTGCGGTATTTTTAAAAGCGGGCGCAGGTAAAGACTTAGTGATTAACATTATTCTATGCTTTATCTTCTTTATACCTGCTGTGATCCACTCACTCTGGTTGTGTACACGCTAAACGAGTTTAAGTGACTGTTAATTTTACAGGTGTTAATATTGCGCTGTTCAAGGCGTAATCCTGTAAAATTAACTGACCAATAGCGAACTCAATGGCTGATAAAAAAACTCCTGCAAAAAAATCGTCTAGTAAACCGAAGGCGACATCAAAAAAAACTACCGCTAAGCGCTCACGCGCACCTCAAGGGCCAGCTAAAGCTAGTGTATTAAGAAAACTTTGGTCAATTTTTTGGAAGCTTTCACTTGCTGTGATTGTTGCCATGGTGCTGTATCTAATTTATTTAGATGCAAAAATTACTCGCCAATTTGAAGGCAATAAATGGCAGTTACCTGCACAAGTGTATGCTCGTGCAATGAGCTTTTATCCTGGGCAGTATTTGTCTCAGCAAGAGGTTATTTGGGAGTTAAACCGTTTAAATTATTCATCTGTAAATAAGCTAAGCCGTACAGGCCAGTATGTTAAATCAGCTAACAGTATTAAAGTGTACCGCCGTGAATTTGAATTTTATGATGGCCTTGAAGATTCACAAGTGATTGAGCTGCGTTTTTCAGGGCAGAAATTAGCAACTATCAAAGATAAATTTGGTCGTCGTTTAAACAGCGCTCGATTAGAGCCAGTTCAAATAGCTCGCATTGGTAATGATTCAAAACAAGACCGGGAGTTTGTGGCGCTAGATAAATTTCCGCCGATGCTAAAAGACACTTTACTGGTAGTTGAAGATCGTAATTTCTATCAACACCATGGCGTGTCTGTGTGGTCGATTATGCGTGCTTTATACAGCAATATCAAAGCCGGGCGAACAGTGCAAGGGGGCAGTACCTTAACCCAGCAATTAGCAAAGAATATATACCTTACCCGTGAGCGTTCACTGGTGCGTAAGTTTAATGAAGCGCTTATCGCTCTGATATTAGATTACCGCTACAGCAAAGATGACATTTTAGAAGCTTACCTCAATGAAGTGTATTTAGGTCAGTCTTACAATCAAGGCGTTCACGGTATGGGTCTTGCCGCTGAGTTTTATTTTTCAAAGCCTGTGGATGAGCTTGAATACGACCAAATTGCGCTTTTAGTGGCTATGGTGAAAGGTCCATCGTATTACAACCCACGTCGTTATAGTGAGCGCGCAATGGAGCGCCGCGATCTAGTACTGCGCTTAATGGTTGAAAATAAATTGATTGATACCCGTGAATATCGTGCGGCATTAAAGCGTCCAATTGATATTGCACCAATGAAAGACAGTCTGCAAAAGTCGTATCCGGGTTACTTAGAATTAGTTAATCGAGAATTAAAGCGCCTGCTACCAGATCAGCAAGTGTTAGATGCCGGGGTGCGTGTATTCACCTATTTTGACTTGCAAAAACAAACGGCCATGGAAGAGTCGGTTGAGGCAAGTCTACCTTATCTAGAAAGACGCCCTAAAACAGAAGAACTTGAGGCAGCGATGATCTCAGTTAACGTTGAAAAGGGTGGGGTGTCGGCGTTGGTTGCAGGCCGTGACGTACGTTATTTTGGTTTTAACCGTGTGCTTGATACCAAACGTAATATAGGCTCACTCGTTAAGCCTGCCGTTTATTTAACGGCATTTGAAAGTGGTCAATTTAATGTTGCCACATTGGTGGATGACTCACCGCTGCAAGTGACTAATGAGCAGGGGAAAGTATGGCAACCAGAGAACTTCGACAAGCAGTTCCGCGGCCCTATGCCACTATATAAAGCATTTAGTAACAGTATAAATATTCCTGCGGTTAATACGGGCCTTGATGTCGGTGTAGATAAAGTAGCTGATACCTTAAAGCGTTTAGGTTTAGAAGGGCGTATTGATCAATATCCATCATTGTTATTAGGCGCTCTTGAGCTTTCAAGCTTTGAAGTAGCACAGCTTTATACAACCCTTGCTGCTGATGGTCAGTACCGCGAGTTAACGTCTATTTCAGCACTGACTGACTCAGTAGGTAAGGTGCTTTATAAACATGATGTCACCTCACAAAAGCGTTTTGATGATGCATCAACCTACATGACTAAATACGCAATGAAGCGCGTGACTAAGGATGGCACGGCTAAACGCCTAAATGCACATTTCCCATCAATTCAGCTAGCTGGTAAAACAGGCACCAGTAATGACTTACGCGATAGTTGGTTTGCAGGTTTTGACCAAAACACCGTGACTGTTGCATGGATTGGTCGCGACGATAACAAGAGCACAGGTTTAACAGGCAGTGTTGGCGCACTAGAAGCTTACATTCGTTACCTTAAGCCACTCAACCCTGAAGCCATAGCGGATACTCGCCCTGCTTCTATTCGTTGGGCCTTTATTAACGAAGAGACTGGTCTGCAAGCGCCTCCTGGTTGCGGTAAAGTGGTGCAGCTACCCATTCGTGCCAGCGAGTTTGAACCCAGACCAACTTGCGTTAGAGATTAACAATACTAACTCGCATTAATACTTAAATAAACGAATTGGCAAAGAATAAAAAAAGCCCCAGCATTGAAAAATGCTGGGGCTTTTTATTAACTTGCTTTACGCTTATTAAAGCTTCGCGAATGCGCGCTCTGCGGCGGCAATGGTGTCGTTGATCTCTTTCTCAGAGTGTTCAGCGCACACAAAGCCTGCTTCAAACGCCGAAGGAGCTAGGTAAACACCTTCTTCTAGCATTAAGTGGAAGAACTTTTTGAAGCGCTCTAAATCACACTCAGTCGCTTGTTGGTAGCTAGTTACTTTTTCTTTATCAGTAAAGAAGAAACCGTACATACCACCTGCGTAGTTTGTTGTAAGTGCAATGCCTGCTTTTTTCGCTGCTGCTTCAAAGCCTTCACAAATTGCTTTGCTCTTTGCTTCAAGCTCATCGTGCAGGCCTTCAGCACTTAATAGCTCTAAAGATTTTAAGCCGGCTGCCATGGCAATTGGGTTACCTGATAATGTACCTGCTTGATAAACTGGGCCAACAGGTGCGATGTAATCCATGATTTCTTTCTTACCACCAAAAGCACCTACTGGCATACCGCCACCGATCACTTTACCTAAACAAGTTAGGTCTGGTTTGATGTTGTAGTAAGCTTGTGCGCCGCCTAAAGCAACACGGAAACCTGTCATTACTTCATCAAAAATAAGTACAGATTTGTATTCATCACACACCTCACGTAAACCTTCTAAGAAGCCAGGTACAGGTGGAATACAGTTCATGTTGCCAGCAACTGGCTCAACGATGATACAAGCGATTTCGTCAGCGTATTTTGCGAAAATTGCTTTTACTTCATCAAGGTTGTTAAACGACACAGTTAAGGTGTGCTTAGCAAAGTCTTCAGGAATACCCGGTGAGTTTGGTACACCCATAGTCAGTGCGCCTGAGCCAGCTTTTACTAGTAGTGAGTCTGCATGACCGTGGTAACAGCCTTCAAACTTTAAGATTTTGTCACGGCCAGTGAAACCACGTGCTAAGCGAATTGCACTCATTGTTGCCTCAGTACCTGAGCTTACCATACGTACTTTTTCGATTGATGGTACTAGCTCTTTTACTTTTTCGGCCATTAAGATTTCAGTTTCGGTTGGTGCACCATAACTTAAGCCATTTTCTACGGCTTCTAATACCGCTTGCTTAATAGCTGGGTGGTTGTGACCCATGATCATTGGTCCCCATGAACCAACGTAATCGATATAACGGTTACCATCAGCATCAAAGGTAAAAGGGCCTTCAGCTTTAGTGATGAATAAAGGAGTACCGCCAACGCCATTGAAGGCACGAACTGGTGAGTTAACACCGCCTGGGATTGATTCTTGCGCGCGATTAAAAAGATCTTGGCTAATTGTCATGAATAGTCCTATTGGGTTGTCACGTTAAATGAGTTGGTTTGCAAGGGCTCAAAGAGCCCAAACGAAGTAGCTTAGCTATTACGTTTACGGCTAAACCAAGGCACGTCGACTTCATATTGCTCAACTTTGTCGGCAACATCTAAGGTTAGAGCAAACAACGCCATGCGAATTAACACGCCATTTTGTACTTGGCGGAAAATTGCTAGGTTGTCGTTGCTATTTAAATCGTTATCTAGCTCGTTTGCTTCTAAACGGCTATCACGAGGCAGTGGGTGCATCAGTACTGAGTTAGGCTTACAGTGTGCGTTGTAAATTGCCTGACTGATACGGAAACCACCACGGTATTTGTTAGCTTCTTCTTGTGAAGGGAAGCGCTCTTCTTGGATACGGGTTTGATAAACAATATCTGCGGCCAAGTTGCCTTCCATTTTATCTACTACTTGAATTTTATGACCCGCGTTATCAACAGCATCTAAAATGTAGTCTGGCATTTGTAAGCCATCAGGTGCCACCATAGAGAATTTAACGTCTTTATAATGACAAAGTAATTTAGATAAAGAGTGCACGGTACGGCCGTATTTTAAATCACCTACTAGGGCAATGTGCATACCGTCGATGCTTTGGTTGAAACGACCTAGCTCACGTTCAATCGTTAGTAAGTCTAGTAAGGCTTGTGTTGGGTGCTCATTCGGGCCGTCACCGCCATTAATCACTGGCACGTCACACCCGGTGGCAAATTCAGCAACAGAGCCTGCGTCAGGGTGGCGCATTGCGACTGCATCTGCATACGCTGAGATCACGCGTGCGGTATCATACAAAGATTCACCTTTTGCAAGTGCTGAGCTTTGCATGCCCGTTGTTTCACGAACCAAACCACCTAGTAAGTTAAATGCTGTACCAAAACTTACGCGAGTACGCGTGCTTGGTTCAAAGAACAAGTTTGCTAAAATAGCACCTTCTAAAACATTGGTGCGCTTTTGCTTTTTAGCATAAGGCTCCATTTTCTTAGCAACTGCAAAAATACGTTCAATACAATCTCGATCAAGCTGATTGACCGACAGGATATTTTCACCTTGGAAACTTAGCATGGGGTTTGTTCCTAATCACATTTATAGGGCGCTGGCACTCGGTATGGGAGGCCGCATAAATTTGCGCAGTACTATAGCAAATTTTTAGCGTTCACAGCAGCAAATTATAAGTTAGGTTTAATAATTGCCAGTGCCACTATAGCTAAAAGGATGAGTACCGGAACTTCATTAAAAATACGGTAAAAGCGATCGCTACGTGTATTGCGATCATGCTTAAAGTCAGCCAGTAATTTAAAGCAATAGCCGTGGTAGATATAGAGAATAATCACTAACACCAGTTTGTAGTGCAGCCACATGCTGTATCTAAACCAGTCTCGACCATATTCAAAAATGGTCAGTACCCCAAACACCAATGTTAAAACAGCAAACGGTGTCACAAAAAACAGTAAGCGGCGTTCCATTACTTTCAGCATTGAGTTACAGGCTTTTTCTTCACTCATTGCGTGGTAAACAAAAAGACGTGGCAGGTAAAAAATACCGGCAAACCAAGCAATCATAAAAAATACGTGGAAGGTTTTATAAACTAATAGCGCAGTCATTTAAGCATCCATTTTAATTGTTATAACAAACTGTTGCGTATGGTAAGGATATGTCTGATTTGGTCCCAACGCAAAAGGCCCATAATCTGTTGGTTATCAAGCAGGTTGTAAATATATACCG
The DNA here is from genome assembly GCF_013349995.1 of Pseudoalteromonas sp. 0303. GTDB lineage: Bacteria > Pseudomonadota > Gammaproteobacteria > Enterobacterales > Alteromonadaceae > Pseudoalteromonas. The sequence continues at coordinate 28,282 of NZ_JABVXF010000029.1, forward strand.
CACCGCTGCGTTTATCTTTTAATAAGTCAAAAGCATCGGCTAATGTTGCTTGGCTACTAAGGCCGGCAAGGCTGACATATTTGATGTTACTTTCTTGGTCAGATATCAGGCTTAAATCATACTCAGCAAGACGATAGCCATTCTCTTCATCATGAACAATCAGCGGAGTTTGGCTATCAAGGGCATCGAGCGACTCTTTAATTTGTTGTTTGTCGTCACTGTAAAGCAGCTTGAACTGCTCATCCATTTCATCCATCACCCCCACTTTTTGTAATGCTTCGGTAGCTGGCGATATTTGATACTCAAGCCCTTGGAAATCAAGTTGTTGCATGAAAATAGAGCGGTTACCAAAAAACTGCAACGCCGTGACATAAGCCGTTGAGATCACCAACATGGCTGGCACAATAATCTCAGGACTTGAAGTTAACTCCATAACCGTAGTGAGAGCTGCCAGTGGTGCGTGTAATGTTGCTGCCAATAATCCTGCCATGCCAAGCATGCTATAGGTACCTGTGATATCAACACCCGGACTAATAAACTGCGCGAAAAAGGCCATCAAGGTGCCCATTAATACCCCAAGTCCAATAACAGGGCCGATGATCCCACCTGGAATACCTAAACCAATGGCAAATAAAGTGGCGAGTAATTTGGCAATCAAAATGGTTGTTAAAAACTGCACATCATCTGGTGATTCAATAGCAATAGTGATAGCACTCATACCTGAGCCCATTGCATGAGGAACCATATAAGCAATTAAACCAGCTATTAATCCTGCTAGTAATAGACGAGGGAACATACTTAGTGGTTTGAAGGTACGGATTATAAGCATCAAGTTTTGGTTAAATGCATAAGCAACAGCGCCAAGTGCCATACCAAAAATAATTAAAAATGGGTAATGCCAACCACTCAATGGGTTCATGGTAATAAGTGCAAGCTCTGAAGCGTCACCAAATACAAATTGAGTGGCTAATGCGCCGGTAACCGCTGCGAGCATAATGGGCACGAAAATATGCACTTTATACTCCCTCAATACCACCTCCATGACAAAGATAACGGCTGCCAGTGGGGTGTTAAATGAGGCAGCAATACCGGCTGCAACACCACAACCGGTGAGGGTACGCATTGCATTGTGTGGTAGATGTAATTTATCGGCCAGTAAACTGGCACCCGTTGCACCCATATGAACAGAGGGGCCTTCTCGACCGACCGAAAAACCACTAATAAGGGCTAAAGCACCACCGACAAATTGGTTTACTGTGTTGTAAAGCGGCATATGGCCATAATGTTTTTTAATACGGTGAATTACAAATGGAATGCCAAGACGATAATGCTTAAAGCCTGTTAGGGCGGCGAATAAGGCAATTAACAAGGCTGCACCAACTGGCAGTATCATCCGCTCATAGGTTGGTAAAGTGGTGAAGTCATCAGGCTTATCTAAAAATAAGCTTTGAAAAAACATGATTGTGAGGCGAAAAAGTATGATCAACACTGCCGCAATTAACCCTGCACTTACACCAAGTAAGCACAATTGCACAGATGTCTTAGGCTTTGCTAGGCGACGTCTTAGTCTCTCAAGCCACATGCATATTTCCTCACAGCACTTTTGAGCCGCAGTTTAGCAAATCAAATTAACTAAGTCGTTGGGATTTTATAATTTTATCTGCATTTTGGGTAAATCTAGCTAATCTTTGCTGTCATTATCAATTTGCTGTGTTAATTCAGGCAAGCGAGCTGAAATGGCTTTGGCTATTTCATCTACCAGAGGGGCATGTTTTTTATGAATAACCGTGTTGATAGCCATCTGTCTTAAAACAACCACAGAAAAGTCTTTTTTAAAGGTATTAATATCATTATTGAGCGCAGGGTAGATGGCGTAATCGACACGTCCTTTTTTTAGCATAGTAAGCGTATGACTTAAGTCTTCGTTGTGCATTATCTCAGCTTTTATATCAAATTCGTTAAGGATTTCGACATCACCAATCGAACTTATAATTCGGTTGTTTGGATCGTATAAGTTATCCCGATCACATGGCAGCGATTTTCGACATAGGAGCACTAAGTTAATAATGCCAAGGTTTGGTTCTACGACAATGATATTCTCGAATTTTTTTAGGTTGCTTTTTGAACGCACGATATCGCCATCGACAATCCCTGCATTAAGTAATAACACACCTCTTCGAGCTGGTGTTGGTTGCATTTGAGCCTTGATATTTAAATCATTATAGACATCACTCATAAACGCTTTAAATGGCGCTATACGGGGAATATCTATATAGGTTAATAACACCTTTTTTGGCCGAGAGTAATTTGTCTCAGATGACTTTGTACTGGCAAATAAATCATTGAGTAAGGCTATTTTAGCCTGGTTTTCAGCATCATTTCGTATGCCAATCACTAATGGGGAGTCGGTAAACTGAGTCACTATTTTCGGCTCAGGAAAGTTTTGCTGCTCAGCAAAGTAATTGAGTACTTTTGGCGCAGTAATCGCAAAATTAATCTGCCCAGTTTGCATTAAGTGGAATAGCTCTTCATCGTTTGCTGTTTGCACTATGTTGCCTGCATAGGATTGAATTACTTGTTCGACCACACCCGGATAAATATAAGGCTCAACAACGCCGACTTTGTGCTCATTAAAAAGCTGTTCAAGATTTTCAAAATCTTGTGGATTAGACTGAGTGGTAATGACAGCTAATTGAGAATTTAAAATAGTGGGCGAAGCAATAAAACCAGGCACAATTTCAGGTAGCCACGCAGGGTAATAGCCTAGGTAGCCGCTTAACCGGGCTTTTTTTATTGCATCTTGCCAAGGTGAATACTCAACTTCGAGGTTTATCGATTTTTTGGCAAGCGTGTCTCTTAATAGTGCAATAGCATCACCGCCATTTGCCATTGTACTACTTGCATATGGTGGGGCTTCTAAAGAGGTGATTTTCCATGTTTCTTGGTACGCTGTATTGGCTACTGCGAACGAGCTGAAAACAAGTACCATAAAAGAAAAAAAACGTGCGCACATGGAAAAAGAACCATTGTTAATTGTTTAATAAGTATACGTCTAAATTAGACTTTTTAGTATTAATAATTTGCTCATTTACAGCTCATAACATCACAACTGAAGCTGCCATGCTTTTGATCATACATACGCTTGTCGGCCACGCTAAGCAATTCGTCAAATGATTTCGCATCGTCAGGGTAAAGTGCAAAGCCAACACTTGCTCCAACGTGCAAGTCACCATATTCTGATTTTATTGGCTCCTCAATTGCGCAGATCAATCGAGATAGTGCGCGTTTTATTTGTACTTGGTTTTCTATGTCGGTAACAATAACTACAAACTCATCACCACCAATGCGAGCAACGCAATCGGTTTTGCGAGCTGTGTCTTGTAGGCGTTTGGCAACCTCTACCAACACTTTATCTCCCATTGCATGACCATGGGTATCATTAATCGGCTTAAACCTATCAAGGTCAAAGTATAGGCAGCCTACTTTAGAGCCTGTTCGTTCAACCCTGGCAAATTCTTGCTTTATGAAGCGCCCAAGCGCATTACGATTTGCTAAGCCTGTAAGGTGATCTGTTTGTGCTAATTGCCTAATTTTTTTCTCAGCCATGACGCGTTTCGTGATATCGAAATTAACACCAACCATACGATTGCCGTATATTCGTCCATCTGCATTGATATAGCGGGTTTTGCCAGAAGGCAGAACAATCTGAAACTCTGCGTGAAACTCTTCACCATTTAAAATTGCGAGTTTTAGCTTGTTTGTCACGTCTTCATATTCATCTGGATGCAAGCTATTTGCCCATGCTGAATAGTCCCCTTTAAATTCTGATTTTGGGATTGCAAATAGGGTGTGCATCCAGTCATCCCAAATCAGTTCATTAGTGTCAAAATTCCACTCCCATATACCTATATGGGCAGCATCTGCAGCCATAGACATGCGTTGATGTAAGCTTTCAAGCTCGGTTTTTGCTTGCTTTAATTCAGTAACATCCTCTGAAACATCAAGTAAGTATTGCGCTTTACCATTACTGTCTTTAATCGTGAGTTTCCGCGTTCTTAAGTAATGAGTATTGCCATCAATAGTAACCGGCTTTTCTTCTATCGTAAGGGGGTCATCACTTTTCAATACATCGCGGTCGGTTTGCATGAAACTGACTGCTTGTTCATTACTGAAGATATCAAAGTCATTTAAACCGATTAGTTGGTCTTTATTTTTACCAAGTAGTTGCTCACCCGCTTTATTCACATGGCTAAATGTTAAGTGCTCAGCCTCTTTTACAAATAGCATGATGGGTAAGTTATCGAAAATAGTTTGCGTAAAGGCTTCTTGATTCCGAATATCAGACAGATCTTTTATCGTCGCCACATAAGGGCCCGACTCTTTTTTACCAATAGAGCTGATTGTTAACGTAATAGGAAAATGTTTTTTATTTGCTCGTTGTCCTTTTAAGAGCCGACTGCTACTTTTACCCGCCGTTTTTTTGCTAAGCTGTGAATCTCGGAGGATTTCATCAAGCTCTAACGACCTTTCAGGGATCAGGGTGCGAATATGTTTGCCTATTAAATCATGCGGCTGATAGCCAAAAATGTGGATAACAGCAGGGTTTGCAAATTCAATTTTTCCTTCATTATTAAAACTAATAACCACATCTTGTACAGTATTAAGCACTGCTTTCAGTTTTGCTGACAATAAGCTTCTTGCTCTGAGCTCAACAACTCCCAATACAAATAGACTTAACGCTACCAGAATAAAAATAATAAGCTGTGCTAACGTCGAGTAGTCGTGGGTTGTAACATAGGTGGTGTATTCAGTTTCAAAAACAGACATCGAAATCATGCCAATGTAATGCATTCCCGAAATTGCACTGCCCATTATTAAGGCCACCACTAAGTTCATCCGTGTTTGATGAACCCCTTTAGCAAGTCGAAAATCATTAATTTTTAATGCGATACCTGACAGCACAATAGCGACGATAATTGATAAAGAGAACAACCAAGGCTCATAAGCCATTTTTGCAGGCATAACCATCGCCATCATACCAACAAAGTGCATCGAGCCAATCCCAGCCCCCATTAAAATACTTCTAAATATTAATCCCTTGCCAGTTTTTAAAGCTGGTGATAGCACGATGTAACTGGCAAAAACACTTGGCAAAATCGATATCAGAGTAACACTAATGTTGTATTCAATAGGAATGGGCAAGGTATATGCAAGCATACCAACAAAATGCATACCCCAAATACCTATACCTAAAAAACACGAAGCCATGATAGTCCAGATCTGACTTTCATTTTTTAGGTAAGAGTGTTTTATGCGGGCAGATAATAAAAATGAGATATACGAAGCAAATACGGCCGTGAGAATAGAAGCAAACACAAGGAGTAAATCGTATTCAGCCGGAATGACCTGCGCACTGCTTAAATGATCAGTTATAAAGTGCAGCTTGAAGTGCTCTATCACGATAAGATTCCCTTAATGCATCATACAAGTCCAAATGTAGTACAAATAAACTTTAGTCCAAGGCAAGTAGGTTGGCCAGTTATCCTCACCATAATTGAGATGCTCTTGTGGTGATACTTGATTAAAACACTCGGGTATTAGATAATTGCGGCCAATATAGGTTTTGAGGGTTTTGGTATGTCAGATGAGTTGCCAATCAAGTTCAGCGATGCAGCTGCTGTTCGTGTTAAACAGTTAATCGAAGAAGAAGAGAATCCAGATCTTAAACTACGTGTTTATGTAACAGGTGGTGGTTGTTCAGGTTTCCAATATGGTTTTACTTTTGATGAAAAAGCTAACCCTGGCGATTTAGAAATTGTTAAAAATGGTGTAACGCTTGTTGTCGACCCTATGAGTATTCAGTACTTGGTAGATGGTACCGTTGACTATACAGAAGGGCTTGAAGGCGCACGCTTTTTTGTTAATAACCCGAATGCAACAACAACCTGTGGTTGCGGAGCCAGCTTCAGCGTTTAATGAATTATTTATGAAAGCCACTTGATGTGGCTTTTTTATTGCTTAAACTTATCATAATATCCCGCCCCTGCTAAATTTTACGCATTATTAGAAGGAGTTTTGCGTTGCCAAATATAACTACAACAATAGAAAAGAAACCCTATATTTTAGCTATCGCCATTGTTTTGGTGATTGTACTGTGGATGCTATCTGGGCATAGCAAAGCAGATCAAAAAGCACTGCAAAGTGATGAGCAAGTTCAAGAGCGCTTGCCTAAAGTGCAAGTGATGCCGTTGGTCGCAAAGAATATTAATAAAAACCTAACTTTTTATGGAAAATCAGAGCCTGACAAAATCGCAAATATCAGCGCCAGACAAGCAGGGCAAGTACTCGAAATTTTGGTTGAAGAAGGTCAGTTTGTAAAACAAGAACAGGTTATTTTACGCCTCGATAAATCTGATTTGGCTGCCCAAATCACATCAGCAGAAGCCTTAGTTGCCCAGTATCAAACTGAATACGAAGGCGCGCTTAAACTTAATCAGCAAGGTTTACAAAACAAAGTATTGACCATGCAAGCACAAGCTATGTTGCAACAAGCAAAAGCAACTTTGGCAAGCCTTGAATTAAAGCTAGAGCGCACTGAAGTACGTGCTGCTTTTGATGGCGTTATCAACAAACGTTTAGTCGAAATTGGTGATTATGTTGGCATAGGCGACCCTATTTTACAGCTCGCTGATTTAGACCCGTTAATCGTCAGAGCCGATGCGACTCAAAAAGAAGTGCAAGGCTTAGAAGTTGGGCAAGCTACTTTTGCTCATGTTTTAAATGACAAAACCTATCCGGGTCGAATTCGTTACATTGCATCTGTTGCGGATGACAGCACCAATACATTTCGCATCGAAGCGGCGTTTGAAAACCCAGGTATGAAATATAAAGCAGGTTTTTCGACTCAGCTTAATATTGAGTTGCCAACTGAGCCTGCCATGTTATTAAGCCCGGCTTTTATGGCCCTAGATGAACAAGGGAATATCGGCGTAAAAGTCGTTAATGACGACAATATTGTAGAGTTTAAGTCGGTAAATCTAGCTAAAAGCACCGAGCAGGGCGTTTGGCTTTGGGGTTTAGGCGAGCAAGCGAATGTTATTACCCTTGGTCAAGGTTTTGTGCGTGCCGGTGACAAAGTTGAGCCTGTGTTTACTGAAGCAACGAGCAACTAAGTATGAAAAACTTAATCGAAGCGTCGTTGACTCACACGCGTACAGTTTTATCTATTTTCATCTTGTTGCTGATCTCGGGCTGGGTGACATATCAAACCATCCCTAAAGAAGCGAATCCTGATGTCACTATTCCTTTTATTTATGTGTCGATTATTCATGACGGTATTTCCCCTGAAGATGCTGAGCGGCTATTAGTTAGGCCGATGGAGATTGAGCTTCGCTCAATTGAAGGGGTAAAAGAAATGTCAGCGGTGGCAAGTGAAGGGCATGCCTCTGTGACCCTTGAGTTTATCGCGGGTATGGACCCCAAAGAAGCCTTAGCTGATGTACGAGATAAAGTTAGTTTAGCTAAGGCAAAACTGCCTTCTGAATCAGAAGAACCAGAAGTTCATGAAATCTTGATGGAAGATCAGCAGCCAACAATTACATTAACTTTGTCAGGCGATGCGCCAGAGCGAGGTTTACTAACCCTTGCACGTAATCTTAAAGATGAACTAGAAAGCATTTCTAGCGTATTAGAAGTTGATGTAGGTGGTGACCGTGAAGATATGGTTGAAATTGAGGTCGATCCATTGGCGATGATTTCTTATGGCCTTGAACCGAATGACATTATTCAACTGCTATCAAATAACAACCGCTTAGTAGCTGCTGGTACCCTTGATACTGGTAAAGGGCGCTTTGCTGTAAAAATCCCGTCGGTATTTGAGACGATTCAGGATGTGATGGAACAACCTGTGAAAGTTGTTGGCGATAGGGTGGTGCGTTTTATGGACGTAGCAAAAATTCGCCGAGCATATAAAGACCCAACCTCAATCGCACGTATTAATGGCCGCCATGCGGTTTCGCTGGAAGTGAAAAAACGTGCTGGCGAAAATATTATTGATACGGTCGATCAAGTTAAAAAAGTGGTGAATGAGGCCAAGAAAATTTGGCCTGATCATATACGAGTTGATTACACCGGCGACATGTCAAAAGACGTGAAAATGATGCTTTCTGATCTGCAAAATAATGTGCTGTCTGCTGTATTGTTGGTGGTTATCGTTATTGTGGCGATACTTGGTGCGCGCACTGCGTTTTTAGTGGGGATTGCCATTCCTGGCTCGTTCTTAACCGGGATTTTAGTGATCTCTGTGTTTGGCTTAACGGTGAATATCGTGGTGCTTTTTGCACTCATCATGGCTGTCGGTATGCTGGTGGATGGCGCAATCGTTGTTAGTGAGTTTGCTGACAGAGCAATGAGTGAAGGCAAACCGCGCAAGACAGCTTATAAATTGGCTGCTGAGCGCATGGCGTGGCCAATCATCGCTTCTACGGCAACGACATTAGCGGCCTTTGCACCGCTAATATTTTGGCCGGGAATGATGGGCGAGTTTATGAAGTACTTGCCGATTACGCTTATTGCCACCTTGACTGCGTCATTACTTATGGCATTGGTGTTTGTGCCAACTATTGGTGGATTAATAGGAAAGTCACGGCCGCTCTCTGAACAGCAAAAACAGGATTTAGAGTTAGCAGAGTCCGGCGATTTAACGCAAATCAAAGGGATGCTTGGGCGTTATATTCGCGTGCTTGATTATGCAACAGAGCGCCCTTGGTGGAGCCTAGCTGCTGCAATCGTGTTTTCTATTTTAGTATTCTTTGCATTTGCTGTCTCTAAGCTAGGCGTTGAGTTCTTTCCTGATGTAGAGCCAAATGGCGTTAATATCAAAGTACGTTCTTACAGTGACTTATCTATATTTGAAAAAGACGTGATCATGAAAGACATCGAATCACGCATTTTAAAAGTAGAAGGTATTAAAACCTTGTATGCTCGTACTGGCGGTAAAGATCAGGTAGGCACGTTTAGAATGAATCTTAAAGACTGGGATGAGCGTCCACCTGCCGAAGATATAATCAGTCAAGTTAACGAAATCACGGCAAGTTATGCCGGTGTCGAAATTGAACTTCGAAAAGATGAAAACGGCCCCGGTGGAGGCAAAGCGCTGAGTATTGAGCTGAGCTCTCGATTTGTTGGTGTGCTTAACAGTGAAGCTAAACGAGTAAGGCAAGCCATCGAAAATGATGGCGCGTTTCGAAATGTTGATGACAGTGCTTCAAAACCGGGCATTGAGTGGCAACTTAAATTGAATCGTTCGGATGCGGCTCGTTTTGGTGCGGATGCCAGTATGCTAGGGGCAAATGTTCAGCTTATTACCAATGGTTTAAAACTAGGGGAATACCGCCCCGATGATGTTGATGACGAGATTGATATTCGCGTACGCTTTCCTCATGACAAGCGAGATTTAGGACGTCTTGAAACGTTGCGTGTAAAAACTATGCACGGGCAAGTGCCAATTAGTCATTTTGTTGAGCGTCAAGCAGCTCCTAAGGTCGATACAATTCGCCGTGTTGATTCTCAGCGCGTTGTTACCGTTAATGCAGACATGAAACCGGGTGAACAACTTGCTAAAGCGTTGCCACGCTTACAAGCGCAACTAGAGGAGCAAGGGTTAGATCCGCGCGTGAAAATTAAAGTGCGTGGTGAAACCGAAGATCAAGATGAATCAGAAGCCTTCCTTGAGCTGGCTTTTGTGGTTGCCCTGTTTGTGATGGGGATTATTCTGGTAACGCAATTTAATAGCTTTTATCAAGCATTTCTGATTTTAAGTGCTGTACTGTTTTCAACTATGGGTGTGTTCTTAGGTTTAATCGTATTACAGCAACCGTTTGGTATCGTGATGTCGGGCATTGGGGTTATCTCGCTTGCCGGTATTGTGGTTAATAACAATATAGTACTGATTGATACTTATAATGTTTTACGTAACCAAGGTCTGGCAGCAAAAGATGCGATTTTACGAACTGGTGCTCAGCGTTTACGTCCTGTACTGTTAACGACTGTGACCACCATATTGGGATTAATGCCGATGGTACTACAAGTGAATATTGACTTATTTAACCGTCATATTGATTTTGGTGCGCCATCTACTCAGTGGTGGGTGCAATTGGCCACGGCTGTTGCGGGTGGATTAACATTTGCTACTGTATTGACACTGGTACTTACGCCTTGCTTGTTAATGCTGCGAGATCGTCGTCGGTAATCGGTAAATTCGTTACTGATTAATTAAAAATGAGTGACCCTAGTGTTGGGTCACTTTAATCATCAGTAAAAAGAAGCCTAAAACTAACGCAGAGGCGATCAAAATATACACAAACCCCTTCTTGCCTTGCTTAATTGGTACACGATTTTGTTTTAAAAAAAGGTACCACGCTACACACAGTACAATTGGCAACAAAAATAATATACGAAACATTTCCTAGCCTTTTTCAGTATTTACATACACTTTAAGCATAAATATGCAGAATTTAAAGCGATACTTTCATCTTGTTACACTTCCAATTGATCAATTTTTTGGTACAGTTAACCAGTTAACTATAGAGCACATGCTTTAATTTTAGCTACACTAATACTTGTATACTAAAACGGTCCATACCTAAAAGGTGGACATTTGTATAATTAATCATTCAATCTGAAAGTTATTAGTATATAATGTGTCCAAGAGTGAGACGGGCAAATTTCACTCTTAAATTATTAACTTGAATCATCTAGTAGGAGATGTATTTTATGATGGGTAAAACAGTTTCTTCTGAAGAAAACTCGAAACTAACAAAATGGCTTAAAACTAAACGTCATGAGAAAGGTCACACAATGCGTAGCCTTGCGCAGGTTTTAGGTACGCCGCATTCTTTCATTGGTAAAATTGAAAACCAAGAACGTCGTTTAGATGTTATTGAATTCATGCGTTATTGTGATGCTTTAGAAGTTGACCCATAAGAAGGTCTTAACTTACTTAAAGACGCTTAATTATTCATTACCAAAAGCGAAACGCCGCTTTTAAGTAATATAAATGGTGCAAGGAAGCACTATTAAAACCTCTCCCTTGCATTTCCCCCCTGTTTAATCACATACGTATTAGATTTGTTAATTGTTTTGATGATAGTTGTTTTCTAACGCATAAAGCTTACGACGAATTAAGAATAAAAATACCAGTGATGGGATCACCATCAGTGCTGTTAGCACAAAAAACATCGCCCAATTTCCACCTAACCAGTCATCAATGACCACGCCGCTGTAGCTCGACAGTAAGGTTCTGCCTAAATTACCTAACGAAGCAAGTAGTGCATAGTGGGTTGCACTAAATGCTCTATCACATAACATGGATATAAACGCCACCATGGCAACCAATGACCAAGCTTGGGTAAAGCCATCAACGATAATAGCAAACGCATATAAACTCAGTTTGGGGCCTGCAATCGCGATCCACGCAAAGGCAAGGTTTGAAGCAGCCATCGCAATACCACTAATAAATAAGCCTTTTACAATGCCATAGCGTTGATTGAATAAGCTACCCAGAAAAGTAAAGGCGATGGTGAGCACTGCAGTGCCCACTTTTGAGAAGGTCGCTATGTCACTATTTGAAAAGCCCACTTCTTTATAAAACACGATAGACATTCGCCCTAAAAAGGCTTCACCGATTTTAAATAAGAAAATAAAGGCCAATAATGCCAATGCTGTTTTTACGCCATTACGGGCGAAGAAGGTTCTAAAGGGATCAAGAACGGTAACAGCAAGCCAGGCAATAACTTTAGCAAAGCGAGTCTGCGTACTACCAGCCAGCTTTTGTTGATAGGTTTGCTCAAGCTCTGCTTGTACAGCGTCACGGTTTGATTCGGGTTCTTTTGCCCACAATACGCTGCTCATTAATAGCAGCATTACCACAGATAAGAAAAAGTAAACTTGTGGCCAATCAATTGAAGGGATGTCGGCCATATAAAATGGCAGGGCGCCTAAAAGGGCGTAACCGCTCCACCAACCTGAAGTAGCCATTGCAGCCGCTGCGGTGGCTTTGTGGCTTTCGTTTTCGGCTAAAGTGTCGATACGAAATGCATCAATAGCAATATCTTGAGTCGCAGAAGCGATAGCAATAACTAAACATAGCGCGGCAGCAAACCAGAGGTTGGCTTTAATATCGAGCCCAGCAAGTGAAAAGGTGCCAATAAAAATCACTGACTGGCAAAGTAAAATCCAGCTACGGCGCTGGCCAAGCCAGTTAAACAAAACAGGTAACTTTACACGGTCAACGAGCGGTGACCATAAAAAGTTAATGCTATACGCACCAAACACGATGCCAAATAACCCTATCATGCTGCGGCTTAGGCCTTCGTCTTTTAGCCAGGCCGACATAACAGAACCAATCAATACCCAAGGAAAGCCACTGCTAATGCCAAAAATAAAAATATTGATTAAACGTTTATCTTTGAAGTACGAGAAATACTCTGAAATAGAAAGGGGTTTTGTCATAGTGTTGCCAGTTTAAGGGGCGTGCGCCCCTATTTATTATTGATTAGCGTCTAGCACTTTTACGTTTAAGATAACAACAGGATCTTTGGGCACAAAGCTGTAACCGATTTTTTCATTGAAAGCGGTTTCGACACGCATGATTTTGTCTAGTGTGTCATAGCCATCCATGACCATACCGAATACGGCAAAGCCCCAGTCGCGACCAGGATTAAGATGATCGTTATCATCCATGTTGAAGAAAAACTGGCGAGTACCTGAGTGAGGTTGACGGTCTTGGTATGCCATAGCGATGCTATACATATCGTTTTTTAAACCGTTGCCACTTTCATTAAAAATAGGGTCACCTTCGTACAGACCATCATAGTCTTTATCGTAACCACCACCTTGAATAACAAAATCACGTTCGTTGTCTTCATCACGTTCTACACGGTGAAACACACTACCTTGATAGCTACCGTCGGCAACGTAAGTTAGAAAGTTATTTACTGTTATTGGTGCGCGAGAACGATCCATTTCGACCACAATACTGCCAAGCGTAGTGACAATTTCTACGCGTGGAAACATGTTATCTTTTTGAATAAATTTACCCTCAGTCGCTGCGAATGAACTGTGAGCAAAAAACAATATAAAACTAAGTAATAAAATACGCTTCATAGTTAACCTTCTAAATAGGCGATTAATTCTGGGTCAGATACAATGCGGGTAATTATTTGTTCAGTCAACTTATTAAGCTGACCTTCTATTTTTGCACGGTCGTGGCTAAGTGGTCCTTCAAGATTTGCATTACCTTGGTAAATTTTATTGAAAGTGCTTGCATGTTTGACCACACGGACACCAAACTCAATAGTAGCATTGCTGCTATGGGTCATCATTTTTTCTGTAACAACTGCTTGTAGTTGATGAATATCTAATTCAAAACGCGTTGTGGATAGATTTGAAATATTTGCACCATTGCGGCTTAACGCACTGTCTAAGGCACTTTTCACTGAACCTGCAATACCTGGGCTGGCAAGCGTTTTGATTTTATCTGATTCAATGATTTTTAAGGTCACGTTGTCGCCACGTAAATCAATTACACTCGTGCTAACATTGCTGTTAATAGTTGAAATTTTGCCACCTTGATAAACAGGATTCAAAATTAACTGATTTGGCTGGTTGCTACACGCAGTAAGTGCGGCTAGCAAACATAAAGGAAGTATTTTTTTCATTTAGTTAGCTCCATTAATTATTCTTTGTTGCACTTAGTACGACAAACTTTTTGTTAGACCCTAACAACTTACAATTGCCGAACATGCGTTTTAACTTTTCATGATAGTCTAGATGACGATTACCAATAATTCTTAATTCACCACCGTGCTTTAATGTGTGTTTTGCCTGTTTGAACATTTGCCAAGCAATATGATCAGTAACCGCTTGCGCTTGGTGGAATGGCGGATTACATAAAACGAGGTCAACACTGTTAGGTTGAAAATCGGTTAAGCAATCGTTTTGGACAAACTCACACTGTTCTAATTGCTCAGGTAGATTGTGAGTGATATTTAACTTGGCGGATTCAACGGCCATATACGACTCATCAACGAAGGTTACATGGGCTTTAGGGCAGCGCTTTAAGGTCATTAAGCCAACAACACCATTGCCACAGCCTAAATCAATGATGCTGCGGGCTTTGCTAGTTTGTGGCAAATAGTTAAAGAAAAAACGCGCGCCAATGTCTAATGAGTCTCGAGAAAATACATTGGCATGATTTTGAATTTCAAACTCACTTCCTTCAAGTGGCCAGTTAACAGGGAAGGGGGCAACTTTATTAAGACCACTGGTTTTACTGATAATTAAGCGGGACTTTTTAACCGCTAAGCTGGTTGAGGTTTCACCGATATACTGACTAAAAGCCTTAATTGTTGAGTTATGAATGTCTTTTGTTTTTCCAGCTGCAATAACATCAATGTCGGCAGGTAAAGCTGCACTGATTGCGGCAAGTTGATGCTGAAGGTAGCCTAAATTGTGTGGCACTTTTAATATCACTAAATCAACCTGACTAGGTAACGCAGCTAATGAGTCCAGTTGCGTTAAAGAATCTGTTGATAACTCATTGGCTTGTAAATTATAACGGGTAGCTTGATGACCAATATACGAGTCGTTAACTGAATAAACTGTTAACGTATTAAAGGCACAGGCTAAAGCGCCAAAACTGTCATTGAGTATCAGGATTGAATTTGCATCTGGATAGTGCTCTTGTACATAATTGACAAGGTACTCATCGCCTGAGTCCCACGCTTGAAGACTGCGATTCTTTTGATCTAAGGGAAAGCGTTCTAGGGTATAGGTGTTATCACCGAGCTGTGCTTGGGTGGTCATCATGATTTTACGAATGTATTAATGTATAGGTAAATTCTAACATGCAACAGCCAAACGCCAACCCTAATCATTTACCTGATGGGTTTTCTTACCAAGCTAATGCATTGAGTGCACAAAAAAGCCTCGAATTATTTTACTTTCTTCAGCAACAGCTCAATTGGCAGCAACCAACTATAAAGGTGTATGGAAAAAGCCATGTGATCCCACGTTTGCAATGCTTTATTGCTGATCAGAACGTAAGTTATGGTTACTCGGGTTCACAGTTAATCGTTGAGCCTTGGCCGGAGGTGCTTGATGCCATGCGTGTACGCTTATCAAGAACTTTGCAGACACCATTCAATGCGCTTTTAGTTAATTTGTATCGAGATGGTCATGATTGTATGGGCTGGCATAGTGATGATGAGAAAGAACTTGGTGAGCAACCAATAATCGCTTCTGTATCACTAGGGGCCGAACGGATATTTAAAATAAAGCACAAACATAATAATGAACAACATAGCATTGTGCTGCAAAGTGGTAGCTGTTTAATCATGAATGGTTTTAGCCAGCGCGATTACCAGCATAGTTTGCCAAAGCAGCAAAGGCTCAAACACCCTCGAATTAACCTTACCTTTCGTTCAATCATATAAAATCATTGGCAAAATGACTCATGCCCTTGATATAGTAGCGGCCAATTATTTTCTTATTAAAGGTCTATGACACATGTCAATGCAACAACAAATTGAGCAAAAGCTCGCTGCGGGTATCGAATGCAAACACCTGAATGTTGTCAATGAAAGCCATATGCATAGCCGTGGAACTGAATCGCATTTTAAAGTGGTGATTGTGAGTGAAGAATTTGCAGGTAAACGTTTACTTGCACGTCATCGTCAAATTAATGAGCTATTAAAAGATGAATTAGCAAACCATATTCATGCATTAGCGATTCACACATTTACTCCAGAAGAGTTTAGTGAACAACATGGACAGGCACCTGAATCACCTAAATGCTTAGGTGGCTCAAAGTTCGACTAATTTAGAAGGACAGTCACTCAAAGTTAGAAGGACAGTCACCTAAAGTTAGCAGGACAGTCACTCTAGACTGCTTGTCACTTGGGGTTTTAAGCTAGAAAGATTTAAGTGGGTCTGAAAAGTTTTACTGATCAGACCTGTATTTTAACTATTAGCCTTTAAACTAGCGCTAATTTTTATTGTGATAGATATAGGATGATCAATGGTCATTAAGCCGAAAATTCGTGGATTTATCTGCACTAACGCGCATCCAGTAGGGTGTGCTGAGCACGTACAAGAACAAATTAATTATGTGAAAGCGCAAGGACCACTGAGCAATGCACCTAAGAATGTATTAGTGATTGGTGCGTCTACAGGCTACGGCCTAGCATCACGTATCACGGCTGCATTTGGTGGCGGTGCTAAAACGTTAGGTATTTTCTTTGAAAAAGAAGGTAGCGAACGCAAAACGGGTTCTGCAGGTTGGTACAACACAGCAGCATTCCAAACAGCCGCTGAAGAAGCAGGTTTATGGTCTAAAAATATCAATGGCGATGCGTTTTCTAACGAAATCAAGCAAAAAGCAATTGATACTATCAAAGCTGATTTAGGTAAAATTGATTTAGTTATCTACAGCCTTGCGTCACCTCGTCGTACTGATCCAAATACAGGCGAAACTTACTCATCAACACTTAAGCCTATTGGCTCAGATATCACTACGAAGAACCTAAACACTTCAAAACGTGTGATTGATGAAGTAACCGTTGAAGCAGCAAGCCAAGAAGACATCGACAATACAATTAAAGTAATGGGCGGTGAAGATTGGGAAATGTGGATTGACGCATTAAAAGAAGCGGATGTGCTCGCTGATAACTTCAAAACAACCGCTTACACTTATATCGGTAAAGAGTTAACGTGGCCAATTTACGGTCATGCGACAATTGGTAAAGCGAAAGAAGATCTTGACCGTGCAACTCAAGCAATCAAAGAGTCTACAAAAGGCTTAAATGGTGAAGCGTATGTTTCTTCATTAAATGCGGTTGTGACACAAGCAAGCTCGGCAATTCCAATTATGCCTTTATATATCTCTGCTTTATTCAAAGTAATGAAAGCAGACGGGACTTACGAAGGTACCATTGAGCAAATTCACTCACTATTTACTGAAAACCTTTACGGTGAAACCCCACGTTTTGACGAAGGTGGTCATTTATTCCAAAACTACAAAGAGTTAGAAGATGATGTTCAAGCTCGTGTACAACATGTTTGGGATACAGTAGATACAGATACGATTGACGAATTAACGGACTACGTGGGTTACCACAATGAATTTTTACGTTTATTCGGCTTTGGTATCGACAGCGTAGATTACGAGCAAGATGTGAATCCTGATGTTGCGATTTCACAGCTTATCGATTAATCACTAAACAAACTTGATTTTGTAAAGTCGCTTTTTTAAGCGACTTTTTTGTTTATGGGTGAAAATAAAACATCATCAATAGCACTTTGGTCTATATTGAATTTTATTCAAAAGGTTTTTGTAGTCTAAATAACCGTATCTGTCGTATAAATTTCATATTTGCTCTCGCATAGTCACCCTGATTGATGTTAAAATTCGGGCAATATATGTGAGGAGTTTACTGCGTTGCTTGTTTGGGGTGTTAAACAGGCTATTCTTTGATACTTAGAGTTTAACTTGAGCATATCAAATGGCGACGTGGTTGGTACTATTTTTCAGTTTCTTTCCGTTAATGTAATGCAAGTGCGTATGATCAACATAAAAAAAGGTCTGGATTTACCGATAGAGGGCGCACCTCAGCAAGTTATTCACGATGGTTCTGCCGTCAAACGTGTAGCTGTGCTAGGTGAAGAATATATTGGTATGCGTCCAACCATGCATGTTCGCGTGGATGACCAAGTCAAAAAAGGCCAGGTACTTTTTGAAGACAAAAAGAACCCAGGCGTCTTATTTACTGCACCAGCTTCTGGGGTAGTTAAAGAAATCAATCGTGGTGCTAAACGTGTGCTGCAATCTGTTGTTATTGAAGTTAATGGCAGTGAGCAAATCACCTTTGACTCTTTCAAGGCCGACGAGCTTTCGGGCTTAGACCGTGAAAAAGTTAAAGAAGTACTAGTTCAGTCAGGTCAATGGACAGCACTACGTGCTCGCCCATTCAGCAGAGTAGCTGCTTTGGATGCAAATCCTAGCTCTATCTTTGTGACGGCTATCGACACTAACCCGCTAGCTGCAGATCCTGCAGTAATCATTGCTGAAAACACTCAAGCATTTGAAGCTGGTTTAGCTGTGGTATCTCGTTTGACTGACGGCAAAGTATTTGTTTGTAAACAAGCTGGTAGCCAAGTGCCTAGTTCATCAATCCCTCAAGTAGAAGTACATGAGTTTGGTGGCAAGCATCCGGCAGGTCTTGTTGGTACACACATTCATAACTTAGATCCAGTTTCTGCAAGCAAGCAGGTTTGGCACTTAGGTTACCAAGACGTAATCGCGTTTGGTAATTTATTCCTAACAGGTGAAATCTTCACAGACCGTGTTGTTTCTCTTGCTGGTCCTCGTGTTAAAAACCCACGCTTAGTGAAAACTCAGCTAGGTGCATCTTTAGATGATTTAGTTGCTGGTGAATTAGAAGACGGTGATAACCGTGTAATTTCTGGTTCTGTATTATCAGGCGCTATCTCTCAAGGTCCACACGCGTTCTTAGGTCGTTACCATGTTCAAGTATCTGTATTACTTGAAGGTCGCGAAAAAGAGCTATTCGGTTGGATCGCACCAGGTGCTAATAAGTTCTCAGTAACACGTACCTTCTTATCTCACCTTGCTCCTAGCCGTCTATTTAACATGACGACTTCAACAGGTGGTTCGAAGCGTGCCATGGTTCCAATTGGTAGCTATGAGCGTGTTATGCCTTTAGACATCCTACCTACACTATTATTACGTGATTTAATCGCACGTGATCTTGATGGTGCTATTTCGTTAGGTGCGCTAGAGCTTGATGAAGAAGATTTAGCATTATGTACCTTCGTTTGTCCAGGTAAATACGAGTACGGTTCAATCCTACGCGATTGCTTGACTACGATCGAGAAGGAAGGCTAGAGAGATGGGTTTAAAGAAATTTCTAGAAGATATTGAGCCGCATTTTGAACCGGGTGGTAAACACGAAAAATGGTATGCGCTTTACGAAGCTGCAGCGACTATTTTCTACACGCCTGGTTATGTAAATAAAGGCAAAACACACGTTCGCGATAACATCGACCTAAAACGTATGATGATTTTAGTGTGGATGGCGACGTTCCCTGCAATGTTCTTTGGTATGTTCAACATCGGTCATCAGGCCGCTGGTGCTTTAGCGCAAGGTTTTGAACTAGCAAACACATGGCAAGTTGGTCTGTTCCAATTATTTGGTGGTGAATTAACTGCTGACTCTGGTTGGGGCGCGAAAATGTTTTACGGTGCCTGCTTCTTCCTACCAATATACGCAGTAACGTTTGCTGTGGGTGGTTTCTGGGAAGTACTATTTGCTTCAGTGCGTAAGCACGAAGTAAATGAAGGTTTCTTCGTAACATCTGTATTATTCGCACTAATCCTGCCTGCGACGATTCCTTTATGGCAAGTTGCACTAGGTATTACGTTTGGTGTTGTAATCGCTAAAGAAATCTTTGGTGGTACAGGTCGTAACTTCCTTAACCCTGCTCTTGCCGGTCGTGCGTTCTTATTCTTCGCATACCCAGCGCAAATTTCAGGTGACACAGTATGGACAGCAGTAGATTCATTCTCTGGTGCAACTATGCTTGGCCAAGCTGTTGTTGGTTCACTTGATTACAGCAACATGGAGTTATGGTGGAATGCGTTCTACGGTTTCATTCAAGGTTCTATGGGTGAGACGTCAACACTAGCACTATTAATTGGTGGTTTATTCCTAATTTACGTGCGTATCGCTTCATGGCGTATCGTACTAGGTGTATTCCTAGGTATGGTTGCAACGGCATTCTTACTAAATACAATTGGTTCAGAAACCAATGCTGTATTTGCAATGCCTTGGCACTGGCACTTAGTTCTTGGTGGTTTTGCATTTGGTATGTTCTTCATGGCAACAGACCCAGTATCTGCATCATTCACAGACAAAGGTAAGTTCGCTTACGGTGCGTTAATCGGCTTTATGGTTGTAATGATCCGTGTTGTTAACCCGGCATTCCCAGAAGGTATGATGCTAGCAATCTTATTTGCTAACTTATTTGCACCATTATTCGATCACTTTGTAGTGCAAGCTAATATCAAGCGGAGGTTGGCACGTAATGTCTAGTAATAACGAATCAATCGGCAAAACGCTAACCGTTGTTGTTGCACTATGTTTAGTGTGTGCAATCATCGTATCGTTTGCTTCAGTTCAGCTTCGTCCTTTACAGCAAGCTAACAAAACACAAGATATCCAACGCAATATCTTAGCGGCTGCAGGCATTGAAGTATCAGGTACTGTGTCAGATACCTTTAACTCAAAAATTGAAGCACGTGTTGTAGACATGAACACAGGTGAGTTTGTTGAAGGTGCTGATCCTAACTCATTTGACTTCGAGAAAACAAAATTCGACCAAGCTCGTAGCTTTGCGTTGAAAGCAGAAGGAATTAAAGACATCGCTGGTATTCAGCGTATGACAAAAAATTCACCTGTATATATTTCGAAGAAACCTGATGGTTCTACAGACGCAATCATTCTACCAATCCAAGGTTATGGCCTTTGGGGTGTAATGTACGGCTTCTTAGCGCTTGAAAGCGATGGTGAAACAGTTAAAAACATCAACTTCTTCAAGCACAACGAAACGCCAGGTCTAGGTGGTGAAATTCAAAATCCACAATGGACTGCTAAATGGCAAGGTAAAGAGTTACCAATCAATATCATGAAGAGCGGTGCGAAGAACGAACATCAAATCGATGGTCTTTCTGGTGCAACATTAACTTCAAACGGTGTTGATCACACAGTTGACTTCTGGACTGGCGAGCATGGCTTTGGTCCATTCCTTGCGAAAGTACGTGAAGGAGCGTTGAAATAATGGCTGATACTAAAGAAATGAAGTCGGTCCTATTTGGCCCGGTATTCGCAAATAACCCGATCGCATTACAAGTACTAGGTATTTGTTCTGCGCTAGCGGTAACATCAAGCTTAAAAAATGCACTAATCATGTCAATCGCATTGACACTAGTAACTGCGTTTTCTAGCTTGTTTATTTCGTCAATTCGTAACCACATCCCATCATCTGTACGTATCATCGTGCAAATGACGATCATCGCATCACTTGTAATCGTTGTTGACCAAGTACTGCAAGCATTCTCTTATGCAACTGCTAAAGAGCTTTCAGTATTCGTTGGTCTAATCATTACAAACTGTATCGTAATGGGTCGTGCCGAAGCATACGCAATGAAGTCACCACCGTTAATGTCTTTCTTAGACGGTATCGGTAACGGTTTAGGCTACTCAGTAGTACTACTAACTGTTGGCTTCATCCGTGAGTTATTCGGTAAAGGTTCACTATTCGGTGTTGATATTATTCCATTAGTTCAAAATGGTGGCTGGTATCAACCAATGGGTCTATTGATTTTACCACCGAGTGCATTCTTCATTATTGGTTTATTCATCTGGGTACTTCGTACCTTCAAGAAAGACCAAGTAGAAGCGAAAGCGTAAGGGGCGAGCAGTGGAACATTATATTAGTTTATTTGTAAAAGCGGTTTTCATTGAAAACTTAGCTTTAGCCTTCTTCCTAGGTATGTGTACTTTCCTTGCTGTATCAAAGAAAGTAACAACGTCAATCGGCCTAGGTGTGGCAGTTATCGTGGTACTAGGTATCTCAGTACCTGTAAATAACTTGGTTTATCACGCTGTTCTTGCACCAGGTGCATTAGAGTGGCTTGGCTACCCAGAAGCAGACCTTAGCTTCTTACGTTTCTTGACTTTCATCGGTGTTATTGCAGCACTTGTACAAATTCTTGAAATGGCATTAGATAAGTTCTTCCCTGCACTTTACAACGCGTTAGGTATCTTCTTGCCACTGATCACAGTTAACTGTGCGATCTTCGGTGCGGTATCTTTCATGGTTGAGCGTAACTATAACTTCGGCGAGTCTGTTGTTTATGGTATCGGTTCAGGTGTGGGCTGGGCACTAGCAATTACTTTACTTGCTGGTATCCGTGAAAAAATGAAGTACTCAGACGTTCCTGATGGCTTACGTGGTTTAGGTATTACTTTCATCACTGTTGGTCTTATGGGTCTTGGCTTTATGTCATTCTCTGGTATTTCACTTTAATAGGTAGCGAGGATAAATCATGAATGAGATTTTCTTAGGCGTTGGTGTTTTCATCGCTATCGTTGTTATTTTAGTTTTAGTTATCATTGGTGCTAAATCTAAATTAGTAGCAAGCGGCGATATCATCATCGGAATTAATGGCGACCCAGAAAAAGCTATTAAAACATCTGCAGGTAGCAAGCTATTAGGCGCGCTAGCTGATTCAGGTATCTTCGTTTCATCTGCATGTGGTGGCGGTGGCTCTTGTGGTCAGTGTCGTGTACACATCAAAGAAGGTGGCGGCGATATCTTACCAACAGAACTTGATCACATCTCTAAAGGTGAAGCTCGTGAAGGCTGCCGTTTAGCGTGTCAGGTAAATGTTAAGACCGACATGGAAATTGAACTTGAAGAGTCAATTTTCGGTGTTAAAAAGTGGGACTGTACTGTTATCTCTAACGATAACAAGGCAACGTTCATCAAGGAACTTAAGTTACAAATTCCTGATGGCGAGTCAGTACCTTTCCGTGCCGGTGGTTATATTCAAATTGAAGCACCAGCTCACCACGTTAAATACGCTGATTTCGATATTCCAGAAGAGTATCGTGGCGACTGGAACCACTTCGGTTTCTTCGATCTGGAGTCTAAAGTAGACGACGAAACAATTCGTGCATACTCAATGGCTAACTACCCAGAAGAAGAAGGCATCATCATGCTTAACGTGCGTATCGCTACGCCGCCGCCAAGAGACCTAAGCCTTCCATGTGGTAAAATGTCTTCGTACATTTGGTCATTAAAAGAAGGTGATAAAGTGACTATTTCTGGCCCATTCGGTGAGTTCTTCGCGAAAGACACTGATGCAGAAATGGTATTCGTAGGTGGTGGTGCAGGTATGGCACCAATGCGTTCACATATCTTTGACCAACTTAAGCGTTTAAAATCTAAGCGTAAGATGAGCTTCTGGTATGGTGCGCGTTCTAAGCGTGAAATGTTCTACGTAGAAGATTTCGACGGCTTAGCAGCAGAAAACGATAACTTTGTATGGCACACAGCACTGTCTGATCCACAACCAGAAGATAACTGGGAAGGTTACACAGGCTTCATCCATAACGTACTTTATGAAAACTACTTGAAAGATCATGAAGCGCCTGAAGATTGTGAGTTCTACATGTGTGGTCCTCCAATGATGAACGCGGCTGTTATCAACATGCTTAAAGATCTTGGTGTAGAAGACGAAAACATCTTATTAGATGACTTCGGTGGCTAACACCATACACAAAACAATAAGTTTTGGTTAGAATACAAGCCTCGTAGCACATAGTGTTACGAGGCTTGTTTATTTCTATACCTAACCCTGTGGTATCTAAAAGGTGAATGCTATGAATAGAGTGTTTTATCGCCAAGGCTTGATGGCCTTTTTTCTATTAACTATGACTTTACTCATGGCTGGCTGCAGCCAAGCTGATAAGGCTGAAGAGCTTTATTTTGAAGGTAAGACAATGGGCACCACTTATCATATTAAGGTGTTTGCAGAGTCTTCAAAGGTTGCAGGTGTTGATTTACATCCTGAAATTAAGCAAGTGCTTAAAGATGTAAATCAATCTATGTCGACTTACATTCCCGATTCAGAAATTAACCAGTTCAACCAGTTACCAGCAGGGCAGGTAATGCCAATAAGCGCTGATTTTAGAAACGTGGTAGCTGAATCAATTCGCCTTGGCGAATCAACAAAAACGTTAGATGTGACCATGGGGCCACTTATTGACTTGTGGGGCTTTGGTCCAGATAAAAAGCCGACTAAACGCCCAAGCGATGAAGCCTTGGCCGCAATGGTTGCCAAAATTGGTGTTGATAAGCTTGAACTTACAGATGCTGGTCTGATGAAAACAATTGATGGTTTAGAGCTGTCGTTTTCTGCTACAGCAAAAGGCTATGGTATTGATAAAGTAGCACAAGTGATAGAAAGCCATGGTTTCACTAATTATATGGTTGAGATTGGTGGTGAGCTTCGTGTGTCGGGTATTAAGCCAAACAACATCACTTGGAAAATAGCTATTGAACAGCCTGATGCTGAACCAGGCGTGCGTAAAGTACATAAAGTAATTGAGCCGGGTACTAATGGTATTGCGACATCAGGTGATTACCGAATTTTTTACGAAATGGATGGTGTAACCTATAGCCACTTAATTGACCCTGTAACAGGCATGCCGAGCCGTCATGATTTGGTATCAGTTACTGTTTTACACCCATCAGCGATGACTGCAGATGGCTTAGCGACGGCAATCACAGTGATGGGCATGGAGCGTGCGCAGAAATACGCAGAAGAGCACGATTTGCCTGTGTATTTAATTGGTAAGTCAGACAATGGCTTAGTAACATATTCTAGCCCTGCATTTAAACCATATTTGTAGCGGGGCAAGAAGCAGTTTATAATACATGCAGCCTAATTAGTTGGGCTCGATTTAATTGCTGACGATAGGGGCAAAGCAATGTCACTTTTTCTTCTTACATTTGGTCTACTCATTTTAATTGTGGCAGCGATGGCTGTCGGCATGATTGTGCAAAAGAAATCTATGGCCAGTAGTTGTGGTGGCCTAGGCGCTGTTGGTATCGACAAAGCCTGCGACTGCGACGACCCATGTGACAAGCGTAAAAAGCGCATGGCAAAAGAACAAGTCTGGAAAGAGAATCAAATTCTTTAACCAGAAAAAAGCGCCTAAAGGCGCTTTTTTAATACCTAAATTTTACAAGGACAGTCACTGTATTTTTATATAGACAGTCACTTTTATCTGTTAACTTACTCTTGCAGCTAAGAAGATTTTGTCTACACTTTAGTTACAGCTAATGCATTTCAAATTATCAGTTCAAGGAGTGAACGATGGCTTTAGCAAGGAAGCGGCAAATCTGCTTGTCGAACACCAAGTATTATCACTGCGTATCCCGTTGCGTTAGACGTGCTTACCTTTGTGGAGAAGACGCACTCACTGGTAAATCATATGAACA
>NZ_JABVXF010000002.1 GCF_013349995.1 Pseudoalteromonas sp. 0303
AGAAAAAAGAAAATGGCAGGGCTAGACGATGATTATCGCTCAACCCTGTTAGAATCTGGGATTAAAATGCGCTAGCCGTGTCGAGGCATATAAATTAAGCTAAAATAAATTTGCCTCAATCTAATGATTCTGCTATTTATAGCCGCCGGCTAACGCTGGGCAAAATATTAAGGATTTAGGAGAAAGTTATGCCAGACCAAAAAAGACTAGGGTTATTGGCTCAGGCCGGGTTGGAACCATACCAAGAACAACCAGGTGAAGAGTATATGAATGAAGCACAACGTGCTCATTTCAAAAAAATTTTAGAAGCTTGGCGTAACGATTTACGTAACGAAGTAGACCGTACTAAATCGCATATGCAAGACGAAGCAGCTAACTTTCCGGATCCAGTAGACCGTGCAGCACAGGAAGAAGAATTCTCATTAGAACTTCGTACTCGTGACCGTGAGCGTAAACTGATCAAGAAAATTGAAAAAACGATTCAATTAATCAAAGAAGATGACTTTGGTTTCTGTGAATCATGTGGTATCGAAATTGGTATCCGCCGCCTAGAAGCGCGTCCTACAGCTGATTTATGTGTAGACTGTAAAACGCTTGCGGAAATTAAAGAAAAGCAATCTGGACGCGGTTAATTACATCCTTTAATTAGCCCATGTCTACCACAGCCGTTAACACGCCAATGCGTGAATATCGTGGCCGCTTTGCGCCATCCCCTTCAGGGCCATTACATTTTGGCTCACTTATAGCGGCTGTGGGTAGCTTCCTTGATGCAAAAGCCAATCAAGGAAAATGGTTAGTACGCATTGAAGATATCGACACAACGCGTGTTGTAAGCGGTGCTAGCGACGATATATTACATACCTTAGAGGCTTACGGTCTTTACTGGGACGAGCCTGTCATATACCAAACCCAGCGTCATGAGCAATACCAAGCCATTGTTGACGAGTTAATTTCGCAAAACCTTGTTTATGCATGCCATTGCACGCGCAAAGAAATTAAAGCAATCGGTGGAATATACCAAGGCCACTGCCGGTATAAAAACCACGCTTTAACTGATTCAGCGCTACGTTTAACCCAGCAATTTGCAACCAGTCACTACCATGATTTAATTCAAGGTGAAGTGTATGTTGATAGCCAACTTGCCAAAGAAGATTACTTAATAAAGCGCAGCGATGGTTTATTTGCTTACCAACTGGTCGTAGTCGCCGATGATATTACACAAGGTATTACAAGAGTCGTTCGCGGCGCTGATTTACTCGAACCGACGGCACGACAACTCAGTTTGTTTAAGCAGCTAAATAAACCGGCCCCAGAATACGCCCACCTACCTTTAGCAGTAGCTAAACCCGGTTTTAAGCTATCAAAACAAAATTACGCTCCGGCAATAGCAAAATCAGATCCAAAGCCCGCGTTGTTCGATGCCTTGCGCTTTTTAGGCTTAAAGCCAGAAAGCTCACTTTTATCGTTAAATATCGATCAGATGTTAGCTTGGGCTATTGAAACTTACCGCCTTGAACACATACCAAAGGTGCAAGAAATACAAGTTAGCGAGGATCCAAACTCTCCTTTTTGTAACTTTGTTACTATTGAAAAATAAATTGCCAATTTTAAAGGCCGAGTAACTTAATTTTTCAGCCCTGCTGGTATATGATAGCGACCCAAAGTGTGCGAATCATCAACACCTTAATTTAGCGCCATTTAAAACACACTGATTACACGTCAATCTCACATCGGCGAAGTATCAAACAAACGCTATACTTGATGAGTCGCAAAGTCCGCGTCGTAGGAGACAGATTATTATTTCTAAGCTTTTTCAATTTTGTCGGCAGATTATTGGCCCAAATGCCACGACATCAAGTGATGCTTTGCCAACGAGCGAGTTACCTTTGGTGATCGAACGCAGTGAACATGGTATTTCGCGCAAACAATTTAGCCCAAATGCAATCAAAGTATTGTACCGCCTTAAAGAAGGTGGTTTTGATGCCTACCTTGTAGGTGGTTGTATTCGAGATATATTGTTAGGCCAACAACCCAAAGACTTCGACGTTGTAACAAACGCAACCCCAGAGCAAATCAAAAAGCTATTTCGTAACTGTCGCTTAATTGGTCGTCGCTTTCGTTTAGCGCATATTGTATTTGGTCGAGAAATTATTGAAGTGGCGACCATGCGTGGCCATCACGAAGCTGAAGAAAGCAAAAATCAAATTAGCCAATCAAGTGAACACGGCCAACTCCTGCGCGACAATGTTTATGGCAGTATTGAAGAAGATGCTGAGCGCCGCGACTTTTCGATTAATGCACTTTATTACTCAATTAATGACTTTTGTATTTATGACTATGCCAATGGCATTAGCGCGATAAAAGCAAAACAAATTGAGCTAATTGGCGACCCAGAAACACGTTACCGTGAAGACCCTGTGCGCATGTTACGTGCAGTGCGTTTTGCCACCAAACTAGGA
The DNA here is from genome assembly GCF_013349995.1 of Pseudoalteromonas sp. 0303. Classification (GTDB taxonomy): domain Bacteria; phylum Pseudomonadota; class Gammaproteobacteria; order Enterobacterales; family Alteromonadaceae; genus Pseudoalteromonas. Next base: position 2,460 of record NZ_JABVXF010000002.1, read on the forward strand.
ATGAGCATTGCACCTGGCACCGAAAAGCCAATTAAAAGCCTTGCTAACTTGCTTGATCATATTCCGCCAGCTCGTTTGTTTGAAGAATCACTCAAATTGTTCTTAAACGGCAAAGCAGAAGAAAACTACTTAATGCTCCGCCAGTATGGTTTATTCAAAGCATTATTTCCTGCGCTTGATAAAATCTTAGATGCCAACCCTGAAGGCTTTGAACATACGTTTATCCTGCAAATGTTTAAAAACACCGATAAACGTATTAATGCTGATAAAAAAGTCACCCCAGCCTTTATTTTTGCAGCCTTATTGTGGTTCCCATTACTGAGCATTACTAAAAAGTTACAACAACGCGATCAACTTTCAGAGTACGATGCATTTGCACAAGCAATGAACAAAGTACTGAGTGAAAACGCGCAACAGGTAGCAGTACCAAAACGCTTCACCTTGGGTGCACGCGATATTTGGCATATTCAGCAACGCCTTGATAAACGAGGTGGTCAGCGCGCTTATAGGCTCACTCAACAGCCTCGCTTCAAAGCCGCTTATGATTTCTTATTACTGCGTGTGCAAGCTGGCGAAGAGCAACAAAAAGAGCTTGCTGATTGGTGGACAACCTACCTAAGCCAAGACATCAATGGCCAAAAAGAGATGGTTAAAAGTTTAGGACATCAAGGTGGCCCTAAGCGCCGTCGTCGCCCACGCAAGAAAAAAGTAGACTAAGTATGCATACCGTTTATTTAGGTTTAGGTGCCAACTTAAACACACCACGTAAACAAATTCATGCTGCTGTCACTGCCCTAAAAGCATTAAAAGATGTTGAGTTTGTTTGTGTATCCCATGATTACGCAAGCAAACCAATGGGGCCACAAGATCAACCCGATTATGTAAATGCAGTCGCGTGTGTTAAAACTGCACTTAAGCCAGAGCAGTTGCTTGATTTAACTCAAGCCATTGAGCTTGAGCATGGCCGTGTTAGAAAAGAAGAACGCTGGGGTCCGCGTACCCTTGATATAGATATTTTATTGTTCGGTAATGACATGATAAACACCCCTCGCTTAACTGTGCCTCATTACGGCTTAACAGAGCGAGAATTTGTTGTTTATCCCTTGTTAGAAATTGCACCAACACTTGTATTACCGAATAATCAATCACTTGCTGATATAACAAAAACGTTGCCTTTAAACGATTTACAACAACTCCCTCAGCAGTAATCAACCAAGGCTAAGCCTTAGAGGAAATTATGTCTAAAATCACCGTTTCAACTCTCAATAAAATGAAACAAGAACAACAAAAAATCACCGCATTAACGGCTTACGACGCCAGCTTTGCTAAATTGTTTCATGATAATGGCGTCGAGGTGATTTTAGTCGGTGACTCACTAGGCATGGTATTGCAAGGTGCTGATGACACCCTTGCTGTAACCAACACAGATATTGCATACCATACTCGCTGTGTGCGTGCCGGTAGCCGCGAATTATTTGTGATTGCTGACTTACCTTTTATGACCTATGCCAACCCAACTGATGCCTGTAAAAATGCAGCAGAGCTGATGCGTGCTGGGGCAAACATGGTTAAGCTTGAAGGTGGCGAATGGCTGCACGACAGCATTCGTGCGATGACCCAACAAGGTATTCCAGTATGTGGCCACCTAGGCTTAACACCTCAGTCAGTGCATGTTTTTGGCGGTTTTAAAATTCAAGGTCGTGAGCAATCTCAAGCCGATAAAATGGTCAGCGATGCGAAAGCACTTGAAGCGGCAGGTGCACAGTTACTTGTTTTAGAATGTATTCCAAGTGAGCTTGCTAAACGTATTACTGATGAGCTAAACATTCCTACCATTGGTATTGGTGCAGGTAATCAAACTGATGGGCAAATCTTAGTAATGCACGACCTAGTTGGTATTTCGGCAGGTTATATCCCTAAGTTTTCAAAGAATTTTTTATTAGAAACCGGCAATATGCCAGCAGCAGTGCAAAAGTATTGTGAAGATGTAAAAAGTGGTGCTTTCCCAAGTACCGAACACGAGTTTAAATAAATGCAATCAATCACTGAAATTAAATCGTTACGCAGCCAAATCAAAGCTTGGCGTCAAGCGGGCCTGAGCATTGCGCTAGTGCCTACCATGGGCAATTTACACCAAGGTCACTTTTCACTTGTTGAAAAAGCCAAAACATTGGCTGATAAAGTGGTTGTGAGTATCTTTGTAAATCCGATGCAATTTGGTGCCAATGAAGACCTTGATAGTTACCCGCGCACACTAAACGAAGATAAACAAGGTTTAGCAGATCTTGGTACTGATATCGTGTTTACCCCATCCGTTGAAACGATTTACCCAAATGGTTTAGGCGAGCAAAGCTTTGTCGATGTACCGGGTGTTTCTATGGGTTACTGTGGAGGCTCGCGTCCTGGTCACTTCAAAGGCGTTGCAACCGTTGTCACTAAGCTATTTAATTTGGTTCAACCTGACTTTGCTTGTTTTGGTGAAAAAGATTTTCAGCAGCTACAGGTTATTAAAACCATGACGCGCGACCTATCTATTCCAGTTGAAATTATTGGCGTACCTACTTGCCGCGAAATCTCTGGTTTAGCAATGAGCTCTCGTAATGGCTATTTATCTGATCAGCAAAAAGACACCGCAAAAGTACTGTTTGCCACACTAAATAATACTGCAACGGCACTTAAACAAGGCAGCGCAGACATTGCAGCACTTGAGGCAGATGCAAAAGTACAGCTTGAAAAGGCTGGACTAAAACCTGACTATTATTCGATTGCAGAGCGCTCAACACTAAAACCAGCCACCGCGGCTGATAAACAACTTGTTATTTTAGCTGCTGCTTATTTGGGCTCAGTAAGATTAATTGACAATTTACAAGTTGAGCTGGATTAAATAGCAACAATCTGGGTAAGATGGATTGCAAAGAAAAGACATAAACTAGGGATAAGCATGAAAAAACTACCAGCAATTGCAGCAACATTGTTTGCTATGACATTACTGTCTGCCTGCTCAAGCAAAATTGACAACCCAGAAATGCAGCAATGTGCTCAGCAAAACTATCAATGCGAAGCAAGCTGTGAGCAACAAAGCACTGCTGACGGCTTAGTTCATAAAGTCTGTAGCAACAAGTGCATTGAAGCTTACAACCAATGTAAAGCTAATGCAGAAAAGTTAGGCGAAGTTAAATAACAACAGCTCGCTTTTAAGGCACTGATAACCTATTCGGTGCCTGCACTCCCCCTCCCGATAACAATTTCGCTTTCACAATTAAGCCTCTGGTAATTTTGTTCATATTTTTGTTTACCCTTTAAGCTATTCATATTAGGGCAAGCTTTCGTTCATTAAACTTCTCCATATTGGTGACGAATAAACAACTGCAACTGTGTAATTGTTTCTCACTAATTTCAAAATTTTACTCTTCGCATTTAGCTGCACCAACTCAAAGCCATTGAGATTATTAGTTTTTATTTTGGGCCCAGCAATTGCTATGAGATATGAAAGAATTAACGTGATTTACGGCTAAAGGAAAATTGAATGAAACCAGAAACCCGAACTAAGCTCTTCAGCGCTATTAAAAAGAAGACCTTCTTGGGCGTATTATTAGCCATCAGCGCAGGTCATAGTTACGCAGTTGAAGACCCAGAGCAGCCAAAAGCAACTGAAACAGCACAAACAGCCGCTGAGGTTCAAGCAACCGCAAATGAAAAACAGCAAGTAGAGGATACTGCTGCTGTTGAGCTTAAGCCTGCAATGATCACGATTCCAGAAGAAAAGCTATTTGAAGTTATCACTGCACGTGCGAAAAAATTAGCCTCTGAGCCGTATGTAGCGCCTAAAGAGTTAGAGCTTGAAGCATTAACTAATATTGGTTATCAGGACTACCGTGCGATTCGTTTTCGTACTGAGCAAGCAATTTGGAAAGATCAAAGCCTGTATGAAGTGCAGTTATTCCACCCTGGCTTTTTATATCGCTCACCAGTTGCAATCAATACTCTTGAGCAAAATGCCGAAGTAAAAAGTTTACCTTTTAAAACAGATTACTATCGTTACGATGCAACTGCTGCCCCGTTAGAGCAAGAGATCAGCACCGCTATTGCCAATACACAACTTGGCCATGCAGGTTTTCGTTTGCATTTTCCACTGAACAACAACCAGTACAAAGACGAAGTAGCTGTGTTCCAAGGTGCTTCGTATTTTCGTTTAGTTGGCCCGCATCAAGTATATGGTCTGTCAGCTCGAGGTCTTGCAGTTGATACAGCACTGAGCTCAGGCGAAGAATTTCCTGTTTTCAAAGAGTTCTGGTTAGTAAAACCTGCACCCGAAGATACTACCATCGTGCTTTATGCATTATTAGATAGCCCTTCAGTGTCGGGAGCCTATCGTTTTGAACTAACACCTTCTACTAACACTGAAGTAAAAACCGAGATGCAAATTTTTGCCCGTAAAGACATTAAAAAACTCGGCATAGCCCCGCTAACAAGTATGTTTTACCACGGCGAAAATAGTACTAAGTTTTTTGATGATTACCGCCCTGAAGTACATGATTCTGATGGCCTATTAATGCAATCAGAACAAGGTCAATGGATTTGGCGTGCACTGAATAACCCAAAAAAATTAAGTGTCACTTCGTTTAGCTACGAGAACCCTAAAGGCTTTGGCCTTGCACAGCGAGACCGAGACTTTAATAACTACCTTGATACCGAAGCGCATTATCACAACCGTCCGAGCATGTGGATTGAGCCAGTGGGTAATTGGGGTAAAGGGCGTGTTGAGTTAGTAGAGATTCCTACAGATACCGAAACCAACGACAATATTGTTAGCTATTGGGTGCCAGAGCAGCCTATGAAAGCTGGTGACAGCTTAAGCTTTAGTTACAAGCTGTCGACTTTCAATGCCACGCTTGCAACTCAAGATAAAGCGAGTGTGTTAAGAACCCGAATTGGTAGTGCAGCATTACCTGGTGAAGACAATCCACCACCAAAAAGCCACCGCCAATTTACCGTTGATTTTAGTGGCGAAACCATTAATCAACTATCAGCTAATTTTGCCATGCAGGCGGACCTTACACTCTCTGCTGGGCAAATAAGCGATAAAACGGTACAGCAGTTACCAAACAATCAAGGATGGCGCGTAGCATTTAAAGTGGCGCCAGAGGGAGATAAGCCTGTTGATATGCGCTTATCGTTAAAACTACGTGATAAAGAAATCAGCGAGGTATGGAGCTATGTCTGGTATCCAAACGACGTCCAATAGTAAAGCATTAAAGGCAACAGCAATGCCATTTAAGAAGACCCGCGCTTGGCTTTTTTCAAGCATAGCGCTTACCATTACCGCCTATGGCGTGTGGATCATGTTCGATATTTTAAATTCTAACGGCATGACACCGCTTGAGTACGCTTTACTAGCATTATTTACAGTTACCTTCGCGTGGATTGTTACAGCCTTTTGTAGTGGCTGTATGGGCTTCATCCTGCAATTATTTCGTATTGACCCGTTGACCTTAAAACGTCAAAAGCCAATCGAGATTAATCAGCATGCCTTGAGCCAAACTAAAACAGCCATTGTTATGCCTATCTACAACGAAGATACAGAGCGTGTCATCGCCGGTTTTGAAGTTAGTTTACGCTCGCTGGCTAAAACAGGGCAAATGCCGCATTACGACTTTTACTTGCTAAGTGATACGCAAAACCCTGAAATTGCACGTAATGAACTTAAAGCGTGGAATGCACTTACTGAGCGCTTAGGTGATTTAGCAAAGCATACTTTTTATCGTCGCCGTGAAGATAATAAACACCGTAAAGTGGGTAACTTAACTGATTTTTGTGAACGTTGGGGCAGCCAGTACGATCACATGATTGTGCTTGATGCCGATAGCATTATGACGGGTCAATGTATGCTTGAACTGACTTCTAGCATGATCAGCAATCCAAAATCAGGCTTGATCCAGACGATCCCGATTCCGGTTCGCCAAGACACGTTTTTTGGTCGCTTTTTACAGTTTGCATCAATTTTATATAGCCCAATGCTGGCAACTGGTTCTGCTTTTTGGCAAACAAACCAAGCAAACTACTGGGGCCACAATGCGATTATTCGCGTTGAAGCATTCACAAAGTGCTGCGGCCTACCTGTTCTAAAAGGTAATGCCCCATTTGGTGGTGAGATCTTAAGTCATGACTTTGTAGAAGCTTCTCTGCTACACCGCAGTGGTTGGGATGTGTTATTGCTTAGCGATGTTGAAGGCAGTTACGAAGAAGTACCAAGTAACATTCTCGATTACGCGATTCGTGATAGACGCTGGGTGCAAGGTAATATCCAGCATTTAGGTTTACTACCTAAATCAGGTCTTAAGCTAATGAGTAAAATGCACTTTTTATTTGGTGCCACAGCGTATATTTCATCGTTGATTTGGTTATCGATGCTGGCATTAAGTACCTTAGATGCAGTAACTCGTGCACTTAATAGCGACGTGTACTTTAACCATGCATATCAACTTTTCCCAACCTGGCAAATTGCAAAAACTGATTTAATTGATTCGTTGTTATTTATTACAGCTGTATTGTTGTTACTGCCTAAATTAATGGGCGTAATTGTGACTTTAGTGCATCGTAATAAAGCCTTTGGCGGTACGATGAAGTTAATTGCCGGTTCACTCATCGAAACTATTTTTGCGATTGTGATTGCCCCTTTAATGATGGTATTTCATAGCTACTTTGTCGTGTGCGTATTTTTAGGCAAAAAAGTTAGCTGGGATGCACAACCTCGCGAAGGCAGAATGGTACCGTGGAAAGAAGCGATTGGTTATACGTTATTTTCGACTATTACCGCGATTATCTGGGGCTCGGTTGCTTACTATTACACACCGACTTTCTTTTGGTGGTTATCACCAATTTTAGTAGGCCTTATTTTAGCAGCGCCAATTGTACGCTATTCAAGCAGCATCGGCTTAGGAGTGAAAATGCGTAAAATGGGTTTATTTTTATGCCCAAGTGAAGTTGAAAACGATGATACCTTAGCGGCACTTCGTGTACATCAACAAGAAATTGGCTTGCCAAAGGATGAGCACGCTGACTTTAGTGTGCCAGCATTACCCAATGAATACCCAACAGTAATGCCTATCCAAAGCTTTAAGGCACCCTCGGGTAAAAAGCGCAAGCAAGTACGTATTGCTCAGCAACGTATTAAAGCCAAGCTCTTTGCCAAAAGCTAAACGAAAAAAAACCGCTCAATGAGCGGTTTTTTCATCTATGTCTGTATGGTTGTTACAGAAGGCCTAGCTTTTTAAGTTCAGCCATTGCCATTTTACCTGAAAGTGGCACATAACCATCTTTCTCAACAATTTTTTGACCGTCTACAGAAAGAACCATTTTTAAGAACTCTGCATCGATTGGTGAAAGCGGCTTGTTAGGGTGCTTGTTCACATAAACGTATAAGAAACGAGATAGTGGGTATTTACCTGTTGCTACGTTTTCTAATGTTGCATCAACAAAGTTATCGCCTTTCTTAGAAAGTGGAACTGTGCGTACACCTGATGTTTTATAACCGATACCTGAGTAACCAATCGCGTTCACTGAAGAAGAGATTGACTGTACTACAGATGCAGAACCAGGTTGTTCATTTACGTTGTTGCGGAAGTCACCTTTACAAAGTGCTTTCTTCTTGAAGTAACCGTAAGTACCTGATACTGAGTTACGACCGTAAAGCTGGATATCTTTTGCAGCCCAATCACCCTCAAGACCTACTTCGCTCCAACGATTAACTTGTTCACTTGCACCACATTTACGTGTAGAAGAGAAAATCGCATCAACTTGGTCAATACGTAAACCTTTGATTGGGTTATCTTTGTGTACGAATACAGCTAGAGCATCGATTGCAACGCGAACTTCAGTTGGCTTGTAGCCGTAACGCTTTTCGAATGCTTCGATTTCTTTTGACTTCATACGACGGCTCATTGGGCCGAAGTTTGCTGTACCTTCTGTTAATGCTGGAGGAGCAGTTGAAGAACCCGCTGCTTGGATTTGAATATTTACGTTTGGATAGAAGCGTTTGTACTCTTCTGCCCAGAACGTCATCATGTTTGCAAGAGTGTCAGAACCAACAGATGAGAAGTTACCAGAGATACCACTTGTTTTAGTGTACTCAGGCATATCTTTATCAACTGCAGCTGCTTGTGCTGATACAAATGTTGTTACAGCCACACCCATTGCGGCAACGAGATTTTTGAATTTCATAGGGGTTACTCCGATTTGTTCGTCCCATTTCCTAACTGCGGTCTACTCTAATGACACTAGATGACAGTTAGATTACCCTTAAATGACATTTTTATGACTTTGCAGTTTTTTTGGTATTACCTGCAATACGCACGACTTTTTCGCTACCAAATGCAAACGCAAAGGTCGAGCCTTGTCCTAATTTACTGCTGATATCTAAACGACTATCATGCCTTGTAAGTACATGTTTTGTAATTGCTAAACCTAGCCCAGACCCACCTGTCGTACGGCTACGAGCTTTATCGACACGATAAAAACGCTCGGTTAAACGGTTAATATGCTCTGCGGCAATACCATCACCATTATCGGTCACACTAAATGCGGCTTGGTTATCTTTAAGCTGCCAATCAACCACAATCTTGCCACCTGGCTTGGTGTAATGAATGGCATTAAAAACAAGGTTAGAAAAGGCACTGCGTAATTCATCTTCGGCCCCTTTAATATCTAAACTCGTATCAACATTAAATATAAGCTCATGGCCTTTGTCTTGGTTCAATGACTGTGCTTCGGTTTGAATATAGGTAAGAAGCTGCGGCACATTGACAGGTTTATCGTTATCTTGACGACGTGCCCCTTCAATACGCGACAACGAAAGTAATTGATTGACCAAGCTATCCATACGCTTACATTGTTCAAGCATGGTTGTTTGCGCTTTTTGCCACATTGCAGGAGGTGGTAAGCTATCTGAATCAAGCATTTCTAAGTAACCGGTTACCACAGTAAGCGGTGTTCTCAGCTCATGAGAAACATTGGCCACAAAGTCTTTACGCATCTGCTCAAGTTGCTTTAAGCGAGTAACATCACGCACCACCATCATCAACTGTGAACTCGCATAGGGCATAACACGAAACTCTAAGGTTTGATCGTAGCTGTGGCCACCATCAAGCTCGAGCGGTTCATCGAAACAGGCTTTATGCATGTACTTTGCAAACTTAGGATCGCGAATAAGATTATCTAAGCGTTGCCCATGATCAGTAGGCCACTGTAACCCTAAAACTTTTAAAGCCAATTGGTTACACCAAATAATGCTTAGGTCTTTTTGTAATACGACAACCGCATCAGGCACAGCCTCGGCGCCGTCACGAAAACGGCGTATTAAGTCTGCCAATTCATTGCGTTTTTTACGGTTGCGGTGTTGTAAATGATAGATCCCTTCAAAGACTTGCTCCCACGCTCCCTCCCCTTCGGGTGGGTTAAAACTACGTTGATTAAGGAGCCAATCGCTGAGGCGATATAATTGATGATAATGCCAAATTAAAAGTGCAAAAGAGCCTAAAAATAAAAGCAAAAAAGGCGCACCTACAAGTACGCCAACTAATAACAAGGGTAAGAAATACATAAACAGGCGTTTTGCTAACGCCTGTTTATTCACTACTCGATACATACACTCACTTTACCTTAAGTATGTAAATTAGCTTGTTAAGGTCATTGCCATGACACTTATAATTTACTTGAAAAACGATAGCCTGCACCGCGAACGGTTTGCACTAAACGGTCATGCCCTAATGGTGCAATCGCTTTACGTAGACGACGAATATGTACATCAACAGTACGGTCTTCTACATATACATTTGTTCCCCATACATGATCAAGTAATTGTTCACGGCTGTAAACACGTTCAGGATGCGTCATGAAGAAATGTAGTAATCTAAATTCAGTAGGCCCCATATCTAATTCACTACCTTCTGATGTTACACGGTGTGAGATTGGGTCAAGGCGTAAGCCATGAACTTCAATGGCTTCTTCTAATGAGGTTGGTGAAACACGGCGAATAACCGCTTTAATGCGCGCCATTAATTCTTTAGGAGAAAATGGTTTGGTTACGTAATCATCAGCACCTACTTCAAGGCCGCGTACTTTGTCTTCTTCTTCACCGCGAGCAGTCAGCATAATGATAGGGATCTGACGAGTATATTCGTTTTGCTTAAATTTCTTAGCAATTTGAATACCGCTACCACCAGGTAACATCCAATCTAATAAAACCATATCTGGGTATGGTTCAACCATAGCTTCAATCGCAGAGTCATAATCTTCTGCTTCAATTGCTTGAAAACCATTTTGCTCTAAAACAAAAACCAGCATCTCTCTGATAGGCGCTTCGTCATCGACGACTAGTACTTTACGTGACATTCCAATTTATCTCTTTCGTTAGCGAACTGGTTTCATTATTATGACTAAGTATGACATTTTTATGAAAGTCTAACGAGTAATTGAAAAAGCGCAAAAAAATCAATGCAAAAATAGCCATTTTTTACGCTTAAATAGTAAATTTCGGATTAAAAGTCATACCTTAAAGTGACTGCAAGATGATCTTCATCAGCATTATTATCTAGTGAAAATTGCGTATACCACATGTACATACGTGCTTGTTTTGACAGGCTTCGTTCAACCCCAATAGAAGTACCACTGCCCGAATCTTTCAACTTACCAAAGCTGCCATCAGTATCTTGATATTGCGCCAGCAACTTATATTTATCTATTTTGTAAGATGCGCTCACTAAAAACCCATCTTCTTTGTCAGAACTGGTGACTTTTTCGCTTTGTTGATACATACCGCCTAAGGTTAAATCGCCTAATTTGCCTTGCGCCGTAAACCGTGTTGTATCATAACCGGCTACTTTACTGTCGTGGGCAACACTTACAAAATAAGGCGCTTTTTTAAATTTACTATCACCATACATAAATGCCGCAGAAACACCGGTTTCTTCATCTTGTTTGGAGTTATCTTCAGCAATATAGGTGACCACAAATTGCATATTGCCAACAATTGGCGAACTGTAATGAACCACATCACCAAGGCGATTTTCACCATTGAACAAGGCTTTAACATCACCATCAAAGTCGTTCATTAAATCAATTTTACCCTGCGATACTTTTAACGCGGTATCGTGACGACCAAGCACTACCTGCCCATAACTGCCTTGTAGACCAACATATTGATTACGCGCGGTAATATTCTCTTCAGTTTTACCATCGCTATCTTGATCTGCCGCATTTACTGCAAATTCAAACTTATATACGGCTTTTAACCCATCGCTTATTTCACCGCTGCCTTTGATCCCCATACGAGAGTTATAGCTCTCAATAGACGTTTCGCTGCCATCGCCAGTGTCGCTATTAGCAACCCCTAAATGGGCCCGACCATACACATCTACAGCTTCGGCAGCACTATGAAAAGAAATAATGCACATTGCAAAGCTCGACAACATCATGGCAGGTTTATTCATGGTAGCGATCCTCAATTTAAGCAATAACTTAAAAATCGAACATAAAGGGCTTTTGGTCAAGGCGAGGAGGAGATATTTCAAATAAAAATCACGGATCACTGATCTACCAACTTAATCAGATCAGGATCAGATTTTTACTAAGAAGATCAACTTCAGATCAGTTTTTTACTTAGAGAATAAGATAACTTGTTGATTTAATGTTAAGGCGCTCAGCATTTCGTTTAAAAGATGAGCAAAGAAAAGCCTGTGATCAGTATACAACTAGTAAAATAATGATCCGTGAAAGCGAAGGTTAGTAAAACAGTGATCCTGAAAAACACGAGTAAGTATATCGCTGATCCGCCTTGATCGAATCATATAAAAAAACCGGCATAAAGCCGGCTTTTTCAAATTACTATCAATTACTTAATTTGTGGATCAAGTTCACCTGATAAGTATTTAAGATGCATATCATCTAAAGAGATAGGCTTGATCTTACCAGCTTGTCCTGCCGTACCAAATGCTTCGTAGCGAGCAACACAGATCTCTGTCATTGCTTTCGTTGCTTCAGCTAAGTATTTACGTGGATCAAAGTTAGCTGGGTTTAAAGCTAAGTGACGACGAATTGCACCTGTTGATGCTAAACGAAGATCGGTATCGATATTAACTTTACGAACACCGTACTTAATACCTTCGATGATCTGCTCTACTGGCACGCCATACGTTTCAGGAATTTCGCCACCGTATTGGTTAATCACTTCTAACCACTCTTGTGGAACAGAAGAAGAACCATGCATTACTAAGTGAGTGTTAGGAATACGCGCGTGAATTTCTTTAATGCGATCAATCGCTAAGATATCGTCTGTTGGTGGACGAGTGAACTTGTACGCACCATGTGATGTACCACAAGCAATAGCAAGTGCATCAACCTTAGTTTTACTAACGAAATCAGCGGCTTCTTCAGGATCTGTTAGCATTTGATCAGTAGACAATTTACCTTCTGCACCCACGCCGTCTTCTTCACCTGCTTCACCTGTTTCCAGTGAACCTAAAACACCTAACTCGCCTTCAACAGACACACCACAAGCATGAGCCATTTCAACGGTTTGACGAGTTACATCAACATTATATTCATAGCTTGAAGGAGTTTTACCATCAGACATTAATGAGCCATCCATCATAACTGATGAAAAGCCTAACTGGATTGAGCGCTGACATACACCTGGTGAAGTACCGTGGTCTTGGTGCATTACAACTGGGATATGAGGCCATTCTTCAACGGCTGCTAAAATCATATGACGAATAAAAGGGGCACCAGCATAGGCACGTGCGCCTGCTGAACCTTGTACAATTACCGGGCTGTTTGTTTTGTCAGCCGCTTCCATAATTGCACGCATTTGCTCTTGGTTATTAACGTTAAACGCAGGTACGCCGTAACCATTTTCAGCTGCATGATCAAGAAGTTGTCGCATACTGATTAAAGCCATTTGGTATTCTCCAAATTGTATCGACAGTAGTTCCCTACTATCTAGTTTGAACGGATAAGTTATTTTTTTGATGCATCACTGCATCACGAAAAGCTCGCGCCTACCGTAACAGCTGTAAATAAAACGAGGGTGAGAGGTATTTTATTAACAGCCAAACCAGCGTAATTACCTAATAACTACGCTGGCATACGCACTAATTACTTAGCACGTTCTTCAAGCATAGCAACTGCTGGTAATTTTTTCCCTTCTAAAAATTCAAGGAAAGCACCACCACCGGTTGAAATGTAAGAAACTTTATCGGCAATGCCGTATTTATCAATCGCTGCAAGCGTATCACCGCCACCAGCAATCGAGAATGCACTTGAGTTAGCAATCGCATCAGCAATAGCACGTGTGCCATTACCAAATTGGTCAAATTCAAATACACCAACTGGACCATTCCATACAACAGTGCCCGCATTAGCAATGATTTTTGCTAATTGGTTTGCTGTATCAGGACCAATATCGAAGATCATGTCTTCGTCAGTTACTTCATTCACATCTTTTAATGTTGCCACTGCAGATTCTGAGAACTCATTACCTACAACAACATCAGTTGGTACCGGTATTTCACCGTTATTAGCTTTTGCCGCAGCACTTAATTTGTTTGCTTCATCAATTAAATCAGCTTCAAATAAAGATTTACCTACTGGGTGACCTGCCGCTGCGATGAAGGTATTAGCGATACCACCACCCGTTACAAGTTGATCAACCACTTTAGAAAGTGAATCAAGTACAGTTAACTTAGTCGATACTTTAGAGCCACCAACGATAGCAACCAAAGGACGAGCTGGGTTATCAAGCGCTTTACCTAGTGCGTCTAGCTCCGCCGCAAGTAGTGGACCTGCACATGCAACATCAGCAAATAAACCCACACCGTGAGTCGATGCTTGTGCACGGTGAGCCGTACCAAATGCGTCCATTACGTAAACATCACATAATGCAGCTAGTTTTTTAGACAGTGCTTCGTCATTTTTCTTTTCGCCAGCGTTAAAACGCACGTTTTCGAAAACAACAACTTCGTTATCAGCAACGTCTACGCCTTCTAGGTAGTCTTTTTCAAGACGAACTGTTTGCTCAAGGGCATCATTTAAATAATTAACCACAGGGGCAAGCGAAAACGCTTCATCATATTCCCCTTCCGTAGGGCGGCCAAGGTGTGTCATCACCATTACTTTAGCGCCTTTTTCTAACGCTAATTTGATAGTTGGTAATGCTGCACGAATACGTGCATCAGAGGTCACTTTACCTTCTTTTACAGGCACATTTAAATCTTCACGAATTAACACGCGTTTGCCGTTTAAATCTAAATCTGCCATTTTAATGACCGACATGGACTTCTCCTTAGTTAACGATACTAATATTATATTTATAAATTATTGGCTTACAGCCATCATCGCACGCGCAGTGTCGAGCATACGATTCGCAAAGCCCCACTCATTATCGCACCACACTAACAACTTTATCAGTCGTTTATGACTAACACGTGTCTGAGTGCCATCTATGATACAAGAATGTGGGTCATGATTAAAATCTACCGATACCAATGGCTCTTCTGTGTAGCTTAAAATACCGTCAAGGCGGTCTTTTGCAGCTAACTTAAGTGCCTGATTGACAGTCGCTAAATTCACATCGGTATTCACTGTTACACTTAAATCCATCGCCGTCACATTGATAGTTGGTACCCTAACAGCAATGGCTTCGAAGCGACTATGAAACTTAGGCAAAATACGCTCAATACCACGAGCAAGCTTTGTATCTACCGGAATAATAGACTGGCTTGCAGCGCGAGTACGACGTAAATCATGATGATACGCATCAATCACTTGCTGATCATGCATCGAGGCATGAATCGTTGTAATAGCCCCGGATTCAATCGAAAATGCGTCATCCAGCACTTTAATTACTGGCACAATACAGTTTGTGGTACATGAACCGTTTGAAACAATCGTATGTTCAGCTTTTAGCTCATCATCGTTAATACCATACACAATTGTGGCATCAACATCAGCATCTGCAGGCTGTGAAAACAATACTTTTTTTGCACCAGCAGCTAAGTGTAGTTCTGCATGTTCACGAGAGTGATACACCCCAGTACATTCAAGAACCACATCAACATCAAGAGTTTGCCAAGGCAGTTCTGCAGGGTTTTCTTCTGCAAATAAGGCTATAGAGTCGTTAGCAACCGTTAAAGTATCTTCGCCAAGATTAACTGGGAATGAAAAGCGGCCGTGAGATGTATCGTATTTAAGGAGATGGGCAATGCCCTTAGGGTCGGCTAATTCGTTAATAGCGACAATTTTGATTTGATCTTCAAGCCCTGATTCATACAGAGCACGGACGATGTTACGCCCGATTCGACCAAAACCATTAATTGCAAGTTTGATTGCCATGAAGAAGAAAATCCACTCTATTTGCTTGCAGATAAAGGCAGCTGCCTTTTAGATGGCGGTATTGTAATCGACCTTACACATTATTATAAGAGGTCAAGTGAAATAAAAGTTGCTTAGCATGTTTTAGATGGCGCAGTTTTGGTAATCGACCTTACACATTATTATAAGAGGTCAGGTGAAATAAAAATTGCTTAGCATGTTTTAGATGGCGCAGTTTTGGTAATCGACCTGAAGAGTTTTTATAAGAGGTCATGTGAAATAAAAGTTGCTTAGCATGTTTTAGATGGCGCAGTTTTGGTAATAGACCTTACACATTTTTATAAGAGGGCAAGGTAAATAAAACTGCGTTAGCGAGCTCATATAGCTTTCTGTATTCCTTTATAGCCAGCGACGAACAGATTTTTTGTATTGCTGGTATGCTGACCCAAACTTCTCTGCCATAAACGTTTCTTCTGGCATAATTTGAAATCGATTCATATAGAGAATAAATACCGGCAACATAATAAAACTCGCAATATTACCAAGATAAATTCCCCAACCAACTAGTATTAGTAACATACCAACATACATTGGGTTACGGCTAAATTGATAAACACCACTTGTAACAAGACTCGCCGACTTTTCTGGAATTCGAGGGTCAACGGTCGTACCTTGTTTACGAAATTGATAAACACCTAATAAAGCAAACACCACACCTAAAAATGCAATGAGTAGTGCTACAAAAGATGATGCGAAAAACGAGAAGCTAAAACTCGTAAACAAGTCTGCTATGCCCCACATCATCAACGCAATGATCAGCAGCAGCAAAACTGGGGGCACTTTTAATTCTAACTGATTCACACAAGCTCCCCTACTTTCAATGCTTTACCACGACTAATTTGATGACACTGGGCTAAGAATAACTCCGCCGTTGCCATGGCATCAGTAAGGGCATGGTGCGAGCTGTAATGTGGTAAGTTGTAGCGTTTACGGCATTCGCTAAGTGTTAAATCATCGTGGCCAATTTCGTGGCCTTGCTGGTGCAGGCGTTTTTTTTCAATAACAAAGGTATCAAGAATTAAACGCGCTTTTGCATCTAAGCCAAGCGTTCTGCAAGCCTGTTTTAAAAACCCCCAATCAAGTGCCGCGTTATGAAACACTAAAATGCACTCACCAAAATGCTGATGCAGCTTACCCAGAATGGTTTCGAGGCTTTCACCTGTATCTATATCTTGTTTTGCAATACCGTGATAAATCGGGCTTTGCTCTAAGCTTTGCACGTCTTTATTTATTAAGTGCTGTGCACCACTGAGTTTAATGCATTGATCTTCTATCATTACCCACGCCACCGAGACAATTTCGTGCTGGCGAGGGTCAAGGCCCGTTAATTCCATGTCTATCACTACATAACGCTCTTTATAAGCATCGACTGCCAAAAGTTGCTTGCGCGCTAAATACCGACTTAACCAGCGTTTAACCATAACGCCTCCTATAAACTACCGCGAGCAAATTTAAATGCGGCCGCTTGCTGTGCCTGTTTAACCAAATAAAATGCTTCTTTTAATTGATGTCGCTCTAATGAATTCAACGCATTTGGGTTAATACAGTTGCTAGGCAATCCCTCTTCGTTAATTTGCGTACCTAAACGCAGCTGGGTTAAAAAGCGCCAACAGTCTTTTAGGTTATATAAGTCATCTTTATTGAGTAGCGAAAACTTCATTAACGCATCAATACGCTCTTGCGTATTAGCGCGTTGAATACCCGCTTTAAGGGAATATAAACGCACTATGTCGTTGATGATCACCACACCGCGTTTTTTTAAGTCGAGGTACTTATGCTGTTTTTCGTCAGTTTCTAATTTAAATTGATTAAACAAACCAATGGGCACTGGGGTATTTTTAATGTCGCTCGCCATAGCTGCATAGAATAAGTCATTTTTAGAAATGCGTTTTAGCTGCTCACAAAAGCGCGCATATAAAGTAGTGGAACCTTCAATAAACCGTAAATCAAAAAATATCTTACAATTGAGCATCGCCTCTGGTGTGGGTGAGGTGATCCACTTATGAAACTTTTCTGTCCAATCGTTAATGCCCATTCGACACGCTGCATTGCTCGCCATAATATTGCCAGGGCAACGTTTTATACCGCACTCAATTAAATGCTCACAGACATACTCGCCCATGCGTTTAAAGTAATCTTGTTGTTCTTCTGTTAAATCATCAGGTAGCAACAGGCCATTATCTTGGTCTGAATGCAGCGTTTGTTCTTCCCTTGCTTGTGAACCAAAACAAATAAAACTAAAGCTGGTTGGTGCCGCGCCATTATCTTCTTGAAATAAACGGATCAAACGCGAAGTCAGTGCATCGGTTAAACCACTTAATAATTTACCAATCAAGGAGATATCATCAATATTGTTCGAAAAGCCTTTTAATAAACCGGGTATCTCTTGCGAATAACGTTTTAAGTCAACCACGCTATGCGCTTTATAAATTCGTCCAATCAATTGTACTGGGTCGCTTTTTTGCTGACGCAGTAAATCAGTACTGGTGAGCATACCAAGCGGTTTGTGATGTTCATCAAGCACAGGTAAATGGTGAATATTGTGCTTAAGCATTAAGTGTAGCGCCGAAAACACGCGGTTATTTTCAAAAATAAACTTGGGTTTACACGTCATGATGCTACTTACTGACTCTTGAGGGTCAACCTCATCGGCCAATACGCGATTGCGCAAGTCTCTGTCGGTGACAACCCCAACGAGGCGATCATGTTCAGTTAGCATAATCGACGAAACACCCTGTTGTTTCATTTTTTTAGCGGTTTGACGAATACTTGCATCTGGCGCCAAGGTGACGGCTTTGCGATTCATCAATTCGCAAATTTTCTTCTCCGACCAACTGTCGTTTTGACTTTTATAATGAGAAGACAATAAACGGTTTTTGTGGGCGCGAACAAAGTATTGCTCAAACACTTTATACTCACGGCGTAAGTAATCAAATGCCGCTTGGTTTAGCATGTAAACAATGCCTTCCTTTTGCACTGAAATGCTATTTTGAATCGCTTCGCCAGTTAACAGTGAAGGAAAACCAAAGTAATCGCCACTCGATAACTTAGTAATCACATCGCCTTTTGGGTCGACTAAATCATAATCGCCAGAGCGAATTAAAAATAATCTGAGATTATCTGAACTTAACCACTGATTTTGATTCTCACGGGTCAGATAAATAATATCGAGATGGTTTACAAAATACTCACTGGCAGCGCCATCAAGCTGATTAAATGGCGTTTGTTGCATCACAAATTGGGCGACTTCCTGTTGCTCGGTATTCATGGTCATTCTCGCTATAAAATAGAGACAATATCTACACTACCCCTGTTTGAAATAAATAAAAAGCCCGACTTAAGTCGGGCTTTTGAACTTCAAGAGTGTGTTCTTATAAAATGGTTTTATTAGTGCGCGTGTGCTGCGCTCGAACCTTTAGGATTACGGATACCTTCAACCATTTCTTGGATTTCAACTGGTGTTTCAGCCGTTAGTTTAAGTACGATAGCTGCAACCACAAAGTTAACTATCATACCAATTAGACCGATACCCTCTGGTGAGATACCAAATAACCAGTTTGCAGGTGCATTCAATTCAGGGCTTACGAACTTGAAGTAGATAATATAAGCCGCTGTAAATGTAATACCTGTCACCATACCCGCAATCGCACCTTCTTTATTCATCTTCTTAGAGAAGATACCCATAATGATGGCTGGGAAGAAGCTCGCCGCTGCTAAGCCGAAGGCAAAGGCAACAACCGAGGCCACGAATCCTGGCGGGTTAATACCAAAGTAAGCTGAAATTACAATCGCTATCATCGCAGCTAGGCGCGCTGCTAGTAGCTCTTGTTTGTCACTTATATCTGGTTTTAAGGTGCGTTTTAATAAGTCATGCGATACCGAGGTCGAGATCACCAATAGTAAGCCTGCTGTTGTTGATAGCGCTGCTGCGATACCACCTGCTGCTACTAATGCAATCACCCATGCTGGTAAGTCTGCAATCTCAGGGTTTGCAAGTACCATGATGTCGCGGTCAACTTTAACTTCGTTTGCGCTGTTTGGATCATCAATCTTACCTGCTGAGTAGAACATTTTGCCGTCACCATTTTTATCGTTAAAGGTGATTAGGCCTGTTCTTTCCCAGTTTTTAACCCAAGCTGGTGCTTCTGCGTACTCTGTACCGCTACCATCTTTACCGTTAATTGTATCAATCATGTTTACACGAGCGAATGACGCTACAGCAGGTGCTGTTGTATAAACAACTGCAATGAAAACAAGTGTCCATGCAGCTGAGATACGCGTGTCTTTAACACGTGGAACAGTGAAGAAACGAACGATTACGTGCGGTAAACCTGCAGTACCAACCATTAGCGCGCCTGTGATTGCGAATACATCAATCATGCTCTTCGAGCCTTCGGTGTACTGCGCAAAGCCAAGCTCAGTACTGAGCCCGTCTAATTTATCGAGTACAAACTGTCCTGAGCCATCGCTAAGCGTTGCACCAAAACCTGTTTGTGGGAAGAAGTGACCTGTCATCATCATTGAAATGAAGATTGCTGGAACAAGGTAAGCAAATACTAGTACACAGTACTGAGCGACTTGCGTATATGTAATCCCCTTCATACCGCCTAATACAGCGTAGAAGAATACAATCACCATACCAATGTAAACACCGGTCTCAATATCTACTTCTAAGAAGCGAGAGAAAACTACGCCCACACCACGCATTTGACCTGCGATGTATGTGAAACAGATAAAGATGGCACATAAAATTGCAACAACACGTGCAGCTTGTGAGTAATAACGGTCACCGATGAAATCTGGCACCGTGAACTTACCAAACTTACGTAGATAAGGAGCTAAACAAAGTGCAAGTAGTACATAACCACCTGTCCAACCCATTAGATATACACCACCGTCATAGCCCGCAAACGAGATAATACCCGCCATTGAGATAAACGATGCCGCACTCATCCAGTCAGCAGCAGTTGCCATACCATTTGCTAGCGGCGGTACACCGCCCCCTGCAACGTAGAACTCATTTGTTGACCCAGCACGAGCCCAGATTGCGATGCCGATATAAAGCGCGAAGCTTAAACCGACGATAATAAATGTGAGTGTTTGAACATCCATTGCTTAGCTCCTATTCGTCTACGCCATATTTTTTATCTAACGTATTCATTTTGAAAACGTAAACAAAAATCAAAGCAACAAAGGTGTAAATAGCGCCTTGCTGGGAGAACCAGAAGCCGAGTTTAAACCCAAAGAAACGTATCTCGTTAAGTACGTCTACCAGTAAAATGCCGAAGCCAAATGACACGACAAACCAAATTGCTAATAATTTAAATAGCAGTGCGAGGTTTTCCGCCCAATAAGCTTTTGCTTGTTCTTCATCTTTAAAAGCCATTTTTTATCCCCTTATGCATTACAAGAAAGTAATGAGTGGTATTAGTTGTCATTAACTAAGTTAGCAAGGGTTCTGATTTATGGAATTGAGACCATAGTCGTAACAGCTGGTTTACGTTTACGTAAACTGCAAAACACCATTTGTTAATGGATGGTAAAAAACAATAGTTAACAACAACTTAACCTATAAAGATAAATTTGCGAAATAGCGAAAATAGTAAAAACGAATGATCTGCGACATTAGTCTAATAAAGATACATAAAACAGTACTATTCATTAATTTTCAATAACTTGCATTTCATTAATTATTATTACAAAAAATCTTGCCATCGAAATCGCGCATAATTCTGGTAAGGTAGTGTTATTACAATAATTACTGAATTTAAACATGACAGCTGCGCTTTTATTTGTTGCACTCGCCTATATTGGCGTGTTGTTTTGGTTGGCAAATTGGGGAGACAAAACCACTCCTCTTGCTAAAAGAATTAGTCACCACCCATTTGTTTATTCTTTTTCATTAGGGATTTACTGTACGTCTTGGACCTACTACGGTTCAGTTGGTACAGCAGCCACCAGCAGTTGGAATTACTTACCTATTTTAATCGGCCCTGCGTTGCTTTTTTTCTTTGGCCAAGGGTTTTTACGCAAATTAGTACTGGTCAGTAAAAAACAAAATATTACTACCATCGCCGACTTTATTTCAGCTCGCTATGGTAAACGGCAAACCACCGCCATTATGGTGACAATTATCGCTTTATTGGCGACGATTCCGTATATCGCTCTGCAATTAAAAGCACTGAGTAGCAGCTTCTTACTGCTGCAAAACGACGATCGTATTTCTGGCTCTGTGCTGGCCCTTTCGGCAACACTCATTATGGCGATGTTTGCGATATTCTTTGGTACTCGTAAAGTCGATGTAACCGAATATCGCTCAGGGCTAATGCTCGCTGTCGCCTTTGAATCTATGATTAAGTTATTAGCTTTGGTGGCCGTTGCTGGGCTTGCTTTATACACATTATTTAATTTAACTACGGTGCAGACCGAGCAGCTAACGGGCTCAATTTGGCAACATTGGCAGAACTTCGACTTTTTTAGCTTTAACTTTATCGGCCAGTCATTAATGGCCGCAGCGGCGATTATCTGTTTGCCAAGGCAATTCCACGTAACTGTGGTCGATAACCAAGATAAACGCCACCTTTATACAGCCCGCTGGGCATTCCCCCTGTATTTGTTACTAACTGCTGCAATGATTTTCCCTATTGCAACGGCAGCTATTCACCCAGGCATTGGCAGTGGCTTCTCACCAGATAGTTTTGTATTAGCCCTACCGCTGATGCACGAAAACGCCTTTTTAACGACCTTTGTATTTATCGGCGGTCTATCAGCGGCTACGGCGATGATTGTTGTAGCCACACTCACGCTCAGTACCATGATTTCAAACGATGTAGTGTTGCCGTTAATGCTGCGTCGTAAGTTTAAACGTAACCTCATTACTAGCAGCTATAAGTCGCAAATCCTGTTAGTGAGACGCTTCACAATTGCTGGCATTTTGATTTTGTCGTATTTCTACCAGCAATGGTTTGGCCATGGTAAAGCGCTGGCTAGTATGGGTTTAGTGGCCTTTTCTTTGGTATCGCAATTACTCCCAGCTATTGTTGGCGGCTTATACTGGCGAAAAGGCCATGCTTATGGTGTTTATGCTGGGTTATTAGCAGGCTTTATTTGCTGGGTTTTGTTCTTAATGCTGCCTATTTTAGATGCAGGCAATACCTTAAACGCAGAGCTGCAACAAACACTTATTACTCGTGGCACCCTAATCGCCTTATTTGCCAATATTGGCTGTTACATAAGTTTTTCGCTCGGTGCAGATGAGCGTTTAATTGATAAAATTCAAGCAGCTGCTTTTGTAAATCCAAAAGAGCAAGCGGTATTCGCCAGACGTTTAAATAAAAACGTAAAAGCCACTGTTTACGACTTTAAAGTACTGCTACAAACCTTCTTAGGTGTGCAGCGCTCGCAGCAAGTGCTGGCTCACTTTGCGTTGTCGCATAACTTAGATGACAACAACGCGCACCCAGAACCTGAGTTTATTGCTTATTGTGAGCGCGCCTTAACCGGTGTACTTGGCGCCTCTTCAGCACAAGCGCTGATCCACACGGTTGCTTCTGGTAAACGTATGGCCTTTGAAGAAGTGGTTAACTTTTTTGATGAAACCACACAAGCCCTGCAATTTAATCAAAACTTATTATTTACCTCTCTCGAAAACCTCAGCCATGGTATTTCGGTTGTTGATAAAGAACTTAATTTAGTGGCGTGGAATAAGCGCTACGCAGAAATGTTTGCTTACCCAGATGACTTTCTCGAAGTAGGCCAACCAATTGAAGATGTGCTTAGATACAATGCCGAGCGCGGTGAATGTGGCCCCGGTGAAGTTGAACGCCATGTAGAAAAGCGCGTGCAGCATCTTAAAAACGGCACGCCCCATCACTTTATTCGTCACCGCCGTAATGGCCAAGTGTTCGAAATGATTGGTAACCCACTGCCTGATGGCGGCTTTGTGACAAGTTTCTCTGATATTACCACGCATATCGAAACGCAAAATGCGCTTGAAGAAGTAAACATGGATCTTGAAAACCGTATTGAAGCGCGTACTCAAGAAATCCGTACTATCAATAAAGATTTACAAGCACAAATCGATAGCCGAGTACAAACTGAGCAAGCACTTACTTTAGCTAAAAAAGAGGCAGAACAAGCTAATGACAGTAAAACGCGATTTTTAGCCTTGGCTAGCCATGATATTTTACAACCGCTGAATGCGGCGCGCCTGTACCTTGCTGCTATTGATGATAAAACCCTTTCGAGCAACAACTTAAATAACTTTGAAAAGCTGGGTGCAAGCTTAGATTCAACGGTGCATTTGATGTCGGCGCTGTTAGAAATTGCCAAGCTCGAACAAGGAGCAATGACCCCTACTCCGCGTCACTTTAGTATTGATGATATACTTGCCCCGCTGAAAAATGAATACGCCATTATGTCGAGCGAAAAAGGCTTAAAACTGACGGTACGTTCAAAAGGAGTTATCGTTCACAGTGATATCACTTATTTACGACGAATTATTCAAAACTTGGTGTCAAATGCGGTTAAATACACCGATAGTGGCCGAGTTTTAATTGCTTGTCGCAAACGCAAACATCATTTACGGATTGAAGTATGGGACACAGGCCCCGGCATTACAGAAGTAGAGCAAGCGAAAATCTTCAATGACTTTTACCGTATTGAAGCGGGAGATAACAAAGGGGTTGGCCTTGGCTTAGGAGTTGTAAAACGAATGGCCGACTTACTCTCTTTACGTTTAGATGTCAGTTCAACGCCTGGCAAAGGTAGCCGCTTTAGTATTGAAGTACCTTATGGTGAAAGCCAATTTATTCAACAAAAAGATACGCCTAAAAAAGGGGTTGAGAACCGCAGTGCGATGAACATTATTGCAGTGGATGATGACCCTGAAAACCTTAATGCCATGGCAAGCCTATTGCAAAAGTGGCAGGCAAATTATCAGCTCTTTGATCAAGTTGAAACCGTGATGGCCTATGCCAAAGAGCACCGAGCGCCCGATGTGATCTTAATGGATTACCAGCTGGGTCATGATTGCGATGGCATAACCCTTATTAAAACCCTAAGAGAAATTTGGCAAAGTCCAGTGCCTGCCATTTTAATCACAGCGGTGCGTGATGAAGCCCTAAAACAGCAAACCAAAGAAGAACAAATTCATTACCTTAGTAAACCCGTTAAGCCCGCAAAACTCAAAGCACTGCTTAATCACAGTACTTAACAATAGTGCTTAACCAACGTATTTAACAACACCGATTTAAGGCAAAGCAGTAGGCTTTGCCTTAAATTTTTGGAACAACCAACTAAGCGCCACTAACGACAAGCCTAAGCCGATAAACGAAATAGCCCGCAGCAACCCGGTTAAGTTTGCCATATCAATCAAGAACACTTTTAACACCACCAGCGCCAATAAGCCAAAGCCGAGCTTTTGTAATACCGTAATGGTTCTTAACTGCCCCACCACAACCACCAAGGCACCGATAACAAGCCAAACTAAAGAATAACTGTAAAGCTCGGCATCTGAGGTTGGCAAAGCAATATTTATAAACTCACCTTGCCAGTTATGGCGAATTTCCGCATTGATATATAAAACACTCATCACACCTGCAAGTGCTGTAAACAGCTTTTGTAAATAGTGCTGAGATTTAGTCAGTTGGCTTGCCCAAATTGCAATACAGGCGGGGACTAACCAAAGTAATAGTAACCAGTTAATAATCGGCCAACTGCCTATATTTATCGGCTCAAAAAACGGATTTACAGCAGTAAAGCTTTTCAGTATTAGTAAGCCACTCAGTGTTAATAACGCAAAACCTGCTACTTGATAGAGTTTTGCCAATTGCGCAGTAAAGCGTGAACGCAGTAAATAAACACAACCTAATATACCCCAGTTACAGGTTAATAAAATATGCTCATACACAGACAAGTTCTCAAAGTCTGGGTAGTGCCCCACCAACTGATAGCTCGTCTCTGTGGTAATAAATAAAGCAATACAATGAAGCGTTGCACCTTCTAGCCACACCCGAACAGATTGCTGCTGCCAGTGCCTCGCTGCAAAGTAAAATAAGCAAGCGCATACTGGGTATACAACCAAACTCCAGTGCACACCGAGCAGCAACGCACCACTGTAATCAGCTGACCAAGGTGCAAAGCTTAACCTAACTAGTAAAGCGCCAACTAAGCCCTTAAGCGGCCAAGTAGGTATGCTGAGTGACTGTTTATTGACATAAAAACTGATCAACAACACCTGCACAGCAAGCGCTAAGGTCAAGCTGCTGCCTTCAAGGAGCATGGTTAGCGCTAAGCTAATATTGGCATTACCGCCAAGCCAGTAAATAAATACCCGCATTGGATTTGTGCTATTAAGTGATAACTTAAATAACCCAGCAGACAGTGCCAGTAATACAAAGCACCAAACCGGATACGCCGTCATCAAGGCATGATCGGGAGTGATGACATATAAGCAACTAATAATCACAAAACTTGAAAGTGAAGCGGTTAGAGCAAAACCTAAGCGTTTGGGGTATTTACGACCAAACAAAAACCCATAACCCGCAAACAAAGCAATAAAAAACAGCCCTGCTCCGTAATTTTGCCGAAATACAAAAAGTTGCTCAGAGTAATCAACAGCATTGTATTGCCCTGTGAGCAAACACATTACACTCACAACAGCTAGTATCAGCCAGTGATCCCATGCACTGTTTTTTAATACCAAAAGAAGCAGTAAAGCCACTAACGACAACATACTAAGCTGCCAAGTAAGCAGTTGGTTACTGCTCATGAGTAAAAGATAAAGTGGCACGACAACAGCTATCAACAGAGGGTTGTCGGGCAGTTGCTTAAGTAGTGTTTTAAAGCGATGTGGACGGTATTCTATTTGTTTAATACTCAGCCCTAGGCGCGGAATCGCAATTAACAATACGATGCTAAATAGAGCATAAAGATTAATAAACCAATGCAGGTTTTTAGCTGCACTCATTGCAACTAGGTAATACCAGCCTAAATGACCCGCCCATAACAGATACCACAACCAATGCCGTTTTACGTAATGAGCAACTAGCGAAGCCGATACACTAACAAACGCAACATAAGTTAGCAGTGCTATAAAGTCATTGCTCCCGGTATTAACCCAAACCGGCACGCTGTAGGCGCCAATAATGCCAATGACTGCTAGCACAGGACCAAAACGTAGAGCCATCCAGCTTGCTGCTACAGAAACTAAGGTTAAAATGCTAAATGCAGGTAAAGCTTGCAGTAAGCCATAATGGCTGTAGGCCAGCAAAGTCAATGCAAAACAACTAATAAAGCCGCCACTTGCCAGCGCCGCGGGAATATAGTTGCTAAACCCATCAAAGATAATACCTTTACGATGTAAAACCTCAGCCGCAACAATTAAGCTCAAACCAAAAATAGCGCCAAGCGTGAGTCGCATGGTTTCAGATAATAAGCCTGCCTCCAGTGAATAGCGGGCTAAAAAGATACCGCCAAAGGCAAGTGCAACCGCTCCTACCCAAGTTAACCAATTGGCTTTGATTTGTGTAACGAGTTGGCTTACTAGCGGATTTAAAGTCGCAGGCTTGGGTTTTGTTTGCTCGGGCTTTTTAGGGATAGCCTCAATCGGCTTACTAATGATTACAGGCTCTGGTTCAAATTTTGCTGTGTCAGTCAGATCTTCGTTTGAATTATCAAACTGGTTTGCAGTATTTGTTTGTGGATGTTGGGTATATGTCGCGTTAAGTTTGACTCGAAGAGCAGCTACCTCTCGCTTTAAACTAGAGAGTTGAAAAAAGGCAAAAATACCCGCAATTGAGCCACCTACAACAACTAGTGCTAGTAATATTAGTAACGCAATACCGCCGTCCATATCCTCTCCTTGTGTACGCTTTAAACAAAAAAGCAAAAAGCCTTAATTGTTTATACAATAAACACTTAGCAAGAGTAAATAAACAACGATATTGCGTTTTAGCCGGTTAAGACTGTTCAGTCACCGTACGCTCTAAGGTCATTTTAAAACCTGAGTCTGTGGTTTCATCGTGTTCAATCACCAAGATATAGTTACCTTCTTCAGTAAAATCCATATCGCTTTGTTGTAATAACACAATCTGTTGACCGTTATCTTCAAACACCACATAAGTTGTATAAACTTCGTTATCAACCACCTGCTCTTGTTGGTCGTATTGATCTAACCCTTCTACAACATTGCTAGTATCTTCAACCGTTTCACCATTGAGGGTGAAGTACACATCAACTTCGTCAATCTCTTGCCCTGCATAACTATCAATTAAGTTAACCACAGTAACTGCGTGGCTGTAGCTGCTTGGAGTTAGGTTTTCTTCAATGGTCATCATACGAGGCCCGTAATCTTTGTCATTGTAGAAAAGACCAACCGCACTTTGCTCACGTTCTAATGTCATTAAGAAGTTATCTACAATCGTGTCACCCGCTTCATCTAACATGGCGACGCTGTAACTATTTGGCGACATGCTCATGTATTCAGAGTAACTATCGTTGCTAACAACTTCGGTGTTAGTCGCCGTTGTGCCTCGGGTTACTTTAAACTGGGTTTGTGTGTAATCATCAATAGTATTGATAAAACGCAGCTGACCTTGCGCGTCTTGGTGGTTTAGTTGTGTTACTGAGCTACTAGCCGTCACAACATCAAGCGTAATGCCATCTTCCTCTGTTGCATAACTTGGACGGATCATCGCCATGTACGTTGCTTCATCATTAAAGTACACGGTTGGTGATTCAAAAATCACATCAGTGCTGCCGCTAGCAGTAATATAAATAGTGTAATAACCTTCCTCAAGCGTCGCTAATTCTGGCTCAACGAGGTATTGCGAAGTCATTAATAACTCAGCGGTATCAAACAACCCGTCGTCAGTAGCAACGTATACATCGTAAAGGTTATCTTCACCAACGATATTAAAAAAGCCAACATTGAATTCATCTTCATCGCTTGACGTCGGCACACTGAGCTCAGTAAAAATTGGTTCAGCAAAATCACCGTTCATTACTAGCAACTGAGTTTGATCATTTTTAATTTTGATGGTTTCTTCATCGATGGTGATATAACTATCATTGGCATCAACATATTCAAAACTGAGTTCATACTCCCCCGAACTGTAGTTATGACGAGTTGATACATCACCAAAATCTGCGCCCGAACGTTCAGTGTCATCAACAAATAAACGTGTGTATGGGCTGTTGTAAGAGCCATTGTACAGTTGCACATAGCCACTGTTGCTACTGCTGCTGTCATCGCTTGAACAGGCAGCCAGTACCGAAAGCAAACTTGAGGCAACAATTGTTTTAAGCAGAGTGCTTTTCATGGAATTTTTTCCTTATTGTTTGTAATACCCCATTCTGACTCGAATAGTGTGAAAAAATTCTATGTTTTACAAACTATTACCTTCACTTACAGTTACTTACGATAAGGTTAAAAAGTGTAGAAAATGATGTAGAAAAGCACTTAATTAATCATAATTATGGACAGAAAATCACATTTATAGTGAAAGCAGCTTACTTTTACACGAAAAGTAAATAATGATTACATTTTAGGCGCTTATGCAATCAAATCAGATAAATTATTAGATAGTTAAATTTGCGCTATGCAGCACAAAAAAATTAGCAAATAATGGTGTTCACACACACGGGATTAGAATGAGGACTATGAACACGATTTTAACCACACAATGCGATGATGATGTTGGTCTAATTGCCAAGATCACCGGCCTTTGTCATCAGCATAATTTAAACATTACACGTAATAACGAATTTGTAGATAAAGACGCTAAACGCTTTTTTATGCGTACAGAGTTAAGCGGCGTTATTTCAGATGACTTTTTACCAAGTCTTGCTGAGCTACTTCCTGATGGCGCAGAGCTTGCCCTGCACAGCAGCGAAAAAACGAAAGTGGTATTGCTTGCCACCAAAGAAGCGCACTGTTTAGGTGGGGTATTACTAAAGCAATTCGAAAAAGCCTTAAACATCGAAGTACTGGCTGTGATTGCCAACTACGCCGACTTAGCGCCACTGGCTGCAGGCTTTGGTGTGCCATTTCATGTGGTATCGCACGAGGGTTTAAGCCGTGCAGAGCATGATCAACAAGTCGGTGATTTAATAGCCAGCTATCAGCCTGATATCATCGGCCTTGCTAAATATATGCGTATTTTAAGCCCTGAATTTGTGGCGCGCTTTGAAGGTAAGATTATTAATATTCACCATTCATTTTTGCCTGCCTTTATTGGTGCGAAGCCTTACCATCAGGCATTTGAGCGCGGTGTAAAAATTATTGGTGCGACCGCTCACTTTGTTAATAATGAGCTCGATGAAGGGCCAATTATTTTACAAGATGTGACGCATGTCAGTCATGCTGATACCGCAGAGATGATGGCAAAAATGGGTAAAGATGTAGAGAAAACAGTGTTCTGCAAAGCGTTGCAACTCGCATCTGAACATAAACTGTTTATCAATGGAAATCGAACCGTGGTGTTCGCTTAGGCAATAAAATGAAGAGGCTGAGTGGCCTCTTTATTGTTTTTATTATCGTTTGTTATGCCGACTCAATAGGCTCTAATTGTAACTTAGAGGCAATTAATACCGCTTGAGTACGGTTATACACACCTAGCTTTCTAAAAATTGCTGTAATGTGTGCTTTGACTGTTGCTTCAGAAATATGTAACTCGTAAGCAATCTGTTTGTTTAGCAAGCCTTCGTGCAAGTATTGCAACACCTTGTATTGCTGCGGCGTCAGTGAAGCCACTTGCGCTGCAATTTCCTTGTCTTCGCCATCTACGGCAGCCACCTTATCTTTAAGCTCAAGTGGAAGCCAAACATCGCCTTCAAGAATGTGGTTAATTGCCAGCGCAATATCATCTGATGAAGATGATTTAGGAATAAATCCCATCGCACCATAACCCATTACTTTAGAAACTACATTGATGTCTTCGCTGCCAGAAACAACAGCTATTGGTAAGCTTGGATAGTCTTCGCGAATGCGAATAAGGCCGTATAAATCGCCATTGCCTGGCATGTGAAGGTCTAGTAGTAAGATATCAAGATCTTCTTGTTCGCTCAGCACCTGCAAGGTGGTATCAAAGTTTTCCGATTCAAACACTTCTAAATCAGCGAACTTAGCACTCAATGCCCCTTTCAGCGCTTCACGAAATAACGGATGATCGTCCGCTATTAAAAACTGACTCATGGTTCACTCCTAATAAATTCGGCTGACACCTATTTCTAAGTGACAGCCGATATACTACGTTTAGAATCAACTTCTAATCAAGTTTTTAACGCGATTTTAACGATTTAATCGGTTTTCGATTAGCTCATCAACAACGCTCGGATCGGCTAGTGTAGAAGTATCTCCAAGCTGTTGGTGCTCATTTGCCGCAATTTTACGTAAAATTCGACGCATGATCTTACCAGAACGAGTTTTCGGTAAACCTGGAGACCATTGGATCATATCAGGTGAAGCAATTGGGCTTAATTCTTTACGAACCCAGTTACGTACCTCTTTTGTTAGTTCATCGCTTACTACAATCCCCTCATTTGGAGTGATGTAAACATAGATGCCCTGACCTTTAATATCATGTGGGTAACCTACGACTGCAGCTTCTGCTACTGCTTCGTGAGCAACCAATGCACTTTCGATTTCTGCAGTACCTAGGCGGTGACCTGATACGTTAAGTACGTCATCTACACGGCCTGTGATCCAGTAGTAGCCATCTTCATCACGACGACAACCATCACCTGTGAAGTACACGCCTGGGTATGCTGAGAAATAGGTTTGTTCAAAGCGTTCATGGTCTCCATAAACTGTTCGTGCTTGTGATGGCCAGCTATCTAAAATAACAAGGTTACCGTCAACCGCACCTTCTAGTGTATTACCCTCAGCATCAAATAGTGCTGGTGCAATACCAAAGAATGGACGTGTTGCTGAGCCTGGCTTCATATCTGTCGCACCTGGTAATGGTGTGATCATGATGCCGCCAGTCTCTGTTTGCCACCAAGTATCTACGATTGGGCAGTTTTCGTTACCAATATGTTCGTAATACCATGCCCACGCTTCTGGGTTAATTGGCTCACCTACAGAACCCATAACACGAAGACTTTTACGAGTTGAAGTCGCTGTTGGCTCATCGCCTTTCGCCATTAGAGCACGAATAGCAGTTGGTGCTGTGTAAAGAATAGTCACGTTGTGCTTATCAATTACTTCACCCATACGGCCCGCTGTTGGGTAAGTTGGTACACCTTCAAATACGACTTGCGTGCAGCCATTCACTAATGGGCCATAAGCAATGTAGCTGTGACCAGTGATCCAGCCCACATCGGCACTACACCAGAAAATATCGTCTTCTTTAAGATCAAACACATATTCATGTGTCATAGATGCATAAACAAGGTAACCACCGGTAGTATGAACCACACCTTTTGGTTGACCCGTTGAACCTGAAGTATAAAGAATGAAAAGCGGATCTTCTGCATTCATTGGCTCTGGTTCGCACTCGGCTGGTAAGTCAGCGACAAGCTCATGCCACCAAACATCATGACTATTCCACTCAACTTCACCACCCGTTAGCTGATGAACAATAACGTGCTCAACTGTGGTTACTGAGTCTTGTGATACCGCTTCATCAACATTTGCTTTAAGTGGTACGCAGTTGCCAGCACGGCGACCTTCGTCTGAAGTAATTACCACTTTAGCGCCTGAGTCATTAATTCGGTCAGCAATCGCTGATGGAGAGAAACCACCAAATACTACAGAGTGAATAGCACCAATACGCGCACACGCTTGCATAGCGTAAATAGCCTGCGGTGTCATTGGCATATAAATAGCAACACGGTCACCTTTTGATACACCTAATTTTTTAAGGCCGTTGGCTAGCTTAGCTACTTCGTCGTGAAGCTGTTGGTAGCTAATATTTTCGTTGTGTTCAGGGTTATCGCCTTCCCAAATAAGAGCTGTTTTATCGGCTTTAGTGGCAAGGTGGCGATCAATACAGTTGTAAGATGCGTTAAGTTGGCCGTCTTCATACCAGCGAATGCTGATGTGGCCTTTGTCGAATGAGGTGTTCTTTACTTTGTTATAAGGAGTTGACCAATCAAGGCGTTTACCGTGCTCTCGCCAAAATCCTTCAGGGTCATCAATAGATTGCTTGTACAGTGTATTATATTTATCGTTATCAACTAGTGCTGCATTCTTGATATGCGCTGGTACTGGATAGATACTTTCTGACATTGTTGTCGTCTCCATTTTAATTACTTGCCTACGGCCTGCTTCAAGGATCACTCAGCAAAGCCCCTGAAAGTATTAGACCTTAGTTGTATATCTTGTCATTTAACAAAAAACTTTAAAATTGCCTTCTATAATCTAGTCCAATGTTAGGTTGGATGCGATTTAACTACCCATTCCACCTTAGTCTAATAGACCAATAGATAATTGAGAGAAGTCATTTCTTAAACAACAGTGATACAACAACATTAATGCAATCAACAAGTAGCTTCGACAGGAATACACATTATGACAACAACAAAAGTAACCGCATTAAAAACACTCACAGCTTCGGCTGTTTTATGTGCACTTGCAGGTACTGCTAACGCCGCAACCATTGGTAACACAGACGTCTCTTATGGTGGCTATGTAAAACTTGATGCTATGTGGAGTGATTACTCTGCAGGCGTACCAGCTGGCGGCAGCATTGGCCGTGACTTCTATGTACCAGGTACAACACCGGTAGGCGCAGACAGCGACAGCGATGCAGTATTTGACATGCATGCACGCCAATCTCGCTTTAACCTAGGTACAGCAACAAAATTAGACGATGGTAAAACCATCAAAACTAAAATTGAAATAGACTTTATTGCTTCAGCGCCAGGCGGTAACGAACGTGTTAGTAACTCTTACGCGCCTCGTATTCGTCAAGCATTTGTGACTTATGATGGTTGGTTATTTGGTCAAGCTTGGTCAAACTTTCAAAACGTAGGTGCATTACCAGAAACACTCGACTTCGTTGGTCCTGCAGAAGGTACTGTGTTCGTACGTCAAGCACAGGCACGTTACACTACCGGTAATTGGTCATTCTCTATCGAAAACCCAGAGAGCACTGTCACAGTTGGCGGCGCACGTGTAGCTACTGATGATGCATCAATGCCTGACTTTACAGCACGTTACGCACATAAAGCTGACTGGGGTGAATTAGTATTTACCGGTCTTGCTCGCCAGTTAACTTATAAACAAAATGGCATTGATGCAGATACATCATCGTTCGGTATCAGCGCCTCAGGTAAAGTAAATTTTGGCCAAAACAACCTTAAATTTATGCTAACTCAAGGCTCAGGTTTAGGCCGCTACATTGGTTTAAACGTAGCAAATGGTGCTGTGCTTGATGGTGATGATTTAGATGCAATTGATTCGACATCAGGTTTCATTGCCTATCAACAACACTGGAACAGCCAATGGCGCTCAACTTTCCTTTATTCATTCTTTTCAGCAGATAACAACACAGATTTACTTGCTGTGACTGGCGACCCTACAGAAATGAGCCAAAGTTATAGTGCCAACCTTTTATATTCGCCTGTTAAAAAGCTTACATTTGGTGTTGAGTTTAAACATGCTGAGCGTGAACTAGAAAGCGGTGCTGACGGCGATATGGACCGTCTGCAGTTCTCTGCAAAATACGTATTTTAAGATTTAAACTTATTTTACTTCCTGAAGCGGCTTCGGCCGCTTTTTTTATATCTCCTTTTTATATTTCTGTGCCCTTTAAACTTTTTGCAAACAATTACTCACCAAAACAGCAAGACCTAATTGTAAATTATTTTCATTTAGATTAAATTACGCATTAATTTCACTATTCATTGAACTAATTGGAACTTTGCATGTCATCAACAAAATTTTTGCGCTTATCTCAATTAAGCCTTGTGACCTCAGCACTTTTAAGTGGCCACGCTTTTGCAGAACAACAAAAAGAAGAACAAGCAATTGAAAAAATTGCCGTGTATGGCCAGCATCATAAAAACTACATCACTGAAGAAGCACAGTCAGCAACCAAATTAGGGCTAACAATTAAAGAAACACCACAGTCAATCTCTGTTGTATCACGTGCGCTAATGGATGACTTCTCACTCGATAATTTAAACGCTGTACTTGAAAGCACACCGGGTGTCACTGTTGAGCAAATCGAAACTGATCGTACTTATTTTAAAGCTCGTGGTTTTGAGATCACCAACTTCCAAGTTAATGGCATGGGTATGCCGCAAGACAACGGTTCAATCCAAGGTACTCTTGATACTTCTATTTTCGATAGTGTTGAAATTGTACGTGGTGCCAATGGTTTAATGACAGGTGCTGGTAACCCATCTGCAACAGTCAACATGGTTCTAAAGCGCCCTACTTATCAAACGCAAGTCAATGCGTCTGTATCGTATGGTTCTTGGGACAACAAGCGTTTAGAGCTTGACGCTTCAACTGCTATCAACGAAAACCACGCTGTACGTGCTGTATTCACAAAGCACAAAACTGAGTCATACCTTGACCGTTACGAGCAAGATAAAACTATTTATTATCTAGCCTACGAAGGCCAGCTAACTGATAGCACAGTTGTCACTGCAAACTATGTAAATCAAAAGAAAGATGCCGACAGCCCACTTTGGGGTGCATTACCGCTCTATTACAGTGATGGTTCGGCAACAAACTTTGACGCTTCAACTAGCACAGCGTCTGATTGGTCATACTGGAATAACACAACTGAGCAGCTGTTCTTATCAATTGAGCAAGCAATCACCAATACTTGGTTCTTAAAAGCAAGCTACGCGCACTTAGAAAATGAGCAAGATTCTGAGCTTTTCTATGTTTACGGTACACCAGATAGAGAAACAGGTCTTGGCCTAACTGGTTATGCCAGTGAATATGATCACAAAGATAAGCACGACATTTTAGATATCTACGCAACGGGTAAATTTGATTTATTTGGTATGGAACATGATCTATCGTTTGGTGTAAACCAAGCAGATATGGATAACAAAGATAAATCATTGTATGACTACACCACAGGCAATGGTTTCCCTGCAATGCCAGAGCTAGGTGGTTGGGACGGTGTAGCGCCAGTACCAACACTTACTGATGGTTTAACAGGAGCTGATATCACTAGCCGTCAACGCTCTGCATATATTTCGACACGCATTCGTGCAACTGACGCATTCAGCATTTTAGCAGGTGTGAGCCAAGTAAATTGGGAAACTGAAGGTGCCTCTTACGGCGTTGCAAAAGACAAAGATAGCGACCAAACAGTGCCATACTTCGGTGCTGTATATGATATCAACGAAAACTTCTCAACTTACGCAAGCTACACAGAAACCTTCGTACCGCAAACAGAGCGTGACATCAATGGTGATTACTTAGATCCAATCACAGGTAAAAGCAGCGAAGTTGGTGTGAAAGCACAGCTACTTGATGACGACTTATTTGTAACAGTTGCTTACTTTGACGCTAAACAAGTTGGCCTTGCTGTTGCTATCCCTGATTCATTACCTGATGACACTCGCTACTATGGCGCAGATGGTATTAACAGCGATGGTATTGAAGTAGAACTTAGTGGTCAAATCAACGAAACACTAAGTGCAAGCTTCAGCTACAGCAACCTAAACATTGATGGTGATGAGTTAGTAAAAGACTACACACCTGAAAACCAGTTCAAACTTGCTGTAACTCATAAAGTGCCTGAGATTGATGGTTTAACCTTTGGCCTAAACTATCGTTGGCAAGACGATACAAAGCGCGTACAAGTGCGTGATGCGGCTACGAATACTGCACTTATCACCACAACGCAAGATGCGTACGGCCTATTAAACCTAATGGCAACGTACGATATTAACGACAATATGAGCGTTAACTTGAACGTTAATAACGTGACCAACGAAAAGTACATCCACAGTCTTTTCTGGGCTCAAGGTTATTACGGCGCACCGCGTAACTACTCAGTGTCTTTCAACTGGCAGCTGTAAGCTTTGAGCTAGAAGCTGAAAGTTTTAAGCTTTAAGTACATGAAAAGCCGCATCATATGCGGCTTTTTCATGAAAGAGTTGCAAGAGTAAAGTTTACCTTTTCTAACTTTACTCTTTCTAACTTTACTCTCGCTAACTTTACTCTTTCTAACTTTACTCTTTCTAACTTTACTCTTTCTAACTTTACTCTCGCTAACTTTCACCCATAAAAAAACCGCTAACTGTGTAGCGGTCTTTTTTGTGTTAAGTGCGGGTCAAATCACGCTTAACTGTACTCTTTTGCGGTGTTTATAGCTCGTCTTCAGCTAATAGGCCAGCATCTTCACCATCTTCTGGTTGTTCTGTTGCCTGAAGTAATAGCATCTCACGTAACTTACCTTCGATCTCATCTGCGATCTCTGGGTTGTCTTTTAAGAACTTAATTGAGTTTGCTTTACCTTGACCAACTTTGTTGCCATTGTAGCTGTACCAAGCACCTGATTTTTCAACAATCTTATGCTTAACACCTAGGTCAATTAACTCGCCTTGTTTAGAAATACCTTCACCATACATGATGATGAACTCAGCTTGTTTAAACGGCGGAGCAACCTTGTTCTTAACAACTTTAACGCGGGTTTCGTTACCTACAACCTCGTCGCCTTCTTTCACAGAACCAATACGACGAATATCGATACGTACTGAAGAGTAGAATTTAAGTGCGTTACCACCTGTTGTTGTTTCAGGGTTACCAAACATAACACCAATTTTCATACGGATTTGGTTGATGAAAATACATAGTGTGTTTGAACGCTTGATGTTACCTGTAAGCTTACGTAAAGCTTGTGACATTAAACGAGCTTGTAGACCCATGTGTGAGTCACCCATGTCACCTTCGATTTCAGCTTTAGGTGTTAAAGCTGCTACCGAGTCAACAATCACAACATCAACAGCACTTGAACGAACTAACATGTCACAAATTTCTAATGCTTGCTCACCAGTATCTGGTTGAGAAACAAGTAAGTCGTCAATGTTTACACCCAATTTTTGTGCGTATACAGGATCTAGAGCGTGCTCAGCATCTACGAATGCACACGTTTTACCTTGCTTTTGAGCTTCAGCGATAACTTGTAAAGTAAGCGTTGTTTTACCTGATGATTCAGGACCATACACTTCAACAATACGACCCGTAGGTAAACCACCAATACCTAGTGCGATATCGATACCTAGTGAACCTGTTGAGATTGCTTCAATATCTAGGGCTTTATTGTCGCCCAATTTCATAATTGAGCCTTTACCAAATTGACGCTCAATTTGTGATAAAGCAGCGTCTAAGGCTTTTTGTTTGTTATCGTTCATTCTGTTCTCCAAATCCGGCTAATGCAGACAGTATACTGTATGAAATCACAGTATCAAGCTAATTTTCAGATTTTATCAACTCAATTATATTTTTCAATGAATAAACAATAGCTTGCAGTCTAACTTCAGCTCGATCGCCAGAAAAAACTTGCTGACTTGGGTAGTTTTGACCAGCAAAATGAATGCAAAACCATACTAATCCCACAGGTTTATCCAGTGTTCCACCACCGGGGCCTGCTATTCCCGAAATAGCTATTGCGATATCTGCATTTGCTGCTTTTGCTGCCCCCGATGCCATTTCAACAACGGTTTGCTCACTCACCGCACCAAAGCTGTTTAAGGTCTGCTCGCTAACGCCAATGAGCTCATGTTTTGCTTGGTTACTATAAGTGACAAACGCTCGGTCAATATAATTAGAACTGCCTGGGGTATCGGTTAGTGCATAACTCACTCCACCACCAGTGCATGATTCTGCGGTAGTGATCCATAAGCGTTTATCCGTTAAAATAGCTCCTAATTTCGCAGCAAGTGTTTTAATCTCTTGATGTAATTCCATATTCAGCCTTTGGGTAAATACATGTCGTTTGATCTTTATGCACCGCACACTATAAAACAACAAACCCCTATGATGCAGCAGTATCTAAAAATAAAAGCCGAGCATCGGGATATTTTATTGTTTTATCGTATGGGCGACTTTTACGAACTTTTCTTTGATGATGCCAAGCGTGCAGCGCAACTTCTTGATATTTCTCAAACCCATCGAGGTAAAGCCGGTGGCGACCCCATTCCAATGGCGGGCGTACCCTATCACGCAGTCGAAAACTATTTAGCTCGCCTTGTACAAATGGGTGAGTCAGTAGCTATTTGTGAACAAGTTGGTGACCCAGCGACTAGCAAAGGCCCTGTTGAGCGTAAAGTTGTACGTATTGTTACACCGGGCACAATTTCTGACGAAGCATTATTACAAGAACGCCAAGACAACCTGCTAACCAGTGTATGGCAAAACAAACAAGGCCTATATGGTATTGCTTATTTAGATATTAACTCTGGCCGGTTCAATGTGTTAGAAGTTAATACCGACGAAGCATTTAGCTCAACATTACAGCGTTTAGCCCCTGCTGAGCTACTTTACAGTGAAACATTTGCAAATGTGCACTTAATTGAACATATCAAAGGCGCGCGTCGTCGCCCGGAATGGGAATTTGATCTAGATACTGCGCAGCATTTACTTTGCGACCAATTTGGCACCAAAGATTTAGTTGGTTTTGGAGTAGACAAAGCACACGCAGCTTTAGTCGCTGCAGGCTGCTTAATGCAATACGTAAAAGACACTCAGCGTATTGCCCTGCCGCATATCCGTGCAATCACCCTTGAACAAAACGAACACGCGGTGATCTTAGATGCAGCAACTCGTAAAAACCTTGAACTAACGGTTAATTTATCGGGTGGTTACGAAAACACGCTTGCGCAAGTACTTGATAAAACAGCCACAGCTATGGGTTCACGCTTATTAAAGCGTCGTATTCATACCCCTGTGCGCAGCAAAACAGAGCTCAACTCTCGACTAAACGCAATTAGCGCAATTATCGATGCGCAATTATGTGGTGAGCTACAAGAGTCATTAAAGCAAATTGGCGACATTGAGCGTGTTATCGCCCGTTTAGCGCTTTGCACAGCACGCCCGCGTGATTTAACGCGCCTGCGTAGCGCACTGCAAGCTCTTGCGCCACTTCACGAACTATTACTGGATGCTAACGATCCGCGTATTAGTCAAATTATTGCTAAGTCGCAACAGTTACCTGAACTACAAGACTTACTAGAGCGTGCTGTAATCGAAACCCCACCGGTGCTTATTCGTGATGGGGGTGTTATTGCACCAGGTTACAACAGCGAGCTTGATGAATGGCGTGCCCTAAGCCAAGGTGCAACCGATATTCTCGAAAAGCTTGAAGAACGTGAGCGTGAACGCACAGGCATTAGCACCTTAAAAATTGGCTATAACAAGGTGCATGGCTTTTTTATTGAGGTAAGCCGCGCGAACTCGCACTTGGTTCCTGCGGATTATATTCGCCGCCAAACGCTAAAAAATAATGAGCGCTATATTATCCCAGAGCTTAAAGAGCACGAAGATAAAGTACTTGGTAGCCAGTCAAAAGCGCTAGCGCTTGAAAAACAGCTTTACGAGCAACTCTTTGAGTTTATTGCTCCGCACATTGAGCAGCTACAAACAATGGCAGCTGTCCTAGCAGATTTAGATGTACTGAACAATTTAGCCGAACGTGCGCAAGCGCTTAATTATGCTAAGCCAACTCTGTGCGATAACGATAATATCAGTATTAAGCAAGGTCGCCACCCGGTAGTAGAGCAGGTAATGAAAGACCCGTTTATAGCTAACCCTGTGGAGCTTAATAACGACCGTAAAATGCTGATTATCACAGGTCCAAATATGGGTGGTAAATCGACCTATATGCGCCAAACTGCACTTATTGTTCTAATGGCTCACATTGGTTGTTACGTTCCTGCTGATAGCGCAGAAATTGGTAATATTGACCGTATTTTTACGCGTATTGGCGCAAGTGATGACCTAGCATCAGGACGCTCAACCTTCATGGTTGAAATGACCGAAACAGCAACTATTTTAAATAACGCCACAGCACAATCACTGGTACTGATGGATGAAATTGGTCGCGGTACTTCGACTTATGATGGCTTATCGCTTGCCTATGCAACGGCTGATTATTTAGCATCAAAAATTGCCGCTAAAACCTTATTTGCAACTCACTATTTTGAGTTAACCGAACTGGCCGAACAAAAAACGGGATTGGTTAATGTGCACCTAGATGCCATTGAACACAACGACACCATTGCCTTTATGCATACCGTGCTTGAAGGCGCAGCAAGCAAGAGCTTTGGCTTACAAGTTGCTGCCTTAGCGGGTGTACCAAAAGCGGTGATCCAACAAGCAAAACAAAAGCTTAAAATGCTTGAGAACCATCAACCTGTTACTGCCCCTATTGAGCAACAACAGCAAACATTAAGTTTTGATGATGAGCCTTCTGAGCTTGAATTAACCTTAAAACAGCTTGATCCAGATAGCTTAACGCCAAGACAAGCACACCAACTACTGTATCAATTAAAAGATTTACTGTAGTGCAATAAAAGAGGCATAAAAAAAGCTGACGTAAACGTCAGCTTTTTTGTGTGTTCTAGACCCGAAGGCCTATGTATTGTTGTCAAATTAGGTGAATTGGTCGAATAGGCTATCTGTACTTAACCCTTCGTGTTGCAAAATGTCTTTTAAGCGACGTAATGCTTCCACTTGTATTTGTCTTACACGTTCACGTGTTAAGCCTATTTCACGACCAACATCTTCAAGGGTTGATGGCTCATAGCCTAGTAAACCAAAACGACGAGCAAGTACTTCACGCTGTTTCGGGTTTAATTCTCCAAGCCAATCAACAATATGCTTGTTGATGTCATTATTTTGTACTTCGCCTTCTGGACCATAGTCTTTTTCATCGGCGATAATATCTAATAACGCTTTGTCATTTTCACCGCCGATAGGTGTATCCACCGAGGTGATTTTTTCGTTTAAACGCAGCATCTTAGTAACATCTTCAACCGGCTTATCTAAGCACTCTGCAATTTCTTCTGCGGTTGGTTCATGGTCAAGTTTCTGAGTTAATTCACGGGCTGTTCTTAAATAAACATTAAGCTCTTTGACCACGTGGATAGGTAAACGAATCGTACGTGTTTGGTTCATGATGGCACGTTCAATGGTCTGACGTATCCACCAAGTTGCATAAGTTGAAAAACGAAAACCTCGTTCTGGGTCAAATTTCTCAACGGCTCTAATAAGGCCTAAATTACCTTCTTCAATAAGGTCTAGTAGCGCAAGGCCACGGTTGTTGTAGCGGCGGGCAATTTTCACCACTAAACGTAAATTACTTTCAATCATTCGCTTGCGAGAGGCTTCACAGCCTTTCAGTGCTTTTCGAGCAAAATAGACTTCTTCTTCTGCGCTTAGCAGCGGAGAAAAGCCAATCTCACCAAGATACAGCTGTGTAGCATCTAAATTCTTGGCAACTTCTTCTTTTGCAAAAATTTCATCTTCGTTGTCGACTTCTTCAAGTAATTCAGAAGACTCTTCTTCGACTACCGTGTCATCAAATTTATCGTCAATCGCGTCAGTTTTTTTCTCAAGTTTTGCTGTGTGACCCATAAGCGTCCTCCCGAGCAAATATGTGATTGAGCTAAATCACTTTATCAATACCCTAAATGGCTAAGGTAGATACTTAGCAGGATTGACTGCTTGACCCCGATAACGAATTTCAAATCTCAAAGCCGTAACCGAAGAGTCTGAACTGCCCATTTCTGCTATTTTCTGCCCTGCCTTTACTTCCTGTTTTTCCTTTACAAGCAACTTTGAATTGTGCGCGTAAGCGCTTAGGTAATCATCATTGTGTTTCAATATGATTAAATTACCGTACCCCCTCAATGCGTTGCCCGCGTATACCACAGTTCCATGTGCAGCAGCTAAAACAGAAGCCCCTTGTTTATTAGTGATCTGTAATCCTTTAAAGCCGTTCTCTTTATTAGAGAAGCGTTTTGTGACTTTACCTTTTGCAGGCCAGCCCCATACAACTTTGGCATTAGAATTACGCTTTTTTTCACTAATTATTTTGTTGGCTTGTTTCTGAACATACTCTCGTTGTTTTGGCTGACCAAGCTCTTTCTTTAATTTTTTGTTATTTTTTTGTATAGAAACAGTAGACTTTTTACTCGAATTCGTATATTTTTTCGTCTTTCTTGATTTTTGTGCCGATTTTGTGAGCGAAATACTCTGCCCAGGGAAGATGGTATAAGGTGCTGGAATATCGTTTATTTTTGCGAGCGTTCGAAAATCTTGCTGAGCGCTAAAAGCAATTGAATACAAAGTATCGCCCTTTTTGACTACATATTTTGAGCCAGAGATATTTACTTTGCGTGTGGCGGGTTTAACTTTATTATCTAAACTACTAACCGGTGCCGGTGCTTCGCGAGAAGTACAACCAAAGAGCAAAATACTAAGAAACAAAGTAACATAGACTGTTAACTGCCTGCTCATCGTAAAATGCTCCTTATCGTACTAGTTTAATGGTTTTACGGGTTATCGTAGTAAAAAGTACGCAACCACAACTAAAACAACTAATCCCCAGCCAAGCGCTTCAACATATTGACGTAATTTTTGCTCCATTTTAACGCCGCCCCACTTCATTAA
Organism: Pseudoalteromonas sp. 0303; assembly: GCF_013349995.1. Taxonomy (GTDB): domain Bacteria; phylum Pseudomonadota; class Gammaproteobacteria; order Enterobacterales; family Alteromonadaceae; genus Pseudoalteromonas. Next base: position 45,475 of record NZ_JABVXF010000002.1, read on the forward strand.
AGCCGACACTAAGAAGAAACGCGCGCCACGACCTATTGCCGAGGCAATTAAAAATGGCAAGAATGCCATTTGCATCAAACCTGCACCTATGGTGAAAACCTTATAAGGTATAGGAGAGAAGCCCGCTAAAAACACCACCCATACACCATAGTTTTCAAACCAACTTAGCGCTGTGTCAAATTTAGCTTGCCAACCCATTTGCGCAATCAGCGGTTCAACTACCGGTTCGAATAACCAAAAGCCAAGTAAATAACCTAAAATACCGCCAATCACTGAAGCAATAGTCGTAAAGCTGGCAAAGCGCCATGCTTTATCTGGCTGAGCAAGCGACATAGGGGCTAGCATGACATCCGGTGGCACCGGAAAAAAAACAGATTCAGCAAAACTCATCCCTGCTAAATAACGCTCTGCATGGCGATGTTTGGCCCATACCAGCGCCATATCATATAACTTAGTAAACAACTTCAAAGTTTAACGTCCTATTCAATATCACCAGGTACCAAAGGTACAAATCGTACTGGTGCAACTTTATGTTCTGTAAAAGTGTCGCCATTTCTAACGACCATCATTAATTGCTGATCTTGCTCACCAATAGGTGCAATCATAACGCCCCCATCAGCAAGTTGTGCCAGAAGTCCTTGTGGCATAGTGGCCGCAGCGGCAGTAACAATAATCCCCTCAAATGGAGCTTGCGACTGCCAACCTTGCCAGCCGTCACCGTGTTTCATGGTGACATTATATAAATCAAGCTTGTGCAAACGGCGTTTTGCTTGCCATTGTAATGCTTTTATACGCTCTACCGAGCACACTTTAGTGAAGGTTTTTGCCAGTATTGCCGTTTGGTAGCCAGACCCTGTGCCAATTTCGAGCACTTTATCACGAACGCCTGCTAAGCGAAGTAGCTCTGTCATGCGTGCGACAATATATGGCTGCGAAATCGTTTGCCCTTGGCCGATTGGCAGTGCGGTATTTTGATAAGCTTTGTGCTGCAAAACATCATCGATAAAAATGTGTCTGGGTGTTGAGGCAATCGCTTCAAGCACAGTACTATCTTCTACACCCTCGCGTTTTAATAGTTCAGCTAATGCCAGTGCACTGCGATTATAATTAGTCAGCACTATTAATCTCCATATTTGCTAACCAGCTATCGACGGCTTGTAAGCTCTCTTTCGCCGTCATATCAACACTAAGCGGGGTCACTGATGCATAACCATTATTAATGGCATAAAAATCAGTGCCTTCACCTGCATCACTTTCAGCACCAAGGGTACCATACCAATAAATGTCACGGCCCCATGGGTCTTGTTGTTTCGTCATGGTTTCAGCTTTATGACGCGAACCTAAACGGGTTACCTTAACTCCTTTTAGCTCAGTAAGCGGAATATCTGGCACGTTTAAGTTGATGATTTGATCTTTCGGTAATGGGTGCGATGCCAACTCTTTGATAATACTCACCGCAACCGCAGCTGCAGTTTCAAAGTGATTTCCTTCTTTAGAGCATAACGACACAGCAATCGCCGGCAGTCCTAAGTGGCGCCCTTCAGTGGCCGCTGCTACTGTACCTGAATACAAGGTATCATCACCTAGGTTGGCGCCGTGGTTTATTCCTGCAACCACTAGATCTGGCTGCTGCTCGACTAATTCATTAACTCCCAAATGCACACAGTCAGTCGGCGTGCCATTAATCGAAATAAAGCCATTATCAAGGGTGGTTGCACGCAATGGGTTCATGAGCGTTAATGAATTACTTGCGCCACTACAATTACGATCTGGCGCTACTAAGGTCACATCTGCTATTTGCGTCAATGCATGATACAAAACCGCAATCCCTTTAGCATGTACGCCATCATCATTGCTCAATAAGATTTTCATTTACGCATCCTTTTGTTTTTGTTCTCTGGGGCTTGCATCTTGATAGTCCACCAGCTCACGCAGCAGGGCGGTAGCAAAACAGCCTTTTGGTAAACCAAAACTTAACTTTAAAGTAGTTTCATCAATCGTTTCAACAGCTAATGAATCAGGAATAAGTCGTAACATTCTACGCTCATTCTTAAGGCCAAGTTCGCTAAGGCCCTCTATCCAAGACTGATAAGGTTCGAGCCACACTTTTTCGGTTTCGGTCAGGCCTTTTTCGCCTTTACCAACCATAGGTGCCGACATCACAATATCGCCAGACGCTAAGCGCGCAATATTGTCATCACTAATATTGTCTTCAAAAAATGCATTACTGCCGCTGAGCATAAACACTTCGCGGTGCATTGTTTTCGCAAGGCCATGCTCGGCAACTCGCATGCTCACGATTTCATTAAACACATAAGAGCGTGCAGCTGAAATAACTAAGCCACGCAATTTTTTATCGCGGATACGCTCTCCAGCAAACATGCGCTTTGCCATTTCAAGGTTGTGACCACCATGGCCAAAGCGCTGCTCGCCAAAGTAATTAGGCACACCAGCACGCACCGCGTTGATACGGCACAAAATATCCAGCGGCTCAGTGACATTACGTAATGTAATGGTAAAGCGGTTGCCTTTATGGCAGCCAGTTCTGAGCTTACGATTATGGCGCTGTTGCAATATTACAAAAAATTGCTCGTTATTCAGTTCACTAAATTCTATATGCTTTTTAATTGGAACTGGCACGCTAAACCATTGAGTACACACGCCATGGCGGTCTTTTAAGCCTGCATAACTCACATCACGTGGAGATACCCCTGCTTTTTCGGCAATGCGTTTCGCAATAAACTGAGTATTTTCGCCTTTTTTTACAACCTGCAAGCAAACATGTTCACCAGAACCGGTAAACTCAATACCTAAGTCTTCATCAACCATGAAGTCTTCGGCGTGAGTTTTAAAGTCAGCCTTAGAAAGAGGTTTACCGTATAGGTAGTTTAACTCACTCATGCGCTTTGTTTGCTCATAATCACCACTGCGTGGCTTGAGATACCTTCTTTGCGGCCTTCAAACCCAAGCTTCTCAGTGGTTGTTGCTTTCACATTAACTTGTGAAATATCAGCTTCAAGGTCTTGGCATAAGTTTTCACGCATAGCTTGAATATGCGGCAACATTTTTGGTGCTTGCGCAACAATCGTCACATCGGCATTGCCAAGTACATAACCTTGCTCTTTAGCAAGCCCAACCACGTGGCGTAGTAAAATTCGGCTATCAATATTTTCGTATTCGCTAGCAGTATCAGGGAAATGCTTGCCAATATCACCCATTGCCAATGCGCCTAAAATGGCATCACACAATGCGTGAATGGCAACATCACCATCTGAATGAGCTAAAAAGCCTTGTGGGTAATCTATTTTTTCACCACAAATTACCAACGGGCCTTCGCCGCCAAATTTGTGTACATCAAAGCCATGGCCAATTCGAATCATGAGGTACTCTCGTTTTGTTGTTTTTGCAGTAAAAATGCTGCTAAATCTAAATCTTCTGGGGTGGTGATTTTAATGTTGTCACTGCGACCTGCAACCAGCTTAACAGGCTGCTTAGCCCATTCAATTGCCGATGCCTCATCAGTGATAGTCACACCATTTTTAAGGGCACTTGATAGCGCATTAGTCAGCGCCTGATAGGGAAAAAACTGAGGGGTGAGTGCCTGCCATAAATCATCACGTGGCACCGTTTGCTCACTGTGTGTATGACCGCGCTTAATGGTGTCTTTTACTTTTGACGCTAAAATACCGCCTTCATTGGCAGCAATACATTCAGTCATTAAACGCTGAATATCTGCCAGACACACTAACGGCCTTGCCGCATCGTGAACAAGTACCCAATCAGGTGGGTTGTCAGCAAGTGATAGCAAGGCGTTAAGCACAGAATCAGCGCGCTCTTTACCACCACTCACACGCTCAATACGCTTATCTATGTGTGGTAAATCAGCAAAATAGCCGTCATCATCGCTAATTGCTACTTTGATGGTGTTTAATTCGTTAAGTTCTGCAAGTTTACTTAAGGTATGTTCTAAAATAGTTTTACCCGCAAGTTCAATATACTGCTTTGGCGCCGAATGCTGCATTCGACTCCCAACTCCCGCAGCGGGAACAATGGCGGTGATAGTTTGCTTAGTGTTCATTTTGCTGTTGACCTGGTAATACGCGAATAAAGGTTTCGCCAGGTTTAATCATTCCTAATTCATTACGCGCCCGCTCTTCGATGCCCTCTTGACCGAGTTTTAAGTCTTCAATATCGGCTTTGAGCACTTTATTGCGCTTTAATAATTTCGCATTGGTGTCTTGATGAGAGGTAACCGCTTGTTTTAAACGAGTGTAATCTTGCACCCCATTATGGCCAAACCATAAGCGGTACTGAATAAATAAAGCCAAACACAACAAGGCGAATTGAAAAACCCGCATTGAACACTCCTTCGCGGTTAAATTAAGTCAAAGGGCGTTTTAAATTACGCCAATTTATATTGCTTGCTAGCAGCATTTCTCTTAATGACAAACGCTTAGGTGTGATGCGTTTATTAAATTGCCATTGATGACCGCAACACGCAGCTGCCATCACCGCCTTTGCAGGCTTAAGCAATTGAATATGCGTGTTTTCTAGCGATTCACCGGAAGTATCAAACCAACCAAGCTCGTTGCAATGTACCTTATTGTCGCTTACTTGATCTAAGCTGTCTATGCGCACGGTTGTACATTGCTCGTCATTAATTAGCACGGGAACAATTAACCCGCGCTTAGCATGTTGACTATAAAAGTCTTTTGAGTCTTTTTTATTATAAACAGGCGGCGTTGTTTTTTGTTTTTCAAGCCAACTGCCATTTTGTGAATCGAGCTGTAGTGGCGCATCACCACTGACAATACGCATAGCTAAACGCTCAATATAGTAAGGCAGGCTTGCTAATAAACGTTTTAGCCTTGCTGTATCAGGTTCATCAACTAAACGCGGGATCTCACGAGCATAAAATGCATTACATAACTGCGCATACAAAGCTCGCTCGGCATCAGTTTGCCAAATTTCGGCTTGTTGCGAGTGTTCGCTCTGTGAAGTTGGTTTAGACAATGCGCGCTCTTATAAAACAATTGCTTGACTGTTTTATAGCATAGAGCGTTTATTGAGCGCTACTTTACTGCGCCTTTTTTACCCAATTTTGCGTTACCAGTTTCTAAAAACTGCACCACTGCATCACGCTTTTTACCTAATAACAAACTACCATCAGCTAAAAACATAAAGTTTTGCCAACAACGTTTAAAAACAGCAAAGCTGGTTTCAATGATGTTGTCGCGAGCCATGCAAAAATAAACAGTGGTGTTTGCTTCCCACGCTAAGTGGTTAAGGATTTCTTCTGGTAACTGCTCATCGCCCGCTTCCCATGCGTTTTCCCAGTTAATGGTCTCTGAAAAGCTGTCGTCTTTGCCGCACCAATCTGTTTTATCAAAAAAGTCAGGGTGATCATGCTCGCGGCTCACCATAGTAGTCCATAAGACCGCAGCGCGTTCAGCACTCATTGGTTTAATTTGTGCTGCGTCTTCGCTGCTTATCGGCATATCTTTATGACGAAAAACCCAGGCTTTTTTGTATTCATCTAACGAAATATAATTCATAGTTTAGGCAGTTTGTTTCAGCGTAAAATGTGCAAACTGCAATTATACCCAAATGACTCCAAGATGCGAGATAAACACATGACAATCAAACCCGGTATTTATCAACATTACAAAGGTCCAAAATACAAAGTTGAATATGTTGCTACTCATAGCGAAACGAATGAGCCACTGGTAATTTATCAAGCGCTATACGGCGAATTTGGCATGTGGGCACGCCCGCTTAGTATGTTTACAGAAACCGTCACTGTCGAGGGTAAAACGATACCGCGTTTTGCATACCTTTCAGACGCCGACTAACTGTGGCATCATGACGCTATTAATCACTGCTCAGACCAGATAAGGTGACATCGTGCTTTTTAATTCAACCGACAACTACATTGCCAGTAACTCATTAAAACAAGCGGTTAACGCAGCGATCTTGCTCGAAAAGCCGCTGCTAATAAAAGGTGAGCCCGGCACAGGTAAAACCATGCTGGCCGAGGAGCTTGCAAAAAGTTTAGACACCACGCTAATTCAATGGCACATCAAATCAACCACTAAGGCGCAGCAAGGCCTGTATGAATATGATGCGGTATCGCGCCTTCGCGACAGCCAGTTAGGTGATGAGCGTGTGCACGATATCAGCAACTACATTGTAAAGGGGAAATTATGGCAAGCCTTTACCTATGGTGAGCAACATAACAAGCGCCCTGTGCTATTGATTGATGAAATCGACAAAGCCGATATTGAATTCCCCAACGACTTGCTATTAGAGCTCGATAAAATGGAGTTTCATGTTTATGAGACCGGTGAGCGAGTTATTGCAAAGCAACGTCCGATTGTGATCATCACGTCAAATAACGAAAAAGAGCTGCCAGATGCCTTTTTACGTCGTTGTTTTTTCCATTACATTGATTTTCCAAGTAGTGAAGAAATGGCGCAAATTATCGATGTGCATCACCCGCATGTTAAACAAGATTTAGTACGCCAAGCACTTGAGGTGTTCTTTAATCTACGTGAAGTAAACGGCATTAAGAAAAAACCATCAACCAGCGAATTACTCGACTGGTTAAAGCTACTGATGGCCGAAGATATTGATGCTAAAACACTGCATGATAAAAGCCAAAAAGGCGGCTTAATGCCCATGTTTGGAGCACTATTAAAGAACGAGCAAGACATTAGCTTAATCGAAAAACTTGCGTTTATGAGCCGCCGTTAAGATGTTAATTGCGTTTTTCTTTAAGCTTCGCGAATACCGTTTACCAGTAAGTTTGCGAGAGCTACTTGATTTGATCAATGCGCTCAAGCAAGGAGTTATTTTTGCCGACGTTGACGCGTTTTATTATTTGGCGCGTACCATCATGGTAAAAGATGAAACCCACTTTGACCGTTTTGATAAAGCCTTTGCAGATTATTTTAGTGGTGTCGCCGACCTTGATCTGCTCGAAAGCTTAAAACAGCAACATGCCTTGCCTGATGATTGGCTACGCAAAGAGTTTGAAAAACACTTAAGCGAAGAAGAAAAGGCGCAATTACAAGCCATGGGCGGCCTTGATAAACTCATGGAAACCCTCAAGCAACGCCTTGAAGAGCAGCAAAAGCGCCATGCTGGAGGTAATAAGTGGGTAGGTACCGGTGGCACTTCGCCATTTGGCGCCTATGGTTATAACCCTGAAGGTGTGCGTATTGGTCAAGACGGTAACCGACATCGCCGTGCGGTAAAAGTATGGGATAAACGCAGCTACCGAAACCTTGATAGTGACCGTGAAATCGGCTCGCGCACCATTAAACTCGCTCTAAAAAAACTGCGTAAATTTGCCCGTACTGGTGCAAGCGATACTCTCGATTTAACCGAAACAATCCGCGCAACTGCAAAACAAGGCGGCATGCTCGATGTAAAAATGGCTCCAGAGCGCCATAATGCGGTAAAAGTATTGATGTTGTTTGATATTGGCGGTTCAATGGATGATTACATTCATACCTGCGAAGAGCTATTTAGCGCCGCTCACAGCGAGTTTAAACACCTTGAGTTTTACTATTTTCATAACTGTTTGTATGAGCATGTTTGGCAAGACAACGAACGTCGTCACTCTAACGTCATTGATACCATGACCTTGATTAACAAGTTCACCAGCGACTACAAGGTGATCTTTGTTGGTGATGCCACCATGGGTCCCTACGAAATCGCCTACCCCGGTGGCAGCGTTGAGCATTGGAATGAAGAGCCCGGCAGCGCTTGGTTAAACCGCATAACCAATCACTTTGATAAAGTCGCTTGGCTCAACCCACAACCCGTTGAACATTGGCGCTATTATCAATCAATTGATTTTATAAAGCAGTTAATGGACAACCGCATGTACCCACTCACGCTAGACGGGATTAGTAATGCGATTAGGGAGTTGAGTTAGAGCCGTCAGCCGTCAGCCGTCAGCAGTCAGCAGTCAGCAGTCAGCAGTCAGCAGTCAGCAGTCAGCAGTCAGCAGTCAGCAGTCAGCAGTCAGCAGTCAGCAGTCAAACAGCATAAAAACTGAGAAATGAATGTAAAGTTACAATTGTTTATAAACGCAAATAACTAAGCACCTTCTCGATCAGCTAAAAACTGACGGCTGAAAGCTGACAGCTCCCATTACATTACCTTCCAAACCAAAAACACCAGCGTAAAGCCCACTAAATAAAGCAAGCCTAGCCAGCTTAAGGTGCGTAATAAAGGTGAGTGATGAATGCTGGGTTCTGAGCGCACTAAACTAAAGTTCAGCCATGCAAAGACAGGAGTGGTTACAAAAGCGAGGGTCATAGCAAAAGTAAGCATTGGGCCAAGGGCTGATTTAAAGAATAAAATCACTGCCATACCTGCAAATGCTTGTAGTAATAACCACATATTTAAACTGTGTTTAGATTGTTTAATCGGTAGCAGTTTATGCGACTCATTTAATGTTCTGGCGTAGCCATCAAGCACTGTTAGCGTAGTGCCAAACATACATAAAAAAGCGATTCCAGAAACCAAAGGCCTTGCCCATTCGCCCATAGTGAGGGCATACATATCAATTAGCTGCTTCGCAAAGGCGACTCCACCTAATTGCACTGCTTGTGCTTGGCCATATTGCACTAACACTCCTAATGAAAAAAACACTAACGCAAGTGCTGCGGTAAGCCAGTAGCCCAAATTAAAGTCAAACAAGCCTTGTTGCTTTGTCACGGCTTGTTGATGCTGCTTTTCTTTTAGCCACAGTGAGCTAATTGCTGATATTTCAATGGGTGCAGGCATCCAGCCCATGAGCGCGACCATAAAGCCAAGCATGGCAAGTTCATACGGCGACGGGCCCACATATTCAACTGGCGCCATAGCACCATTATTAATTGCCACAACCAACGCAGCCACGGTTGTAACCGTTAACAGCCCCATAATGAGCTTTGAGACATTATCGAGCGCCTTAAAATGCCCCAGCAACAAAATAAGCAAACACACAGCTAAAATCAGCCAGCATAATAAGGTTACAGAAACGGTGACAGGTAATGCATAGTGCAGCAGACTGGCCGTTAATAATAAAACCCCCGCAGTATTTACTACCGCAGCGACAATATTAAGCGCAATAAAACTATAGAAATACCCCGGCCCTTTTTGCTTGTAGCCCTCAACTAAACTTTGTTTAGTCGCGAGCGTGTACTCCATGCCAAATCGAAAGAATGGATACTTCAATACGTTTACTACAATGATTAGCCAAAATAGCTGCCAGCCGAATAACGATCCTGCTTGTGTTGATGCTACTAGATGTGAGCCACCAATGGCGGCTGTAGCCATTAAAATTCCCGGCCCTAATGCATTTAATTTAGATTGCCAATTTGATACTGCTGATTGCATAAGTTGTGTGTGTTTTATTCTTAGTAACAAGCAACTTACAGCGTTTTGTGTGAGATTGGAAGCAGAGCAAGTTAGCAAGTTAGCAACTTGCAATCTGTGTCAAGTAACTCACTAACTTTACTCTTTCCCCTAGCAACTCGCTAACTTTTGAATTTTAATCTGACGGCTAAATATTAAAACCAAAAAAGCCAAGCGTTTCGCAACGGTTGGCTTTTTCAGATTTAGTTTTAAGTCTAGCCGCTTAGGCTAGTGCTCTGTAATTAGCTCAGGTTCATTTCCTGAATGATTTCGTGGGCAATTTCCGGTGTAGTACTGACCGGCTTTTCGTGTAGTTTGGCTTTCATTTGCCCTTTACGATGTTTTAGTGATGCATCAAGTTTTTTTGCAGCACCTGCGATAGCTGGGTACATCACATCATCTTCAGCTTTTACTGATAAACGTGCGCCTTCATAGGTTGTACTAATCTCAGCCTGATACTTATTGTGTTCTTTTGAAAGAATAATATCGAGTGATATTAATGATGGAAAATGGCTAGCAATTTTCGAGAACTTCTCGTTGATATGAGCTCTAACAGCCTCAGTAACGTCAACATGATGACCAGAAATATTAATCTTCATAGGGTATCCTTTTTTCTTGTTACCTCACAGTTAGTATTGGGGGCGAATTGAATTAACACAAGCGAAAATTGCAGATAATTAGTAATTGATTGTAACCACAGATGATTTAGATCATGCGTTGCGGATAAAATATGCAAAAGCCCGCATCACACGGGCTTTTCAGAGAGGTTAACAACTGCTCATTAACTATACGAACAACAGTAATCTGCAAACTCGCTCACTTTTACTTGAAAACTCACATTCGCATCAACTGTAAATGACTCCCCTGCTTGCATCGTTTGCCATTCGCTCTCACCGGGTAATAGCACTTGCCAACTGCCACCGTTAAGCTCCATCAACTCTTTTTGGCTTGTTGCAAATTCAAACTCACCCGGTTGCATAAAACCTAACGTTTTCGTGCTGCCATCAGCAAATACCACAGTACGGCTAGACACTTTACCTTCAAAATACACATTGGCTTTTTTCAGCACACTTACATTATCAAACTGAGACATCCTCACTCCTGCTGTTTTGTTATTAAGTTACAGACAGTGCCAGTTGTCGGTTTAGCATTCAAGGGGAGCTGGGTGAGAAATAATCAAGTCGGGCTAGCTGTAAGCTGTCAGTTTTAAGCCGAAGGTGAAAATAGTGGAGTTGCGGATTATCACCTTGATTCGTTTATCAATGAGTTAGATAACGAAGAAAGAAAATGAAGCCCTTTCAATTAACTAACAAGGCAAAATCTGACTTCTGGTATTCAACTAAAAAGCATAACTTTTCACGCGAAATAAATTTCACGCCTACGGTGAGGGGTTTTTAAAACTGATGACTGACGGCTGAAAGCTGCGAATGTGTTGGGTTTCACTCCGTTCTACCCAACCTACGGGGGCATAAAAAAGCCCGCGCTGTGGTTATACAGGGCGGGCTTCTAAATTTTAGCGACTAAAGCTTAGAACAAGGCGTTTGCTTTGTTTACGATGTTTTCAACAGTGAAACCAAAGTGCTTGAATAACTCGCCTGCAGGTGCTGACTCACCGAAGGTCGTCATACCAACTACTGCGCCGTTTAGGCCTACGTATTTGTACCAGTAGTCTGCGATGCCCGCTTCGATTGCTACGCGACGTGTTACGCTTGCTGGTAGTACGCTTTCTTTATACGCAGCGTCTTGCTCATCAAATAAATCAGTTGAAGGCATAGATACCACGCGTACTTTTTTACCTTGTGAACGAAGTTCTGCAGCAGCATCTTGTCCAAGCTGTACTTCAGAACCTGTTGCAATAAGGATAAGCTCTGGCTCACCGTCACAGCTAAGTACGTAACCACCTTTTTTCACATCTGCTAACTGCTGTGCAGTACGCGTTTGTTGCTCAAGGCCTTGGCGAGTGAAAATCAGTGAAGTTGGGCCATCTTTACGCTCAATTGCTTGTTGCCATGCAATAGCAGACTCAACTTGGTCACATGGGCGCCAGTTCACTAGATTAGGCGTTAAACGCATGCTTGCAATTTGTTCTACCGGTTGGTGCGTTGGACCATCTTCACCTAAACCAATTGAATCGTGCGTGTATACGAAGATGCTTGGCTGCTTCATTAATGCCGCCATACGTACTGCGTTACGTGCGTATTCCATGAACATTAAGAAGGTAGCACCGTAAGGAATAAAGCCTTTGTGCAATGCAATACCATTCATAATCGCTGACATACCAAATTCACGTACACCGTAGAAAATGTAGTTACCGCTAGCATCGTTTGCTTCTAGGCCTTTTGAGCCATCCCAAAGTGTTAAGTTAGAACCTGCAAGGTCAGCAGAGCCACCCATGAATTCTGGTAGTAACGGACCAAACGCGTTTAATGCATTTTGTGATGCTTTACGTGTTGCTGGGTTTGCTGGGTTTGCTTGAAGCTCTTCAATGTAAGCTTGTGACTTTTCAGCCCAATCAGATGGTAACTCACCATTTGTACGGCGTTTAAACTCAGCAGCAAGTTCAGGATGTGCACTTGCGTAAGCGGCAAACTTTTCGTCCCAGCTTGCTTCTAGTTGCTTACCTTTTTCTTTGCCATCCCACTCGCTGTAGATATCAGCTGGGATTTCAAATGCATCGCCAGTCCAACCTAGGAACTCACGAGATGCTTTGATTTCGTCTTCACCTAGTGGCGCACCGTGACAATCATGGCTACCTGATTTGTTAGGTGAACCGTAACCAATCACTGTTTTACAACAGATTAATGATGGCTTATCAGTGATGCTACGCGCTTCTTCGATAGCGGCGCGAATTGCATCAGGGTTATGACCATCAACATCGCTTACTACGTGCCAGCCGTATGCTTTGAAGCGCGCTGGTGTGTCATCGCTGAACCAACCTTCTACTTCACCATCAATTGAGATGCCGTTGTCATCCCAAAACGCAACTAGTTTACCTAGGCCTAATGTACCGGCTAATGAACAGGCTTCGTGTGAAATACCTTCCATTAAACAGCCATCGCCCATGAATGCATACGTGAAGTGATCAACAATATCGTGACCTTCACGGTTAAACTGTGCAGCTAGCGCTTTTTCGGCAATTGCCATGCCCACTGCATTTGTGATCCCTTGACCTAATGGACCCGTAGTAGTCTCAATACCTGGTGCATACCCATACTCTGGGTGACCTGGTGTTTTTGAGTGCATTTGACGGAAGTTTTTAATTTCCTCTAGTGGTAAGTCATAGCCACTTAAGTGCAGTAGAGAATAGATCAGCATTGAACCGTGGCCATTCGAAAGAATAAATCGATCTCGGTCTGCCCACTCTGGATTCGTTGGATTGTGCTTTAGATAATCGCGCCATAGTACTTCTGCGATATCTGCCATGCCCATAGGGGCGCCAGGGTGACCAGATTTGGCCTGTTGTACTGCGTCCATTGATAAGACGCGAATAGCATTTGCAAGTTCTTTGCGTGATGGCATGAATTCTCCTACCTTTATGTATTTGCGCTGGTTGTTTATGAAGCCCCATTCTTACTTATTGTAAGGGTACAGTGCAATTAAAAATCCGCATTAAATGCACCAATTATGGGCGTTTGTTAAGAACAATACGTTATTAGTAATTTTAAATAGACGTCTAGGCGTAAAATTACTATGCAAACATATTTGTTTTAGATAAAATACGCCCCTTAATTTTTTAGCGCTATTACCGACGTTTGTGAAGCGCAATATTTGTGAGCAGAAATACAATGGCAAAACATTTATTTACTTCTGAATCTGTTTCTGAAGGTCATCCGGATAAAATCGCGGACCAAATCTCTGACGCGGTTCTAGATGCTATCCTTGAACAAGATTCTCATGCCCGTGTTGCATGTGAGACTTACGTTAAGACCGGTATGGTGATGGTTGGTGGTGAAATCACAACTAGCGCTTGGGTTGATATCGAAGAAATCACACGTAAAACAGTACGTGAAATCGGTTACACGCACTCAGACATGGGTTTCGATGCTGACTCTTGTGCAATCCTAAACACTATCGGTAAACAATCTCCAGACATCAACCAAGGTGTTGACCGTGCTCGCCCTGAAGAGCAAGGCGCTGGTGACCAAGGTCTAATGTTCGGTTATGCATGTAATGAAACTGACGTTTTAATGCCTGCACCAATCACTTATTCGCACCGTCTAGTTCAGCGCCAAGCTGAAGTTCGTAAAAGTGGTGAGCTTAACTGGTTACGCCCAGATGCAAAATCTCAAGTAACGTTTGCATACGAAAATGGCAAGCCTGTTGGTATTGATGCCGTTGTTCTTTCAACTCAACACTGTGATTCAATCTCACAAAACGACTTAGTTGAAGCGGTAATGGAAACGATCATTAAGCCAGTTCTTCCTGCTGAGCTAATCTCAAGCGCAACTAAATTCTTCATCAACCCAACTGGCCGTTTCGTAATCGGTGGCCCAATGGGTGACTGTGGTCTTACAGGTCGTAAAATCATCGTTGATACATACGGTGGTATGGCTCGTCACGGTGGTGGTGCTTTCTCTGGTAAAGATCCATCAAAAGTTGACCGTTCAGCTGCATATGCTGCTCGTTACGTTGCTAAAAACGTGGTTGCTGCAGGCCTTGCTGACAAATGTGAGCTACAAGTTTCTTACGCTATCGGTGTTGCAGAGCCAACATCTATCAGCATCGAGACATTTGGTACAGGTAAATTAGAAGAAGCGCGTCTAATCGAATTAGTACGTGAGCACTTCGACCTACGCCCTTACGGCTTAATCCAAATGCTTGATCTTGAGCGTCCTATCTATCAACCGACTGCGGCATACGGTCACTTCGGTCGTGATGAGTTCCCTTGGGAGCGTACAGACAAAGCAGACGCACTTCGCGCAGCTGCTGGCCTGTAATAGGTTTGATAAAATGAAAAAAGCGCCTTTTGGCGCTTTTTTTATGTCTGATTTAAAGGTAGGTAACTATCTTTTCGTAAACTGCGACACCCCAAACTAAGGCTAGAATTAGCAAGCTCAATGTCACTGCCGCAGAAGCCATATCTTTAGCTCGTCCCGATAATACATGATACTCAATCCCTACTCGGTCAGTGAGCGCTTCTATCGACGAGTTAAGTAACTCAACAATTAATAATAACAAGTAAGGAATAAACAACACTAACCAATGATTTAATGACTGCGCAAGAACCACTGACAAGGGTAATAAACACACCCCTAAATAGATTTCAGAACGAAATGCCGACTCTTCTTTAAATGCCGCTTTAAAGCCTTTAATAGAACACTTGGTTGCTTTTAAAATACGCCCAAAGCCAATACCATTTGGCTTATTAACTAGGGGAATTTTTGGTTCTTTCATTTTTTACCTACCCGCTCAGAATTAGCCTGATCATAATGATAAATTCTTACTCTGTCACCCAAATACGCTTGATTAAAAACTAGCAATCACCTGGAATGCTGCTGGTGCTAGCACGGGAAAACTGATTGTTAGTTAATTGTTCTCTCAGTGCTTGTAGCGTTTTATAAACGCTTTTTAGGGATACCTTGTTACTTAACCAATGCGGAATGGAACCACCTGGGTCTGCGTAGGCTTGATGGCTTACTAACAAGTTACTTTGTTGCTGCTCTAAACGCCAATAGGCGGTTAGGTCTTTAATACGCACAACACCAGAGACTTCGGCTTTTGCATAAGGTTGGCTTTTGATTTGTAACTCGGTTTTGTGCTCATCTAAAGCGTGATAACAAGAGTAACTGACTAAATCTCTATCTGATACCGGCCAAGGCGAATTAAAGTGGGTATAAACAAGGGTTTCTGAAGGGCTTAAGCGCTCCATTAGCGTCACGCTTTTGACATTTTCGAGCCAGTTTTCGGCGTTGTCGGTATCACTGAGCAATGCCATAAAGTCACTGGCCTTGGCGTTTTTTACCAGCACAGAAGCATTAATTTCTATAATGCCAGTTTCGTGCTTTTTATAGCTAACCTTTATGCCGTCTTGCTGTTTATAGGTTTGCCATTCAATAGGGTTAGCGACTGCCGAGAGACTCAAACATGCCAACCCTATCCATAGGCACAAGCGCATTTATTTAAAACCAATAAGGGTCTGTATTAAATGACGCGTGGCGACTTTGCTCCATCGCACTGACCAAAAACTCTGACTTTTGATCAAGCCATGATTGAATTTTTGTCAGCTCTAAGTCTTCTTGCCCTGCGCATAACTGCTTTAAGTACTCAAGAGTGCTTAACTCATAAATACCATGGGAGATATCAACCCACGGCATACGGAACTCATTTCTGTCTTCTTTATCGAACAAGGCACCTAAGCAGTTGCCGCTGAGTAATGAGTTTTCAAGACGGGTGCGTAGTGCCAAATAGTCTTTATCTGTAAACACTTGCTGCTCAGGAATAAGCTCGTGCATGTCGTGCCAATCTTTAGCAAATAAACGCTTAGCAATATCGGCAACTGGTTTTTCTGCAGCCTGAAACTCAGCCTGCCCCCATGATTTGCGCCATTGTTTTTCAATTAACCAGGTTGTTAATTGTAATAATAAGCGGTTGTATCGGGTGCTATGAAAAAGAGTTTCGATATCTTCAATACTTGGCTGTAACTCTTTTAAGTCATTAATAACTTGTGTGAGCTCAGGCGCACTGTTGATTTTTTTGTAGTATGCGTGGCGCTTAGATGTGTAAGTTTTTAGCTGAATAGCATTTTCAACCCACGCTAATTCGCTCAATAACCACTTTAACTCTGTACGCAATGAGTCGGTATCGTCTTTACTAACAATATCGTCAAACAGCCAAAATGTATGGCGAATTAAACGAATACCGTCGGTGACACGCTTAAGGGTTTTTAAGCTTGGTTTTATGAAGTAGCAGGCTTCATGTTTTTGTACAAAGCGAATCGCGTAGTTAATGCTTTCT
Source organism: Pseudoalteromonas sp. 0303 (assembly GCF_013349995.1). Lineage (GTDB taxonomy): Bacteria > Pseudomonadota > Gammaproteobacteria > Enterobacterales > Alteromonadaceae > Pseudoalteromonas. Next base: position 61,840 of record NZ_JABVXF010000002.1, read on the forward strand.
ACTAAAGCTTGTTCTTGGGTTGCACCACGTTTTAGTGGCACAAAGCCAATTGATTTGCTTGCTTTTAATGGTTTGTCATCTGCAAGGCGATAACCTCGAGCAGCTTTAGAATAAAGCCCTAAGCGAATATGGCTTTCACTAACCAGTTTATCTGCCAAAGCAAACAACTCACTACGGCTACCTTCGATTAGTTCGATTTCAAGTTCAGAGATTGGCTCAACCTGACCCGACGCAGCAACTTCACCTTTATCTAATACCACTTCAATTTTTGCGCCATTTTCGGTTTCGAGTAACCAAGTACGGCGTATAAAGTTAGTGCTAAAAATTGGGTACAAGTTTTCTGCAATACCAGTCACTTGCATACCATGCGGCCAAATAGCAGCATCAAATGCGAGTAAATCGGGGCGGTTACCTGACAGTGGTAAATTGTATTCTGGGCGCTGATGTAAGCCACCAACCACTTCGCCAGCAAGCTTGATGGTTTGCTCACACTCACCATCGCAACAGCGAGTACGAAGGCCAATATCTAAAGCACGTAGTTCTCGGCTTGGCGTATCGTAATAAGCATTTTGTAAGTTGCGTGACGGTTTATTGGTAACGGTTTTTGCAAATTGGGTAATTAATGCGGGGATCAGTGGAACAACGGCATCTGACACCAAAAACTTCAGTTCTATCTCAGTATCCATTCGCTTTGCGGAGTACATTTAAAATAAATAAGTGATCAAAATAAACAAAGCAGACTGTTAATGCAAATTTTTTCCTGTTTTTTGCGGTTAAGCTCACGCACGGATTACAATATCAGCCTTGCTATTAATAGTTGAAATCCCTACTATCTCTATACATAAAGAAATTATAAATTTAGCCACTTCTAGGCAAGATCACATTAACAAGGTAGATTGATGTTAAAACAGTGTATTTTTGGGTTGCTCCTTGCGGCCACCTCTTTTATTAGCTACGCAGAAGAAGCGCCAAGCAGCGACAACCAAAACACCGCCTACATAGTCGATAACCTGTACACCTTTATGCACTCAGGCCCAAGTAAAAACTACCGCATTTTGGGCTCAGTTGATGCTGGTACGCAAGTTGTGTTGTTGTCAGGTGAAGATAATGGCTACTTTAAAATTCGTGATGATAAAGATCGTGAAGGGTGGGTAGAGTCAAAATTTGTTACTGAAAACGCGGGTATTCAACAACAGTTTCAAGCGCTGAATAACGACATGACGGTAATGCAAGAGCAGCTTCGCCAAGCTGAAATTGAGTTGCCACAACTACAAGAGCAGAACAAATCACTAACAGAGCAAAACCTAGCTCTTAGCAAGCAAATCGAAACACTTAAGAACACCATTGAGTCTGAGCGCAATGCAAAGCAAACAGCCAGTGCTAAAGAGAAGCGTCAGCTACTTACATATGGCGGCGCAATTGCATTTATCGGCTTACTGTTAGGTATTATCTTAACCGTGGTGTTATCTCGCCGTAAACGTTACGACGGCTGGGCATAAGCCACTAAATAGTCAATAAAAAAGCACCTGATGGTGCTTTTTTTGTATCTATATATCGAACCTTAGTCCGGTATCTTGTTTAATTTTTTCGATCACCATATAGGTGTGATGCGTACCTACCCCTGGGATATCAACTAAATCCCCCAGCACTTGGCGGTATTCATCCATATCAGACACTCGTACTTTTAATAAGTAGTCATAGCCACCAGCAACCATGTCGCATTCAACCACTTGTGGAATATTTAAAATATATTCACGAAAGACTTTAAATACCGATGTATTCGAGGTCACTAACGATACCTGCACATGTGCTAACAAGCTCTGGTTAAGCTTTGCTTCGCTAAGCTTTGCGTAATAGCCTTCGATGTAGCCTTCTTGCTCTAAACGTTTTACACGATCTAGACACGGGCTTGGGCTCAGATTTACCTGTTTTGCGAGGTTTACGTTCGATATTCTGCCATTTTTTTGCAGAGCGTCTAAAATTGCTAAATCGATGCGATCTAACATGCGTAATCTATTCGGACTGGTCATAACAGAATTTTATGCGGCTAAGTTAACGGTATGCCCTGTAAATTATCGTAAATCGAAAAATTTAACCAGCATATTCTGCTGGATTTTAATTAGAATGCACGAATTATATCAATGGTAAGAAATGCAATAAGTTCATTTCTAGACTCCACATACCAGAGGGTTACATATGCTATTTAATGGCGATTTGACAACTGAATGTCCAATTAGACAAAAGATCCGTGATTTCTACCGTATTGACGAAAATGCGGTTATTGATCATATTTTGCCTTTGGCTGAAGTAGGCGTGAAAGCGCGTAGCCGAGCGTGGGAACGTGCTCGTCAAATGGTTTTAAATATCCGTCGCGATCAGGATGGTCAAAGCGGTGTAGATGCACTATTAAATGAATTCTCACTTTCAAGTGAGGAAGGCGTTGTATTAATGTGTCTTGCAGAAGCACTATTACGTGTTCCAGATAAAGAAACACAAGAGTCACTAATTCGTGACAAACTTGCTAAAGGTGACTGGAGCTCGCATTTAGGTAGCAGCGATTCTTTATTTGTAAACGCCTCTTCTTGGGGTCTGTTAGTAACCGGTAAAATGGTTAACTACAGCGACAAGTCAAAAGAGCAGCAATTCGGTGTTCTTAAGAAAACAATTGGTCGTTTAGGTGAGCCTGTTATTCGTAAATCTGTGAACTTCGCGATGAAGATCATGGGTAAGCAATTCGTTATGGGTCGTACTATCGACGAAGCAATTGAACGTGCAGCCGATAAAGAGCAAAAAGGCTACGTATACTCATACGATATGCTAGGTGAAGGCGCACGCACAATGAAAGATGCAGAGCGTTACTTCAACAGCTACATGACAGCTATCCACGCGATTGGTAAAGCAGCAAATGGCCGTGGTCCAATCAAGAGCCCTGGTATCTCAGTTAAAATTTCTGCAATTCACCCACGCTATGAGTTCACACATCGTGAACGAGTTATTGCTGAAATCGTACCTAAGTTAAAAGAACTTGCACTTGCAGCGAAAAGCTACGATATCGGCTTTACTGTTGATGCTGAAGAAGCTGACCGTTTAGATATTTCTTTAGATGTTATTGAAGCGGTATTCAGTGATGACGATTTAGGTAACTGGAACGGCTTTGGTTTAGCAGTTCAAGCATACCAAAAGCGCGCTATTTTTGTTGTTGAGTGGGTTGCAGAGCTAGCTCGTCGCGTTGGTCGTAAACTAATGGTTCGCCTTGTAAAAGGTGCATACTGGGATACAGAAATCAAAACCACTCAACAAGATGGTTTAGATCATTACCCAGTATTTACACGTAAAGCGACCACTGACGTTTCTTATAAAGCCTGTGCTATCAAATTACTTGAAGCACGTGATGTACTGTACCCGCAATTTGCTACACACAATGCCTACACTGCAGCAACAATCTTAGAAGTTGCAAAAGGTGATAACGAAGGTTTTGAATTCCAACGCCTACACGGTATGGGTGAGTCGTTATTCGACCAAATCGTAACCCAAGAGAAAATTCAATGTCGTGTTTACGCACCAGTGGGTCAACACGAAGACTTACTTGCCTACTTAGTACGTCGTTTATTAGAAAACGGTGCTAACTCGTCATTCGTTAATGCGATTGTTGATACGACTAAGCCTGTTGAATCACTATTACCTGACCCTGTAGAAACACTGCAAGGTTTACGTAACAAGTACAACACGCAAATCAAGATGCCAATTGATTTATATGGCGAAGAACGTGCTAACTCAAAAGGCATGGACTTAACTGATATCAACGTAATTACACCATTTAAAGAAAACCTTGATACCTGGTTTGATGAGCACCGCATTGAATTAAGCGATGTGCCAGAAGGCTCTCTTCCTGTGAAGAACCCTGCAAATCACAAAGAAATCATTGGTCATGTGAAACTACAATCTTCTGACGAAATGACTGCTCTTTTAGAGAATGCAGAAAAAGCATTTGAGTCATGGTCACAAACGCCAGTAAAAGAGCGCGCAAACTTATTACGTCGTGTTGCTGACATCTTAGAGCGTCACCACGATGAGCTTGTTGCTATCTGTATTAAAGAAGCTGGTAAAATTACCCAAGATGGTATCGATGAAGTTCGTGAAGCAGTGGATTTCTGCCGCTACTACGCAGCACGCGCTGAAGAACTTTCTGAAGATGAGCGCTTTGAAGCACGTGGTGTGATCTTATGTATCAGCCCATGGAACTTCCCACTTGCAATCTTCTTAGGTCAAGTAGCTGCAGCAATCGTGACTGGTAACACAGTTATTGCGAAACCAGCTGAGCAAACAAGCTTAATCGCACTTCGTGCAATTGAACTGATGCTTTCTGTAGGCTTACCTGAGCACGTTGTACAGCCAGTTATTGCCCGTGGTAGCGAAGTAGGTAAAACCATCGTTCCTGATGAGCGTATTCAAGCTGTTATGTTCACCGGTTCTACAGAAACAGGGACTCTTATTTCGCAAACTCTTGCTGCGCGTAATGATATCCAAGTACCGCTTATCGCTGAAACTGGTGGTCAAAACTGTATGATCGTTGACTCAACCGCTCTACCAGAGCAAGTTGTTGACGATGTGATCAGCTCTGGCTTCCAAAGCGCTGGTCAACGTTGTTCTGCACTACGTGTACTGTTCTTACAAGAAGACGTTGCTGATGGCATCATTGAGATGCTAAAAGGCGCTTTAAAAGAACTTCATGTTGGTGACCCGTCATTGCTTTCAACAGATATCGGTCCTGTTATCGACGAAAAAGCACTGAAAAACTTAAATGACCATGTTGAATACTTAAAAGGTAATGCAACTCTTCACTATGAGTGTGCGATTCCTGATAACAGCGAAAATGGCGCATTCTTCTTTGCTCCTCGTCTTTACGAGATCAAAGACTTATCTGTGCTTAAACGTGAAGTATTTGGCCCGTGTGTGCATATCATTCGTTTCAAGGGCACAGAGCTTGATAACGTAATTGATCAAATCAATGGCACTGGCTTCGGTCTGACCATGGGGATCCACTCACGTATCGAAGAGCGCTGCGAATACGTAGCGAAGATGTCACGTGCAGGTAATGTTTACGTCAACCGTAATATGATTGGTGCGATTGTTGGCGTACAACCATTTGGTGGCCGTGGTTTATCAGGCACAGGCCCTAAGGCCGGTGGCCCTAACTACTTACAACGTCTTGTGAAAGAAAAAGCATCACCAGATAACGTACAAATGACAAACCTAACACCTGATGAGCTAGATACTCACCACTACTCAGGTGCAGCTGAGCAAGTTGCTAAGCTGATGGAAAACTCATTACGCGATGAGAAAATCTGGCGCTCAACACCACTGAACGACCGAGTTTCTGCTGTGCGTCAATTACTTGCAAAAGTAGCGACTGTAGAAATCATCGACGAGCTTGCGGATGACTTAGCATTAACGCTAGCTGATGCACGTGCACAACTTAACCGTCTTGAAAAACACATGCGTAAGCACACTGTGTTACCTGGACCTACGGGTGAATCTAACACTCTTCACTTAGAGCCTCGTGGCTGTGTGGTTTGTTATGCTGATAAGAGTACGTCATTTAACTTCTGGGCAATTTCGATTATCACAGCACTTGCTGCTGGTAACACAGTAATCACGGTTGCTTCTGAGTTATTCTTTGACGAAGCGGTTGCATTCAGAGACAAGTTTATCTCAACAGGTATCGCTGAAGGTGTATTCCAAGTAGCTAAACCTAATCAGTTACAAGCTATCTTGGCGCACCCTCACCTTGCAGGTGCGGTTGTTGCAGCTCGTTCATCACGCTTAGGCTACTTTAGCCAGCAGCTAGCACAACGTAAAGGTGCAATCCTGCCAGTGATCAGCTCTGAGTACTATGACACGCTAATCAAGCGCTTACTCACTGAGAAAACAATCAGTGTTGATACAACCGCATCAGGTGGTAACACATCACTAATGACCTTAGTTGAAGACGACGAGTAATCGTATAAGTTAAAGGAAATTAAACTTTCCTGAGCTACTTAAAAGCCCTCGCATTTGCGGGGGCTTTTGATTTTACAGATACCTTTTTACTATTCTTGTTTACCGAGCTACAAATTTTCTGCTAGTTTTATAGTAATGTATTCGACTAGAAGTAAAGGCTTTGAAAACACTCCCTATCAATCAACTTAAGCCCGGCATGTTTGTCCAAAGTGTGACAAAACAAAAAGGCAAGATCCGTATAAAAAACCAAGGTTGGGTAAAAACACAGGGAAGCATAGACAAGCTGATCAAGGCTGGCATCTTAGAAATAGCGATAGACCCAGACAAAACACTGACCTTAGACAGTGAGAATAAAGTGGTTGAGCAGCAACATAACCCGCAACCTGTTGGCGAGACTACCGCTTTTGATCCTTGGCACACCACTCACAGTGTGTCGGCAGAAATGGGCAAAGCAAACAGCTTATATAACGAAGCAAGGTCATTACAAAGCAAAGCCTTTGACGATATCCGCGATGGCAACAAAATTGATATAGCCCCTTTTAAAGAACTCGCAAGTGGCTTTATTGATTCGGTTTTTCGTAATCAAGATGCGCTTGCCTGTATCACGCGTATGCGTGAAAAAGATGCTTATCTACTTGAGCATTCAATCAATGTATCAATTTTAATGAGTATTTTTGCTAAGCACTTAGGTATTGAAAAAGCCATTATCGAAGAGCTTGCAACTGGTGCTCTACTCCACGATATCGGAAAAATAAATATTCCCGATGAGATACTCAATAAGCCTGGCAAGTTAACTGACGAAGAGTACCAAGCTATTCAAGACCATGCTCGTTTCAGTAAAGAAATTTTAGAGCAAGCAGGCTTGAGCGGGATTGCTGTAGATATAGCTGGGTTCCATCACGAACGCTTAGACGGCAGTGGCTATCCGTTTGGTAAAAGTGGTGACGAGATAAGCTTGTACGTACGCATGGCTTCGATTGTTGATGTGTATGATGCATTGACCGCTGAGCGGGTCTACAAAGCAGGCATGGAGCCAATTAAGGCGTTTAAGATACTTAAAGATGGCTGCCCAGATAGCTTTGACGGAGACCTAGTCACTAAGTTTATTCAGTGCATAGGTGTTCACCCAGTCGGCACCTTAGTAAAACTTCAAAGTCAAAAGTTGGGAGTGGTCACTCACAGTAACCCTACTAGTCCTTTAAAACCTCAAGTTAAAGTGTTTTATAACGCTAAACATGCACGCTATACCGAAGTGCAAGATATTGATTTGGCTAACAGCCGTTGTCACGATAGCTTAGAATCAGCAGTCAGGCCGAGAGACTTTAACATCGACCTGATCCGCTTTTTTAAGAGTGCGATTCTACCTTAGCCCTAAAATTTAGACTGGCTACTCAGGCCAGTCTTGTAATGCTTTTAACGTAAACTCATAGCCATCGTAGCTTAATAAGCTCTGCTCTGGAGTAATTTCAATCACAGATAACACACCGATGTTATCGCCTTCGTATAACTCACGCCCATTTAACTTGATCCAGCGCTTCGATGTTTCTGAAGCATAAATATGCGCTTGGTATTTAATGGTAGGAATAAGGCTTTGTAATGCATCAGGTAAGAGCTCAATTGGCTCTGCATAAGACGTATTTTTAGTGCTACGGGTAATATCAACACTGTGTTTGTTATCAACATCTTCAACCGCTTTAGCAAAAGCATCTTTCAATGTATCTGGCACATCTCTGAGCTCATCATTTGTTGATGATTGAGAGACTGGTTGAGTTGACTGACCATTAAGTGGCTTGCCGAGCACCTTGTATTTACTTAAATCAATACCATTACTGCTCATTTGCTGCGGATTGATTTGTTGCATTGGCTGCGAAAACTGTGGCTGTGACTGATACACTGGTTGATTTTGATACACAGCTTGCTGCTGGTACTGAGGTTGTACTTGATAACCCTGATTAGCATACACAGGGGCTGAGTTAACCGGAACTTGCACCCACTGATATTGCTGACCTTGCACTGGAACCTGCTGCATCATTTGTTGCGGTACAGATTGCTGCACTTGCCCTTGTTGCATCGCTGCTACTTGAGCTGGGTTATTAATCGTTTGCTGGAGTTGGCCTTGCGCTACTTGCTGTTGCTTAGCAGGTTGTTGTGTTTCAGGACTTGCCTGAGCCTCAGTGGTAACGTTTTCAGTGGTTTCATTGCTGTTATTAACAAGCTTTGGCTGCTCAGCAACAGGTTTAGTTTGCTGTAACCATTTACCAATCGAAAACCCTGCCATAAGCGTTAATATAGCCGCCAGTAATAGCCCAAATGAAAAAGCTAAGCGGCGATAGCGTGTTAATTCTTGCTGTTGTTTGAGCGCAAGTGCGGCTTGGTCATGATCAACTGCAGTTTGTGCGTGCTGATCAGCTTGTTTAATTGCATCTAGTAATAATGACATAAATGGACACTCGTTATATTAGGTAGGATAAACCAATACCCATTCCTAATACGGCTAAAAATGAAACTGGGTAGAGCCAAACATAACTCGGCTCTTTATTTGCTACAGCAACAGGAGTACTGGTTGGCGGCAGTGCTTCTGCGGCTGAGCGCATCACAAGTTCGCTGTCGATACTCAATTTTTGCTGTGAAAATGCCCCCACTAAACAGCGCTCACATAATAAGTTGATTAATCTTGGTACGCCTTGAGTAACTTGATAAATCGCTTTTAACGCATCCCCAGAGAATAAAGCTTGCTCTGTGCCCGCTTTAAACAAACGATGCTTAACATAGGCAAATACTTGCCCTTCTGTCAGTGGCAATAAGTGATAGCGCGCAGTAATACGCTGAGCAAGTTGTCTTAATTCAGTGCGTTTTAGTAACTCTTGCAGTTCAGGTTGCCCTACTAAGACAATTTGCAGCAGCTTTTTATGATCTGTTTCGATATTGGTTAACAAGCGCAGCTGCTCTAGCACATCAGGTGCGAGTAATTGTGCTTCATCAATAATTAAGATGGTGTGACCGCCCGCTTGATTGTTTGCCTCAAGGTGCTTTTTAATCACATCAGTAAGGGTCTTCAAAGTCGCATTAGTACTGTCATACTCAATCTTTAATTCGTCACAAATACTGGCAAGCAGTTCAAGCTGTGACAAAGCCGGATTATGAATTTGTGCCACTTGGGTGTTTTCAGGTAACTGCTCTTGCAAGCTTCTAGTTAGTGTTGTTTTACCTGTACCCACTTCGCCTGTTAATAGAACGAAACCACCCGCTTCACCTAATCCATAGGTAAGGTGCGCTAATGCCTCTTTATGGCGTTCACTAAGAAATAAATACTCAGGATTTGGGGCAATCGAAAAGGGTTTTTCTGACAAGCCAAAATAGCTTAAATACACCGTGTTATTCCTTGCGTTTAAAATCACGGTCTATAATGGCAAAAAACATCGCTACTTAAAACCTTGTTTACATTTTATTGGCTAAATAACGTAAAATAGCGAAAAGGCAAAATTATAGGTGTTTTATGCAGGTTTATTTAGTCGGTGGCGCAGTCAGAGACGCCCTACTTGGTCGTGACGTTAAAGAGCGCGATTATGTGGTAGTTGGTGCAACGCCTGAACAACTTATCAACCTAGGCTATCAACAAGTTGGTAAAGATTTTCCGGTATTTTTACACCCACAAAGTAAAGAAGAATATGCGCTAGCGCGCACTGAGCGAAAACAAGGTCAAGGTTACACTGGCTTCATTTGTGATTTCACGCCAGATGTCACATTAGAGCAAGACTTAATTCGTCGAGATCTCACCGTAAATGCCATTGCTCAAGCTCAAGATGGCAGCTTAGTTGACCCTTTTTCTGGCCAACAAGACCTTGAAAATCGTGTATTACGTCATGTCTCCGATGCCTTTAGTGAAGACCCTCTACGCATATTACGCGTAGCGCGTTTTGCTGCTCGTTATCATTACCTCGGCTTTACTATCGCCCCAGAAACCAAGGCGCTTTTAATTGATATGGTCAAAGCCAAAGAGCTAAACACACTAACTGCTGAACGCGTTTGGTTAGAATGCGAAAAATCCCTCAGTGATGGCGCATTTTGCGAGTTTTTAAATGTGCTTGCCAGCATTGGCGGCCTGCATGTAATCAGCCCTGAGCTTGAAAGTAAATGGTGTGATGAGCTTTACCATACCTTACAAGCTCGCTTTGCCTATGCGAATAAACTGCAAGTTAGTGACACTGCGTTATTATTTAGCCAAGTTACCTTAGCGCTTTCAAGCGACGAGATAAAAGCGATAGCTAGTAATATACGCTTACCTAATGAAGTGCGCGATTTAGCGCTATTTAGCCAAACACATCAAACAACGTTAAGTGCAGAAAAACCATCTAGCGAGGCCGTTTTTGCCTGCTTTAACCAACTTGATTTATGGCGTCGTCCTGAACGTTATGAGCAAGTATTAAAGGTGTTAGAGATAAGCCAGCAACAGCCAGTAGCCCGCTATGACTCTTTAGTAAATGCAGCCACACAAGCACGAGCAGTCAACCCGCAACAGTTTATTGCACAAGGTATTAAAGGCGCAGAAATTAAAACCGCGCTTGAGCAAGCGCGGTTAGAGATTATTAAAGACTACTTTTCGTAGCGCACCAAACGCAAATAAACATCGGACGTTTTTGCGTGAAGGCTGTTGATGCCTTTATCAAATTGATACACCCAAGCTAGATCAGTGCGACTGATCCCTGAAGTGCTACTCCAATAGTTTTGCAGCTTAGTCGATAAAAATGCGTTTTCATTGATACTAGGCTGCACGCAACTATGCTCTAAAATACTTGCTAACTCTTTAACATTTGGTACATGCCAATCGCTGTAATCAGCAAAGGTTGCATTTTCAGCCCCGCGTAAAGCTTCGCCCCAAGTAAGTTGCTGGCTAGTACCCTCACAGGTATCTGTGTCACTATCATAGCTTTGACCAAACGTACAACGTTGCCACATAAGACCCGTTTCGCTATCACTTACTGTGCCATCTTCGTTTATTAGAAAACGGCTATCAGGTGTCGTTTCAGTGACTTCGCTATAACATACCTGCGCAGCGGCAAAACCCGATTGCAGAGCAATAACGGTAAGTGCTGTAATTAAAGTTAACTTTCGCATATTACTCTCCCGGCGTTCTAACTAAGCGCACAAAGGCGGTATTACTTTTTGGATATGCTAAGTCATTAGCACTACTCATATCGATAATATAAGCTTGCGATAAACTCGTACCATCTGCCGCTGTTTGCGAAGTCCAATAAGGCATGAATGAACTGCTACCGCTGCTTAGCTGAGTATCACTTGGTTGATTAGGGAAGAAATCACTATTAAGTAACGTAGACTCACCTTGCTTGGCATAATCTAATAACCCTAATAATTCGGTGTAAGTTGGCACACGCCAATTTGTACCACCGCAAAAATCGCTGCTATTCACATCATTAATGTAAGTTTGCAGGCCACAGTCACTGGTGCTTGGGCAAGTAGAGCTCGCAGCCCCTTGCACACTGCCTGTTTGCACACCACTTGAGCCATTTAAATACCAGGTATAATGGTTTGTAGCTGCACGATCGGCTGTCGACGGTGGTAATGTTGAACTGGTTTCTTTTACTTCCCAAATAAGGCCCGTGACATTATCGCGTACACAACTAAAGCTGATCGCATCATCAGGGAGTTCGTCGGCATATTCGTTCATTTTAGTAAAATCAAACGCTAAGTCGCCCTGACCTACTTTATCTAGTTGGTTTGCGACACTATCACGACCTACATCGGCATCTTGGCTTGGGAAATCTTCGCTGTCACAGTTAATTTTTTGTGAGTTGTTATAGCAATCACTCATGCCTGTATCGTTAATTAAACCAAGTGGTTTTGGGCTAATATCGATAATCACAGTATCTGTGTCGCTTCGCGATTTACTGTCTGTCACGGTAACGTCAAAACTCAGCTCAGAATCGGTATCAACATCAGGGGCTACAAACGTCGTGACGCATTGGTTCTGATTTGCCAAGGTCACGGTTTCGCCTGTTAATTGCTGCCAAAAACATGATTTTGTTGCCGTCACAATTTCACTATTGCTGGCATCAAGGGTTACGGTATCAAACTCGATAACCTGTTGATCTTCGCCTGCATCCGCAATGATTACTTCAACGGTTTTGTTTAAGGTAAACGACGCCTCAGTGCTTGCTGAGCCACCTTCATCATCCGTTACAGTTAAACGCCATGTCATCGCTGTATTTGATTCAAGTAGTGGGTGAGTAAAGCTAATGGTTTGATTGTTGTAGCTGTCAGCCGTTAAATCAGGGCCATCAAGTTGAGTCCACAAGTAACTGTCAACTGAGCCATTTTCATCAATATCAGCAGACTCTTCGCCACTTAATGTAATAACATCATTATATTGCGATGGTAACTCTTCAGGAGCTGTTTGCGAGATCACTGCAACAGGCAGTTGGTTATTTGATGTAATAAAAATACTAACCTGATCGGAAACAAGTTGCCCATCGGTTTGATAATTCACTTTTAAAACAAGTTCAGAGTCGAGTTTAATATCAGGCGCGGTAATGGTTTGTTCAGCACCCTCTGCAGGGAACCCTTCTAGTGCGGGGCCACTGACTCGCTCCCAAGTAAAGGTGCCATCAGCTGGTGAGCCTTGGGCAGAGACAGTAAATTCACTTTTTTCAATAATTTGCTGATCTGAGCCTGCATTAACTGTTGCTGCCACTGGATTCGAATCATTCGAACCACCACCGCCGCCACAGGCTGTTAATGTCGTTAATGCAACTAGGGTAAGAGGCACTAATCTCATGTTTACCACCTTAAAATGCAAAGTCGGTCATGACCGACTGCCAAATAAGCTAATAACAAGCAATTAAAGTGCCAGAGTCAGGGTTATAAATAACTTTCTTGATGAATACGAACGAAGAGCTTAGTGCCTATTTTACTGTAATCAACTTTGTACTCTCTGCCATCTAAGGCTTGGATAAACAACAAACGCTTTTCTTCTGCAAATACATCTGGGCTTGCTACATACACCATCTCTAAGTAGCGCTCTTTGGCTTCACGACGGTTTTTTGGCAGGTCTTCTTTAAACGGCTCTAAACCATTTTGAGTAACTTTAATGCGTGGGTGGTTCTCACCATTCACAACCACTAAGTCGAGTTTTTTATCTTTATGTATAATTGTGTTTCGACCGCTTTTAATAAAAGAACGTTCTTGACTCATAGTCTTATCCTGCTACTTACTGCACCTAACTGCTTACTTTTTCTGTAAGCGAGTCTCAATAAACTCATTAGGGTTCAGTTTCCAACGATTTAAATCTGTACTAAATTGCCAAATATCAACATCAAGAACATTGGCTGGCAATAATAAATCGTATCCTGTTAACTGCCTTAAATGTTGCGTACGATTAGCAAACATGGCAATCAATCCTTTGTAAACCTGACCACTTGGGGCAGTGTAGTCCGTCTCTTCTATTAACCATTCTGATGGGCAATCACCATTTTTGCAATACTTTTGAATGACTTGCATAAATAAATGACGTTGCTCTATTAGTAATCGTCCGGCAATTCTCGGGGAAATCTGAGTTAAAAATTCATCTATGTTATTGAGTTTAATACCAACTGCGTTTAACTCAAGGTATTCTAAGCCCTGTTCCACTTTTGGTATACCACTATGATGAAAATTAGCACGATTTAGCTGCCAATTCCCAACCTTATGATGATAAATAAGTAAATTCTGAGTAAATACTAGGCTAAAGTATGGTTCTTGAGTTTTTAAAAAGCCAATAAAAATTGCCGCTATGCAGGTTGTGGCTAAAAAAATCTCAACAATGCTAATTTCACCGGGCCTCAATAGGTTAACTAGCATAATAATGATTAACCCAATACCACCAACAATTAAAAACTCACTGCCATGGCGGGATGCTTGTGCGCGCACTCTAAGTGCAGGAGGTTTCTTATCCATAAACAGAAAAGTAAAAAATAAACATCACAATTGTGACCAAAACTATCTTTCGGAGCGTTAAACAATAATTACATTTTGGCTCTTTACCCATACTAAAACCTCTCTTTTAGTCACAATAAAGGAACAAACTAGCCGAACTTTTAACTTTTACGCCAAATGCACAAATTTATGAGATACCTGACATACGGGGCACGTACTAATTTTGTACACTACACTCAACTAATTTTCTGGTAACACGATGATGTATTCTACACAATCTGGTAAAGCACTTTTTCCTTTTATTATTACCCTTTTACTAGGGTTATGTATTTATTTGTATTTACCTTCAAGCCAAGGTGAACAAAGCAACTTTGGCGACCGTGCAACTCAAGTGACAGCGCACACTGTTACAGCCGAAGAAAATGCTGTGCTAATAGAAGCAATTGGTAGTGCTCGTGCTAACCAAGCGATTTATATTCGCAGTGCACAAAACGACTATGTTACCGATATCTTTTTCAATGATGGCGACTTAGTTAGTAAAGGTCAAAAGCTGGTTCAATTGCAATCTCAAGAAGAAGAGTTAGCAGTTAAAGAGCTAAGTATTAATTTACGTGAAGAACGCCGTCAACTTGAACGCCTTACTGAGCTATCTCGCTCACAGGCTACGGCTAAATCGTTACTAGAAGAGCAGCTATCTCGCGTTGACGCAACCGAAGCACAACTTGAAAGCGCTAAAACAAAACTTGCCGAAATGACTATTAAAGCACCGTTTTCTGGCTTACTTGGTAAGCGCGAAATTTCAATTGGTACTTATGTTAGCAATACTACAAACATCACCACCCTTGATGATATCAGCATCATTAAAGTCGACTTTAAAGTACCAGAAAAATACCTAGCGCAATTACAGCTAGGAATGAAAGTAATGACACAAAACGATGCTTACCCAGATAAAACCTTTAACGGTAAAGTGACGCATATTAGCTCGCGTATCGATTCAGTCACTCGTAGCGTTGAAGTGACTGCAAGCTTTATCAATGAAAAAGGCCTATTACGCCCAGGCATGCTGTTAAATACAGCATTAGAATTAAGCTCAAACCAAGCGCTAATGGTACCAGAAAAAGCCGTCATTCCTCAGCAAGACAAACATTACGTGTTCCAAATTGAAGATGGCGTTGCTAACAAAGTCGAAGTACATGTGGCTGGTCGTCACAATGGCTGGGTAGCAATTGATAAAGGCCTTGAAAATGGTCAGCAAGTTGTGACTGAAGGCATCATTAAGATCCGTACTGGCAGCAAAGTAAGTATCAAGGGCTAAACCATGAAAATTACTGATACTAGCGTTAAACGCCCGGTCTTTGCGATCGTAATAAACCTGTTGTTACTCACCTTTGGTTTGGTGGCTTTTTCTATGCTACCACTGCGTGAATACCCAGATATTGAAACACCGATTGTCAGCGTTAGCACCGATTACACTGGTGCCAGCGCAGAGATCATTGAAACTAAAATCACCCAAGTACTCGAAAACCGCATTTCGGGTATCGAAGGCATTAAAAGTATTAACTCATCAAGCCGAAATGGCCGCTCAAATATAACCATTGAGTTTAATATCAGCCGCGATATTGATGCTGCATCAAACGATGTACGTGAACGTGTAGCCCGTGCCCTTGATAGCTTGCCAGAGCAAGTTCGCCCACCAGAGGTCTCTAAATCAAACAGTGATGAAAGCCCAATTGCCTGGTTCGTACTAAACAGTACCACTATGGATTCATTGCAGTTATCTGATTACGCACAGCGCTTTATTGTTGACCGATTAGCGGTTGTTGATGGTGTCTCTAATGTACGCGTTGGTGGCGAGCGTAAATACGCAATGAAAATCTGGTTAAACCGTAAAGCGATGGCAGCACGCGGTATTACCAGTAGCGATATTGAAAACACCTTACGCACTGAAAACGTTGAATTACCTGCCGGTGAAATCGAATCTATCGACCGTGATTTTACAGTACGTACCGCGCGTAGTTATAAAGATCAGCAAGACTTTAGGAACCTAGTGATCAAACGTGGCGATGATGGCTATTTAGTACGTTTAGGTGAAGTGGCTGATGTTCACTTAGAAGCCGCTGACGACGAAAGCCTATTCCGTGGTAATGGCCGTAATATGATAGGTTTGGGTATCGTCAAACAAGCCAAAGCCAATACCCTAACCGTGGTTGATAATGCCCGCGCAGAGCTTGAAAAAATTAAGCGTAACCTGCCAGAAGGCACCACCATTCAAGACAGCTATGACTCATCAATTTTCATCAAAGAGTCTATTGATGAAGTGTATAGAACCCTTGGGATTTCAATGGCGCTGGTTGTCTTAGTTATTTACCTATTTTTAGGCAATATCCGCGCGACCCTAGTGCCTGCTGTAACCGTACCAGTGGCGTTAGTGGGCAGCTTTATGTTCTTGCTGGCTATGGGTTACTCAATCAACTTGTTAACTCTTCTGGCACTCGTGCTTGCTATCGGTTTAGTGGTAGATGATGCGATTGTAATGCTTGAGAATATTCACCGCCGTATAGAGCTAGGTGAACCACCACTGCTTGCTGCGTTTCGTGGTGCCCGTGAAGTTGGCTTTGCGATTATTGCCACTACCCTCGTATTGATTGCGGTATTCGTACCGCTAGTGTTTATGGATGGCCGTATTGGTGCCCTATTCACAGAATTTGCGATGGCAGTAAGTGCCGCGGTGTTCTTCTCGAGTATTACTGCATTAACCCTTTCTCCGGCGCTTTGTTCTAAAGTATTAAAAGCTTCAGAAAAAGAGAGTAAATTTAGCCAGTGGATGGATAGAACCTTTAACAAAATCGAAAACGCCTATCGTAACTCTCTGGCTTCAAATATGGGCCGTAAGTGGAGCTTACTACTGACTATGATTTTGGCCGGTGTTGCCAGCTTTATGCTGTTTCAAAAAGTGCCTTCAGAGCTTACTCCAAAAGAAGACCGCGGTACTTTCTTTATCATGATGAGTGGCCCAGAGGGCGCAAGTTATGAAAATAACGCTGCAAACATGGCTAAAATTGAAGAACGTTTAATGCCTTACTCTGAGTCTGGTGAATTGAGCCGAGTGCTTGTTCGTGTACCTGGATGGGGCGGCCAAGGTGGTGTTGCTATCATTGGTATGGCCGACTGGGATAAGCGTAAGCGCTCGACCTGGGAAGTAATGGATGAAATCAGCGGTAAAATGACTGAAGTGACCGATGTGCGTGCGTTTGCAATTATGCGTCGTGGTATTGGTGGCGGTGGTTCATCTCGCCCGATTGAATTTGTGCTGCAAGGTAACGATTACGACCAGCTAGCCGATTGGCGAGACCGTATTATCAAACGTGCTGAGAAAAACCCGGGCTTGGTAAGAATTGACCACGATTACAAAGAAACATTCCCGCAGTTTTTAATCAACATTGATAAAAACAAAGCCGCTGATTTAGGGGTTTCTGTATCGGATGTGGGCCGCACACTCGAAACCATGTTAGGGCAACGCCGCGTAACAACCTTTATCGATCGTGGTGAAGAATACGATGTGATTTTAAAAGGCACCAAAGAAGACTTTGCTAACCCGACTGATATCTCAAATATCTATTTAAAATCACGAAGTGGCGAATTAGTACCGCTTGATAGCTTAATTAGCTTAAAAGAAGAAGCCACTGCATCGCGTTTAAACCGTTATAACCGTATGCGCGCAATTACTTTAAGTGCGAACTTAGCAGATGGTTATACCCTAGAAGAAGCGCTTAACTTTTTAAATCAAGTGGCAGCGGAA
Source organism: Pseudoalteromonas sp. 0303 (assembly GCF_013349995.1). Classification (GTDB taxonomy): domain Bacteria; phylum Pseudomonadota; class Gammaproteobacteria; order Enterobacterales; family Alteromonadaceae; genus Pseudoalteromonas. The sequence continues at coordinate 79,568 of NZ_JABVXF010000002.1, forward strand.
GAAAACGACATCGACGGTGCAATCGACTACAAGGGTGAATCGCAGCTGTTCTATGAAGGTGCATCGGCAATGACCTATGTATTCATACTAGCACTGACTGTGACCTTCTTAGTACTTGCAGCCCAGTTTGAAAGCTTTATTCACCCATTTGTGATCATGCTTACTGTACCACTTGGTTTAGTGGGTGCGTTATTTGGCTTGTGGTACACCGGGCTTACTCTGAATATTTACAGCCAAATTGGTATCGTAATGCTGATAGGTTTAAGTGCGAAAAACGGTATCTTGATTGTTGAGTTTGCAAACCAGCTGCGCGATAAAGGCGTTGAGTTTAACGAAGCGATTAGCCAAGCTGCGACACAACGTTTACGCCCAATTATTATGACCTCACTAACCACAGTGATGAGCTCGGTACCACTAGTTCTTGCAAGTGGCCCAGGTGCAGAAAGTCGCATGGTAATTGGTGTGGTGGTATTTACAGGTGTTATTGTTGCAACCTTACTTACCTTGTTCGTAGTACCTGCAGCATACAGCGCACTTGCCCGAAATACCCAGTCGCCTGAGTACTTACAGAGCAAGTTAGAACAACAAGCAAAAGACAAGCCGTTAGAAGAAATTTAAACAAGCTTGAGCTTTAACAAAACGCCGTCTTTACGGCGTTTTGTTTTTTCGGCTATAGTCAGCAAAACGGTAAGGAAGTGAAATATGGATAACAATATACAAATCGCCACTTTTGGCGGCGGCTGCTTTTGGTGTATTGATGCTGCATTTAGACGTGTAAAAGGCGTGCTTAATGTCAGCTCTGGCTATGCCGGCGGTGAGATTGAAAACCCAAGTTATCAGCAAATTTGTACTGGCTTAACGGGTCACGCTGAAGTTGTTCAGCTCGATTTTGATAGCAGTATTGTAAGCTATAACACCCTACTTGAAATGTTCTTTACTTTACACGATGCCACACAGTTAAACCGCCAAGGTAATGATGTCGGCACCCAGTATCGAAGTGTTATTTACTATCATGATGAAAAGCAAAAAGCAGAATCTCAAGCCATGATTGATGCTTTACAAAAGCAAATTCGTGAGCCGATTGTCACCGAGCTTAGCCCGCTTACAAACTTTTACCCTGCAGAGCCGTACCATCAAGACTATTACAATGAAAACCCAAACCAAGGTTATTGCAGTATTCTGATTGCCCCTAAGCTTGCAAAGTTCGAACAGTATTACGCAGATAAACTAAAATGAAAAAAGCCCGCTAAGTAGGTAGCGAGCTTTTAGACGCAGAACTAATAATAACGCTGAGCTTGTTTTAACTTAAGACTAATGACATCAACGGGCAAATTAATGTCAATTACTCGCTATAAGTAAACAACTCAGCTGACCTTAGTGGTTATTAGAACTGATAGCGGGCACCTACAAACAGGCGACGCTCAGCCGTGTTGTAGTAATAAAATTCGTCGTTGATGTAATCACCATCTAGGTCTGTACCATAGGCATCAACGGCGTTGTACTCTTTATCGAATAGGTTTTCTACACGTAGTGACACAGTTAAGTTGTCAGTTGCTTGGTAGTGACCTACTAAATTCCATAACGTATACGAAGGTAAGTGCGTTAACTTGCCATCACGATCACCACGGTATTGCATATCGATACCGGCATCAAAATCACCCCATGCTTTGTTTAATGACCAATTCACACTGTGATTTGACACATAGGTTAGTGACTGACCTGTCTCAGTATCTTCCGCTGAAAGGTAGGTAAAGTTAAAGCTGTGATCAAAGCCAAACACTTGGTTCTTAAAGCTAAATTCAACACCTTCGTGGCGAGCTTCGTTTATATTGGTTGGCTGCCACTGCCCTGATGCATTTGGTGCCCAAGCGATTTTGTTGTCGATTTCGCTGCGGAAAATCGCAATATCAAGGCTGATATCATTCACATTGAGTGATAAGCCAAGCTCTTGGTTATCTGATGTTTCAGGGTTTAACTCTGGGTTACCTGAGCCTGGGTAATATAGGTCATTAAATGTTGGAGATTTAAAACCCGTACTTTGACTTACGCGGAATGTAGCAATGTCATTTAAGTGATAGCCAACAGCTGCGGTGTAAGTTGTTTCATCACCAAACTGCTGATCATCATCTTGGCGAACGGTTAGGTTTGCCAGTACTTGTTCGTCGTCATAATAAGCGCCAACAAACGCAGCGAATACTTCACGGCTGTCTTTTAAGTAAGTACCTGAGTTAGTGTTCACTTCATCTTTATACCAATTCAAACCACCACTAAGAGTCAGCGCTTGATTGAAAAAGTATTGGCCATTGTAATCAATTTGCTCACGCTCAGTTTCAAACTTATCGACCACCGTTGCGCCTGTGTAATCAATACGTGAGTCATCTGAACTATCACTTGATATTGCAATATCAATGGCATGGCTGTGTTTTTCGAAAGCTTTTTTCCAACCTAGTGAAGCTTGGTAATTTTCGAACTCGCCTTTTTCTACAGTGCTGTCTGTAGGGCTATAAGCGCTATCGTATTTTGCTTCGCCTTCTGAGTATTGTGCTTGCGCTAAAAACTCACCTAACTGCTCATTTTGATAACCTAGATTAAAGCCAAGGTTTTTGTTCTCGTAGCCGTCTTCATCTGACGCTAAGCCTTGCAGAACATCAAATCCATCTGTTTTTTCATAACCGGCATTAACGGCCACATCAACACCCGCAAACTGACCACCTGTCGCTACTTGGTACTCTTGGTAAGAGTCTGAGCCAAAAGTAACATCTAGGGTCGTGTTTTGTGCTTTACGGGTAATGATATTAATCACACCTGCTAGCGCATCAGAACCATATACAGCAGCACGTGAGCCTTTAATTACTTCAACACGCTCAATACTGTTTAAAGGAATATTGCTAATACTTTTATAGCCAAGTGTTGCAGAGCCGGTACGTACACCATCAATTAAAATAAGTGTATGACGAGAACTTGCACCACGTAATGAAACACCTGAGCTTTGCCCAAAACCACCATTGGCATTAATTTGAAAGCCCGCTTGAGTGGCCAGTAAGCTTGGTAAGTCACGAACATAGCTTGCTTCAATATCAGCACGGTCAATGACAGAAACGCTGGCTAATACATCATTAATTGATTGTTCGAATTTATTGGCAGTAACTGTGATATGCTCGATCGATTGCTCGTCAGCAGATACAGAAAAAGACAACGCAGCAGCAACCGCTACGCCTAACGCAGATTTATTTAGCATGATATCCCCTAGCCTGTGCCCACCGCACACGCGAATAGTAAGTTACTTCAAGGCCGGTCTCCGGACTCTGTAAATGCATGGCATATACATTACCGTTGCGGGGGCAGTGTTGGCATTGTTTTCTCCCTGAAAACGCACCGACTTCCCGATTATCTTGCGACTATTTCACCCTTTGAAATAAAACGTATCTGAAGATACAGCAAGCACCTCGAAAATAGGCCGTTATTGTGATGATTTTGGGGAAGAAAGTCAATGGACGGCTATACTGCTAAAATGAAGTTTTAAGCTTTAAGCTGTAAGCCGAAAGTAAAAAAGCCAATCAGCATGGCTGATTGGCTTTTATAAAACAATGATTACCAGAAATACTCATGAGGTTTCGAGTTTCCTAACGGAAAAACAATTCCTTCTGGGTCAGCACCATTCAGCACAAGCTTACAAAGAGCTTTATTTAAACGTCTTCTTGGCTTGGTCATCGTCATTTTCACCCACCAACTTGGTGTTTGTTGGTAAAAATAAGTACTGTGTGGGCCTGTGTATTTTCTGTTTATTTTACCGTGTTTATTACGATCTATTGCTTTGTTTTTTACTGACATAAATATCCTCTAGCTGAAAATAGCTAGAAGATATCTTTTTCTCTGTAACCTAATATTTGTCTCAAAATACGCTCCTTGTAAAGTTCAGAAACTTGTGGGCTTATAGCTTAAAACTTACAGCTTAAAGCTAAAAACATAGAGTATTAATCGCGGAAGTTTTTGAACTGGAATGGTTGACCTAAATCAGCAGTACGAACAACTTGCATTGCTTCTTGTAAATCATCACGCTTTTTACCAGTTACACGTAATTCTTCACCTTGAATAGCAGCTTGTACTTTGATCTTTGAGTCTTTGATTAACTTAACGATTTTCTTCGCTACGTCTTTTTCGATACCTTGCTTAAGAGCAACGTCACGCATTACGTATTTACCGCTACGCGACTCATCTTTTAGCTCAAGGCTAGATACATCTAAGCCACGCTTTGAAATTTTCGCAGCAAGAATGTCAAAAAGTTGCATAACTTGTTGTGGTGCTTCTGCTTTTAACTTAATTACTTTGTCACTTAGTTCGATTGATGCATCAACACCACGAAAATCAAAACGCGTCTCTAGTTCACGCTTTGCATTATCTACTGCATTCTGCGCTTCGTTCATTTCTACTTCAGAAACAATATCAAATGAAGGCATGGGGTTCTCCTAACATAGTCTTTTATAAATTCATTTATGGTTGGCAATTATAACGCTTATTTATAGATTCTTTCTATTTTTATCCAACTTGTTCAGGTGCGATGCAAAAATTGTTTGATATACTGGCCATTCAATTTCGGCATTTTTAGGGTTTATTGTGACAAGGCGTGTTTACCAAGTTATCTTTTTAGCCAGCATTATTGGCTTTACAATTTTATTTGCCAAAGAAATTAAAGGGGTGAGCAACCTCTTTCCACACGTAGATAAAGTGGCGCATTTTGGTATTTTCTTTGTACTGGCCATGGTGATGGACAAAGCCTTTAAATTGCCACTTATGGTGCAAATTTTACTGTTAGCCGGATATGGTGCAGCCATAGAGTTTATGCAAGATATGCTGCCTTACCGTCAAGCTTCGGTTGGGGATTTTGTCGCTGATTTTATCGGTGCAGTTAGCTACTTTATCATAAAACTTGGGTTTCATTTAGGTAGTAAACAACGTAATGGCTAACATTTTAATTGTTGGCGACGGTGCAATTGGCTTGTTGTTTAGCCATTTTTTATCTGCACAACATGACATTACATTGCTGACCCGTAAACCGACCCTGACCACACGTTTTTATCAAGCGAGTAATGGTAAATCAAACCCAATTAAAGCTCGCCTTATTCACCACAAAGAGCTAAGTCAATCCGCCCCCTTTGACTTGGTGTTAATCACAGTTAAAGCATTTCAGGTGCAAACTGCCTTTGGACAAGTAAAACCTTACCTCAGTAAAACATGCCAAATCGTTCTTTCTCACAACGGCATGGGGAATGTCGATGAGCTCAATGCCCTGCTTTTAAAAACGCAAGGGTTAGCGTTTTTAACAACGCGTTTAGCTGGTTTTAAAACAACGCCTTATAGTGTTAGCCATACAGGTAATGGCGAAAGCGTGTTAGGTGCATGTAATGCAGCTGCAAGCGAAAACCTCGGTGAACTTAAGCAGCAGTTTAGTTACTTACCACACTTTTCAGTAAGCGATGATATTCACTCATTGCGATGGCAAAAACTGTTAGTGAATATTGCTATTAACCCGTTAACAGCGATTCATAACGTAAAAAATGGCCAGTTACGTGCACCGCAATTTAGCACGCGCATAATCAATTTACTTAGTGAAGCGTGCCTAGTCGCCAATAAACAAGGAGTTAAAGTAAAACTCAGCGAGGCGCTGGATCAAGCCTACTCTGTGATGACAGCCACCGCTGAAAACTTTTCTTCTATGCAGCAAGACATCAGCCATAATCGAGAATCTGAAATTGATGCAATTTGTGGTTATGTGTGCGAGCAAGGCGCTAAGTTAGGGGTAAAAACTCCCTATAATCAGGCCATGCTGAGCATGGTAAAAATAAAAAGTTAATTAGCTGCTAGTTACTAGGGGAAAGAGGAAAGTTTCAAGGGGAAAGAGTAAAGCTACAAGGGGAAAGGAGAAAGCTACAAGGGGAAAGGAGAAAGAGTAAAGTTTCTCGTAATTATTTCAGGCATCAAAAAAGCGCGAACATGTCGCGCTTTTGTTAGCATCCCTTACGGGCGATACACTTTTACGTTGCTAAAGCCTTCTTCGTGCAAGATCAGCGCTTGTAGCTGGCTCATCACACCTTTAGCACAATATAAGTAATATTCTTTATCTTTTGGTAAGTCACCAAATTTAGTCGCTAAGCGGAAGAAAGGTAAATGTACAACTTCAATACCTTCAAGCTCTAATGGGTTTGCGTCTTCCTCTTCAGGTGAGCGAATATCAACAACAACCGCCCCTTTAGGTAAGTCAGATACAGACTCAGCTTCTTTCACTTCTTCTTTTGCTTCGGTATCAATATCGCGAATATCCATCACACGCGCATTTTCAACAACTGTATTTAGCACGTCGAAGTCAAACTTAGCTTCTTCGGCAAGAATAGTTTTGATTTTCGCTTTAACCGTTGGCTTTTTAGAAATTACGCCACAGTATTCAGGCATGCTTTCTGCCATCTCAGCCGTGCCGATTTGGCGCGCAATATTGATTATATCTTGCTTGTCGTGTTGGATTAACGGGCGAATGATTAAAGTTTCCGTCACACGGTCAATCACACTCAAATTAGCCAATGTTTGGCTTGATACCTGGCCAATACTTTCGCCAGTTACTAGTGCTTGTACACCTAGTTTTTCTGCAACTTGACTACCGGCACGCATCATCATGCGCTTAAGCACAACACCCATTTGGCTGTTTTCAACGTTCTCTAAAATCTCAGCAACAACAGGCTCAAAATCAACAGTAACAAACTTCACTTTATGAGTAGAGCTGAACTGTTTCCAGATATAATAACTCGCCTGCTTAACACCGATTTCGTGCGCAGCACCACCTAAGTTAAAGAACAAGAAGTGAGTACGCGCACCTTTACGGATCATTTGATAGCTGGCAACACCAGAGTCGAAGCCACCCGACATAAGCGACAATACATCTTCTTGTGTTGGCAGCGGGAAGCCCGCCATACCTATGTGAGTTTGAGTAACAATGTATGCTTTATCATCACGTACTTCTAAGCGAACAGTCACTTCAGGGTGAGATAATTTAACGCGCGCACCTTCAACATGCTGGTTTAAACCACCACCTACGTAGCGCTCTACATCGCTCGATGTGAAATCATGCTTACCAGAACGTTTACAACGCACACAGAAGGTTTTGCCCGCAATCGTATGGCCGATTAGTTCAAGTGCTTTTTGGTAAATATCGTCAATTGAGTCGAAGTCTGTTTCTGTTACTTCAATAAACTGTACGATACCTGGAATGCGTTTTAAGCCATCGATAATATCTAAGCGAACTTGCTCAGATTCTAGCAAGCTAACAACAGAGATATTATCCCAGTTGTTTCTTACCTGAACTTTTTCGTCAACACGACGCAAAACGATCTTAATGTTATTTTCTAATAACTTGGTAAAACGCTTACGAACAGATTTACTCTTGATCGCGATTTCAGGGTGTAATTTGACGATAAATTTAAGCATAGTTCACTCTTAGACTGTGGATTTCACACGCCCTAAGGTATAGCAACCTCAAGGGCGCGCGATTATAACAAAAATTATAGCGTCTAGGAAATAAACTGCTTTGCGGGATTATTGTTCGCTTTGCTCTGTTTCAGCAAGGGCTAAATACTTAGCTCTTAATTGGTTAACTTGCTCTAGGTGTTGCTCAGTGCAATGAGCTTTTAATAGTAGTAATACTTTTAAAATACCATTGTAAATATCAGCTCTGGCAAGTTCACCACTTAAGCGGCGAGCTTTGATGTAAGGCGTCCAGAAACTTACGGTCATTTTAAGCATATGCGCAAGTTCTGTAACATCTTCGTCTTCAATGCAAATAACACCACCTTCACGTAATGCAAACAGCACATCTTTGACTTGCTCTAAAAGCTCAGCTTGAAACGCAATGTAGCCTTTTTTCAGCTCTTCATCACGAGATAAAATATCGCCTAAGTTGTCGTAGAAAAACTGAAAACGCCACATTAATTCAAACAGTGAATCTAGATAACCGGCTAGGTTTTCTAGTGCATCATCGTCAGGAGCCAATGGCTTAAAGTGAGTATGTAAATGGTCGCTATACAAAGCAAATATGTGGCGAATAATATCTTCTTTATTTTTAAAGTGATAATACAAGTTACCTGGGCTTATCCCCATATGCGAAGCAATATGATTGGTTGTTATGGCACGCTCACCATGGCGATTAAATAACTCGATGCTGGTGTGTATGATTTTGTCCTTTGTGCTCATAGACTATTTACTCTGTTTTTTATGATTATTACGGTCCCCAGCCGAGCAGTATAAACAAATGCGCGACAATTAAATACTACCTTGAAAAATATTAACCTCAATCGGCTTAGTACCTTATATAGGTGAAGGTTCCTAATCCGATACGCGTATTTTCTAAGCTGCATCGTCGAGAAAACACTGTTAATATAGCAGGCAAATTTATAAATCGCTGATAGTTATGAACGTTACTGCAATCTATCCGGGCACTTTCGACCCACTTACAAATGGCCATACAGACTTAATTCATCGCGCGGCAAAAATGTTCGATAAAGTGATTGTTGCCATTGCGCATAATCCAAGTAAACAGCCCTGCTTTACCCTTGATGAGCGCGTTGAGCTTGCTAATAAAATTTTGGCGCATCTTGATAACGTGAATGTAATTGGTTTTTCAGGCTTATTAGCTGATTTAGCTCGCGACCATAATGCCGAAGTGCTTATTCGTGGTATTCGTGCGGTGTCTGACTTCGACTATGAATTTCAGTTAGCGAATATGAATCGTCGCCTAAACCCTGATCTAGAAAGTGTATTTTTAACACCGGCAGAAAAAAACTCATTTATTTCATCAACTCTCGTCAAAGAAGTCGCACGCCACAATGGCGATGTGAGCGAGTTTGTTGACCCTATTGTAGCCAAAGCCTTACAGGATAAAATTCACGGATGAAATTAAAAAAGTTCATTAGCTTAACTGCATTACTAATGATCTCTGCGCCAACTGTTGCAGGACCATGGATAGAAAGTGACGACCCGTTACTTCGCGCTTCAATAGAAATGCTATTTAACCAAGGCATTATTAAACAGCCTATTAATAGCTACCCATTAATGTGGCAAGGTATCGCACGCGACCTAGACGTTGCCAATACCAGCCAACTAGATGAGCGAAGCTTATTTGCTTATCAGCATGTTAAGCATGCCCTTGATAATGCTAAACAAAGAACCAGCTCTGGTATTCGCCTAAACTACAACAGCGAACCACTCACTCAGCAAGGGTTTGGTAAACGCCACCAGCAAGAAAGCGGTGTAAATAGTTATGGTTCAATCACAGGGAAACGTGTTAGCGCTAAAGTCAGTGTAAATTACGCCGATGACGCCCTTGATAAGCAGCATGTTACTTACCAAGATAGCTATTTAGCCGTACTCCTGGGTAATTGGTCAATCAGTGCAGAGCAAGTTAGCCATTGGTGGGGGCCAAGTAACGATAACGCCCTACTACTATCAAATAATGCGTCGCCAATGAAGGGCGTGCGCTTTACCAGAGCAAATACACAATATGTAGGCCCAAGTTGGTTGTCATTTATTGGTAACTGGCAGTTAACGGGTATTTACGCCAAACAAAAGCCATATCTAAATAGCTCAGATGACGGTGACTTTTGGGCGCTCCGATTTGCAAGCACCCCATTAACAGGCCTCGAAATAGCAATTAACAGTACAGGCTCTGATTATTTGACTAACCTAGAAATTGACCCAGTTACACTCGAAAGCAATGAGTCAACACACCGTTTAACTAGTTTAGATGTTAAGTACTCAACCACTTTAGCGGCGAAACCTATTGCTTTTTATGCTGAGGTAATGGGTCGAAATGAAAGTGGCTTAGCACCGAGCGAGCCATTTTATACACTGGGTGTTGAAAGCTATTTTGGCTCGAAAGAGAGCCTATTAAAAAGTTACTTTGAATACTCAAATACAGAGCAAACTTGTGAGCAAATTAGCGATTGCGTATATGGCTCTGGTAGCTATACACAACGCTCGCGCTTAATTGGCAGCTCAACACCGCAACAAAGTAAATCTGCTATCCTTGGCGCCTATTACCACACTCTAAATGGTTATGGTGGCCATGCTAAGCTTCGTTGGATTGAAAGCGAAACCACACACGCTGAGCTCGCATCAGATATGAGTCAGCTGCAGTTAGAACTCGGTTATCAGCAATCTGTGTTTAACGGCCTGTGGAAAGTGACAGGGCTTATTTCAAAAGATGAAATAGGTGATGAGTCAGAAACAAATACAGCCCTTAGAACCAGTTGGGAATACCGCTTTTAACTAATTGAGGTCAAGCAGGTTCAGCTTGACCTTTCCTGTACAGCTTCACAAGTCCTAAAAAGTCTTTATTACTGAAAAGTGCGATGAGCATCATGATATCCATCAGGTTCACAGTGATACTGTAGACATCCCAAAACCACCAGCTTCCTGTATAGGCGTAGTTAATATCGATATACATACCTAAAAACAGTGATGAGTTAACTATAAGCCCTGTGTATATATAAAGTTTTGCCGGAACCTGCTCAAGATTTCGCTTACGTGCAATTAACCACACAATGAGTAGTATTGTTAAATCAGATAGCGCCCAAATTACATAAGCAAAGCTTGAGTCTAACATATCATAGCCAAGCGCCACGTTAAGTAATGGGTCGCTCATCATATAGGAGATAAACAGTGCAAGTGAAATCCACATCACTGTTTTGTCACCATTCGGGGCAGATGATTTCTTTACCATGTTATAAAGAAACGACATCAAGAAACCCCACATAATAAATGCTGCGAGGTATACTCCAAAATTGTCTTGGATTAGTTTAAGCATGAAGTAAGTCTTAAAATTCAGATACTCTTAAAATAGGGCGAGTTTCATTAAGCGTTAGTAAGGTGCTCTGATTTATCTAAAAATGACGGTCTAATTTTATATTTCATATAACTGCAAAATTTATGAAATAGTAAAAAGTCGCGATTTGTAATCAATGCAATGAGCATCATTATATCAATGGTATTTACTCCAAACGAATAGATACTCCAGAGTGCCCAAGGTGTTCTGTTTTCGGTAACTACAATATCTATAAATATGCAAATCATCAAAATTGCGTTTAAAAACAATCCCAAGACTATGTAGTAGATCGCATTAAAACCGCCTATTTTTGCATAGTAAGTCCACGCTAAAATTGTTGTTATGGTTAGCAGGTCGAAATAAAACCAGTTTAGATAGCTATAGATAGATAAGTTAAAAATACCACTTAGAAAGTATGAAATCATCATTATAAACGCCAAGATAACCAAGCGTTTATCAGGTTTATTAATGTGGGTCACTAAACTAAAAAGAAAAACCATCAAGAACCCCCATTCAATGAAGGATCCTATCAAACTTCCAACAACATCACTTATATACATGGCTTTTAATATTAAGCTAACTTATGGTTATTTGCAGAAGACAATACAAGGCTTTTTAGTTTGTTCAATAGTAGGAAGTCACGATCAACAATTAGAGCAATGATCATTGTAAAATCAACAATATTAACCCCAATCGAATATACATCCCATAAAATCCAATGAGTTGTGTTCTGGTAGACTTCAACGTCTACATAAACAGAAAGGAACAAGATTGTATTGATGATCAAGCCAGCAATGAGATAGATAAATGAAGGCGTAGTGCGTCTTACAAAATAGAAAGAAATAGCCAAAAATGTAAGTGTTGCTAGATCATACAGTGCCCAATCTAGAAAAGTGGTAGCGGTGTAAGTTATCCAATTAAAAAAGTAATCTCCAGCTAAGTAGGAGAACATCATTATGAATGAGCTTATGAGCAACGTGGTTTTTCTTTTATTTTCATCTATACAATAAACAAAAATATTAAAAAAAAATGCCATTAAAAATCCCCATGCACTCATTGCAGATAGGGAAAAAAACCTAGTTGCTCAATAAAAGACATTCAGTACCTATTGCTCTTTCTTACTAGGCGGGAGCATTGCACCGCCACCGCGTTGGATTTCAGCACCACCAGATAAAGCCAGCGCTTCACTTGATAAAGTTACTGTATCAGATTGCAGGGTTTTATTACTAGTAGTTTGTTCCAAAGCAGGCTTTGTTTGTTGCATTTGGCTGTATGCTTGCATTTGCAATTGGCTATTGTTTGAAATTTGCATAAGTTAATTCCTTTAAGTTAATTGTTTTTTAAGTACAGCTTACAATAGCTTGCAAGCTGAGTTAAGCGTTCTCATTTTTTTGACGCTTTTTTATACTTCATCGCGACGTTGCCACCGCGCTGATAATAAAAGCAATTAACGATCCAACTTTTATAAATTTTGATCTTTTTGATCATAAAAGTCAGCAAATCTAAATTTCAGGCATAAAAAACGCACAGGGGTAACCGTGCGTTTTTCTCATCCAGGGAATTTAAGCCACGTGTTTACACGGGATCACCGCGCTATTACTTGGCTTTAAAATATATTCCATTGCCACTTCATCGCAGTTCTCTTTGCGAAGGCAAAGCTCACAATCTTTGATCACTTTTTCTGGCAAACTGTCTTTGCTACAAAAGCTGAAACCTTGGCTTGCAAAAAACTCTGGCACTCTTGTCAGGACAATTACCCGACTAAGCGCCAAGCTTTTGGCTTTTTTTAGCAAATGTTCAACAAGTTGACGCCCCTGCCCGGCAATTCGTGATTCGGGGTCCACCCCGAGCGAGCGAATTTCAGCAAGACCAGTGTCGTAAATATACAGCGAGGCACAGCCTGCAACTTGGTTTTCAACTTCAGTGACAGCAAACTCATTAATTGAGTGAATCATGTCGCTTTTAGCTCGTGGTAGGTTTTCACCTACAGTAGCCCAATGCTGAATAAGCTTAGCGATGGACTCAACATCATTTAAGGTTGCGTCACGTACCGCTATTTGCTGTTTTTTTTTGCGTATTTGATGGCACTTGTTACTTGCTCAAGTGAGGTGCCACCCAGAGCTTGTCTTGCTTTAATACAGGCGTCTATTTCTAATACAGGATATACATCTGATTCGAAAATGCTATGCACTGACTTAAATTGCTCTAAACTTAAATCTTCTAAGTTATTCCCTTGTGCAATAGCCATTTGCACAAGCGTACCAACAATGTGGTGACCTTCTCTAAATGGAATACCTTTAGCCACTAAATAGTCAGCAAGTTCAGTCGCATTTGAGTGGCCGCCTTTTGCAGCAGCTAATGTTTTATCTGCATTAACTTTAATACCTTTGATACACGCTTGCGCCATATGAATACATGCCAGCCAAGTTGGCATCGCATCAAATAAGCCCTCTTTGTCCTCTTGCATATCTTTATTGTAAGCGAGTGGTAGCGCTTTAAGTGTCATCATCATGGCACTGAATGCGCCAAAAACACGGCCTGTTTTACCACGAATTAACTCTAGTGCATCTGGGTTTTTCTTTTGCGGCATTAGTGAAGAGCCTGATGTTACCCCATCAGAAAGCTCAATAAAGCCCGCTTCACCCGAGTTATAGAAAATTAAATCTTCAGCCATGCGCGACAAGTGGATCATCGAAATCGATGCGCAGCTTAATAGCTCAACTACAAAATCACGATCTGATACAGCATCAAGGCTATTGCGTGTGGCACCGGTAAAACCTAACCCTTCGGCAAGAGTTTGCCTATCAATTGGGTACGCAGTCCCGGCTAATGCACCGCTACCAAGTGGGCAATAATTCATACGATTTTTGGCATCGGTTAAGCGGCTTTCATCACGCTCAAGCATTTCAACATAGGCCATACACCAATGACTAAATAACACAGGTTGTGCGCGCTGTAAGTGTGTGTAACCCGGTAAAATAGTGCCAAGCTCACGCTCAGCTAAGGCAATAAACTCACCTTTCAGCTCTGCGATTGCTTCAAGAATATGCTCAGCTGTATCACGACACCATAAACGGAAATCTGTTGCTACTTGGTCATTACGGCTACGACCGGTGTGTAACTTTTTAGCAAGGTCACCCACTTTATCAATCAGTGCTGATTCAACATAAGAATGAATATCTTCATGTCCTGCTACAGCCACTGCTTGTGGGTTCGCTTTAACTTCATCTAACAGCTTATTAAGTGCTGCAACGAGGTCATCGTATTCTTGCTGGTTTAGAACGTTGACTTGTTTTAACGCCCCAGCCCAAGCAACTGAACCAATAATGTCTTGCTCTGCAAGTTGATAATCAAAAGGAAGTGAATCGTTGAATTGTTTAAACGCTTCATCTGGACCCGTAGAAAAACGTCCGCCCCATAGTGCCATTGAACTGTCTCCAAATTCGGCTATTGCCCTGCAATGCAGGGCAATAATTAAATTACTTTTTCGTTAGTGCTGAGATTCTGCTAGATAGCGAGAATAAACGAATGAAGCCTTCTGCATGTGATTGGTCATATACATCATCTTCGCCGAAGGTTGCGAAATCTTCGCTGTATAAGCTATTCGGTGATTTTTTCTGTACCGCCGTGACTTGGCCTTTATAAAGCTTAAGCACTACTTCACCCGTTGCTAACTTAGACAGTGATTCAGCACCTGCAAGAATCGAGTCTTTTAATGGCGTAAACCAACGACCGTCATAGACTAAGTGAGAGAACTCGCCACCAAGTACTTCTTTCCATTTACGGCTTGATTTATCTAGTACTAGCTCGTCAATCGCTTGAAGAGCAGCCATGATCACTGTGCCCCCTGGTGTTTCATAACAGCCACGCGACTTCATACCCACCAAGCGGTTTTCTACGATATCAACACGACCCACACCATGCGGCGCAGCAATGTCATTTAATTTAACTAAGCAGTCATATGGTTTTAGTGATTCACCATTAACAGCAACTACTTCACCTTCAACAACGTTTAATGTTACATATTCTGCTTCATTTGGCGCTTGCTCTGGCGAGTTAGTCCAAGTCCATACTTGATCACTTGGTTGGCACCATGGATCTTCAAGCTCACCACCTTCGTGAGAAATGTGCCAAGCATTAGCATCACGGCTATAAATTTTTGTTGCTGATGCAGAACACGGAATATTACGCTCAGCTAAGTAATCAAGTAATGATTCACGGCTTGATAAGTCCCACTCACGCCACGGTGCAATCACTTTTAGATCAGGTGCAAGGGCTGCGAAACATGACTCAAAACGCACCTGGTCGTTACCTTTACCAGTACAACCATGCGAAAGCGCATCAGCACCTACTTTACGGGCAATTTCAACCTGCGCTTTAGCAATGATTGGACGCGCCATAGACGTACCTAATAAATAAGTGCCTTCGTAAATAGAACCCGTTTTTAAAGTTGGGTAAATATAGTCACTGACCATTTCGTCTTTTAAGTCAACGATATGACATTCCGACGCACCTGAAGCTATGGCTTTTTCTTCAACGCCTTCAAGCTCTTCTGCGCCTTGGCCAACATCAGCAACAAACGCGATTACTTCACAGCCGTAGTTTTCTTTTAACCATGGCACGATTGCCGATGTATCAAGACCACCAGAATAGGCTAATACGACTTTTTTAATTGAACTCATTGGTGTTCCTTAAACAAAATTTGGATTTAATAATGTGACAAGTAGAGCATTTTGCGCATGCATACGATTCTCTGCTTGTTGTATAATTTTTGATGCTGGGCCATCCATTACCTCAGAGGTAATTTCAAACTCACGATGCGCTGGCTGACAATGCAGTACAGTTTGCGCACCGGTTTTCTCTAGTAGGGCTTGGTTAAGCTGATATGGCAT
The DNA here is from genome assembly GCF_013349995.1 of Pseudoalteromonas sp. 0303. Taxonomy (GTDB): domain Bacteria; phylum Pseudomonadota; class Gammaproteobacteria; order Enterobacterales; family Alteromonadaceae; genus Pseudoalteromonas. The sequence goes on from NZ_JABVXF010000002.1 coordinate 95,324, forward strand.
ATATTTAGCTTTAACCTGCTCAAGCGGTGTTTTATCACCCATTGAAACCCAGGTATCAGCATAGACTGCATTTGCGCCAACTGCCGCCTCAATTCTGTCACTCACCATAACAGACGCACCATTCATTGCTGCAATTTGCTCTGCTTGCTTAAGAATTTGCGAATCTGGCGAACTGCCTTTAGGACAAACTGCAACAAAATCAGTACCTAAAGTGGCTGCTAATAACATTAGAGAGTGTGTGACGTTGTTACCTTCACCTAAGTAAGCAAGCTTTAGTTTGCTAACATCGCCATGGACTTCTTGCAGCGTTAAAAAGTCAGCAAGCGCTTGGCACGGGTGATATAAGTCACATAAGCTGTTAACAACAGGCACCGATGAATATTCAGCAAGTGTGGTCAGTGTTTTGTGTGCATTCACGCGAGCAACAATGCCATCTGCCCAAGTTGAGATATTAAGAGCAAAGTCTTTAACTGATTCACGAGCGCCCATAGCACCATTTTGTGAATCTAAATAAACTGCGTGACCACCTAGTTTATTAATACCAATATCAAATGATAAACGAGTACGTAAACTTGGCTTTTCGAACAATGTAACCACTGATTTGCCCGCTAATGCTTGGCTGAAGTCTGTTGGGTTTGCTTTAATTTTTTGCGCTAAGTTAAGTAATTTAAGTGCGCCTTTTTGGTCTAATTCAAGACCATTTAAGAAATTCTTTAACATGAAATACCTATGGTGTAATTTTCGTTCCTACATGTTCGCCTTTTAATAAAGCGACTAAGTTCTCTGGCTTCAGCCAGCTTGAGATATACACACCACGTCGTAAATGTTGGGCAGCAAGAAGGCTGGTCTTTACTTTGACCTCCATCCCGCCCTGAATAACTCCTTCAAGGATAAGTGTTTCGATTTGCTGCGTATTAAGTTGATGTAGAGGCTGCTTATTGGCATCAAGCACAGCTTCTACGTCTGTCATAAAAATAAGTTCTGCATTAAGCTCTTTAGCGATAGCCGCTGCAGCTTCATCTGCATTGACGTTGTACCATTGGCCATCTTCTCCAAAGCCAATAGAGCTCACTAGGGGTAAACGACCTTGTTCAAGCATGCTAGGTAGCACGCTGTCACAACTACCTGAACACTGGCCTACTTGCGCCAACACTTTAAGTTTTTCAGATACCAGTACACCCGCTTCATAAAGGCTTAAACCCACAGGTTTGTGACCAGCGCTGATTGCTTGGCTCATTAATTGTTTATTGGCACAACCTGCAAGGGCACCAACAATATAAGGCATTTGCTCATTTGGGCTAATACGTAAACCTTGATGTTTTGCAGTTACAAAACCTGCGTCTTTTAACCAAGCATCCACCAAGGCACCACCACCATGAACAATGACAAAGTTATCTTGTTGCTCAGAAGCTAAAACATCAAAAAGCGCTTTTGCGGCATCTGCGCTATTTAACACAGCACCACCGACTTTAATGATCCAAGTTTTCATTACAGCGCTCCTACTAAGCCAGTATAGTGAGGTTCACCCATGGCTAAATTAATGCATTGTAATGCTTGCCCAGCTGCGCCTTTTAGGAGGTTATCAATCGCTGACATAACGATGAGTTGCTCACCTTTTTGTTGCCATGCAATATCAACAAATGGTTGCTTAGCCACGCCTTTAATGCTTGGAATTTTATTGCCAAGTAAGCGAATTAACGGCTCGTTTGCTAATACTTGATAAGCCGCATTCACTTGCTCTGCAGTTACGCCTGGTTTTAATTGCACATAAATAGTTTCTAAAATTCCACGAGGAAAATTACCTAAATGTGGCGTGAATAGCACAGGGTGACCAAGGTGCTGCTCAATCTCAGGTGTGTGTCTGTGGTTAAACAAGCCATAGGGAGCAAGTGACACTTCGCAAAAGTGGGTATTAACACTGGCTTTTCTACCAGCGCCTGTAACACCTGACACCGCATTAACAATAATGGCTTGATCAGCTAATAAACCCGCTTCTTTAAGTGGTTTTAAAGAATTAAGTGCTGCTGTAGGGTAACAACCCGCTACAGCAACAAGGTTTGCTTTACTAATCGCATCGCTATTCCATTCAGCTAAACCATATGCTGCTTGCTCTAAAAGCTCAGGATGTTCATGTGCGAAACCGTAATAAGTCAGGTAATCCTCATTCCCAGCTAAACGGAAACCACCAGATAGGTCGAATACTTTTTTACCCATGGCTAAAAATTGCGGAGCAAGATCAACACTGACCTTGTGATCTGTACACAGGCATACATAGTCAGCATTGCTTTCGATATCTTTGTACGATTCAGAAGTTAGAGGTTGTAGTGGGTACTCTAACAATCCAAGGTGCTCAGGGTATAAATCGCTTAATAACTTACCTTTATCTAAACTCCCTTCAGACACATAACATGCTTGTAGGGTCAGTTTTGGATGCTTAGCAACTAAACTTGCTAGCTCTGCGCCGCTATAACCACTTGCGCCAATAATCACTACATTCATTGCTTACTTTTACCTATTAAATCTGTTTATCGATACGCCTAAAATTACTCGCTCAATTGCGAATAAAAACACTGTCTAAAGTAATGAAATCAGGTTATCGTCGTTTCGTGTTCATCGTACAGCTTTACTAATATTTATGCTTAAAAAGTGAATTGATATTCATCATAAATACTTTTATATTGTTATGCAATTAGATTGAATAATTATTTTTGGATTTTTTTATGTCGCTACCCTCTTTTATATCTATGTATCAGCAGCTAATTGCTGCCCCTTCAATTAGTGCGATTGAAGATTCTTTGTGCATGAGCAATAAAGGGGTTATTACCTTGCTCGCAGACTGGTGCGAAAGCCTTGGTTTTACATGTGAAATCACAGAGCTGGAAAACGGTAAAGGCCGTTACAACTTATTAGCGAAACGTGGTAAAGGAGATGGCGGTTTAATGCTTGCAGGTCATACTGACACAGTGCCATTTGATGATAGCCGCTGGAATTACGATCCGTTTAAACTCAGCGAGCATGACAATAAACTTTATGGTTTAGGTAGTATTGATATGAAGGGCTTTTTTGCCTTTGTATTGCAAGCAATTAGTGAGCTCGATGAAACTAAACAAACAGAGCCACTATTAATTCTAGCCACAGCCGACGAAGAAACCACGATGGCGGGAGCACAACAAATTTGCCGCCATCCAGACTTAAAACCAGCGCGCTGTATTATTGGTGAGCCAACTGATATGACACCAGTATTTACTCATAAAGGCCATATGAGTACAGCGATCCGAGTAATTGGTCGCTCAGGCCATAGCTCTGATCCTGAACGTGGTTTAAACGCCATCGAAGTCATGCATAAAATGATTACAAAATTGTTAATCATCAAAGAAGAATTAAAGAATAAATATTCAGTTGAGCACTTTGAAATTCCGTACCCTACTTTGAACCTTGGCCATATCCATGGTGGCGATAATGCCAACCGCATTTGTGGCTGCTGTGAAATGCACATTGATATGCGGCCTTTACCTGGTTTAAGTGTGCAAGAACTACAAGCGATTTTGCTAACTGCAGCTGAAGAAATTAATGCCCAATACCCAAATGCAGTGAGTGTTATCGACATGCATGAACCTATCCCAGCATTTAGTGGTAGCACTGATACAGCACTTGTAAAGCTGGCCGAAAAAGTCTCAGGTCAACCAGCTGTCGCTGTAAACTATTGTACAGAAGCCCCTTTTATTCAACAGCTTGGCTGTGAAACCATCGTCATGGGGCCCGGCTCAATTAACCAAGCCCACCAGCCAGATGAGTTTTTGGCGATGGAAAGAATTAAACCTTCGCAAGCGATTATCAGTAACATGATTAAAGCAAGCTGCTTTAGTGAATAATAAAAAGGGAGCATCACGCTCCCTTTTCTAATCCATATACTTACTCAAGTACTTTTTAAATACCGGATCAGTTTTCGCCAGCTCTTTTTGCTCCGCTAAAATATCTTTTAGAATTGCTTTAGAGGTTAACGGGTTGGCTAGTACAACGCGAAATACCACGGTGGGTTGATGGTCATATTTTGCAGGAGTTAAACGAGTACGCGATACAAAAGAACGACCCGCTTCACGCTGACGTTTTTGCATGCTTGCAGTAAAGCGATTCAACGAAGCGTAAATATCTAATTTCGTTTCTTCGTCAGCATCTTTAAGCTTCGCTTGAATTTCTTTTGGTACGTAACGATAGGTTAATAAGCAAAGCTCAGGCTCTGAGATTAACTCAAAGTCTTCATCCTGCTTGATCATGTCGGCAAAAGTGCGGGCTTTCACGATACTGCGATCAATTAGCATCTCGTAGCCTTTACGGCCAATAACACGTAAGCAAGCATGCACTAACATTGCCATACCAGGGCGGCTGCCCTCAAGGGTATGACTGCCTAAATCTTTTGAGCCTTTACGAAGAATATATTCCGCATGATGCTCAATAGCATCCGTCGCAGCTGGGTCTTTAAATAACACCAGACCAGCCCCCATTGGTACATACATTTGTTTGTGTGCATCAATGGTTATTGAATCAGCGCGTTCGATACCGCTTAAAAGGTGGCGATAATTTGAAGATAGTAAGGTTGCCCCCCCCCATGCAGCATCGACATGAAAATGACAGCCAAGTTCTTTGCTCAAATCAGCCATTTCATTTAGTGGATCTATGCTACCTGTTTCAGTCGTCCCAGCAACACCCACGAGTGCCATTACCTTAATGCCAGAGGCTTCAAGCTCATGAGCCTTTTTACGCATTGCATCAACATCGACTTTATTATTTTCGCCGGTTGCAATTGCGACAATGTTATCGCGACCAATACCCAGTAAATCAACGGTTTTGCCTAATGAGTAATGGCCTCGCTCAGAAACAAGCACAGCTAAGCCTTTATAACCATAATGCAGCATTCCAGAGATTAAACCCTGCGCAGCAATACCTTTATAGTCACCATCCGCTTTTAATAAACGGTTGCGGGCAATCCATAGTGCAGTAATGTTAGCAACAGTGCCACCTGAACAAAATGCGCCTAATGACGTTTTCGCACTGTGCATCCATTTACTATAAAAACTGTCGTCTTCACCATAAGCAAGGTGATGCATCATACCCAAAACTTGTCTTTCTAGAGGCGTAAATGCCTTTGAAGTTTCAATTTTTACTAGGTTTTGGTTAAGACCGACCATTAACTTAGACAGCGGTAACACAAAATGCGGTAATGCTGAGGTCATATGGCCAATAAAGCTCGGCGCAGCGGTATGAACAGAATGAGCAACTAATTGCTCCATAATGTCTTGAGCATAGTCAGATACAAAGGTCGGCTCTTCTGGAATAGTAGCCGTTTGAAAGTCTTTTTCGATTTCGTGCAAAGGCTTTTCGATAGCAGCTATGTTCTCATTTAAGAACCCTGCTAAGTTGCTAGAAATTTCAGATTCGATTTTACTTAATGTCGAGTCTGGTGCTTCTGGCACCGTAAAAATACGAATCAAGCTTTCTTTAGAGGCGACGGCACAACGCTTTTGATCCATCCTAATACCCATAATTAGCAGCTAAAAATGCACCCGATGATGGGACATCTAGGTAAGCAGTTTTGCGGCACTGTTTCTACGAAATTGGCTAACTTTACTGGAATATCACGAAAATGTCTCGTTTAAAGCAAAAAAGCGCTAATTTCGATGACAAAAAAGTGATCAGTTAATGAGTTTTGCAGTCATTTTATACTATCAGGCACGCTTTTTTTGAGTATAATCAAATGATAACTGCTAAGGGAACCTCTATGCCCAAAGGAATGCAAAAAACCAGCTGGCTGCTATATGGCTTCGCCGCATTTTTTATAAGCTTATTTGGCTATATCTATTATACCTATGAAACCACGCGTAGTGAGATCATGGAAAATATCGATACCAAACTGCTTAATGCCGCAGTCAGTGTCAAACATATCCTAGGTGATGACTACCACAATGTAGTTAATGCGGGCTTACCAATCTCTTCGGCAATATATAAAGACAAAAGCCGAGCCCTATCTGAATATGCAAAACAAATGCAGCTTGCCTATGTTTACGCAATGGTACTGCGCGACGGCAAAGTCTACTTTAGTGCGTCGAGTTACACGCAAAAAGATCAAAACAATGGCCGCGTAACACAGTTTTTAGACGCCTACCCCGAAGCGACAGAACTTAACAAAGAAGCTTTTTTTTCAACAGAACCGGTATTTGAGATATCAAAAGATCAATGGGGCTATTTTAAAAGCATCTTTGTCACTTTTGTTGATGATAATGGTCACACCTATATAACTGGTGCCGACATAACCATTAGTGACTTAAATCAGCAACTGCAGCACAGTGTGACCCGTGCAATGATCACAGGCTGTTTCTTTTTCTTTATTGCAGCGCTAATTGCTGGGCTGTATTTTTTACAACTAAAACGCTCCCTCTCAACAGATGCCCGCACCGGCTTTGCTAACCATGTCGCGCTGGAATACTACATAAAGAAAACCACCAAACACCGTATGGAGCTAGCAGTTATTGCCATTAATGAGTTAGAAGACATTAGCAGTTTTTATGGCACAGAAGTGAGCGACAAAGTAATGGCTAACTTGCTTAGCTATTTTCAATCAAGGATGCCTAGCGAAGGGTTTGTCTATCGATTAGCAACGAATAAAATTGCGCTATTACGAACGCATAGTGATGAGCGTAATATCGATGATGTTATTAATGCTTTTAACTATGCAATTCCTGCGTTGAAAGAGCCTTATATCTACGTGAGCTTGTATGCAGGTATTGCTACAGGTAATAAATTAATGCTGATTGAAAATGCCCATGTTGCGCTGCAGCAAGCAAAGCTTAATAATCAGCGTATTGTACGTTATGAAAATGTGTTTAAGCAGGTTGAAGAGAAATTTAGAAGCAATGTTACGCTTGCCAAAGAAGTAAAAGAAGCCTTCGATAACAACCGTATCGTACCTTACTTTCAAGCAGTCTATAATAACCAAAGCAAACAGATTGACCATTATCAATGCCTAGCTAGAATGGCCAGTGCTACAGGTCGTATTCATGCGCCAGATTACTTTATGATGGTACTAAAGCGCTCACGTATGGACGGTCTTTTAAGACGCACCATGTTCACTCGATGCATTGAGCAGTTTAGAAAAACCAATGTGCGCTGGAGTATCAACATTACCGCACAAGATATTCTGGACCCAAGCTTAAGCGAGTTTTTAGAGTTACAACTTAGGCGCTATCCGCAGCCTCATAATATTATTTTTCAGTTTTATGAGCGTGATGCTATCGCTTACTTTAGTGAAGTAAAAACCTTTATTAACACCCTAAAAAATAAAGGTGCTCAGGTTATAATCAATGAATTCGGCGCGGGCTTTTCAAACTTACCCCACATTAGGAAGTTAGAAATTGATGGCTTGAAGCTAGATAAAGGGTTGGTGAGCCAAATTCATACCAATACAGATAACTATCTATTTATTGAAAACTTGGTGAAATATGCTCAGCAATTAAAGTTAGATGTAATCGCTGAGCAAGTTGATAACGAACAAATAGCAGATGCGCTTGCTCGTGCGGGTGTTACTTTAATGCAAGGGAGTCATTTTGCACCACCGACCCCCTATATTCATTAAAGGTTGATCACCAAACGGTGACTTTGTTGACCACTGGCCCAATATTTACGTTCGAATGGAGTAATTGCAGTATCGCTTTCATACAGCTCAACATCGCACTTATGCCCAGCAAGCTCTAATGAGCGAGCAAACTCTTTTACGTATATATCCCAGTTGCTTCTCAGCTCTAAGCGGCCGCCTAATTTAACGATATACGGAAAAATTGCAGCGCCGTGCCAGCGTCTTTGCAAGTGCTTTGCTTTTGGCCAAGGATTTGGATACAACAGGTAATGATGACTAGGTTGCCAGTTTGCAGCCACTGCTAAGCGCCAAAAATCGTTTAAATCAGCTTGTACTAAAATGTACTGCCCTGCATCTGTTTGCTTGTACTCGATATCATGCTTATCTAAACGATGTGATGACTTATCAATACCAATCACTAATGCATCAGGGTGACGTTTAGCTAAGTTAGCAGTACTTTCACCCACACCACAACAGGAATCAAGAATAATAGGCCCGTTAAATGCCTGCACCTTTTCGTTTACCTGATCAAAAGCCGCTTGCGTATGTTCTGCAATCGGCTTTTTAAATTCAGCACTTAAGTGCTTTAAAACTATTTCGTCTAGCTTTTCATGTAAGCCAGGTTGATTCGATACAATACTTCTCGAATTTGCATCCGTCATTAGTGTCTAAGCCCCACACCACGTTTAATAAGGGTTAACGCTAACGTAAATAAACCCACAATAAATAAACCAAGTACACCAAATGCTACCGATAAGTCGACATCAGACACACCTAAGAACCCATATCTAAATGCATTCACCATATAAATAATTGGGTTTACTTGCGATACGCCTTGCCAGAATTCTGGCAACAAGGTGATAGAGTAAAACACCCCACCGAGATAAGTCAGCGGCGTTAAAATAAAGGTCGGGATAATACTAATATCATCAAAGCTATTAGCATAAATTGCATTGATAAGTCCGCCTAACGCAAATACAGCCGACGTTAAAATAACCGTAGCCATAATCACAAAAATATTATGAATTTGAATATCAACAAATAGCAAAGAGACACAGGTAACAATTAAACCAACCAGCATACCTCGTGTCATACCACCGCCCATGTAGCCAAGTACAATGATGTAGTTTGGCACTGGTGCAACTAAGAGCTCTTCAATGCTTTTTTGAAATTTAGTCGAATAAAAACTCGAGGCAACATTCGAGTAAGAGTTGGTGATCACCGACATCATAATCAGACCAGGGACAATAAACTCCATATAACTAAAGCCACCCATATCACCGATACGAGAACCAATCAGATTACCAAAAATCACAAAATACAGGCTCATCGTGATTGCCGGCGGAACTAAGGTTTGCACCCAAATACGTAAAAAGCGAATACACTCTTTGATCCAAATACTTTTTAGCGCTACTCCATATTTCAACATTATTCGCCTCGCCCTTGTTCTAATAACCCTACAAACAGCTCTTCTAAACGGTTTGCTTTATTTCGCATACTCAGCACAGTATTACCTTGTTCAGTCAGCGCACTAAACACCTGGTTTAAGCCCTGAGACTTCGCCACTTCAACTTCTAAAGTGTGATCATCGGTCAGTGTGTATTTATAACCTTCAATGCTAATTGGCTGCACTGGTTGCTTTAAATCAAGTACAAAGGTTTCTTTATCAAGCTTGGCAAGTAACGCTTTAATGGTGGTGTTTTCAACAATCACACCACTGTCGATAATCGCGATGTTTTTACATAACAGCTCAGCTTCTTCTAGATAATGGGTGGTCAAGATGATGGTCACACCTTGCTTATTAATCTCGCGAAGAAAATCCCACATAGAGCGGCGTAGCTCAATATCAACACCGGCTGTTGGTTCATCTAAAATGAGTAATTTAGGTTCATGCATCAGTGCACGAGCAATCATTAAACGGCGTTTCATACCACCTGAAAGGGTGCGCGCTTGTTTATCTTTTTTCTCAAATAAACCTAGCTGCTTTAAGTATTTTTCAGCACGCTCATGTGCCAGCTTTCTTGGTACACCGTAATAGCCTGCTTGGTTAACTAAGATTTGATTTAGTGTTTCAAACTGACTGAAATTAAATTCTTGCGGTACTAAGCCAAGTTCAGACTTAGCAGCTTCAAGGTCTGTATCAATATCGTGACCAAATACCTGGACACGACCGGCACTTTTATTCACTAACGATGAGATAACACCAATAGTGGTTGATTTACCTGCCCCGTTTGGTCCAAGTAAGGCAAAGAAGTCGCCTTGCTGAACTTGTAAATCAATGCCTTTTACGGCTTCAACACCATTTTTATAAACCTTTTTTAGGCCTTCAATATTTAATGCGATCGTTTTTTCGCTCACTGTTTGCCCTCTCCATAACCCCAACGTTTCGTCAAAGTATGTTCAATGTTTAAATGATCTAAAATTCGCGCCACCATAAAATCAACCAAATCGGAAATCTGCTCTGGTTGATGATAAAACCCCGGTGCCGCAGGCATAATAGTTACGCCTAGTCGTGCTAGCTTCAGCATGTTTTCAAGGTGGATTTCGCTAAATGGCGTTTCACGCGGGACTAAAATCAGCTGCCCACGCTCTTTAATAACCACGTCAGCGGCGCGTTCGAGTAAGTTATCTGATGCCCCGACCGCAATTGCAGATACTGAACCTGCACTACAAGGGCACACCACCATTTTTTTCGGCGCGGCTGAGCCAGATGCAACAGGACTAAACCAGTTGTCTTTACCAAATACTTTTAGTTGCTCAGGAGCGGCATTAAAAAGTGTACTCAGTTGCTCTGTCGCTTTGTCTTCATTACCTGAAAGTTTGATATTCGATTCTGTATCAAAGACCACTCTTGCCGCACTTGAGATCAGTACATACACCTGAAACTGCTGTTCAAGTAATACTTCTAATAACCTTAAGCCATAAGGAGCCCCAGAGGCACCACTAAAAGCTAACGTTATTTTATCTTTAAATTGCATACAGTTAAGCTCCGTATACTGGTTAGTTTTGTTCAAGGGCAGTGATTAAACGCTGATGAATACCTTCAAAACCACCATTACTCATAATTAAAATATGTTGTGACGGCGCACTGTTGCCAACAACCTGAGTAATGATTTCCTCAGTGCTTTTCATGCAATGCATACCTGCTTTGTCTGCGTATTCTTTTAACGACCAGCTTAAATTTTCTGGCTCAAATAAATACACATCATCTGCTGCATCGAGTGAATCAATCAGGGTTTGTTGATGCACGCCCATTTTCATTGTGTTTGAACGAGGCTCTAAAATAGCAATTATCTTATCAGTGCCTACTTTTGCACGTAGCCCTGCTAAGGTTGTTTTAATTGCCGTTGGATGATGGGCAAAGTCGTCATACACTTTTATCGAGTTAATGTCGGCTTTAAGCTCCATACGGCGCTTAGGAGAGATAAACTCAGTTAAGCCTGCAATACTGACTGATACCGCAATGCCTACATGTCTGGCAGCTGCAATGGCCATAATGGCATTTTTGACATTGTGCTCGCCCATAGCTTGCCAACTGACAACACCTTGCACTTGTGAATTTAGTAGCACTTCAAACTCACTACCATCAGCTTTAAGTAAGCGGTAATCCCAATCACCCGAGAGTGTTTCGCTCTCGCTCCAAAGGCCGCGTTCAATCACATCTTGTAGTGCTTCGTCTTGGCTTGGCCAAATCACTTTGCCACTACAGGGTAATGTACGCATCAAGTGGTGAAATTGTTTCTTTATCGCGTTTAAATCTTCAAAAATATCAGCATGATCAAATTCAAGATTATTTAGAATTAAGGTGCGTGGTAAGTAATGAACAAATTTACTGCGTTTATCGAAAAACGCCGTGTCGTATTCGTCGGCTTCAATAACAAAAAATGGCGTTTCGCCAACACGAGCAGACACCCCAAAGTTTTGTACTATACCACCAATTAAAAAGCCCGGTTTCATTCCTGCGTATTCTAGTAACCATGCCAGCATACTGGCTGTAGTCGTTTTGCCGTGTGTTCCGGCCACAGCCAACACCCAAGAGTTTTGCAATAAATTATGCTTTAACCATTCTGGACCAGAAGTATAAGGCAAGCCTTTATCAAGAACGTATTCAACACAAGGGTTGCCTCGGCTCATAGCATTACCAATCACCACCATATCTGGCGCGGGTTCTAGTTGGGCAACGTCATAACCTTGGGTGAGTGTAATCCCTAGCTCTTCTAATTGCGTGCTCATCGGCGGGTACACATTTTGATCAGAGCCTGTCACTGTATGACCTAACGATTTAGCGATTGCGGCAATACCACCCATAAAGGTGCCACAAATTCCAAGAATATGAATATGCATCTACTGTCCTGAGCAAAATGAATAAGAGATAAGTAAGGCGTTATAATGCCAAATATAAGCTTTACTTACCATTACTACACGGCATTAGAGTATTGCCAAATAGCCAACATAAAAAACACCTCAACTTGAGGTGTTTTTTAATTAAGTTTAAAGCCTATTTTACAGCATTAAGAATGCAAACAAACCGACACCTAAAAGTAAGCGATAGATAACAAATGGCATCATGCCCATGCGCTCAATCACTTTTAAGAAAAAGAAAATACAGGCATAAGCCGACACAAATGATAAACCTGCGCCTAATAGAATTGCATGCCAATCAATCGCCTCACCCGCTGTAGCCAACTGATACACATAATATGAACCTGCTGCTGCAATTACTGGAATTGACATTAAAAACGAAAAACGCGCAGCACTCTGTTTGTTTAGACCCAACATCAAGCCCACAGTAATGGTAATACCTGAACGGGATGTGCCAGGAAATACCATAGCGAGAACTTGTGAAAAGCCTAATAAAAGCGCACTGAAAAAATTGATTTGGTAAATATTCTTAACTTGCTTTGCTTTTACATCGGCATACCAAAGTAACAAACCAAATACGATGGTTGAAGTAGCAATAACCCAGGCATTACGCGAGTAGCTTTCCACAAAATCTTTAAATAAATAACCAATTAATAATGCTGGAATGGTCGCAACAATAATCCACCAACCTAAACGACTATCGTCGGTTGCGCCTTGTGAACCAAACGATTTAAACCACGCACCGAGAATATCCACCACTTCTTTACGAAAATACAGTACCACAGCACCTAGCGTACCTACGTGTACCGCAACATCAAATGCCAGGCCTTGGTCGTGCCAACCTAAAACTTGTGAGGGTAAAATTAAATGAGCTGAGCTCGAAATAGGTAAAAACTCAGTCAATCCTTGAATTAAGGCTAAAACAATTATCTCAATAATACTCATGGGTTAGAAAACTCCACCTTCCATAGTTTTTGTTGTGGGTTGTTATAATTATTCCATAACTCAGCCAAAGTTAGCTTAGCTACGGGGTGATAAAAATCGGGAGCAATTTCAGCGAGAGGCTGCAATACAAACGCATTTTTGGTTATTTCATCCCGTGGTAATTGCGCAGGTGAATCACAGATAATGTCATCATAAAACAATAGATCGAGATCTAATGTGCGAGGGCTAAACTTTTTATCCTCACGGGTGCGTCCATTATCCAGTTCAATTTTTTTCAATAGCTTACATAGTTCAGCTAATGGCATATCTGTTTTTGCTGCGACCACTGAATTATAAAAATTGCTACCTGCAAACCCCACCGCTTCACTTTCATAAACAGACGAATGTATAAAGTCTGGAAAAAAAGGCTTTAAGGCAATAAGCGCTTGTCGAAGATAATGCTCTTTATTGACATTAGAGCCTAGGCTTATAAATATTTGCGCCATGTTAGTTTGCCTTACGACGGGTGATCTCAACTCCCACAGTTTGCGCTTGTGGCACTGCGGCTGGTTTACTAACACGTATAGTGACTTGGTTAGTCGCAAACTCAGCTAAAATAATGGCAGCTAATTGCTCAACTAAAGTTTCAAGTAACTCAACTGGTTTTGCCGTTGTGTGTTCAATCACTCGCTCACTCACTTTGGCGTAATCAAGTGCTAAATTTATATCATCAGTTGCCGCTGCGGCAGAAATATCACATAACATTTCGATATCAAAATACAGGCTTTGTTTACTTTCTTTTTCAAAATCATACACGCCAATAATGGTGTCTACATGTAGTTGTGATATATATACCTTGTCCATTGATACTCCAAGTGACATGAATATTAAAACAACTCCTCATACTAAACGCTTATTGATAACAATAATGCGCTATATAAGCTGTCATACTGTTTTAATATATAAAAATTACCCCTACAATAACTGATAGATGCATTGCAATAAGGTGCTTACATTCTACTCGATGAGAGCGGCAGATGGTTTTGCCGCCAATGATAGCCCAAAAGTGCAGATTAAAAAATAAGGAAGCGCGTGTTAGAAGTTTTAATGTTAGTTTTAGCTTACATACTGGGATCGGTCTCTTCCGCTATCCTTGTATCACGGCTGTTTAAACTACCAGACCCACGCAGTCATGGATCGAATAACCCGGGTGCTACAAATGTTTATCGCCTTGGTGGAAAAGTCCCCGCTGTTTTAGTTCTTGTCTTTGATATTTTAAAAGGAACCATCCCTGTCTGGGGTGCCTACTTTTTAAAAATAGACCCGCTAATGTTAGGTTTAATTGGTGTGGCAGCCTGTTTAGGGCATATGTATCCGCTGTTTTTTAGCTTTAAAGGTGGTAAGGCTGTCGCGACCGCTTTTGGCACGTTATTACCCATTGGTTTATCGCTAGGTGGAATGCTGATCGCAACCTGGCTCATAATTATTGCTATCACACGATATTCATCGCTTGCGGCACTGGTTACGGTTTCATTAGCACCTCTTTATACTTGGTGGATAAAACCTTTGTATACCTTGCCAGTTACCTTTTTAACCGTGTTGATAATTTTCCGTCACAGAGCAAATATTACTCGCTTGATGGCAGGGGAAGAGCCTAAAGTAGGGGCTAAGAAAAAAGCCCCAGAGCAGGAATAGTGTTATAAATTAAAGTGCTTCGAGTGAATCAATAGGCCAGCGCGGCTTTGTTTTCATATCAAGGCTAGCAAACTGACCTGCTTTCAAACGCTGCATACCAGCATAAGCAATCATAGCGCCGTTATCTGTACAAAACTCTGTGCGCGGGTAATAAACGCGCCCTTTCATGCCTTGCATTACTCGTTCAAGTTGCGCACGCAATTGCACGTTTGCACTTACACCACCGGCAATCACTAAACGTTTGATATCTGTTTGCTTTAATGCACGCTTACATTTAATGATTAGGGTATCTATTACCGCTGTTTGGAATGCATGAGCAATATCAGCTTTGGTTTGCTCGTCATCATCACTATCACGAATCGCAAGCGATGCCGCTGTTTTTAAGCCACTGAAGCTAAAATCTAAGCCAGGTTTATCAGTCATCGGACGTGGGAATACAAAACGCTCAGGCGTACCTTGCTCCGCAAGTTTTGCTAGACGTGGGCCACCAGGGTAATCAAGACCTAATAACTTCGCGGTTTTATCGAATGCTTCACCGGCAGCGTCATCAACTGACTCTCCCAGCACTTCGTATTCACCAATGCCAGATACTTTAACCATCATAGTATGACCGCCAGACACCAGTAGTGCGATAAACGGAAATTCCGGTTTGTCCTCTTCAAGCATTGGCGCAAGTAGGTGGCCTTCCATATGATGAACAGCAACAGCAGGAATATTCCAACCATAGGCCAATGAGCGACCAATAGAGGTTCCCACAAGGAGTGCACCAACAAGTCCAGGGCCTGCGGTGTAAGCAATGCCATCTAAGTCTTCTGGGCCACAACCAGCTTGTGCAAAAGCAGCATCAATCAAAGGTAAGGTTTTACGTACGTGATCGCGTGACGCAAGCTCAGGTACTACACCGCCGTAATCGGCATGCACTTTTACTTGGCTATACAGTTGATGTGCTAATAAGCCTTGTTCATCATCATAAATGGCAATACCCGTTTCATCACATGATGATTCAATACCTAAAATTCGCATCAATTACTCCACCAAGAAAAAACAAACGCGTATTTTACAGTGAAAATACGCATTACTGAATATTAAATTGCAATACCGATGTTGGTTTGGCCGTCAGATACTGCAAGTTGCTTAAGCTCTTTTACGTTCTGGGAGGTAATTCGGCCCATTTGCTCTACAAAATCAATAAGCTCAGCAAGTACATCAATTTCATACTGCATTAGAGGGTGTTCACGAACAGCTTTGTTATCAGCAATTTCACCATCTACTGTTAGTTGATATTCAATAAAACGAGCCACTGAAGCCTGTGAAATTTTACTAATATTTAAAAACTCTTGTTCATCTTTAGCTATCAAACCGTGCAACATGCCAAGCAAAGCGGTTGCTGTATCGATTGCGGGATAAGTCCCGAACATGTCAAAGTCAGTAAGCTCTGGCACATTCGGCTCTATTTTTTCAATTTGCTTTTCAAGGCTGATTTTACTTTTTGGTAGTAAGATTTTTTCCCAGCAGACACTTAATGCGCTACGAAAAACCGCGGCATCACCAAACCCTGTTGCTTCACTAAATAAGCTGTAATTAGGCAGCATACGCTCAAGTAATGCGCCACCTAATACCGCTTTTTGCAAATAGTTTAATTCTCTAATACGTTGAAAATTATTCGCTTTTGTCATTCTTTACAGTCCCACAAGACCAACATATTTCAAATGTTGCTCCGTTAAGCTCATGACACTTAGGGCATACCCAGTCAGGAGCCGATTGTTTTAATTGCCGGTAGTTTAGCAATATTTCTTGCGCCTGGCGCTCTTTTAATGCGTAAACGAGTATATCGACCCCTGTTTGTTCAAATGGGATCTCTCCAAGCGCCCCTTGTAAAAGCTCACCTTGCAGTTGCGATTCGATCCCTTTACTTTTTAAAAGCCCTTTAATAATGTTGGCTTCTAAGCCATTTTCAGCCTGAAACACTTTCACCCAAGCGAATGGGTCCTGCTTAGCAGGTTGATTTAAATTATTGTTTTGCAAATCACTTCCCTTTTACTTTTCTATCTTTAAATCCTAAACTACGCTAGCAACTAACTTCGCTGCAATGCTTATTTCAAGGTAGCCACATGACTTTAACAACACCGGGATTGTTATTCCCTGCAATTTCTTTACTGTTACTTGCTTACACCAACCGTTTTTTGGTGCTTGCTCAGCTTATTAGAGAACTCAATGCACGTGAAGGGGAAAGTATCCGCCCATTAGTTGTTGCACAAATTACCAATTTAAGAAAACGCATTAAACTCATTAGGGTGATGCAGGTTTATGGTGTTGCCTCTTTTCTGATGTGTACCTTATCAATGTTTGCATTATTTATAGAGTTTAATACTACAGGAATCATTTTATTTGGTATCAGCCTCGCTTGCTTAGCCTTATCACTTCTCACCTCTTTGTATGAGATCCACATTTCTTGTGATGCTATTGAAATCGAATTAAAGAATATCGAAAAAAAACCAGTTTCAGATAAGGCAGAGTAAATTTCTGCCTCTATACTTATTGTATGAGATACAACAATAAGTGGTGTTTTTGTGGATGATTTCTTATTTTCTGAAGAACAGTTAGAAGAAAATAATATAGAAACTGAAGAGCCTGAATACTGGCATATTCTTGTTGTTGATGATGAAGAAGATATCCATCAAGTTACGAAACTAGTATTAGCTGGCTTCACTTTCGAAAATAAAGGTCTGCGCTTTTATGACGCCTACTCTGCGGCGGAAGCAAAAGAGTTTTTAAAAAAAGATATTCCCTTTTCTGTTGCTCTAGTTGATGTGGTAATGGAAACCAACCATGCTGGTCTTGAGCTTATTCAATACATTCGCGATGAAATAGAAAACCACGATATTCGTTTAATTCTTCGCACAGGTCAGCCAGGTGAAGCCCCTGAAGAAGCGATTATCCGCGATTACGACATCAACGATTATAAAAACAAAACTGAGCTCACCGCGATTAAAATTAAAACCTTGCTCTACTCGGCGTTAAGAGCACATCGCGATATTCAAATTATTGATCGCCACAAGCATGGTCTTGAACAGATCATCAACGCGTCTGCTAACTTTTTAAAATGTGACAGTGTTCATGAATTTGCTTCAACAATTTTAAGCCATGTTACTAACGTGATGGGCATTAATGACACGCAAATTTATTGTGCTGCGGCCGTTAATCTACAATCGTCACCAGCAAAAGATTTTCAATTACTTGCAGCCTCAGGTGTAGGCCCCACACCACAGCAAAACACCATTCCTGATGAAGTAAAAAACTTATTTATAGATGCACATGAGCGAAAATCATCACTAAAAACAAGTAATGATTATATTGGTTACTTTCCTACCAAAGCCGGCCTTGAAACCATGCTTTATGTTCATAAAGGCAGTAAGTTACAGGCCACAGAACATCAACTGTTAGAGTTTTATGCCAACAATATCGCGCTTGCTTACGATAATTTAAAACTCAGAGAAATGGTAAAAGAATCGCAAAAAGAGCTGTCGTACATTCTTGGAGAAGCAGTAGAAAAACGCTCTAAAGAAACCGGCTCTCACGTTAAACGTGTTGCTTTATATAGTGAGTTACTTGCTCAGCTTTCAGAGCTTAACCCATTTCAATGTGAAATTATTAAGCTTGCTTCACCGCTACATGACATTGGTAAAATCAGCATTCCAGACAGCATATTGAATAAACCTGGTAAACTCACTGATGATGAGTGGGAAATAATGAAAACCCATGCAGAAATCGGCTATGAAATATTAAAAAACTCAAGTAACGAGATATTGACATGCGGTGCTTTAATTTCTTACCAGCATCATGAAAAGTGGGATGGTTCAGGGTATCCGCAAGGTTTAATGGCAGACGATATTAATATAGTTGGCCGCATAACCGCCCTCGCCGATGTGTTTGACGCCCTTTGCAGCGACCGTTGTTATAAGAAGGCTTGGCCATTAGAAGAGGCGTTAACTCTCATAAAAGATCAGCGCGCGAAACATTTTGATCCAATTCTAGTCGACTTATTACTTGAAAATTTACCACTTTTCTTAGAGATTAAGGACCGTTATCCTGATTAGATGTAACTTTTCTGTAAAGTACTTCCTAAAATAGGTACAATAATTTACTATGCCTACCGTGAAGTATAATATTGCCTGGACGTAAAAGGCTTACTTATAACAAGGGACTATTAAAGTGAGATTTGAACAACTTGAACAATTTGTGGCGCTCGGGGTGCTGAGGCATTTCCGACAAGCTGCAGAAAAAACCCAAATAAGCACTTCAGCGTTAACTCGTAGTATTCAGACGCTCGAAGATGAAATTGGTTATGAGCTCGTTACCCGCTCTACACGCTCAGTTAAGTTAACCAAAGAAGGTGAACTTTTCCTTGAGTACGCTAAACAAACCCTCGACAACCTAGAAGAAACCAAAAAGCGTTTATTCGAATCTTTAAATGGTTGCACTAACGAAAAATTAGTTATTGGTTATACCAACAAGGCAAGCACGGTTGTGCCTGTTTCTTGCGGCCAATTTTTAGCGCAGTATCCGCATGTAAAAATCGAGATGCAACTACAAGAGCAAAGTGAACTTGTACGTAAACTGCAATTAGGTGAAATTGATATTAGCGTATGCTCGCAGGCAATGAACAGCATTGGTAGTGATATACATTTACCTGATCAACTGATTATTTTTGTAGCTAAAAACCACCCACTTGCACATAAGAGCGACATTAGTAAACGCGACTTTGCAGACTACCCTATGTACAGCTGTTTTTCACAGTCTAAACAAGTGCAAGCTATGCTAAACGATGCTATCGAATCTTTTGATAAAACATCCAGCATCAAAGTAGGTAGCATCGAGCAAGTAATGGATGGCCTTAAAAAGTCAAACCACATCGCAATAGCCAGTATTGAACACACAAATATTGTCTCTTCAGACCCAGATTTACTGTTATTGAAAACCAATAAAGGTATCGTACACGAGCAGCTTGTGATCCAAACAAATCAACAAATCAATGAGAATTCTCATGTTAGTCATTTACTTGACCTCATTGAAAAAACGGCGTTATCAAGCCAAAGCTAATAGCTATAATATATACTGCTAGCCTGTAATTAATCAGGCTAGCCAATCCCCTTTATTTCTTCATCTTTTACTGCATAAAAAGCGTGCATCGCAGAATTTTTCATATACACTTACGCACCTTTTTTTGATTGTGCACATGAATGAACGCACCGCTAATTACCGACACATACTTAGATGCTATTGAACGTACAGGATATGCTGTTGTTGAAAACGCGATTGATGAAAGCTTAATTGCTGATTTAATTGCAGATTGCTATCGCATTAATCCGCATTTTCATACCGCAGGTATTGGCCGATTAAACGACCAACAAATAGATAAAACTGTGCGTAAAGATAAAACCTTTTGGTTTGATAGCTCTAGCCAAGCACAAATTACTTATCTGGCGACCATGGAAGCAATAAAGACACAGTTGAACCGTAGCTTCTATTTAGGCTTATTTGATTATGAATGCCATTATGCAAAGTATCAACAAGGTGACTTTTATAAAAAGCACTATGATGCCTTCAAAGGCCGTTCGAATCGCATTTTTACAACGGTTTGTTACTTAAATACGCCAGAGTCTGGCGGTGAATTGGTGATCTACAAACCAAAAAGTAAAGACATTGAAATAGTTATTAAACCTCAAGCGGGCTTATTGGTTATGTTTGAAAGCGAACGCTTTATGCATGAAGTATTACCCGCAAGCGATGTACGCTACTCTATTGCGGGCTGGTTCAGAAAAAATGCCTCAATCAGCGGCATTATCGACCCACCAAGGTAATTAAAATGGCAGTGGCAAGGATGCTGCTATACCGATAAAAATCACTAAGCCTACATAATGGTTATTCAAAAATGCTTTGAAACAAGGATCTCGCTCTCGTTTATGAATAAGCATTTGTTGATAAAGTAAAAAACCAACCGCTGCTGCTAAGCCCAGCCAATAAGGAAAACCAAGGTGATTACTCATACCTATGTAAGCAAGAATCGTAATAAACAAGGCATTGAGTAAAAAAATGATGTGTCTGTCATAGCTGGCAAACAAGATTGCTGTTGATTTAACGCCAATCTTTAAATCATCATCTCTATCAACCATGGCATACATAGTGTCATAAGCCACAGTCCAAACAAGATTCGCGGTAAATAGTAGCCAGGCTTCTAATGGCACTGAGCCAATCGATGCCATATAGGCCATTGGAATAGCCCAGCTGAATGCAGCACCAAGCACAACTTGCGGTAGTTGCGTGTAGCGCTTCATAAAGGGATAACAAAACGCCAGTGCTAAGGCACCAAACGATAGTAATATCGTTGACCATCCGAGTGTTAACACTAAACCAAAGGCCACCACAATAAGCAGTACAAACAAACTCAGAGCTTCACCACTTGATACCAAACCTGCTGCCAGCGGTCGCTGGGCTGTGCGCTTAACAGAGCCATCTATCTTACGATCGGCAAAGTCATTAATTACACACCCAGCACTGCGCATCACAAAGACGCCCAAACTGAAAACCACAAAATTTAATAAGCTCGGTGTGCCAAGCTCAGCAAGCCACAGCGCCCAATAAGTTGGCCATAATAGCAACAAGGTGCCAATTGGCTTATCGGTACGCATTAACTGTTTATAGTAAGGTATATGTGCGACCTTAAGTGCAGCTAGCTTCATAGGTAAATATACGCTCCAGGTAAGAATACTTCAGCCACGAGAAAATGAGCATTAGATAAGCTAAAAACACTGCGTCTTCCCCACAATGGTTGTGAAGAGAAGCCAATTTCAGCTGTTAAAGCTTGGATAGCGTGCTGCTGTGAAAATTTAGCAACTTCTATTTCTGTGCGCGATAAGCTTGGGTCTTGAAAAATAACATCACCAAGCGGCCTTGTTCCCATACTTAGTAACTGCTGCTTTTTTAATGTATCATCTGCCGGCAACCAGCTTTGTGCATAAACCATTGGTTTACCATCGCATAGAAGTAACACTTCGCGATTTAATGCCTGACTTAGAGAGGTATTGAGTAACGCTTGTTGCTCGGCGGTTAGGTCAAATGGCGCCTCGTTTAAAACTTCAACTGAAAAAGCCTGACAGTGACTTTTAAGCTTGGCTGTTAATGACCCAGCTTCAAGCAACCAACTTTGCTGTTGTTGCGTCAAATCTGGAAATGCTGAAGCAGGCTGCCAACTTGCAGCTAATGAAACTGGGAATGTGATCACAACGACTCATTATTTTTAAAAACCGTGCAAATGATATCACTGCTGCACGTTTCGAAAAAGTCATGATTTAATCTCAAGCAGGGTTAAAAAACGCAGAACAGCCTGTATCTTAAGTGAATTTGGGTATAGACTAAAAATCATTGAAAGGGTGGAATATTCTTAACTATGAAAAAATCATTGTTATCAATTTACTTGATAAGCATGCTACTTGTTACTGCAACAAGTTGGTCTGTACGCGCTGAATCAAATGTTGGCTACTTTGGTTTTGAGCCTGACATCATCACAAACTACATAGGTCAAGGTAATAAAAAACTTGGCTATGTTCGTATAACGGTGGATCTCATGCTCAATGATCTATCTGATATCGCAATCGTAGAACATCACACTCCACTATTGCGTGATGCGATTGTTGAAATACTCTCAAAAGAGCCTGTAGAAAACATTAAATCGCTTACCGGTCGCGAAGAAATCAGAAAGCGCTGCACCGAAAAGCTAAAAGCACTACTAAAACAAGAAACAGGACAAGAAATTGTCCGAGAAGTGTTATTTACTAAGTATTTATATCATTAATTGTAAGATGGCGGCATTAGCCGCCATTTTTATTTACGCGATTATTTTCGTGAAAGCAGCTTGTCTGACACGGCATAAGCCATACCAGCCAATAACCCCGCTAAATGCGCCCAGTTCGCCATACTCACAGGCAACATATCTACAAAGCCTAGAATAAGCCATACCAGCATAAAACCGACAATACTATTACTTACTAGTGGCGGCTCTGTTGGCCTCATTACGCTGTAGATCCAACAAAAACCCAGTAAACCATACACAACGCCGCTTAGACCACCAAAGTTAGGCCCAACTACTAAAAACTGTGCCCAGTTACTAATGAATGCCGTCACTAAAAATAAACCCACTAAGGTTAATTTGCCACTGCGTTTTTCTATATCGTTACCCAGCGTCATCCACCAGATCAAATTAAAAATAAGATGAATAGCGCTAAAATGCACAATGGCAGGTGTAAACCAAGTTAGTGGCTGTGCAGGGTTGAACTGCAACATACTGTAAATAGTTTCAAAACCACCTAATAAGAAGGCAATAAATATAGCTATCGAGACTAAAGTAACCGTACGGTTTAGCCAGCTTAATGCCTTAAAGCGAGCTTTTAAATTAAGGGATTGCCCTTGATATGACAGAGGCGATTGCGTACTGCCTACCTGCCATGAAGCTTGTTGGTATTTTTCGTCATGAGGGTTAGCAGCAAACTCCTGCCAAAGAGGTTGAGCTTGATGAAAGTGCTCTGGAGCAACACAAATAATCACAGTTTGTCCATCTTGCGAGCGCAGCTCTCCATGTAAGCCCTTACTTTTTATGTAATCTATAAAGCCTTGTGCGGCGCGAGGATTATTTATGCTACCCAACTCAATCATCGTTCAATGTGCTCCGGTAGTTGTGCCTGCCAAGCTGTAAAGCCACCATCCATGCTGTATACGTCTTCAAACCCCTGCTCTACTAAATAGCTCGCAGCACCTTGAGAACTCACACCATGATAGCAAACAACGATGATTGGCTGATCAAACTCTTTATGTATCATAAATTCGCTGATGTTGGCATTTGATAAATGCTCAGCACCTGGGATATGACCCGTTTGAAATGAGTTAGGATCGCGAATATCAGCAATCACAACCTCTTCTTTATCTAACAGCGCAAATGTTTCGCTCACTGAAATATGTTTATACGACATAGTACTCTCTAAACTAAAAAGGCGGCCAAAGCCGCCTTATCAAATTACTCGGTATTAATCCCAGTTGAGGATTACTTTACCTGATTGGCCTGAAATCATTGTATCAAAGCCTGCTTGGAAGTCATCCACGGAGAACTGGTGAGTGATAATTGGTTTCAGATCAAGGCCTGACTGAATTAGACTCGCCATCTTATACCAAGTTTCAAACATTTCACGGCCGTAAATACCTTTAATAATTAGACCTTTGAAAATAACCTGGTTCCAATCAACCGCCATATCTGAAGGTGGAATACCTAACATGGCAATTTTACCGCCGTGATTCATGTTGTTTAGCATGCTGTTAAATGCAACTGGCACACCTGACATTTCAAGACCAATATCAAAGCCTTCGGTCATGCCAAGCTCTTTCATTACATCTTCAAGCTTTTCAGTTGCTACGTTTACAGCACGAGTCGCGCCCATTTTACGTGCTAAATCTAAGCGGTATTCGTTCACATCGGTGATAACCACATGACGTGCACCAACATGTTTGGCAACAGCAGCAGCCATGATACCAATAGGGCCAGCACCTGTGATTAATACGTCTTCACCTACTAAGTCAAACGACAACGCTGTGTGTACTGCATTACCGAATGGGTCAAAGATTGATGCTAGTTCATCAGGAATGTTATCTGGAATTTTAAATGCGTTGAAAGCTGGGATCACAAGGTATTCAGCAAATGCACCTTCACGGTTTACACCAACACCTGTTGTATTACGGCATAAGTGCACACGACCAGCGCGACAGTTACGACAGTGACCACAGGTAATATGACCTTCGCCAGAAACACGGTCACCCACTTGGAAACCACGGACTTCCTGACCCATATCAACCACTTCACCTACATATTCGTGACCAACAACCATTGGCGTAGGAATTGTATTTTGTGCCCACTCATCCCATTTATAAATATGGACATCTGTTCCACAAATTGCTGTTTTGCGGATTTTAATAAGCAGATCGTTATGGCCAACTTCAGGTTTTGGTGCATCAGTCATCCAGATCCCTGGTTCTGCTTTTAATTTAGATAATGCTTTCATGATTTATACTCAATTAAACAAAACCGAAGCAAAAGCTTCGGTTTAGGAAATAAAATTAGATAACACCCATTTCTTTACCAATACGGGTAAAGGCAGCAATAGCGGTATCTAATTGCTCTTTTGTATGCGCCGCAGAAATTTGCGTACGGATACGTGCTTGGCCTTTAGGTACTACAGGGAATGAGAAACCTGTTACGTAAATACCTTCGGCAAGTAATTTGTCAGCCATGGCTGAGGCAACTTTAGCATCGCCTAACATGACAGGGATAATAGCGTGGTCTTTACCTGCACAGGTAAATCCTGCTGCTTCCATTTGTTCACGGAAGTACTTTGCGTTATCCCAAAGCTTAGCGCGTAACTCGCCGCCATTGCTTAGCATCTCAAGCACTTTAATTGATGCAGTAACAATTGATGGTGCAAGTGAGTTTGAGAAAAGGTAAGGACGAGAGCGTTGGCGTAACCACTCAACAATTTCTTTTTTACCTGAAGTGTAACCACCTGATGCACCACCAAGTGCTTTACCAAGGGTACCTGTGATGATATCAACACGGTCAAGTACACCGCAGTACTCCGGCGTACCTTTACCATTTTCACCAACAAAACCAACCGCGTGAGAGTCATCAACCATCACTAATGCATCATATTTATCAGCTAGGTCACAAACCGCTTCAAGATTACAAATGACACCGTCCATTGAGAAAACACCGTCAGTGGCGATTAACTTAGTTTTAGCACCCGCTTCATCAGCAGCAATAAGTTGCTTTTCAAGGTCGCTCATGTCGTTATTTGCATAGCGGAAACGCTTTGCTTTACAAAGACGCACACCGTCAATGATCGAAGCGTGGTTAAGAGCGTCAGAGATGATTGCATCATCTGGGCCTAAGATTGTTTCGAATAAACCTGCGTTGGCATCAAAACATGATGAGTAAAGAATAGTGTCTTCGGTTTCTAAGAACTCAGAGATCTTTTGCTCTAAAGTTTTATGAATATCTTGAGTACCACAAATAAAGCGTACAGACGCAACACCAAAACCATGATCGTCAAGGCCTTGTTGAGCTGCTTTAATTAACTCTGGGCTATTTGCTAAGCCAAGGTAGTTATTAGCACAAAAGTTAATGACCTTATCACCAGAGGCAACTTCAATTTGAGCCTGTTGCTGTGACGTGATAACACGCTCGCTTTTGTATAAGCCTTCAGCTTTCACTTCATCAATTTGCTGCTGCAACTGATTAAAAAACGCAGATGCTCTCATCTGTAATCTCCACATATTCTTGTATCTAACCAGAAATGATTAGCATGACATTAAATTTTGCGCCTATTGTAAAAGCTTAGACGAACAATTGCACTGTTTGCAGTTCGTCGCAGGCCTTAAGGCTTGCGAAATAAAACTGGTCTTACCTGCTAAGACTGTAAAATTAAAACAGGTAACTCAGCTAAAGACTCACAGACGACATCGGCATGTTGTTCTGTTGACTCGGCATAGCTTTGCCCTGAACGAACTAAAACGCGGGTAGCGATATTGGCTCTCTCAGCGGCAATAAGGTCGCCAAGCTTATCACCAACCATAATACTTTGAGATGGATTGATTTGATGCTCATCAATGGCTTGTAAAAGCATACCTGGAGAAGGCTTACGACAATTACACTCTTGCAAATAGGCAGGTTCTGCTTTGCTTGGATGATGCGGACAAAAATAGACATCAAGAATAGCAACGCCATGGCGTAAAAACTCGCCTTTCATCCACTCAGTGAGGTTGTAAAAATCTTGCTCTGAATAATAACCACGGCCAATACCTGACTGATTAGTTACCACCACAATTTTATAACCAGCATCAGCAAAAGCTTTGCACGCCTCAAATACACCGGGTACAAATTCAAACTCTTCTGGTTTGTATACATAGCCATGATCAATATTGACCACACCATCACGGTCTAAAAATAAAACTTTGTTCATTACAATTGCTCTTTATCTACCACGTGGTCAAACATCGAAATCACCTTTTCAACACTGATTTGCGCCATTAAATCAGCCCCTTTAACACGTGTTCCCCAAGGTAGCTCTTGCGCTGTTTTGCCTGTTTGCTCACGTAAATTTTGGTGATAAACCTCAACAACATAACCTTGGTATAAATAAGGCCCTGTGCGTTTTGGGTTTGAGTGGGCATACAAACCAATAACAGGCGTTCCTACCGTTACAGCCATATGTGCAGGCCCAGTATCAGGAGCTAGCACTAACGCCGCACGTTTCAAAACACATAACAACTCTTTTAGCTGAGTTTTCCCTACTAAGTTAAGCACAGGTGCCGAACTCTGCGCGATAATTTGCTCGGCAAGTTCAATTTCTAAAGGGGTTGGGCCGCCAGTAATAACCACCGAAAAGCCTTGTTGATGAGCATATTCAGCAAGTGCAGCATAACGCTCAGGTAACCAATTACGCTCTTTTTTACTTGCCGCAGGCGAGATAACAAAAATACGCCCAGCTAAACGCTCATCGCCTAATAGCGCATCGGCTGCTTTTTGGTGCTGTGCAGTAATTGGCATTTGCCATTGAGGTGTGTAATCAGGGGTCCCTATTGCTTGAGCAAAACCTTTAAAGCCTTCTAATACATGTGCCTCTGATTGCGGGGCAATACGCTTATTAATAAACAAGCTATGTAACTCTTTTGAGCGCGCCCAATCAAACCCCACTTTGACTTTTGCCGGAATACAACGGACTGCTAGATTCGCTCTTAGTGCTACTTGCATATGTAATAGCACATCAAATTTACGCCCCTTGAACGAATCTTTTAGTTGCTGATAAGCCTGCTTGCCCTGCTTTTTATCGAATACAACAAACTCAACACCTGGTAAATCAGCCAGTAACATGGCCTCAACTTTACCAATCACCCAGGTAATTTTTGCCTTCGGATGTGCCTTTTGAATCGCTTGCACTGCTGATACGGCATGACATACATCACCAATTGCCGAAAGCCTTAAAATACAAATATCTGAATAGGAGGTTGATTGAGTCACGTGCGCCCTTAGCTACAGCAAATAATATGCGATCTTAAATTAACTTGATGCTAATGCAAGCACTTATGCGAAAAGCTAAAAATACGGTAAGATAGCGCTAATTTTATTTACTCTTGAAGTTGTTATGTTTGAAACTCAGCATCTACAAAACACCACCCTTTTGTGTCATCCAGCTTATAAAGATGAGCTCACGCCACAGTGGTTCGATGCCAATTATTGGCAACAACAAGATAAAATCGTTGGTGCAAAAAAAGGTCGCGCAACAGCGTGGTTTTTTAAACATCAACAGCTTACAGGCGTTCTGCGTCACTATTGGCGTGGTGGTTTAATAGGTAAGTTGCTGAGCGATCAGTACTTATATTTTGGTTTAAAGCAAACTCGTGTCTATAAAGAGTTTACACTGATGATGCGCTTAATTGAGCTTGGCCTAAATGTGCCTACACCTATTGCGGCAAAAGTGACCACCCGTGGCTTAATCTATCGCGGCGATATCATTACCGAGGCAGTGACAGGCGCAAAAAGTGTGTTAGATATTTTAGTCACGCGCCCACTTAGCCAGTCTGAGCTAAAAGCGATAGCAGTGACTCTCAGCGAGTTTCACAATAACGGCGTCTATCACGCAGATTTAAACATCAATAACATCTTGTTCGATGATACAGGTAAGGTGTTTATCATCGACTTTGACCGCGGTGAAATCAAACAGCCACATGCTAGCTGGCAAACAGAGAACATTAAGCGCCTTGCCCGTTCGTTTGCAAAAGAGCAAGGCCGTAATGAAGTGATGCATTGGCAACAAAGTGATTGGCAGTCACTGGTGTGTGACTACCAAGCATTGCTTAAGACTTAATTTTGCTAATTACGTTTGATGTTGAGCACCCATTAAGAAACTCAAGTACTTCGACTTTGCCGCCATGGCGTAATACATGATCGGCACCAGCAATTTGGTCAACGGTGTAATCACCGCCTTTAACCAGTACATCAGGGCTAATTTGCTCAATAAGCTTAGCTGGCGTGTCATTTTCTTCAATGCTGCCAAATGGAATAACCCAATCAACTGACGCCAGTGCACTTAATACCATGGCGCGTTCATCCAGCGGATTAATTGGTCTTTCTGGGCCTTTTAAACGAGAGATTGATTCGTCATTATTTAAGCCAACAACAAGTCTATCGCCACGCGCTTTAGCCTGAGCAAGGTAGCGTACATGGCCTGCATGAAGAATGTCAAAACAGCCATTAGTGAACACTATTTTTTCACCATTTTGCTTAGCAAATTCAATATGCTGAAGCACATCTTCAAACGGCGTTTGGTAATGCTCGCCAGTTTGCTGCAAATATTGGCCAAGCTTACGGCTCAACTCTTCTGGCGACACAGTTGCGGCACCCAGTTTACTCACCGCAATTCCGGCAGCAAGGTTGGCAATTTCGACCGCACCTTTTGCTGCCATTCCCGCACCAAGCATCACTGCAAGCGTCGCGATTACGGTATCGCCGGCGCCAGTAACATCGCTAACTTCAAGCTGCTGGGCTGCAAAATCATGTTTTTCTGCTTGGCTGATTAACGACATCCCCTGCTCTGAGCGCGTTAATAGCATCGCAGCGATGCCCGCTTCACTAATTAACTTACGAGCGCTGTCAGTCAAGTTTTGTTCAGAGTCCGTCAAACCACCAGCAAGCTTAAATTCGTTTAAGTTAGGGGTTATGTAATCGGCACCACGGTATAAGTTTAAATCAGATGATTTAGGATCAATAAGAACCGTTTTACCTGCTTTCTTTGCAACCTGAACCATTTGTTGAATTAAGCTCAGTGAGCCTTTGTTGTAATCAGAAAACAACACAAAATCGTAGTCATCTAAAACCAGCTCTAAACGGTTTAATAACAATTGGCTGTGTTGCTCAGTAAAGCTCTCTTCAAGGTCTAATCGAACAACTTGCTGATGACGGCTGATTACTCGCATTTTAGAAATAGTCGGTAAATCACAAACACTCACTAGTTGCGAATCAATTTTCTCTGAACTTAAAATTGTTTCGAGGATTTGCCCGCTTTCATCTTCACCAACTAAGCCGAGTAGGCCCACTCTACCATCTAAACGGGCAATATTTTTTGCGACGTTTGCTGCACCACCAGCTTTGTCTTCAAATTTACTGACTTTAACAACAGGTACAGGGGCTTCAGGCGAAATACGTCCTGAATCGCCATGCCAATATCTATCTAGCATGACATCACCAACGACTAAAATACGTGCCTTTGAAAGGTTTTTTAGTAACGCTAAATCCATTACTTTTGCTCCGCTACAACCATATCGATGGCTTCGCATAGCCAATGCCCGATAAACATATGCGCTTCTTGGATACGCGCGGTTTCATCATTTTTAATAATAATAGGTAGCTTAGCGATATCTTTTACCTTGCCACCATCTCGGCCTGTTAATGCCACAGTAAAGGCGCCGATTTCATTTGCCGCTGCCAGTGCAAGATTGATGTTAGGGCTAGTGCCTGAGGTGGTTAAGCCAATCACCAAATCTTCAGGTTTACATAACGCCTGCACTTGGCGCTCAAATACAGTATCAAAGTGATAGTCGTTACTGTGAGCGGTTAAAATTGAGGTGTCTGTTGTTAATGCGATAGAAGCCAGTGGACCGCGCTCCAATTTGTAACGTACGACAAACTCAGCAGCTAAATGCTGTGCATCAGCCGCACTACCGCCATTACCAAACCAAATAACCTTACCACCTGCTTGCAAAGCGCTGTGACAAGCTTCGAGTAGTTGCATTACTTCAGGGTGATAGGTTTCCATCGTTTCAAATAACATTTGATGACGATTTAAACTTTCGAGGTAGCTTGCCGCTACAGAATCAAGATTAGACATATAAATTCCTTAAAAAGTATTAACGGCTTTGCTTACCAAAAATAGGCAACAGATAACCAAGTATAGTTATCTCCAAATACATCTTCACCATAGGTAAGAGTTGTCTCTAATGTATGCTCGTCTATTTGACGAGTGTTACTTAGTTGAAGTTCAACGGCACGTTCATAAACACCAGTCGTTTGACCCCACTCATTTAAATAGTTACTTTCATTCTCTATCAATGTTAGCTTACTACGCCAGAATGAACGGTAGCTTTCACTATAAGTTAACTCCATGCTGTGCACTTGTGTGGGAGGCGCATCGGCGTAAACTCTCGCAACGCCATTGGCATGTAAGTCAGTATATCGCTGATCAGCTGCATAGTGACCCGTTACAAAACCACCAACCGTATTACCATATGCAGGGTAAATTTCATTGACGTACCACAAGCTGTGCATATTGGTATATTCATACCTAAGCGACATCCCATTACTCAGCTTTGGTAAGAAGAAACCAAAATTACTAACAGTATTACCAAATTGGTAGTTCTTATGATTTTTTGTATCTTCACCACCATATTCAAAGTAAAGCTCAACTGGCATTCCCCAATTAAAATTCACA
Source organism: Pseudoalteromonas sp. 0303 (assembly GCF_013349995.1). Lineage (GTDB taxonomy): Bacteria > Pseudomonadota > Gammaproteobacteria > Enterobacterales > Alteromonadaceae > Pseudoalteromonas. The sequence continues at coordinate 126,512 of NZ_JABVXF010000002.1, forward strand.
GTGCTGGTAATTGTTACGTATTGGTCACCTAACTCATTATCTTTACTACCAGTAAGGCCTGAGTTGTCATTACCTGCCGGATCAAAAAATGCGTCCACCACATCACCAGCATCTACTTTACGAGGACCACCGCCAAACTGCATCATTCGATTAAGACCCAGCTTCCAACCATCAAGTGGCTCAATACTAAAATGCGTTCCTGCGAGCTTTGGTGTACCACTATGAAGCTCACCTTGGTAAAGAATACCATTATCAACATGTTCTAATTCTGAATAATACAATTCAAAATCAAAATTCCACCAATTATGGGCCGGCTTTACCATTCCAATTGAGATAGAGGGCGCTGTTTTAGCGTTGGTAGAAATGATCTGCGCAGAATGCTTAAACGGCGAGAACCAATGTTCTTTGTAACCCAGGTTCAACTGTAAATCTTCACCAGCAAAACTGATAAACGAATTGTAATTTACAAACTTATTTGCTTTGGTTCGATAATCAACACCAACTTGTACTAACGTATAATCATTGGCGCGCCAAATACCTTCAAAAAAGCCTTGTCCCCACTCATCAGAACTGAGTCCGCGTTGGTTAGCAATTTTCTTTGTATTATCTGTGTCTACTTGCAGTTTTACACCAACGCGAGTAACTGCATCATCACTTTGATATGGCTTTATTTTTGAACGAATCGCAGCAGCTAACCTTGGCTCTTGCTTTTCAAGCACCAAAAGTGCTTTCTCGACTTCTGCTAAACGGTAAGGCTTAGCCATAGGAGTGCCAATTGTTAGTGCAAACAAAGTATCTAATTGATGATCAAGCTGTGCATCCATACCCATTGGTAAATAAGCGGTTGGTGTTGCAAATAAAGGCATTGAGCAACTTAATAAGGCACCTATTACCGAGGCTTTTATCATTTTAAATTTCATAATTGCTTCGTTGATTTGTTAAGTAACCGAAATACTACCAAATATGCCAATAGTAAACACTTAAAACTCTCATTGATAACCGTTTTTAACATTTTATATTTAGATTGCGTATGTTCCACGCTATCATAACGTTTTACCCATTTAGGCTAAGCAATGGCGCGCATTTTATACTCTTTACTTTTATACCTACTAAGCCCACTGGTTGTTTTTTACCTGTATGTTTTACGTGGCAAAAAGAATAAGGGTTACCGTGAGCATTTTGCTGAGCGCTTTGGCTTTTCGAATTTGTCGCATCACGATGTTGTTTTCCATTGTGCCTCTGTAGGGGAAGTTTTAGCAGCAACGCCGCTTATTAAGGCCGTTCAATCAGAAAATCCAGCACTTACTATTTTAGTAACCTGTAATACCCCAACGGGTCGCGAGCAAATAAAGAAAAACTTTAAAGATGCGGTTAGCTGCTGTTATTTACCGATTGATTTTTTCTTCGCTACGAATCGATTTTTAAAACGTATCCAGCCAAAGGTACTGTGTATTTTAGAAACTGAGCTTTGGCCAAACCTTATGGTGCAAAGCAACAACACCGGCACAAAAGTACTTGTTTTAAATGCCCGACTTTCAGCTAAATCACAGCAAGGCTACCAAAAGGTAATGCCTTTAACTAAGGTGATAATGCAGTCTATTAGTGACCTGGCCAGTCATAATCAAAATGATGCCAAACGTTTTATTGAACTTGGTTTAAAACCTGAAAAGGCACGCGTATTTGGCTCAATTAAATTTGATATCACGCCTACAGAAGAGCAATTAAATAAAGTCGCAGCACTAAAAAAACAGTATAACAATGAGCGCTTTATCTGGGTTGCAGGCTCCACTCACCCTGTTGAACATGAGCTTATTTTAACTGCTCATGAGAAGCTATTAAAAGCGTTACCCAACGCACTTTTGATTATTGCTCCACGTCACCCAGAGCAATTTGATAAAGTCGCTGAAGTTTTAAAAAGCTCAAATTTGAGCTTTAGTCGTCGCAGTGAAGATAACTATAACAACCAACAAGTTGTGTTAGCTGACACGTTAGGTGAGTTACAATGCTTATATGGTGTGGCAAACATCAGCTATGTTGGTGGTAGTTTAATCGAGCGAGGCGGCCATAATCCGTTAGAGTCAGCAGCGTTTTCTGTTGGCGTATTAGCAGGTCCTCATACCTATAACTTTGACCATATTTATCCTGAGCTGATTAGTGCTCAAGGAGCTAAAACCGTTACCGATGAAAATCACCTTGCTGACACACTTATCGCTTTGAGCACTGATCTACAAAAGACGATTAAGCTCGGTCAACAAGCTGCGAAATGCGTTGCTAACAATCAAGGCGCCATCAGTAAAACGGTTAATTTAATTGAGCATTACTTAGAAAAGTAAGATAGAAAAGTAAAATAGAATAGAGAAATAATGTGACTTCAAAGCAAGCGATGAATCGCCCAGAAATACAAATGCGCGAATGGGTATCAAGCGTAATCGTAAAATACAATTTCTGCCCGTTTGCCCGTAAAGAAGTTGAAAGCAATTGCATTCATTATCAAATCAGTCAGTCTATTACGCTTGATGATGCAGTAATGGATATGCTTGAGCAATGTAGCGCGTTAGACCAACAAGCAGAGCGCGAAACCACTTTGTTAATGTTTGAGCAAGGCTTTAAGGATTTTGAAGAGTTCTTAGATTTAGTCGATTTAGCCAATGCGCTTTTAGCTGCGCAAGGCTATGAAGGTAAGTATCAAATAGCCAACTTTCACCCTGACTATGTGTTTGCTGATAGCGATGACAGCGATGCTGCAAACTATACGAATCGTGCACCTTACCCAACACTGCATTTGATCCGCGAAGCCAGTATGAGCGAAGCGTTAGACAGCTACGATGAACCCGAATCTATCCCAGAGCACAACATTAAACTAGCAAGGCGCAAAGGCATCGACTTTTGGCAGCAGCTGCTGCAAAACTGCATCGATAAGCGCTAACACCTACCGGTGTTTAATAGATAAAAAGCCAGCAATGCTGGCTTTTTATTTTTTATAGCTATTAAATTTAGTGAGCTATTTTTTTACCCACTCACCGTTCACTTCAATGTAGTGACCCGGCTTAGTTTTCTCGATAGTTTTTGCCGCAGCAAGGGCTTCAACTTGCGCTAACGAAAGATTATTCTTTTTCGCAAGTTTTAAATATTGCTCTTTACGCTTTGCATTAATTTCATCAACGACCGCTTTTGCTTCGCTGTTATTAACCACTAAACCTAAATAGCCTGAGCTGTCTTCACCCACTAAGCCTTGGCTTTTTGCATCATCAAGGCTGATAGCCCAAGCAGAGAAAGATAAACAAACAGCACTGATCAAGGTGATCACATTTAGTTTTTTAAGTTGTAATTTACGCATGTGTGCTCCTTAGAATAATTCGCTGTCATCACTGAATAAGGTATCAAGTTCTTTATCCACTTTTACGCGGATCTCATGGTCAACTTTTACATTTAAGTTGATTGTAATCGGCTCTTTTGCTGCCACCTCAACACGGTGGGTACAGGCACTAAGCATGCCTACTGCCGTCAGCATTACTAACCACTTAGCCATCATTGCTTCCTTTTTTTGCATACTCTTTCTCAACTTTTTGAGTAATTTCATCACTTAAACGCAGCGCTCTAAGTAAAGTAAATACATTCTCTTCATGATTATAATTAAAGTTCACTGCTTGCTGCTGCGCTTCATTATAACCCTCTAAATTAACACCTAAATGCAACCATCCATCCGGTTTGAGGTTAACACTGCTACGTAGTTTTTTAATATCTAAATTCTCAAGTAAACTCAGCGTGGTACTCAGTTCCTGTTGCTGCGCTTTTACAGCGTCAAAACCCGCATTATTGGTGATCAGTAATTTACCATCACCTTGATTAACTAACTGCCCTTGCTTTACCTCAATGCCCTGTTTACTTATTACTACGGGTAAGGTGCCTGCTAAGCGCCCACTTAAGCTAATCCCTGATTCAGCATCAAGGGTGACCAATTTGCTGGCATCAATGTTTTCAAATTTAACAGTCGCTGTTTGGTTATCACTGAGTGGGCAGTACTTATTCACCACAAACGCCCCGCCCATAACCTGACCAGTTAGATTAACTGCGCAAGGCTGATTAGCCGTTACCTGCAACTGACCTTGTATATTTTTGACCACGGCACCTGCGCGCAGTTCATTGAGTGTAAATTTAGTCGCTGCAATATTAAGCTGCCCTGAATTAAACGTGCCGTTCAAATTCACTGCAAAATCATTCGCTAGATAATCATTATAAAGCGCACTGAATTTACTTATTTGCACGCGCCCTTGTGCTTGTTGAAGATTTACATCCCCTTTTATATTGCCCGAAACGACTCCGTCGGTGACTGTAGCAAGCGGCTCAAACTGAGCAATTATTGGGTTTAGTTTGGATACTGCCTGCTCTGGTATCACCAATTCAAATGGGTGAGCAACCTCAGACATATGATGACTAACAAGTGCTTCAAATCCATCTGCAAATACATGATGCGTTGCCTGCAAGGCGCGGCTTTGAAGAGCCTTTGAAACAACTGACAACTTATTTAAGGTGAGCTCTGCTGTTGATAATTTAGCGGCAGTGGTTTTGGCATCAATATCAGCAAATAACTCCCCCACACTGAGATCTGTACTAAGAGTAAGCTCATTGCTAATTTTTGCTGCGTTAATATCATCATAAGTTAATGATTTAACCTTGCTATTAGCGTTAACAACGAGGTGCTGCTGGGCATTATACTCAGCGTTAATTGCGCTGCTAAAATCAGCTAAATGTGCACCCGATATTAGGGCATTTTTAACACTGATATTGGTATTCAGTTTAGCTGTCGGGCTAGTAAATAACTCATCGATATCTAGCTTTCCTTTAGCCCCAATCCCCTCAACCAGAGCGCCATCAGCCTGAAAATCTAAAAATGTAGGTAGTGAATCCACCGACAGTTGAAAATCAGCGCTAACGCTGCTTTCATGCAAATGCGCGTTGAGCTTAAGCTCATCTATATCTTTACTATTAAAATCAATGCTAACTTGGCTATTCAGTGATGTGAGCGGATCCAGCAAAGAAAGGGATGTATTACTGACAGTCACCTCACTTTGCCCTTCTATAGCTTGCAGCTTTATGATTGGGGCTGAAAGATTTTTATCTTCTACACTCACTGGTTTTTCTATGTGTAACTGCCAAGTAAGCGGTAACTGGGCTTCAATAAATGATTGATGCTGTTGATCTGCTATGGTGTTTAAGCAATCTCGGTTTGCGCTAAGCTGATTTTGTAAAGCTGATAAATCCGCGTATAAGTGCTGTTGATTTAATTGATACTTAGCACTCAATTGTCCTTCAGTGTTAAAGCCTAGGTCGCACTGTTCTATTGCATGCTGATAACTTGCATTAATTGAGCTTTCAATTGCAACTGTAATTCCATCAAACTTAATCTGTGACTGAGTGGTAAAATGGCTGCTTGTTGGCAATGTTACGAACCGCTCAGCCACTTGCTCATCAAACGTGATGTTGGCTTTGACTTCATAATTAGATATTACAACGTCAGCATTGAGATCCCGTGAAATCGTAAAATGATTTAGGCGTTTTTCTTGTACCGCCAGCCTAACAGGGGTGTCGGTAAACGGTGAGACTACATCAAGCTGCTCAATGCTTATTAGCGGCCTTTGCTCGGGTAATACCAAGGCAAGCTTTTTAAATTCAGTCTTTGAAGCGTCTGGTTGTTGTTTATTTGTAAGGTCACTAACGATGAGGTTAGCGCGAGAAACCCTAACCTGTTGGTTATTCGCAATAATGCCAGCTAACTCTATTTGCTGCCCTTGATAAGTTAAGCATAATTTCTCGATATTTAAATCAAGCTGGCTGGTCAATGACCAATCAATGCAGTGAAGCGCAACGCCATTTTTACTAAGCATAGGCGTTAAGTACCACGATGTCAGTGGTAGCCTGAACAGATACGCCAACAGCAGCATGCTTAGCACGATACCTAGCAACCCTACGCTTACCCGCTTAAAACTCAAAAAACTCTCCTTGCCTTTGAACTTACACTTACTAGCACCATTATAAACAAAAAGGCTGCACTTAATAGTGCAGCCTTTTTAGTTTAAACGGTTTGTATGAACCTAGCTTGTATAGCTAGGTACATAACTAACTAAGTTCTAGCCAACGTTTTTACGAGCGTTGCGGAACATACGCATCCATGGGCTATCTTCACGCCACTCATCTGGGTGCCATGAGTTAGCAACCGTACGGAATACACGCTCTGGGTGCGGCATCATCACCGTTGCACGACCGTCAGTAGAGGTAATACCTGTGATACCTTCTGGTGAGCCATTCGGGTTAGCTGGGTATTGCGTTGTTGGGTTACCGTAGTTATCAACAAACTTCACTGCCACAGTACCTGACTCAAGCGCTGCTTTAACTGCATCACCATTTGCGAACTCAGCATGACCTTCACCATGTGAAACAGCGATAGGCATACGTGAACCTGCCATACCATTAAAGAATACCGATGGGTTTTCTTGTACTTCTACAAGGCTAAAGCGAGCTTCAAAACGCTCTGACTTATTCGTTACGAAACGTGGCCAGTGCTCAGTGCCTGGGATCAATTCTTTCAATGTTGAAAGCATTTGACAGCCATTACACACACCTAAGCTGAATGTATCTTCGCGGTGGAAGAAGCTTTGGAACTGCTCACGCGCCATCTCATTAAATAAGATTGACTTAGCCCAGCCTTCACCTGCACCTAATACGTCACCGTAAGAGAAACCACCACATGCCACTAAGCCTTTAAATTGCTCAAGTGTTAAACGACCTTCAAGAATGTCGCTCATGTGCACGTCAACCGCTGCAAAGCCTGCACGGTTAAATGCCGCAGCCATTTCTAAGTGAGAGTTAACGCCTTGCTCACGTAGAATCGCCATTTTCGGCTTCGCACCCGTTGCAATGTAAGGCGCTGCAACATCTTCGTTTAAGTCAAAGCTTAGTTTTACGTTAAGACCTGGGTCTTTGGCGTCAAATTTAGCGTCAAACTCTTGCTTAGCACACTCAGGGTTATCACGACGTGCCTGCATTTGGTAAGTTGTTTCTGCCCAAATCGTACGAAGCTCAGTACGCGTATGGTTAAGAACCACATCATCACCACGAGTGAATAGCACGCGGTCATCAGCGTTTAGTGCACCAATTTCATGACTGATAGCTGCTAAGCCGTGATCTGCAAGAACTGCTTTCACCGCGTCTAAATCAGCGTTTGCCACTTGGATAACCGCACCTAGCTCTTCATTATAAAGCGCTTCGATGTCTGAACCTGTTAAGCCAGCAAGGTCAACAGTTACACCTGTGTGACCAGCAAATGCCATTTCAGCGATAGTCGTGAATAAACCACCGTCTGAACGGTCATGGTAAGCAAGTAACTTGTTATCAGCAACAAGCGCTTGCATTGCTTCATAGAAACCTTTTAATAGTGCTGGGTTATCAACATCAGGTGTCACATCACCTAATTGCTTATAAACCTGTGCAAGGCTTGATGCGCCCATACGGTTTTGACCCGCACCTAAATCAACTAATAGTAGTGATGACTCACCTTTATCAGTACGTAGCTGTGGCGTTACTGTTTTACGAACATCTTCAACACGACCAAAAGCAGTAATGATCAATGATAATGGTGCAGTAACCGATTTTTGCTCGCCGTTTTCATCCCATTGAGTTTTCATCGACATTGAGTCTTTACCCACAGGGATTGTTAAACCAAGTGCCGGACAAAGCTCTTCACCTACTGCTTTAACAGCTTCGTAAAGACCTGCATCTTCGCCAGGGTGACCTGCTGCAGCCATCCAGTTTGCAGATAGCTTGATATTTTCAAGGCCACCGATGTTAGCACACGCGATGTTCGTTAGTGACTCAGCCACAGCTAAACGAGCAGAAGCACCGTAGTTTAAAAGTGCAGCTGGTGTACGTTCACCTAATGACATTGCTTCACCGTGGTAAGTATCAAACGCAGCGGCTGTTACCGCACAGTTTGCTACTGGCACCTGCCAAGGACCTACCATTTGGTCACGCGCAACTAAACCCGTTACCGTACGGTCACCAATGGTGATTAAGAATGTTTTCTCAGCAATCGTTGGTAAGCGTAATAAACGCTGTGCAGCGTCTGCAGCATCAATGTTAGCAACGTCTAATGGTTGCGATTGTGCTTTTTTCGATTCAACTTCACGGTGCATTTTTGGTGCTTTACCAAGTAAAACATCAAGCGGAAGATCAACTGGGTTGTTACCGAAGTGGCTATCTTCAACCGTTAAGTGACGCTCTTCTGTTGCTTCACCAATAACAGCATATTCTGCACGTTCACGTTTACAGATTGCTTCGAAGCGCGCGAAGTCTTCTGCTGCAACAGCTAATACGTAACGCTCTTGAGATTCGTTACACCAAATTTCGTGTGGTGCCATACCCGGCTCATCGTTTGGAATGTCACGAAGTTGGAATTTACCACCACGACCACCGTCGTCTACAAGCTCAGGGAATGCGTTTGAAAGACCACCTGCACCTACATCGTGGATGAAAGCAATTGGGTTTGCATCACCTAGCTGCCAACATTTATCGATAACTTCCTGACAACGACGTTCCATTTCTGGGTTTTCACGCTGCACAGATGCAAAGTCTAAGTCTTCGTTTGATTGACCTGATGTCATACTAGAGGCAGCACCACCACCAAGACCGATGTTCATTGCCGGACCACCTAGTGCAATTAGCTTAGCACCTACAGGGATTTCACCTTTTTGAACATGTTCAGAACGAATGTTACCTAAACCACCTGCAAGCATGATTGGCTTGTGGTAACCACGTACTTCTTCACCGTTATGGCTTGATACTTTCTCTTCGTACGTACGGAAGTAGCCAAGTAAGTTAGGACGACCAAATTCGTTATTGAATGCCGCACCACCTAATGGACCTTCAGTCATAATATCAAGTGCATTAACGATACGACCAGGCTTACCGAAGTCTGTTTCCCATGGCTGCTCGTAACCAGGAATACGTAGGTTAGATACAGTGAAGCCAACTAAACCAGCTTTAGGTTTAGAGCCGCGGCCTGTTGCACCTTCATCACGAATTTCACCACCAGAACCTGTTGATGCACCTGAGAATGGCGCAATCGCTGTTGGGTGGTTGTGAGTTTCAACTTTCATCAAGATTTCGATGTTTTCTTGATGGTACGCGTACTCACCTTCAACATTAGGGAAGAAACGACCTGCTAACGAACCCTTCATTACCGCTGCGTTATCTTTATATGCAGATAGTACGTTTTCAGGGTTTTGCTCGTAAGTGTTTTTGATCATTTTGAACAATGATTTTGGCTGTTCGATGCCATCAATTGTCCAGTCGGCGTTAAAGATTTTGTGACGACAATGCTCAGAGTTTGCTTGCGCGAACATGAATAATTCGATGTCGTTCGGGTTACGCCCTAACTTTTGGAAGTTTTCTACCAAGTAATCAATTTCGTCATCTGCAAGCGCAAAACCTTGCTCAACGTTTGCTTTTGCAAGCGCTTCACGGCCACCACCTAAAATGTCAACTGATGACATTGGACGCGGCTCATCGTGACGGAATAATTTAGCTGCATCAGCCATATCCGCGTGCGTTGCTTCAGTCATGCGGTCATGTAATAACGCTGCAACTTCAGCTGTTTGCTCAGCTGATAAATTACCTTCTACGTAGTATGCAATACCACGCTCAACACGGTGAACTTGGCTTAAGCCACAGTTATGTGCGATGTCAGTTGCTTTTGATGCCCAAGGCGAGATAGTACCTGGACGCGGCGTTACAAGAATTAACGTGCCAGCAGGGGTATGCTCGGCAATTGTTGGACCATAAGTAAGCAGTTTTTCCAGCTTGGTTTGCTCATCAGCTGAAAGCTCGGCTGTAAGATCAGCAAAATGCATGAACTCAGCATAAACGTCAGTGACTGGAAGTTGTGCCTGTTGGCAACGCGCTAAAATTTTCTGAACTCTAAAATCGGAAAGTGCTGGTGCACCACGAAGGATCAACATAGGTATTTTCATCCGGGGTTAGGGATTGAACGATATTTTAGGCGCATATTATAGTGCAAATAACGTCTAGATTTAACTCAAAATTACGCTTTTATTTAAATAATCTTCATAACCGCTTTTATGGTTGCAACAATTAACTATCTTAGTCGTCTTTATTTCTCTGCAGGTACTTGTTCTGTATGACTTATCTACCAGCTGCCTTGTTATAGTTATTAATTTTTAAATCGATAACTAAAACTATTCGCCAAGTGACGTAGCTTAGAAGTTTTGTTATAACACTAAGGTAATGGTTTAAGGGGCATTTATAATCTATGCAAAAGTTACTCGCTATTTTTAGTTTAGTGCTCATGTTATGTGCGTGTGATATGCAACAGCAACCGTCGCAACTTGCTCATATCAAGGCACAGAACAAAATTAGAGTAGGCACATTAGCTGGCGCGAGTAACTACTATCAGGCTCCACAAGGTGTGCAAGGCTTTGAATATGAGCTTGCCCAAGAATTTGCTGACTATGTTGGTGTAGAGCTCGAGATGGTGCCTTTTTTTAATCTATCCGATATGTTTGCACGCTTAGAAAGTGGCGATTTAGATATTATAGCTTCAGGTCTTACCTATAATACGATTCGGGCAGAGCATTATCGATTTGGCCCAACCTATCGCACAATTAGCCAAAAATTAGTTTATAAACAAGGCCGTACTCGCCCTCGAGAGTTTGAGGATTTAACTGGTAACCTGACTGTTTTAGCCAAAAGCAGCCACTCGTTGGCACTACAGCAATTAAAACAACTGCATCCTGAACTTAGCTGGAACGAAACAGAAGACATGGATGAAGAAGAGCTTCTGCAAGCAGTTATCGACGGTGAAATTGATTACACTCTAGCAGATTCACACACCTTATCGCTGTTTCGCCGCTATCACCCAAATTTGAGTATCGGCTTTTCGGTTACCCGTAACGACCCTATCGCTTGGTTACTAAGAAAAGATGGTGACGACTCTTTATATGCCTTGATGGTGCCATTTTTTGGCGACGTTAAGAAAAGCAACCAGCTTTATGTGTTAGAAGAAAAATACTTCGGCCATGTTCGTCAGTTTAACTATGTGAATACCCTTGCTTATATCGAAGCAATAAAAGACACCTTACCTAAATACCAACCTTGGTTTGAGCAATACGCAGGTAACATAGACTGGCGATTACTGGCAGCTTTGAGTTATCAAGAATCAATGTGGAACCCAAGGGCTAAGTCACCGACCGGTGTACGTGGCATAATGATGCTAACCCAAGCAACAGCAAAACAGGTCGGCGTAACAAACCGACTAGAGCCTGAGCAAAATATTAAAGGCGGTGCGCAGTATCTTGCCAAAGTGATTTCTTGGATCCCTGAACGCATTCCGCAGCCCGACAGAACTTGGTTTGCCTTAGCCTCTTACAATGTTGGCTGGGGACACGTCAACGACGCACGTATTATTACCGAGCAAGAAGGTGCAAGCCCCGATAAGTGGGCAGATGTTAAAAAGCGCTTACCGCTTTTAATTAAAAAGCGTTACTATCGAAAAACCAAATATGGTTATGCCCGTGGCGATGTTGCAGTAAAGTACGTTGATAATATCCGTCGCTATTACGACGCACTGGTTTGGCTTGATGAAAATGATGCGATTGCTAACCCAAGCGAAGAAGAACAAAGCACTGAAGAAGCTCAACCTGAAGCTCAACCTGAAGCGCAAGCGAGCGAACCAAAGCCAAATGACAACACGCAACAAACCAACTCAGAGCAGCAAGAATTAGAAAACAACTAACTTCAAGCACCGAAATCTGTTTACTTGTCATCAAATGATCATTATCTTTTAGTAGAAATGGAATGGACCATGCCATGCTTTACTCTCACTTAAGGAGCACTCATGTTAAAAAGAAGACGCACGACACATAAGTTCAAGCGGAATGTTATTTACTCAACGGCGACCCGCCGTCGTATCATGCTACGTAATACACACAAAAAAGTTATTTGGCGTCGCCGCTTATTTGCGATGCAGTTAATGGAAGCACAAGTTCCTGCAACGCCGGTTGTATAACTAGGCGTTGCGAGCAGCCTGCTTTGCCGCCTTTTTCTCTTCTCTACGGCGCTTAAAAAACGCTGAAATTAACGCCCCACACTGCTCACTTAGTACATCACCGGTTACTTCAACTTGATGATTAAGCCTAGGCTCTTGCAGCAGATTCATAATTGATCCTGCCGATCCCGTTTTGGCATCTTTAGCACCAAATACCAATCGCTTAATACGGCTATGTACCAACAGACCTGCGCACATAGAACAAGGTTCTAACGTAACATACAAGGTGCAATCGATTAATCGGTAGTTATTAAGTACTTTACCTGCTTCGCGGATTGCCATCATTTCAGCATGAGCGGATGGGTCGTTATCGATAATTGAGCGGTTATAACCATAAGAAATCAGCTGATTGTCTTTTACCAGCACAGCACCAACCGGAATTTCATTAATAGCAGCCGCTTCATTAGCGTAGTTTAATGCTTTTTCCATCCAATATTGGTCGCTAAATTGTTCGCTCATATATCACACAAATATTGTAAAACTGTGAGTAATTATACCTAGTTAGTGAAAAATGTCGGCAATAAATACTGCTACACTTAAAAATTAACGCAAAATTTAGTGGCTTTTTCATGGCTCAATGGACCCATATTGCGCTATAATCTCGCGCTTTTTTTATTTAGCTTACAACACGGGTAGCAAATGAAATTTCCTGGACGCCGCAGGCATAAACATTATTTTCCGGTGGAAGCCAAAGATCCACTGACGAATCAACTTAACTCAACCGACCGACTACAACGTAGTTATATTACGGGTATCGACCAAATTGTGGTAGATATTGAAGCGAAAGTTGATCAAGCTTTCCTAGATGAATTTCAATTGCGCCGTGGCATGTCGCAAGTGATCGATAACGATATTACCAACGCGCTATACGACAGACTAAAACTCGACAATATGATCGATTATGAGTTTGCCGGTGGTACGGTAGGTAACACCATGCACAACTACTCTACCCTAGCTGACGACCGATCAGTACTGTTAGGGGTAATGAGTGAAAATATCAAAATCGGCAGCTATGCATACCGTTTTTTATGTAACACCTCTAGCCGCGTTGACCTTGACTACCTTCAGCCTGTAGATGGCCCTATTGGTCGTTGTTTTACCTTAATTGACGAGACCGGTGAGCGTACCTTCGCAATCAGCGCGGGGCTTATGAATCACCTGCGCCCTGAATCAATCGATCAGGCACTTATTGAGAATTCATCAGCACTGGTGATCAGCGCATACCTAATGCGTACTCAAGGTGATGAAACCATGACAGAAGCGACCATGCAGGCAGTGAAATATGCCAATGATGCAGGTGTCCCTGTGGTTTTAACCCTTGGCACTAAGTTCCTAATTGAACAAGACCCTACTTGGTGGGCTGACTTTGTAAAAGAGCATGTTGATATTCTTGCGATGAACGAAGAGGAGGGCCTTGCGATTACCGGCTTTGAAGATCCGCTTCTGGCAGCCGACAAAGCGCTAGATTGGACTGATTTAGTTATTTGCACGGCTGGCGAAAAAGGCTTGTTTATGGCCGGTTACGTAGACGACTCATTCAAGCGTGAAACAGAATACCCGTTATTACCAGGCGCGATTGCTGACTTTAACCGTTATGAATTTTCTCGCGCAATGCGTAAAGACGACTGCCAAAACCCAATTCGTGCGTACAGCCACACAGCACCATTTATGGGCGGCCCAGATAGTATTAAAAATACCAATGGCGCAGGCGATTGTGCTCTGGCTGCGGTACTGCATGACCTATCAGCAAACGTTTACCACAAACTTAATGTGGCAAACTCAGCGAAGCATCAGCAACCTGCTATGACCTACTCATCGCTTGCACAAATTAGTAAATACGCTAACCGTGCAAGTTATGAAGTACTTGTTCAGCACTCGCCACGTTTATCTCGTGGCTTACCTGAACGTGAAGATTGTTTAGAGCAAGTTTACTGGGATCAGTAACAGCAACTAAAAAATCGAAATATCCAGTTTCTGGGATAAACGCTCAAGAGCCGCTATCCCAGCTACTGAGTTACCATACGAGTTAAGTCTTGGCGCCCACACAGCCACAGTAAATTGATTTGGTAATACAGCTAAAATAGTACCCGACACCCCAGACTTACCCGGCATACCAACACGGTAGCCAAAATCCCCTGCAGCATCGTATAAACCACTGGTAAACAGTAACGAGTTTAACTGCTTATTTTGCCTTGCACTGAGTACTTCTTGGCCATTGGCATCTTTACCTTGGTTTGCTAAGTAATTGTAAGCTTTTGCTAATTCTATGCAGTTTAACTCTATGGCACAGAAGTTAAAGTAAGCCCATAACACATCATCAACTTCATTATTAAAGTTGCCGAATGACTTCATTAGATGCCCCATCGCGGCGTTGCGATGACGAAACTCATATTCAGAATTTGCCACTTTCTTATCAATAACAACCTGAGCATTTCCTGATAACTGACGAAATGACTCAAGCATAGAGTGCATCGGCGCAGATAAACGGCTATATAACGCGTCACAGGTGACAATCGCGCCGGCATTAATAAATGGGTTGCGTGGTATGCCCTGTTCAAACTCAAGCTGTGTAAGAGAGTTAAAAGCGGTGCCTGAAGGCTCTTTACCGACTCGTTGCCACAGCTCATCACCATAACGCTGAAGTGCTAAAGTTAAGGTCATTACTTTCGAAACAGATTGAATTGTAAAACGCGCACTACAATCACCCGCGCAATAGGTTTGCCCATCTACTGTATGAATAGCAATGGCAAACTGGTTTGGCTCAACCTCTGCAAGCGCAGGAATATAATCAGCAACCTTACCTTGGCTCAGTAATGGTTGAACTTCTTTTGTGATTTCATCTAATACATGTTGATAATCAATCTGTGACATACCGCGTCCTTTAAAACAAAAAGCCCCGCATTTGCGAGGCTTTGTAGTCTACTAAAGATGGTTTGCTATAGCGATTGCTATTAGCTCATCGCTGATTGCAGTTTTTTCATCGCTGTTTTTTCTAGCTGACGAACACGCTCTGCTGAAACGTTATACTTCTCAGCAAGCTCTTGTAATGTTGCTTTATCGTCAGCTAACCAACGTGCACTTACGATGTCTTGAGAACGTTCATCAAGGGTTTTTAACGCGCTAAATAAACGTGCATGAGACTGTTCTTGCCATTGCTGCTCTTCGATATCATCAGCAAGGTCAGCACTGCCATCTGTTAAATACTGTACTGGCGAGTATGTACTTGTCGGTGCGTCGTCATTGTCGTCGCCCGTTAAGTCAAAGCCCATATCTTGGCCACTCATACGTGATTCCATCTCACGTACTTCCTTTTCACTTACACCTAGCTCATTAGCAACTGTGCTAACCTCAGCTTGGTTAAACCAGCCTAAACGTTTTTTGTTTTTACGCAGGTTGAAGAATAATTTACGTTGCGCTTTTGTAGTTGCAACTTTCACGATACGCCAGTTTTTCAGTACGTATTCATGAATTTCAGCTTTGATCCAGTGTACTGCGAATGAAACTAAGCGAACACCTACACTTGGGTCGAAACGTTTTACCGCTTTCATCAGACCAATGTTACCTTCCTGAATTAAATCAGCTTGCGGTAAGCCATAACCTGAATAGCTTTTCGCAATATGA
This sequence comes from Pseudoalteromonas sp. 0303, assembly GCF_013349995.1. Classification (GTDB taxonomy): domain Bacteria; phylum Pseudomonadota; class Gammaproteobacteria; order Enterobacterales; family Alteromonadaceae; genus Pseudoalteromonas. Next base: position 142,251 of record NZ_JABVXF010000002.1, read on the forward strand.
GCAACAAAGCGTAGATGCGACATAATGAGTTGCTTCGCAGCTTCAAGATCACCTTCTTCCTGAAGACGTGTCGCCAACTGCTTTTCTTTCTCTGCATCAAGCATAGGAATAGTGCTAACCGCTTGAAGGTAGCCGTCCATACTTGCGCTCTGTTGACCTGCAGTAAGTGCCATTGCGTATAAATCTTTACTCATTTTTCACCTCAGTGATAAACATTTGAAACCATCTTAGCACTCTTTAAGCGAGAGTGCTAACTTCAATTAAAAACTTTTTTAAAGTTCAAATCAAGTGGTTTTTGCATCTATTTTTAGTCTACGCTAACACGCTGAATAAGCCATGAATTCTAGCTTGGAGTGATATTTTGATAAATTAACAGCGACTACTATTTATCGCTAAAAGAGCAGTGTAACAACGAATTGTTACACTTTATCGGGTATTACACTTTATCGGGTTCAATTTCTTTTATGTAGCGGTTAACTGATAAGTATGAACCAACAAACCCTAAGCCTGTTGCAAGAGCGACTAAAATACCAAACTCTGTGAGTGTTAAACCAATTAAGTCAAAGCTGGTTTCATAAACACCCGCAACATCACTTACAGCAGCACCAAGCCACCACATCATTAACGCAACACAAATAAAAGAGAACAAACCACCAATAATACCGTACCAAATCCCTGTCCATAAAAATGGCGCATGAATAAAGGTGTTTGTCGCCCCAACTAACTTCATCACTTGAATTTCATCTTTCTTATCCATGATTGATAAGCGGATAGTATTTCCTATGATAAGGGTGACGGAGGTTAATAATAGTAGAGCAATGGTGATCACGCTTTCTTTTAATAAACTTAAAAGTGCATTTAATCGCTCAAGCCAAGCAATATCGAGTTTACCAAAATCAACTTCTCTTTCGCCTTCAAGTTTTTGCAGTAATTGTTTTGCCGTATTTGGCTGACGGTATCGTGCTGTCGGTGTAACAATCACAACATCAGGTAACGGGTTTGCATCTAAATATTCAAGTGCTTGGCCAAATCCTGATACTTGTTTAAATTCAGTGAGGGCATCGCCTTTTGATATAAACTCCACTTTATCTACTTCAGGGTAGAGTGCTAAACGCTTAACCAAGGTTTGCGTTTGCTGTTCGCTCATAGTTTCTTTTACGAACAACGAGATCTCTGCGGCATCTTCAAAGCCACTGCTCACTTGCGAGACATTTTTAACCACTAAATAAAGCGTCGCTGGCAGTGTTAGGCTTAATCCCAATACCGCAATGGTCATCAATGAGGCTAAAGGCGTTCGCCACATTTCACCGAGGCTGTGCACACCTTGGCGAATAAGATTAATAAAGAAGAAATAAGGCGCTGCTAAAAATGACTTCTTCTGACGTTCGTTTTGGCTGTTGCGGCTTTTAAACAATAAACTCATAGTGCCCCCTCAGCTAACGGATCGTCAATCATACGGCCATCTTTCAGTGTTAAACTGCGATAACGCATACGTGCAATTAAACCAATGTCATGGGTTGCAATGAGTACGGTTGTACCATGATTATTAAAGTCTTCGAATAAACGTAAAATGTCCATCGAAAGTTCAGGGTCTAAGTTACCGGTTGGCTCATCGGCGAGCAAAATAGGCGGAGAATTGACAATAGCGCGGGCAATACCAACACGCTGCTGCTCACCACCTGATAAGGTTGCTGGATTACACTTAGCTTTATCAAGTAACCCTACTTTATCAAGCGCACCGTGAACACGTTTAGCTATTTGCTTATGGTGCGTACCTTCAATGATTAAAGGTAAGGCAACATTATCAAACACTGAGTAACGTTCTAGTAAACGGTGATTCTGAAAGATGATACCAATATCGCGGCGCACATAAGGGATCTGACGCGATTTAACAGCATTTAAATCAACACCATTAATAAGCACCTGCCCGGCTGATGGACGCTCCATCAAGCTGATAAGTTTCAATAGGGTACTTTTACCTGCCCCACTGTGCCCGGTTAAAAAGGCCAGTTCGCCAGGCTTAATATGAAAGCTGACTTTTTCAAGGGCACGATGGCCACCTGGATATGTTTTACTGACTTGCTGAAAATTTATCATTTTAGTTATCAATCATCTTGCAGCGAAAAAGGGAGCAAGCTCCCTTTAGTTAATTATGCGTCATCCTCGTCTTGGCTAAATAGTGCATCAATAAAGTCACTACTATTAAAGGTACGTAAATCATCAATACCTTCACCAACACCAATGTAACGAATTGGGATATTAAATTTATCTGCAACGGCGAAAATCACACCACCTTTAGCGGTACCATCTAGTTTAGATAAAGTAATGCCCGTTAAACCAACACATTCATTAAATAATTTAACTTGGCTAATTGCGTTTTGACCTGTACCTGCATCAATAGTTAGCATAACTTCATGCGGCGCATCTGGGTCAATTTTCTTCATTACACGGGCAATTTTCTCAAGCTCTTGCATTAGGTTATCTTTATTTTGCAAGCGACCTGCTGTATCGGCGATTAACACATCAGCATTACGAGCCTTTGCAGCCTGAAATGCATCAAATACCACTGACGCACTGTCTGCACCTGTATGCTGAGCAATCACTGGGATGCTATTACGCTCACCCCATACTTGCAGCTGCTCAACCGCTGCAGCGCGGAACGTATCACCGGCAGCAAGCATCACTGACTTACCTTCGTTTTGAAACTGCTTAGCTAATTTACCAATCGTGGTGGTTTTACCTACACCATTTACACCCACCATTAAGATAACAAATGGCTTTTTGTCACCACTTACAACCAGCGGCTGCTCGGCGGTTTTAAGCATACTAGCCATTTCTTGCTTCATTAACTCATATAAAGCATCGCCATCTTTTAACTGTTTACGATCAGCGGCATCGGTTAGGTTATCAATCAACTTCATTGTTGTATCAACACCTAAATCGGCTGTTAGTAATTGTGTTTCTAGTTCTTCAAATAACTCATCGTCAATTTTCTTACCACTAAAAATAGACGCAAAGCCAGAACCAATATTAACGCGAGTTTTTAATAGACCTTTTTTAAGGCGTGCGAAGAAACCTTCTTTCTTTGGTTTTTCAGCAGCGGCTTGAGCAGCTTTCTCTTTCTCTAAACGCTCAGCTTCTGCTTGTTCTTCAGCAATGCGTTCTTGCTCTAAGCGCTCCGCCTCTGCCTTTTCTGCAGCAATGCGTTCTTGTTCTAAACGTTCAGCTTCTGCCTTTTCTGCCGCGATACGTTCTTGTTCTAAGCGCTCCGCCTCTGCCTTTTCTGCAGCAATGCGTTCTTGTTCTATGCGCTCCGCCTCTGCCTTTTCTGCTGCGATACGTTCTTGTTCTAAACGTTCAGCTTCTGCCTTTTCTGCCGCGATACGTTCTTGTTCTAAGCGCTCCGCCTCAGCCTTTTCTGCAGCAATGCGTTCTTGTTCTAAGCGAGCAGCTTCTGCTCTTTCAGCAGCGATACTCTCTTGTTCTAAACGTTCCGCTTCTGCCTTTTCTGCCGCAATACGTTCTTGCTCTAGACGTTCTGCCTCGGCCTTCTGTGCAGCAACTTGCTCGGCTTCACGCTGCGCCTGTTCTGCTGCAGCACGCTCTTGCTCTAATTTCATTGCAGCTTCTTGCTCAGCAAGACGAGCTTGTTGTTCTTGACGTTGTTGTTCTGCCGCTTGCTGTTCTTGAGCTAAACGTCCAGCTTCTGCTTGTTCTGCCGCAATGCGTTCTTGCTCTAAACGTTCAGCTTCTGCCTTTTCTGCAGCGATACGCTCTTGCTCTAAACGTTCAGCCTCTGCTTGTTCAGCAGCAATGCGTTCTTGCTCTAGACGTTCAGCTTCAGCTTTTTCAGCAGCAATGCGTTCTTGTTCTAAACGTTCAGCTTCTGCCTTTTCGGCTTCAATTCGCTGTTGTTCTTCTATTTGCTTCTGGTTATCAGCCTCTTTTGCTGCTTGCTCTGCTTGTTGCTTATCTGATTTGCCAAAACCAAACCAAGACAGGAATTTACTTTTTTTTGCCATACTTGCTAATAACCACTTATAAAAATCTGATAAACTTACATGAATAATAGTTTGGTGACAGTTCAGCTTTTTAGCCAAACATAAACAGGTACCATCTATCGCTAAGGTCGCAATACTATCACTTTTAGCGCAGTAGAAAAATGACACGCTAGCTATTGCATACAATATTATCTGAGCTAGTGGTCAGTTACCAATGATTAGTGAGTTAAATGAGAAAAAAATCTACAGCTAACCGCCAAGCAAAAGCAGCGAACAATAAATCAGCAAATGGTTTTATTCGTATTATTAGTGGGCAATTTCGCGGTAGAAAATTACCCGTAAAAGATGTGCAAGGCTTGCGCCCAACCACAGACCGAATAAAAGAAACTGTATTTAACTGGCTAATGCAAGATACCCGAGGCGCAGCGGTACTCGATTGTTTTGCCGGTTCCGGCGGTTTAGGTTTTGAGGCGTTATCGCGCTTTGCTGATCATGCTGTGTTTTTCGAACTAGATAAAGGCGCCGCTAGCCAACTAAAAGAAAACATTAGCACCCTTAAATTGGATAATGCCTCCGTAAAACAAGGCAATAGCCTTTCATTATTGGAACAAAACACGCAAAACGAACAATTTGATCTAATTTTTGTTGACCCGCCATTTCGACAAAACTTGGCTGAAAAAAGTTGTTTTTTACTCGAAAAAAATAGCTGGTTATCTGCCCAAGCACTTATATATGTTGAGGTCGAAAGCGAACTAAGCGACCTAGACACCCCAGATAACTGGATGCTTTTAAAAGAAAAAGCTGCCGGACAAGTAATTTGTCGACTATATCAACGCGAGACAAATTAACTCTGTTTTGCAAACCTAGTTTCTGTTAATATTATTCTTTACATGTGGTGTTGCTTCAGATTACAATACCGCACCATTTTTGAACCACTTGGTCGTTATTCGATCAACTTGAGCAACGCTCATTATTTAGGTAGGTGAATTTTTAATGCCAGTAATTAAAGTAAGAGAGAACGAACCGTTTGACGTAGCACTTCGTCGCTTCAAGCGTTCATGTGAAAAAGCAGGTATCCTTTCAGAAGTTCGTCGTCGCGAGCACTATGAAAAACCAACAGCTGAGCGTAAGCGTAAAAAAGCTGCTGCAGTAAAGCGTCACATGAAGAAGCTTTCTCGCGATAACGCACGTCGCGTTAAATTATACTAATCAGTATTTGGTCTTGTATAAATGAGCCTTTTATTAACGCTAAAAGATGCGCAAAAAGATGCGATGAAGGCAAAAGACAAAGAACGTCTTAAGCCTATCCGCATGGTACTTGCTGCAATCAAGCAACGTGAGATTGACGAGCAAATTACGCTTGACGACGACGGTATTACCGCTGTTTTAGTAAAGCTTGTTAAGCAACGTCGCGATTCTTACACCCAGTACATTGATGCGGGTCGTGAAGATTTAGCTGAAATTGAAGCCAGTGAGATTAAAGCACTTGAAGAATTCTTACCTCAACAATTGAGTGAAGAAGAAATCATTGCTCTTATTGACTCGGCTATAGCTGATACAAACGCAGCGGGTATGCAAGACATGGGTAAGGTAATGGGAGTTATCAAAAGCAAAGCTGAAGGTCGTGCCGATTTAGGTAAGATTTCTGGCTTAATCAAGCAACGATTAACTGCCTAACCCCCACATACAGATGTATGATTCAAGCAAACCGAGCCTAGTGCTCGGTTTCTTGCTTTTAGTCTTTCATAAACACAGTAATTGTGTTCAAATCTTATTTTACAACGCATAGATAGCGCAGGAAAATACAACAGCTATGGCCGGAAAAATCCCTCGACAGTTTATTGATGATTTACTCGCTCGCACAGATATTGTTGAGTTAATTGATTCGAGAGTTGGCCTTAAAAAAGCAGGTAAAGACTACCAAGCCTGTTGCCCATTCCATAACGAAAAATCACCTTCATTTACCGTTTCTCAAGATAAACAGTTTTACCACTGCTTTGGTTGTGGTGCCAATGGCAATGCAATTTCGTTTGTTATGGAATACGACAAATTAGAGTTCGTTGATGCTATTGAAGAATTAGCGAGTATGCTCAATTTAGACGTACCTCGCGAACAAGGCACAAGCTCAGGCCCGCAACGAACTGCAGAACAAAAGCGCTCTGATTACGATTTAATGTTACATGCAGCTCGCTTTTATCAGCATCAGTTAAAGCATCATGCCAACTCAAAAACGGTTATCGACTATATCAAGGGTCGTGGTTTAAGCGGTGAAACAGCGAAAAAATTCATGATTGGTTATGCGCCTAGTGAATGGGAAGCGCTATGCCAACAACTTGGCCGCAATAAAGAACAAAAAGAACAGCTTGTAGAACTAAAACTAGCCTCTGAAAAATCGCCTGGTCGTCAATTTGACTTCTTCCGTGATCGACTCATGTTCCCTATACGCGATAAACGCGGTCGGGTGATTGCCTTTGGTGGCCGTGTTATGCAAGCGGATCAAGGTCCTAAATACCTTAACTCACCAGAAACCCGTATTTTCCATAAAGGCTTTGAGCTTTATGGTTTATACGAAGCCAAGCAAGCACATAAGAAACTTGAACATATTTTAATTGTTGAAGGTTATATGGATGTTGTTGCTTTAGCTGAGCAAGGCATCGAATATGCCGTTGCCGCCCTTGGCACAGCAACGACCGCAGAACATATGCACACTTTATTTAGAACCACAGATAAAGTGATATGCTGCTACGACGGTGACCGTGCAGGTCGCGATGCAGCTTGGCGTGCACTAGAAAATGCACTGCCTTATCTTGGTGATGGTAAGTCGTTAAAGTTTGTGTTTTTACCAGATGGTGAAGACCCTGATTCACTGGTACAACAAGAAGGTAAAGACGCTTTTGAAGCTAGGTTAAGCGAAGCGGATGATTTTACTAAGGTGCTGTTTAATAAGCTCAGCCAAGAGATAGACCTTACTCAAGACGCAGGTAAAGCAAAGCTCCTTAGTGATGCCCTGCCGCTAATTGAAAAAATCCCTAGTGATTTTTACCAAGAAAATATTTTGGAACATCTTGGCCGCTTAATTGGTCGGACAAGAGAGCAATTAAATAATCGCGTTAAGTCGCCAAAGCAACAGCATGCGATTGAGCGTAAATTTAAAATAACGCCGATGCGTCAAGCGATTGGTATTTTATTGCAACACCCAAATTTGGCGACCAGCATTGCTTATATGCCAGAATTAGCTGAGATGAAAATAGCCGGTATTGAGCTATTTTTACGCATTCAGCACTTAGCACTAGAACGTGAAGGTATTACGACGGCACAAATTTTAGAGTCATTTAGGGATGGTGCTGAATATGACGCGCTAGTGAAACTAGCAACTTGGCAGCACCAAATAAATGACGATCGTTTAGAGACGGTTTTTAAAAATACTTTTAAATTTATTGAAGACCAGTGTTTAAATTATCGACTAGAGACCCTATTAATAAAAGACAAGACCCAAGGCTTAAGCAGCGAAGAAAGGCTAGAATGCCACTTACTGACGCAAGCGTTAAAAGGCAGCAACAGCTAGTCAGAATTGAATAATGCTGTTATACTGTGCTATTCACTGCGTCTAGTTAGTTTTCGTGTCGCTTAATTAGTAAGCGAGCTGGCGCCTGTTGTATCAACTTTCAGAGTGGAAGAATAAATCTCTATGGATCCAACTCCTCAGTCACAATTAAAGCTTCTGATTCAAAAAGGTAAAGAGCAAGGTTATTTAACTTTTGCAGAAGTTAATGATCACCTTCCACAAGACATTATCGACTCAGATCAGGTAGAAGATATCATTAGCATGATTAATGATATGGGTATCAAGGTAAGTGAAAACGCACCTGATGCCGATGAATTAATGATGCAAGAAACAACGACAGACGAAGACGCAGCAGAAGCCGCGGCAGCTGCACTTGCGACTGTAGAAAAAGAGATCGGTCGAACAACTGACCCTGTACGTATGTATATGCGTGAAATGGGTACTGTTGAACTTCTTACGCGTGAAGGCGAAATCGTAATCGCTAAGCGTATTGAGGAAGGTATTAACCAAGTACAGATTTCAGTTGCTGAATACCCTGAAGCAATTACTTATCTACTAGAGCAATGGGACAAGTTCGAAGCTGAAGAAATGCGCTTGAGCGACATTATCTCTGGTTTCTTTGATCCTAATAATGAAGAAGAATCACAAATCTCTGCAACACACATCGGTTCTGAGTTAAACGAAGAGCAACTCGACGAAGAAGACGACGAAGACGATGATGACGAAGATAGTGATGATGATAGCGATGATGATAGCGATGGCGACACAGGTCCAGATCCTGAAGAAGCTCGTATTCACTTCGAAAACTTACGTGAGCTTTATAACAAAGCACGCGAAACGTTCGAAGAAAAAGGTCGCTCGCACCCTGATTCACTTGAAGCTATTGCAGAAATAGGCGAACTATTTAAAACCTTTAAATTAGTGCCAAAACAGTTTGACCGTATGGTTAACAACATGCGTGAAATGATGGACCGCGTTCGTGTACAAGAACGTATCATCATGAAACAAGCTGTACAAATTGCTAAGTTACCGAAAAAGAGCTTTATCAAGCACTTTGCAAATAACGAAACTGACACAAGCTGGATTGACCTTGAGATTGCTGCTAACGAGAAATACTCAGTAGCACTTGAAACAGTTAAACCAGAAATCATTCGTTGCATCAGCAAACTAAGTGCAATTGAAGAAAGCACGGGTCTTAGCATCGAACGAATTAAAGATATCAACCGTCGTATGAGTATTGGTGAAGCAAAAGCTCGCCGTGCGAAGAAAGAAATGGTTGAAGCGAACTTACGTCTTGTAATTTCAATTGCGAAAAAATACACCAACCGTGGTTTACAGTTCTTAGACCTTATCCAAGAAGGTAATATTGGTCTAATGAAAGCGGTTGATAAGTTCGAATACCGCCGTGGTTATAAGTTCTCAACTTATGCAACATGGTGGATCCGTCAAGCAATCACGCGTTCGATTGCTGACCAAGCACGTACCATCCGTATTCCTGTGCACATGATTGAGACGATCAACAAGTTAAACCGTATCTCTCGTCAAATGCTACAAGAGATGGGTCGTGAGCCGAGCCCAGAAGAATTAGCTGAGCGTATGTTAATGCCTGAAGACAAGATCCGTAAGGTACTTAAGATCGCTAAAGAGCCAATTTCAATGGAAACACCAATCGGTGATGATGAAGATTCGCACTTAGGTGACTTCATTGAAGATACCACTATCGACTCACCTATTGATTCTGCAACCATGGAATCACTACGTGGCGCAACAAACGATGTACTAGCGGGCTTAACAGCACGTGAAGCTAAAGTACTACGTATGCGTTTCGGTATCGACATGAACACTGACCATACATTAGAAGAAGTAGGTAAACAATTTGACGTAACACGTGAGCGTATTCGTCAAATCGAAGCGAAAGCGTTACGTAAATTACGTCACCCTTCTCGCTCTGACTTACTGAAAAGCTTCTTAGATGCTAAGTAATTTAGTATCGCGTTATTAACTAAAAGGCCGCTGTTGCGGCCTTTTTTCTATTCGAGAGATATTCATGGCTTGGATCCAAATTCGCATCAACGCAAATGCAGACAACGCAGAATTAATCAGCGACTTACTCATGGACACTGGCAGTGCGTCAGTCACCTATGTTGATGCCAAAGATACCCCTATTTATGAGCCAAAACTTGGTACTGTGCAGTTATGGGCTGATACCACTGTGATTGGCCTGTATGACGCTAACCACGATATGGACAGCGTAGTAGCAACATTAAATGCTGAAACAACACTCGCCGATAAGCTCGTTTATAAAATTGAACAGCTTGAGGATAAAGATTGGGAGCGTGAGTGGATGGATAACTTCCACCCAATTCAATTTGGTGAGCGCTTATGGATCTGTCCAAGTTGGCGCGATATTCCAGATCCTGATGCGGTAAATGTATTACTCGACCCAGGCCTTGCTTTTGGTACAGGTACCCATGCAACCACTGCCCTTTGTTTAAAATGGCTAGAAAGCCAAGATTTAACAGGTAAAACCGTGGTCGATTTTGGTTGTGGCTCAGGAATTTTAGGAATTGCGGCGATCAAACTCGGCGCTGAACGTATGATCGGTATCGATATAGATCCTCAAGCTCTTGAAGCAAGCCGCGATAATGCAAAACGTAATGGCGTTGCAGATAAACTTGAAGTCTATTTACCTGAAGATCAGCCAGAGTTTACAGCTGATATTGTGGTTGCAAACATCTTAGCTCAACCACTTCGCGAACTACATGAAGTGATTTTAGGCCTTTTAAAACCGAATGGTAAAATTGCTATGTCAGGTATTTTAGAAGAACAAGCTCAGTCTGTAGCCGATGTTTATGCCCCGTTTTTAGCACTTGATGACGTGGCTGTTGAGGGTGAATGGACCCGAGTGAGCGGCATCAAGAAAGCCTAAATAGCACTAGAGTATTTACTCAAACATAATAGGTAAAGCCAGTATTTAACAGGCTTTACCTTATTTTTACAGTTAGTAGTTTCTCACTTTTTTGTGAGTAAAATTTTTTCTGTTCAAATATCAAACAAATCAACCAGCCCGTCAAACTGTTATCAAAAGTCAATACGAAAAGAGCAAAAAAAAGTCACTTTTGTTCAATTTATAGCCTTTGATTTTTGCTAAAAAAGCCGTAAACTTAGCGCCCCTTGAAAAGAGGCCAATTGAATAACAGTGCGTATCGGTTCATACCAACTTGAGAACAATGTAATTGTCGCGCCAATGGCAGGCATTACAGACAGACCATTTAGACAACTTTGCCGTCGCTTAGGTGCGGGCCTTGCTGTTTCTGAAATGCTCTCGTCAAACCCGAAAGTATGGAAAACCGAAAAATCGATGAACCGTATGGATCACAGCGGTGAGTCGGGAATTCGTTCGGTGCAAATCGCCGGAGCCGATCCTGAGCTTATGGCACAGGCAGCACAATTCAATGTCAGCAATGGTGCACAGATCATAGATATCAATATGGGGTGCCCAGCTAAAAAAGTGAATAAGAAACTCGCAGGCTCTGCCTTATTACAGTTTCCTGAATTAGTACAAGAGATACTCGATGCCGTTGTTAATGCTGTCGATGTCCCTGTCACTTTAAAAATCCGTACCGGATGGGATCAGGATAACCGTAATGGTGTCGAGATTGCGAGAATAGCTGAATGTTATGGCATTGCCTCACTGGCAGTACACGGGCGAACGCGCGCATGTATGTATAAAGGTGAAGCAGAGTACGCCACAATTAGGGATATTAAACGTTCAGTGTCTATCCCTGTCGTTGCCAATGGTGATATTACTTCACCAGAAAAAGCAAAGCAGGTTTTGGATTATACGGGTGCAGATGCCATTATGATTGGTCGAGCCGCCCAAGGTCGCCCTTGGATTTTTAGGGAGATAGACCACTATTTGCGAACTGGAGAACATTTGCCAGCACCTGAAATTTCAGAAGTGCGTAGCATTTTGATGGAGCATTTAGACAATCTTCATCAGTTTTACGGGGAGCCAATGGGAGCGCGTATCGCTCGAAAGCATGTATCTTGGTATTTGCAAACCCATGACAGTGACGGTCAGTTTAGGCGAGTATTTAATGCGTTAGATAACCCACAGGCACAAGTCGACGCATTAGAAGAATACTTTAAAACACTAGCAGCTAACTAAGAAAGAAAGAGACATATAACGATGTTCGAACAAAACGTGACTTCTCCATTTATCACAAACCCTCATGTACAGTCACACGAGAAACCACAGCCGTTGCGTGATGCAGTGAAAAAAGCTGTTCATCACTACCTAAAGCAACTTAATGGTCAAGACGTACAAGACGTATACGACCTTGTTCTTTCTGAGCTAGAAGCACCATTACTTGAAGAAGTAATGACGTACACGCGTGGTAACCAAACTCGTGCTGCAATCTTACTAGGTATCAACCGTGGTACTTTACGTAAGAAGCTTAAAAAATACGGTATGAACTGATACTGGTTATATTGAAATGGTAATCATTCTAACGAGCTATCGTTATAATTGCTTACAGCTTCATAGTAACTGGTAATAAGTTATTTGAAAAAAGCACCTTAGGGTGCTTTTTTTATAGCTGTTAAAAACTATGCAAAATCCTCACGCTTTAAACGTCGTTTTTTAAAGCAGATTCAGTTAAAATACCGCCTTTCTAAGCTAGCTCAAACATTGAGGTAATCAAAACTACAATGGATACACATCGTCCAATTCGTCGCGCACTATTAAGTGTGTCAGATAAAACCGGTATCGTTGAATTTGCTCGCGCTCTTGAAGCACAAGGCGTGGATATTTTATCAACTGGCGGTACTTGCAAATTACTTGCTGATAACGGCATCAAAGTCACTGAAGTATCTGACCATACTGGTCACCCTGAGATCATGGATGGTCGCGTAAAAACACTTCATCCAAAAATTCACGGCGGCATCCTAGCGCGTCGCGGTCAAGATGAAGACGTAATGAGCGAGAATAACATCTCTGCTATCGATATCGTTGTAGTTAACTTATACCCCTTCGCAAACACTGTTGCGAAAGAAGACTGCAGCCTAGAAGATGCGATTGAAAACATTGATATCGGTGGTCCAACTATGGTTCGCGCTGCGGCGAAAAACCATAAAGACGTGACTATCGTGGTAAATGCAAAAGATTACGACCGCGTAATCAGCGAAATGCAAAGCAACAACGGTTCAACAACGTATAAAACACGTTTTGATCTAGCTATTGCTGCTTACGAGCACACAGCTCAGTACGATGGCATGATTGCAAACTACTTCGGCAAAATGGTTCCTGACTACACAGAAGAAGCTGCTGAAGAGACTAAGTTCCCACGCACTATCAACATGCAGTTCACTAAGAAGCAAGATATGCGCTACGGTGAGAACTCACACCAAGACGCTGCTTTTTATGTTGAAAACGACTTAACTGAAGCATCTGTTGCGACTGCGGTTCAATTGCAAGGTAAAGCACTTTCTTACAACAACATTGCTGATACTGACGCAGCATTAGAGTGTGTAAAAGAATTCGACGTACCAGCGTGTGTTATCGTAAAACATGCGAACCCTTGTGGTGTGTCAATTGGTGACAACATTCTTGAAGCCTATGATCGCGCATTCAAAACTGACCCTACATCAGCATTTGGTGGCATCATCGCATTCAACAAAGAACTTGATGCAGACACAGCTGAAGCAATTGTTGCTCGTCAATTCGTTGAAGTTATCATTGCACCTAAAGTATCTGAAGCTGCAGCCCAAATCGTATCTGCTAAGCAAAACGTACGTTTATTAGAATGTGGTGAATGGTCTGGTAATGCAACAGGTCACGACATCAAGCGTGTTAATGGCGGTATTCTAGTTCAAGACCGCGACCTAGGCATGGTTACGCAAGGCGACCTTAAAGTTGTATCTAAGCGTCAACCAACTGAGCAAGAATTAAAAGATTTATTATTCTGCTGGAAAGTAGCTAAATTCGTTAAGTCTAACGCAATCGTTTACGCACGTGACGGTATGACGATTGGTGTAGGCGCAGGTCAAATGAGCCGTGTTTATTCAGCGAAAATTGCTGGTATCAAAGCCGCTGACGAAAACCTTGAAGTAAAAGGTTCAGTTATGGCATCAGATGCATTCTTCCCATTCCGTGACGGTATTGATGCAGCAGCAGAGGCTGGCATCACCGCTGTTATTCAACCAGGTGGTTCAATGCGCGATGAAGAAGTTATCGCTGCAGCTGACGAAGCTGGTATGGCAATGGTATTTACAGGTATGCGCCATTTCCGCCACTAATCACATAAAGGGTTAAGCACATAGCTTAACCCTTTTTGTTTGCCACAAATTCACGTATTCTGATTAATAATAATAATTACCCATATAATGAAGGAACAGATGATGAAATTTGCCGTAAAATCGTTACTTGTTGCCAGCCTTGCACTGACATCAGCACAGGCTTTAAGCCATTCTCATGAATCAGCGCTTACACAAGCTGTGCAATCAAGCGAACGTGATGCTAAAAATAGCGCACGTGATCAATATCGCCATCCAGTTGAGACACTTGAGTTCTTTGGCTTTAAGCCAAACATGACAGTTGTTGAAATTGCACCGGGCGGTGGCTGGTATAGCGAAATTCTTGCGCCAGCTGTAAAAGGCCATGGTGTTTACTACGCGGCACATTTCCCTGCTGATTCTGAGGTGGGTTATTACCAACGTTCATTAGCTGGTTTTAAGAAAAAGATGAGCGATGACGCACGCTTCAGTGAAGTTAAACTAACTGAATTTGCGCCAGTAACACATCTTGATATTGCACCAGCGGGTAGCGCAGATCTTGTCTTAACATTTAGAAATGTACACAACTGGTACATGGGTAAAGATAAAGAAGGCGCGTTAAGTGCGTTTAAAGCATTTTATAAAGCACTTAAACCAGGCGGCACTTTAGGTGTGGTTGAACACCGCCTACCTGAAGCGCGCAGCGACGAAGATCAGAAATCATCAGGTTATATGAAGCAAAGCTATGTAATTGAAATTGCAAAGCAGGCTGGCTTTGAACTAGTGGCAATCAGTGACATTAATGCAAACCCTCTTGATACAGCGGATCACCCTAAAGGGGTGTGGACACTACCACCACGTTTAGCACTTGACGAAAAAGATGCTGCTAAATATAAAGCGATTGGTGAGAGTGATCGTATGACGCTGAAGTTTAAAAAACCGCTATAAATAGGATTATACGCCATGAATGTACTTGTCATCGGCAGTGGCGGCCGCGAACACGCTCTTGCGTTTAAGGCTGCACAAAATACTAAAGTAAACACCGTTTTCGTTGCTCCAGGTAACGCAGGTACTGCACTAGAGCCAAAACTTGAAAACGTTGCTATCAACGTTGAAGACCTAGCAGGTTTAGTTACTTTTGCTAAAGAAAACAACGTTGAGTTAACTATTGTTGGTCCAGAAGTACCGCTTGTTTTAGGTGTCGTTGATACTTTCCGTGAAAACGGTTTAGCTATCTTCGGCCCAACAGCAGGTGCTGCACAGCTAGAAGGCTCTAAGTCATTCACTAAAGACTTCTTAGCACGTCACGATATTCCAACTGCTGACTACCAAACGTTTGAACAAATCGATCCTGCACTTGCTTACCTAAAGGAAAAAGGTGCGCCTATTGTTATTAAAGCTGATGGCTTAGCAGCAGGTAAAGGCGTTATCGTTGCAATGACTGAGCTTGAAGCTGAAGAAGCTATCCGCGATATGCTTGCAGGCAACAGCTTTGGTGAAGCGGGTAGCCGCGTGGTTATCGAAGAGTTCTTAGAAGGCGAAGAAGCCTCTTTCATCGTGATGGTTGATGGCAAAAACGTACTGCCATTCGCAACTAGCCAAGACCACAAACGCGCTTACAACGGTGACCAAGGTCCGAACACTGGCGGCATGGGTGCATACTCACCGGCTCCAGTGGTGACTGATGAAATTCATCAACGTATTATGAACGAAGTGATCAACCCAACGGTTGAAGGTATGGCAAAAGAAGGCCACCCATACACTGGTTTCTTATACGCTGGTTTAATGATCACCGCTGATGGTACGCCAAAAGTAATCGAATACAACTGTCGTTTTGGCGACCCTGAAACACAACCTATGATGCTTCGTCTTAAGTCTGACCTTGTTGAGCTTATCGAAGCGGCTAACCGTGAAGAACTAGATAAAACAGCAATCGAGTTCGACCCGCGTGCAGCAGTCGGTGTTGTATTAGCAGCAAAAGGCTACCCAGATAGCTACCCGAAAGGTGATGCAATCAGCGGCTTGCAAGTTACTTACCCTGAAGGTGAGAAAGTATTCCACGCAGGTACTAAGCAAGATGGCGAAAACGTTGTAACTGCTGGCGGTCGTGTGCTTTGTGCTACTGCACTTGGCAACACAGTAACCGAAGCGCAACAACGTGCTTATAAACTGGTTGAACAAATCAGCTGGGAAGGCATGGAATATCGTACTGATATCGCTTACCGTGCAATTGCTCGCGAACAGAATTAAGGTCAAACCAGTCTAATTCTGAAAAAAGCGCAGTTTATCTGCGCTTTTTTAATGCTACACTGTTAAGAACATTTACCTAGATAAAGAACTAATTTTGAATAATAAAGCACTGAAATATAACTTTGTTTCATTTCTTATTCTGACAATTTTGTTTTTTATCATTGCTACCCTAGCTGCACATTTAGCCAGCCCTACCCGCTACACCATAGATAAAACAGCCCCCATCTACAGTAATACAGCTTATCGAATTGATAGTAGTAAGGCGCTGACTCTCGAGCAGTTTTTAGCTGAACCAGACAAACTTAAACAGCGTCCTTTTAAAGATGTTGAGTGGGATTTAGCGGCGCAAGATTATTGGTTAAAGCTTGATTTAGAAAACCGTCAAGCAAAGCCTGTTGAGCTGGCGATTCACTTTGATAACCCTATGGTTGATTATCTTAGCGTTTATCATGTTGATGATAAGGGGCAGCTTATAGATACAACCGAGCTGGGTGATAAAGTATCTGGTCTTAGTTTGTTTCAATACAGTACACCGCACAGCATGCTTACAATGCAGGGCTATGAGCAAACATCCCTCATTATAAAAATTGATACGGTTGGTATTAGCAAAACACCTATTAATATTTATGGTGAAAAAGAGTTTCAAGATTTACTACGTTCGCAATCAGGAATTTGGGGGATCTTCATTGGTGTGCTGATCATGGCTGCCCTGTATAACTTGGTATTATTTTTAGGGATCCGTGATCGCGTCTACCTTATTTATATAGGCTACATCATCTCAGCACTGTTACTTATGGGCTCAGTGCTCGGCTTTGGTTTTTACTTATGGCCGTTATCGTGGCAAATCTTTTTTAATGAGCAAGTGGTCTTCAGTAACTATGCGATTGCATTTTTCACCGTGGCGTTTTGCACTATGTTCTTACGCTACCATAAAGACAATTGCCGCCTATACAAGCTTAGTATCAGCTTTTTAGCCCTGCTGTTTAGCCTCAGTCTTATCAGCTTTTTTATGCTGGAATACCATTCTTCAAAAATCTTTTTTGCCATCATGGTGCCGTTATACATTCTATGTATTTGCATGATTTACAAAAAGTTGGTGAGCGGTTTTCGGTGGGCAAAGTTTTATGTCATGTCGTGGGTGCCATTGATTGTAGGCGCAGCCATTCAGCCGTTAGAATTAACTGGCTTTATTCCCTACAGCTTTGCAGTTAGGCACATATTTTTAGTCGCCATTCTCTGTGAGATTGTGCTTATGGCAATGGCGCTGGCAGACCGGGTGCGTTATCAACGTGAAAAAGCGCTGTATCATGCAACCCATACCCAACAAACTGAGCTACTCAACCAAGCAATGCTCAAACAAGCCTATATGGCGATTGCCTCGGGGCATAGACTCGCTAATCTTTGTTTAGTGAAAATAGAGCAATTTAATGCCCTAATGAGCATTCTAAAGCCAAGCCAAAGCAGCCAAATAATTATCACTGTGGCTCAATCTTTAGAGCATCAAATTAATAAGAATAGGCAATTTATTAATTTAGAGTCAGCGCTAGATAACAGTCCAAAAGTGGCTGACTTAGGCAATGGTGTACTGGCTTTTATTTCTACCAAAATTCAATCACAAGCAGAGCTACACCAAGAACTTAGCAACTTATGCAAACAGCTGCCTAAGCAATATAAAGTGGCAGGCTTAGACCTGCAGCTTTACTACCGCTATAGCATTACCGAACCGGTTAGTGATGATGGCTTTGATATTTGGCTACAACGTGGCTACCTAGGGTTGTCACAAAAGCAGCAAAACATCGACTTTACTACACCGCATATCGATATGGATGTCAGCCTTGCCGCTGAGTTACAACAAGCAATGCGAAGCAATACCTTAGCCATTTACTTACAGCCCATTATTAATTTACGCAATGGTGCTATCTGTGGCGCAGAGGCATTGTTACGCTGGCCTACAGCGGGTAAATACCTGGACATTGAGCAACTCATTTTATTGGCTGAACGTACTGGTTTAATTAACGAGTTGAGCTTATGGGTGATTGATCAGGCTTGCCTAGCAGCTGCCCAGCTTAATCGACAAGGCTATCGCGAGCATACCATTAGCGTTAATTTAAGTGCCAAAAATCTAGCTATCCCAAAGCTTGTCGAAAAAGTCGAAAACACCATTTTAAAGCATGGCATTACTGCGGATCAGTTAAAGTTTGAGTTAACTGAGTTTGCGCTTATCAAAAACCATGATGAAATGGTTAGCTTTATCAGCGAACTTAATAAACTCGGTAGCAAGGTGGTACTCGATGATTTTGGTACTGGTTACTCGTCGTTAAACTATTTGGTAAATTATTCATTTAGCACGATTAAAGTCGATAAGAGCTTTATTCTTGATTTAGTGAATAACACCACCAACCAGGTAGTGGTAAAAACCGCCATTGATATGGCTCATAACCTTGATATGAATATCACCATCGAAGGCATTGAAGACCAAGAAACAGAAAAAATGCTGATCAAGATGGGCGCAGATCAAGGGCAAGGCTATTATTACAGCAAAGCGGTGCCAATTAATGAGTATCTAAGCTTTATTGCCTCACAATTCAAATAGGCCGTGTTACACTGCCCTTTTTAACATCTTTAGGGGCCATGTAAAGATGCAAGGTACGATCAGAAAATTAAAGTCGACACTGACTTCTCCTGTCGAATATCAATTACCTATCGGTGATGAGCTAGTTTCATTAAATGACTATATTGGTAAGCCGCTCACACTGACTTTTACCGGCAATATTTTTTGCTGTAACTGTGGTAAGAAAACCAAGAAAAGCTACTCTCAAGGCCACTGTTTTGTGTGTATGCGCAAACTGGCTAGCTGTGACATGTGTATCATGAAACCTGAAACGTGCCACTTTGATAAAGGCACCTGTCGTGAGCCACAGTGGGGTGAAGAAAACTGCATGATCCCGCACTACGTATATTTAGCCAACACTTCAGGCCTAAAAGTAGGTATTACCCGCCATACTCAAATTCCTACACGCTGGATTGACCAAGGTGCGACGCAAGCTTTACCTATCTTCAAAGTACAAACCCGTCTTCAATCGGGTTTAGTTGAGGTTGCCTTAGCCGAATTTATTGCTGATAAAACCAATTGGCGAAACATGCTAAAAGGCCAATCTGAAGCGATTGATTTAAAAGCTGCTGCTGCAGAGTTGATCCCACAGATTGATGCTAAGTTGAGTGAACTTGCAGAGCTATTTGGCGCAACAGCCATTGAAAAGCTCGATGAAGATGTAGTTGAGCTAGACTACCCAGTAAGTGAATACCCAAGCAAAATCAGCTCTTTCAATTTTGATAAAGCACCAGAAGTATCTGGTATTTTAAAAGGCATTAAAGGCCAGTACTTAATTTTTGATACTGGCGTCATTAATATTCGTAAGTTCACTTCTTACGAAATTAGCCTAGCTTAGGCACTTTTTTCGCTATTGAGATAAAAATCATACCATTGCTGCTTCGCTATTGGGCGGCAAAAGTAATAGCCTTGAATGGTATCGCAGTTAAGTGAACGTAAGTAATTTAACTGCTCTACCTTCTCTACCCCTTCTGCGACAACATGAATACTCAAGCTTTTGGCAAGGCTAATAATCGCCGTAACAATTTCACTATTACCGTATTCATCGGGCACTTTTGCGATAAAGCTGGCATCTATTTTTAACGTATCAATTGGCAGTTTGGTTAAGTAACTTAAAGCCGAATAGCCCGTGCCAAAGTCATCTAACGTAATATGCACACCTAGCTTTTTAAGCGCGAGTAGCTCTTGCTTAGCCTCACTAAAGTGGCTGATAAAACAGCTTTCAGTAAGCTCTACTTCAAGCTTGTGTGGATCTACATCGTAACGCTCAAGTAAGCGCTCAACATTCGATGCTAGTTGCCCCTGACGTAAGTGATTTGCCGAAATATTAATTGCCAAGCGCCCTGCTTCAATGCCTTGTTGCTGCCATTTTTCTAACTCTTTACACGCTTGCTCGATAACCCATAAATCAAGTTTCACAATTAGGCCAAGTTCTTCAGCAAGAGGGATAAACTTAGCAGGTGAAATCACTCCAAGGTTTGGCTCATGCCAACGTAACAGTGCCTCTACTCCTAAAATTTTGCCTGAATTTAATTGCTGCTTAGGTTGGAAATAAAGCTCAAACTCATCGCTTTCGATGGCGTTTTGTAATCGGCTCATCATTGCCAATCGCTCTAAAGAACGTGCATTCATCGCAGGTTTGAATAATTGAAATGAATTACGCCCCACTTCTTTAGCACGGTACATAGCAATATCTGCATGCTTAAGCAGTGTAGCGCTATCTACGCCATCATCAGGGTAAACTGCAGCGCCAATAGAAGCTGTAATTGCAACCACATGCTCGTTAATAGCAAGCGGCATACTCACTTGCTGCAATACTTGTTCGGCAAAGTTGAGCAGTGTTTCAACCCGATTTACTTCGCATAATAAAACAAACTCATCGCCACCTAAACGTGCAAGAGTATCCCCTTCAGGTAGAATTGATAAAATACGCTCTGCCACTTGCTGTAATAAGTTATCACCAGCGTCATGCCCTAAACTGTCGTTAACCTCTTTGAAGCGGTCTAAGTCGATAAACATCACCGCTAATAGATCATGGTTTCGTTTGGCAGAACTCAGCGCAATAGAGAGTCTGTCATGAAATAAGCGTCGATTAGGCAGGCCGGTTAATTCGTCGTAATAGGCAAGCTGGGCAATTTTTTCTTCGGCACGTTTACGCTCTGTAATGTCGCTGAAAATTGCCGCATAAAGCACTTCATCAAAGTTAGGATCTTTAATCTGGATAATGGTGAGCCACTCTACAAATTCTTCACCATCTTTTTTGCAATTGCAGATCTCCCCTTGCCAGACCCCCTCGTATTCAATGGCATGCCACATTTTTTGATAAAACGAACGGCTATGTTTTGTCGAGCTTAAAATATTGGGACGCTTACCGATTACTTCATGCTCGGCAAAGCCGGTCAGTTTAGTAAAAGCAGGGTTAACTTGAATAATAGTGCCGTCTTTACGGGTTAACATAATGCCATCGAGTGAGGCATCAATAATTTTATTTGCTAAAAATAGGTTACGTTGTGACTTTTGCAAAGCAATGTCACGCTGCTCTATGGCCCGTTCAAGCTCGCAGCAATAAGCTGACTCAATCTCTGTGATCAAATCAGCAAATGATATCACCCCGCAAATTTCATCATCTCGAACCACTAAATGACGCACATTACGCTCTGTCATAGTGCGATACGCATCAAATAAACTGCTTTCACAATCAATTTCAATTAACGGGTAGCTAGCATATTGCCAACAAGGATTTAGCCACTCGGTTTGAATGATCAGCTCAACAATATCACGCTGAGTAATAATACCGTGCAGTTCAAGCTCTCGGTTATAAACCAGTACACTATCAAGGCGGCCAGCGCGCATCAGTTGCACAACCTCTTCTATCGGTGTTTGCGCATCAACTATCTCTAGATCAGTGCGATACTGGTCATGAATGGGTCGAAATTGTAGGTAGTGGTCCAAACCTTGGTTATGCACAATATCAGATAAGTTCAACATACCCGCAGGCTGATTCTCGCTATCCATCACCAATAAATGACGAATGCCATGTTGTTGAAAACGCAAGGTTGCATCACTGACTGAGCATTGATTTGGTACTGTAATAACAGGCGCCGACATGACCTCGTGAATGGCAAGGTTCTTATAGAGCGGGCTGCTGATGTCAATTTTCAAACAATCAGCCTCAGTCCAAATACCAACTACAGACTGCTCATGCTTGATAAAAATCGCCGTCACATTGTGAACATGCATCAACCTTACCGCATCGACCAAAGGCGTATGCGCAGGACACGATACCAGCTTTTGCGAAAAGACATCACTCACCTTTTGATGTCGTCTTGGTTGATTCATAAGTCGACTTTCCTAGTTCTTACATGAATTGGCAATTATAATCATTTCAACCTATGCAACTTTGACACAGGACAATAAATGCACTCATCATTTCCTAAGATTATTTTTTCAGACCATGAAATAGCATTAGTAGAAGACGAAGCCGATATAGAAAGCTTTTTATATGGCTTAAGCAAAGAGCAGCAGCAAGAAGCGATGCTACTTTTGGCAACAGGGCACTATGTCAACTTGCAGGAAGAAAGCGTGAAAGCATTAACTGATATAGAGCTTGCTAATAGAGTGACTGAGCACCTAGCACAAGAGGGAGTATGCTGTTTAAGTAAGGTTACTCGGCTTACACCAACGCAAGCCTTTGCGATGCTGGCAGATTAAGGTGCATCCACCAGCGCTTTAATGTGCGCAACGGCACTACGACCTAGAGCTGATAAAGCATAGCCCCCTTCAAGATATGAGATAATCCCTTTGCAATCTTGCTGCTGACAAAACTCAGCTAATTGCGTGGTTAGCCATGCGTAATCGTCTTCAACAAACTTCAGGCTTGCCATGTCATCTTCAAGGTGAGCATCAAAACCTGCACTAATAAACAACAGTTCAGGTTTAAATTCGTTGAGTTTTGGTAGCCACTGCTCAAGGTAAACAGCTTTTAAGTCATTACCATCACTGGCAATTGGCAGCGGTGAGTTAACTAAAGTCGCGTTATTTTCAACCGCAGTATTTGGGTAAAAAGGATGTTGAAACAAAGAGCAAAACAACACATTGTCATCATCTAAAAAGATATCTTGCGTGCCATTACCGTGGTGTACATCAAAGTCCAAAATAGCGATACGTTTAACACCTTTGCTTTGCGCGTATTTCACGGCAATGGCTAGGTTATTAAAAACGCAAAATCCTGCCGAGGTGCTGCGGTTTGCATGATGCCCTGGTGGTCTAACCGAGCAAAATGCGGCATCCAGTTTATCAGCAAGGATTTCATCAACGGCGAGTAATCCAGCACCAACGGCTCGTTCAATTGCTTTCATTGAATCTGGGCACAACCAAGTGTCGCCGTCTAATTCAGCAAGTCCTTCATCGGGAATTGTTTGCTCTACATGGCTTACCAAAGGTTCATCATGAGCACGTAAAAAGTCGTCGCGGCTGGCTTTAGGAGCTTGTAAGTGAGTAATTGCTATATCAACACCACTTGCTAGCAAGCGGTCGGTGATCACATCTAAACGCGCAGGGCATTCGGGGTGATCCTCAATCATTTTATGTTTACGACAAAATGGATGTGAGATAACTGCCGTTCTCATAATACGCTCCTTGAATTATTTTCCCCCAGTATAACAAAGCCACCTAATGGTGGCTTTGCGACTTTGGTTTACTTTTTAGCGCGTAAATCTAAATTCCTAAAGTCAAAACTAAAGTCTGTGACCGCCGTTGAGACAGCACGCATTTTTGCACTACTCACTCGGTTATCCGGGCTCATTTGAAACTCAATGTAAGCATCTGCTTCAAGTAACTTTTCATCCCACTTCACAATAAACGTATTGCCCGTGTAATGCTCAAGCTGACCTTTCAAACGCTTTGTATGAGTAAAATCAATACGTAGCTGACCATTTAACTCCTCGATTACCACATCACCATACCAGTTATCGTGCAGCGTGCCTGTGTAGTTGATGTTTGGTAGTTTCGCTTGATAATCAGCAGGTGTTTCTGGTTTTGCGTTTGCGTAAGCTTCTTTTTTACCTTCAAAGTGCTTTTTAGCAAGGTCTTCAACCCAGTCTTTATCTTCAAGATCTAATGCATCTTCTAATACTTCGTAAGTCACCGCAGAGAGCGCGCTGAATGCTTGCTGGTTACTCAGAATAACAATACCGAGATTTTTCTCTGGTAATAATGTCACTTGAGACACCATGCCTAAGATACCACCACCATGGCCTAGCTTTTTAATGCCGTGGAAATCTTCAATGCTCCAGCCTAAACCATAACCTCTAAATTGTTGGTGGTAAGCTTCATAAGCACTTTTTGATGCCATTGACGTAATGTGCGGGTGCCACATTTGTTGCTGCTGCTTTTCAGTGAATAACTGCTGGCCATTTGGCATTTTGCCATGTGCAAGCTGCGTGCGTAGCCATTGGCTCATATCGCTTACGCTTGATGCAATCGCACCAGCGCCACGGAAATCTTCGAGGTAGTTCACAAAAAATGGGTGTAGTTGGCCATCCATTGGAATATGACCCGTCGCCCAGTTTTTATTGCTACTAGGAATACGTGAAAAACCTGCGCGTGAGTTTTTCATATCAAGTGGCTGAAGAATATTTTTCTCGATGTAATCATTCCAGCTCATGCCAGATACACGGGCTACCACCTCACCTGCAGTGACAAACATTAAGTTGTTATAGGCGTATTTACTGCGAAAGCTACTCGCTGGTTTTAAGTATTTTAGCCCTGCGATAATTTCATCAATCGATTTGTCAGTATCTGGCCAAATCATTAAATCGCCTTGCCCTAAACCCAAACCGCTACGGTGGCTTAATAAATCGCGAATGGTCATTTCACGTGTTACGTAAGGGTCATACAGACGAAACTCAGGAAGATGATCAATTACTTTGTCATCCCAGCTAAGCTTACCTTCATCAATTAATTTAGCTAACGCTGCTGCGGTAAATGCTTTGGTGTTTGACGCGATACCGAATAAGGTGTCTTTATTTACTTTTTTACCGGTATCAAGGTGAGATACGCCAAAACCTTTTGCTAACACGACCTGGTCATTTTCAACAATCGCTACAGCCATACCCGGTACGTCAAAACGTGCCATTGACGTTTCGATTACTTTTTCAATTTTTTTAGTATCAATATCGGCATAACTGTAAAACGAACAGCTCGATAAAAGCGCCGCTGCAACGGCTAATTTACGAAATATCATAATATCCCTTGGTGATTTTTATTGTTGTGAATAGCGAACTCTTTCGCTGCTCGGGTTTTATCTGGATCATCGCAACTTGGTCTTGCGAGTATTGCTTCACTGTAATGATTTGGTACACCTGCTTCAAGCGCTCCGCGATGAACATGCTGAAGATACCAGTCGAATGGCAGTAAAGACTCATCTAAGGTGTTAGCGATATAACAATGGGCAGCAAGTTGCTCGCCATCTAGTAGCTCAACGGTGATATCTACACAGTCATAACGCGGCCCTTCGATATCATCAAGAATCGACTTTTCAGCTTCGTTTAACTGATACACAACACCATATACCAAGGCATCTGCCTGATCTGTTTTGCGCACGCTACACTTTGCAGAGCCGTCGGTACTTACCATATCAAACGTCAGCTCATAGCCCTTTAAAATAGCTGTACCTACCCGCTTTGCTTCAGGCAGCCTTGCCAGCAATCTGCTCGATGACATATTTGAACCAAATGAAAAGTTATATAGCGTCATACTTACCTCACACAACAACGCGAATAGCTAAGGCAATTAAGATCACGCCAATGCCTCTATCAAACCAGTATCCGCTTTTTAAGAAAAATGCTCGCACTGATGCTTTTGATAACACCAATGATAAAAATGAAAACCACAGCCAAGTCGCCATTGCCATATACACGCCATAACCAGCCTGCACTACAACAGGTGTTTCAGGGCTTATTACAAGAGTAAACAACGACATAAAAAACAGTGTTGCTTTGGGATTAAGGGCATTGGTAAAAAAACCGCGTCGAAATGCTTTATACACCGATTCAGGCTCAGCAGGGGCAAGGGTTTGCTGTTTACTATCGCTAGGTTTTGCGCTTCGTAAAGCTTGCACACCCAAGTATGCCAAATAAGCCCCTGCAAGGTATTTTAAAGCCATGAATAAGCTAGGTGACTGGGATAAAATTAATGCCACACCTAATACACAATAAGCAATATGCAGCAAAATAGCCGCACCAACCCCAGCACTGGTCCAAAGCGCATTTTTACGACCTTGTTGAATACTTTGCTTTAGTACAATTGCAAAGTCAGGACCTGGGCTTGCTACCGCAAAAAAGTGAGCTATGGCTATCAATAAAAACTCATCTAAATACTGCACTCAATATCACCCTACTGCTTGTTCATCTAATGCTAATAACAACGGATTTGCACTGTCATTTACCAATGCTTTAATTTGCTTTTGCGCTTTTTTATATTGGCTGCGTAAATGGGGTTTTAAAAACTTCTTCGACTGATTATCCCCTTTAAAATGCGTAACCAGCGCATGCATAAATAGCGTTTGTGGCTCAGTCAGCGCTGCTTGGCGATTGGCATAAGGGTTATAACCGCAGCCGCAGCCACCTTTAAATTGATACACCGTATTACTCATCATCACCCCAAAGCCTAAATAGCATGCCAACGCATCGCTTGCTTGCGGTAAGTACTCTTTACCGCCGGGAGGTAAGACACCCACATGGTGAATCAAAATGGTCGCTAAGGTACCAGCAAAACTTGCCACTAAATCTTGCGGTTGATTGATTTGGTTCGGGTTAAAGGAGATATTCACCGGATGATTTGCCGGTACAATTAAACTCGCCTCGCTACCGCGTAAATTATCTTGAAATTCAAAATGCGGAAACACCTGAGGTGTAAGCCCAGATGGCGCAACTAAGTTAATTGGCCACGCCTGCATCCCCGCATAATCAACAACTCGACTAAATACCTTTTCAGCCATTTCACTGACGCTCGACACCCTATCCGGAAAGAACTGCCCATTAGGTAAAATGATTTGCGTGTGCTTTAAAAAATATTCACTATCAAAGTGTTCAACAGCCCATAAAAAAGTATCGATTAACCACTGCTGCTCTTGCTCATCAACAAGTGGGGCCGACTTAAATAACGCTAACATAAATTACTCTTGTGATTGTGCCCATTGCCATGCATCTGTATTGTAAAGAGGCACAGTTGATAAAGCATGATGATGGCTGCCGCTCGACTCTTTCGTTGAATAAGACAAATATAAAAGTGTGCGTGTTGGCGCATCATAAATACGACGAACTTTTAACGACTTAAACAAAATACTTTTCGATGACTTAAATACCACTTCGCCTGATTTACTGCGGTCAATTTGTTGTAATTGGTCAGCGGTAATGGGGCCTGTTTGACGACAGGCAATAGACATATCGGATGGATCAGCAAAATCAAGGTTCGCTTCAATATGGCTAATGTGGCAAGTTACACCGCTTATAAGCGGGTCTTGTTGTGATACCACTTTAATATCTTTGGTCGTAAATAACCCCAAACTCACCGAAGCAGCATCATCCGAGCAACCGCTCAACAAAATCAGTGGCGCAGTAAGTGCAGCTAATTTTAGTAACTTCATCCTAGTGTTCCTTATTAAAAAGCGATAGTTGTCCGTTTACAACGATTTGCTTGCTATGTTTCAATACTATCTCAAAATATCTTCAACAACGAGCACCTAAACAATGAAAAAATCGCTTGGTTTACTGTGTTTAATGTTCTTAAGTAGTACAGCTCAAGCTGACTACTCTATTAGCGCTGGTTTCGGCAAAAACTTTACTAACTCGGTGCAAACCGAAGAAAACCTAAAAATTGAGCTTGAGGATGACAGCCATTTTACTGTCAGCCTAGATAGAACCATTGATAATGCTCGTTATGGGTTCTTTTATTCAGCAACCGAACTTGATATGAAAGACCAAACCAACAAGCAAGTCGAGATGCAATACCTGCTATTTCAAAGTGCCGTAGAAGTGCCATTAGCTGACCGTATAGTTGGTTTTGTGGGTGCCCAAATTGGCGCAAACCACGTCAGCACTGACTTTGCCGACTCTGATACGTTTTTTACCTCTGGCCTATATGCTGGCGCAGATTATTTATTTACTGAACAAGCTCGGGTTTATGTTGAAACTCGCTGGCTGGCAACTATTGTAAATAATGCAAGTAACGTATCGTGCACATTGCCAACATCAGAAGACGACCAATGTCTATGGCACTTTGATGGTGATGTGTTAAACCAATTTCAGACAAACATCGGTTTTAGTTACCGCTTTTAAGGAAGACCCCATGCCGCACATTGTTATAGAACACTCAGAAGACTTGCCAATTCTGCCACAAGTGTTAGTTGAAAAAGTTCACCAAGCCGTTTTTGACTCAGGCTTATTTGAGCTTTCGACCATAAAGACTCGTGCAATTGCTTATCAGCATTACGAATTAGGTGAAGGCAAAGATGGCTTTATTCACATCGGCGCATCAATCATGGCAGGCAGAACTATAGAGCAAAAGCAAATGCTCAGTGAGCAATTACTAAGTTGCTTAAGAACATACTGCCGCCGCTCGTATAGCTTAAGCGTTAATATTTACGATATGGATGCTGACATCTACCGTAAGTGTTAACTACTTTGGTAAATAGGCTGCGGGTAAACGCTTGATTTCTATCTCAGGCGATAAGTACGCTGTATAAACCAGCCAACGCTCATTGGGTATGTAGGTCAAGCCCGATGAGCGACTATAAGCTCGTTCCGGTAAAGCAATTAAATCATGATGCTGCTTACTTGCTAAGTCATAGTAGCTAATACGGTAATCACCTAAGCGTTCTTTATAATAATAAATACGCCCCTCATGATACGCGTTCTTTGCCACCAGCAACCATGCATAACTGCGCGCCAACTTAACATCGTTCACCAGCATTTCTTCAACACCCGTATCATGATGTTTTATCCAAATAGCATGGCGCGAGTTGGTAAATAAAATATCGCCCGATTGTGTTTCAACGCCATACTGCGCCGGCACTTCAACAGCTTTACCTAGGCTTTTACCTGTTAAGTCATAACGATATAAGTAGTCACCATCAGAGACTAAAATATGCTGGCTATCAGCGCTAAACTTGGGTTTAATTACATGACTAAATGGCAGTTTGATTTGCTGACTTTGCTCTACTTTGAAATCATAAATATATAAGCGGGTACTGCCATTGTCATACAATGAAAACAAAATATAGCGTCCATCGGCTGACCAGGTTGGATCACGAACTTCCCCCGTGTTATGTGCAAAGTCAGTAAGCTGCTTTCGCGAGCTGCTATCAGGGTTAACAATCCAAAGCTGTGAACTGCCAGATTCATTGGAAACATACAGTAGTTTATTTTGCTGCTGATTATATTCAGGGAATAGCGAGCTAAAATTGGTCGACAACATAGAAAACGGCGAGTTGGCCACTTGTTCGTCTATTTTCAGACGCGTGATCACCTTATCTAAATCCCACTGATGGTAATAAACACTACCATCACTACTGTAATTAGGTGAACTCATGCCCGCAATTTGCGTGTTGATTAGGGTTTGATTCTTAATGTCAAAGAAGTAGCCATAACGTTTACCGCCCTCAACTGCACTAAACGCCAATTGCTCTTTAGACGGATGCCAATCTACACCATGAATATCAACAAAATCATGAGTTAGCCGTTGGCTTTGCCCTGTTTTTACATCTATTAAAAACAGTGCTTTTTGGTTGTTTTTAACATTACGCGTAACCACAACTCGCTGTGCATCTGGCGAAAACGACACAGACTCATACACAGTTTCGCAGTCATCATTACAAGGAATAACTGTTTCTTTTCTATGTTTTGCCTGTAAATCGAGCAGTTTGATACGAGTGACATAATCACCTGTCTTGCTCGTATGATCAGCAATGTAGGCCAAGGTTTTACCATCACTACTGATATCAAGATCAGGCGCATAGTTATTACTGCACTCCCCTAGCACGACACTGGTGGCATTTACCAAAGAGAGTTTTACAATTTCACAAACATCAGAGGCCATACGGTAATAATATAATGTGTTTGCATCTGGGCTAAACACAGAGCGCCCTTCTGTAAAAGGTGAGTCCGTTAATTGCTTTGCTGGGTGCTCAGGAAAATGTAAATCACGTAAATATAGGTTATTTGGTTTACCAAGCTGTCGCCATGAATACACCAAATAGTGCTGATCATCAGAAATTGAAGGATAAATCTCACGACCAGGGCTTGCCGTCACGCTTTCGATGCTATTAAGCGGCAACACAAAGCTTGAGTTAGATTGCTTTGCAGGCGAAGAGAACAGCCAATACATCACCACCAAGCTAATGACACACAAAGCCACAAACAGCTGGCGGAATTGGGCAGCTGTGATACTAAAACCCACAGGGTTTTCTTTATCGGATGTATCTATTAGCTCGGGCTTTAATAAAACACGATAACCCGTTTTACGTAATGTCTCTAGGTAAGTTTGTTCTGGATCGAGTTCCTTAAATGCTTTTCGTAGATGCCAAATAGCATTTGTTAAGGCTTTTTCACCCACGTAAAAATTGCCTTCCCATACATGATTGATGAGCTCTTCACGGGTGATTGGTTCGGGGTAACGCGCCACTAAGCAAGCTAACAACTCAATAAACTTAGGCTGCAAAAGCTGTTCACTACCATTGCAGATCAGTTTATTTTCGAGTGGGTTAACAATACATGAGCCCAGCTGATAAACGCGATTAGATGTTTCCATTTACTCTAAATAAAACCCCATTTTAGAAGTACAGCAGTATAAAGCCCTATCAATTTATCGTAAAAGCAGCCCTTTCACCAGCTTTAACGTTGCAAAACGGTTAACAATGAACATTTCTTAAACCACTGATTTTAAATAAATAGATATTCAATAGATATAAAATAGAGACATAAACGAGCCACCTAAGATTGTAGTTAGGTTCACATTTCTATAAAAATTTTTACGTCAATACCGACCAACCAGAGTGTTGCTCACTGTAAATTTTAACTGCCCTTAAAAAGAGCATCACTCTGGTTCTAAAAACTAAAAATAAAACAACTAGGAACGCCTGTGAGAAATCTACTAACCAAACCTTGTGCAATTGCACTTGCTGTTGCCAGTGGTTTTAGCCAACATGCATTTGCCAATGAGGCTGAGATTGCCCGCCCTGCCAACACCACTCCAGCAGCTAATGAACAAACTGAAGAGCCGGAAAAAATCGTTGTTACGGGTTCACGTATTAAACGCGATAGCTTTTCAATTCCAACACCGCTGGTCACAATGGACCGCGAAGCCATTGCCGATACAGGTTTAACCAACTTATCAGACATTTTGGTTGATAACATGCCAGCTCTTAGCGAGAGCATAGGTAATACCACCAGCCAATCAAGTGTTTCAGCGACTGGCTTATCGACAGTACAACTTCGAGATTTAGGCGCTAACCGTACCCTTACATTGATTGATGGTCGTCGTGTTGTTTCAAACAGCTACAGTGGCAACTATGTCAGTTTAAATACCATTCCGAGCGGTATGGTTGAGCGCGTTGAAATAATCAGTGGCGGTGCATCTGCAACCTATGGTGCCGATGCTGTAGCAGGTGTGGTGAATATTATCACCCAATCCAAAAAAGAAGGCTTTGATTTTAAAGCGAACACAGGTGAAACCACCGATGGCGGCGGTAAAGAATTTACCCTTGATTTAAACTACGGTACCTCGTTTGCTGAAGATCGCGGTTACGCCTATTTCAGTGCCAACTGGGACCGTGATTTCGGTATGACTTTTTACGATCGTAAACGCGCACAAATCGAAGATAGTTACGATTACGATCCAGATCGCATGTGTAATGTAATGCAAACAGCAGATGGCGATCAATGTATGCGTGACATCACACAAGCTGATTGGGTAAGCAAAAGCGACGGTATTCCGGGCGGTGTATTCTTAGAAAACAGCCGTAACGACACACAGTTTTGGTATGACGGCCAAACTCTACGTGATGACTGGAAAGGCAACGAAGAAATTTACGGTATCAATTCAAATCAATACGTGATGCTTGATGTACCAAGCGATAACGTATCTGCTGCAGTTAAAATTGATTACGATTTAACTGACGATGTGATGTTCTACGCGCAAGTTCAATACAGTGAAAGTGGTTCTTTTAACAATAAGTCGCCTGAAGATGAATACGAAGGTGCGTATGTGCCGCGTTATGACCCTACCACTGGCGAGCCCCTTGCTGATGTAGCACCGGGTTACATTCCAATCGACAACCCATATGTTCCGCAAGAAATCCTCGATGCCAACCCATACAAAGATCGTATTTATTGGGATCGCCGCTTCAGTGAAGTGGGTAATATCAGCACCGATAATACTCGTAAAACCATTCGTAGTTGGGCAGGTCTTCAAGGCACATTATTTAACGACGAGTGGGACTGGGATCTATCTGCAAGTTATGGTCGATTTACTCAACACCAAATTCGTAGCAATGAATTAAATACTGTAAAACTTAATCAAGCTTTGCAAGCAGAAGAATTAGCGGATGGCACCATTCAATGTATTGATGAAGCAGCTCGCGCTGAAGGCTGTGTGCCAATTAACTTATTTGGTGAGGGATCTATTACCGATGAAATGGCTGCTTGGATCCGTACCAACCCAATTATTGATACCGAAATAAAACAATACGGTGTGGTTGGCTACGTAGCGGGTGATTTATTTGAATTACCAGCAGGCTCCGTATCTGCGGTAATTGGTGGTGAATACCGTAAAGACAGCCAAGACCTATCAACCAGCGACGACATGAAAGCAGGCGGTATTACCTTCAACTATGTACCAAATTTTTATGGTGAAGTTGAGGTCTATGAAGCCTTTGCAGAGCTTGCGATCCCACTTTTAAAAGATGCTCCTTTAGCAAAGAATTTAAGCGCAGAAACTTCATTACGTTTGGCTAACTATAGCATGGAAAACGTCAACACCGTTGCCAGCTACAAGCTAGGTGTATTTTGGGAGCCAATCGAAGGCTATGCATTTAGAGCAAACTACGCTCGCGCTCAACGCGCCCCCACAATCACAGAGCTTATGTCACCACCGCGTGGCGATTACGACAGCTATGATGATATTTGTGACGGTTTAACGGCAACATCAACTAAAGCAGGTCACGACAACTGCCGCAAAGAGCCGACGTTAGCTGCGCAACTTGCTGCTGCTCCTAACTTTGAATTTAGCGATGAGAACAACAGTTACTCTCCAGGGGCAGGTAACGAAAATCTAAAAGAAGAAACCGCTGATACCTATACCTTTGGTGTGACAGTGGCTCCTGCCTTTTTAGAAAACTTTAATCTTGCTGTTGATTACTACGATATTGCTATTGTTGATGCGATTTCGCAGATCAGCAATGAAAATATCATGCGTGAATGTTACGACTCAGAAGCAGCATGGGGTGAAGACAACGTATTTTGTAATGATATTACCCGTAATAGCGAAGGTAACATTATCAAAATTCTTCAGCGTCAATATAACCTCGATGAGCTAACTGCACGTGGTTATGATGTGGTTGCACAGTACAAACTCGACTTAGATAACCTAGGTCAGTTATCGTTTAAACTAGATTACAACCATGTAATCGAAAACTCGCAAACTTATGAAGGCCTTGATGGCAGCTTAGTAACCAGTCACTACGCAGGTTACGGCAGCAGCAAAGGTAAAGCCTCAATGTCACTGACATGGCGTAACGATAACTTGCGTATTCGCTGGCGTACAAATTACTTAGGCTCGTTTAAAGCAAGCCAGAGTCTTGAAGAAGATTATCAAGAGTATATTGCCGAAAATGATGCCCGCTGTGAGGCTGGTGAAGATACTTGTATCAGTAATCCAGAAAAACTTGCCTACCAAGATTATGGCTCGTTCTTAAAACACAGCCTTTCAGCGTCTTACACCATGTCACTTGGTGAACAGAGCCAATTGCGCGTATTCGGTGGTGTGAATAACGTGTTTGATAATAAAGGTGATTTTTATCCATATGGCCGTGGTAACTACTACAGCGCATACGGCGGTGGTGCTGGTCGCTACGTGTATGTAGGTGCTCAATATAGCTTTTAACCGTTTCATATGAAGATCCCCAGCTAGGCTGACATCAAAGGCGCATTTTTATTGCGCCTTTTATCTTTTCCAGCTTTGCATCTCAACTAATCGAGACTCGGTACGCGCATATTCAAATGCCAGTTTTTGGCCTTGGTATAAATCGCTAATACCCACCTTGGCCGAAATCACCAGTAATCGGCTGTGATCATAAAACTCATCAACCAAAGCAATAAAGCGCCGTGCTTCATCATCTAAAAAGTGTTCTTGTAAATCCTGCTTTTCTCGCTGATAACTATCTTCAATGCCATGCACAATTTGTTTACCTGTTGCTCCGCGCCCCATCACCGGCACATTGAGTAAATAAACACGCTGAAAACGCTCTGCCAAATAAATATAATCCGCGGTGCTTCTAGGTCCTGAGCAAAGCGTCATAAAATCAAACATAATGGCGTCTTGAGCTTGCATTACACAGCTAAGCTCGCGGTGGCAAACCTCTATCGTTGTTTGCCTTTGTATTACTTGCTCTTGCTTTAAAAAGCGCTCTGTTAGCGCCTCTTTGTTATTAATAAAATAATGTGCGGTTTGTTTGCCAAAGCGAAAGCGATGATCTGTGTCGCCTTCAACACTTAAAACATGGCAATGCTCATTTAATAAATCGATAGTGGGTAAAAATCGTGCTCGCTGTAAACCGTTGCGATATAACTGCTCCGGTTGACAGTTTGACGTTGCCACTAACACTACTTGCTGCTCAAACAAGGCTTTGAATAAGCCACCCAAGATCATGGCATCACCAATATCAGAAACAAAAAACTCATCAAAACAAATCAAGCGAATGTGCTCTGCCCACTCTTTAGCAATCACCGTCAGCGGATTTTTCTGCCCTTGCAGCTGAGTTAAACGCTCATGCACTTGCTTCATAAAATGATGAAAGTGCAAACGCTGCTTAGCGTCAATATTAACAAGCTTGAAAAACACGTCCATTAACATGGATTTACCACGCCCTACTGGGCCATATAAATAAACTCCTTTTATTGGCTTAGCGCTTTGCCACCAATGGCTTGGTGCAGCTAATTCTGTGGCTAGATTATCGAGAGCATTAATCGCTGTGCGCTGGGCACGGTCTTCTTGCAAATCACCTTTGGCTATTTGCGCTTGGTAATGCTGTAATATTTGTCCTTGCTGTACTGTCATAGGTAACTAGTATCCGCTATACTCGCCGCCATTGTAGCCGACTAAAAATGTGATCCCAATGAAATTTCCATGCCGTTTAGATAAATTTATTAGCCATATTGCCGAGTTACCTCGCAGCAAAACCAAAGCAGGTATCAAACGTAAATACGCCACTGTTAACGGCGAGGTGATCACCTCATTTGATTATTCAATCAGCCAAGATGATGACGTGCGCTGGCAAGGCGAGCCACTGGTGTTTTTAGGTAAGCGCTACTTCATGCTCCATAAGCCTGCTGGCTATGTATGTGCCAATAAAGATGACCTTCACCCGACTGTATTTGATTTACTTGATGAACCAAATATGAGCGACTTTCATGTTGCAGGCCGTTTAGATATCGATACCACAGGATTAGTGATCATCACTAATGACGGCGACTGGTCACACAAAATTACTGCACCAAAGCATAACAAATTCAAAACGTATTTAGTTGAAACTCAAGAACCTATTGATGAAGAAGCCATTGCAGCGTTAGAGCAAGGGGTGCAATTGCACAACGAAAAAGAGCTAACTCGCCCTGCGATTGTTGAAAAACTTGCAAGCTACAGCTTACGCCTTTCAATTTGCGAAGGTAAATACCATCAAGTTAAGCGAATGCTTGCTGCTGTAGGTAATAAAGTTGTTGAATTACATCGTGAAAAAATAGCTGACATTACCCTCGACGAAAGCCTTGCAAGCGGTGAATATCGAGCCCTTACAGAAGCCGAACTGAAGCTCTAAATAGGTACTTGAGCAAAAGTCATGATAACGCTGTCATTTTTCCTTAATAAAACCAGACAAACGTGGTAAAAGTTAACAGGGGAAATAATAAAGGAGGCTGACTGTGTTATCAGGACTAGCTTTAAAAACAAAAATCACCTTATTTGCTATCGCTATGTTTATTGCGTTATCTGCGATAGCGTTACTTGGCTTACAATCTTTACGTCATGCCAGCGAAAGCGACAACATCGCGCGTATCAACCAGCTCATGAAGAGCACCACCAATATTGTTGAGCAATTTGAGTTGATGGTTAAAAGCAATCAACTCGAAGAAGCACAAGCAAAGAAGCTTGCTATTCAGGTACTTCGAGAAAATAAATACCACGACTCAGAATATGTGTATGTCGTCGACAACAACTTAGATTTTGTCGCCACTCCGCACGACCCAGAACTACACGGCACCAGCTTTAACGATTTTAAAGATGCCAGCGGCAACAGTATCGGCCGTATGGTCGAAAATCTCGTGGGTAACACGACCAATAAAATCATCACCTATCACTGGGATTCAGTGCGAGATGGTGAAACCGTTGACTTAACCTCTGTAGTACAAAAAACACCGCTGTTTGGCTGGTATGTTGGTACAGGCATTAGCGCCAAAGAAGTTGATGAACGTTATTGGAATACTGCAAAGTGGTTACTGGGCTTATCTATGCTTATTGCCATTGCGTTGACCTTTGCCATTGCTCGCTTTGGCTCATCGCTCACTAATGCCTTAGGCGGCGAAATTGATGAAGTAATCGGTATTGTAAAAAACGTCTCTCGTGGCAACTTAAACTCACATATTCGCCAAGATGCCCCACCTGAGAGCATTATTGCTGCCATGCATTATATGCAGCAAGGGTTACGTGGCGTTGTTGGTGGTATTAAAGGGGTTACAGATAGCTTAAAAAATCAAAGTGTTGATAACGAATCTCGCTCTGTTGAACTCGACAAACTGACTCGTAGCCTAAACGAAGAAACTCAAATGGTTGCTTCAGCTATTACCGAGTTAACAGCCTCAGCGCAAACCGTTGTGGAACATGCTGAACAAGCAGCTTACTCAGTGCAAGAAGCTGAGCAACAAGGTCAAAGTGCCAGCCACTTAACCAGCGAGGCTGCTGATACCATCGCGCTTTTAGAGCAGCAAATTGACAGCGCAGGTAATAACATTCAAGTGCTTGATGATGAGGTAAATAACATCGCAAATGTGCTCAGTGTTATTCAAGGTATTGCCGAACAAACGAACTTACTTGCGCTTAATGCGGCGATAGAAGCTGCCCGTGCAGGTGAGCAAGGACGAGGCTTTGCTGTGGTTGCTGATGAAGTTCGCGGGCTTGCCCAGCGCACACAAACCAGTACTGAAGAAATCCGCAATATGATTGGCAAACTACAAGCTGCAACCCAAGATGCCAAATCATCTGTTTCGCTTAGTATTAGTACCAGTGAACAAACCGTTGAAAAGTCGACTAAAGCCAATGAAGAGCTAAAACGCGTTGCCAGCTCACTCAGCGCAATTGCACAAATGAGCCATCAGATAGCCATTGCTGCGAAAGAGCAACTTGATGCAGGTGAAGACACTGCCAAACGCATCGTAACTATCTCAGACACCGCTTCACAAACGGCTGTTGTATCAAACCAGGCTCATACAGCAACCGATTTGATCAAAGGTCTTACAAGCAATTTAGAAACTGAAACCGCTAAATTCAGTTAATTTAAATCAACTAAAAACGAAAAAGCCCAGCAACTGCTGGGCTTTTTCGTTTTTAGTTCGTATTAAGACTTTATTTGTACCAAATCAAAATCGGCCATACCAGGCACCATTTGTTGTAATCGTGATTCGGTGACATCTAATGAGTTCAAACACTCACAATACTCAGAGGCTTTCATTTCTAATTGCTCTGCTTTCTTTTGTAGTGATTTGTCAATTTCAGTTGAGATGATATCCATACGCTGCCCCATATCATTGATACGGTCTTCGATGTTACCTTCGCGCGATTTAAAAGCATCGCCTAACGAGACTAAAATAGCGCCAAGTGAGCCATGCACTGCAGAGTGAATTTTTTGGCTGATTTCTTTGGTAAAAAAGTCATCGATTTTCGACAGCGACTGCGGAGCAATAAAGAAAAAGTCATCACCACGCTTAAATTTATCCATCAGCGCACGCTCAACATATTGCAGCTGAGTTTTTAGTACTTCGGGCTCTTTGTCTGACATGCCCTCAACAACTTGCTCGATGGCACTTAAGCCAAGGTTTACACCATCGGTCGCCAAGTCAACAAGTTCAGGGACTGTTTGCCTGATACCGCGGCTGAACTGCTCCACAACTTTGCTTTCATCTGGGCTTAAATCAACCCAGTAGCCTCTTATAAACAATTGGTTATCGTTGTTGATCTGTACGCGAGTTTGACCTTTATCAACAATACGAATGACATCATCGGTGATGATTAAGCCATGGCTTAACTCTACATCGCATTGTTTTTTTTCTAAGGTTGCGTAACTGGAAAAGCTAGAGAATGTAATGGCCGCTGCTAACAACGAGCGAGAAAAGAACGCCATATACACCTCAAAAAGACAAAAAAGGAAGGCCGCTAGATTAGCAAATATCCAATTTTATGCAAGTAAAACGCCTAGCTATGCTAGGCGTCTTAAAAGAAAGGTGGATTAAATTGGTGAGCCCGGTGGCATTGGCAGCACTTTAAAGTTTGCAGGCCATTCACCGTTTTCTAAAAAGTGACTGATTTGCTCGCTTAAGTATTGCTTAAATGCACTGTTACCAACGGATGCACTGCCTAGCATGGATTCTTGCTGGTAACTCTTTGCAAGTTTAGCTAAGTAGTAACGAAGCTGTGCTTGCACTTCGGGTGCCACCTCATTGCTTGCAACTAAATCGGCAAACTGTTTTGCAGTTAAAAGCTGTACACGTTGGCTAATTTTACCTGCCATCCCTAAAGGAATTTTTTGCTCAAAAACTTGCTGATAAGTTTGTGCTAATAGCGCATCTAAACCATAAAATGCATCGCTTCGTGCTTGCTGCTGTGCTAAACGGTTAATGCGTTGGCTATTAAAAAGTAGGCTCAAGCTATGTGCTGCAGCAACCTCAGGCAACGCCATCGCATCAAGCGTGAGTCCTGTGCGACCAACAATACTTTCGCGTGATTTAGATTCACCATACGCTTTTGGTGGAATAAGCGCTAATACTGACTCAGGTAAAACAAGGTTTTCGGCTTTTAGCGTTGCAAGGAGTGCATCTACTGCTGCTTGTTGCGTTTGCTTTGCCACAACCTGTGCCCCTTTTGGTTGCGAGCCGTCACGTACTTCGTACTCGTAATTCACACCAGCAATTAGTTTAACCGCCGCTTCTACTTGATAGCGATGGAACAAATAAAGTGGCACCAGCATTTCTTCTAATTGCGATAAAGCAGTGCCTGTTTTGATGTTTTCGATACCAAAGCTCGTCAGCGCTTGTTTACGAACATCAAGTACACGCATTAGCTCATCACTTGGTGAACTGCCGTTATCCCATAAATGCCCTGTTGGGTGAGCACCACCTTGAGCGCGGGCATCACTGTCTGAAATAAATTCCAGCCCTTTGCTTTTGTTTTCAGCTAAAATAGCGGCCAATTGCTGTGCTTCATCTTGATTAGTGAAATCGCTATAACCGTATTTGACCACTTGGGTATCCCACACGCCCATGCCAGCAGCATAGCCTCGACTTACATCTAACTTACCTTGCTCATTAAAGCTCAGTAGTGGGTGTGGATAATCCATCACAGAGGCTCTGTCTGCCACTGACGCTGCAAAGTTATGCGAAATACCTAAAGTATGCCCTACTTCATGGGCGCTTAATTGACGAATACGATCAAGTGCCATGGCTTGTAAGCGCTTAGCCACCTCATTGCCTTCAAAATATGGGGCTGCTAATGCTTCTGCAATTAGGATGTCTTGACGAACACGCAGTGAACCCAGTGTCACATGACCTTTGATAATTTCGCCTGTTCGAGGGTCAATCACTGAACTGCCATACGACCAACCACGTGTTGCACGGTGCACCCATTGAATTACGTTGTAGCGTATATCCATAGGGTCGGCATCATCAGGGAGCACTTTAACGATAAATGCGTTCTTATAACCTGCTGCATTAAAGGCATCATTCCACCATTTAGCACCATCAAGTAACGCTGTTTTAACTGGCTCTGGTACGCCCGGATCTAAGTAATAAACAATCGGCTCAACGGGCTCGCTGATTGGCAGGCTCGGATCTTTTTTCGCTAAACGATGACGTGGAATGTAACGCACATACATAGACTCACCCAGTGCTGCCGCATAATCTTTGTGCTCAATGCTCCAAAAACCTGCTTGAGGGTGGAATTTGCGAGGGGTGTAGTTATCGTCCGGTAACTCAATTAATGAGTGATGCATATGTACCGTCAGTGCATAAGGGTCTGCGCTCACTTGGCGTACATACTTACCTGGGTTATTACCTTGAAAAGTAAGCACGGCTTCTAATTCAGTATTTTTTTCAAATGCTTTTGAACGTGCTAAATAAACCGCGCTGCGGTTGCTATCTAAATTAAAACTTCCCTGCCCGGTTGCTGATAAACGACGGCTTACACCATGAACATCGCTTAATAAATAAGGGGTGTAATCCACAAGTACCGCAGTGCCTGACTGAGCTACAACATTAAAGCCCGCTAAAATACTTGATGCGAACGCCTCTTTAATACTTTGTTGTTCCGCAAGGTTATTAGTATTAGCTCGGTAATAAGTATTAATAGCTCTTAGCATCACCTTATCGCCAAAACGCTCAAATTGAACTAAGTGAGTATCGCCTAACTGACCGCGATCTAAGCCAATATCATTTGAACCAACACCGTAGGGTAAGCTTTGTTGTAATAAAAATTGTTGCTCGAGTTTATCCACCTCAAGATACAATTTGCCGTTTTCTGTGTCGTAGTAAAATGAAAAATAGCCTGAAAAATGAGTCATTTTTTCAGTAAAATCATTTATAGACTTAATTGCTGCGTGTGCTTGAGTTATCATAGTAAGTAGCACAGCTAAGAGCAGATATCGTAGTAATGGTATTTTTTGCATAATCTTATCTTTGTTATTCGCGTTTTAAATACTGTATAGGTATTAAGCAGTATAAAGTACCGCCAAGAAAAATCAGCTATTTAAGACGAAATTCAGCGCTTGCTAAGACATTCTCTCTCACACTAAAAATGTCTGGCTACAACGTTATCAGGAAAATAGAATGCGTAGACTCCCACCGGTATTGTTAGAAGATGGTTGCCCTCGTGAACTGATCTCATTGATCAGAACGGTACTTGCGGCATGTAAAGAAATTTCATTTCGTGTTGGTCAAGGCGCCCTATCTGGCGTATTAGGCTCAACCCTAGACGAAAACATTCAGGGTGAAACACAGAAAAAACTCGACGTTCTAACTAACCAACTTTTAAAAGATATTTTATTAGAATCGGGCTACGTAAAAGCCATTGCCTCTGAAGAAGAAGACTTCACCGTTGCGGGTAATCCAGATGCCAACTACATTGTTGCATTCGACCCACTTGATGGCTCATCAAATACTGATATCAACTCACTCGTTGGTACGATTTTCTCAATTATGGCGGCGCCTGAAGGTTCAGATCCAGCTGATCCTAGTATTTTTATGCAACCGGGTAAAAACCAAGTTGCAGCGGGTTATGTATTATATGGCCCATCTACCGTGCTGGCGTTAACAACCGGTAAAGGCACACGCTTTTTCACCTTAGATAAAACACACGGTACCTTCTTATTAACGCAAGATTTTGCAAGCGTACCTGAAGAGACCAGCGAATTTGCAATCAATGCTTCAAACCAACGCCATTGGCAACCAGCAATGCAAAATTACATCAATGACTTAATTGCTGGTGATACTGGACCGCGTGGTCGTAACTTTAACATGCGCTGGATTGCTGCAATGGTAGGTGATGTGCACCGTGTATTATGCCGTGGTGGTATTTTTACTTACCCAACCGACACGAAAGATCCAAATAAACCTAACAAATTACGTTTATTATACGAAGCAAACCCAATGGCAATGTTAATCGAACAAGCTGGCGGTATTGCCTCAACAGGCACTGAGCGCATCATGGACATTCAACCTGACGCAATTCACCAACGTGTGGCGGTGATCTTAGGTTCTAAGAACGAAGTGGAAACGTGCTTAAGCTATCATAAATAGCAAGCAGTAAATGCCTTAGGCTGGGAGACTTGAATTGAAGCTTCCAGTCTTTAACAAACGTTAAATTCCAAGTAAACAACTCACTTCAAAGACAAAAAAACCGCAACGAGTGCGGTTTCTTAAATTCTATTGGCGTTTCAATTAAAGGCCAGCGCGGTCTTTAATAACAGCGATTAGTGGAGAACCACCGTGGCCGTTTGATTCTGCCCATGCGATGTCTGCACCGTCTTCTAAAGAGCTTTTAGATAAGTTCTTAACGATGTATTCACCAGCATCCGCAGCGCCGCTTTCAATTGCATGACGAAGCATATTGTTGCCGTTACATTTTACAGCATCAAAGATGTTACGAATTTTCACACGTGAGCTTTTTAGCTTACTACGTAAACGGTTTTTATCATCAGCTGCGATGTACTCACAGATAGAAACCGCTAATTGATCATCAGCTTTTGCTGGTGCTGTATACGCAACTGACGCTGAAACAACAGCCGCTGCAAGTAACATATTTGGTAACTTCATCATATTTTGCCCTTATGTAATACTTTTTTCTTACCAAGATTGTGTAATATTGTACCAACTAATTAATTTTACCGCAATAATGTTACGAGTTTTTGTACAGGGTTACAAAAGTATACGAGTAAGGGTTTTTGTTATCAGGCTGATGCTTTTCTTGATCGGCAACTGTCCAATTAGCAACATTTTCGTAATCTGGGAACTGCGTATCACCGGCCACTTCGAGGTCGATGAATGTTAAGTATAGACGATCTGCTTGAGATAGAAATTGTTCGTATATATTTCCGCCACCTATAATCATTACTTCTTCAACATCAGCAACCAATTCCAGCGCAGCCTCTGGTGAAGTAACCACCTCAATACCTTCAGCTGTGTAATCAGCATTACGCGTGATAATAATATTTTGACGACCTGGTAAAGGCCGACCTATTGATTCAAATGTTTTACGGCCCATGATCACAGGCTTTGCCATGGTTACTTTTTTAAAGTGTTGCAGATCGGCGGGTAAATGCCATGGCATTTGGTTGTCTTGGCCAATTACTCGGTTATTTGCCATAGCAGCAATCATTGAAATTTTCACACTAAACCTTAATACTTTTTTCTTATTA
The DNA here is from genome assembly GCF_013349995.1 of Pseudoalteromonas sp. 0303. Lineage (GTDB taxonomy): Bacteria > Pseudomonadota > Gammaproteobacteria > Enterobacterales > Alteromonadaceae > Pseudoalteromonas. The sequence continues at coordinate 185,399 of NZ_JABVXF010000002.1, forward strand.
ATAAAAAAGGAGCGCATGGCTCCTTTTCAGTTTTAAATTTTATCGTTGGTAGATAACTTCTACATCGTAGTCATCATCATCCCAGTCGTCATCCCAATCATCATCGTCTTGAGATGTTGCTTTCTGATGATAAGTATCCCACTTAAATTCAACTTCTTCTTTCTCTTCTTCAGCGAATTTCTCTTTCGGCATACTATCAAGTAGCGCCATAATATCATGACATAGTGCTTGGGTATTTTGCTTATTAGCAGCAGAGATACGGTAAACATTAACCTCTTCACCTAGCTCTTCGGCAATTTCATTACACAGTGCTTCAGCTTCATCTTCTGGTAATAGGTCAATTTTGTTAAATACTAACCAGCGCGGCTTTTCAGCAAGCTTAGGACTATATTGGTGTAGCTCATTAATAATCGCAAAGGCATTATCAACTGGATTTGTGCCATCAACAGGCATAACATCAATGATATGCAGTAATACACGACAACGCTCTAAGTGCTTTAAGAAGCGAATACCAAGGCCTGCGCCATCCGAAGCGCCTTCGATTAGACCAGGGATATCAGCAATTACAAATGACTTATTCGCATCTGGGCGTACTACACCAAGATTAGGAATAAGTGTCGTAAACGGGTAATCTGCCACTTTTGGTTTAGCTGCAGAAACACTGCGGATAAACGTTGATTTACCAGCATTTGGTAAACCAAGTAAGCCAACATCAGCAAGTAGCATTAGCTCTAGGCGTAAGCTGCGAACTTCACCAGGTGTACCTAGTGTTTTTTGACGTGGCGCACGGTTTGTACTTGATTTAAAACGTGCATTCCCCAAGCCATGGAAACCACCTTTTGCAACAACAACCTTTTGACCATGCTTAGTCAGATCACCTAATGACTCTTCAGTATCAACATCAATGATACGTGTACCAACAGGCACCTTAAGCGTTAAATCAGCGCCTTTTTTACCAGTCATGTTACGGCTTTGACCATTTGTGCCGCGCTCTGCTTTATGAAAACGCTCAAATTGGTAATCAATTAACGTATTTAAGTTTTCATCGGCTTGTAGATAAACGCTGCCGCCATCGCCGCCGTCGCCGCCATCAGGACCGCCATCTGGTACATATTTTTCACGTCGGAAAGATACGACACCGCTGCCGCCATCACCCGCGTCACAACGAATTTCTACTTCATCTACAAACTTCATGATTACTCACTTTAAGATTGGCTTGTTAATAACTCTATTATATACCTAAGTGCCCTATTCAGCACCCAATGCCAAGGCGCTTAGGTATATATTTATACGCACTATTATGTGCCTTAAAACAAAAAACCCCGCAAAGGCGGGGTTTTTCAAATATCGAGATGATTACTCAGCTACGATATTTACGTATTTACGGTTTAAAGGACCTTTCTGTTCGAATTGAACTTTACCATCTGCTTTTGCGAAGATAGTGTGGTCTTTACCGATACCTACGTTTGCGCCAGCGTGGAAACGAGTACCACGTTGACGAACAATGATGCTACCCGCTAGAACTGATTCGCCACCAAAACGCTTAACACCTAGGCGTTTGCTTTCTGAATCGCGACCGTTACGAGTACTACCAGCTGCTTTTTTATGTGCCATTTCTCAGTACCTCTAATTAAGCGCTAATGCCAGTGATTTTAACTTCAGTGAACCATTGACGATGGCCCATTTGCTTACGAGAATGCTTACGACGTCTAAATTTAACAATCTTAACTTTCTCACCGCGACCGTGTGAAACAACCTCAGCTGTTACTTTACCACCGTTTACGAACGGTACACCGATCTCGATTTTCTCACCATCAGCAACTAAAAGTACTGAATCAAATTCAACTGCTGCACCAGTTTCAACGTCTAATTTCTCAAGACGAATTGTTTGACCTTCAGTCACACGGTGCTGTTTACCACCACTTTGGAAAACCGCGTACATAATTAACTCCGTCTGTGCGCCCTCAAATCGACGCAACTAAAATATTCTTCAATAGGGCGCGAAGTTTACGCTAATGTGCAAAAACTAGCAAGCCTCTTTTTCGATAAAATGAATAAAAAATAGCTGCATTGAGAGCAATTCAATATTTTCCCCTATTCTATCCTAAAAACACCACATGCCAAGCGGTTTTTACGATCTCATGACAATTAAATTACGCTAATAATACACACCTTGAAAATTAAAAAAGCTGAACACTTATTAATCAAGGTTATAAATTTATCTTGGCAAAATTGATCTCAAATAAAAAACTTTACAGTGTTTTTTTACTGAATCATCACAAAATATCGAGCAAGCGCTTTTTTTGTTGTACAATCAGCCCCGTATACCCATAAATATTGGCTCGGAGATCAATGGATATAAAAGCTATCCAGACGTTAATCGAAAATGAAATGGATGACGTCAATCAACTTATACATGCCCAAATGCGCTCAGATGTCGCATTGGTTAACCAACTCGGTTTATACATAGTAAACAGTGGCGGTAAACGCGTTCGTCCTATGTTGGCCATTTTAGCGGCAAAAGCACTTGGTTATGAGGGCAAAGACCATATTACGCTTGCCACTATCATCGAATTTATTCATACCGCAACTTTATTGCATGACGACGTTGTCGACGAGTCACATTTGCGCCGTGGTACGCCTACAGCCAACGCAGAGTTTGGTAATGCAGCGAGCGTTTTGGTGGGTGACTTTATCTATACACGTTCATTTCAGCTTATGGTTGGCCTAGGTAAAATGCCAATCATGCAAATTTTAGCTGATGCAACCAATGTCATCGCTGAAGGTGAAGTATTACAGCTAATGAACTGTAATGACCCTGACACCACAGAACAAAGCTATATGCAGGTTATTTACAGCAAAACGGCAAAATTGTTCGAAGCTGCAACCGGCCTGGCTGCAATTATTACCGAGCAAGACGAACAAACCCTTGAAGCATTAAACTTATACGGTATGCATCTTGGCACTGCATTCCAATTAGTGGATGATGTTCTAGATTACAATGCTGATGCCGAGCAACTTGGTAAAAACATTGGCGATGATTTAGCTGAAGGTAAACCTACCCTACCGCTTATCTACGCCATGCAAAAAGGCACACCAGAGCAAGTTAAGCTAGTACGCGAAGCAATTGAGCTTGGTAATGGTATGGACCACTTAGAGAGCATTCTAGCGGCATTAGCTGACACTAAGGCCCTTGAGTTTGCAATGCAAAAAGCTGAGCAAGAAGCTGACAAAGCAATTGCTTGTATTGCGTTCTTACCAGATACACCGTACAAACAAGCCTTAGAGAGTTTGGCCCGTATCGCCGTTGCCCGCGATCACTAAACGCTATTTATTCGAGCCATTAAAAAAGCCTGCATTTGCAGGCTTTTTTGTTTTCGGCGATTTAAAAATCGCCTATCATCTGTCGGAATTAACCGTTGATGAAATCAACACCTTCTTGGATGTCTTTGTTAAGTGTAGCTAGCATGTCGTTTTTAGCTTGCTCTTCGAATGCACTTAACTCACCGTAAGAAAGGATTTCTTCAACGCCGTTTTTACCTAGACGAACTGGGTGTGCGAAGTATGCTGCGTCACCGTTTTCAACTGCAACGTATGCGTAATCAACTACTTCTTCACCTTGTAAGCCTTTAACTAAAGACATACAGAAGCGTGCTGCTGCAGCACCCATTGAAAGAGTCGCTGAACCGCCACCCGCTTTAGCGTTAACAACTTCAGTACCTGCGTTTTGGATACGTGGAGTTAATGCTGCAACTTCTTCGTCAGTGAAAGTAACACCTTCAACTTGAGATAGAAGAGGAAGAATTGTAGTACCTGAGTGACCGCCGATAACAGGAACTTTAACGTCAGTTGCGCTTAAACCTTTAAGTTCAGCAACAAATGCTTCTGAACGGATCACGTCAAGCGTTGTGATACCGAATACACGGTTAGCATCGTAAGTACCCGCTTTTTTGAATACTTCAGCAACGATTGGCACAGTGCCGTTTACTGGGTTAGTGATGATACCTACTAACGCTTTAGGACAGTTTTTAACGATGCCTTCAGCTAATGTTTTGATGATACCTGCGTTTACGTTGAAAAGGTCCGCACGGTCCATGCCTGGCTTACGTGGCATACCCGCTGGGATAAGAACGATATCACAACCAGCTAATGCTGCGTCTAGGCTGTCAGCACCAAAGCCTTCAACTTTAACGTCTGTTGGGATGTGAGAAAGATCAACCGCTACACCAGGAACAACAGGGGCAACATCGTATAACGATAATTCAGAACCTGCAGGTAAACTTGTTTTTAATAATAAAGACAATGCTTGGCCGATACCGCCAGCTGCGCCTAAAACAGCAACTTTCATTGGAATTCTCCGTAATTTGAGGTAGGAAATATTTGTGGCCCTAAAGATAATGAAATTAGCGACTAAAAACAAATTTATCCTGCTTATTTCGCGTATAATTTCGACCATAGTTGTAAACTTAGCTGTAAAGACACAGCATTTTGGACGACTTTGTAAACTAATACTGCATAAATATGCAGAGTTGTGTAGAATTACCCTACATTTTATGAATAAAGAAACGGCAACATGCAACCACAAGACAAACAAGAAGCACTGATCAAAGCGTTTAAAGCGCTATTAAAAGAAGAAAACTTCGGCTCACAAGGTGAGATTGTCGAAGCATTAAAAGAGCAAGGCTTTGATAATATTAGTCAAAGTAAAGTCTCTCGCATGTTAAGCAAGTTCGGTGCAGTACGTACTCGTAATGCAAAACAAGAAATGGTCTATTGTTTACCGGCTGAAATGGGTGTACCAACAGCGAAAAGCCCACTGCGTCAGCTTGTTATTGATATTATGCATAACGAAATGATGATTATTATTCGCACCAGTCCAGGCGCAGCACAATTAATTGCTCGTTTACTTGATTCACTCGGTAAAGCAGATGGCGTACTAGGTACCATTGCAGGCGACGACACTATTTTTATCGCCCCTGCGAAGATTTCTGAAATCGATGTGACGCTTGAGCGCGTGCGCACTTTATTTGATACCGTTTAAAGTTGCTTTAAGAAGTTTACTGACGGGGCGAAAAACGCAGATCCCATATCGGCTTGAGTAAAATCGAGCCAATGATCATAGCAATCGCCCTGCCCCAAACGACTCTTTAATACCTGCTCAAACGCATCCCCTTGCGCAGAACACGAAACCATTAAAATACCCTGCTTATGCACATCACCAAATGGCATGCTTTGGTTTAGCAATAGCGGCTGGCCATGCTCATCTTTTAATTCACTACGAACCGCATGACTGGTTTCTACAGCAGGCACAATCAAGGTGTTATCTAGACGCGTGCGCCCCATGATTTGCTCTTGCTCAGACAACGATAAATGCTGCCAGACACTCAAATCATGCACAAAGCGCTGAACATGAATATAACTGCCTTGGTCTTCAAAGTGACCCGGTTTATCGATAAGTGCTGTACTACGTTTTTGACGGCCATGAGGTGTATCGCCTGCATAAATGAAGCCGTTAAAATCACGTCCATCTAAAAACCGAAAATTACGGACCTGCTCCACCAGCTCAACATCCGGTGTTAATAATTTTAGAATTTGCAGAGCAAATAGATGATTTACATCTTCACGGTCTGAGCGAATTTGCACAAACAAGTCAAATGGCTGAGCACTAATCACATGCTCACTATGAGTCACATTCGGAAAGCTTTGCAATTGGCTTGGGATAAACTCGGGCAGAATATGCGGCCAATACTGAGCACCAAGGGCAACCACACACGATAGCATAGCTTCTGAGAACTGATCAGCAAACTCATCTTGAATGACGCTAACGCGTTTTAGTTTTTTACGTAATGACTCATCATGGCCATCGTAAACATTAAAAAACAGGTGCAAACCATGTAAGTTTGCTTCAGCACAAATCCCAGATTGCGCTTGCGCCATAGTGAATCCTTAGCTTCTCGTTATTTGCACAAAGCCAAGGATTCAAGATTGTTATTTATTGCTAATCATGAAAAAAATTGACTGTGTGCGGCATTATTTTTATTTTTACAGGCTGCTCAACAGCTAACACGCGGTCTTGCTCTGCAGCAACTTCACACTCTTGCCCTGCAATATTGATACGATATACATAACGCGTACCGATAAAGCGCCTGTGCAAGATAGTTAAACTGTTTGCGTCACTGTGCGCAGCTTCACACAACTGAATATGATTTGGTCTTATATACACTTGACCTTGCTGACAATCTGCATTGTTCGCCGTCAAAGAGTGAACCACACCAAACGCCGTCTCATATTCAGTTGGCGTTAATACTTTTGCCGTTAAGTATATGCCCGTACCAAGAAACTCTGCAACCACCTTTGAGTTAGGTTGGCTAAATAACTGCTCCGGAGAGCCCTGTTGGGCGATTTTTCCACCATGCATAACCGCAAGCGTGTCGGCAAACGCGAAAGCTTCTTCCTTCGAGTGGGTAACAAATACTGCAGAAACCTGCTGAGCTTTAATAATGCGACGTATATCAGCAATAAGCTCAAAACGCACTTGTGTATCAATATTCGAAAATGGCTCATCAAGTAGTAATAAACTTGGTTTGTAAGCAAGTGCACGGGCTATTGCCACTCGTTGCTGCTGTCCACCAGAAAGCTGATGCGGATATCGCTTTGCACAACCATCGAGTTTAACAAGGCTAAGCATTTCATCTACACGCTCGCGCTTTTGCGCTTTACTCATGTTGCTTAGGCCAAACGCAATGTTATCGCTTACCGTTAAATGAGGAAACAACGCATAGTCTTGGAACATCATGCCAATATTACGTTTTTCCGGTGCAACAAACAGCCCACTATCGTTGACCACTTTTGAATCAATACTCATATAGCCTTGCGCAGGCTGTAAAATTCCGGCAATTGCCTTTAGGGTGGTAGTTTTGCCGCAGCCACTTGCGCCAAGCAAACAGACGATTTCATCTTGTTCAACATTGAGGTTTAGTTCACTCAACACCTGAGTCGCATTGTACTGATAAGCTAAGTCTTTAATTATCAAATGACTCATGAGTGATTTTGCTCCATCGAACGATTAACGAAATACAAAGGGATTAACCCAACTAACACGATAAACAAGGCTGAAATTGACGCAAGCTCCAATTGCTCATCACTAACATATTGAAAAACATGAGTTGCCAGGGTTTCAAAATTAAAAGGTCTGAGTAATAGAGCTGCTGGTAACTCTTTCATGCACTCAATAAACACTAACAAGCCAGCTGTTAGAATGCCGCGCTTTAACAGTGGTAAATGTACTCGCCACAAGGTTTGTAAGGGCCCTTTGCCCATTGATTGGCTGGCCATATCAAGTGAAGGGCTAATACGTAAAAAACTGCTTTCAAGCGCGCCATGCGCAATCGCATAAAAACGTACAACATAAGCAAAAATCATCGCAAATAAAGTGCCGCTCAAAAGTAATCCTGGTGATAAACCAAAAGGTTCAAGCCAATTATTTAATGCATCATCTAACTGAGTTAATGGTAGCAATACGGCAATGGCTAACACAGTACCAGGTAAGGCGTAGCCAGTACTTGCTAAACGCCCTGGGATCAAAGGGTAAGCTTGTTTCGCAATACGTTGATAAAACAATACCAATAAGCTCAATAGAATAGTTACAATACTCACCACAACAGCCACTTTAAAGCTTTGCCAAGCGTAATTAAAGAATGCCCCATTCCATGCTTCATCTGCATAAACAATGGCGTATTTAACTAACACCCCAACCGGAAGGATAAAAGCCAGTATTAGCACAACGGTGCAAGCAAAGCTTGCAGCCCATGCAGCACTGCCTTTTAAGCGATATAAGGTTGCGCTGTTAACGCTTGACTGACGTTCATACACAGCTTGATTACGACGACTAAAGCGCTCAACCATGATGGTTAAAAACAAAATCAGTAACATAATGCCTGAAATTTTCGCCGCTGCCGTTAATGAGTAATAGCCAAGCCATGTATCGTATACAGCGGTCGTCAGTGTGCTCACAGCAAAGTAATTAACAGTGGCAAAATCAGCCATAGCTTCCATACTGATTAATGTAACCCCTGCCACAATCGCCCCACGACCAAGAGGTAGGCTAACGCGCAAAAAACTCTGTAATGGCGATAACCCCATCAGCTGACTAGCTTGTACTAGTTTAAAAGACTGCTCTCTGAGTGCCGTTTTAAAAATAAGGAATAAGTAAGGATAGAGTACCAAGGCAATCATAATAATAGCCCCAGCTAATGTACGAATATCAAAAAACCAGTAATCGTCTGGTGATTGCCAGCCAAACCAGTCTCTAAGGGCGATTTGTACTGGCCCTGCGTAATCAAGCAAGTCGGTATACACATAGGCGATGAGATAAGTTGGCATTGCTAATGGCAGCATTAACGCCCATTCAAATTGCTTTCGCCCAGGAAAGTCACAATATGCAGTTAACCAAGCTAGCGGCAATGCAATTACACAGCTTAACAGCCCTACCCCTGCAATGAGCATGAGTGTATTACGGGTATAATCCCACAGCACGGTATCGAAAAGGTGCTGAAATACATCTGAATCCCCTTGCAGAGACTCAAATAACAAAAAGCCTAATGGCGTAACAAGCAACAGGCCAATAAGCCAGGCTATAAGCTGCCAACGCGACAGCGAAAACTTCACATGCATAAGTGGATTAATACCAGATAAAATAAAAGCTGTTAAAAAACAGCTTTTATAAAAATGTGTTACGAGAAATATCCTCGTTATAAATCAAACTTTACTTCATCAATCAGCTTCAGTGCCACAGGGCGATATTTGCTGATCTCATCAAGAGGAAGGCTATCTTCTTTAAACTCACCCCATGATGCAACCATCTCAGATAATGCAACCCCTTGCTTTACAGGGTATTCCATATTAACTGAAGCATACATATTTTGCGCCTTATTGTCGGTCATATACTCAACCAGTTTCAAGGCATTTTCAGGGTTTTTAGCATAACGGGTCATAACAACGCCCGATACATTGATATGAGAACCACGGTTTGTTTGGTTAGGGAAGTTAATATAAACCGCTTCAGCCCATGATTTTTGCTGCTCATCTTGCATCATTTTGCCAAAATAATAGCTGTTGCCCAACGCCAGATCGCATAAACCTTCTTTTACGGCTTTGACTTGCGCTCTGTCATTACCTTGCGGCTTACGTGCTAAATTGGCTTTTACGCCCTCAAGCCATTGCTTAGTTTTTGCTTCGCCATGGTGAGCAACCATAGAAGCAACTAAACCTAAATTGTAAGGGTGTTTACCAGATCGAGTGCAGATCTTACCTGTGTATTTTGGATCGGCTAAATCCTCGTAAGTTAATTCAGCAAGTGCACCAACACGCTCTTTTGCAGAGTAAACATTACGTACACGTTTAGTAAGTGCTATCCATTGACCGTCGGCATCGCGAAAAGTGCTTGGCACATTCGCATTAACCACATCACTATTAATTGATTGCGTTAAGCCTAAGTCCTCTAATTGAATCAGCGCACTAAAATTAGAGGTTAATACTAAATCAGCCTTACTGTGCTTACCTTCACGCTTTACACGTTCAATTAACCCTTTTTTAGCAAAAACCACGTTAGTTTTAATACCTGTTTGCTTAGTGAAATCATCCAAAATAGGCTGAATTAAGAATGGTTGACGAAACGAGTAAATATTTACTACATCTGCAGCAAATGTAGGCGCACTTAATAATGCGCTAAGTAATACTAAGGCTGTTTTCTTCATTTTATAGCACCTAAATAGTAACAATTATCAAAATATTTTACCTAGAGTTAGGGCAAAGTGCACCCGTTTAAACTTATATTTCAATCAACCTAACTGCCATTTAGGAATTTGCATGTAAGACATATCTCACCCACATGGCAGTTATTGAGTAAAAACCACCAGCAAACACTGCACAAAACAAGATAAACACTTGAAATATAACAATATACTTTAAATGACAATAAAATAACCAGCAGATTAAGTAAGATTTTGACCTACTCAGCTTTGCCCATTTCTCTATAATTACTTACATCAACTAAGCAAGAAGCTTAATGAGTAGATGGATAAGGAAGCATTACTCATAATACCGCGGAATAAGGTTCATTAGGAGAATAAGGAATCAAGGACAGGCTCAGGAAGAGTAACGCAATGGAGTGACAACCTACGGACAACATCAGGATGATGTGGAATGGCATGACAACAGGACGTTGTTATACAGGAAGTTCAAAAAGTGGAATAAAGGACAGGCCGTTAGGGCATCGCAATGGATTTGCAAACAAAGGGATAGTGTCAGGATGGCACGTAAGGGAGTGGTAAAGTATTTACCAGCAAGGATGTAAAGGACTAACAAGGAAACAAGGCGGGATTGCCTTATATTGCACAGAACCAATAAGTAAAGTGTAATAGCATGGATTGGCAAAGTTTAGGGAGTTGATTAGATTCAATTGCAGGATGCAAAAAATTAAGAAGATTCCGCAAGCGCGACTAGAGATAGTACGCGCTTTTCTTTTGCCTAAAATTTAGTAAAGAGTTATTTCTCTGGTCGCCCTTTATTGCGCTTACCTAGCAGATAAGCATCTCTAAACTTAATAAAATGTTGCTCAAGCTTTTGTGTAGCATCTTCTTCACCGGCAAGGGCAAGTACCATAATAGCCACCTCAGCGGTGCCTAACTGATGCTCATGCGGAGCAACACGCAGTCGGTAATCCGAAAGCTTTTCAGGCGTAATTGAAAGCACAGGAAAATTATCTAGATAAGGGCTTTTACGGATCATTTTCTTTGCTTCGCGCCAAGTCCCATCTAAAAAGATAAACAAAGGACGCTTACCTTCAACAGGAGTTACTTCGGTGATTACGCGCTCTTCGTCGTCAACATCGCTGGCAGGAAAAATAACCATTGGCTGATACTGAGGATCCGCCAACAAGCTTAATAAGGCTTCATCTGGATTTGTTCTATCCCACTTAAAGGCATGGTTATCTGGCACGATTTCAGCAATTAAACGGCCAGTATTTGACGGCTTAAAACTCTCATTATGGTACATAAGTAAACAGACCGCGGCATCACACTGAGCCTGCTCAACGCCTTCACAAATACAATAGTGCTCGGCTAATAAACAACGCTCACAACGCGTTAACTTTGCTCCTCGCGCTTTAAATTCACGACGAGACTCAGTCATTTGCTGAGCACGAAGCATTAACACTGAATTATTTGAGATAGTAGCCACTGTATTTACCAGATAATTAAACGGCGCGTATTGTAGCTAAAAATATGGGGAATAGATATTGATCTAAGTGGTTAGTGGTTAGTGGTTAGTGGTTAGTGGTTAGTGGTTAGTGGTTAGTGGTTAGTGGTTAGTGGTTAGTGGTTAGTGGTTAAACAAGTATAATTCATTTCATGTATAACAAGCTTTTGTTCAATTACAAAAAATAAAATAACTCTCTCGATCAACTAACGAGTGACATCTGATATCTAACCTCTAAGAAAACAAAAAACCCAGCAGGAGCTGGGTTTTTAAAACGATTAGTCAAAAGAACTTACTTCTTTTTAACTGCTTTTTTGTTTGGAAGGTCAGTGATTGAACCTTCGAAGATTTCAGCAGCTAGACCGATTGATTCGTTTAATGTTGGGTGAGCGTGAATAGTTAACGCTAGGTCTTCACCGTCTGCGCCCATTTCAACAGCTAAGCCGATTTCACCTAGCATTTCACCTGCGTTGATACCAACCATAGCACCACCGATAACACGACCTGAGTCTTTATCGAAGATTAGCTTAGTTTGACCTTCAGTACGTGCTGAAGCGATTGCACGACCAGAAGCAGCCCAAGGGAATACAGCAGTTTCGATGCTTAAACCTTGCTCTTTAGCTTCTTTCTCAGTTACACCAACCCATGCGATTTCTGGATCTGTGTATGCGATTGAAGGAATGCACTTAGGATCGAAGAAGTGTTTCTGACCAGAGATAACTTCTGCAGCAACGTGAGCTTCGTGAACCGCTTTGTGTGCAAGCATTGGTTGACCAACGATATCACCGATCGCGAAGATGTGATCAACGTTTGTTTTAAGCTGTTTATCAACATTGATGAAACCACGCTCATCAACGTTAACGCCTGCTTTATCAGCGTCAAGTAATTTACCGTTAGGTGTACGACCAACAGCAACAAGTACTTTGTCGTAACGTACTGCGTCAGCTGGTGCGTTTTTGCCTTCGAATGAAACGTATAGACCGTCTTCTTTCGCTTCAACGCCAACAACTTTAGTAGAAAGCATTACGTTGAACTTGTTCTTAACGTATTTTTGGTAGATCTTGATAACGTCTTTATCAGCTGCTGGTACTAATTGATCAGCAAACTCAACTACGTCGATTTCAGAACCTAGTGCACGGTATACAGTACCCATCTCAAGACCGATGATACCACCACCTAAAACAAGTAGTTTCTCAGGAACGTCTTTAAGCTCTAGCGCACCAGTTGAGTCAATTACACGGTCATCTTCAGGGATGAAAGGTAAGTTAACAGGTTGAGAACCCGCTGCAATAATAGCATTGTCAAAAGTGATTGTTGTTGTACCGTCTTCACCTTCAACAGCAAGTGTGTTGCTGCCAGTGAATTTACCGTAGCCGCTAACTACTTTCACTTTACGCATTTTAGCCATGCCGTCTAGGCCGCCAGTAAGTTGACCGATTACAGACTCTTTCCAATCACGGATTTTGTCTAGGTCGATTTCAGGCTTGCCAAAAGTAACGCCGTGAGATGACATTTCAGCTGCGTCATCAATCACTTTAGCTACGTGTAAAAGTGCTTTTGAAGGAATACAACCCACATTTAGACATACACCGCCTAATGTGTTGCGAGATTCTACCAGTGTAACTTCTAAGCCCAAGTCAGCAGCACGGAAAGCCGCAGAATAACCACCAGGACCACCGCCTAGTACAACAACTTGAGTTTTTAATTCGTTGCTCATGCTATTACCTTAAATGTTTGAACGGGACACTGCCCCTAAGTTTAACTGCCATGTTTCTGCAAGGCAGAAAGGGAGAGCAGATATCTATACCAAGATTGTTCTATGGCAAAGATTGTATCATTGCCAATGGTAAAAATCCCAGCAAAAAACAACTTGCTGGGATTTGATTCTTATAATTTACGAGACGATTACATCACTAGTTGACGAATATCGCTCATGTAGCTTGCTAGCGTCACAGTAAAGCGTGCTGCTAGGGCACCGTCAATAACCCTATGGTCGTATGACATTGATAATGGAACCATTAATTTAGGTTCAAACTCTTTGCCATTCCACTTAGGTTTCATTTCTGACTTAGATACACCCAAGATAGCAACTTCTGGCGCATTCACAATTGGCGTGAACGCTGTACCACCGATACCACCAAGGCTTGAGATTGTGAAACAACCGCCTTGCATATCAGATGACGTTAGCTTGCCTTCACGTGCTTTCTTAGAAATATCCATTAACTCACGAGAAAGTTCAATGATGCCTTTCTTATCAATATCTTTGAACACTGGAACAACTAAACCATTTGGCGTATCAACTGCAACACCAATGTTGATGTATTTCTTCAAGATTAAGCTTTCGCCGTCTTCAGACAGTGAAGAGTTAAACGTTGGGAATTCAGCCAATGCTTTCGCCGCTGCTTTCATTACAAATACAAGTGGTGTGATTTTAACACCCAGCTTTTTCTTCTCTGCAAGCGCATTTTGCTCTTTACGGAATGCTTCAAGGCTTGTGATATCAGCTTCGTCAAACTGTGTAACATGCGGGATTTGCACCCAGTTACGATGTAAGTTAGCACCTGATAGCTTCTGGATACGAGAAAGTTTCTTCTCTTCGATTTCACCAAACTTAGCAAAATCAACCTTAGGCCAAGGGATAAGACCTAACTCACCGCCACCGGCATTACCTTTACCTGCAGATAGCTGACCTGACTCAACTTTCTTCACAAGATCTTTCACGTAGTTTTGTACGTCTTCTTTCACAACACGATTCTTACGACCCGTGCCTTTTACGTTTGCTAGGTTAATACCAAACTCACGCGCTAAACGACGAACAACAGGTGATGCATGTGCATACGCTTTGTTATCTGCAAAACCTTCGTTGCTTGCAGGTGCTGATGCTGGCTTTTCAGCCGCAGGCGCTGTTGCTGCAGGTGCAGGCGTTGCTTCAGCTTTTGCAGGAGCAGGTGCCGCTGCAGCTGGTGCACTACCAGCTACTTCAAATACAAAGATAAGTGAGCCAGTTGATACTTTATCCCCAGCTGCTACTTTGATTTCTTTAACAGTACCAGCAAATGGTGCTGGTACTTCCATTGATGCTTTATCGCCTTCTACGTTTAAGATTGATTGATCTTCTTCAACCTTGTCGCCAACAGCAACCATCACTTCGGTTACTTCAACTTCGTCACCACCGATATCAGGCACGTTAACTTCTTTAGTGCTTGATGCCGCTGCTGCCGGCGCAGCTTCAGCTGGTGCTGATTCTGCAGCTGGCGCTTCTGAAACGCTTGAAGCTGTTTCAAAAACGAAGATTAGAGAGCCCGTTTTCACTTTATCGCCAGTCGCGATTTTGATCTCTTTAACCGTACCCGCAATTGGAGCAGGTACTTCCATTGATGCTTTATCGCCTTCAACGCTTAATAAAGATTGCTCTTCTTCAACCGTGTCACCTACCGCAACCATGATTTCAGTTACTTCAACTTCATCATCGCCGATATCTGGCACAGTTACTTCCTGTGTAGCAGAAGCTGCAGGCGCAGCTGCTGGAGCTGGCGCTTCTTCTTTAGCCTCTGCAGGAGCCGCAGCTTGTTCTTCACCTTCGAAGATCATGATAAGTGAACCAGTAGTTACCGTATCACCTTCAGCTACTTTAATTTCTTTAACCGTACCTGCTTGTGCAGCAGGTACTTCCATTGATGCTTTGTCGCCTTCAACCGTTAATAACGATTGGTCAACCTCAACCTTATCACCAACGCTAACAAGGATTTCGGTTACTTCAACTTCATCGCCACCGATATCTGGTACATTAATTTCAATACTCATTGGAACCTCTTATGCGTATAGCGGGTTAACTTTGTTTGTGTCGATGTCGAATTTCTTGATTGCTTCAACAACTACTGACTTCTCAACTTCACCACGTTTAGCAAGCTCAGATAGTGTTGCAACCACAACATAACCAGCATTCACTTCGAAGTGACGACGTAAGTTTTCACGGCTATCAGAACGACCGTAACCATCAGTACCTAACACTTTGTAGTTACTGCTTGGTACGAATGAACGAACTTGTTCTGCGTAATTCTTCATGTAGTCTGTTGCTGCAACAGTCACGGCATCTGTTAATGCGTTCGTGATGTAAGCAGTCTTTTGCTCTGCTTCAGGGTTAAGCATGTTGAAACGCTCAGCGTCTTGACCGTCACGAGTTAACTCGTTGAATGATGTTACAGAGAATACATCTGAACCAATACCATACTCTTCGCTCAGGATTTGTGCCGCTTTACGCACTTCAATCATAATAGTACCTGAACCTAGTAACTGTACTTTCGCTTTATCGCCAGCCACAGTTTCAAGCTTGTAGATACCTTTACGAATACCTTCTTCAGCGCCTTCTGGCATTGCTGGTTGATGGTAGTTTTCGTTCATTAGCGTTAGGTAATAGAACACGTTTTCTTGGTCTTCACCGTACATGCGACGGATACCGTCTTGCATGATTACCGCTACTTCGTATGCGAATGTCGGATCATAAGAAATACAGTTAGGAACCGTGTTAGCAAGAATGTGGCTGTGACCATCTTCATGCTGTAAACCTTCACCGTTTAGTGTAGTACGACCTGCCGTAGCACCTAGTAAGAAACCACGTGCTTGTTGGTCACCGGCCATCCATGCCATATCACCTACACGTTGGAAACCAAACATTGAGTAGTAGATGTAGAATGGGATCATTGGTAAATCGTTAGTGCTGTATGATGTTGCAGCAGCAACCCATGATGACATTGCACCTAACTCGTTGATACCTTCTTGTAGTACCTGACCTGATGTTGCTTCTTTATAGTAAGAAACGATGTCACGGTCTTGTGGCGTGTAGTTTTGGCCATGCGGGTTATAAATACCGATTTGACGGAATAAACCTTCCATACCAAATGTACGCGCTTCATCAGCGATGATAGGAACGATGTTTTTACCAATGCCTTTGTCTTTTAGTAATACGTTAAGTGCACGTACAAAGCCCATTGTTGTAGAGATGTCACGTTTTTGCTCTTCAAGTAGTGGCTTGAACGCGTCAACTTCTGGCAATGTTAAGCTTTCAGAAAACTTAGGAATACGCTTAGGTGTGTAACCTTGTAGCGCTTCACGGCGAGCGTGAAGATACTTGTACTCTTCAGAGCCTTCTTCAAGAGTAAGATATGGCAAGTCTTTAATTTCTTCATCAGAAACTAAATCTTGTAGACCTAAACGTGAACGTAGGTGCTCAACGTGGGTCATGTCCATTTTCTTAACTTGGTGCGCGATGTTTTTACCTTCAGCCGCTTCACCCATGCCGTAACCTTTTACAGTTTTAGCTAGGATGACAGTTGGACGGTCTTTGGTTTCTTCCGCTTTTTTGAATGCAGCGTAAAGTTTTGATGGCTCATGACCACCACGCTTAAGTGCGAAGATTTCTTCATCAGTCATATCAGCAACAAGTGCTGCTGTTTCTGGGTAACGACCGAAGAAGTGCTCACGAACATATGCACCGTCTTTTGCTTTATATGTTTGGTAATCACCGTCAATCGTTTCGTTCATTAACTGCAGTAATTTACCTGATGTATCTTTAGCAAGTAGGATATCCCAACCACTACCCCATACAACTTTAATCACGTTCCAGCCTGCACCTTTGAATAGGCCTTCAAGCTCTTGAATGATCTTACCATTACCCATAACTGGGCCATCTAAACGCTGTAAGTTACAGTTGATTAGGTAACATAGGTTATCTAGCTTCTCACGCGCAGCGAATGAGATTGCACCACGTGATTCTGGCTCATCCATTTCACCATCGCCTAAGAAAGCGTATACACGTTGGTTTTTAGTGTCTTTTAAGCCACGACCGTCTAGGTATTTTAAGAAACGAGCTTGGTAGATTGATGCAATTGGACCAAGACCCATAGATACCGTAGGGAACTGCCAGAATTCAGGCATTAACTTAGGGTGTGGGTATGAAGGAAGACCTTTACCATCAACTTCTTGACGGAAGTTATCAAGCTGCTCAGCTGTTAAACGACCTTCAACAAATGCACGTGCATAGATACCTGGAGAAATGTGACCTTGGTAATAAACTAAATCACCGCCATCAACATCGTTTGGTGCTTTGAAGAAGTGGTTAAAACATACTTCATAAAATGCAGCTGAAGACTGGTAAGACGCCATATGGCCGCCTAAGTCTAGATCTTTTTTCGACGCACGTAATACGATCATGATCGCATTCCAACGAATAATTGAACGAATACGACGCTCAATGTTTACGTCACCTGGGTAAGCAGGTTCTTGATCTACCGGAATGGTATTAACGTAGTTAGTGGTTGTGCCAGTAGGCATATCAACACCGTCTAAACGGGCTTGCTCTAACACTTGCTCAAGTAAGAATTGAGCACGTTCAACACCTTCTTCACGCACAACAGACTCAAGGGCTTGTAACCACTCTTGTGTTTCTAGCGCGTCTACGTCAATTTTATTGACTTCAGACATATGGAGGTTTCCTTATGTTTAAAATACTAATTATTTTAATAAATCTTAAAATTAAGTAGTTAACTAAACTTAGCTAATCACTTGCTTAATGTTGTTTGGTGCGTCTTAAACTACGTTCAATCCGCGAATGCTCTTTGCCAGCCTCAAGTAAGGCTTCTTCGATAAAGGCTAAGTGAGCATTACTAGCAAGACGTGCTTGCTCTGGGTTTCCTTCAATAACCGCATCCATCAACAGTCGTCTATGTTCTGCGAGCTGCTGGCTGATCTGTGGTTTTTTTAACAGTACAGTTAAATTCTGTAATACATTTTGCTCTAGCAAGGCCTGCATACCACGTACTAAATGTAGCAGTACAACGTTATGAGACGCTTCAGCCACACTAAAATGGAATGCATTAATTGCTTTTGCCTTTTGCACAATGTCGTCATTAACGAGCGCAATGTTGTCAAAGCTTTGTTTTACTTTTTTGAAGTCATTCGTTGTGCCGCGCATAGCTGCATAATATGCTGCGATTCCTTCAAGGGCATGACGAAATTCGAGTAAATCAAATTGTGACTCTGGATGCTTACTAATCAAATCAAAAAGCGGATCCGTGAGCCCCTCTTCAAGCTGATTCTTTACGAACGTTCCACCACCTTGGCGACGCGTTACTAACCCCTTAGCTTCTAGCTTTTGAATCGCCTCACGCAGTGAAGGTCGCGATACTTCAAATTGTTTCGCTAATTCACGTTCAGGAGGCAGCTTTTCGCCTGGCGCCAACGACCCCTCAAGAATCATATTCTCAAGTTGTTGTAAAATTACATCAGATAATTTTGCTGCTTTAATCTTTAAAGACATTTATTAACGTCCGCATTGTTATGCGCTAACCCCATAAATATCGGGTATTTAGCCTTGTGCTTTGACCAAAAAGGTAAATTGGTCATACCAAATTTATCGCATACGTTATCAAAAACCCGTATTTCTGTCAATTTCACTACGTTCAGCGCCTAGTTACACCCTAACGTAATTCGTCTAAAGATTAAACAGTATGGATTAAAGTGGCTTTTTCTGAAGGAAAAAACAATAAAAAATAAATGGTCAGACCAGATTAGCAAGCAAAGCTATTAGAGGCCAGATTTAAGATTTTAGTTGAATTGAGTAGCTTTGTAACAGCGGGTTTACCCCGCATCGTTGAATTGAATGCTGAAAAATTAAAACTCAATCGAAGTGCATTAGTAGAGCGATTAATGAATAAAGTTATACAACAAGATTTACTCTTGTAACTTGCTAACTTTACTCTTTCAACTCGCTAACTTTACACACTACGCCAAACCACCAAACAGGGTTAATGCTGCTATGATCACTAAAAAGAACAATACATTTCTTTTTACAAGCTTCATCATGCAAGTGGCTTCATAAGTACAGCCAAAATGTTGCTGCTCAATTTGCTCAGCGGCAAGTGCAGTTTGCGTAACAACTTTGCGGTTGCTCACTGAAAAGTCGAGCACATACTTCAGCCAACAACTGGTACCTTTATTAAAGTTACCAATCACTAAATAACCAAAGCTTGCAACCCGAGCCGGTAACCAATCGAGCCAAAACAGTAAGCTATGTACTAGTTTAAAACGCTTAGCATAGGCAACACTGTGATCATCCCTTACTTTGTCAGCAAAAGTACGAACTAGCGCATAAAGAACCGCGCCAGGTACACCTAAGACCACAAACCAAAAAATAACTGCACAATAAAAGCGAAAATTTAACCAAGCTAAAGTTTGGCCAAAAGTTTCACCTTGAGGAGCATCTTCTGTCTTCTTTTGACCCATCTGTAATGCAAATAAGGTAGCCGCTTCTTGATCGTTGCGGGTTAACGCATTTAAGTAAGACTTATATAGAGCACGTTGCTTAGCACAGCCAAAACACACCAGCAGCACAGCAACATTCACAGCTAGTTGCCAAATAATAAAATCAGAGAGTTGATAAACTAAACCTGCGGCAACGACAGGCAGCATTAACCAAATCAAAAAACCAATTGGTGAATTAAATAAGCCTTTTTCTGAGAGTTGTTTTTGCGAATGCTTTAGATAGGTATTGGCATAAAAACCGATTTGCCAATAATTAGCGCGAGCCCCTAAGCGCTCAACCACCAAAGCAATAATTATTGAAATTAAGATCATGCTTTTACCTATATCCTTTAACTAAAACACTAAATCAAAATAGTATTGCCAATCAAAACTCGCTCCAGGGTCAGTTTTTCTGCCCGGAGCAATATCACAGTGGCCTACAATGCGTGAACGGTTTATCTCAGGGTACTTTGCCATCAACGCCTTAGTCACTAAGTGTAATGCATTATACTGGGCTTGGGTATACGCTTGCTTATCTGTACCTTCAAGCTCAATGCCCACGCTAAAATCATTACAGCGCTCTCGACCTTCAAACGTTGAGATACCAGCGTGCCAAGCTCGTTTTTCAAAAGGCACGTACTGAATAATTTCACCGGTACGACGAATAAAGCAATGTGCAGACACTCTTAAGCCTTTTAAATCAGTAAAGCTTTCGTGTGCCGTACAATCAATTGCCCCCATGAACAAGTCATCAACATAAGGCGTTGCGAACTGCCCAGCAGGCAATGAAATATTATGAATAACAAGTAATGACACTTCGCCCTCGGGGCGCTCATCGTAATGTGTACAGGGCCTTTGTAACACATTGTTTAATTGACCCAATTCATTTATATGCATATTAAAAACTAACGATGACAATAAAGTTAAATAGTGTAAAGGGTTAAAATCTCAGGGTCTAGTTGCTTTGATTCAATCACTTAAAGTAAGAGAAAGGATACTTTAATGTGGCCGATCTTTGTCTTCTATTAAGGGGTTAAACATAGTAAAATTTCGCCAATTTATTAATAAACAATGAGCTTTCGACATGTCAGTCCCTCACACTTTAATTAGCCAACTGGTAAAACTCGCCCTTGATGAAGATTTAGATTACCAAAGCGCAAGTGACGGTGATATTACCGCGCAACTAATTCCAGCAAACGAGCTAGCCAATGCCAAAGTAATTACTCGTGAAGACTGTGTATTTTGTGGTAAAGACATTATTTTAGAAGTATTTAAGCAAGTTGATCCTTCAGTTGAAGTTGACGTACTCGTAAATGACGGCGACAAAGTAGCTGCAAATAGCACACTTTTTACAGCATCTGGCTCAGCGCGTGCTATTTTAACTGCAGAGCGCACTGCCCTTAACTTTGTACAAACACTCTCAGGTACAGCAACAACAACAGCTCATTATGTAAAAGAGCTTGAGGGCACGACTACGCAGCTACTCGACACGCGTAAAACAATTCCAAGTTTACGTGCTCTACAGAAATACGCTGTAAAATGTGGCGGCGGCGCGAATCATCGCATCGGCCTTTTTGATGCGTTCCTAATTAAAGAAAACCACATTGCAGCCTGTGGTGGTATTGATAAAGCCGTCGCTCAAGCTAAATTAAACCACCCGACTAAACCAGTTGAAGTAGAAGTAGAATCACTTGATGAGCTTGAACAAGCGATCACAGCTGGGGCAGATATCATCATGCTTGATAACTTTACTGTAAAGCAAATTCAACAAGCTGTTGTGCTTACAGACAAGCGAGCAAAGCTTGAAGTATCTGGCAACATGACTCTTGAAACCTTAAAAGCCTATTCGCAGGCCGGTGTTGACTTTATTTCAAGTGGCGCACTTACAAAAAATTTACAATCAATCGACCTTTCAATGAGATTTAACACCTAAAACCCTCCCTTTACGTATTTAATGCTTTACCTAGTTCGTTGACAAGAAAATAAAAAAAGCATTAAATACGTAAAAAGCCTGAACAGATAACAAATAACTAACATCTCTTTAGCGCTTTTGACTATTTTGTATGCCTACACCCTAAACCTACTCAAGATTGCAATTAATTCAATAAGTTCCTGAGCGGGAGCGGTGTTTATAAGGTGTTTATAAATAGTACAACTAAGTAGAGCTAAGCTTATTTTACATCAAACAAAGGTAGGAAAGTTCTGAAAAACTGCTTATTGAACAGGAAAATGGCTTCCAAAAACGCTTAATAATGCTAAAGTAATTTTATGAACTCTGAACACAGGACGTTCAAGTAAAACTTTGTTAATAATCAAGCTTTATTCAAACTGATTTTAAGTAAAATTGTAAGATTTATCCTGTAAACTGAGCCTTGGTTTTACAACGCTGAAGTTACAGCTAAACTTACTAAATAATCATATCCTTTAGGAGAGGAACAAATGACACAACAAAAGCAACAGGGTTTCACCCTAATTGAATTAATGATTGTAGTTGCAATCATCGGTATTTTGGCAGCAGTAGCACTGCCTGCTTATCAAGATTACACTGTAAAAGCTCGGGTATCAGAATGTGTAAACCTTGCTAGCGCAGCAAAAACAACTGTAGCAATGAATGCAGCTGAAGGTGCAGTATTTGATTCTGGTTTTAATCCAAACGCTAAAACTGAAAACTGTTCAGCAGTATCTATTGATGCCGATACGGGAGTAATCGAAGTAACTTCTGAACCAAAAGCTGGATCAGTTGTACTAACAATGACGCCAAAAACTGGTACAGCAGCTCTAAAAAGCGGTACAATCCCTGCTGGAGAAATCAACTGGACTTGTACTATTGATTCAGCAGATAAAAACAAGTACGTACCTAGTTCTTGTCAAATTTAGTGACACCTGATTAAATAGTTTTAATCATTTTAAGGTAGCGGCTCAAGCTACCTTTCTCTCTTCTATTCCAAAGAAAAAAATGGCTAAACAACCTGAAAATAAAAGCTTAGACACTTTCCAATGGGTTGGTGTGAGTGCTCGCGGCAAAAAGCTTGAAGGTGAACTTTCTGGACAAAGCATAGCGTTGGTTAAAGCACAACTACGCAAGCAAGGTATAATTCCGTCGAAAGTAAAACGTAAAGCAAAGCCTTTATTCGGCGCTCGCGTCCAAAAAATCACAGCTAAAGATATTGCCCTCATTACTCGACAAATTGCAACTATGCTAATGGCAGGGGTTCCCCTCATTCAATCTATTGAAATGATTGGCTCAGGTGCTAAAAATAAAAGTGTTGCCAAACTTATGGAAAGCATTGGAGATGACGTAAAAGCAGGTATGCCTTTATCGCAAAGCCTAAGAAAACACCCTCGCTATTTTGACGACCTTTATTGCGACCTAGTTGCCTCAGGTGAGCAATCAGGCGCCCTTGATAAAATTTTTGACCGTGTTGCCCTTTATAAAGAAAAGGCTGAAGCTTTAAAATCAAAAATTAAAAAAGCCATGTTTTACCCTATTGCGGTGTTAGTGGTTGCTCTAATCGTTACATCTATCTTGCTGATATTTGTAGTACCGCAATTCCAAGATATTTTTAATGGTTTTGGTGCTGAGCTTCCAGGGTTTACCTTAATGGTGATTGGTATATCTGAATTTATGCAGGAATATTGGTGGATAATACTCATTGCTGTTATCGCAACTGGTTTTGCATATAAAGAAGCACTACTTAAAAGTAAAAAACTCAGGGATGCTAATGATAGAGCCGTATTAAAACTGCCTGTTATTGGCATGATTTTGAATAAAGCAGCAGTTGCTCGCTATGCCCGAACACTTTCAACTACTTTTGCTGCTGGTGTCCCCCTCGTTGATGCGCTTGATTCTGCTGCTGGTGCCTCTGGTAATGCAGTTTACCGCTATGCAATATTAGAAATAAAAGCAGAGGTCAGCTCAGGTAATTTAATGAACTGGGCAATGCGCAATACTAAAATTTTCCCTGATATGGTGGTGCAAATGGTGGCCATTGGTGAAGAATCTGGTTCACTTGATGGCATGCTTGCTAAAGTAGCCACCATATATGAGCAAGAAGTTGATGATGCAGTAGACGGTTTGTCAAGCTTATTAGAGCCTTTAATTATGGTTGTGTTAGGTGTGCTTGTCGGTGGTTTAATTGTTGCTATGTACTTGCCTATATTCCAATTGGGTTCGGTGATTTAACACATAGCTGTAAGCAAACTATAAACACTAGTTGATTGCTTGCTACATAAAATAAATAATAAGAATAGTTCAACACAGCGAAATAAAATCGGCCTTGAAATGGCCTGAAGTTAGGTATTTTAATGGAAAACTTTTTTCTTGATATAACCACTGCGATGCAAAGTCAGCAGTGGTTTTATTTTTTGACGGTGGGCTTAGTAAGCCTGTGTATTGGTAGCTTTTTAAATGTGGTGATTTATCGTTTGCCACTAATGATGAAAAGAGAATGGCAAACTGAATGCCGTATTGTATTGGCCGATGAGCTCAATTTAAAACAGCAAGCAGAACCAGAACAAGCTACCTTTAACCTAGTAAAACCTAATTCAACCTGCCCTAAATGCAAAGCACCGATTAAGGCTTGGCAAAATATTCCTGTACTGAGTTGGTTATTATTAAAAGGTCGCTGTGCTAATTGTCAAACATCGATTTCTGTGCGCTACCCTATTGTTGAAATGCTTACAGCGGTTTTAAGTTTAATTGTCGCTGCTGTTTTTGGTCCAACTAAGCTTGCTCTTCTTTATATATTGATTACGTGGGTGTTAGTCGCTTTAACCTTTATCGATGTAGATCACATGTTACTACCCGACCAGCTCACCCTACCACTAGTATGGCTGGCGCTGATTGCGGCCACTATGGATATTACTATTGCGCCGAGCGATGCCATTATCGGCGCAGCAATTGGCTACCTGAGCTTATGGAGTGTTTACTGGTTGTTTAAGCTTGCTACAGGTAAAGAAGGCATGGGTTATGGCGACTTTAAACTTTTAGCTGTATTTGGTGCGCTACTTGGCTGGCAAGATATTTTAACTATCGTGCTGCTATCAAGTGTCGTCGGTGCCATCATCGGCATTGCGCAAATCATGATCCAAGGTAAAGACAAAACTACGCCAATTCCGTTTGGGCCTTACCTTGCCATCGCAGGATGGGTCACCTTACTTTGGGGTGAGCAAATTAAAAGTTATTACTTTAATTACTTAGGTTACTAATTATGGCAAACTGGGTTTTAGGGCTTACCGGTGGTATTGGCTCAGGCAAAAGTGCAGTAAGCGCCATGTTTGAAGAGCTTGGTATTCAAGTGGTTGATGCCGATATAGTTGCCAGAGAAGTCGTCGAGCCAGGCTCTGTTGGCTTAACAAAAATTACAGCACATTTTGGTGATGAGATACTCACGGATAACGGCACGCTTGATCGCGCAAAGCTTAGAGCAATTATCTTTGCTGATGAATCACAAAAGCAATGGCTAAATAACTTATTGCATCCACTTATTCGAGAATCAATGCTGAGCCAATTAAAGCAAGCCACCAGCAATTATGTCATCTTAGTTGCCCCCTTACTTTTTGAAAATGGCTTAGAAAAATACTGCAACCATACCTTGCTAATAGATGTTCCGGTTGATGTACAAATAACAAGAACGACAGCCCGTGATAATGTCTCTGTAGAATTAGCTAAGCAAATTATCGCTTCTCAAATGAGCAGAGCTGATAAACAACAAAAAGCGGGAGATATTTTAGATAATAACCGCCCTCTTGAAGAAGTAAAAACGGATGTGCAAAAACTGCATGAAAAGTATCTAATACACTCAGTCTAGGCTATTGATTTTATTTATAGATTCTCATTTAATAGAAGCCCCTAAAACCAATACAAAAGTACCACCCCACACTCTAAACAACTGAGTTTTAGGTTAATTTTTTTTGCAATTTTTCTAAAATCAGACAAGACTGATGTAATAGCCTTACTTTTTCTGTTAGATTGTGGCAATAAAGGATCAATCTAGGTGCGCAATGAATATAAACTCACCGCTACTTCGAAAATTTATTACACTCGGTCGCATTGATGCAGAGACCGTAAAATCAAAGCAGCGCGAATACAGCTCTACTGCTGAGCTTATATCTAAAACATGTGGAATGGCTGGACATGAGCTCGCAGAGCAATGTACAGATCTTTTTCGTGTGCCTTATTTTGATATTAGAGACTTTGATGTAGCGAACATTAGCGAAGAGCTTGTTAAAGACAAGTTGATACGTGAACACCATATTCTACCCCTAGTGAAAAAAGGCCGTAAACTCTATATTGCTGCCTCAGATCCTACCGACTACGGTGCCTTTGAAAACTTTGAATTTAGTACTGGCCTTTCATGCGAAGTGGTCGTTGTTGATTACACGCAACTTGAAAACAAAATTGAGCAATTACTTGATGCCGCAGGTGGTTTACATTTAAGTGAAGATGAGTTTAAAGAGCTTGGTGAGCTTGAAACAGAAGCCCCTCGCGATTTAGCCAGCAAAGATGAAGATAAAGACGATGCCCCTATTATCGTTTACATCAATAAAATATTGATGGACGCAATTAAAAAAGGGGCCTCGGATCTACACTTTGAGCCTTACGAACACCGCTACCGCGTGCGTTTTCGTATCGATGGTATTTTGCATGAAATGGCAAGTCCGCCAAATAGCTTAGCGAGCCGTTTATCTGCACGTATCAAGGTTATGTCACGACTAGACATAGCAGAAAAACGTAAACCTCAAGACGGCCGTATTAAGCTTAAAATCACTGAACGTAAAAGTATCGACTTCCGTGTAAGTACCTTGCCTACCCTTTGGGGCGAGAAAATCGTAATGCGTATTCTCGACTCATCAAGTGCTATGCTAGGTATCGATGTGCTTGGTTATGAGCCAGAGCAGAAAAAACTCTACATGGACGCGCTTGAGCAGCCACAAGGCATGATCTTAGTAACCGGTCCAACGGGCTCTGGTAAAACGGTATCACTTTATACGGGTTTGAATATTCTTAACCAGCCTGAACGTAATATCAGTACTGCCGAAGATCCAGTAGAGATCAACCTTGAAGGGATTAACCAAGTACAAATTAATCCAAAGGCAGATATGACCTTTGCCAATGCACTAAAGGCTTTCTTACGACAAGATCCCGATGTCGTAATGGTTGGTGAGATCCGTGACCTCGAAACCGCTGAAATAGCAATAAAAGCGGCGCAAACAGGTCACTTGGTATTATCAACTCTGCATACAAACTCTGCTCCAGAAACTCTTACACGTCTTTTAAATATGGGTGTGCCTGCTTATAACGTAGCAAGCTCTATCAGCCTTATTATTGCGCAGCGTCTAGCAAGACGACTTTGCCCTAAGTGTAAAACACCAGAAAAACTTCCTGATGAAGAATTGATTCGCCAAGGTTTTGATAAAGACAAACTCAATGAAGTTCAGTTATTTGCACCAAAAGGCTGCGACAGCTGTACTGAAGGCTATAAAGGTCGAGTTGGTATTTACGAAGTAATGCAAATTACCCCTGAAATAGCGCAAATTATTATGCGTGGTGGTAACTCTCTAGAAATCGCTGAAGTATCTCTGCGCTCAGGCTTTAATGATCTGCGTTTATCTGGCCTGAAAAAAGCCGCCGATGGTGTTACCTCTCTGACAGAAATAAACCGAGTAACGAGTTTCTAAACAAATTCGTTACTGGATTATCAGCTAACTGTTCAGTAAGATCTGACAAAAGTGCTTATTTGAGAGTTATTCCATGCCAACAGTTGTAAATTGCCCAACATGCAAAGCCAAAGTTGAATGGTCAGAGCAAAGCCCGCATCGTCCATTTTGCTCAAAGCGCTGCCAGCTAATAGATTTAGGTGAGTGGTCATTTGAAAACAATAAAATTTCTAGCCCAATTAGCAATGCTAATGATTTGAGCCAAGATATGATTGAAGATATCGAAGCAATGCTGGCTAAAAACGATGATTCATTCTTTAAAGAATAATGCGTCAAATACAAAAAATGCGGCATTTGCCGCATTTTTTAATATAACCTATCACTTTTAACCTTCAGATTTCTCAGCTTTGCGTTCGCCTCGATGACCATGGTGGCCCTTTTTGTGACCTTTTTTACGCAGGTGCTTTTTAATCTCTTGATAGCTTTCGCGCTGTTCAGCATTTAAAACCTGCCAAATCGCATGGTCAGATTTCATTTTTAGCATTGCAAACTGCTGACCTTTTTCTTGGCGCGCTTTAATCAGCTCTAATGCGGCATTTTCGTCAAATGCTTTTGTTGCTAATAACGCATCCATTTTCTCTTTGTGTGCAGCACGAGCGGCTTTCATTGCATCTTTATCGCCACGCAGTGCTGCAAATTGTGTTTTCTGCTGTGCAAAGATTGCTTTAAGTTGTGTTTGCTGCTCTTCGGTAAGTTGTAATTTATCAATACCACGCTCAGAAAGTAAAAAACGAGCCTGTGGGTTCATACCACGGTTAAAGTCTCCTTTCGCCATTGCTGAAGTAGCACCTACACTGGCTGCTGCTAAACCACAAACAAGTACGAATTTAGAAAGCTTATTTGAAATAGTCATAATCATTACCTTTTGTTGGGTTGTGCTCTGTTGTCGTTTCCGACTGATGGGTTAACTATAACTAATTCAATGCAAAGGAACGCAAGCCAGTGTAAAGGTTGTGTAAAGATTCACTTTTACATAATTTACTGAGTAAAATAACCTTAAAGAAATAAATAGCTAGGTGTCAGAATGAAACTATTAATGATCGACGACGATACAGGATTGTGCGAATTACTCAGCGAGTACTTGTCAGCACAAGGTTTTACAGTAGAGTGTGTTCATGATGGCGCTGAAGGCCTAAAGCAAGCTATTAAGCATAACTATGAGCTAATATTGCTTGATGTGATGTTACCCTCTATGGATGGCTTCGATGTGCTAAAGCAATTAAGACAACATAAGCTCACACCGGTGATCATGTTAACCGCGAAAGGCGAAGATTTTGATCGTATCTTTGGTTTAGAACTTGGCGCAGATGATTATATTCCTAAACCGTTTAATCACAGAGAGCTACTAGCTCGCGTTAAAGCAATTACTCGTCGCATCGAACATATCAATAGCTTATCGAGCCAACAGACCAGCTCATTGAGTGTTAACAGCATCAATGTTAATTTCGCAACTCGTGAGGCTTCTGTTAATGACAATGTACTTAGCCTAACCGGCACTGAGTATGAGATCCTTGCCATGCTAGTGCAACATGCCGGTGAAGTGATCAGCAAAGAGCAAATAAGTGAACAAGTATTAGGTAGACGCCTTGCTCCTTTTGACCGCTCAATCGATATGCATGTCAGCAACATCCGTAAAAAAATTGCAGAGCATGTTAGTAATGAACGGATCAAAACCATGCGTGGCAGTGGTTATGTATTAATACAAGGCGAATAATATGCAAACTCCAAGCTGGCTAAAGCATCCCCGCCATTATTTGTTTTTAAAAATATTTGCTTGGTTTTGGGTCACCGTTATCGCGACTATCACAATACTGGTGTTTTTAAGCCAGTTAACGAGCAATGTCGGCAATGACGACCTGCGTGGACCCATGCTGAAAAATCTTGAGTACACGGCTAAAAGTATTGAACGCATTGTTGCTAAACACGGAAAATCAACTCAAGAGGTTTTATCTCATCCGCGCTTATCAAAGCATAAATTACTGTACTTAAATGGTGAGGTTCATGGTGTTGAAATGCTCAGCGAACCTGTATCCAAAGACATTGATTTAAGCTTGCTGAACTTTACCAAATATATGCGTCCGCAAATTATTTTTACCGATGAATACCAAGCTTATGGGCCGGTAGCTTTGAATGTGCCTGAAGGTAAGTTTTATCTTTATGAAATCGATGAAAAACGCAAGAAACCGTTTTTTGTCAGCCTATGGCTAATGCCTGTTTGGCTTAAACTGCTTATTGCTTTAGTTGCATCCTTGATGCTGAGTTTCTTCTTTAGCCGTAACTTAATTGCACCTATTAATAGTTTAAAAGAAACAGCAAAAAAACTAGCTCATGGCGATTTAACTGCCCGTGCCGATGTATCTCCTACTCGTCAAGATGAGTTAGGTGTACTTGGTCGTGACTTTAATACCATGGCGGTGCAACTTGAGCAGCTTATTAGCGCTCAAAAACGACTACTAGCAGATATTTCTCATGAACTACGTTCACCATTAACGCGCTTAAAAATGGCCACAGGCCTTGCACAAATGCAAGCAGATGATGCTCAACACACTTATTTAGAGCGCATTGAAAAAGAGGCCAATCAGCTCGATAAAATGATTGCCGATGTACTTCAAGTTTCACGTTTAGAAGCCAAAAGCCAGACTCTGGCGTTGAGTACACAATCCTTACAAGTGATTGTTGATCATGTACTCAACGATGCTCAATTTGAGGCCAAGCAAAGTAATAAAGAGCTTATTGTTAATGGTACACTAACAGCCGATTTAAAATGCGATGAAACCTTAATAGCCAGCGCGCTTGAGAATGTACTTCGCAATGCCATTAAATACGCAGAACATTCAATCTCAATTGGCCTAGTTGAATCAGACGCTATCTACATCACTATTTGTGATGACGGTAAAGGGGTTGATGAAGCAAACCTAGCAAGGCTGTGTGAACCTTTCTTCCGCCAGGAGCATGCTCGTGATAGAAGCACAGGCGGCACGGGCTTAGGTCTTGCTATTGCAAAGAATGCTATCTCAGCACATGATGGTACACTAACACTTGAAAACCAAGAACATGGCGGACTGTGCGTAAACATCCGTCTACCTTTTAAGAGTGAGTAAATGTTTTATAGTAGCGAAGCAAGTCTTGTTAACAACCTACCTAATATTAATCAGTTTTTTTCTGAGCAATTACAGCAAGACTTTCTGAGCACCGCTCATGGCAAGCTTTATTATGGCTATGCAATCCCTCAACAAGCAAAAACGGCCATTGTTATCAGTACTGGCCGAATAGAGTCTTTAATTAAGTACAAAGAGTTGCTTTGGGAGCTATACCAAAATGGCTTTGCAGTTTTTAGTGTTGATCACCAGGGGCAAGGTCGCTCTTATCGTCATTTAAAAAACACTCATAAGGGTTATGTAAATCGCTTTACTGATTACGCAGATGACTTTGCTGTATTTATAGAAAAAGTGGTGCATCAACACTGGCAAGGAAAGCAGGTTTTGCTTGGCCACTCTATGGGCAGTGCCATTGCCTATGATTACCTATCGCGCTATCAGCATCAATTTGCGGGTGCTTTTTTATCAGCGCCGATGTTTGATATCTATACCAAAGGCACGCCAAAGCCTGTAGCAAAACTGGCTGCTAAAATTGCATCCTTACTTGGTCTTGGCCGCAGTTACGCATTTGGCCAACGCGATTATTTACCAGTCGACTTTGCAGCTAATGAGCTAACCAGTAGTGAAATTCGATATAAGCTGTTCAGAGAGCTGTATGCAGCAGAAGATGATTTACAGCTAGGTGGCGTAACCTATGGTTGGCTTAATGCATCATTTGATTTTATTGCTTCTTTAGTCGATAAAAAAGTCGATATTCCTTTATTTATCGCAATCGCCGAGCAAGATACCGTGGTCGATAACGCTGCGCAATTTGCACTTAGCCATAGGCAAAAAGCACAACTAAAAAGCTATGCGAGCGCTCGCCACGAGTTATTATGTGAACGCGACGAGATCAGACAAGCAGTGCTCAGCGATTTTTATCAATTTTGTGCTGAGCTTTGACGTGTTTTGTTAACCACAGAAAGTGGGTCTAGGTGCATCAAAATATCCATTTCACAATCAAAATGCGTTTGAATTAACGCTTCTACTTCATCAGCAACTTGATGCGCTCTTATCAATGATAATGAGTCTTCCAGCTCTAAATGCATCTGAATAAACTTAATTTTACCACCTTGGCGAGTACGAATATCATGGGCACCAAATACGTCTTGATGACTATTCACAATGGCCAGTATTTGTTGTTTTTCTTCATCTGGGAGCTCTTTATCCATTAAGTGATCAGCACTTTCGCGAGCAATATCCCAGCTGTTATAAAGTAAATAAACAGCCACCCCAATAGCAAACAATGGATCGGCATAAGCGACGCCGTACTTAGCTAACACAATTGCCAGTAATACCGCCAAGTTTAAGATTAAATCGCCTTTATAGTGAATTGAGTCTGCTTTAATGGCGATTGATTCGGTGTGATTAATCACCTTAGTTTGTACAAACACCACCACGAGCGTACAAACAATAGCGAAAATACTAACCCAAATACCAAGGTCTGAATGCTTTAAGGTTACCGGATTAAATAAGCGCTCAATGCCATGAAACGCTAAAAAGCAACCTGAGCCAGCTATAAAAGCAGCCTGTGCAAGCCCGGCTAATGCTTCGGCTTTTCCGTGACCAAAGCGATGGTCGTCATCAGCAGGGCGTAGTGCATAACCTAGCACTAAAAAACTCATCAGTGAGGCTGTGATATCCATTAACGAATCGGTCAATGAACCCAGCATTGACGCCGAGCCAGATGCAAGCCAAGCCCAGCTTTTTGCTGCGATCATTAAACTCACCATAACAATGGTGACTATACTGGCTGTTTTAACCCAAAACTCATAACTACGATGCTGCACAACAACTTACCTTTAGTGAGTAACTACGTTGAGTATATCATCTTTTAATTCTAGTTCGTGTATACTCAGCAGCAGATCAAATCCTTATAAATGAGATTCACATGCTTGATATTGTGTTGTACCAACCAGAAATTCCACCAAACACGGGTAATATCATTCGCTTATGCGCAAACACAGGTTATGCGTTACACCTAATTGAACCCCTTGGTTTTGAGTGGGATGATAAACGCGTAAAACGTGCAGGTCTTGATTATCATGAGTTTAGCCATGTACAGCGCCATGCCTCGTTTGAAGCATATCTAGAAAAATGCCAACCGAAAAAAGTCTATGCTTGCACCACTAAGGGCAGCCAATTTCATCATCAAGCACAATATCAGCCTGGCGATTGTTTAGTGTTTGGCCCTGAAACACGTGGCTTACCTGATGATCTAATTCAGTCGTTGCCGAAAGAGCAACGTGTACGTATTCCAATGCAAAAAGACAGCCGTAGTATGAACTTATCTAACTCAGTTGCTGTATTTGTTTATGAATCTTGGCGTCAGCTGGGTTTTGTGAACGGTCAATAACTCATTGAAAAAGCGCTTGTAATAAATATTCACTAATTGTTTAGCACGACCATTTTTTATGGACTAACCTAAATAGGTGAGTTTGTTCCTAAAGATGGATTTAATGCGCTTTTTTGCCCGAGTATGCAGTATCATTTTGCTGATGCAGCACTTTTCTAGTGCTGTTTCTGCTGCTGCGTCTAATCCCTCTAACTCACAAGCCCCCAATACGACTCCCCTATTACTACTAATCTTTCTAGCGATTGTCATCCTCATTGGTGCGGTTATCTATTATCAAAGAAACCAAAAGATGACGCTGATGGATGCTCTACTTTCCCAGTCTAAAGATGGTATTTGGGTCACCGATGAACAGTTTCGGATCATAGAAATCAATAACGCATTTAGTGAAATATCGGGTTATAAAAAAGCCGATGTATTTGGTAAAAAATTCAAAGCATTAACGCAAGCCGGTCGTGATACACAACTCGAAGAAATTATCCAACAAGAGCTGAGTAATGATGGTTATTGGTCTGGCGAAATTTGGAATTTACGCAAAGATGGGCAACCCTACGCCATTGATTTATGTATAACAAAAGTGACCACACCACGCTTTGCAAAAAGCTCTGTACGTTACGTTGGTATGTTTTCTGATGTAACTGCTCGTAAGAATAACGAGCGAACTATGCTCAAGCTCACTACCAAAGACAGTGTCACGGGTTTATCAAACCGTGCCATTTTTATAGAGTCCCTTGAAAAAGCAATCAATGCTTGTAACGACACTTACCCTAGTCTATTAATCATCTTTATTGACATAGACAATTTCAAAAAGATTAACGATTCGCTCGGTCACACAATTGGCGATGTACTACTAAAAGAGGTAGCCTGTCGTTTAACTGACTCTCTAAATTCAGGCTTTACCATTGCAAGACTCGGTGCAGATGAATTTGCGGTACTGGTGCCACCCTATCTTTATTCAGGTCAAACCGTATTCTTTGCTAAAAAAACCGCAGACATCGTGCTTCAGCAGTTTAAAACCCCATTTATGTTAGATGGTTTTGAGACTTCACTATCTGCCTGTTGTGGTCTTGCTATCTACCCAGACAACGCCTACAACTGTGAATACTTAATGCGCAGCGCAAATAGTGCTTTGAATCATGCAAAAAAAATGGGCCGTAATACGTATCAATTTTTTGATAAAGAGCGCCATACACTTGACCCAACCGAGTTAACGAAAGAAAGCGCTCTGTTTAAGGCAATTACCAATAATGACTTTGAACTTTACTTCCAACCTAAGTTTGATGCTCAACACAATCGTCTGCATGGCTTTGAAGCCCTAGTTAGGTGGCCTCAAGAAGATGGCAGTGTGATTAACCCCGATGAGTTCATTCCGCTTGCCGAACAAAATGGTGCCATTATTCCGCTCACCCAATTACTAATGGAGCAGCTGCTTAATCAACTGGCACAGTGGCGAAAACAAAACATTTCGTTTGGTAATGTCGCTATTAATATTTCAGCCTTACACTTTCAACAAGGTTACTATTACTGCAAGCCATTAAAAGCCAACCAAGTCAGCGAATTTATTAATGATACGCTAGAAAAGCAGCAATCTAGCTAATGGTTGCAACTATACATTAAATAAAAAACGCGATTAATAAATCGCGTTTTTTATTTAACAGTGAACAATCTAAATTATTCAGATTTTTGCTCACGGCCAAGTAGTGCCATCGCAGCTTCTTTTACATCTTTATTTTCATAAAGTACTTGGTAAATTTGCTCCGTTATTGGCATTTCAATACCTGTGCGTTCAGCAAGTAAATACACTTCTTTGGTATTTCTATAGCCTTCAACAACCTGACCAATAGATTCAATTGCAGCTTCTACGCCTTCACCCTTGCCAAGAGCAAGACCAAAGCGACGGTTACGAGATTGGTTATCTGTACAGGTTAAGATCAAGTCACCAAGGCCAGCCATACCCATAAAGGTATCTGAACGGGCACCTAATGCACACCCTAAACGGCAAAGCTCAGCTAAACCGCGAGTGATTAAGGCAGTACGTGCGTTGGCACCAAAGCCAAAACCATCAGACATACCAGCGCCAATCGCAATCACATTTTTAACTGCACCACCAAGCTGTATTCCAATAAAGTCATCATTGTTATACACCCTAAATGAGCGGCCACAGTGTAAAAGATCAGCTAGTTGCTTGGCAAAATCTTTAGAGGTAGACGATACCGAAATAGCGGTTGGTAAACCCATTGCCATTTCTTTTGCAAAAGTAGGTCCTGAAAGCACAGCCAGAGGAACATCATCTCCTAGCTCTTGTACCGCTACTTCTTGCAATAAACGCCCTGTATTTGGCTCTAAACCTTTGGTAGCCCATGCAACTTCAGCACCTTCTAACAACCAAGGTTTGATTTTTTGCAGCGTGCCAGCAAAAGCATGGCTAGGCACAACAACCAAAATGATCTTGCTTGCTTTAACTGCCGTTTCTAAATCTGCTTCTAGTTGGAGGGTTTCAGGAAAGCTAACATCCGGAACATAACGTTGATTCTTTCGCTCAGCTGCAAGCGTAGCAACGTCATCGCTATTGCGGCCCCACAAGGTCACTGGGTGGCCATTTCTGGCAAAGCAAATAGCAAGGGCGGTGCCATAAGACCCCGCCCCTAATACTGTAACAGCTGATTGTGCTGTACTCATAGCTTATGCGTCTGCAGTTGCCTGTTGATCTTGAGCTGCACGTTGTTGCATGTATTGAGCAAATAGTGCGTCAAAGTTAACTGGCGCTAAGTTTAATTGTGGGAAAGTACCACGGTTAACTAGGTTTGATACTGCTTCACGAGCGTAAGGGAAAAGTACGTTCGGGCAGAAAGCACCTAACATGTGCGCAAGTTGAACTTCTTCAACTTCACCAATTGTGAAAATACCCGCTTGTTGGATTTCACATAGGAATGCAGTTTCTTCACCGATTGAAGCTGTTACTGTTAAAGCAAGAACAACTTCAAACACACCTTCTTCTAATTTGTTAGAACGAGTATCTAAGTCAAGCTTAACTTCAGGAGTCCACTCTTTTTGGAAAATAGCAGGTGAGTTAGGCGTCTCAAAAGAAACATCTTTAGTGTAGATGCGTTGGATTGAGAATTGAGCGCCGGCTTGTTGTTCTGCTGCTGCGTTTTGATTTTCTTCGTTCATTGTAATTCCTAACTTGTATTCGTTTTTATATTTAAAATTTATTAAGCGTTAAGCTTTGCGTCTAAAAGGCCTTGCGCTTCAATTGCCATCATGTCATCACAACCGCCGATATGTTCATCATTAATGAAAATTTGCGGAACTGTGTAACCACCATTTGCTTTGTCGATCATTTCATCACGACGCTCAGGGTGAACACCAATATCGATATTCGTGTAGTCTACACCTTTACTGTCTAATAACGCCAAAGCACGTTGGCAGAATGGACAGTATGCTTTTGTGTAAAGAACAACATTACTCATAATAATTCCTCTATCGGGCAGTGAGCCTTATTAACGACCGGTCGTTGTTGGTAAGCTAGCTGATTGCCAAGCGCCCATACCGCCCGCTAATACATAAACACGCTCAAAACCTGCTTTATGCATTGCAGTTGCGATACCTGAGGCAGTCATGCCCGTGGTACATACTAGTATAATGGGTTTAGTCTTAAACTTTTCAAGGCTTGAAAAATCAGATTGCTTTGCTTTTTCCGGATTTAAGTGAGTTGCGCCTGCAATACGGCCAGAGTTAAACTCTTTTTGTGCACGTATATCAATCACTTGACCATCATCACGGTTAATTAGCAAGGTAAGTTGCTGTGGGTTGATTTGACGGATAGCCGAAAATTTACTTTTAAACCAACTGCTGATCAGCATAGCGACTAATGCTAACCAGATAATGCTCAAAACCGGATGATTCGAGATAAATTCAATATATTGATCCATGCGTTTTCCACTAAGAAATTTAGGTACCACAGCGCATAGCCATGGGTTAATTAAAATTTGCCACGCAAGTATACGTGCTTCAATTGAAAATGCTAGGGCGTGAAATATTTTAATATGACATATTGATAGCTGATCAAAACCATAAAACACGGTATGCTAGTGATATATAAGTGCCAATCTTCAGGAGCTATAATGACAGAGCATAAAAAACCATTGGTATTAATGATCTTAGACGGTTGGGGATACCGTGAAGACACAGAAAGTAACGCCATACTTGCTGCTAATACCCCAGTACTCGACAACCTTTGGGCAACCCGCCCACATACATTAATTTCAGGTTCGGGACTTGATGTTGGTTTACCTGCAGGACAAATGGGTAACTCTGAAGTAGGCCATGTAAATTTAGGTGCTGGCCGTATCGTTTACCAAGATTTTACTCGCATCACTAAAGCCATTGATGATGGTGAGTTCGATAGCAACCCTGCGCTTGTTGATAATATCGACAAAGCTGTAAATGCAGGCAAAGCCGTGCATATTATGGGTCTTTTAAGTCCAGGTGGTGTTCATAGTCACGAAGACCATATTGTGGCAACGATTGAACTTGCAGCTAAGCGCGGTGCAAAAGAAGTTTACTTCCACGGTTTCTTAGACGGCCGTGACACACCACCACGTAGCGCAAAAGCATCAATTGAGCGCATCGAAGCCCTATTTGCAGAACTTGGCTGTGGCCGCTTGGCAACGCTTGTTGGTCGTTACTATGCAATGGACCGCGATAACCGTTGGAATCGTGTCGAGCTTGCATATGATGTTATGGTTAGTGGTATTGCTGAATACAGCTACACTGACGGTGTAACCGCACTAGAAGCGGCTTATGCACGTGACGAGAACGACGAGTTCGTAGCAGCAACAACTGTTGTGCCAGAAGGCCAAGCAGCTGCTGAGATCAATGACGGCGACACTGTTATCTTTGCTAACTTCAGAGCAGACCGAGCACGTGAAATGACTCGTGCCTTTGTTGATGCTGACTTCAGTGGTTTTGATAAGAAAAAATCACCACAGTTAAGCGCTTTTGTGATGATGACAGAATATGCAGCAGACATTAAAGCACCGATTGCGTTTGCACCAGAACCTCTAACAAATGTATTAGGCGAATGGTTAGAGAAGCAAGGTAAAACACAGCTACGTATTTCTGAAACAGAAAAATACGCACACGTGACCTTTTTCTTCAGCGGTGGCCGTGAAGATGAATTTGTTGGTGAGACGCGCGAACTAATTCCATCACCACAAGTTGCAACATACGATCTGCAACCAGAAATGAACTCTGAAATGCTGACCGATAAGCTTATTGAAGCAATCGCTAGCGGTAAATACAATGCCATCATCTGTAACTACCCTAACGGAGACATGGTAGGTCATTCTGGCGTATTCGAAGCAGCAGTGAAAGCATGTGAAGCAGTTGATCATTGTATTGGTCGTGTAGTTGCAGCACTTGAAGAACATGGTGGTGAAGCGCTTATTACTGCCGATCATGGTAATGCTGAACAAATGGCTAACCCAGCAACGGGCCAAGCACATACCGCACACACCAGTGAGCCAGTGCCATTTATCTATGTTGGCCGTGATGCAACACCACATGATGGTAAAACATTAAGTGATGTAGCCCCGACCATGCTTCACCTACTCGGCTTAGAGCAGCCAAGTGAAATGACTGGTAAACCAATCATGACGCTGAAATAAGCTATGAGTAAATGTATTAACCACTTCTTTAAAACTGGTTTAATACTGACTTCATTAGTAGCAACTTCGGTTGTTGCTAATGAAGATCAAACCAAAAAAGACTTATCAGACATTCAATCAGCTTTACAA
Organism: Pseudoalteromonas sp. 0303; assembly: GCF_013349995.1. GTDB lineage: Bacteria > Pseudomonadota > Gammaproteobacteria > Enterobacterales > Alteromonadaceae > Pseudoalteromonas. The sequence goes on from NZ_JABVXF010000002.1 coordinate 223,960, forward strand.
AAAACAGAGGCTGAGCTTAAAGGTCAACGCAAGTCCATTGCCCAAATGCGCAAAGATCTGCGAGCCCATGAACTCGACATAGCTCAAAATGCCAAAGCATTAAACCTTGCCGCCCAATCTGTTAAAGAAAATGAGCAACAACAGCGAGAACAACAAGCTAAAGCCGAGCAACTTAAAGCCCAGCAAGCACAGCGCCAAACCTTATTAGCTGCACAACTAAAAAGCGCCTTCATGGCGGGTAGCCATGACTACTCAAAAATGTTGCTTAACCAACAAGACACAGCCAAAATTGAGCGCACACTAAGTTATTATAATTATTTAAATAAAGCACGTATTGAGCAAATTGAAGAGCTCAAAGCACTACAGCAAGAAATTGCAGACAACCAAGCTGAGCTTGAAAAAACCAAACAACGTCTAGTTGCCTTATATGATGAGCAAAAAAGACGCCAGCAAGCTCTAGTCAATGCACAACAAGAGCGTAAAACTAACCTCAATAAACTCCAGTCAGCGTTAAAAGAAACTAAAAGCTCTATTGATTACTTAAAAGAAAATGAGCAAACCCTGATCACCGCTATTGAAGAGCTTGAACAAGAGCGAAGTGAAAAGGTTGAATTACTAGGCTTACAAAGTAGTAAGGGCAAACTCGACTGGCCAACTAAAGGGGCATTACGCCACCGCTTTGGGCAGCGCAAGCACGGCAACATAGATTGGAAAGGCGTACTTATCAGCGCTAAAGAAGGCAGTAATGTTAAAAGCGTACAGAACGGCCAAGTTGTTTACGCAGACTGGCTAAATGGCTTTGGCTGGGTTATCGCTATTGATCATGGCGATGGCTTTATGAGCTTATATGGTCACGCTCAAACTCTACTTCGCGATGTTGGCGACCTTGTTAGAGAAGGCGAAACAATTGCATTAGTCGGTCAAAGCGGCGGACAACCGGATCCTGGTCTATACTTTGAAATACGCCACAAAGGACGCGCAGTAAATCCTGTAAAATGGTGCAGACGCATTTAATTGATTAAATAGCTGCACTCTATGAGGAGCAGCTGATGCTAAACACAACTTACTCTTACAAAGCTCATTTATCCCCAGCTAAGTTTTTTACTCAGCTGTCTTTTTTATTACTTGTCAGCTTGCTATGCCTGATACTGCAATCGTTTCAGGCTGTTGCAAAACCCTCGTTACAGTCACTACAGCATCAGCAACTAAACGAAATTCTATTTAATATCCATACGTATTATGTTGATGATCTGAAACTACAAAACACATTTGTAACCCAGCCTGATAACTTACAAGTCGAAGCGTTATTCGAACGCCTTGATCCATACTCAAAATACCTCGACGAAACTGAGCTCGATGCTATCTTCAGTAGTACTAATGGTAGATACACAGGACTCGGTATAGAAGTAAAAGTTGAAGATGGTCGGGTTTATATTGTTAACACTATTAATAACTCACCTGCGGCGCTTGCGGGTCTTCAGGTAAATGATGAAGTTATTGCGATTAATCAACAACCTATTTTAGACAAAAGTATCGAAGAAGTGGCTAAATTAATTCGCCAAAGCGGTCAAAGTGCTGTCGATGTTGCTGTAAAAAGAGAGAAAGATACTGAGCTAAATTTCTCGATCAAGCGCCAACAAATCAACTTACAAAGCGTTCATGGCCATTTAGCAGATACAGGCGTTGCGCTTATCAGTATCAACTCATTTAATAACCACACATTACACGATGTTGCTCGGGAGCTTGCAAAAATGCAGGTCACCAATAGCTTCCCTCTTTCAGGTTTAATTATTGATTTACGCGATAACCCAGGCGGTACATTACAAGGGGCCATTGAAGTTGCAGATCTGTTCTTAGATAACGGTACCATAGTGTCAACCAAAGGCCGCTTTAATGAAGCTAATCAGAAGTATAAAGCCCATAAAGGCGACATACTCAGTGGCGCTCCCATTGCTGTACTGATTAACGAAAACTCAGCCTCTGCGGCTGAAATACTCGCAGCAGCATTAAGAGATAATCAACGAGCGGTGCTAATTGGCGAAACTTCTTTTGGTAAGGGCTCAGTGCAATCGCTGATACCTTTAGGTAACGGTAATACCGCATTAAAACTGACTACAGCACGTTATTACACACCAGCGGGTCAATCTATCGATGGAAAGGGGATCACCCCTGATGTGAGTATTAATCAAACAATGCTTTCAGAAATTGACCAAGGCGTTATAATAAAAAACATCCAAGAATTGGCGCTTTTTAGCTCACTTCTAGATGGACAAGACAAAAAGCAACTTACAGCAAAGCAGCTCTTTATTATGCAGTAAGTAAATGCTCACAACGGATATAATAATTACAAAAAGTGAATTTAAAAACAGGCTTATTACTCGCCGTATGTTGCCTACCGCTATTCTGCCAAGCAAAGCAAATAGCCATAGTAATCGATGATATAGGCAACCATCAGCGCGATCTTGAAATATTAAACTTACCAGGGCAAGTGACCTTCTCAATCTTGCCCCATACACCCTATTCACAAATATTTGCTGAACGCGCCAGTAGAACTCATAAAGAACTACTTTTACATGTACCAATGCAAGCGCTTGATAAAACTAAAGCACTTGGTCCGGGTGCACTCACTGATACTATGACTAAGTCAGAGTTACAAACAACCCTTGGCCATGCATTAGCCTCTTTACCACAAGTAAAAGGGGTCAATAACCACATGGGCTCTGAGTTAACACAGCTTACTGAGCCTATGAAGTGGACGATGGAAGTATTGAAGAAACGAGGTTTGTACTTCTTAGATAGCCGAACAACCAGTCAAAGTGAAGCACAAAACGTTGCTAATCTATACGGTGTCGAAAACGTATCTCGTCATGTATTTCTTGATAACAATGTCACACAAAGTCAGCTACAACATCAACTTGAAGAACTAAAAAGCAAAGCTGAACACTTCAACTACGCAATCGCCATTGCCCACCCCTACCCAGAAACAGTTGCTTTTCTACAACAAGCCCTCCCTGAACTACAACAACAAGGCTTCGAACTTGTTCCCCTCTCACAACTAGTCGAAACAAAATACATTCAGCTTGCCAAAGCAGAACAAAGGCAAGGGGAATGAGTGTTATAAAAGTAAGTTAGCGAGGGGAAAGTTGAAAGAGTAAAGCTTGGAAGTTTGGCGTAGGTTGGGTAGAGCGGAGCGAAACCCAACACAGAGCTATCAGCTTTCAGCCGTCAGCACTCAGCCGCGCGGTCTGGGTGTTTGGTGCTGCGTATCCCTCTGCTGGAGGTTCTAGGTAAAGTGTATTGTAGGAATGGCTTCAGCCATGAATGTGTTTGTTCTGGTCTAGATTCGGCACTGAAGTGCCTTATATGGACTCCTCCTATTGCACAATACCCTTCGTTAATTTTGTCAGACTGCGTGCTTATATGCGGGCTCATAAT